>JBKYIE010000001.1:0-315379 GCA_047030735.1 Ruthenibacterium sp.
GAACCCCTCCCGTCAGATACCTACCCTGTGTAGTCCCTTGTAAACTGTACTTTTTATTACTTAAAAAATCTGGCCCATTATAATCTAGTCGAGCCAGATATTGCAACCATACGATATATTGATGATGGGAGAATCTATACTGTCAATTACGACTTCAAATCTGACAAGTACACAATGGATGATGAAACCGTTGAAGCATACCAGTGGTCAACGACCACTTTAGGCGATCATATTCCCAAGCCTGATGTGCAGATAGTTGAAGTGGGCCGGGATGACGAAATGATTTTTATGTTTGATGCTTATGGAATGTCTTTAGAGCAGTTCAATGCCTATGTTGAGGAATGCAAAGCTCAAGGATACACCATTGATGCGAGCAATTTTGAAGGTTTTTATACTGCTGATAATGATGAGATGTACAATGTATATCTTAACTACAACAAAAACGACAATTACATGAGTGGTACGATTGAAGCTCCGGAGGAAGTTGATACGGAAGATATGATTCCTTCCTCGGAGGGTGTGAATGAGCGCAACACATCTGATATTTCATCCAATGAAATGCGTCCAGAATTCAAAGAAGCGATGGATAGCTATGAAGCGTTCTATGATGAGTATTGTGCATTTATGAAAGAGTATAGCGAAAATCCCTCTGATTTAACATTGCTTTCCCAATACGGCGAGATGATGACCCAGCTTTCCGATATGAATGAAAAATTTGAAGCGTGGAATGAGGACGAAATGAATGACGCGGAATTGAATTATTATCTGGAAGTCAGCAACCGAATTGCACAAAAACTTCTTGAAGTCGCACAATAAATTCAAATAGACCACAAATTCCATAACAACAGAACATCAATCAAGAGCAGCTATTTTCACTCGCGAAAACGGCTGCTCTTTTTTATGCCGGCAGGCAGGAAAGGAGACAGCAGGCCATGACAAAAGCGGTCTATCATGGCGCGGGCCTCTTTGGAACGGTTTACCGCCAGAAAGCCGAGATTATACACACCGTGCGCCATGCTGGATATCTCTATCTGAACGTTCCCGGGGTCCACCAGGTGCGGGCATACGACGATAGGCTTTGTCACAAGAAGTTCCCGCAGCTCGGAAAAATCGAAATATACGCGGCAGTCCGGGTCCAGATATACAAACTGCTGCTCCGCTGGATATGTGCGGTACAGCCAGCGGAAAAACTGCCCTTTCACAGCCGTGGAGGCCTCTACAATGGCGTGCTTGAATATGTAGGCGTCAAAATCGCCCTCCCACATATCCTTTGAGAGCACCACAGAATCAAAAGCGTCGTCCCGCATGGAATCGGTGAGCTCGCGCTCCGTCATACATACGATGAAGACGGCGTCTGGGATATATTTTTTTACAGAGCGGGCGAGCACGCGGGCTTTATGCAGATAATTGGCGCAGATAGATGTGAAAACGACCATTTTGCTGAAAGCTCCTTTTGCAGAAATCAATTCACCGGCAGCTTTGAATTCCTTCTTATCATACCATGCCGCGCGAGGGCAGGCAACAGGGGGGACAGCCCGTTCAGTACAAAGACGGCGGGCCGCCCAAGGGTGCCCGCCGCTTTTGCAATGTGGAAAAAGCCGTCAGGTGTTCACCCTGCCCGCCAGATGGCGCCGCACAAGCCGCAGCGCCCCGAACACGCCGCAGCACAGGCAGAACCAGTAAAAGCTGAACAGTGGGCACACCTGCCCCAGAAGGTTTCCCGCCTCTTTTGTATAATCCCACACGGCCCAGCCGAGCCAGAGGTTCACCACAAGGCCGGTGGCAAATTCCGCCGCAGTGATAAAGGCGGTGCCCAGCGCCGCCTGAAACACGATGCTTTTGTGCGCAAAGCTGTGCGCAATGGCGCAAAGCGCGCACAGGCAGATGCCGCCCAGCACGGCCATTGTCCAGTGCGTGTGCCCGCGCGCCAGAACCTCCAGCGCGCTGTAGCCCGCCGCGCCTACGGAAAACTGTGCCAACCGCTGTCTCATGTATGCCCCACCTTTTCTTTCTCTGCACGGAAAGGGGCGCACGCCCCTTTCCCACACGCGCCGGATGACGGCGCTCTGCTGTTACCTAGCTTGTACGCCGCCTGTGGGAAATATGCGTGTGCATTGAAAATATTCAGGATGTAGGGTATAATAAAAGCAAATAACAGGCGGCCCCGCGCGGTGCCTGCGCGGCGAAAGGGGAAGGCGCAGCATGGAAAAAACAAAGGTGAGCGCCTGCATCGTCACGTACGGCGGCTATGAAGAAGCAGTAAAGGCGGCGCAGAGCCTGCTGCAGCACACGAAGGAAACAGAGCTTTCGCTGTATCTGGTGGATAACGCCTCGCCGGACGGCACGGGCGAAAGGCTGCGGCAGGCCCAGGCCCGGCTGGGCCCGCGCGTACAGGTGCTGTGCCTTTCTGAAAATGTGGGCTTCGGCGCCGGGCATAATGCGGTGCTGCCCCTGCTGGAAAGCAAATATCACGCCGTGGTAAACCCGGACATCACGCTGGATGAGGACGCCGTCAGCAGGCTGTGCGCCTTTCTGGATGAACACCCGGATGCAGTAATGGCCACGCCGCAGCTTTTGTTTCCGGACGGCACGCCGCAGTATACGGCAAAGCGGGCGCCGGGGTTCCTTTCCCTGCTGGCGCGGCAGGTGCCGCTGGCCTGCCTGAAAAAGACGGAAGAGCACTATCTGATGCTGGATGAAGACCTCACCGTGCCAAGAGAAATAGATTTCTGCACGGGCTGTTTTTTTGTGGTGCGCACCGAGGTGTTCCGCCGGATGCAGGGGTTTGACGAGGGCTACTTTATGTATGTGGAGGACGCCGACATCACCCGGAAGGCGCAAAGCTGCGGCAAGGTGTATTTCACGCCCTGCACGCATGTATATCACGCATGGCACCGCAGCCCCAACAAAAGCCTGAAGCCGTTTTTCCGGCAGATATCCTCCATGCTGCGCTACTGGCGCAAATGGGGGTTCCGCCTGCGCTGAAGGGGGCCTGCGCCCCGGCGCCTTGGCAGATGCATTTTCAAACTGTGTAAGTGTGTGGGCGGTACTTAGCCCGTTTGATATCTAAAATAAAAGAAAAGGAGAACAGCAATGAAAGGCATCATCCTTGCCGGCGGCGCCGGCACGAGGCTGTACCCGCTCACCATGGTCACCTCCAAGCAGCTGCTGCCGGTGTACGACAAGCCCATGATTTATTACCCGCTTTCCACGCTGATGCTGGCGGGCATCCAGGACATCCTCATCATTTCCACGCCGGAGGACACCCCCCGCTTCGAGCATCTTCTGGGCGACGGCAGCCAGTACGGCGTGCACTTTTCCTACAAGGTGCAGCCCTCGCCGGACGGCCTGGCACAGGCGTTCCTTCTGGGGGAGGCATTTATTGGTGGCGATGCCTGCGCCATGATACTGGGCGACAATATTTTTTACGGCAACGGTTTTTCCCGCATTTTGAAAAACGCCGTGAAGAACGCGCAGGAAAACGGGCGCGCCACGGTGTTCGGCTATTATGTGAACGACCCCGAGCGCTTTGGCATTGTGGAGTTTGACGAAGCGGGCAGAGTGGTGAGCGTGGAGGAAAAACCCGCGCACCCCAAATCAAACTACGCCATCACGGGCCTGTATTTCTACCCCGGCTGCGTTGCCGGCAGGGCAAAGCAGGTGAAGCCCTCGGCGCGCGGCGAGCTGGAGATTACCAGCCTGAACGACAGCTACTTACAGGACGGCAAGCTGGATGTGCAGCTTTTGGGCCGCGGCTTTGCATGGCTGGACACCGGCACGATGGACAGTCTTGTGGACGCGGCGGATTTTGTGCGCATGGTGGAAAAGCGCCAGGGCATCAAAATTTCCGCCCCGGAGGAGATCGCCTATAAAAACGGCTGGATCACGAGGGAAAA
Organism: Ruthenibacterium sp.; assembly: GCA_047030735.1. Lineage (GTDB taxonomy): Bacteria > Bacillota > Clostridia > Oscillospirales > Ruminococcaceae > Ruthenibacterium. Next base: position 3,897 of record JBKYIE010000001.1, read on the forward strand.
ACTGCTGGAAAGCGCCCGGCGCTATGGGAAAAGCCCCTATGGCCAGCATTTGAAGCAGGTGGCGGAAAACAAAATCCGCTATTGAAGAGAGGCAGGTAAGGTATGAAGGTTCTGATTACCGGTGCAAACGGCCAGCTCGGCACCGAGCTGCGCCGCTGCTTTGCGCGCGGGCGCACCGAGCTTGGCCCCCTGCCGGAAAAGCTGCTGCATGCCAGCGTGGTGGAGACGGACGTGGGCGTGCCCGGCATGGAAAGCCTTGATATTACAGACCGGCACGCAGTGGCCGCCTTTGTGCGCCGCCACGCGCCGGACGTGATTATCTCCTGCGCGGCGTACACCAATGTGGACGGCTGCGACGCAAACCCGGACGACGCCTTCCGCGTAAATGCACTGGGGGCGCGCAACCTTGCCATGGCTGCGGAAGAAATAGGGGCAAAGCTGGTGCACGTTTCCACCGATTATGTATTTCGCGGCGAGGGCAGCGCGCCCATTTCAGAATGCGAGGCGCCTGCGCCGAAATCTATATACGGCAAAACAAAGCTGCTGGGCGAGGAGTATGTGCGGCAGTTCTGCACGCGCTGGTTCATCGTACGCACGGCGTGGCTGTATGGTTATGCGGGCAGGAATTTTGTCAAAACAATGGTGAACGCCGCAAAGAAAAACGGCAGCCTCACCGTGGTGGACGACCAGCGCGGCAACCCCACCAACGCGGCGGATTTGGCGCACCATATCCTGAAGCTTGCCGTGACGAAGGAATACGGCGTGTATCACTGCACGGGCGGGGGCGTATGCTCCTGGTATGAGTTCACAAAAGAAATTGTGCGTCTGGCCGGGCTGCAGGCCGCCGTGACGCCGTGCACCAGTGCGCAGTACAAGGCCGCGCACCCCGCCGCGGCGGACAGGCCCGCGTGGAGCGCGCTGGACAACCGCATGCTGCGCTGCACCGTGGGCGATGAGATGCGCCCCTGGCAGCAGGCGCTGGCCGCGTTTTTTGAAAACTGGAACGGGGAATAACGCCCCCAGTAAACAGCGGGGCGCCCGCTGTAAAAAGGAGAGACCATATTGAAAAAATATCTCATCACAGGCTGCGCGGGGTTCATTGGCTCGAACTTCGTGTATTACATGCTGAAAAAGTACGATGATATCCTTCTGGTAAACCTGGACAAGCTCACTTACGCAGGCAACCTGGAAAACCTGAAGGGTGCCGAGGGCGACAGCCGCCATGTGTTCGTGCAGGGCGACATCTGCGACAGGGCCCTGGTGGAAAAGCTGTTTGCGCAGTATGATTTCGACTGCGTTGTGAACTTTGCCGCGGAAAGCCATGTGGACCGCAGCATCTCGAACCCTGAGATTTTTGTGGAGACAAACGTGCTGGGCACGGTGAACCTTTTGCAGTGCGCAAAGAATGCCTGGCAGAAGGACGGCCGGTGGGCGCCCGGCAAAAAGTACATACAGGTCTCCACCGACGAGGTGTACGGCAGCCTCGGCGCCGAGGGGTATTTCACCGAAGCCACGCCGCTGTGCCCGCACAGCCCGTATTCTTCCTCCAAGGCCAGCGCGGATATGTTTGTGATGGCCTTCCACGACACCTACGGCATGCCGGTGAACATCACGCGCTGCTCGAACAACTACGGCCCCTACCAGTTCCCGGAAAAGCTTATCCCGCTGATGATCCACAATGTGAAGAACCATAAAAGCCTGCCGGTGTACGGCGACGGCATGAATGTGCGCGACTGGCTGTATGTGGAGGACCACTGCAAGGCCATCGACATGGTGGCGGAAAATGGCCGCGCCGGCGAGGTGTACAATGTGGGCGGCCACAACGAACGGCCGAATATTTTTATTGTGAAAACCATCATTGCCCAGCTGCATCAGCGCCTTGCGGATGACGCCATCAACGAGACGCTTATCCGCTATGTGGCCGACAGGCTCGGGCACGACCGCCGCTATGGCATCGACCCGGAGAAGATTAAAAACGAACTGGGCTGGTACCCCGAAACGCCGTTTGAAGAGGGCATTGTAAAGACAATAGACTGGTATCTTGCCCATGAGGAATGGATGGCGAACGTCACCAGCGGCAGCTACCAGAAATATTATCAGGAAATGTATAAAAACAAATAATCCCCCCCTCCACATGTAAAGCGCATGGGCCGCACAGGGCTGGAAGGACATATTACAGGCAGGCCCCTTTAAGAGGCCGCAAGGCTGGTTCCGCCTGCGTCACCTGCCCCGCCGCAGCCCGGAGAGGAATGGTTTGCCGCCCTGGGCAATGGCTTTCCACTTTTCAGGCAGCCGCCGCCAGCAGCCCGTTTGGGCCCGGTGCCGGAGGCGAAGGCTTTTTGCAGGGCCTCTCCACCGGCACAGCCGGTATTTCACGAAATTAAAAAAATGCGCCGCCACGGCCTTTCTCAGCCGTGGCGGCGCATTTTGGCTCTCTGGCAGAAAGCGGCGCTTAAAACAGCGTGGCGGGCGAAATCTGGTCGTATTCGTCGCAATACCAGATATCCCCGGCGCGCAGGCGCTCATCCATTTCCTGCTGCATCTGCTCGTTTACAGAAGAATCGGCGGCAAGGTCCAGCAGATGTGCGTCGATATAGCTTTCGTCCATGGGCAGGCGCTTGATGATATGGTAGCCGTAGCTCGTCTCCACAATATCGCTGATTTCGCCGTCCTTCAAAGCGAATGAGGCGTCCTCGAACTCCTGCACCATTACACCGGCCGGGAAGTAGTAGCCCTCTTCCGGCTCACCGGGGTCCTCGTTGTATTCCTCCATCAGGGCGTTGAAGTCTTCGCCCGCCCTTGCCTTTTCCAGCACCTCCTCAGCCTTGGCGAGCTCGGCAGAGTGGTCGTCCGCCTCAGCGTCCTCAAACTGAATGAGCACATGCTGCACATGCACAAAGTTTTCCAGTACGTCCGCTTTGATATCCTCGCCAAAGGCTGCCTCCAGCACCTTGTTGCTCAGCTGCGAGTCCAGCTCCATTTGAATGGCAAGCTCTTTCGTAAGATGGTTGATGGAAAGAAAGCTTTCATACTCTTCCTCAGAGCCAAAATATTCTTCCCAGTCGGCGGCCACCTGCTCTATTTCGGCCTTTTCCTCTTCCGTCAGGCTCACGCCCAGCTCTTCAGCCCATTGGCGGAACATAGGGAACGAAAGCGCATTGTTCAGCGTGTACAGCTTGACGGCTTCGGCGGCCTGCGCTGTATTCTCGTCGCTCATATCATCCCAGTAGCCGGCGTCCTCACCGGCAAAGCGGTCGCAGAACGTGAGAAAAATATAGCGGTATAAATCGAACGGAACTTCTTCGCCGTTGAATTTGAGCACGGGGTCTGCCTCTGCCTTTTCCCCGTCGATGAATAGGCCTGGCTCGTGAGCCTCTGCCCCGGTGCCAGACGCCGAGGCGGCCGAGCCGGATGATGCGGGCGCACTCTGGCTGGAACAGCCGGCCAGCGCGGCTGCACCCAGCGCCAGGCACAGCGTGATGCAAAGAATTTTAAGGCAAAACTTCATAGGTCGCTTCCTCCCAATTACGGCTGTATCTGCCGTGATGTATTGTGCGGCAGGGCGGTACGTGCGGCGGCAGAGGGCATTGTACCTGCTGCCGGGCATCGCGCATCGGCACAGAGCATGGCGGCTGTGCCGGACTCATGCTTTGCGCACCGGTACTTGCCGCCCGCAGCAGGCGCTGCCGTATTCACCGGGCACATGCTGCGCCCGTTCGCCGGGCTGCGGCAGCTGTTCCGTCAGGCCCGTACTGCGCTGCCGCCTGTATTCGTGAAACGAAGGTGCGCTGCCGCACCGGCTGAACCCGCGCTTTACATTGCAGCTCGCGCACAGGAAGAGGGCGGAGTCTTCCCCACCGGGCCCGCACTGTGCTTTTGCCCGCGCCCGCCAAGTGGAGACATGATGCCACATTCACGAAACTCGCCCTTCGCCATGTGGCCCGGCCTCGTCAAGGGGGCGGCAGTTGTTCCACCAGCCTCATCCTTCGCCTGCGCCTGAATCCGCCAAGTGGACACATTATACCATAATTTTGTGTGCAAGTGGTTACATTTATGAGAAAACAGCGCGCCCTGCCGGGGCGCTTATCCTTCATCCGCCTGTGCGAAGATAAAAATATCCTCTATGGGGGCCTTTACAGCTCTTGAGATGTCAATAGCCAGCTTGAGAGAGGGGTTGTACTGCGCCTTTTCCAGCCGCATGATGGTTTCGCGCCGTACGCCTACCTTTTCCGCCAGCTGCTCCTGCGTCAGGCCCTGCGCCACACGGTATATCTTCAGCTCACATCTGAAATCTGTCCCCATGGTCATTCCTCTTTTTCATAGCAATACAGCAGATAGCGCTTTTGAAACACCACAAAAGCGACAATGAGCGAGACAGATATCAGCAGGAAAATTGCGCACCATTCCGCATGAAGGGCCAATACGCGCCATCTGCTCAGCAAAATGACGGCGACCAGAAGAAGGAAGCCCGTTTTATAGGCCTTCAGGTCTGCCCTTGCCTTGTTCTGCTGAAACAGCTCGTCCTCCAGAGTGTGTGAAAGCTTCCCCTCAAAAAACAGCCCGAACAGCCCAAACAGGGCAAAGAGAAGAAATGGGGAGACAATGCCGTGCGCATGGTACGTCCAAAAGCCGGAAAAGCCCAAAAGGCCGAATATTCCGAACACTCCGAGAAAGGGCGGCACCCGGCGGGTGTAATTCTGATGAAGGCCCTTTTGTGTGAAAAGGCCCTTGAGGGTTTTCCGGCAAATAACCACCGCGATATATACGGCATAAAGCGCGACCAGCATGCCCGCCACCAGCATGGGGATGTCCTTTGCAGAAAAGACATATTCTTCCAGGTTCATTTCCCTTACCCAGCGCCCATCGTTGTACAGCAGCGAATATACAATGCCCGCCAGCAGAACCACGGCGCAGCCGGCCCCCATCAGCAGCGTTCTTTTGAGTTGTTTTCCTGACATATCCATACCTCTTTCTGGTGTGATGTTTTTGTAGCTTCATGTGATAAATATATCACTTTATATGCAGGCTGTCAATAGAAAATGATATAAATATATCACGTTTCATATTTCGTCCGGAAGAGAGGCGCCGCCCGGCCTTGGCTGATGCATGGCCCTCCGGCAAGCCCGCCCGTGCCTCTTTTGCTTTTCTGAAGGAAAGCGGTAATTTTGAAAAAGGGCTTGACATCACACAGGGCACGTGCTAACATAAACGCAAACAGAGAAACCGTAGACGCGGAAGTAAAACCGTCAGCGCGCGCAAAGAGAGCCCGGCAGGGTGGAAGCGGGCCGCAATGCGGGGCGGGCAAATGGGCCGCGGAGGGTGCGGGGAAAGGCCGCAGGCCGAGTATCTTGCAACGTGTGCGCACGTTACAGCGCAGGGATGTGTCTGCATCCCGCAGAGAGGCTGTTCCCCGTGAGGGGGCGGCAATCAAGGTGGCACCGCAGGAATGTTTTCAAAACGCCTGCCCTTGCAGTTTACAGCAGGGGCAGGCGTTTTTTTATCTGCCCGCATAAAGGGGAAAGAGCATGAACGTATACAAATTTTTTACAAGGCGATGGTGATGCTGATGCCCGCCGCACCAAATACAATATTTCACGATTATTTTGAAAAGAGGGTATCATGATGAAAAAGCTTTTCTGTATTCTGCTTGCCGCCGCGCTCTGCCTTTGCCTTGCCGCCTGCGGGGGCACCGGCACCGGGGCCGATTATACTGTGGCTATCGTGCAGCAGATGGACCATTCTTCTCTGGATGAGATACGGGAGGCTGTGAAGGCCGAGCTGGAGGCGCTTGCCGCAGAAAAGGGCATTACCATTGCATACAAGGAGTTCAACGGGCAAAACGACGCCACCACGCTGAACCAAATCGGCACGCAGGTCGTGTCGGAGGGGTACGACGCCATTATCCCCATTGCCACACTGGCCGCCCAGTGCATGGTGAACGCTGCCGACGGCACGGGTATCCCTGTGGTGTACGCCGCCATTTCAGACCCGGCTGAGGCCGGGGTAGAGGGCTTTTCCAATGTGACGGGCACTTCGGATGCGCTGAACACCGAATTTATTCTGGATATGATGCTTGCCGCGAACCCGGATGTGCAGGCTGTGGGCCTTTTGTATTCGAATTCAGAGCCCAATTCGGCCACGCCCATTGCGCAGGCGAAGGCATACCTGGAAGAAAAGGGCATTGCCTATGTGGAAAAAACGGGCAATACCAATGACGAGATACTCTCTGCCGTGGCATCTCTTTCCGGCCAGGTGGACGCTGTGTTCACCCCCACGGACAACGTGGTGATGGCCGCTGCCGCAGCCGTTTCCGAGCAGCTAGCCGCGGCAGGCATCCCCTTTTACACCGGGGCCGACTCCTTTGTAAAAGCGGGCGCCTTTGCCACCTGCGGCGTCAGTTACACCGAGCTGGGCGCCTATACGGCCGGTATGGCGGTGGATATCCTGCAAAGCGGCACGGTGCCTGAATATCATGTAATGGAGGGCGGCATCATCACGGTGAACACCGAAACCGCTGCTGCACTGGGCATTGACACCTCTGTGTTCAGCGGCATGGCGGGCACAGTGGTGGAAGTTGCTACACAGGCAGAATAAAGGAGAGTGCCGGTATGCTGAATGCAGCCATTGTGCAAAGCGCGCTGGAGCTTGGCTTCATCTATGCCCTGGTGGCCATGGCCCTGTTTTTGAGCTTCCGCGTGCTGAACATTGCCGATATGACGACGGACGGCGCCTTCACGCTGGGCTGTGCCGTATCTGCCACGGCGGCCGTGGCGGGCCGCCCGGTGCTGGGCCTTGTGCTGGCCGTTCTGGCGGGCGCCTGTGCGGGCTTTGTCACAGCCTTTTTGCAGACGCGCATGGGTGTGCCCTCCATTCTGGCGGGCATCATTACCAACACTGGGCTTTATACGGTGAACCTTGCCATCATGGGCTTTTCCTCCAATGTGCCCATGCTGAAGACAGAGACTGTGTTTACCCTGCTGCGCGGCGTGGCAGGCGAGCGCTTCCCCTATAAGCTGGTGCTGGCCGGCGGCATCAGCCTTGCCGCGTGTGTGCTGCTGGTGCTGTTTTTGGGCACGCGGCTGGGGCTTTCCATCCGCGCCACGGGCGATAACCCGGCCATGGTGCGCGCCAGCTCTATCAACACGGTGTTCACCATCAGCGTGGGGCTGTGCGTGGCCAACAGCCTGACGGCGCTCTCCGGCGCCGTGCTGGCACAGTATCAGCGTTCCGCAGATATCAATCTGGGCACGGGCATGGTGGTGATAGGCCTTGCCTCGCTTATTATCGGCGAGACGCTGCTGGGCCGCGGCGGGCTGTGGGCCAAAGTGCTTGCAGCCGTAGCGGGCAGCGTTATTTACCGCTTCATCATTGCGCTGGCGCTGCGCGCCAATGTGCCGTCTGAGTGCTTGAAGCTGATTTCGGCTGTCATTGTGGCGCTGGCCATCTCGGCCCCCACGCTGAAGCGCGGTCTGGCCCTGCGGCGCAGGCGTGGCAGGGCACAGAAAGAGGGGAAGGGGGGCAGCGGCCATGCTTGACCTGGTGCACGTCAGCAAAACCTTTAACCCCGGCACTGTGAATGAGAAGAAGGCGCTGGACGATGTAACCCTTCATCTGGAAAAGGGAGATTTTGTCACGCTGATTGGCTCGAACGGGGCGGGCAAATCCACCCTGATGGCGGCGGTGGCCGGTGAATTTTACCCGGATGCAGGCCGCGTTTCGCTGGATGGGCGCGATGTCACCTTTGTGCCGGACCACAGGCGCGCGCGGCAGATAGGCCGCCTGTTTCAGGACCCTCTGAAGGGCACGGCCCCGCACATGACGATTGAAGAGAATATGGCCCTGGCCTATCTGCGCGCAGCACGGCGCAGCGGCGTGTTCTCCACCATCCGCGCAAAGGACCGCGCGGCCTTCCGCGAGCAGCTTGCGGCGCTGGGCCTTGGGCTGGAGGACAGGCTCAGCCAGCCGGTGGGCCTGCTGAGCGGCGGGCAGCGCCAGGCGCTGACGCTGCTGATGGCCACGCTGGTGACGCCAAAGCTGCTTCTGCTGGATGAGCACACTGCCGCGCTGGACCCTTCCACAGCCGAAAAAGTGCTGTCGCTCACAGAGCAGATTGTGGCGGAAAAGGGCATCACCTGCATGATGGTGACACACAATATATCCTCGGCGCTTTCTCTGGGCAACCGCACCGTGATGATGGATGCGGGGCGCATTGTGCTGCAGCTTTCCGGCGCGCAGCGCGCAGCCGCCACAGTGGAAAGCCTTCTGGCGCAGTTCCGCGCGCAGGCGGGCAAAAGCCTGGATAATGACCGCATGCTGCTTACAAGGGAAAAATAAATACAACAAGCGTCCCTGCTATTGCAGGGACGCTTGTTTTACGGAGCCTTGACTGGAATAGCGCTACTCTTTGACCGAGCCAAAGGACATGCCGGAGCCGAGATTTCGATGGGTCAAAACAGTAAAGACGATAGTGGGCAGAAGGATAACGATACCGGCTGTAGCCATCATCTGCCATTCGTTCCCGCTTTCGCCCATGTAAGTCATCATGGCTAATGGAAGGGTTTTCGCCTCAGTGCTTGTGAGATTCATGGCATACATGAATTCATTCCAGGAAAAACAAAATGAAAGAACGGCTGTGGCGGCAATTCCGGGCTTGCAAAGCGGCAACACGATGGAAAAGAAGGTGCGAATTCGGGATGCTCCGTCCAACCATGCAGATTCTTCCAAAGACAAAGGGACGTCCCGAATAAATCCGCGCATCATCCATACCACATAGGGGATGTTCATGGCTACATTCAAAAGAATCAGGCCTGTTAGAGTGTCATAGAGGTTCAATGCCCGGAACATCAGATAGGTGGGAATTAAAGTGCTGGCCGGCGGAATAAAACGGGAGGCAATGAGAAACATGGAAAATCCTTCTTTGCCGGGAATGGAAGAACGGGTAATCACATAGGAGGCAAACAGCCCCAAAATCAATGGGATGAGTACACTGAATACAGAAATGATAATGGAATTTTTTAAATAGAGCAGAATGTTATTCTGTTTCAGGAAAGCGATATAATTGTCGAGTGAAACTGCGGTAAAAAAATCTGGCGGCTGCGCAAAAGCCTCTTTATATGTTTTGAACGAAGTAATCAAAGTCCAATAGAGAGGGAAAATGGTAATCAGCGCCGCTAGGCCTGCAATGGCGTAACAAACCACAGAAACACTGTGTTTTTGTTTCATTTTTTATCCCCCTTCATCGTATTCCACAAAATAATCATGCTGATGCCGGTGAGAAGAAGGAACATCAGAATGGACAGAGCGCTGGAGGTCCCAATGTCATATTGGTTAAAAGCCAGTTTATAAATTTCGATTGCCATTGTTGTGGTAGAGGTTCCGGGGCCGCCGCTGGTGAGGGAATAGATCAGATCAAAGCTTCTAAATGCCCAAATTGTCCGAAATACAATAGAAACGGCAATAACTGGCATGATGGAAGGCAATTTGATGTAGAAAAATTTCTGGACACTGTTTGCCCCATCTACACTGGCGGCTTCCAGCGGTTCCGGGTTCAGAGCTTCCAACGCGGCAAGGGTGTTGATAAAGGTGTAGGAAGACCATTGCCATACATCGGCAATCAAGATGCTGACCATGGCAGTTTGTGCGCCGCCCGTCCAGTTGACGCGTGAAAGGCCAATAATCTCTAACAAATAATTGATCACGCCTAGGTCTGTGTTGAACAAGAACCGCCACAGCACACCCACTACGACACCAGAAAGCATCATGGGAACAAAGAACACAACGCGAAAGAAAGATTTGCCGATTTTGATTTGGTTTACAACGATGGCAAGGCCCACGCCAACCAAGGTGGAGAAGATCACAGATAGAATGGTATACTGGAAGGTAACCAGAATAGAGCTGCGGATCGTTTCATCCTGAAAAAGCTTCAGATAGTTCTGCAAACCGGTGAAGGAAGCCGAGCCGCTGGATACAAGGCTGTAATTGCAGAAGCTGAGGTAGAACGTATAGGCAAGAGGGACAATGGAAATCGCAAATACAGCCAACACCGAGGGGGCCAACATGCCAAACATCAATCGGTTTTCTTTCCTTTGCAGGTTATGAACATGTGTGCGCATAGAAGAACCTCGCATTCTTTCATAGTGCCTCATCAGCAAGCGGATTCTAGAAAACCTGCCGTTCAGCCGGCAAGAAGTGCATCAATTTCAGCTTTGGCAGAGGAAAGCGCCTGTTCGATGCTTTCTGTGCCCAGTATGGCATTTTGCACATGCACGGCAAGGGCCTCCATAATCGCTGTGGTGCAGTTGGTTTTCGGGTAGGCCCATGTGTGCCCTTCTGCAGAGACAATGTCGTTCATAATGGCAAAGTGCTCATAAGATGCATTAAGATCTTCTGCAAGCAGCAGCGAAGAGCGGACGGGAATGTCAGCGCCTTCTGTGGCCAGTACAAGGTCTTTGGTATTTTCGGGGTTCAACATAAACTGAATGAACAGCCATGCGGCCTCTGGAGATTCGCAGTTGGAGGTGATGCTGACGCCCCATGTGCTCAGACAGGCAACGCTGCCGGGAAGTTCGGAATATCCGACATCTTCATAAACTGCAGATTTTTCCGGGTCAATCAGCGAACTGAGCTGCGAGGTGATGGTGGGGTAAAGCGCGGCGTTTCCCTGCTGGAAAACAGCGGCCGATTCAGGCCATTGGTTATTGGTTGCGCCGCTTGTGGTGTATTGGTTCAAATCCATCAAATATTTCAAAGCTTCTGCGGCCTCGGTCGAATCCAGCATACAGGCAGTGTTGTCTTCATTTAAAAGCGTGCCTCCAGCCTGATATAGCAGGTTCAGATAAATGTCCATGATGGAATTGAGGGACAGCGCAAGAGAAACACCTACCATATCGCCGGAAGTATATTCTTCTGCTATGGCAAGGTACTCTTCCCAGGTGCTGGGCGGCGTGTCGATCAAATCGGAACGATAGGTCAAAAGCTGCCCGTTGAATTTCCAAGGCATAGCCAAAAGCTGCCCGTCAATTGTGTTTGCTTCCAGGGTGGAAATAGCAATATCGTCCGCCTCAAATGCTTCATCTGTAAGGGAGGGGTCTTCCAAAAAGGGCGTCATATCGGTAAGCCAGCCACCTTCATTAAATTCAGAAAGCCAATACTCTGTGGTGGCAATCATGTCGTATGCGCCGCCAGAAGAGGAAATATCCAGCAGGATTTTGTTTTTCATCTCGCTGTAGGCAATTTGCTCGACCGTCACTTTAATGCCACTTATTTCATAGAATTCGGCGGCCTTTTCTGCCATCCAATCGGCTTCATATCCAGAGTGGCGAAGGAAGGTAAGTTCCGTTCCGGCATAAGGCGCGTAAATATCATTTTGCCCTTGAACAGCAGAGGTGCTGCCCGGCACCGCGGAGCCGGAGGAGGAACTGGCACAGCTGCACAGGCCTGTGGCCAACATGCTTGCAAGCAGTAAAATGGCGATCCACTTTTTCACAAAAAACACTCCTTTTCACTTTTTCTATCTTTTGCAGGTTATGCAAATTTAAAAATTCCAGCGGCATTTTCAAAATAGATTTTTTCTTTTTCTTCCAGCGTAATTCCAACAGCCTCAATATTCTGAATTTCCGGGCAGATATCGCAGAAGGGAATATTGCTTCCAAACAGGATTTTTCCGGCGCCACACTCTGTTATGGTAGAGCGGAGTACATTGAGAAGCTGATTCATGTCGGCAATGTCGATATAGACATTATCTAGAATTGAAGAAAGAAAACGGGAACAGTTTGCATGGGTGGAATCTTTCAAGGCAGATCCGTTGATAAATGTGATGTCCGGGAACATGCGCGCAATTTTTTCCAGCATAAAAGGTGCTTGCAGTACAGAATACTGCGATGTGTAAGAAAACACCACAGGGTTTTTATACTGGCCTGCATGCTGCAAAAATTCCAACATGGTGGGGTTATCCATGGTAAGGCCAGTTTTATCATTGGAAAATAGCAGCCCGCTCAAACCAAGATCCTTGAAGATGCGGTCTACCTCCGGCACGGCCGCCTTGCCATGGCGTGGGTTCACCACCCCCAGCCCACGAATAAATCGATCGGGGTGTTTTTGAAGGGCATTGGCAATATAATCATTTTGTTTTTCACTGCTGTGAATTCCTTCGCTGGTAGGGTATATAGGAATGGGCGAGATAACCGCATATTCAATGTCGTTGCGGTCCATGCGTTCCAAAGCCATCTGTGGGGTGTACCGCCGGTAAAGGTCTTCCCCAATATGGACATGTATATCTATTTTTTTGTTCATAATTGTTACTTCACCTTTCCAAACACTCTTTCGAAATTCTTGTAGAAAATCTTTTCTTTCTCTTCTTGGGAAAGGCCTGCCTGCTCTACCAGCAATTTGTCCATGCAGAAGGCCTCATGCCAGTAAGGGTTGTCTGACCCAAACATGATCTGGTCGACAGACCCAACCTTTTCGGCAAAGGTTTCAATAGCATGGTCATGCGTCCAGGTACAGCAGGTATCCACATAGATATTGGGGCAATCTTTCACTACGGCGGCCATATTTTCAAGCTGCACCATAGACATCATGGGGTGGCCGCAGAGAAATGTAATATCGGGGAATTTTTTTGCCATCATCCAAAGCCCGAAGGGCGGCTCCAGCATAGAGTGCTGTGCGGTATGCATCTGAACGACGCGGGCATGGCTATAGTGCATCACTTCATGTAAAATGGCCTCCATCACAGGGGCATATATCTCGACGCCTGCAAAGTCATTGTGAAACATCAAACCGCCCATGGCTTGTTCGCCCAGCGCATATGCCGTTTCAGAAACAGCGGCGTGCGTCCCATGTCGCGCTTCTGCAACGCCGAGTACAAGCGGAAAGATGTGGGCGTTTGCCTTTTGTATTTCGGCTACCTGCCGGTTCATTTCGTTGACAGAGTCAATGCCATAAGGATCTTCAAAACCGGGAATGGGCGAAACAACAGAATGTGTGATTCCATGTTTTTCCATGCGGGATGTCACGACCTGGATGCTGCCGCCCACATATAATGCGGCGCTGCTGCCGACATGCGCATGAATGTCCACTACTTTGCTCAACAAAATTCCTCCTCGCATTTCATTTTGACAATTAGTTTATTGCTTATATTAATTATGGGAGGAGTGAAAAGAAAAAACAAGGTCAATTTTGAACAAATATAACCTTTTATATTAAACAATATATACAAAAATTGAAGAAAATTTGTAAATTGAAATTTTATTTTAAAAACAGTTGACAGAATATAGTAAATGCAATAAACTTATTATTGCAATTGTAAAATAAAAAATATATAATTTGAATAAACTTTTTTACGAAGAAAGAATTTTATAATGTCTGAATTTTGAATGTAAGTGGTGTGCATATGTCTTCTAAATTAGTAGCAAACCAAGCGTTGATGAAACAGCAAAATCGGGCTAGGGTAATTTATACCTTGTGGAAAAATTCTCCTATTTCCAGAACCGGGCTCGCAAAGATGACTGGATTAAACAAGGCTACAATTACAAACATCATTCTGTCTTTGCAAGAAGAAAACATGGTGGTGCACAAGGGATCGTTGCATGGAAGCGTTGGCCGTGCACAAAAACTTTTGATGTTTAATGAGAACTATGGCCTATGCGCAGGCATCATGATTCGGGCAAAAAAAATTAACTTGGCTATCAGCAATGTGCACGCAAAAATATTATGGAGCACCGATGTTCCCTTTTCTGCAGAAGAGCCACCTCTGGATGTAGTAGACCGGGTAGCGTCTGCGTTAGAAGAAGGTCTGGCTGCCTGCAAATGCTATTCTGAAAAATTTCTCGGCATTGGCGTTGGTACGGCAAGCCTTCTGCGTCATGAGGATGATATGCTTTATGCTATCCATAGTATCGATTGGCGTAATGTGCCCGTGATACAGTATTTGCGTCAGCGTTTTCAGGTGCCTATCATAGCGGACACCGCTTCTAACTGTGCTGCACTGGGGGAAAAGTACTTTGGAATAGCGGAAAATGTTTCAGATATGCTGTATCTTTCCGTTGGATATGGTATTGGTGGTGGGCTTTTTCTTGGAGGAAAGCTTTATCGTGGAAAAGAGGGGTTTGCTGGTGATATTGGCCATATGACGCTTGATCCTAATGGCCCGCAGTGCCCTTGCGGGAAAAGAGGCTGCTGGGAGATGATGGCGTCAGCCATTCCAACGGGTAAGAGCTTTCTCGAGTTAAGGCAGGCTGCAGATGAGGGGGACGGTACAGCAATTGCTGAACTTACAAAAATAGGAAGCAATCTGGGAAAGGGAATCGCAAATGTTATTAATGTATTGAATCCAGAGATAATTGTTTTGGGAGGCGATGTCGTTCATGCGGGCAAATGGATTATGACGCCATGCAGAAGCACTTTGCAGGAGCGGGTATGGCCTTGGGTGTGGGAACGGACTCGTGTGGAATATTCCGGTCTCAGTTCAGAACTGGGAGTCTCGACGCCCAGTATTATAGGTGCCATTACAAAGGTGATAGAACTTTTGTTCCAATAAGTTAATCAGTTTATAAGCAGGAGGTGCTGCGGTATGGATGTGGAAAAGTGTCTGCGCGGTATGACGTTGGCTGAAAAGGCCAAACTCTGTGTTGGCATGAATTTCTGGATGACACAAAACTATTTGAAGTGGGATATCCCAAGCCTGTTTCTGTCTGATGGACCCCATGGCCTACGTAAACAGGATACGAACAACAGCGACCACTTGGGAATCAATGAAAGTTACCCCTCTGTGTGTTATCCTGCGGCTTGCGCATCGGCATGTTCATGGGATAGAGATCTTTTGGCTGAACTAGGCGCCATGCTTGGCAGAGAGGCAAGGCAAAGCGGCGTAGATATGCTGTTGGGGCCTGGTGTCAATATAAAGCGTTCGCCATTGTGTGGTCGGAACTTTGAATATTTCTCAGAAGACCCCTATCTAGCCGGGCAATTGGCCGCCGCTTTTATTCAAGGTATACAGCGTGAATCTGTAGCTGCATGTGTAAAACATTTTGCGGCAAACAGTCAGGAAAACCGCCGGAAAGCGGTAGATTCCATTCTGGAAGAACGTACCTTGAGAGAGATTTACCTCCCGGCATTTGAACAAGCGGTGCAAGCCGGAGTAAAAGCAGTAATGACATCTTATAATAAAGTGAATGGAGAGTATCCAGCACAGAATTTCCACTTGTCCAAAGAGATACTGCGCGATGAGTGGGATTTCCAAGGCGTTCTGGTCACCGACTGGGGTGCTATGGACCGGATTGTGCCTTCCATTCACGCTGGACTGAATCTTCAGATGCCGGGCGATGATGGAAGCAGCGCGGCAAAAATTGAGGCGGCAGTGAAATGCGGGGAACTTTCGCAGGAAGATTTAGACGCTAGCGTAAAAAGAATTCTTCAGTTTATTGCATGGAAGAAAGAGCAGGTGGAAAAACGGCCTGCCGTGGCGGTTTCGGCGCAAGAAGGGCATGCACTGGCCGCAAAAATTGCGAAAGAGTCCATTGTCCTTTTGAAAAATCAGGGGAAAATCCTTCCGCTTGACCCATCAGACAGCATTGCCGTCATTGGAGAAATGGCGGAAGTACCGCGTTACCAAGGAGCGGGCAGTTCCCATGTGAACCCATTTTCTGTGGTTTGCCCTCTGGATGAAATGAAAAAGGTTTGCCCGCATTTGGTCTATGCGAAAGGCTATACCGGCGAAACTTCAAATGAAAAGGAATGGAAGCGGGCCATTGCGGCTGCCAGAGAAAATAACACAGTTGTATTGTTTGTTGGTTTGCCGGCTTCTTATGAATCGGAATCTTATGACAGAAAGACGTTGAAAATGCCGCAGATTTATGAAAGGCTGATACGGGAAGTAGCAACTGTGAACCCACGTTTGGTTGTTGTGTTGAGCAATGGGTCTGTAGTGGAAATGCCTTGGCTGCGGCAGGTAAAAGCTGTACTAGAAACCTATTTGTGTGGTGAGGCAGTCGGCGAAGCGGTGAGCGATGTTCTGTTCGGTGTGACAAACCCAAGTGGTAAGCTGGCAGAAACCTTTATACGCCGCCTAGAAGACTGTCCGACCTACTTATATACGACAGACGGCGACGATAAATCGGATCAGGCCGTATTTCGAGAAGGAATTTTTGTAGGATACCGCTATTATGAGAAGAAGAAGATTAAGCCGGTATTTCCGTTCGGTCATGGCTTGAGTTACACAAGCTTTGCCTATGAGAATCTTCATTTGGGGCAGAAGAAAATGACAGATGCCGATGTGTTGGAAGTGTCGTGTGTCTTGAGGAACACTGGGACGCGTGCGGGAAGTGAAACTGTGCAACTATATGTCTCAAGAAAAAATTCTCCAGTTGCCACACCAGCCAAGGAACTGAAAGATTTTGCAAAACTACATCTTGCACCGGGAGAGAAGCGACAGATAGTCTTTCATCTTTCTAAGCGGGCGTTTGCCTATTATAACGCAGAAATGCAGGGCTGGTATGTACCGCAGGCCGACTACGAAGTGCTGATAGGTGCGTCCTCTGCCGATATCCGCTTACGGGGCACTGTGCACATCACGCCGAAGAAAAAGTGGTATCCACTTGCCACGCGTAATATGGTGCTGAAAGATATTTTGGAAGATTCGGAATGGTTTGAGGTGTTCTATTCCAAATATAAAGAGATTCGGCCGTATCTGCCGTTTGGCTTGGCTCAGATGGATTTAAAAGAAAATGCTTTTGCAAAAGCGATGCTGGAAAATATGACGCTGCATTCTCTGGCATCATATGTCGGATCACATTTGACGGACGAGGATATCGACAACCTGATAGAACAGTTGAACCGAGTGCATCATGTTTGAATGAGGCGAAAATAAAAACCGCCTACCCGCTTTCACAGCGGGCAGGCGGTTTTGTCTGTAATAGCATTTTTCTCTGAGCTCTGCGGTCGTTAAAAAGCAAATGCTCAATTGTTCGAACGGCGGCCCAGAAGGCGCAGCAGATACAGGAAGATGTTCACAAAATCCAGATACAGCTGCAGCGCACAGAAAATGGCGCCCTTGTGGGCCATTTCGGGGTCAAGGCGGTAGGCATCATAGAAGCGCTTGATCTTCTGTGTGTCGTATGCCGTATAACCGAGGAAAACGGCCAGGCCCACAAAGCAAATAACCTTTTCAAACATCCCCATGGGCAGGAAAATAGCCACAAGCCAGTACAGCAGCAGGAACATCAGCCCCGCGAACAGAATGCTGCGCAGGTTCGACAAATCGCGCTTTGTAAACCAGCCGTAGGCTGCCAGCGCGCCGAAGTACACGGCCGTCATGCCGAACACATACACAAGCGTGGTGACATCATACAGAATGAACAGCGAGGCGAAGGTGAGGCCGTTCAGCGCCGAATAGGCAAAGAACAGGCCGGTGGCCGCGCCCGCGCTCAGCCGTGTGAGGCGCGCAGACAGCACCATCACCACCGCGATCTCCGCGATGGCCAGAATAAACGGCAGGTATGGCACCTGAATAATGGAATACCACACGAAGCCGGTGGCATAGCTGGCAAACGCAATGGCAAACGTGCACAGAAGGCCGAGGCCCATCCAGCCAAACGTTTTGGCCGTGTAATGGCTCAGCGTTTCGCCCGCTGCGCCCCACATGCCGTTGTTTTCTTCCTGGAACATGGGGTCCAGCCCGTTATTTTCGTACATATCTTTGATCCCTCATTTCCAAAATACGGCCCGGCAGGCCGTCGTGCACACACGGAAGGCCCGTATGTTGAAATAACCATATCATATTCAGCGCCCGTTTTCAAGGAAAACCGTGCACAGCGCAGGCAGAATATCCTCCGGCAGCATGCCCTGCATGCTGTGGCGGGCTGCGCACACATCCGCCGCGGCGCCGTGCAGCCACACGCCGCACACGGCAGCGGCCTCAGGCGAAAGCCCCTGCGCCGCCAGCCCGGCCACCATGCCGGCCAGAATGTCGCCGCTGCCTCCGCGGGCAAGCCCGGCGTTTCCGGTGGTGTTGCGGTACAGCCTGCCGTCCGGCATGGCCACAAGGGTGCGGTGGCCCTTCAGCACAGTGACGGCGCCGGTTTTTCCGGCAAAGCCGCGGGCAATGTCGGCAGGCATCTGCAGCACCTGCGCAACAGGGAGGCCCGCAAGGCGCGCCATCTCACCGGGGTGCGGCGTCACCACAAGCCTGCCCGCGCAGGGGGCCAGTGCGTCCACGCCCGTGCCAATGGCGGAAAGGCCGCCTGCATCCAGCACGAAGGTGCCCCTGGCCGCAGCCAGCAGCGCGCGCATCTCGTCCGCGGTGGCGGTATCTGCCGTGCGCCCGCACCCGGCAAGGCACACGGTGTACTGCCCGGCGGCGGCCAGCAGTGCTTCGCGGCTTTCGGCGCACAGGTAAGTGGCCTCCGGCATGCGCGGGGCCGCGGCCGCGCACACACATTCCGGCGCGGCCAGCGTCACAAGGCCAGCGCCCGCGCGCAGCGCGCCCAGGCACGCCAGCAGCGCCGCGCCGCGGTATTGCGCACAGCCGCATACGGCCAGCACTTTGCCGTAATTTCCCTTGTGGCTTTCGGGCGCGCGGGGCGGCAGAAGAGAGAACACCATTTCCCGTGTGATATCCTGTATGGCGGCCATGGTCTGGCACGCTCCTTTCCCAATATGATATACTGTTTTACAGGGTTTTATGTAGCTTCGGCGGGCAAAGAAGGCCGCGCTTTCCCGGTGCGGCATTTTACCGGCCGGCATGACGGTGTGAAAAATACGCAGGAGAGGCGGGCAGAAAATGGAGCAGAGGTTGAAAAAGCTGTTGGAACAGGCGCACAGCGCCGTATTTTTCGGCGGGGCAGGCGTCTCGTGTGAAAGCGGAATTCCGGATTTTCGCTCGCAGGACGGCCTGTACCATCAGCAATGGCCCTGGCCGCCGGAGGAAATTTTATCCCATACCTTCTTCCTGCATCATACAGAGGAGTTTTTTCGCTTTTACCGCAAAAAAATGCTGTATCCAAACGCAAGGCCGAACGCGGCGCATCTGGCGCTGGCCCGCCTTGAGCGCCAGGGCCATGTGCGGGCGGTGGTGACGCAGAATATCGACGGCCTTCACACAGCCGCAGGCTCGCGCAATGTGCTGGAGCTGCACGGCAGCGTGCACCGCAACCGCTGCATGGAATGCGGCAGGCAGTATGGTCTCGAGACCGTGCTGGCTGCGCAGGGCGTGCCGCGGTGTGCCTGCGGCGGCGTGATAAAGCCGGAGGTGGTGCTGTATGAAGAAATGCTGGATGAGGCCGTGCTGCAGGCGAGCGTGCGCGCGATTGCCGGGGCAGATCTGTTGATTGTGGGCGGCACCTCGCTGAATGTGTACCCCGCCGCGGGCCTTCTGCGCTATTATGCGGGG
Source organism: Ruthenibacterium sp. (assembly GCA_047030735.1). Classification (GTDB taxonomy): domain Bacteria; phylum Bacillota; class Clostridia; order Oscillospirales; family Ruminococcaceae; genus Ruthenibacterium. The sequence goes on from JBKYIE010000001.1 coordinate 23,281, forward strand.
CGCGAGCTGGTGGTGGTGAACAAAACGCCCACCCCGGCCGATAAAAGCGCCACGCTGGTTCTGACAGGGGCTATCGGCGAAATTTTCGCAGAAGCACCCGCATCCTGACAGAGGGGGTATAGCCCTCCTGTATGAAATGCTCCCATGCCAGCAGGGCGCCCAGCACCACAGCCAGGACGGCCTGCGCCGCGGGGAAGGCGGCCCAGATGCCGTTCACGCCGAAGCGCACGGGCAGCAGGTATAAAAACAGCGGGCTGAGGCAGAGCGGGTCTCCAAAAATGAGCAGCAGGCTTTCCCGGTGCCGCCCGCTGGCATAAAAATAAGAGGAGAACAGGCGCACGACGCCCCAGAAGGGAAGCGCCGCCGCCGCGCACAGCAGGCTGGGCACACTGCCCTGCGCCGTCTGCGGCGAGGCGCCGAACACATAGGGAAGCTGCCCGCGCAGCAGAACAATGGCGGCGCACAATGCGGCGCAGGTGGCAAGCATCAGCGCAAGGCCCTTTTTCAAAAGCTTTTTGCGCGCCGCGCCGTCGTGCGCGCCGCAGCAGTAGCTTACCAGCGGCTGCATGCCCTCGCCGATGCCGCTCAAAAGGGGCTGCACGCTGCCCAGCACATAGCTGAGAATGGCATAGGTGGCCACGGCGCTGGCGCCGCCGTAGCGGATGCACTGCCAGTTGTTCAGCATAATGAGGAAATTCAGCGACATCGACAGCCCAAAGGGCGAAAGCCCCACCTTCAAAAGCTTTTTGACAGCGGCCGTGTCGAATGAGAGCTGTGCGGGGCGCAGCGGCAGCTTTTTGCCGCATGCCATACAGCACAGCGCCGTCAGCGCGCTGGCCGCTTGGGCGATCAGCGTGGCCGCGGCGGCGCCCGCCATGCCGAAGGGGAAATGCATGATGAGCAGCCAGTCCAAAAACAGGTTCAAAAGCAGGCCCTCTACCATCACCAGCATGGCCGCCACGTTTTTTCCGGCCCCGCGCAGAAGCGGGTTCAGCCCGCTGTTGAACACCTGCGCCGTGCAGAACAGGCACACAAGGCGCAGATAATCCACACTGGGCTGCCACAATTCACCCGACGCACCCAGCGCGCGCAGCGCATAGGGGTAGCCGAAGGAGAGGCCGAGGGTAAGCACAGCGCTTGCCAGCGCAAGGCATATCAGCGTGGTGCCGCGCACACGCAAGGCGCGCGCCCCGTCGTGCGCGCCCAGGGCGTTTGCCATCACCACGCTGCCGCCCGTGCCCACGCCGAGCCCGATGGCCGTGATGAGCGAGGCGACGGGCCATAAAAGGTTGATGGAAGCCAGGCCTACGTCACCGATGCTTTGGCCGATGTAAAAGCCGTCTACAATAATGAAAAAGCCGGTGAGAAGCTGGGAAGCCATGGCTGGCAGCACATAGTGGAAAAATTTTGCCTCCGGGCGCTCCATATGTGTCTGCATGGCGGTGTGCTCCTTTCTTTGGTTAAGCGCGGCCCCGAAAAAGGGCGCGCCTGAAACGGCCGCTGCGCTCAGCGCGGGCCGTCCAGGCTTTCATCGTCGATGCCCAGCGTAGGCAGGCCGTTCAAATTGCTTTGCGCGGTGTGCCCGGCCAGAAATTCGTAATAGCCCTGTGCGGCCACCATGGCCGCGTTGTCGCCGCACAGAGAGAGCTCGGGCAGAAATACCCCGGCCCCCAGCGCGGCGGCGCCCTGCTGCACCTTCCGGCGCAGGGCCTCGTTTGCACCCACGCCGCCCGCGATGCAGATGCGCGCGGCGCCTGTGTCGCGCGCTGCGGCCAGCAGCTTTTCGGCCAGTATCTCTGTGATGCGCCGCTGAAAGCTGGCGGCCATGCCGGGCACGTCCACCTCTTCGCCCGCCTGGCGGGCGCGGTTCACCGCGTTCAGCACCGCGGTTTTCAGGCCGGAAAAGCTGACATTGTACGCGCCCTCCACATGGGGCGTGGGCAGAGGATAGGCCTTTTCGCTTCCGCCCTGCGCGGCCTTTGCCACGGCCGGGCCGCCGGGGTAGCCGAGGCCCAGCGTGCGGGCCACCTTGTCGAAGGCCTCGCCTGCGGCGTCATCTACCGTGCGGCCCAGCACGCGAAAGCGCGTGTAGCCTTCCACCTGCACGATATGGCTGTGCCCGCCCGAGGCCACCAGGCATAGAAACGGCGGCTCAAGCTGCGGGTGCGTGAGGTACAGCGCCGCAATGTGCCCGCGCAGATGGTGCACCGGCACCAGGGCTTTCCGGCCGCAAAGGCAAGGCTTTTGGCAAAATTCACACCCACCAGCACCGCGCCGATAAGCCCGGGCGCAAAGGTGACGGCAACGGCGTCCAGCTGCTGTGCGGAAAGGCCCGCCTGCGCCAGCGCCTGCTGCGCCACCTGAGAGATGTGCTCAATGTGGCGGCGCGAGGCGATTTCGGGGACCACGCCGCCATACAGGTTCTGCTCGGCGGCACTGGTGGCCGTACAGTTTGAAAGCACCCTGCGCCCGTCCTGCACCACGGCGGCGCAGGTGTCGTCGCAGCTTGTCTCGATTCCAAGTATATTCATGGCATTTTCCTCCGGTTGTCGTGTGCGTGCCCGCGCCTTCCTCTGCCGGGCGTGCCTCACAGCGGGCCGGCACGCTGCCGGTTATCAGGCGTGCGCCCGCGCTTTTTCCCGCGGCGCTCAGTGCTTCACGGCTGTGAAGAACAGCCGCGGAAAGGGGAACAGTATCTGCCCGCCTTCGCCGGACGGGTACAGCCGCCGCAGGCCGGCCAGCACATCAGCCTCGAACAGCCGCGCGTCCGTGGGGCAAAGCTGGGCCAGATAGGGCCGCAGCCCTGTGCCGCGGTACCACTCCAGCATGGCGGCATGGCTTTCCATGGCTTGGTAGTAGGTGGTCTCCCACATGCGGAATTCCGGCGTCAGGCTGCCGAGAAGGGTGAAATATTCCTTCGGCGCAAGGTTGTAAAAGGCGCGCGGGCGGCGTATTTTTCCGCGCCAGCGCGGCGAAAGCGCAAGCTGCTTGAGCAGCCTGTGCACGGGCTGCCTGTCCTGCCGGGGCACCTGCACGGCAAGCACGCCGCCCTGAGAGAGCAGGCCGAACAAAGCGGGAATGAGCTGCCGGTGCCCGGGCACCCATTGCAGGCATGCGTTTGAGAACACAACGTCCCAGCCGCCGCCCAGCGCCCTGAGCCCTTCGGGCAGGGTGCAGACGCGGAACTGCCACTGCGGAAAGGCCGCCTGTGCCTGCCGCACCATGGCGGGGCTTGCGTCCACCCCCAGAAGCTCTGCAGCCGGGAAGCGCCCGCCCAGCACGGCGGTGGAGTTGCCGGGCCCGCAGCCGATATCCAGCACGCGGGCAGGCTCCCGCAGGGGGAGGCTGCCCGCAAGGTCTGCGGCAGGGCGCGTGCGCTCGCCGGAAAATTTTAAGTAAAGCAGCGGGTTCCAATCCGCCATGGCAAAGCTCCTTTCCAGCCGGGGGCGGGGCCGTTATCAGGGGGCAAAATCATGCGTGGCAAAGCGGCGGCGCGGCACCGCGGGGAGAATGCGCCGGGCACGCGGCAAACGCGCCGTTTACCCCTGCTGCGGCACGATGCCCGCGGTATCCACGGCATAGCGGCGGTAATCGCCGCCGTCCACATACACCGGCAGGGTGGAAAGGCCCTCTAAAAAAGGCGATGGGTCGAACCAGAACGCCTCGCTCTGGAACACATATACGCGCCCATCCGCGGGGTTCACGGCCTGGCAGCGAATGACCAGCGGCCAGCGCCCGTTCACACGGACGCGGGTGTCCCAATCCACTGAAATGATATCGGCGTCGATGCGCTGGCCCTCCTCCAGCAGGCGCAGGCGCCTCGCCTTTATGCGCGCGCGCCACCAAAGCATAACAAGCCCTGCAAGAAGGAAGAATATGCCGAACCCGGCGAACATGGCCAGAGGAAGAAGGCCGGTGAAAACAGCCAGGCACACGCCCAGTGCTGTGAAAATGGCGCCCAGAATGGAAAAGATGATGCCTATCCATTTTAATACAAATTGCATCACAGAGCCCCCCTTGTGAAAAACATGGTGTCAAAGCGGCTTTTTCATTAAAACCGCATCGTCCGCCGGGTTTTTGTAAAACCCTTTTCTGACGCCGGTTTGTGTAAACCCAAGCGAAGTATACAGGGCGCGCGCGGGCGCGTTCTGTGTGCGCACCTCCAAAAATATGCACGCCGCGCCTTCTTCACGCAGGGCGCGGAAGGCGGCGCCCAACAGAGCGCGGGCCGCGCCGCAGCGGCGGGTATGCGCCGCCACGCTCAGCGCGTCCAGGTTGGCCTCGCCTGCGGCGCAGGTGAAGGCGGCAAAACCGCATACGCCCTGCCCGCTGGCGGCCACAAAGCAGCGAGAGGCGTCCATGGCGGCATATTCAGAAATGGCGCGCGCGCTCCACCCGTCGGGCACCGCGGCCTCAATGGCCGCGGCGGCGGGGATGTCGTCCTGGCGCATGCGGCGCACGGAAAATGTCTGCCCCATCTCAGCCCTTTGCCTCATACCAGGTCTGCCCGCAGTTCACATCGGCAGAAAGCGGTACGGCAAAGCTGGCCGCGCCGCGCATCTCTTCGCCCAGAATGGCCGCCGCCCTTTCCCGTTCTTCGGCAGGGCATTCCACAATCAGCTCGTCGTGCACCTGTAAAACCAGCTTTGCGCGCAGCCCCTCCGCCGCAAGGCGGCGGTGCACGCGAACCATGGCAAGCTTGATGACGTCCGCCGCCGTGCCCTGAATGGGCGTGTTCATGGCCATCCGCTCGCCCTGCGAGCGGATGTTGAAGTTGGCGGCGTTCAATTCCGGCAGCGGCCTGCGGCGCCCGTACAGGGTGGAGACGTAGCCGTTTGCGCGTCCGTCGGCAATGGTCTTTTCCATAAAGCCCTTCACGCTGGGGTAAGCGCCCAGATAGGCGTCGATGAACTCCTGCGCCTCTTTTACGGAAATGCCAAGGTCTTTGCCGAGGCTGAAGGCGCCCTTGCCGTACATGATGCCGAAATTCACGGCCTTGGCAGAGGTGCGCATCTGCTCTGTCACCATTTCGTCCGGCACGCCGTACATTTTGGCGGCGGTGGCGCGGTGGATGTCCGCCCCGTGCAGAAAGGCCTGCTGCAGCGCTTTGTCACCGGAGAGGTGGGCCAGCACGCGCAGCTCTATCTGGCTGTAATCCGCATCCAGCAGCACGCTGCCCTGCGGGGCTGTGAAATACCTGCGGAACCGGCTGCCCAGCTCGGTGCGCACGGGAATGTTCTGCAAATTGGGCTCGTTGGAGGAGATGCGGCCCGTGCGCGTCTCTGTCTGGTTGAAGGTGGAGTGGATGCGCCCGTCCGGGCCTATCACCTTCAAAAGCCCCTCCACATAGGTGGAGTTCAGCTTCTGATAGGTGCGGTACAGCAGGATATGGTCGATGACAGGGCTGTACTCCCGCAGGCTCTCCAGCGTTTCGGCGTTGGTGGAATAGCCGCTTTTTGTCTTTTTGCGCGTGGGCAGGCCAAGGTCCTCAAACAGGGCCTTCCCAAGCTGCTTTGGGCTGTTTACGTTGAACTCGTAGCCCACGGCGCCGTAAATGGCGGCCAGCTCTGCGTCCAGCGCGGCGCTCAGCTCTTTGCCGAAGGCCTCAATTCCGGCCCTGTCCACCAGAATGCCGCGGTATTCCATATCCGCCAGCACGCCGGCCAGCGGCAACTCGATGTCGTGCAGAAGGCCCTGCAGCCCTTCCTCCTCACAGGCATGCGCCAGCCTGTCGAACAGCCCGGCCAGCACCTCTGCCTCGGCGTATTCGCAGCTGAAAGCGGGCTGCACGCCGTATTGCGCTGCCAGATGCGGCACGTCATAGCCGCTTGCCGCCGGGTTCAGCAGGTAGGCGGCCAGCTTTGCGTCAAATGTGACGGCTTTGGCCTCGCGCCCCGCCTCCAGCGCGGCGCGCAGCAAAGGCTTTGCGTCAAAGCAGCGCTTTTCACAGGCCCCGTCGCACAAAAGCGCCATAAATTCCGCAGAATTTATACTAGAAGTATAAACTTTATTTTTATCAACAATAAGAATTAAATCGCCCGCCATGCACACGTCTACCTTGGCGGCGCCAAGTTCCGCAGGCAGGGGGGCAGGCTCTGAAATGGGCAGGGGCTGCCGGGGCACGGCGGGTGCGTCCAGCGCCAGCTTTTCCAGCGTGGTGAACATCTCGAGGCTGTTTAGAAGGTCTGTGACGGCGGCTGCGTCCGGCGCGTCCTTTTCGTAGGCGCCGCGCTGTGTGGGCACAGGGGCGCTGCGGCATATTTCGGCCAGAGCGCGGCTCAGCTGCGCCTGCTCCTTCCCGCGCACAAGCTTTTCGCGCACGCTCTGGCGGATGCTCTCGTCGTCCAGGTGCCCGTATACGCCCTCCAGGCTTTTGAACCGGCCTATCAGCGCCAGGGCCGTCTTTTCCCCCACGCCCGCCACGCCGGGGATATTGTCGGAGGCGTCGCCCATCAGGCTTTTCACGTCGATGAGCTCGCGCGGCGTGACGCCGTATTTTTCCTGCACGGCGGCCTCGTCCATCTCTATGGTGACGCTTTTGCCCAAAGAGGTGCCGGCCAGCAGCACCCTGGTGTGCGGGCCCACAAGCTGCAGGCTGTCGCGGTCGCCTGTGGCGATGACGCACTCGTCGCCGCGCGCTTCGCATGCGGCGGAAAGCGTGCCCAGAATATCGTCCGCCTCAAAGCCCTCGCACGTCACCATGCGGTAGCCGAGGCCCGCCAGAAGCTGCTTCAAAACGGGAAGCTGGCCGGCCAGCTCCTGCGGCATGCCCTTGCGCTGGGCCTTATAGCCGTCGTACATTTTGTGGCGGAAGGTGGGGGCCTTCAGGTCGAAGGCGACGGCCACCTCGTCCGGCTTCACTTCCGCCTCCAACTTCAAAAGGATATTCATAAAGCCCACAAGGGCATTGGTGTAGCGGCCGTCCTTCGTGGTTAGCATCTTGATGCCGTAAAAGGCGCGGTTCACGATGCTGTTGCCGTCCAGTACAAGTAATTTCAAACTGCGGCCCTCCTTTTTATATTCCATATGCAGCATGCCGGCACAGATAAGTTTCTCCATGCACAGTATACCATAAACACGCGCTTTGTGATATACTAATAAGGTTAAGAAGAGTTGTACAGCCATCTTTTTCTAAAGGAGCACGAGTATTTGCAGATGATGCCTCTGCGGCGCGGTGCCGCGCTTGCGCCCATGGCCGGCGCCACAGACAAGACAATGCGGCGCATTTCGGCCGAGCACGGCGCGGTATGCACCGTGAGCGAGATGGTCAGCGCCAAGGCCCTGACGATGGGCGATAAAAAAAGCCCGAGGCTGGTTTTGGGCGGCGGTGGCGGCGTGCCGTACGGTGTGCAGCTCTTCGGGCACGAGCCCGCTGTGATGGCCGAGGGCGCAGAGCTTCTGCTGGCGCTGCGCGCGCGCAGGCCCGATGCCGCGCACTTCGATTTCATCGACATCAACATGGGCTGCCCGGCCCCGAAGATAACCGGGCCGGGCGCGGGCTCGGCGCTGCTGAAAACGCCGGCGCTGGCCGGGCAGGTGGCGCGCGCAGTGGTGCAGGCCGCGGCGGGCGAGGTGCCTGTGACGGTGAAGCTGCGCATCGGCTGGGACGCTGCCACCCTCACCGGGGCCGAGGTGGCAAAGCGCTGCGAGGACGCGGGCGTTGCCATGCTGACGGTGCACGGCCGCACACGGCAGGAAATGTATGAGCCCGGCATCCATGCGGACGAGATTGCGCGGGTGAAGGCCGCGGTGCACATTCCCGTGTGGGCCAACGGCGATGTGGCCAGCGCGCAGGGGGCGCTGGCTCTGCTTGCTGCCACCGGCTGCGACGGCGTGGCTGTGGGGCGCGGCGCCATGGGCAACCCCTGGCTGTTCGGGCAGATAGCCGCAGCAATGGCGGGCGGCGGGATACCGCCCGCCCCGCCGCTTGCCCGGCGCCTTGCCGTGATGCGCCGCCATGTGCGCGAGCTGTGCGAGGACAAGGGCGAATACATCGGCATGCGCGAGGCGCGCAGCCATGCCGCGTGGTATCTGCATGGGCTGCGGGGCGCGGCGGCGCTGCGCCGCATGTGCTGCGGTATGGAGCGCTTTGAGGATTTGGACGCCGTGATAGCCCGCGTGTGGGAATATCAGCGCGAAGAAGCCTAGGCAGGGCGTTGCCGCGCGGCGCGCAAAAAGGCCGCCGCGCAAAGCGGCGGCACCGAAAGCCTGCGCCGCACGTCACTCGCGGCTCAGCTCGTCCAGCGTCCAGGCATAGCAGGGAAGCATATGCTCCAGGAAATATTCCGCCTCCGGGCACTGCATGGCATGCAGGGCGGCCGTCTGCTGGGCCTTGGCGCCGGCGAACTCGTGGTTGCCGCTGCTTTCCTCCTCCATGCACTTGACAAGCGCCGAAAGCCTGTCTGCTGCTTTCAAAAGCTGGCGCTCTTTTTCCGTCAGCACATCGCCCGTCAGATAGCCCGCCAGGGCGCGGCGCACCGGGTGCGGCGCAAGGGTGGCAAGCTGGGCCGCAGCGTCCCGCTCCAGCGCCTTGTAGGCGCGGCGCAGGGGCTCTGTTTTATATTTCACGGGCGTGGGCATGTCGCCGGTGAGAATCTCGCTGGCGTCGTGGTACAGCGCCGCCACGCACACAGTCTCGCAGCGCACCTGAGTGCCGTAGATGGAAACAGAGATAAGCGCCAGCGTGTGCGCCAGCAGGGCGGTGTCTGCCGTGTGCTCGCACAGCGATTCCGTGCGGGAAGAGCGCATCAGCCCCCAGCGGGAGATATATTTCATGCGCGCCAGCATGGCGCTGAACGGGTAAAACTGCATGGGAACGCCTCCGTCCTTGTAAAATGCCGGGCCGCACCGGCCCTGCGCGGGTGGCCGCGCACTACTATTCAGTATAACAGGAGAAACACGCAATGAGTAGCCTGTCCAGAAAAAAATTCGGAGAAGGGTATCTGTTCACATTCCTTGTGTGCATCATCACCGCGGCCGTTCTGTACACGCCGTTCCTCATCATTGACAAGGGCCTGTTTCAGTACTGCGGCGATTTCAACAGCCAGCAAATCCCTTTCTACACCTATATGAACGGCTTTGTAAAGACGGCGGAGGGCCAGTGGAGCTGGAACACAGACCTCGGCACCTCAGCCGTCAACGGGTATTCCTTCTATCTGCTGGGCTCGCCCTTTTTCTGGCTGAGCACGCTGCTGCCGCAAAGCGCCGTGCCCTATGCCATGGTGCCGCTGCTGGTGCTGAAATTCGGCGTGTGCGGCCTTGCGGCCTACACATACCTGCACCGCTATGCCAAAACGCGGCAGGCGGCAGTGATTGCCAGCGTGCTGTATGCGTTTTCCGGCTTTACGGTATACAACACATTTTTCAACCATTTTCTGGACTGCATCGCCCTGTTCCCGCTTTTACTGTGGGCGCTGGACGAGGCCGTGCTGGAAAACCGCAGGGCCCTGCTGCCGGTGCTTTTGGCCGTGAACCTTGTGAACAACTATTTCTTTTTTGCAGGGCAGGCCGTGTTCCTTGTCATTTATTTCGTGTGGAAGGTGGCGCGCGGTGAATACCGCCTGCGCACGGGGCTGTTTTTCCGCCTTGCCTTCGAGACGGTGCTGGGCTGCGCCATGGGGTGCGTGCTGCTGGTGCCCGCGGTGAGCTTCCTTCTGGGCAACCCCCGCACGGTAGACCCGTCCAGCGGCTTCGGCTTCCTGATTTACGGAAGGCCGCAGCAGTATTTTGCTATTCTCACCTCGCTGTTCCTCCCGCCGGACCCGACGTACCTGCCCAATATTTTCACCGACTGTGTCATCAAGCACACCAGCATGACGGCCTATCTGCCCGTGGTGGGGGCGGCAGGCGTGTTTGCCTACATGGGCGCGCGCAAAAAAAGCGCCAATACGGCCATTTTGTGGACGTGCCTTATCATGGCGCTGGTGCCGGTGCTGAATTCCAGCTTTTACGCGCTGAACTCCAGCTATTACGCGCGCTGGTATTATATGCCTGTCCTTATCATGTGCGCGGCCACCATGCATGCTCTGGAGGACGCGGACATCGACCTGATGCGCGGCATCCGGCCGGTGGCGGCCGTCACGGCGGTGTATCTGGTGTTTGCCTTTGTGCCCAAGGAGGAGGACGGCGTATGGAGCTTCGGCGTGGTGCAGGAGCCCGCGCAGTTCTGGCTTATCTGGCTCACGGCGGTGCTGGGCATCCTGCTGTTTTTCGGCATCGTGAAGTATCTTCGCTTCACGCCGAAATTCTATGCCGCGCTGCTGGCGGCCATTCTGCCGTTCAGCGTGTTCTATTCTGTGTGCCACATCGGCATGGGCAAATTTCCCCAGTGGGAGAATGACGCGGATTACCGCAGGCAGATGTTCGAGGCGGCGCCCGGCATCGCCTGGCCGGAGGACGATTTCTACCGGGTGGATTCCTACGAATGCCAGGACAACCTCACCCTGATGATGGAAAAGCCGTGCCTGCAGTTTTTCAACAGCACCGTCACGCCGTCCATCATGGAATTCTACCCGCTGGTGGGCGTGAAGCGCGACGTATCCTCAAAGCCGGAGCAGGATTTGTATGCCCTGCGCGGCCTTCTGGGCGTGCGCTATATCATGATGCCGCTGGACAAGGCAGACGCCTTTGAGGAGGAGTGCGGCCAGTGGGGCTACACCCGGGCCTTTTCAGACGAGACGTTCGCGTTTTATAAAAACGAGAACGCCCTGCCCATGGGCTTTGCCTATGACGCCTATGTCACCATGGAGGAGCTGGAAAAAACAGAGGAATCCAAGCGCGGCAACGTGCTGGTGCGCGCTGTGGCCCTCACGGACGAGCAGGCGGAAAAATACGGCGGCCTGCTGCGCCATTTGACGGACGCGGAGCGCGCGGGCAATTCCTATGAGCAGTATGTGCAGGACGCCGCCGCCCGCCGCGCCATGGGCGTGACGCGCTTTGAAGAGGACGCCTCCGGCTTTGAAGCGGATATTCGGCTTGAAAGCAGCACGCTGGTGTTCTTCAGCGTGCCGTGGGACGAGGGCTGGTCGGCCACGGTGAACGGCCAGCCTGTACAGGTGGAAAAGGTCAGCGGCGGCATGTGCGCGGTGGTTTGCCCGGCTGGCGAAAGCACCGTGCAGTTCCATTACCAGACGCCCGGCTTTGCGCTGGGCAGGGCCGTCAGCCTTTCCGCATGCGGCGTGTGGGCTGTGTATGCGGGCGCGGCGCTATTCTTCCGGCACAAACGAAAAAAGGAGAAGCAGCAATGGCAGAATATCCTGAGACAATAGAAAAGGCCCGGCCCTGCGGCGCGTCCGGCGAAGACGCCGCCCGCCTTGCGGGGGAAATTGCGCAGAAGCTTGGCCTTGCCCCGGCGCGTGTGCAGGCGGCCATCGGCCTGATAGATGAGGGGAATACCATTCCCTTTATTGCGCGCTACCGAAAAGAGGCCACCGGCAGCATGGACGACCAGAAGCTGCGCGAGCTGGCGGACGAGCTGGCATACCTGCGCAAGCTTTCTGCGCAGAAAGAGGCCGTGCGCGCCGCCATTGAGGAGCAGGGAAAATGGACCGCAGAGCTGGCCGGAAAGCTGGCCGCGGCCCGAACGCTGGCCGAGGTGGAGGATATCTACCGGCCCTACCGCCCCAAGCGGAAAACGCGCGCCGGCACGGCAAAGGCGCGCGGGCTGGAGCCATTGGCCCAGCGCCTTTTGCAGCAGGCCCCGGCGGACGACCCCGTGCAGCTTGCGCAGGGGTATACCGGCGAAGAGGTGCCCGACGCGCAGGCTGCGCTGGCAGGCGCGCGCGACATCATTGCCGAGGCTGTCAGCGACGACGCGGACGCGCGCGCCGCGCTGCGCAGGCTGTATCTGGCCGGGGGCATGCTGGTTTCAAAAGCGGCCAAAGACGGCGCTGAAAGCGTGTATGACAAATATTACGATTTCAAAGAGCCTGTGAAAAAGGCCGCAGGCCACCGCGTGCTGGCGGTAGACCGCGGCGAGCGCGAGGGCTTTCTGAAGGCGAGCATAGAGGCGGACGCCGCGCAGGCGGGGGCGCTTTTGGAAAAGCGTTTTGTAAAAAACAGCAGTGCAGCCGCGCGCGAGGTGCGCGCCGCCGTGCAGGACGCCTACACCCGCCTTGTGCACCCCAGCCTGGAGCGCGAGGTGCGCGCCATGCTTACCGCACAGGCGTGCGAGGGCGCCATCAAGGTGTTTTCAAAAAATCTGGAACAGCTTCTGCTGGCGCCGCCCATCAAGGGCAAGGTGGCCCTTGGGCTGGACCCCGGCTACCGCATGGGCTGTAAAACGGCCGTGGTGGACGCCACCGGCAAGGTGCTGGATACCGCCGTGCTGTACCCTCTGCCGGAGTTCAAGCGCGTGGACGAGGCAAAGCGGAAGCTGAAGGCGCTGATTGAAAAGCATGGCGTAGAGGTTATTGCCATCGGCAACGGCACTGCGGGCCGTGAGACCGAGCTGTTCACGGCAGAAGTGCTGCGCGAGGTGCAGCGCCCGGTGAGCTATATGGTGGTGAGCGAGGCAGGCGCCAGCGTGTACTCTGCCTCCAGGCTGGCCGCGCAGGAATTCCCGCAGTATGATGTGAACCTGCGCAGCGCCATCTCGATCGCCCGCCGCCTGCAGGACCCGCTGGCAGAGCTGGTGAAAATAGACCCCAGGGCTGTGGGCGTGGGGCAGTATCAGCACGATATGCCCCCGGCGCGCCTTGCCGAGGCGCTGGACGGCGTGGTGGAGCACTGTGTGAACAGCGTGGGAGTGGATTTGAACACCGCCTCGGCCCCGCTTTTGCAGCGCGTGGCCGGCGTGAGCGCCGCGGTGGCGAAAAACATTGTGGCGTGGCGTGAGGAAAACGGCGCCTTCCGCGCGCGCAAAGAGCTTTTGAAGGTGGCAAAGCTGGGCCCCAAAGCATACGAGCAGTGCGCGGGCTTTCTGCGCGTGCCCGGCGCCAGGCACAAGCTGGACGCAAGCGCCGTGCACCCCGAAAGCTACGGCGCGGCCCTGGCTGTGCTGGAGGCATGCGGCTTTGCAGAGGGCGACATCGGCACCGAGGCTCTTGCTGCCCTGCCCCAAAGGGCTGCTGCCATCGGCCTTGAGGCGCTGGCAGCGCGCGCGGGCGTGGGCGTGCCCACCCTGCAGGATATTCTGGCAGAGCTGCAAAAGCCGGGGCGCGATATGCGCGACGAGCTTCCGCCGCCGCTGCTGCGCACAGACGTGATGAAGCTGGAGGATTTGCGCCCCGGCATGCAGCTCACGGGCACCGTGCGCAATGTCATTGATTTCGGCGCATTTGTGGATTTGGGCGTGCATCAGGACGGCCTTGTGCATATCAGCCAGATATCGAACCGGTACATCCGCCACCCCGCCGAGGTGCTGAAGGTGGGGGATATTGTGACAGTATGGGTGCTGAGTGTGGACGCGGCCAAAAAGCGCATCGCCCTCACCATGAAGGCGCCCGCAGAGAAGAAAAACGCATAAAGCCCTCCGGCGGCACCTTCTGTGCCGCCCCGCGGGGCGGTACAGAAAGTGAGGTAAGCCTTGAAAACGGCACTGAAAGGGAAATTTATTACAGAGAAAGCCTTCTATTGGAACCTGCTGGCCATTGCCGGGCCCATGGCCTTCCAGTATGCCATCAGCTTCGGCGTGACGCTGATGGACAGCGTGATGCTCGGCAGCCTCGGCGATGTGGCTATTTCCGGCGCGAACCTGGGCAACCAGATGCAGACGCTGGTAATGAGCTGCTCGTTCGGCCTGGCGTCGGGCGGCGGCGTGCTGATTGCCCAGTACTGGGGCAAGAAGGATATGGAGCATATCCGCAAGGTGGTGCGCCTCACCATCCAGGCGGTGTTCCTTTCCGTCAGCGTGCTCACGCTGCTTGCGCTGGCGTTCCCGCAGCAGATTCTGCATATCTTTACGCCGGATGCCGAGGTGATAGAGGCCGGGGCAAGCTATCTGTCTCTGGTGGCGTTCAGCTACCTGCCCTATGCGCTGGCCTCGTGCTATCTGTCCAGCCTGCGCGGCACAGAGCAGGTGAAAATGACAGTGGGCATCTATGGGTGCAGCTTCTTTGTGAACGTATTTTTCAACTATATCTTTATTTTCGGCAAGCTGGGCGCGCCTGCGCTGGGTGTGCGCGGCGCCGCGGTGGGCACCATCTGTGCGCGCTGCTCTGAGCTCATTCTGGCGCTTGTGTACATGTACACGAAGGAGAAGCTGGTGGGTTTCCGCGTGAAGGACTGCTTTACCTGGGACAACGAGCTGCTGGGCGAATATTTCCGCCACAGCCTGCCTGTGGTGGGCAACGAGCTTCTGTGGGGCTTCGGCAGCACGGTGACGAACATCATCATGGGCCAGATAGGGCGCACCTTTGTGGCGGCCAGCAGCATCACCATGGTGCTGCACCAGTTCTCGTTCGTCACGCTCAACGGCGTGGGCAACGCCGCGGCCGTGCTCACCGGGCGCACCGTGGGCGAGGGCAGCTATGCCCGTGTGCGGCGCGTGGCCAACACGCTGGTGGCGATAAGCTTCGGCCTTGGCGCTGTGAACAGCCTGTTCATTTTGTGTGTGCGGCCGCTGTTCCTGTCCATGTATCATGTCACGCCTGCCGTGCACGATGCGGCTTACAGCATGATCGGCGTGTTGGCGCTTCTGCAGCTTGTGATGGGCGTGGAGCTCACCTGCATCGTGGGGGTGCTGCGCGGCGGCGGCGATACGCGCCTGGGCTTCCTGTTCGACTGCGGCACTCTGTGGCTTGCCAGCATCCCGCTGGGGTTCTTCACCGGCCTTGTGCTGCACTGGCCCGTGCCCGCCGTGTATGCCTGCCTGAAAATAGACAGCCCTTTGAAGGTAATTCTTTCGCTTATCCGCATCAAGGGCGGGCACTGGGTGCGCAATGTGACTGTACAGGAGGATACGCCCTCGGCCTATGAAGTGGAGGATGTAGAGCGCCTTCGGGAAAAAACAGGGCAATAACCACGAAAAATACCCCCGGGAAATGAGCAACAGGCACAAACTTTTTCCACACCGGCGTTTCGACTTGACTTTTTAAGGGACGGTTTGTACAATAGTATCAAATGTGCGGCGGGTGCCGCATATGTGCAGGGCAGGTATCTGCCGGTGGCTTCGGAGGCAGGCAATGGCAAACGCTTCCCGCAATGCTCAAATGCTGCAGCTTGCGCAGGCAAGGCAGGGCGATGAGGCCGCGCTGGCGGGCATCATCGCTAGAATGATGCCTGTGGTGAATGCCGCTGCGGCCCGCGCCGCCTGCCCGGGGCTGGAATTTGAAGACGCCGTGCAGGAGGGCCTTGTGGGCCTGTTCTGTGCCGTGCGCACCTATGAGGGCGGCAGGGGCGCGTCTTTTTCCACCTATGCGGCGGCCTGTGTGCACAATGCGGTGAATTCAGCGGCGCGCGGCGCGCGCCGAAGAAAGCACGAGGTGCTGAACCGGGCCGTGCCCATTGAGGCTGCGCCGCCCGCCCAGGAAAAAAGCCCGCAGGCGTGCGCAGAGGAAAGCGAGGCCTACCGTGCCGCTGTGCGCGCCATTCACACGCGGCTTTCCCCGCGGGAAAAAAGCGTGCTTGCCCTTTTTGTGGGCGGCGCGTCCTACGGGCAGATTGCACGGCGCCTGCACCTCACCCCCAAGGCTGTGGATAATGCCCTGCAGCGTGTTCGCGCCAAACTAAAATAGGTTCCAAAGCGCCGTGCGGCGCAGGAAATATATGTGCCCCCAGTAGCTTAATTCAGAGCGTTGGTCCCCAGATCAAAGGTGTCGGTTTAAATCCTTCCGCGGGCAAAATTCTAAGATTGGAGATATCCAAAATGTACGAAGACAAGACCTTAGTATGCAAAGAATGCGGTCAGGAGTTCGTGTTCACCGCCGGTGAGCAGGAGTTCTATGCCAGCCGTGGCTTCGAAAACGAGCCCCAGCGCTGCAAAGCCTGCCGCGACGCCCGCAAGAATGCCACCCGCGGCACCCGTGAGATGTTCACGGCTACCTGCGCCGCGTGCGGCAAGGAAGCCCGCGTGCCCTTCAAGCCCCGCGAGGACCGCCCTGTGTATTGCAGTGAGTGCTTCGCCAAGATGAAGGAGGAGGGCCAGGCCTGAGCCTGCCGCCTTCGGTAGCTTTGCAAAAAATCCC
Source organism: Ruthenibacterium sp. (assembly GCA_047030735.1). GTDB lineage: Bacteria > Bacillota > Clostridia > Oscillospirales > Ruminococcaceae > Ruthenibacterium. Next base: position 39,405 of record JBKYIE010000001.1, read on the forward strand.
CGTGCCGGACGGCACGGGGATTTTTTATCGGTTGCGGAAGCCACCGGCGCTGCCGGTGGAGGCCCCCCGTCAAGCATCGGGCGAAGCGGGCTGCTGACAGCCAGCCTTACAGCGCAGGAGGACTTTCGTTAGAACAGAGGTTCATCTGTTTGCAGACCGCGGAGCAAGTAATTCAAGTGAAAAATTTTCAATGCGTCTTAAGACGCCTGCCGGTACCAGGCCCTTACAGGGCCTAATCAAGCCACCGGCTTAGCCGGTGGCTATGACCTTTGGAAACCGGCGGCCCGTAAAAAACTTTTGCCTCCGGCGCAGGGCGAGGTGAACTGCTGACAGCGGCCCCTGAAAACAGAAAAGCTTTCGTCAGAATGGCAAACTGCTCTTTTATGGGTGTATAGGCTGCGGGGCAGGTAGTGCAGGCAATGCGGGTGGAAGTGATTTCGCTGCCCCTTTATGAGGCCAACACGCAGCATACCCCTTTCATCCCTTGTGCAGCCCACGCGTTTTGCGCGGGGGTTTGTTTGCAGTTGTGCGGCGGCAAAAGCCGCAGATACAGAGCAGGGTGTTTTTATACTCCATAAAAGGGCGCCGCTTTTGAAAAAAGCGGCGCCCTTTTTGAAAAAATATTCCCTTTTACATGCCGATCAGTCCGGCAAGGGGCTTCAGAAGCCACGAATAGAACAGGCTCATGGAAACACAGTCTACGTCCGTCATGGTATAGGCCGCCAGGGAGGGCAGGCCTTCTATCACAATCTGGCCCAGATACGGCGCCACCAGGGCTGGCAGCAGCGAGATGAACAGGCCGTGCACGATACTGGCGATGATGGTGCCGCGGCGGCCGCCTGTGGCGTTTGCGAAAATGGCCGCAGTGCCGCCTGCAAAGAAGTTTGACATGATGCCCGGAATGACCATGGGCAGACCGAACAGCGGCCAAAGGAACATGCCGATCACCGTACCCACAGTGGTGAATACAAAGCCGTATACAATAGCATTCGGCGCATAGGTGAACAGGACGGGGCAGTCCAGTGCAGGGCGGGCGCCGGGCACCACTTTTTCAGCGATGCCTGCGAAGGCGGGCACCAGCTCCGCAATCAGCAGGCGCACGCCGGTAAGCAGGATAAACAGGCCCACACAGAAGGTAATACCCTGCAAAACGGCATATACAATGTAATTTTTGTCACCCGCGGCCTCGGCTACCACTTCGGGCCCGGCCAGAATGGCCATCAGCACATACAGAGGCACCATCACAGAGCCTACTGCCAGATAGGTGTCCTGCAAAAATGAAAGCTTGGCGGGGAATTTTACATCCTCGGTAGATTTTGAGACGTTGCCCGTCAGCTTCGATACACCGGCGCTCAAAAGATAGCCCAGCGTGCAGAAGTGGCCCAGGGCAATGTCGTCGCTGCCGGTGATCTTGCGCACGATGGGCTGGGCCAAAGCGGGAAACAGCACACAGCAGATGCCGCCCAGCACGGCGCCAATCAGCACGGCGGGCACATGGCCGAAGCCGCACAGGCCTACGCCGAACAGGATGCTGGCCATAGCCATATAGATAGGCGCCTCGCCATTCAGAAAGACGTATTTCCATTTGGTAAAGCGGGCAATAATCAGGTTCACTACAAAGATGCCCGCGTACACAAGGGCGATATCGCGCCCGATGGTGTCGTTCTGCATGGCAACGGCCAGTACGGCCTCAATGGAAGCGACAGAGCCCTGGATGCCCAGCCCCGCTGAGAACCAGGTGCTGAACGGCTCCAGTGCGCCCACAATGACGCTGGAGCCCGCCGACAGGATCATAAAGCCCATCATAGTTTTGAATGTGCCGCTGATGCACTCACTGACGGGCTTTCGCTGAAGGATGAGCCCCAGAAGCGCTACAAGTCCAAGCACGACAGCCGCATTGATGAGGATATTGTCTATGATAAAGTTTAAAACTCCCATGGTAACCTCCTTTTTCCTTCTGCACCGCACCCTGTTTCATACCGGGCACGACGGCAATGTGAGAACGCCCCGGTGGCTGGTTACATCCAGCCGTTTGCCTCCAGCACGGGCTGCAGCTTTTCACGGATCTCCTGCCGGTTTACAAGGCTGTTCAGGTAAATTTTATTGGGGAACAGCTTGAATGTGTCAAAATGTGGCTTGAAGTTTATTCCCGCGATGAGAATATCTGCGCTTTTGGAAGAGGCCGAGAGCATGTCGCTGTGGTCCACATGGGCCTGCACGCCAAGCTCCTTCAGGACGGCCTCCACTGCCATCTGACACACAAGGCTGCTGCCGCAGCCGTTGCCGCATACCATTAGGATATTGAGCATCAGGTACACCTCCTTTTTCAGTTTTGTCATGTTACATGTCATATTTTGTTTTTTGATAGAAGATGAAGTGAAATATTTCCAACTAAAATGTAAAAAACAGAATAAATATGACATTTACTGTCTTTAATCGTAAAACTATCTGACAAAAAAGTCAACGATTTTGTGCAAAAAAGAATAAAATAAGCAAATTCTACAAAAATGAGCTTAAATATAAGTGCAAAATCCTGAAAATAAAAAAATTCAAACAATATTTCTGTTATATATTGCAATTAAATGCAAAAAGAAGTATAATTCAAAACAGAAATCGACAAAAACGAAAAGAGGTGGAAGATATGCTACTGAAAGAGATTGTGGTAGAAAAGCGTTTTGCATTCTTTGAAAGGGCAGAAAATTGGCAGGATGCCATAGAAAAAAGCTGCCTGCCACTGGTGCGCACAGGCTGTGCCACACCGGAATATGCCCGGCGCGTCATCGAATGTGTACAGGAGTTCGGGCCGTATATCGTCATTGTTCCGGGCCTGGCTATTCCACATTCTACCAAAGGGGCGCCCGGTGTGCGTCGCACGGCCATTGCTTTCGCAAAGTTTGAGCAGCCTGTCAGGTTTGATGAGGGCGACCGGGAAAAGGATGCATCCCTGTTCTTCGCCCTGGCGGCGGCAGATGAGGGCGAGCATGTGAAAAATATGCGCCAGCTATTCAAGCTGCTCTCGGATGAGAAGCTGCTTGAACAACTGGCGCATGTAAAAACAGAAAAAGACCTTCTGGCGCTGGATGAGGCACTGGCCGGCTCACAGGGCGTCTAGCGCCGCCGGCAGCCCGCCGGGGGTATGGATGACTGTCAGCGGCGCCACAGCATTGCCGAAGCCGTAGGCGGCATGCACGAACGGACAGCCGGCGGCGCATGCGCTGGCCTCGTCTAATGCCGTGTCCCCGATATAGACGGGCGAGTGCAAGCCGTTGCGCTGTACGACAAGGCGGATGTTCTCGGCCTTGGAAAGCCCGGTGCGCCCCTCGCATTCAAAATCCTGAAACAGCCTGCCCAGGCCGGACCACGTCAGAAAGCTTTGGATATAGCCATCCTGACAGTTGCTTACAATGAAAAGCGGGGCCTGTGCCGCCAGGGCGGCCAGCATCTGGGGCACGCCGGGATAAAGCGCGCCGCCATGCTGCGCAAGGTAACCGCATTCGTCCGCCATGCAGGCGCCGCACACTTCCTGCGCAGGCGCGCCGTATCCGGTGAACAGGCGCCGGGCTATCTCTGATGCGGGCAGGCCCATGATGCTTTGGATATCTTCAATGCTGGGAAGATGCTGGGCATTGTAGCGCGTGCGCAGCGTGCTGCGCCAGCTTTCCGCCACGGAGAGGCAGGAATCCCACAGCGTACCGTCCAAATCGAACAGAATACCATCAAATCTCATTTGTGCGAACGCTCCTTTCCTTTATGCGGGCAGCAGGGGCCGCCGCAGTAATCTCAGTATATCATTGCCTGTCAAGTGCCTATGGCACCGGCAGTATAGATCAATATCAAATAGGGGGAGAATGAACATGATAGATACGAGCAGCTCTGTCTTCTGGAAGGAGATATTCGAACAGCCTCAGGCTGTGGCGGCCTGCCTTGCCGCGAACCGCGGTATCTGCAGGCAGATAGCGGAAGAGGTAAGGGCGCGGGGCATCAGGACGGCTGTTTTGGTGGGCCGGGGCTCCAGCGACCACGCCAATCTGGTGGGCCGCTATCTTCTGGAGGCGAAATGCGGCATGGTGGCCAGCATCAGCGCGCCCAGTGTCGTCACGGCCTACAGGGCCGCGCCCGATTACTCAAATGTGCTTATGATTGCTGTGTCGCAGTCCGGCGGGGCGCAGGATATTTATGAGGTGATGAAGGCCTGCGACGAGCAGGGCGGCGTATGCGTCAGCGTCACGAATACCGAGGGCTCGCTGATGACAAAGGCGGGCAAATATCACATCAACAATCATTGCGGGCCGGAAAAAAGCATCACAGCCGGGAAATCGTACCTGACGCAGGTGACGGTGCTGACAGCCATCGCCGCATATATTTCCGGCGATGAGGAGCTGCTGCGCGTATTGGATGAAGCGCCCGTGATTGTGGAAAAGGCCCTGGCCGTTTTAGAGCCGCAGGTGCGCGACGTGGTGCGCTTTTACCGTGAGACCGAGCATCTCATCCTGGTAGGCCGCGGCCTGATGGACGCACTGGCCAATGAGGCGGAGCTGAAGATACAGGAGACGAGCTATCTGGACGCGCGCTGCTACGGCTCGGCAGATTACCGCCACGGCCCCATTGCCACGGCGCAGCGCTTTGTGCCGTATATCTTTCTTTTGGCGGATGAGCACACCAACTACTGCGGGAAGGCGTTGCTCGAGCGCCTGAAGGAAGAGACGGACATTTGGTGCACTGTGGTGACAAACCGGCCGGAGCTGGCGGCGCTGGGTGACACGGCCGTGCTTTTGCCGCAGGAATATGACGGCATAAGAGCTGTGTTCAGCGGGGCGGTATTTGCACAGATGTTCGCCTGCCTGTGCAGCCTGAGCCGCGGCTTTGACCCCGATAACCCCAAAGGTGTAAGCAAAAAGACCGTCACAGTGTGACGGATGATACCACACAGAAAGGAATGAGATGCTTGGAACATGCAGAGCTCTCCATGCTGCGCTATATTCAGGAGACGCCCGCGCAGGTGCGCGCCAACATCGCCGCCAGCGCCCGCCTCACACAGCGCATGGTGGAACTGTACCTCAGCCACCCCTACCGCACGGTGTGGCTGGTGGCCTGCGGCTCAAGCTGCAATGCAGGCTACTGCGCACGCTATTACATGAAGCAATACCTGGGCGTTGAAGTGAAAATCGTGACGCCCTTTACCTTCAACCATTATGAGCACGATATGAAGCCGGATGATTTCGTGGTGTGCATCTCGCAAAGCGGGTGCAGTACGAACACCATTGAGTCCCTGCAGCTGTGCCGGCGGCTGGGCATGCGTGCCATCGGCCTCACGGGCAATGTCCACTCAGACTTCGAGCGCGAGGCAGACGAGGTAATAGATTTTGGCTTGGGCGGCGAAAAGCTTGATTTTGTCACCAAGGGCGTGGTGACACTGACAGCCTTTCTGATGCTGTTCGCTTTGCATGCGGCACATGCACAGGGCAGGCTGAGCGGCCAGGCGCTGGAAGAACAGAAGCGTCAGATGCTGGCATGCATGGAAAATTACGATGCCCTCATCGCATCGTTCCCAGCTTATTTCGATGCGAATAAGCAAAAGCTGCTCTCGATGGAGCGCGCCTATCTCATTGGCGCAGGCGCCAATTACGGCACGGCGCTGGAGGGCGCAGTGAAGATAGGCGAAACGGTGCACATTCTGGCGGTGGGCTACGAGGTGGACGAGTTTATCCACGGCCCGCAGGTACAGCTCACACCGAACTATAACCTCATTTTCCTGGACCCCGGTGACGAGACGGGCCCGCGCATCCAGCAGGCATGGAAGGCGGCCCACAAAATGACGGACAGAGTGTTTATTCTGTCGAACAACCCCATTCTGCAGGGGGCAGGCGTGCTGCGCGTGCCGCATCTGGTCAGCGAGCAGCTCAGCCCGCTGTACAGCTTGGCCTTTGTGCAGCTTATGGCTTACTATGTGGCGCAGACGAACAGCACCTGGCGTCAGCACCCGCTGATGGAAGATTTCAAGGCCGTGCTTTCGGGCAAATCTGCCAGCTATGAGGCATACGACTGCACCTGATGCAAAGCCCGGCGGCCGCCCGGCCGCATATCATATCCAACAGTTTTTAGGAGGTACCATATGGAAGCGCAAAAACTTAAAGAATTGAAAAAATTCTCTGCACAGCTTCGCATCGATCAGCTTCAGATGTTCCGCCAGCGCGGCATGGGGCATATCGGCGGCTGCCTTTCCGTCACTGAGCTCATTAGCGTGCTGTACGGCAAACAGATGAAGCTTGACCCGAAAAACCCCGGCTGGAAGGGCCGCGACTACCTGGTGATGAGCAAGGGCCATGCTGCGCCGGCCGTGGAGGCGGCCCTTGCAGAAAAGGGCTTTTTTGACAAGGCTCTGCTGCTTACCATGGATGACATCGGCACACATGTGCCCAGCCATGTAGACAGGCTGCTCACGCCGGGCATCGACGTTACCTGCGGCTCGCTGGGACAGGGCGCCAGCGTGGCGGCAGGCATCGCCTGGGGCCTGAAGCATGAGGGGGCCAAAGACCAGTATGTGTATGTGTGCATAGGAGACGGCGAGCTGAACGAGGGCCAGAACTGGGAGGCCTTTCAGTTCATGGCACACAACCGTTTGAACAACTGTATCGTATTCATCGACAACAACAAGCGCCAGCACGACGGCTGGTGCACAGAGGTGCTGAACCCCTTCAGCTATGAAGAAAAGATGAAGGCCTTTGGTTTCTGGTGCAAAACTGTGGATGGTTCCAGTGAGGAAGCCATTGACAGCGCCATTGAAGAGGCAAAGCAGGTGTGTGACAGTGCCGTTTGCATCGTGCTGGATACGGTGAAGGGGCAGGGCGTGAAATATTACGAGGATATGCCGGACAACCATGCACCCAAGGTGTTTGAAGAGGGGCGCGCCGTAATAGACGCAGCCATTGCAGAGCTTGAAAAAATCACAGAGGAGGAATAATGCCATGCTGAAACAGAACAGAACCAAGGAGCTGGGCGGCGAACTGCGCGACCAGTTTGGCGCTACGCTGAAGGAGCTGGTAGAGCAGGACGACAAGATTGTGATACTGGATTCCGATTTGGGCGGCGCCTCGTTCTTTATCCGCTTCAAGCAGACACACCCGGACCGTTTTGTAGATGTGGGCATCTGTGAGGCCAACATGTTCGGCGTGGCGGCAGGGCTGGCACTGCGCGGCTATACGCCGTTCGTACACACCATGTCCGCCTTTGTCACGCGCCGTGCGCTGGACCAGCTCTACATCTCCTGCGCCTATCAGCACAATACGGTGAATATTTACGCTTCCGACCCGGGCTTTTGCTCTGGCTTCGACGGCGGCACGCATACCTGCTTTGAGGACCTGGCCGTGATGCGCACCATCCCGAATGCCATTGTGTGCGACCCGTGCGACCAGGTGCAGCTTGACTGGATGGTGCGCGAATGCGCCGCGCGCAACGACGGTGCTGTTCACTATATCCGCGCATACCGCAAAAATGTGCGGGAAGTGTATGAGCCGGGCACAAGGTTCGAGCTGGGCAAGGGTCAGGTGCTGGTGCCGGGTACGGATGTGCTGCTGGTGGGCAGCGGTTATCTGATGGCTGACGCACTGGACGCCGCCGAAGAGCTGGGCCGCCGCGGCATCAGCGTAGAGGTGGTGGACCCTGTAACAGTAAAGCCTTTTGACGAAGCGCTTATCTGGAAAGAGGCGCAGGGCAAAAAGCTGGTGGTAACATATGAAAACCACAGCGTCATCAACGGCATCGGCAGCGCTGTGGCCGATGTGCTGGCAAAGCACGGCGCGGGTGTGCCTCTGCTGAAGCTGGGTGCACAGGATGTATTTGGTCAGGTGGGCCTTGTGGACCTTTTGAAAAAGGAATTCCGACTCACCAGTGCGGACGCCGTGCAGGCTGTTTCTGCCGCGTTGGCGTAACGCCCCGGACGAAAAGGGGCCTGGGCATGCCGCCCAGGCCCTTCTCAACCGGACAAGCCGGGAAATATTTTATGTACGCGCCGCTTCATTCATCCTGCACCACAATAAAATTGGAGGGCAGGGGGGCGCTGAGCTCGGGCGGGCAGGTAACGATCACCCCGTCGAACGCACTTAAAGGGGCAAGGCGGCAGAAGCTTGTTTTGCCAAGCTTGCTTGCGTCTGCCAGAAGATAGTTCTTGTTTGAGCACTTCATGGCGATTTCTTTTACCGGAACAGTGTCGATATCGTCGTTGTAGGCCATCTGGTGCAGCAGCTCGATGCCCGAGCAGCCGAAAAAGGCGTGGTCGAAATGAAACTGAGACACCATTTTTTCCGTATACACACCCACGGTGCTCTCGTGAAAATGCGTGTAATGCCCGCCAATCAGGAAGATATCGACATTCATGTTTTTCAGCCGGTGCGTCACCAGCAGGTTGTGAGTGACGATTTTGATGCGCTTATCCTGAATAAAATCTATCATGGGGGCGATGGTAGTGCCGCCGTCCAGAAAGATGCAGTCGCCGTCATGCACGAAGCTGGCGGCAAGCCTGGCGATGGCGGTTTTGTCCTCCATGTGCTCGGTAAGCTTTTCGCTGGTGACGAGCGGCGCGGCATTGCCCGGCGCAGCCCCGTTCACACGCGTGGCACCCGAGCGCACGCGTACCACAAAGCCCTGTTCGTCCAGCCGTTCAAAATCCCGGCGCACAGTGGCCTCCGAGACGCCGAGCTCGGCCGCGATCTCTTTCAGCGTCACGGTATCTTTGTCCCGCAGCTTGTTCAGGATATAGCTGGCGCGTTCTGTCGCTATCATCTCGATCTCTCCTCGGTCTTTCATACATGCAGGAACAAACAAAATGTTGCAAACGCGAAAAATATCTTCTGCCCTGCTCTTTTTATAGCATACCGTAATATTTTCCAAAATACAAGCAATTTTCACGCAATAACAGGGAAATAACAGAGAACGGCGCCTTGCGGCGCGCGGCGCGGCAGGCTTTGAAGCAAAACGAAAAAATTTGCAAACCGGCCTCTGTTTGAAGGAAACACGACAATTTTTATCACGGCCTGAAGGCCTCGCGCAAGGCGATGTCCCCTTCAGGCGCAAGGAGGGAAATGCCTGTGAGCACTGCCGCTTATTTGGCGCCGTCGCTGGCCTGCTGCCCGCTGGAACGGCTGGAAGCCCATGTGCGCGAACTGGAGGAGCTGGGAGCGGATATGCTGCATGTGGATATTATGGACGGCGATTTCGTCGCCAACTATTGCCTTGGCACAGAGTTTGTGCCGCTGCTGCACCGCATTACCCGGCTTCCGCTGGACATTCACCTGATGGTGCAGCGCCCAGAACAGAAAATAGACTACTTCGATATTACCCCGCGCGATTATGTGGTGGTGCACGCTGAGAGCACGCCGCATATACAGAAGGCGCTGGCAGCCATCCGCGCACGAGGCGCACGCGCCGGGCTTGCGCTGAACCCTGCCACGCCGCTGGAGGCGTGCCGGTGGGTTTTGGACGACTTGGACCTTCTGCTCATCATGACCATCAACCCGGGCTTTGCAGGCCAGAGGCTGGTGGCACAGACGCTGGAAAAGCTGCGCAACGCGCGTGCCATGCTGGATGCAGCGGGCAGCACAGCTCTGCTGGAGGTGGACGGAAATGTCTCCTTTGAGAATGCGGAAAAAATGAGCCGCTGCGGTGCAGACGTGTTTGTGGCGGGTACTTCCAGCTTGTATGCAAAGGGCGCGGGCCTTGCACAGAATTATGAAAAGCTGCGCCGGGCTATTGCAGCTGGAAAGGGGTACGCAGTATGACCCTTCATGGAAATGCGGTGTCTCCCGGCGTGGCGGTGGGCCCTCTTTATGTCTATGCGCCGCAAGCCCTGCGTGCACGGCAGGAATTTGCCGCACCCGAGCAAGTGCAGGCAGAGGGTCAGGCCTATGCCGCAGCGCGGGCCAAAGCCCGGGAACAGCTGCGTGCCCTGCAAAAACGCCTTGAAAAGACAGATGCCGGAAAGGCGGCCATTTTTGATGCACATCTCGATTTGGTGGACGATGAAGTGATTGTGGAAGAGGTGGAGGAGGAAATACTGCGCTGCAGGCATACGGCAGGTTTTGCAGTGCAAAGCGTATATGGGAGGTATGCGCAGGTGATGGCCGCCATGGCGGACGAGACCATGGCCCAGCGTGCGGCAGACCTGGAGGATGTGGCCCAGCGCCTGCTGCGTCTGCTGTACGGCGAGCCCGGACAGGACCTTTCCTGCCTACCCGGCCCGGTAATTGTGGCTGCGGACGACCTTCTGCCCTCCGATACTGCCGCCATGGACAGAGCTAATGTGCTGGGCATTGCGGCGCAGAAGGGCGGCGCCACTTCCCACTCGGCCATTATGGCACGCGGCTGGGGTATCCCTGCTGTGCTGGGTATTTCCGGCCTTCTGGGGCAGGTGGAAAGCGGGCAGGCCGCTGTGCTGGACGCGCTGGCAGGTACGCTGGACACCGCACCGGACGCTGCGGCACAGCAGGAGGCGCAAAAAAAGCTGGACGCCTGGCGGAAGGATACGGATGAAGCGCAGCGGTTTCTGAGGGCCCCGGCCACCACACGCGATGGTGTGCGTGTGGAGATAGGCCTGAACCTGGGCAGTGTGAGCACACAGGCGCTGGAGGCCTCTCACGCAACAGATTTTGTGGGGTTGCTTCGGACAGAGTTTCTTTATCTGGAAGCCTCCCATATGCCCACAGAGGAAGAACAGTATACAGCTTATAAAAAAGTATTGCTGGAATATGCCCCGCGCCCGGTAACCGTGCGCACGCTGGATATTGGCGGCGATAAAACACTGCCGTATTTCGAGCTGCCCAGGGAAGAAAACCCATTTTTAGGCCTGCGGGCACTGCGCCTGTGTTTTGCACACCCGCATCTGTTGCACACGCAGCTCCGCGCGGCCCTGCGCGCTGCGGCCTATGGCAGCCTGTGGCTGATGCTGCCGATGGTGTCCGGCATAGAGGACTTTTGCCGCGCAAAACAGATGCTGGAGCAGGCACGCAAAGAGCTTACAGCACAGGGCATGGGCCCTTTGGGTGATGTGAAGCTGGGCGTGATGATAGAGACACCGGCCATGGTGCTGATGGCAAAGGAGATAGCCCGCCGGGCAGATTTTGCCTCCATTGGCACGAACGATTTGTGCCAGTATCTCACTGCGGCAGACAGAATGAACCCGGCGGTGGCCCCCTACTGCCGTTCCACCCATCCGGCGCTATACCGCGCCATTGATATAGTAGCGCGCGCGTTCCGCGAAGAGGGCAAGCCCATTTGCGTGTGCGGCGAGCTGGCGGGTGACGTGCAGGCCGCCTGCGTGCTGGTGGGCCTTGGGCTGCGCAAGCTTTCCATGAGCATTTCACAGGTGGCAAAGGTAAAGCGCGCGCTGAGCCGGCACACAGCTGTGGAGCTGCAAAGGCTGGCTGGGGAAATTCTGGCTTGCGAAGACGCCGATGAAGTTTTACAATGTATGCAGGGCGCGCTTGCGCCCTGAGCGCTGCGTGAAAGAAAGGAGAACTGCCCCATGTACCGCAGAACGACAACTGTTATCAACCGCACAGGCCTGCACGCCCGCCCGGCCTCTCAATTTACAAACGCCGCAAAGGCGTTCGACGCCCGCATCTCCATACGCAACCTCAGCCTGAAGGAGCAGGATAACATCGCAAACGCGAAGTCCATCATCTCTGTGCTGACGCTGGCGCTGGTGCAGGGCTCGGAAGTAGAGCTGACGGCAGAGGGCCCCGACGAGCAGCAGGCCGTCGATTCCCTGATTGAACTGATAGACGGCGGCTTCGGCGAGGTGTGAGCGCCGTGCTGCGGCCGGATAGAAAAACAGCAGGGCATGCCCGGGCGGAAAGCAAAGCCGCCCGGGCATTTCTCTGCCGTGCGGCATTTTTTAGTAAATAACGGCCTGCGGCTGAGCCGGTGAGAGCGGCGGGAATAAAGCCACTGCTTTCGGGCAGGAGGAAAAGCACAGAAGACCACAGGGAAAAAGTCATAACCACCGGCTAAGGCGGCGGATTGAGCAGGCCCTGTAAGGGCCTGCTACCGGCAGGCGTCTCAAGTCACAATGAGCTTTATTTCTCTTGCAGCACCTGCCCTGCAACCTGTAAACGGGCGTTCCCCGTTCTAACAGCGGCTTTCTTTTATCGAAGGTTTCATGTGAACGCTTTGCTCGATGCCGGAAGCGAAGGCTTTTTACGGGACGCCTCCACCGGCTCAGCCGGCGGTTTCCGAAATCAATGAAAAAGCAGCCCGGAAACGGGCTGCTGTGCACGCGGTGAAAAAGCAAGCTGTTCAGTGCCTTTTGAACGTCCTTCCAGCGGGAAGAGCCGCCTGCCCCTGCCGGAAGGGGGGCCTGGCCGGCCTGACGCTGTCAGCGGCGCAGGCGGGCCAGAAAATCTTTTGCGGCCTGGGTGTGCGGCGCGTTGAAAAACTGCTGCGGCGCACCTGCCTCGGCGATTACACCGTCCGCCATGAACACCACATGGGTGGAAACATCGCGGGCAAAGGCCATCTCGTGCGTCACCACCAGCATGGTGAGGCCCTCGCGGGCAAGCTGGCGCATCACGGCCAGCACCTCGCCCACCATCTGCGGGTCCAGCGCGCTGGTGGGCTCGTCGAACAAAAGCACTTCCGGCTGCATGGCCAGGGCGCGGGCAATGGCCACGCGCTGCTTCTGCCCGCCTGAAAGCTGGTGGGGCTTCGCCCTGATATACTGCTGCATGCCCACCTTTTCCAGAAAGGCCATAGCGGTGGCCTCGGCCTCGGCGGCGCCTTTTTTCAGCACCTTGCGCTGGCCGACGGTGCAGTTTTCCAGCACCGTCATATTGCCGAACAAATTGAAGCTCTGAAACACCATGCCCACCTTGGCGCGGTAAGCGCATGGGTCGAACCCGCGGCCGGTGATGGGCGCGCCGTGGAACAGGATATGCCCGCCCGTGGGCGTTTCCAGCAGATTGATACAGCGCAGAAGGGTGGATTTGCCTGAGCCGGACGCCCCGATGATGCAGGTGACGTCGCCCTCCCGCACGGCAAAATCCACATCCTTCAGCACCTCGTGCGTGCCGAAGGTTTTGCTGAGATGCTGCACCTCTATGATATTCTGTGCCATGCCTCAGCGCCCCCTCTCGTTTTGGTCCAAATTCAGGTTGCCGGTTTGGTACGCATGCTTTGCACGGTAATCTGCATTGGGCTGCGCGGGGTTTTTGCGAAAGCGCGGCATGGCCTCGCCGGTGGAGGTATCACAAACGGCCAGCTCGAAGTTCGCCGGGCCGTCCATACGCCTTTCCATCAGGCGCAGCAGGCGCGAGCAGGCGAAGGTGAGCACGAAGTAGATTACCATCACAATAGCGTAGGTCTCAAAATACCAGTAGTACGCGCCCGCCACACCCTTGCTGGCAAAGAACAGCTCCACCACGCTGATGCACGACAGAACGCAGGTGTCCTTGATGTTGATGATAAGGTTGTTGCCTATTTGCGGCATGATGTTGCGCAGGGCCTGCGGCAGAATGACGTTCACCATCGTCTGCACATGAGTCATGCCGATGGCGCGCGCGCCCTCCGTCTGGCCGGGGTCGATAGAGAGGATGCCGCCGCGCACCGTCTCTGCCATATAGGCGCCCGTGTTGATGGAGACGATGAGCAGCGCCGCCGTCATGTAGGGCATGGTGACGCCCGTGAGCATCGACACGCCGTAGAAGATGAACATGGCCTGCACCATCATGGGCGTGCCGCGGAAAATTTCCACATAGGCGCTGAGCAGGAATTTCACCGCGCCCAGCAGCCCCCAGCGCACGGGGGCCTGTGTGCGGTTTGTGGGGATGGTCTGCACGATGCCCACCGCAAGGCCGATGACGCAGCCGGCCAGCGTGGCCAGCACGGCGATAATCATGGTGTTCAGCACGCCGCGCCCCAGCGAGGCGCTGTAATTTTGCAGGATGTAAATGACTCTGCCAAAGAAATCGGCAGGCAGTGTGGATGCCATATGAACTCCGTCCTTTCTGCAGGTGCGCTGCTATGGCCGCGGGCCTTCTCAGCCGTTCAGCGGCTGGATGCGGATGGCCTCGTCCATCATGGCGCTGAAATCATCTGCCGTCATGGGCGAAAGGGCGTCGTTCAGGGCGTCCAGCAGCTGGGTGTTGCCCTTGCGCACCGAGATGCCGATGTTCACTTCCTCCTCAGAGACTTCAAAGTCATCGTCTGTTCCGGTAAAATCCAGCAGCTTGAAATCGGGATATGCCGCGCAGGCAGCCATGGCTGTGGGCATATCGGTAACCACCACATCGCACGCGCCGCTGTCAAGCGCCACCAGCATGGCGGGGGCCGTCTCCTGCGCGGGCAGGATATTGGCATTTTCTATCTGCGGCAGGCAGGTGTCATACCAGATGGTGTTCAGCTGGCTGGTGCAGGTGGCGCCTGCAAGGTCCGCCACGCCGGCGGCAGCCGCATAGGGGCCGTCCGCCTTTACCAGCGTCACCACGCTGGCATAGTAGTACGGGGTGGTGAAATCCACGCTCTCCATGCGCTTTGAGGTGATGGACTGGCCTGCAATCACACAGTCTACCGTACCGGACATTACGGCGGGCACAAGAGAGTCCCAGTCCGATTTCACAATCTCCAGTTCCATGCCGAGGGCCTCGGCCAGCTTTTTGGCCATCATCACGTCGTAGCCGTTGGCATAATCTGCGCTGCCCTTGATGGGCACCGCGCCGTTGGAATCGTCGCTCTGCGTCCAGTTGTAGGGGGCATAGGCACACTCCATGGCAACGGTCAGCACATTGTCGCTTTGTGCGGCAGAGCCGGAGGCCGCCGCACCGGCAGAGGCCGTGCCGGAGGCTGCGCCGCCGCTGCAGCCGGTGAGAGCCATGGCCAGCGCCATAGCCAGCGCCAGAGCGCCTGTCATCCACTTTTTCATCTGAAATTCCCTCTTTCCAAAAGCATTTTTTCCAAAACCGGCCCTTTGCCGGCGCGCGGAGGGAAGGGTGCTGCGGCGCCGGTGCGGGGCCGGAACGAAAACGAAAAGCCCCATGGCGCGCAAAACGCACCATGGGGCTGCAATCAGATACGGAGAGGCAAAGCATATACGCTGCCTGCGCACAGAGTGCTGTTCCAATGATAGCGCTTCACGCTTTGCGTGACAGTCCGCCGCATATTCTGCGGCGGCCCAGCACCCCGGCAAAGGCAATTACCCGGGTGCTTCGGCGGTGGCCCCTTTCGCACGCGGCGGCTTGCCTGCCCTGCCGCGCGGTACTGTTGGACACCGCGCCTCTATCATTGCCTGCGGAAAACCGCAGAGCAATTTTGAAATTTTTATTTGTTTGCATGTTACCCCGCAGAGGGGCATTTGTCAAGTGATTTTTAAGGCGTCAGGCTCAATTTTGGATATTCATGCAAAAATGCGCCTCAAATATGCATAACTTTGTAAAAATACCCAAACTCAAAACGGTGCATGCCGCCTTACCGCAGGCCCAGCACCCCGCTGACAGGCAGCGAAAAGGTGAAGGCGCGCTGCTGCGTCTGCTGGGTTACGGCGGTGCAGATGGCCTGCATCACGGCCTGCCGGATGCTGCCGGGGACGACAATGAGCACCAGCTCTTTTTCCGGCTGGATGGTAAGGCCGAACAGCTTCTGCGCCGTTTCGCTGCACGCTTCGCGTGCCTTGGCCACGGTGCCGCCGCGCGCGCCCGCGCTGCGTGCGGCGTCCATTACGATATCCACGCCGTCAGCGTCCGTGACGGCCACGATCAGTTCATGCTGCTGTTCCTGTGCCATATTCATTTCCTCCTGCGGCAGGCAAAGCTCTACCCTGCCGTGTGTGATGCGGCTGTGTGCAGCCGCGCTGATGCCGGAGAGGGCCAGCGAAAACGCAATGCCTGCCCCGGGCTGTGCAAAGTGCAGCTCGCTTTCCAGCGCGCGGAAAATGTCTGCCGACAGCGCGCCGGGCACAAGGCTGAGCACGATATCCTTTTCCGGTTCGTCCAGGCCCAAGACATCCATGACCTTGGACGATGCGGTGCCGTGCCCGTGCGTGATAAGCTGCACGGCGATTTGGTGCCTTTGATACACCTGCGCCACTGTGCTGCCGCGCCCGCGGTCTACGATGGTAACAAGCCATTCTATTTTTCTGTTCATAATTCCACCTCTTGAGAGAGGTCGATCACTTCGTCGGCGCTCTCCTGCGGCGCGGCCCTGCCGGCGCGCGCGGTTTTGATGCGGTACAACAGCCCGATAAGCTGAATGATGATAAGCGGCGTCATGGCCACCATGGCCACGATGCCGAAGGCGTCTGTCAGCACATTGCCCCCGGTGGCGCCGCACGCGCCCATGGCGAAGGAGAGAAGGAAGGTGGCCGTCATGGGCCCGCTGGCCACGCCGCCCGAATCGAAGGCGATAGAGGTGAATATCTTCGGCACCGCAAAGCTCAGCCCCAGCGCCAGCGCATAGCCCGGCACAAGGAACCACACCAGCGAGACGCCCGTGAGCACGCGCACCATGGAGAGGCCCACCGAGACGGCCATGCCCACCGAAAGGCCAAGCATCATCATGCCCTCGGAGATGGCGCCGTCCGTCACGGCCTCCACCTGCCTGTTCAGCACAAGCACAGCGGGCTCGGCCTTTACGATGAAATAGCCAATCAGCATGCCGATGGGCACCAGCAGCCACGGCCATTCGCCCGCAGCCAGCTGACTGCCGATGGAATAGCCCGCGGGCATGAAGCCCACATTCACGCCGGTGAGGAACAGCGTGAGGCCGATGAAGGTATAGAGAAGGCCGACCAGTATTTTAGCCAGAGGCTTTCTGCGCAAGCGCAGAAATACAGCCTGAAAAAGCAGGAAAAACGCCACAATGGGCGCCAGCGCAAAAAGCACTTCGCGCGCGTAGGCCGGGAACTCATTGCTGAATTGCAGCCACAGCTCCCGCGTGCTGTCTACCTCGGGAATGGAAAGCGGCGTGTAAGAGCCGGACGAGGCGCTGTACAAAAGCCCCAGCACCAGCACAGCCAAAATGGGCCCGATGCTGCACAGGGCAATCAGGCCGAAGCTGTCGCTTTCCGAACGGTCTGAATGGCCCACGGCGGAAAGGCCGAGCCCCAGTGCCATGATGAACGGCACTGTGACAGGCCCTGTGGTGACGCCGCCGGAATCGAAGGCCACAGGCAGAAATTCGCGCGGCACAAAGGCGGCCAGCACAAATACGGCAGCATAGCACACCATCAGAATACGCGCCAGAGGCCAGCCGTACAGGCTGCGCAGAAATGCCACGGCAAGGAACAGGCCCACCCCGCAGGCCACGCACAGAATGAGCACCATGTCCGGCACGGCGGGCGTCTGGCGTGCAAGCACCTGCAGGTCTGGCTCTGCCATGGTGACGAAAATGCCGATGGCAAAGCAGGCCGCCGCCACACCGGCGGCTGTTTTGGCCCTGGTAAGCTGCCTGCCGGTGTGCTCGCCAATGGGCATCATGGCCATGTCGGCGCCCAAGCTGAAAAAGCCCATGCCAAAAATGAGCAGCACGGCCCCCACCAGAAACATCATCAGCGTGGCTAGCGGCATGGGGGTGATGGTGACGCACAGCACGAACACAATCAGCGTCACCGGCAGCACCGCTGCCAGAGCTTCATGGATTTTTTCCTTCAGTTTCTTATTCAAAAGGCCTCCTTCCGTTGGGCCGCACGGCTGCCCGTGCGGCGCGGTGGTATGGCGTACACGCTTTTATTTTATTTTTGCCCCGTAGGGCAAAACTGTCGCTTTTTGCCCGCGGCCCCCTTTTTTCAGGTGCGCGGCGTGTGTTTCATCCGGCAAGCCCTCCGATGCCGTCTTGAGAATATTATACCGTATGCGGGCGCTTTGCGCAAACCCGGCGCAGAGGCCGTGCGGAAAAAGAAGCCCGTGCGGCCCGGGCCGGGCCGCACGGACACAGGGCAGGGGCCCGTCACACGGCCTCGTCGGATACGTCTGCAAACTGGCTTTGATACAATTCGGCATAGAAGCCTTGTTTCGCCAGAAGCTCTGCGTGGGTGCCTGTCTCCACGATGTCGCCGTCCTTCATCACAAGGATGAGGTCTGCGTCGCGGATGGTGGACAGGCGGTGTGCAATGATAAAGCTGGTGCGTCCCTCCATCAAGTGATCCATCGCCTTCTGGATGGCAAGCTCTGTGCGTGTGTCCACGCTGGAGGTAGCCTCGTCGAAGATGAGGATGCGCGGCTCGGAGATGATGGTGCGCGCAATGGTGAGCAGCTGCTTTTGCCCCTGGCTGATATTGGTGGCCTCTTCGTTCAGTACCGTGTCATACCCATCGGGCAGGGTGCGCACGAAATGGTCTACCTGCGCGGCCTTTGCAGCGGCCAGCACCTCTTCATCCGTGGCAGAGAGCCGCCCGTAGCGGATATTTTCACGAATAGTGCCGTTATACAGCCATGTGTCCTGCAGCACCATGCCGAAGGAATCGCGCAGGTCGTTGCGGGCGAACTGGCGCACATCGTAGCCGTCCAGAAGGATGGCGCCGTCCGTTACGTCGTAAAAGCGCATCAGCAGCTTCATCATGGTGGTTTTTCCGGCGCCGGTGGGGCCCACGATAGCCACCTTTTTGCCCGGCTGTATCACGGCGGAGAAATCGTGGATGATGGTTTTCTCCGGCGTGTAGCCGAAATGCACATGGGCAAAATCCACCTCGCCCTGAATAAGCTCGGGCGAGAGGGGGCTCTCCGGGTCTGCCGGCTCTTCCTCTTCCTCCAGGAAGGCGAACACGCGCTCGGCCGCCGCAGCCGTCTGCTGCAGCACGTTCGAGATATTGGCAATCTGGTTGATGGGCTGAGTGAAGTTGCGCACATACTGGATGAAGGCCTGAATGTCGCCCACCGTGATAGAGCCGTTCAGCGAGAGAAAGCCGCCCAGCACGCAGATGCCCACATAGCCGAGGTTGCCGGCAAAATTCATCAGCGGCATCATCATGCCGGAGAGAAACTGGCTTTTCCAGGCTGCGTTATACAGCCTGGCATTCATTTTGTCGAACGCGCCAAGGCTTTCTTCCTCCCGGCCAAAGGCCGTTACCACCACATGCCCGCCGTACATCTCCTCCACATGGCCGTTCACATGGCCCAGATAATCCTGCTGCTGGCGGAAGTAGGGCTGGCTGCGCTTTACCACATTCATCACAATCAGCACGCTAACAGGAAGGATGCAAAGCGCCACCAGCGTCATCAGCGGGCTGATGGACAGCATCATGCACAGCACGCCCACCATCATGGTGACGTTCGTCACGATTTGCGAAAGGCTCTGGTTCAGCGTCTGGGTGACGGTGTCCACATCGTTGGTGATGCGGCTCAGCACCTCGCCGTTGGGCACGCGGTCAAAATAAGAGAGGGGCATGCGGTCTATTTTCTCTGAGATGTCGCGCCGCATGGAATAGCTCACCTTGGTGGCCACGCCCGCCATCACCCAGCCCTGCACATAGCTGAGAAGGGCGCTGACAAGGTAAATGGCCAGCAGGAACAGAAGAATCTGCCCAATGGCGGTAAAGTCGATGCCGCCCGTGCCGGTGAGCATGGCCATCACGCCCTCAAACAGCTTTGTGGTGGCCTGCCCCAGCACCTTGGGGCCGAAGATGGAAAACACGGTGGAGGCCGCCGCACACACCAGCACGGTGATGATGGCGGGCAGAAAGCGGGAGAGATAGCGCAGCAGCTTTGCCATGGTGCCCTTGAAGTTCTTGGCCTTTTCTCCGGGCATCATACCGGCAGCGCCGCGCGGGCCGCCCATACGGGCGCCATGCGTTTGTTGTGCCATTATGCCAATTCCTCCTTTGAAAGCTGGCTGTGCGCGATTTCGCGGTAGGTCTCGCAGGTCTCCAGAAGCTGCTTGTGCGTGCCTATGCCCGCCACGCGCCCTTCATCCAGCACCACGATTTGGTCTGCGTGCATGATGGTGGACACGCGCTGCGCCACAATCAGCACGGTGGCGCCGTTCGTATAGCCGGCCAGCGCCCCGCGCAGCCGGGCGTCTGTTTTGAAATCCAGCGCAGAGAAGGTATCGTCAAAGATATACACCGGCGCCTTTTTCACCAGCGCACGCGCGATGGAAAGCCGCTGGCGCTGCCCGCCCGAGACGCTGGTGCCGCCCTGGCTCACATAGGTATCGAGGCCCTCCGGCAGCTCGCTGACAAATTCTGTGGCCTGTGCCACGTCGCATGCAGTGCGCAGCGTCTCGTCGCTGGCCGCCTCGTCGCCGTAGCGCAGGTTTGAGGCAATGGAGCCCGAAAACAGCATGCCCTTCTGCGGCACATAGCCAATGGCTGCGCGCAGCTCTTTCTGCGGTATGTCGCGCACATCCAGGCCGTCCAGCAAAATGCTGCCCTCGCTCACATCGTAAAAGCGGGGAATGAGGTTTACGAGAGTAGATTTGCCCGAACCGGTAGAGCCGATAAAGGCCGTCGTCTGCCCGGGCTTTGCGGTGAAGCTGACATGGTGCAGCACGGGCTCGTCTGCCCCGCCGTAGCGGAATGAGACGTCGCGGAACTCCACCACGCCGCGCACGGGCTGGGGCAGATGGCGCGGCTGCTCCCTGTCGCGCACAGAGGGCTGGGTGGCCAGCACCTCATGCACGCGCTCTGCCGAGACGGAGGCGCGCGGCACCATTACAAACATCATGCTGATGAACAAAAAGCTCATGATAACCTGCATGGCATACTGGATAAAGGCCATCATATCGCCCACCTGCATGGTGCTTTGGGCAATCTGGTGGCCGCCCACCCATACAATCAGCAGGCTGACGCCGTTCATCACCAGCGTCATCACCGGCATCATCGTCACCATGGCGCGGTTTACGAACAGTGTGTTGGCAGTGAGGTCTTTATTGGCCTTGTCGAAACGGCCCTGCTCGAAGGCCTGTGTGGCAAAGGCGCGGATGACCATCAGGCCGGAGAGATGCTCGCGGCTGACAAGGTTCAGCTTGTCGATGAACTGCTGCATTTTTTTGAAGCGCGGCAGCGCCACCACGAACAGCACAAGAATAACACCCAGCATCACGATGAGCGCCAGCAGCAGAATCCACGCCATGGACACGCACTTGGAAAGCCCCATGATGAGCCCGCCCACGCCCATGATAGGCGCAAAGCACATCATGCGCAGGCCCATGGAGAGAAACGTCTGCACCTGGGTGATGTCGTTGGTGGTGCGGGTGATGAGGCTGGCGGTAGAGAACTGGTCCAGCTCGCCGGTGGTGAAGTATGTCACGCGGCGGAATACATCATGCCGCAAATCGCGGCCCACGCCCGCGCCCATGCGCGCAAGGCAGAACCCGGCCGCTATGGCGCACGCTGTGAGCAGCACGGTGAAGCCCAGCATCTCAAGGCCCTTTATCAGAATATAGTTTGTCTGCATGGCGTCTGTATCTGCGCCAAGCTGCACATAAAAGCTTTTGGTGAACACACTGGCCGTCTGCTCCAGCGCCATGTCCGGCGCCGCGGCCGCCGTCTGAACGGCGCTTTGCACCGTGCCCTCCGGCAGCTGGGCCAGCATGGGCAGCAGCTGGGCGAGCTGCCCCGCATCCAACCCTGCGGCGGCGCTGTCTCCCTGCGCCGGGGCGCCGTTTTGGGCCGTCAGACTCTGCATCACCTGAACACAGGCGTAGCCCGCGCGCGAAAAAGCGGCATCGGCGGCAGCGGTGTCGGCGTCCTCCTTCAGAACATAATCGCCCGCGGCGAGGTTCGGGTATGCCTGCGCGTAGGGGGCCGTGTCCTCCACACGGGTGTACTGCTCTTCTGTGGTGGCCCTGTCCTCCTCGGACATAAAGGCCTGCATCAGCGCCATGCCGTCGGCTGAAATGGCCTTGGGGGCCACTTCGGTGATGCCGCCCTGCTGGATGCCCACGTTCACGATGTCGCTCATCATATTGGGCAGCGTCAGCTCCAGCATGGCCTGGCCGAACAGGAATGCCACGGCGCATACCAGCAGCACCCAGTACGGCTTCAGATACCGTTTCAATTTCAACATTGCGTCAACTTTCCTCCCATTCGATGCCCGCGGCCTGCTCCAGCTGGGCGGTAAATTTGTTCAGCAGGGTGAACAGCAGGGCCGCGTCCTGCTTGCCCAGTGCGGCAAGGGCGCTGTCCAGCTTTTCGTTCATGGCATGGTACGCCTGCTTCAGCAAAGCGTGGCCCTGCTGAGTAAGGCACACGCGCGACACACGCCTGTCCTGCGCGTCCTCGGTGCGCTGCACATAGCCCATCGCCTCCAGCGAGGCAATGCGCTGGCTGAGGGCAGGCGGGCTTTGGTGCATCACATGTGCCAGCTGCGTCAGCCGCAGGCCCTGTGCCTGCGGCGGCTGCCCGGCCGCGCCCGGCCCGCCGCCAAGATGCGCCAGTGCCATCAGCGTGCCGAACTGCGATTTGCTCAGCTCTGCACAGGGCGTGATGGCCGTCCAGGCGCGGCGCATGCGGTCTATCAGGCGGAACAGCCGCACGCCTTGCGTCATTTCCCATTCCATAGAACAGGCCTCCGTATCTCAAAATGATAATCAGATTAATATTTAACCAGGCTATTTAATCTGCTTAAATAATAGTATATGCAGCCGGCGGCAGGAATGCAAGGGATTTCAAGAAAAGTTCACAAAATATTTTGAAGCAGTTTGGCTTATATGCACAAAAAACGGCTTTGCACCTTTCGGTACAAAGCCGTTTTCAGGAGAGGGCGCCCTTCAGCCGCCCTTCTGGCGCTTGATGACCTTCATGCGGGTGAACTCCTCGCGCTCATGCTCCTCCAGGGTGGAGGAGATAAAGCGGATATTTTCCTCCAGGCGCGGGATGACCACATTCTCCAGCATATTGGTGCGCCGCTGTGTCTTTTTGATGGCGGTGGCAAGGCGGTACACACTGTTTTCAATGCCCGCCAGCCTTGCGCACAGCCGTTTTACATGGTCGAAGGCCATGTAGGCGGCATCCAGCTGGGAATTTGAATTGCGGAAGCCGTAATAGGGGAAGGGCTGGGCTGTGTGCACTTCGCCGGTGGGAAGGTCCACCCCCATGATGCTGTGGCTGTGCATGGAAAAGCCGTGCTCCTCCGGCACGACGCTGTCCAGAGACTGGTCGATGCCCAGCGTGATGTTGGCATTCTGCAGCGCGCGGTAGGCCCGCTGAAATGTGTCGCCTATCTCCTTCTGCATGCCGGCCGCCACATCAATGAGCTTCATCATCTCGCGCATCAGCACGTTTCGCTTTCGGTCCAGCAGGTCAAA
Source organism: Ruthenibacterium sp. (assembly GCA_047030735.1). GTDB lineage: Bacteria > Bacillota > Clostridia > Oscillospirales > Ruminococcaceae > Ruthenibacterium. Next base: position 62,628 of record JBKYIE010000001.1, read on the forward strand.
GCCGAGCTTTGCCAGCTCCAGGTTTTTCTTGCAGGCGATCAGGTTGCCTTTGGTGGGAAATATCTGTTCCGCCACTGGCCTTCACCTCCTTTGTGCATGCGGGTAAAGCGGCGCTCAGTGCGCGCGGTAGTGTTCGTCCAGCACCTTTTCGTCCAGGCGGTCCAGCTCTTCGCGGGGCAGGATGCTCAAAAGGCGCCAGCCGAGGTCCAGGCTTTCGCTGATGGTGCGGTTCTCGCCCTGGCCCTGGCCCAGGAATTCCTTTTCAAAATGATTGCCGAAATCGAGATACAGCTTGTCGGTGGGAGACAGCTCTTCCTCACCGATGACGCTGGCAAGGCCGCGCGCGTCGCTTACCTTTGCATAGCTGGCGAACAGCTGGTTTGAGACGTCGGGATGATCCTTGCGGGTGTAACCTTCGCCAATGCCGTCCTTCATCAGGCGCGAGAGGCTGGGCAGCACGCTGATGGGCGGGTAAACGCCCTGCTGGTCCAGATAGCGGTCCAGCACAATCTGCCCCTCGGTGATATAGCCTGTCAGGTCGGGGATGGGGTGGGTGATGTCGTCGTTCGGCATGGTGAGAATAGGGATCTGCGTCACGCTGCCGCTGCGCCCGGCAATGACGCCCGCGCGCTCGTACAGGCTGGCGAAGTCGGAATACAGGTAGCCGGGGTAGCCCTTGCGCCCGGGAATCTCGCCCTTTGAAGAGGAGAATTCGCGCAGCGCCTCGGCATAGCTGGTCATATCCGTCATCACCACAAGGATATGCATGCCCTTTTCAAAGGCGAGGTATTCCGCGGCCGTCAGCGCGCAGCGCGGGGTGAGGATGCGCTCGATAATGGGGTCGGACGAGAGGTTCAAAAACATCGTCACACGGCTCAGCGCGCCGGATTCCTCAAAGCTCCTGCGGAAGTATTCGGCCACATCCTTCGTCACGCCCATGGCGCAGAACACCACGCCGAAGCTTTCGGAGGAATCTTCGCTGAGCTGTGCCTGGCGCACAATCTGCGCGGCAAGCTGGTTATGGCTCATGCCGGAGCCGGAGAAAATAGGCAGCTTCTGCCCGCGGATAAGCGTAATGAGCGTGTCAATAGAGGAGATGCCCGTGCGGATGTAGTTGCGCGGGTAGGCGCGGCTCACGGGGTTGATGGCGCTGCCGTTGATATCTGCAAATTTTTCAGCGTAAACAGGGCCGAGGCCGTCCACCGGCTCACCCGCCCCGTTGAAGATGCGGCCCACAAGCTCGTCCGCCAGCGCAAGGCGCATGGGGTGGCCGGAAAAGCGGGTAGAGGCGTGTGAAAGGTCCATGCCGGAGGTGCCGGCAAACACCTGAATAACGACGCGGCTGCCCTCCAGCGCCACCACGCGGCCCGCGCGCGGGCCTGCCGCCGTCTGGATGCGCACCATCTCTTCAAAGCCCACGCCGGAGACGCCGTCCAGCGCCACAAGGGGGCCGTTGATGTCCGAAAGGCCCAGATATTCCATGGCCATGCCGCTCACTCCTTCCCGGCCGGCGCCTGCGCGCCCGCGCGCGCCGCCAGCAGCTTTTCACAGATGCCGTCCATTTCCTTTTCATACCCGCCGAACAGCTCCGGCTTGTCGTTCGGTATCTCGTACTTGGCCTTCACCAGCTTGTCGAACAGGCCGGCGGCCGTCATGTCGCTTACCGGCACGCCCGCGGCGCTGAGGGCGCTGGCCTTGTCGTACAGATGCAGGATGGCCCGCATCATCCAAAGCTGCTTTTCCAGCGGCACATAGGTGTCGTTCTGATGGAAGGCATTCTGCTGCAAAAAGCCCACGCGGATAACGCGCGCCGTCTCCAGCGTCACCTTCTGCGAGTCGGGCAGCACGTCCGAACCGATGAGCTTCACAATCTCCATCAGCTTGTTTTCCTCGCTCAGAAGGCTCAGCATGCGCCCGCGCAGGGCGCAGAATTCCTCGCCCAGGTTTGCCGTATAGTAAGGGTCCAGGTCCTCGTAATATTCGCTGTAGCTCAGCGTCCAGTTGATAGCCGGGTAGTGGCGGGCGTATGCCAGCGATTTATCCAGCGCAAGAAAGCAGCGCACGAAGCGCTTGGTGTTCTGGGTGACGGGCTCGGAAAAATCGGAGCCCTGGGGCGACACGGCCCCAATGATGGACACGCTGCCCTTTTCGCCGTTCAGGCTCTCCACACAGCCCGCGCGCTCGTAAAACGCGGCAAGGCGGCTGGGCAGATAGGCGGGGAAGCCCTCTTCCGCGGGCATTTCCTCCAGGCGGCCGGAAATTTCGCGCAGCGCCTCGGCCCAGCGCGAGGTGGAATCGGCCATCATGGCCACGTCGTAGCCCATGTCGCGGTAATATTCCGCCAGCGTCACGCCCGTATAAATGGACGCCTCGCGCGCCGCCACCGGCATGTTGGAGGTATTGGCGATGAGGGTGGTGCGCTCGGTCATGGGCTTGCCGCTCTTCGGGTCCTCCAGCTCGCTGAACTCGTTCAGCACCTGTGTCATCTCGTTGCCGCGCTCGCCGCAGCCCACATACACGATGATGTCCGCGTCGCACCATTTGGCAAGCTGGTGCTGCGTCATCGTCTTGCCCGTGCCGAAGCCGCCCGGCACGGCGGCCGCGCCGCCCTTGGCAATGGGGAACAGGCTGTCGATGACGCGCTGGCCCGTGACCAGCGGGCGGCTGATGGCCTCGCGCAGGGCCACGGGGCGCGGCGTGCGGATGGGCCATTTCTGCGCAAGATACAGCGTGCGCTCTTCCCCGCCGGGCGTTTTCACTTTGCAGATGGGGTCCTGAATGGTATACCGCCCGTTTTCCGCCGCCCAGATGACTGTGCCGGAGACGTCCGGCGGCACCATGCTTTTGTGCGTGATGATGCTGGTTTCCGGGCATGTGGCGATAAAGCTGCCGCCCGTCACCTGCTGGCCGGGCTTCACAAGCACCGTCACGTCCCAAAGCCTGTGCTCGTCCAGGCTGGCCACATGCACGCCGCTGGCGATAAAGGCGCCGTGCTCCTGTGCAATAGCGGCCAGCGGGCGCTCGATGCCGTCGAAAATATTCTGCATGATGCCCGGGCCCAGCGTGGCGCACAGCGGCGCACCCGTGCCGCGCACGGGCTCGCCTACCTTCAGGCCTGCGGTGTCCTCATACACCTGGATGGTCGTTTTTTCCGAGGTGATGCCGATGACCTCGCCAATGAGCCCTACCTCGCCCACATACACCATTTCCATCATGGAAAAGCCGCGCGCCCCCCGCAGGGTGACAACGGGCCCGTTGATCGAATAGATCGTATCGTTCATGGCTTGCTCCTTCATGATATGCCGATCGCATGTTTTGCGCGGCTTTTACTGCACGCGCAGGCCGCAGCGGCCCAGAAAGCCCTCGCGCAGCGAGGCAAGGCGGTCATCCAGCGTTTCGTCGAACAATACGCTGCCGCATGCAAGCCTGGCGCCGCCCAAAGCGATGGTGCCGTCGGCGCACAGCTCGTACGCGCAGCCCGGCAGGGCGGCCTGCACGGCGCCCTCCAGCGCGGCCATATCCGCCTCTCGCACCAGCACACGGCAGGGGCCCTGCGCGCAGGCGTCCCTGTGGCGCGCCAGCGATTGCTGCACGAAGGCGGCATAGGGCTGCCCGCTTTGTGCAAAGGCAAGCGCGGCCTCCTGCGCCTCGGCAAACAGGCCGTTCACAAGCTGTGTGCGGTAGCGCAGCAGCCTGTCGCGGTTTTCGCGGCGGGCCACGGCGGCCTCCAGCGCCGCTGTGCGCTTGGCAGCACGGCGGTAGGCGTCCAGCTGCGTGTCCACGCTGCTGCGGTGCGCCTCCTCTACAATTTTCCGGGCTTCCTTTTCGCCCTCCTGCACGATTTCCTGCGCCTCCATCGAGGCGCTTTTCAGCACGGATGCCTCGAACATTTCGCTGCGCTGTGCATCGGCAGAGCTCTGCGTGCCAAGCGGGCCGTTCTTATTCTTCTGTGCCATTGCCTTCACCTCAAATCTTCACGCCGACCACTTCGGAGATATAGCGCCGGATGCTGTCGCCGGGGTTTGAATCGCTGTGGCAGTCCGGCATTTCCACAATCAGCGGGCGCCTGCGCCCCAGCTTATAGGCGAACACCGTGTCGGCGCATTTGGCCACCAGCTTGTCGGTGATGAGCACCAGGCCCACCTCTTCGTCTGCACAGGCCTTTTCCAGCGCGGCGCGCACCTCGTCCTCCTCGTGCACCACCACGCCGCGCACGCCCACAAGGCGCATGCCGGCCAGCGTGTCCACGTTGTCGCTGATAAGAAAGTATTTCATGACCTTACAGTCTGGACAGAATGAGGATGGAGATAAGCATGCCGTACAGGGCGATGCCTTCGCCAAGCGCCACGAAGATAAGCGCCTTGCCGAAGCTCTTCGGGTCTTCCGTCAAAGCGCCGATAGCGGCCGGGGCGCCTGCGCCCACGGCGATGCCGGCGCCGATGCCGGCAATGCCCACGCTGAGGGCGGCCGCAAGGTAGCCAAGGCCGCTGTTCATATCGGCGGGCGCCGCGGCGCTTTCGCCTTCTGCGAATGCCAGGGAAGAGAAGGCGCACGCCAGCACAAGGGCCAGGGCAAGCACCAGCAGGATACGGGCTTTGTGTTTCATATGTTTCATGAGAATTTCCTCCTTTGCGCGCACAGCGCGCAGCATTTCAAAATTGGAAGGTGCTTTTGGCACCGCGGCTTAGCTTTGCGCGCGCTGCGCAAGGCTTTGGAAGCAGAGCGGGGTAAATGGCCGCCCGTTTGCATCAAAGAAACGGCTGAATATTTCGTAAAACTCAAGGCGCAGCACCTGAATGCCCACAAACAGGCCCTCCAGCGCCATTACGAACAGGTTGCCCACTACTACAATCAGCACATACAGCGGGCCGCCCGTCATTTCAGCAAGAGTGAAAACCACCGTCATCATGCCCGCGTGTGCCAGCACGAAGCCGCCCACACGCAGAAAGCTCATGGTGTTGGAGGCAAAGCTCAGCATGGCGTCGAACATTTCGAAGAAGCCGTTGATGATGATCTCGCCCGGCTTGCCGGGCTTATGCCCCTCTGTGAGCTGCACAATGGGCTCGGCAAAGTACATCATCAGGAACGGCACCACCAGGCATATGATCAGGAAGGGCACGCTGCCCACGAAGGGAAGCTGGATGCCCACCACGCTCAGCAGCAGGGCAATGAGCGAAAGGTAGAACACAAGGCCCGCCAACCCGTTTACGGACAGGACGGCCTTCACGGCCCTGCCGCGGCGCACCTCAGAGGCGATACCCGTGAGGATGGCCGCCACGATGATGAACACGCCGGCCGCCACGCTCAAAATGAGGATGGTGTTGATGGAATCGGGCTGCAGCACCTCCACCGGCTTTTCTGAAAAGCCCATGGCGCGGTACAGGCCGTCCAGCGCGTGTTCAAAGCCGAACACGCTGCCGTATACAAGCCCGAACAGCACCGAGAATACGCTGCACCGCGTGAGGATGAGGCCTATCTCCATGTGCATTTTTTTGTACATGATGAAGAAGCCGATAAGCCCCAGCAGGATGCCCTGGCCCACGTCACCGAACATCACGCCGAACAAAATGGCATAGGTGATGCTCACAAAAAGCGTCGGGTCCAAATCGCCGTAGCCCGGCAGGCCGTACATCTTAACGAACATCTCGAACGGGCGTGAAAAGCGGTTGTTTTTCAGCTCTACCGGCGGGGTATTCCCGGCCAGCTTTGCATCCACGCCCGCGGCCTCGTCGCTCAGAAGGCGCACGCCCGGCACGCGCTTGAGCGTCTGCTCCACTTCCTTCACGCGCGCGGCGGGCACATAGCCGCTGATGTAATACGAGTGGTCCAGCAGCACCACGTAGTGCCGCATGCTGAACACCTGGGCCTCGTAGTGCAGCCACAGCGCCATCTGGCACAAAAGCTCCAGCTCGGCCGGGGTGGCAACATCCGCCATTTTGGAAAGCGCGTCGCGCTCTGCCGAAAGCTGCTGCTGCTCACTGATGAGCTTGGCGATGGCGTCCTGCGGGGTGCCGTGCACAAAGTCCGGCACCCAGAGCCGCTCAAAAAACAGCGAGGCGAAAATGGCGTCCACCGCCTCTGCGTGCTCGGCAGGCACGAAATACATGCCCCAATAGAACTCGCCGTCAAAATCATACTGGCGGAAGGTAAACGTACCGTCCTCATAATAAGGCAGCTTCACATAGCTGTCCTTCGGCAGGCGGCCGAAGCGCACCTTCAGGAACTTGCAGCTGAATATCTCGTCCATGGTGGCGTCAAGGCCCGTCAGGTGATACAGCTGCTCCTTCGTCTGCTCGCACGAGGCGATGCGCGCATTCAGCTCTGCCATGCGCTGGCCGCGCTCGGCCACCTCCGCGGCGAATTTTTCCACCGTAGCCTGCACCTCGCCGAACGTGAACGCGCGCGGCGGGGCCGCCGGCGCATCGGGCGGCGCCTTGCCAAGGTCTTTCAAAAGGCCAAGCGCCTGCGCCAGCAGGGGCTCGAACAGGTTCTCCTCCTCCTGGGCGGACTGCTGCGCCACGAACGCCTTTGCGTCGTCCGGGTCAAAGCAGGAGAGGCCCGCAAGCAGCTCCAGCGCAGCGCGCGGCTCGCGCCCGTCGCCGTAGATGTTCACGTGCTCCATCTTTACCATGCCCATGCACAAATGCACCTCACTTTTTGCCGCGCCCGCATGCGGGCACAGCGTCAGTATTTCAAAAACGCGGCGATGTCGTCCGGCGAAAGGCCGTAGCGCACGCCCTCGATGATGTTGATGATATTGCTGCGCTCAATGTCGCACAGCAGCAGCAGGGCCGCCAGCACCGTGTGCGGCGTGGAAGAAAAGTGGATGAGCCGCTCGGCGCTGCGCCGCAGCACGCGCTGCTCGCTGATCTCGGCGCTGCCTGCGCCGCCGTCGCGCCGTTCGCCGTACACGGCGGCCGCGCGGGAGGCATTGTAAAGGCGCAGAAATTCCGCCGTGTCGCGCGCGGCGGCAAGCTGCTCCATCTTGCGCTGGCTCAGCACGTTCCAGTAGGGAAGCAGCAGGCGGCACAGCACGGCGGGTGTGAACTGGCCGGTGAAAAACGCCTTGGCGCGGTACAGCATGTCCAGGTTGTAAATCTCGGCCTGCTGCAAAAACAGAAGGCGTGTATCCCTGGCGGCTGCACCCTTCAAATCATGCGAGATAAGCTGCAGCACCGTGCCGTAGTAATAGGTTTCAAACGCGTGCTCGCAGGCAAGGTAATCCAGCGCCTCGCCCTGTGCGGGCAGCACGCCCTGCAGCACCTTCGCATAGGGCGTGCCCGTCAGCACCGGCAGGCACTGGGCGGGCGTTTCCGCCTTGGCCAGCGCCAGAAGGCTGAAGCTGGTTTTGTCTGCCAGAAAGCCCGGCAGATGCACGATATAGTGATGATGAAAGCCCATCGACAGTAGCCGCAGCTTTGTGAGAAGCTCATCTATCTCACAGCGCATCAGAAAATACGCCCCGAAATGCCCCTTGCGGAAGGAATAGCGCATCAGCGATTCATATTTGAAAAAGACATCCTTCCGCAGGGCCTCTTCCAGCTGCGCGCGGTGCAGGTTCGTCTGCGACACGCCTGCAAGGCAGCTTTTGAAGGCGGGGTGCGCCTGCAGCGCCGCGGTCACCTCGATGACGCTGCGCTTGCGCGCCAGCGCCTCATATTCATTTTTCGTCAGCCGCCGCGCCGCAATGGCCTTGGCCTTCGGCACGATGGCAAGCGCGCTGAGCTCGTCCAGCATTTGCCGGCCCTCCCCTTCTGCCTGCGCGGTGCAGTTTCCTGTGTTATGCCCCGAACATGTCCTTGCAAAGCCCCTCCAGCCAGGCGTCGCGGTTTGCATCAAAGCGTTCGTCCAGCGCATGCTTGGCGCGCAGGAACTCCTCGTCCAGAGCCTTTGCCTGCGCCTGCTTTTCCGCGGCAAGGGCGGCGTCCACCTGCGCCCTGCCTGCGGCCAGGCGCTTTTCATCGGCTGCGCGGATCTCGGCCGCCTGCTTTTGGGCACTGGCCACAGCCTGCGCCCTTGTCTGGCGCGCCTTGTCAATCATGTCGCGCGCCTTGCGGTCCGTCGCAAGCATCAGTTCCACAAATTGCTCCATGGCAGAAAGCGCCTCCTGTTTTTACATCCGGCCGGGCGGGCCAGCCCGCCCGGCTGCCTGTATCAATATCGGACTTTAGCATACTCTCTTCCCCCGGAAATATCAAGGGAAGATTGCAGAAAATTTATCAAACACAAAAGCGGGAATTTTGTGCAATTTTGAACGATGTGCAGAGCCCGACATGCATGCCGGCTGCGCATTGCCGCAGCGCGACCCCTGCGGCGCCCTGCGCCAGCGCGCGTGAAAGCGCCAGCGTGTCTGCCGCGAGCAGCCAGGCCTGGGGCGCAGCACAGCCGCCGGGCGCATACAGAAAAATATAATGGGGCCGCAGCTCGAACAGCCCGCGCATGGCGCACAGCGCAAAGCCGGCGTCAAAGTAGGCGCCCAGCAGGGCACCGCCTGTTTTCACAGGCAGTGCTGCCAGCACGCGCATGCCCGGAGGCGCGCTTTGGGCGGCATTTCGCAGCAGAAAGGCAAGCGGCGCCGGGCCGCCGGGCGCGGCGGGCGGCAGAAGGAACAGCCCGCGCGCGCCGAACTGCCCGGCCATTGCCCGGGCCTGCGGGCAGGGTGCGGCGGCGCTGCACACGCCGATGACGGCCAGTGGGGCAGCATTTTGCCGCGCCGCCCGAAATTCCACGCGCGCCCCGGGCGCGGCGGCCATGGGCGCCCAGCGCCCATCGGCCCCCTGCCGGGCATACCAGCCGAGGCAGCCCTGCACCTGTGCAGGGCGCAGAATATCCATGCAATACGCATCCATCCCGTGTTTCCTCCCAAAAGGCCGGGGCACCCTGATGGGTGCATCTTTTGGGCCTTTTCTGCCATCCTATGCTTTTTTGCACGCATCCGTGCCGCCCCCTCTTCCTTTTTGGCCGCAAAACGGCTATAATAAACAGCGAAAGACCGGGGCCGGGCAGGGCCCCGTGCGGCCTGAGGCGAAAGGCATGCCCCAGGCTGGAATGACGGCCGCGCTGCGCGCGGCGGGGAGGCTTTGCATGAAAGGTCAGGCCACGCTCATCCGCAAGCTGGCGCTTGGCGCGGTGTGCATCCTGCTGGCAGCGGGGTTCACACTTCTTTTGAAGGAAGTGCTGGATACACAGGAGCCGGAACAGGCGCTGCCTATACTGGAGGTGCGGTGCAACGATGTGCCCATGCCGCCGGAATATCTTCTGCGCGCTGGCTACGAATGGAATTTCTTTACCACAAAAGAGACGAAAGCACCCGTTATCCCCAATGAAGAGATGGGGCTGATGCCCATGGAGGTGATGGCGCAGACGCCCGTGGTGGTGTCGTACAGCACCCGCCCGAAAGAGCTGAAGCTTCAGCGGTGGGACGCGGCCACCGGGGAATATGTGGAGGTGACCACCACCACGCCGGGGCATTTTCAGGCGCCCACTGTGGCAGGGCGCTATGTATACCGCGTTACGGGCACCTGGGCCTTCCGCGGTGAGATACAGGATTATTTCTGTCTGCAGGTGACTTGACTGCCGGCCCCTGGCAGCGGCCATAACCACCGGCCGGGCCGGAGGTCTGGCTCAGTTCGGCAGGGGCTTATTGCCGGTGGGTGTTTCAGGGCCGCACTGAAATTTCTTTTATCTGCATCGCTGGCCCCGCAGCCTGCAAACGGGCGGCCTCCCGTTCTGACGATGGCTTTCCTGCTCTGCAGGCCCAGCAGACGGCGGCCCGTTTGGCTCAAGGCTTGCAGCAAGGTTTTTACGGGGCACCCGCCGGCGCAGCCGGCGGTTTTTCTAACCAATAAAAGCGGCGCATGGGCAGCCTCCATGCGCCGCTTTTTGCAGCAAAGGTATCAGAAATCAGGGCGCACTGCCGGGCGGGGTGTCCGCAAAGGCCAGCGTGGCCGCAAGGCTCTTGTGGTAGGCGCCTGTGTGCGTCAGTGCCAGAAACAGCACGGCCATCACCCCGGCGGCCATGACGGTGTCGCTGAGGAAATGCCGCCCCATCACCATGCGGCTGAGGGCCATGCCAGCAACATATGCCCAGCATACTGCCCATACAAGGCCGCGGCGCCGTGCGAAGCGTGCCGAAACGTCGCACACGATAAGCAGCACAAAAATGCCGCAGGCCGAGGCGGTGTGGCCGGACGGAAAGCTGGAGCCGCCCTGCCCGAGAGGCTGAAGCCAACTGGTGAAGCGGGAAAAATCGCCCGCGGCCAGCATGTCGTCAAAGCGGGTGCGTGCCCAAATGAGCTTCAGCAGATTGATGGCGATGAGCTCTGCCGCAAAATACACCGTGCCCCAGAAGCAGACAAAGCGCGCCCGGCCGAGCCGGGCTGCTGAGGCGCTTGCACGGCGCAGCGCCAGTGCGCCGCCCACAGCCAGAGCCAGCCATACGGCACAGGTGAAAAGTGCGGGCACAGGCGCCGCGCGCCCGCGCAGCCCGGTGAAGGAATGCAGCGCCAGCGCCGCACAGCCGGCCAGCGCCGTGGCGCCGCATACAGCGCGCCAGGGCAGGGCAAGGCGCTTGTCTGCCATGGCGCACAGTGCCAGCCCGGCGGCGGGCAGATACAGCGGGTAATAGCCGAATGTCTCCATCAGGATGGCGGGCAGCGACGCAGGGGAATACAGGGCATGCGCCAAAGGAAGGTCCCACAGGGCGCCGGCAGCCATCCCAAGGGCGAACAGCGCGAGGCCGGCCCGGAAAATCGGTTTCGAAAAAAATCGGCGTGCCATGCGTATCCCCCTCGTGCAGCCTGCTTTCTTTTTATCATATCATAAAACGGCCTTGCAGGCAAAGCGGGGGCGGTGTATCATATTTTATAAGTTAGAGATATAGAAAGCGGAGGAAAAGCACATGGAATATCGCACTCTGGGAAAGACCGGCCTGCGCGTGTCGGCAGTGGGCTTTGGGGGCATCCCCATCCAGCGGCTGGACGCACAGCGCACCCGCACGCTGATGGAGGCGCTGGCGGCTCACGGCGTCAATTATATTGATACAGCGCGCGGGTATACGGTTTCAGAAGAATTTTTGGGCCAGGCGCTGCAGGGCGGCCTGCGCGGCAGCTTCATTCTGGCAAGCAAATCTATGGCGCGCACGTACGAGGCAATGGCCGCGGATATCGAGACAAGCCTGCGCAATTTGCGCACAGACCATATCGAAATATACCAGATGCACAACCTGAAGCCGGAGGAATTTGAGCTGGCATTTTCGCCCGGCGGCGCGGCTGCGGCCATTCAGGACGCCATCCGGGCGGGCAAGGTGGGGCACATGGGCGCCACTGCGCACTCTGCGGCCGCCTTTGAAAAGCTGCTGGGCTGCCCGCAGATAGAGACTGTCATGTTCCCCTACAATATTGTGGAGAGCCAGGGCGAAGAACTGATTGCCCGCGCAGCGCGGCAGAACGTGGGCTTTATTGCCATGAAGCCCATGGCCGGCGGAAACCTCACGGACGGCACGCTGGCGCTGCGCTATATTTTGCAGAACCCCGGCGTCACACTGGCAATCCCCGGCATGGCCGAGGTATCGGAAGTGGAGGAAAACGCGCGCGCGGCCGAAGCCCTTTCGCCGCTGACACAGGCAGAGCAGGAAGCAATAGCGGGCATCCGCAAAGAGCTTTCCGGCAATTTCTGCCGCCGCTGCGGCTACTGTGCGCCCTGCACCGTGGGCATCGACATCCCCTCGTGCTTTTTGTTTGAAGGGTATCTCAAACGGTACGACCTTGCGCACTGGGCAAAAGAGCGTTACAGCGGCATGAAGGTGAAGGCGTCCGCCTGCATCGGCTGCGGCAAATGCGAGACGCGCTGCCCGTACGAGCTGCCCATCCGGGAGAAGCTGAAAGCGGTTGCCGCCGCATTTGGAGAGTGAGAAGGAAAAGAAGAACCGCTTTATTAAGCTGTTGTTTAAGAAAACCGATGTGAAGGCCCTGCCGGAGATTTTCTCCGGCAGGGCCTTTTGTAGAAAGAAAATACCGCGCTCAGTCTATCACAGTCCTGGTGCGGCCGATGCCCACCACGGCGCTTGTGAGTTTCTTCCAGGAATTGCAGCCGCAGATGCCGTCTGCGGTGAGGCCGACAGAGCGCTGGAAGGCCTTGAGGGCCGTCTCTGTGTTATTGCCGAAAATGCCGTCCAGCGTGCGGGTGGAATATCCCAGCGCGTTCAGCCCGTCCTGCAGGATAAGCACATAAGTGCTGCGGGAGTTGCGGCGCACGGTGGGGTACCCTACGCCGGAGCAGGCCGCGGTGCCGTAGCGGCGGTCGAAGTGCACCCAGCGCGGCGTCATATTGATGGGCTCCACATAGCCCCAGGCCTTGGTGGCCACGGCGGCGTCGCGGATGCGCACGCGCTCGGCGCTGGACACGTTCTGCCCCACATCAAACGAGACGCCTGCGTAATGCTGGCTGGTGGTGCCGTGCCCGCCCTCCCAGATGCGCTTGTAGGCATAGCCGATATAGATGCCCTTGCCGTAGCGGCGGCGTGTGAGGTTCCAGGCCTCCATGGCAGCCACTGTCGTCCACAGCGTCTGACTGTTGGACGAGCCGCGGAACTCCCGCAGGCGCATGGTGTTGCCGTAGGAATAGGGCATTGGGTCGTTCTCGCTGAGGTTGTATTTGTAGAATTTGTTGGTATAGGCGTCGTATACGAATACTTTGGCCATGCGTCACTCCTCCTCGCCCGCCAGATAATAGTTATAAATGGCCTCGTACGTCGCTTTGTCCACAAGGCCCGTGGCGGGCAGCCCGAAGCCCTCCTGGAACTGCTGCACGGCGTACAGTGTCTGCTCGTCGAAGATGCCGGTGTCCGGCACAAAATCTGCAAAGCAGTAGCGCGCGGCGATGGAGTTCATATAGCGCTGCAGGCGGCGCACCGAGATGCCGGCAGACCCCAGCGTCATCACATAGCCGGGGTACTGGCCCTCCGGCGTATCGGCCTCGCCTGCGTCGGAGGCATAGGAGAGATACACAATGACCATGGCGTTCCATGTCTTTTCGTCTACCACGCCCGTCACGGGCAGCCCGAAAGCCTTCTGGAAGCTCTCTACTGCACGGGTGAGCTCAGGGCCGAACACACCGTCTAGATTTTCGATTGGGGTTATCTCATCGTAAAAAAGGCCGATATACGAAAGAAGAAACTGAACAAAGCGCGTCATATCGCCGTCTACGCCCTCTTTCAATTCATAGCCGGGGTAGCGGAACACGCGGAACGCCTGCACAGGGCCGTCCACCGTGCGCAGGGTAGTGATGCGGGCATAGATGCTGGCCCAGGTGTCCGGCCCCACCACGCCGTCCACCGGCAGGTTCATCAGCGTCTGGTAGGCGCGCACGGCCTGCTCGGTGGCGCGGCCGAATATGCCGTCGAATTTTATTTCCGGAATGCTGGGATAATAGGCGCTGAGCAGGAACAGATAGTACTGCACTTCCTTTACGCTGCGCCCTGTGGAGCCCACGCGCAGCGGCGAGCCGGGGTAGGTGCCCGGGCGTTCGTCAGGGCCGAGAAGGCCGTTGGCGATGTCGGTGTACACCTCATACAGCTTGTTCCAGGTGGCGCGGCCGATGATACCGTCCACAGACAGGCCGTAGAACTGCTGGAAGGCGCGCACGGCGCGCTCGGTAGCGGCGCCGAAGATACCGTCTGCTGTGATGGTGGGAATGGCGCTGTTTGAACGGGAGATGATGCGCAGCCAGAACTGTGCGCGCCGCACGGCATCGCCGCGGCTGCCCACGGTCATGGACGTGCCGGGGTAGGTGCCCGCGTTGCCGCCCGCCTCTGGGGCGTTGTCGGATTCCATGGATGCATATTCCCGATAGATGGCGTTCCAGGTGCTTTGCCCTACGATGCCGTCTACCGTGAGGCCGTACAGGCGCTGGAAGGCGCGCACGGAGGCCTCCGTGCCTGCACCGAAGATGCCGTCCACCGCCAGATTCGGAATGTCGGTGTATTCGCTCAGCTCGCTCAGCCAGAACTGCACGCGCTCTACATCGTCGCCGCGGCTGCCCCGGCGCAGAAGCGTGCCGGGCCAGGTGCCCGCGACAAGGTCGCCGGAAGGCATTTCGCCCTCGCTTGTCAGCTGGGCCAGCTTCTTCACCGCCACATAGATATAGCTGATTTTATACCAGGTGCTGCGGCCCACCACGCCGTCCTGCGTGAGGTTGAACTGCTTTTGGAACTTTTTCACAACCGCCTCGGTAGAGGCGCCGAAGTTCCCGTCCACATTCAGGGTGCCGAAGAACGGATAATCCTGCGCAATGCGGTTCAGCTGGCGCTGGATGATGCGCACATATTTGCCGCTGGAGCCCACGCGCAGCGGCGTGCCGGGGTAGCTGTCGCGGATGCTTTGGATGTTCTGCGTGCGCACGATTTCGATGTCGTTGCCGTAGTAATAGCGCAGGATGGAAAGCGCATTGCGCCCCTGCTCGGCCAGCGTCACGGTGCCCCACTGCTTCATGCCCTTGCAGCTCACCTGCTTGCCGTCGCAGTATTCGGCATAATAGGGGTTGATGGTGCCCGTTTTGCGGATATAGGTGTTGAAGATGTCGTCTGTAATGCGGATCATCACGTCGAATACCGTGCGGCCGTGCACATAGTACTGGTCGTAGCTGGTGGAATTGGTGATGTCAAACGAGTAGCCCTTGCTTTTGTACCATTCCGTATAGATACGGTTCAGTGCGATGCTGATTTGTGCATGGATATTTGCGCGCAGGGATTCCTCCGGCCAGGTGGGGTATATCTCGCTGGAGGCTACGTTTGCGATGTAATCGCGGAACGACACCGTAACGTTGCGCGCGCTGGCGGCGGGCTTGCCCAGATGGACGGTGATTTTTTCCGGGATGATGGGCGCCTCCAGAATGCGCGGGGCCGGGCATTCGGAGACGGGCGAAGGCGCGCTGCCGCCGTCGCCGGCCCACAGCGGATGCGGTGGGATGGTGGTATCCTCGGGCTGCATGTTCAGGCCGATGGCGCGCTCGTCGTCGCCAATCGGTATCATCACCAGCTCGGCGATGGCTGTCTCGCCATCAAAAATTTGAACGCCTTCGATGCGCACTGTTTCATAGCCCTCGCGCTCTGCCACAAGGCCGTACACCCCGTAGGGGCGCTGGGTATTGGCCTCGTCCAGCGAAAGGCTGCGGGGCGGGCACGCCAGGGATAATGCGGAAAACAGGCCGTCCTCGCCGGTCTCGGCCGTCCACTTGGCGCCGCCCTCACCCGTGACGGTGAGATGTACGCCCGCTACCGGCAGGGCGTCCCGCGCCGAATAGCTTCGCGCAGTGAGAAAGCCCGTGCCGGTGCCGGCGGCGCGCTGGATGTCTGGGAATGTCATTGCCATGAAAATTCTCCTCTCTGGGGGCATATGGGCGCGGCCGCTTCCGGGTGGGCACGCGCCGCGCGCCCTTGTGGCAGTCTATTCAGTGCAGGCCTGCGCGGCCACCGGGGCGCGGGCTTCCTTTTTTGCGCGTTTTGTACTATACTGTACATAAAAGGTGCAATGCCGGGGCAAAGGAGAGGGCACGATGGAATATTTGCTGGAAAATGAATTTTTACAGGCGGTGGTGTCATCGCAGGGGGCTGAGCTTGTCAGCGTCAGAGACAGAGCCGCCGGGCGGGAGCTGATGTGGCAGGCGGACGCCGGTGTATGGGGCCGCCATGCGCCCATTCTGTTTCCCTACTGCGGGCGGCTGAAGGGCGGCGCGTTCACGCACCGCGGTGTGCGCTACGAGGGCGGCCAGCATGGCTTTGCGCGCGATATGGAGCATACCGTGCTGGAAAAAGATGAAACCCATGTTTCACTGTGCCTTGAGGCCAATGTGCTCACTATGGAAAAGTTCCCGTTTGCCTTCCGGCTCGTCAATACTTATTCGCTGGAGGGGCGCAGCGTGGTGCACCGCGTGCAGGTGGAAAACCAGAGCGGGGAGGAAATGCCCTTCTCGTTCGGCTATCACCCCGGGTTTGCCTGCCCCTTCGACGCCGCGCACGGCACACAGGACTATGTGCTGCGCTTCAGCTCGCCTCAAACGCCAGTGGTCGTAGAGGTGGACGAGGCCAGCGGCCTTGTGACGGGCGGCACCCACACGCTGTTTGAAAACGCCACGGATATCCCGCTGACAGACCATTTGTTCGACCACGACAGCATCTGCATGAAGGGCCTTACGGCCGATGCCCTCAGCCTTGTGGAAGCGGGCACGGGCCGCGGCGTATCGGTGGACATTACAGGCTTTCCCTATGTGCTGGTGTGGAGTGCAAAGGGCCCCGTGCGCTTTGTGTGCATCGAGCCGTGGCACGGCCTGCCGGATGCGGCCGGCTCTGCGGGCGAATGGCTGGAAAAGCCGGCCACTGTGCGCCTTGCGCCGGATGAGAGCTGGGATACGCAGCTGCGCATGACCTTCCAGCTTTGAAAGAAACCCGCGGCCCCATTGCCGGCCGGCGTTTGAAAGAAGGAAAAAACAGATAAAAGACGTGGCTGCGAAAGCCACGTCTTTTCCCTTAAAAGGCCGGTTTTCTGAACGGCGCAGGGGCGGCTTTGTACGCGGGGCGCCTCAGCGAAAAACGCCCCGGACATTCCAGCGTCCAGGGCGTTTTGCTTCACAGACTGCACATACAGGGCCGCCCTGTATGGAAGCGTGCTCTTGTATTCGTTCGAAAAAACGGGGCCTATCGAAGCACCTCACTCGCATAGCCCAAGCTGCTCTGTATGTTTGTGCCTGCACCTTCAACAGCACCAGCGAGCATCGCAGCCGCGATGATAATGGCAGCCGCGATTATGATTTGCTCAATCAGATTCTGATATTCTTTCATTTGTACTTCTCCCAATTCCAGAGCTGGCGGGTTTGTTCGGCTTTTTGTTATCATATAGCAGGATAAACACAAGAACAGCCGCAGCACAGCGAAATGCTGCGTGTGTCAACTGCCTTGCAGGCGGGCTGCTTTTCTTCGTTTTATATCAGCTCGCACAGGATGCTGTTCTGCAAAAGCATGCCCTGCGGCAGAAGGCGCAGCACATCGCCGTCAAAGGCGGCAAGGCCGTGGCTGCACAGTGTTTCAAGGAACGCCATCTGGCTTGGAGAGAAGCCCCGGCCCCAGCCCTGTTCCAGCGCGCGAAGGGAAAGGCCCGCCGAAAGCCGCAGCTGCAGCATGATATAGTCTTCCCGTGTGCAGGCGCCGTCCTGCTGGTAGGCCGCAGGCCCGGCCAGAAACTGCGCCGTGCCCTGCGGGCAGAAAAAGCGCCTGCCGCCAAGGCAGCTGTGGGCGTGCGGGCCAAGGCCCAGGTAGTGCTGACAGTTCCAGTACAGCAGGTTGTGCCGGCTGGCAAAGCCGGGCTTTGCGAAGTTGGATATCTCATACTGGGCGTAACCGCGCGCGGCCAGCGCGTCCGTGCAGGCAAGGTAAAACCCGGCGGCCCTGTCATCGTCCGGCAGATGTTCGGGCGGGGCTTCGCCCCAGGGGGTGCCGGGCTCCAGCTTCAGCAGGTAGCACGAGATATGCGTACAGCCGCCGTCCTGCAGAAGGTCCAGCGTGGCGGTCAGCTCCTTTTCCGTATAGCCGGGAAGCGCCAGCATCACGTCGCCTGAAATGTTGGCAAAGCCCGCCTCGCGCGCCCAAAGCAGCGCTTTGCGGCTCTGCGCGGCTGTGTGCGGGCGCCCCATGCGGCGGAGGCTTTCGTCAAAGGCTGTCTGCACGCCCAGGGAAAGGCGGTTCACGCCAGCGGAAAGAAAGCCGCGCAGCAGGGCGGGCGTCAGCGTTTCCGGGTTGGCCTCCAGCGTGATTTCCGCCCCGGCGGCAGGCTGCGCCGCGTCAATCAGCCGCGCAGCCTGGGCCGGGCGCAGCAGGCTGGGCGTGCCGCCGCCGAAATAAAGGGTGTCCGGCGCGCCCGGAAGCTGCCAGCGCAGGCGGGCCAGCTCGCGCAGCAGGGCGTCCACATATTCCTGCGGAACGGCGGCGCTGCCGCCCATAGAGTAAAAATCGCAGTACCGGCATTTGGAACGGCAATAGGGAATGTGGAAATAGATGCCCTGCACGTTGCTCCTCCTTTTGCGCGCGGCGCGGGGACAGTTTCAAAAACCCGGGCGCGCAGTGAAAACCATAGTGAAAACCATGTAAAAATAGTACCATAAACGCCCCGGCTGCGCCAGAGGCGTTTTTCTTGACACAGGGGTCATTTCAGGGTAAGCTTATACTATATGTGAAAACGCCGTTTGCGCGGCAGGAAAAGAGGAACAGGGAATATGAAGCGAGTCGTTATCATCGGCGCCGGGCCTGCCGGGCTGACGGCGGCCAAAGAGCTGCTTGCGGGCAGCGAGCCGTATGACATCACCATTCTGGAGGAAAGCGGCGAGATAGGCGGTATCTCGCGCACCGTGCGCTACGAGGGCAACCGCATGGACATCGGCGGGCACCGCTTTTTCTCGAAAAGCGACGAGATCATGCAGCGCTGGGCGCAGTGGATGCCCTTGCAGGGCGCGCCCAGCTTTGATGACGCGAGGCTCGGCCGCGAAAAGCCGCTGGCGCAGGGCGGGCCGGACCCGGAGAAGGAGGACCGCGTAATGCTGGTGCGAGACCGCGTGTCCCGCATTTATTACGGCAACCATTTCTTCGACTACCCCATCAGCATGAAGTGGGAAACAATCCGCAACATGGGCTTTGCCACCACGGTGAAGGCCGGGTTCAGCTACCTGAAGGCCATGGCGGTGAAAAAGCCGGAGACGAACCTTGAAAACTTCTACATTAACCGCTTCGGCAAGGTGCTGTACAGCATGTTTTTCGAGGGCTACACCGAAAAGCTGTGGGGGCGCCACCCCAGCGAGATAGCGGCAGACTGGGGCGCCCAGCGCGTAAAGGGGCTTTCTATCCTGAGTCTTTTGAAGAACATGCTGCCCAAGGGCAAAAACGCCGAGGTTGAGACAAGCCTGATTGAGCAGTTCTGGTACCCGAAGTTCGGCCCCGGCCAGCTTTGGGAGACGCTGGCGGCAGATGTGCAGGCACAGGGAGCCAAGCTGCAGTTCGGCCACAGCGTGAAGCGCGTCGTGTGCGAGGGCGGCAGCGTAAAGGCCGTCGTGTGCAGCACGCCGGAGGGCGAAAAGACGCTGGAGGGCGACATCTTTATCTCCTCCATGCCGGTGAAGGACCTTGTGCTGGGCATGGAAAGCGCCGCACCTGCGCGCGTGCAGGAGCTGGCTGCCGGCCTGCCCTACCGCGATTTCGTCACCGTGGGCCTTCTGGTGCCCCGCCTTGGGCTGAAAAACGAGACGGCCATGAAGACGCTGGGCAACATCGTGCCCGACTGCTGGATTTATGTGCAGGACCCGCGTGTGAAGCTTGGCCGCATCCAGATCTTCAACAACTGGTCTCCCTATATGGTGAAGGACCCGGAAAACACCGTGTGGATCGGCCTTGAATATTTCTGCACCGAGGGCGATAGCTTCTGGAGCATGCCGGAGGAGGAGTGCACGGCCTTCGCCGTGTCCGAGCTGGAGAAGATGGGCGTGGTGCAGAAGGGCGATGTGCTGGCCTCGCACCGTGAGCGTGTGAAAAAGGCATATCCCGCCTATTTCGACACCTATGACCATATGGATGAGATCGTCTCGTTCCTGAACGGCTTTGACAACCTGTACTGTGTGGGCCGCAACGGCCAGCACCGCTACAATAATATGGACCATTCCATGCTCACGGCCATTCGCGCGGCCGAGGCTATCGGCCGGAACGGCCAGGGCAAGGAGGCCATTTGGAACGTAAACACAGAAAAGCAATACCACGAAGAAAAAGCATGATAAAAGCCGCCCCCGCAGGCTGTCTGCGGGGGCGGCTTTGGTATGCGGGCCTGCCGTGCTGCGCAGGGGAATGTGATGTACAAAGCGGCGCTGCCTCGTTTTATGGTAAAACATCTGTAGCTGCGGAAAAAATATGGCGCCCAAATGCAGCCCTGTGATATAATAATGTGCCCGCCCTGCGGGGGCGGCAGGCGGGCGCTGCGCCGCTGTACGGAGAAAAAAGGGGGAAGCCGCTTGATTGCTTTGCTGCTGGCACCGGTGTATCTTGTGCTGAATGCCTATCTGGCGCGCTGGCTTGTGCGCTGGATGGCCGCATGCACCCATTGGTTCAGAAATAAGTGGGCTGTGGGGTGCATCATGGTATTTTATGCCTTTGTTTCACTTTCGCCGCTTACGGGGTTTCTTGTCACGCAGGGCCCTGCGCACCGATTTTTGAAGCTGCTGGGCAATTACTGGCTGGGCACGCTGGCTTATAGCCTGCTCACTGTGCTGGCGCTGGACGCCGCCCGCCTGATATGGAAGCATACAAAGCGGGGCGCGCGCGGGCTGCGCCATCCGCGGCGCGTGTTCGCTGCACTGGGCGGGCTTGCCATTTTGTTTGTGGCAGGTGTCAGCGCATGGGGAATTTTGCATGCGCAGAGCGTGGTGCTGCGCGAAGAGACGGTCACGGTGCACAAGGCGTGCGCTGCCGCGCAGGAGGGCGAGCTGCGCATTGCCCTTGTGTCCGATTTGCATCTTGGTTATAATGTGGGTGCGGCGCAGGTGCAGCGCGTGGTGGAGAAGATCAATGAGGCGCAGCCGGACGTGGTGGTGCTGGCGGGCGATGTTTTTGACAACGAGTATGCCGCCGTGCGCGAGCCGGATAAAATAGCAGCCCTGCTGCGCGGCATCCACAGCCGCTTCGGCGTATATGCCTGCTGGGGCAACCATGATGTGAGCGAGCAGCTGCTGGCGGGCTTTTCCTTTGCCGCGGCAGACCCCGGCGCAGAGGACGATGCCTTCCGGGCCTTTTTCCGGCAGGCGGGCGTGCGGCTTCTGGAAGACGAGAGCGTGCTGGTGGGGGATGCCTTCTACCTTGTGGGCCGGCAGGACCCTCAGCGCCAGAAAAAGCTTGGCGGGGAAAGGCTTTCTCCGGCGCAGCTTCTGGCCGGGCTGGATATGGACAAGCCTGTTTTTGTCATAGACCACCAGCCCCGCCAGCTGGAGGAGCTGGCTGCCGCCGGGGCGGACCTTGACCTTTCGGGCCACACGCACAACGGGCAGCTTTTCCCGGGAAATATTCTGATCCGCCTGTTTTGGAAAAACCCGGCGGGTATTCTGCAGGTGGGAAGCATGACATCCTGCGTGACGCAGGGCGCGGGCGTATGGGGCCCGGCCATGCGCGTGGGCACGGACAGCGAGGTGATGCTGCTTCGCGTTCAGTTTGAAGGCTAGGCTATTTATTTCAGAGAGGGGCGTTTGCCGTGTGGCACCCGAAGCATTGGAAGAAAACCGCGAGGAAAGCCCTGAAGGCAAACTATGGGCGCATTGTAGCTGTCTGCGTGCTGGTGGGCCTTCTGGCGGGCGGGCTGAGCTTTCCCGCGCCGGCGGGCACGGCAGGCGCCGCGCCCGGCGCCGGGGGCCAGCTTCAGGCCGGGCACCCGGCGGGGAAAAGCAACGCGCAGATTTTGGAAGAATTTTTGAAAAACACCTCCGCCGGGCAGGCGCTGGAAAAGGCGCAGGCCAGCCCCGGCCAGGGCAGGGGCGTGCTGAGCAGGCTGGTCAACGATATCACGGCCTCCGGCTCATTTTTGTTCGGCGCGCTGAACGCCGTGAACCAGATGGCCTTTCAGGGGCGCGTGGGTGCAGGCGCCGTCATTGCCTTCGGTGCCCTGCTCACATTCTGCTGGTGGGTATTTGTGGGCGGCGTCCTTCCCGTGGGCGAGCGGCGCTTTTTTCTGGAGAGCAGGGTGTACCGCGGCACGCGCTTTCACCGTGCCCTTCTGCCTTACCGCGTGCACCGCACAAGGCACACGGCGTTTGTGATGCTGGTGCGGGATGTAAAGCTGTGCCTGTGGGCGCTCACGATTGTGGGTCTGCCGGTAAAGCTGTATTCCTACGCCATGGTGCCCTATATTCTTGCCGAAAACCCCGCTGTGCCCTGCGGGGAGGCGTTCCGGCTTTCGGCCCGCATGATGAAGGGCCGCAAATGGCGCTGCTTTCTTTTGGACGCATCCTTTACCGGCTGGTATGTGCTGAATATATTCACACTGGGCCTGCTGGATATCCTGTTCATCGCGCCCTACCGCAAAGCCGTATATGCCGAGGTATATATGGCGCTGCGCAGCGAGGCGAGGGGCCGTGCTTTTCAGGGGGCCCAGTGGCTGTGCGACACCCTGCTGGAGGCCGCCCCCTGTGAAGGCGAATATCCCGCCGGGCAGTATATCCTGCCGGAGGCGGAAGGCCGCCGGTGGCTGCAGGTGGATTATCACTGCAATTATTCCATGCAGACGCTTGTGCTGCTGTTTTTCACCTTTTCGTTCATAGGCTGGGTGTGGGAGGTGAGCCTGCATCTGTTCG
This sequence comes from Ruthenibacterium sp., assembly GCA_047030735.1. Taxonomy (GTDB): domain Bacteria; phylum Bacillota; class Clostridia; order Oscillospirales; family Ruminococcaceae; genus Ruthenibacterium. Next base: position 84,990 of record JBKYIE010000001.1, read on the forward strand.
GCAGCGGCGTGTTTGTGAACCGCGGTGTGCTGCACGGGCCCTGGCTGCCTATTTACGGCACAGGCGGCGTGCTTTTGCTGGTGCTGCTGAAGAAAGTGCGCGACAACCCGCTGGCCACGTTCCTTTTGGGCATGGTGGTGTGCGGCGTGGTGGAATATTCCACAGCATGGTATCTGGAAACCTTCAAGCACGCCAAATGGTGGGATTACAGCGGCTATTTCCTCAACCTGCACGGGCGCATCTGTGCCGAGGGCCTTTTGGTGTTCGGCCTTGGCGGCTGTGTGTTCATTTATGTGCTGGGCCCGCTTTTGAACAACCTGTACGCCAAGGTGCCTGGGCGTGTGAAGACCGTCGTTTGTACCGCGCTGCTGGCTGTGTTTCTTCTGGATTTTGCATATTCCTCCTTTGTGCCGAACACGGGCGAGGGCATTACCGATTACCCCGCGCCCACCCCGCCGCCAAAGCAATAGAAAATACCTGAAAGTCAGGCCTCCGGTAAAGCCGGGGGCCTGCGTAAGCCCCGGAAAGGCATATTACCGGCAAGCCTCTTAAGAGGCACGGAATGCTCTGTCTTTTGCATCACCTGCCACGCCCCCCGTAAACAGGGGCCTTCCCATTACATGCTGCAGCTTTTTGGCATTGAATACCGTCCCGCTGCGCCCGGAACTGACAGAGAAAGCCCTTTTACTCTTCACGGCACAGCCGCGGATTGCCGTTTCGCTAAAACAAATAAAAGAGGCCGCGCCCCGCATTTGAAAATGCAGGGCGCGGCTTTTCTGTGTTTTTCTTCCGGACAGGTGCTCAATAGGCTTTGCCCCACACCACCATGGCCTTGGCGGGCCTGCCGCAGCAGGGGCACACGTCTGCGATATGCTCCTGCTCAAAGGGCATGCAGCGGCTGGAGAGGCCGGCCTTTTCCTTCATCAGGTCCTCGCAGGCCTCGCTGCCGCACCACATCGTCTTGATATAGCCGCTTTCCCTGGCGGCAATATCCATTACTTCGTCCATCGTAGAAGCCGCAAAGGTGCGCGCGGCGCGGTTTGCCTGGGCGCGGGCATACAGGGCGCTGCCCACGGCCTTTAACTGCCGGGGTATTGCGGCCTCCAGCTCCTCCAGCGGGGTGAACAGCTTTTCGCGGTCTGTGCGGCGCACCAGCACGCACTGCCCCTTTTCAATGTCCTTCGGGCCTATCTCAAGGCGCAGGGGCACGCCCTTCATCTCCCACTGGGCGAATTTCCACCCCGGGGAATTGTCCGAGGCGTCCAGCTTCACGCGGCAGAACTTTGCAAGGCGTGCGCGCAGCTCTTCCGCCTTTTCCATCACGCCGGGCTTGTGCGCGGCCACCGGCACGATTACCACCTGATAGGGCGCCACAGCGGGGGGCAGAATAAGGCCCTCGTCGTCGCCGTGCGTCATGATGATGGCGCCCACAAGGCGGGTAGAGACGCCCCACGACGTCTGGAAGGGGTATTGCAGCGTGTTGTCGCGCCCGGTGAACTGTACGCCGAACGCGCGCGAGAACCCGTCGCCGAAATAATGGCTGGTGCCGCTTTGCAGCGCCTTGCCGTCGTGCATCATGGCCTCGATGGTATAGGTGGCCTCTGCGCCCGCAAACTTTTCGCTGTCCGTCTTTTTGCCCTTCAGCACGGGAATGTTCAAATCGTCCTCGCAGAAAGAGGCATAGGTGTTCAGCTGCTGCTCTGTTTCGGCAATGGCCTCCCCGGCCGTCTCGTGGATGGTATGCCCCTCCTGCCACCAGAACTCGCGGCTGCGCAGGAACGGGCGCGTCGTCTTTTCCCAGCGCACCACGCTGCACCACTGGTTGTACTTCATGGGAAGGTCGCGCCAGGAATGCAGCACATGCGCAAAGTGGTCGCAGAACAGCGTCTCAGACGTGGGGCGCACGCACAGGCGGTCTTCCAGCTTTTCCGAGCCACCCATCGTCACCCACGCCACTTCGGGGGCAAAGCCCTCCACATGGTCCTTCTCTTTTTGCAGAAGGCTTTCGGGTATGAACAGCGGCATGGCCACGTTTTCGTGGCCGGTCTCTTTGAAGCGCCTGTCCAAAAGGTGCATGATGTTTTCCCAGATGGCGTAGCCGTACGGGCGCAAAATCACGCAGCCTTTCACGGCCGAGTAGTCCACCAGCTCCGCCTTCAGGCAGATGTCGGTGTACCACTGGGCGAAGTCTTCATTGATGGGGGTGATGGCTTCCACCATTTTTTTGTTTTCGCTCATACGGCATTCTCCTTACAGAAATATTCAGCGGCCAGCAGCGGGGCACAGAGCCCGCCCCGCACCCGGATAATAAAAGCCCCCAAGGTTTGGGGGCTTTGAAAGCAAACCGGAAACTCAGGTGTTTTCTTCGATGTAGCGCACGACATCGCCGACGGTGTGAAAATCCTCGATTTTGTCGTCCGGCATTTCCAGGCCGAATTCGTCCTCCAGCGTCATGGACAGGTCCACGATGTCGAGGCTGTCCGCATCGAAGTCTTCGAGGAGGTTCGAATCCATCGTAACACGATCCTCGTCGAGATCGAGCTGGTCGCAGATGATCTCACGCACGCGTTCAAAAACCACTTCTTTTCTCCCTCCCATATGCGCCGCGCGGGCCCTTTTACCGGCACGGGCGGCGAAATATCTACTACATTTTATATCGGCGTTTCCGTGCTTGTCAAGCGTAAAATGAAAAATACTGCTCTGCCGTGTGCCGGGCCGCCCGGCGCAAGCGGCCGCCCCGCCCGCTTGCGCCGGAAAGCGGCTGTTTTATGCCGTCCGGCCCGCGGCGGGGCATGCCTGCGCCGCCGTGCGCATAGAAATCAAAATGTGGGCCGGGCAGCCTGTGCCGCCCGGCGTGTGCGGTGAAAAAGCGCGCCCCGGCGCGCTGTGCCGGAAAAGGGGGGATATGTTGTGCAGATGGGCTTCGTCAAGATGCACGGCTGCGGCAACGATTATCTTTATATGGACGGCATTTCGGGCGCCGCGCCCGCACCGAAGGCCGCGGCACAGGCTGCGCCGCGCCTTTGCGCCCGGCATACGGGCGTGGGGGCGGATGGTATCATTCTGCTTTTGCCCTGTGAAGGGGCGGACGCGCGCATGCGCATGTTCAACGCAGACGGCACCGAGGGCGCCATGTGCGGCAACGGCGTGCGCTGTGCCGGGGCGCTTTTGATGGCGCGCGGCCTCACGGCGCAAAGCGGGCGCGCGCTGGTGCGCACAAACAGCGGCCTGCGCACGGTGACGCGCAGGCCGGGCGGCCTTTACACGGTGGAGATGGGCGCGCCCGAGTGGCGGGCAGAGGAAATGGGCCTTGCGGGCCTGCGGGGCCGGGTGCTGGGCCGCCCGTTGGAGTTTGAGGGCGAAAGCCGCCGTGTGAGCTGCGTGGCGGTGGGCAACGTGCACTGCGTGCAGTTTGTGCCGGACACAGCGGCCCTGCGCCTGGAGGAGCTGGGCCCGCGCGTGGCATATGCCGGCTGGTTCCCTTCGGGGGCAAACGCGGGGTTTGCGCAGCTGTGCGGGGAAAACGAGCTGCGCGTGCGGGTATACGAGCGCGGCAGCAAAGAGACGCTGGCCTGCGGCACAGGCGCCTGCGCCGCGGCGGCGTGTGCGTGGGCGCTGGGGCTGTGCGCGCGGGGCGGCACCATAGCGGTGCATATGCCCGGCGGCACGCTGTGGGTGCGCGAAAACGCGGGGCAGCTTTTGCTCACAGGCCCCGTACAGGCCGTGTTTGAGGGCAAAGCAGAAATATAAAAAGGCCGCGGGAAAGGCGTGTTGACGCAAGAAAGCACAGGCTTGGACTGACGCTTTTTGCGCCTGCTGCACGCGAAAAGCCCGGCGGGCCTGACGGGCTTTTTCGCACGCCGTTCCTCGAAAGCTGCCCGGCCAAAACCGCCCGGCGCCCCGAAAGCGGCAGCTTTTGATGCAGGGCAGGGAAGCTCTCCGCCGGAGCCCTCTGCGGCTGTCGAGGGAAGCCGAAGAGGCTGTGCGCAAAAGCTGTCTTCCGGGGGCGATGCTTTCTTGCGGCAGCGCGCCTGAAAGGGCCGCTTTCTGCCCGCGCGGCGCGCCTCTTCCCGGCAAAGGCCGCACAGGCGAGGCCTTTGCCGCGGCGGCCGCAAAAAGCACAGGGCGGCCCCGTGCGGCGCGGCCCTGTGCGCAAAGCGGGGCACATGCGGCGCGCGCTTTGCCCGCCCATTGCTTCCCGAAAGAAGGCGGCCATGCCTGCGCGGGCAAAGCGGCTGCTTCAAAGGGCAGGGCCAAAGGGCGCGCGGCGCGCTTTGGGGTTCTGTTTTTTTGCGGCGGGGCATATGCTGCAGCAGGGCCTTTGCCCGTTTTCATAAAAGACAAAGGGGAAGTAACATGCAGCCGAATCTGAATTTTTCCCGTCTGGGGGAAAACTACCTGTTTTCCGAGGTGCGCGCGCGCACCCGCGCATTCTGCGAGGCACACCCCGGCGTGCGCGTGACAGACCTTGGGGTGGGCGATGTGACGCTGCCGCTGGCCGCGCCTGTGGTGCGTGCTTTGCGCGCGGCGTCTGCGGAAATGGGCCGCCGCGAAACCTTCCGCGGCTATGGCCCGGCAGAGGGGTATGCCTTTCTGCGCGAGGCGCTGGCGGCGCGGTATGCGCGGCTGGGCGCGCGCATCTCGCCGGAGGATATCTTTGTCTCCGACGGCGCAAAAAGCGACCTTTCCGCCATTCTGGCCCTGTTTTCGCCGCAAAACACAGTGCTGGTGACAAGCCCGGCCTACCCTGTGTATGTGGACACAAACCTTGTGTGCGGGCGCCGGGTGCAAACCCTGGCGGCCACGCGGGAAAACGGCTTTCTGCCTCTGCCCGGGCCGGATACCCAGGCCGATATTGTATATCTGTGCAGCCCGGGCAACCCCACAGGCGCCGCCTACAGCATGGACGGCCTTGCCGCATGGGTGCGCTGGGCGCTGGGGCACGGTGCGCTGCTGGTGTTCGATGCGGCCTACGAGGCGTTTATACAGGATAAGGCGCTGCCGCGCTCCATCTATCAGGTGGAGGGCGCCAGGGAATGTGCCATCGAGATAGGCTCTTTCTCAAAAAGCGCAGGCTTTACGGGCCTGCGCTGCGGGTGGGCGGTGGTGCCGCAGGCGCTGCGCGCCGGCGGCGTGCCTCTGCGCGGGCTGTATGCGCGCTGGCGCGCCGTCTCCACCAATGGGGTGGCTTACCCTGTTCAGCGCGCGGCAGCCGCCGCGCTGAGCTGCGAGGGGCGCGCGGCAGTGGGCAAAAGCCTTCAGGCTTACCGCAAAAACGCGCAGGTGCTCGCCGCGGCGCTGGAGCAGGCAGGCGTGTGGTACTGCGGGGGAAAAAACAGCCCCTACCTGTGGCTTGAAGCGCCGCGCGGCATGGGCTCGTGGGCGCTGTTTGAGCATCTGCTGCACACTGCGCGCATCTCCGGCACGCCGGGCGCGGGCTTTGGCGCAGAGGGCGAGGGGTATTTCCGCCTTTCCGCCTTTGGCGACGCCGATGCCACGAAGCGCGCGGCAGCGCGGCTGTGCCTCTCGCTGGGCATGCTGGCAAACGGATGAGCGGGGGAAGTCAGGCCCTCCGGCACGGCCGGGGGCTTGCGTAAGCCCCGGAGGGGGCATATTACCGGCAAGCCTCTCAGGAGGCACGGAATGCTCTGCCTTCTGCATCGCCTGCCCCGCCCGCCGTAAACGGGGTTCTTCCCGCTGCGTGCTGCAGCCTTTGGTATTGAATACCATCCCGCTGCGCTCGGAACTGACAGCGAAAGCCCTTTTTGCTCTCCCCGGCACGGCCGGGGGCTGCCGTTTCGATAAAGCAGACCAAAACAGGCCCCCGGCAGGCTTTCTCACCTGCCGGGGGCCTGCTGCATGCCGCGCTGTTTTTCAGGGACAACCGCCGCGCTGCTGCGCCTCCTTCTGATATTGCACAAAAGCAACAAACTGGCGCACAAGCTGCACCTCCTGCGGCGAAAAACCGGCTGGAAGCTGGATGGTGCGCTCGTCGCGGCGGTATACATACGAGGCGTCGCGCCGGTACGAGCACGGCTCGCGCACCAGCCCCAGAAGATAATCGACAGAAATGTCAAAAATTTTTGCCAGCTTTACTTTGGCTTCGTCGTCCGGGTCGCTGTGGCCGCACTCGTAGCTGGAAATCGTGAACGGAGACACCGAAAGCAGCGCCCCAAGCTCTTTTTGGGATAAGCCCTTGTCACGCCGAAGCTCCTGCAGCAATTCACCCTTCATGCAGGCCCTCCTTATTGGTTACAAGATGTATCGTTACCTTTATTAATATGGAATATCCCGATGAATATAAGGTTTTATTTGAAGAATTTTCACAGTTCCCTTGACAACTGTGAGATATTGTCATATATTAAAAAGGAAGTTGGCGGTTTTTCACAGCCGCGAAAAAGAAAATCAGGAGGAAAACCATGAAAAAGACATTCGTTTTGCTGCTGGCTTTGTGCATGGCGGCTGTGCTTTTTGCCGTGCCCGCCTTCGCAGAGGGCGAAGAGGGCACGCTGCCTGTAGAAGCCGGGATAACTGACGAGTCGGGGCTGAATGAGGCCCTGAGCAACCCAAAGGCCGGCAGCACGGTGACGCTGGGTGCTGACATCACGCTTACAGCTCCCGTGACGGTGCCTCAGGGTGTCACACTGGAGGGCGCAGGCTATGCCTTGACGGCGAATTTTGACTCGAAAGACAATATGACCAGCGCTGTGGTGTACGCAAACGGCAGCGTGAAGAATTTGACGGTGAATGCCGCCAGTAGGGTGAAATACGCTGTGCAGGTTTATGGCCCGGAGATGGATGTGGAGCTCGCCCAGGTTGTCATGACAAATGGAAAATATTCCGGCCTCATCGTCAACAACGGTGCTTCGGCAAAGCTGACGGGATGCACGTTTACCGGAAATGGCTTCAGTGCGGTAGAACTGGCAGACGGGAAAGACCATTCCGGGGCGGCGCCGAAGCTGACGGTGGATAGTTTGGAAGACAGTATCACAGTGCGCGCTGATGTGAACGAGAACGCACAGCCTGTGCTCACAGTGTCGGACAACGGGCCGGTGCTTACGGCCAGGGTGAACGGGCAGACCGTGTATGCCAACAACAGCGAAGCAATGCTTGCGGCACTGTGCGGCACGCAGGGGGCAACAGAAATTGCGCTTGGCGGCAGCATTGAGCTGACGCAGCCTCTGAAGGTGACACAGCCGGTAGCGGTGAACGGAAATGGGCACGCGCTTACTGTCATGCAGGATATTACAGGCGTAAGCGGTTACGGCAATGCAGTGACGGTAGAGGCAGACGGCGTGACGCTCTCGAACCTGACGGTAAATGCGAATAATAAGGCCAAATATGCCGTGCATGTTTACAACGTGGAAAATGTGACGCTGGAGAAGGTGACAGCCGTGAACGGCCTTTACAACGGCGTGCTGGTGAATGGCTCCACTGTGACAATGAAGGATATGACGTTCGATAAGAACGGCGAGATGGGCGGCATTGAACTTGGCAGGGGAGAGAATGTGCCGAGCAACCCGAAAGTGACGCTGGAGGGCACCATTGACTCTGACAAGGTGGACAAGGTGCTGTATGCGGATGTAGAGGAGTTTTTAGATGGCGCTGCGGATGTATCCGCTGCAATTGAAAACAAAACCAGCAATCTCAACATCACAGTGGGTGTTGATGGTTCGGTGACAACTGTGGACAAAGACGCACAGCCGGACCCCAAGCCGGAGGAAAAGCCGCAGGACAAGCCCTCTGCCCCGGCCCCTGCCGCCCCGGCTCCTGCAAAGGTCAACCCCAAAACGGGCGTAAAGGCGTAAAAAGTGCGCCGGGCAGGTAAAATTTCACACAGGAAAGGCCGCAGGCAGCCCTGCGGCCTTTCTTTTTTCACAAAGATGCGGTAGTATGGTAATAACAAGGCGCCCGCGGGCGCCGGAAAACACCGGGAGGACAACACCATGTCTATCACGAGCGAATATTACGGAAGAACGAAAGACGGCAGGGACGTATACCGTTATACGCTGGAAAACGAACAGGGCATGCGCGTGTGCGTCATTGAGTACGGCTGCGCCGTCACCCACATTCTTGTGCCGGATAAAACAGGCGGCCTGCGCGACGTGGTGCTGGGCTATGAAAGCCTGGCGGGCTACGAGGCGGGCACGGCCAGCCTGGGCGCGCTGGTGGGCCGGTATGCCAACCGCATAGAGGGCGCGGCGTTCGAGCTGGACGGCAGGCGCTACGAGCTGGAGGCAAACGACGGGCCGAACCACCTGCACGGCTGCTTTGGCCGCAAGGTATTTCAGGGCCGCATTGAGACGCTGGAGGACGGCGCGCAGCGCCTTGTGCTGAAGGCGGAAAGCCCGGCGGGCGAGGACGGCTTCCCGGGCAATATGGCGGTGAGCGTGGCCTACACCCTTACGGAGGACAACGCCCTTGTGATGGATTACACCGCCGTCACGGACGGGGCCACCCCTGTGAACCTGACGAACCACAGCTATTTCAATCTGGAGGGCTGTGCCAGCGGCAGCGTGCTGGAGCAGCGGCTCACTATTTTTGCCGGCCGTTTTCTGGAGGCAAACGAACAGACGTGCCCCACTGGGCGTATTCTGGGCGTAGAGGACACGCCGTTTGACTTCCGCGCGGGCAAGCTGATCGGCGCGGGCCTGAGGGAGGAGGATGACGGCGGCCAGCTTGCCATGGCCCACGGGTACGACCACTGCTTTGTGCTGGATAAACTGCCCGGCCAGCTGGCGCTGGCGGCAAAGGCATATGCATATAAAACGGGCATCAGCATGGAGGTGTTCACCACCCAGCCCGGCATGCAGCTTTATACGGCGAATTTTCTCGCTCAGGACGGCGTGAACGGGAAAACAGGCGGCCCGCATGCGGATAAGCAGGCCTTCTGCCTGGAGACGCAGCATTACCCGTGCACGCCCTCTCACCCGGAATTTCCCGGCGTGGTGCTTCGCCCTGAGGAGGAGTATCACGAAACCACCATCTACCGCTTCGGCGTGGAATAAATGGCCAGGCTGAAGCATTGCCGCGGCGGCACGCGCGCTTCGCTGGCGGGCATGTGGGCGGGGCTTGCCGCGGCCAGCGTGCTGTGCTCGTGCGCGCTGGCCGGCGCGTGGCTTTCAGAGCAGTGGCGCATATGGCTGCTGTGCGCGGCCGCTGTGTGCGCGGCCGCATGCCCCTGCCTCGGCGCTGCCATCCGCCGCCTTGCCAGCGGGCGCGAGGGGGAAAAGCGGGCCGAGGCCGCCCTGAAGGCCCTGCCGCAGGGTTATGTGGTGCTGTGCAACGTGCCCGTGCAGGCGGACGGGCGCAAAACGGAGCTGGATGCCGCGGTGGCGGGCCCCGGCGGCGTGTGCGTGGTGGAGGTAAAACACTATGCGGGCGACATTTCCGGCACAGAGCAGGCGGCGGCCTGGCGCCAGGCGCGGGCCGTACGGGGCGGCAGGCGCATGGAAAAAAGCGTGCCGAACCCCGTGGCGCAGAACCGGAGGCAGGTGGCCATTGTGCGTGCGGCGCTGCAAAGCGCCGGGGCGGCGTGCCCGGTGTGGGGGGCCGTCTATTTTTCAAACCCGTACGCCCGTGTGCATGCGCGCGCGCCGGAGCTTGTGCAGGGCGAAGCGGCGCTTCGCCGCGCCGTGTGCGGCCCTGCACGCATTTCGCGCAGCCAGCAGCGCGCAGCGGTGCAGGCCCTGCTGGCAGCGGGGACAGCCCGGTAAAAAACAAAACTGCAAACGCCGCAGAAATGAAATTTCTGCGGCGTTTGTTTTTTGCAAAGAGGCCTTGTTCAAACCGGTCAAAACCCTATAATGGAAAACAGAAGGGGGGCGGTATGGATGGAGGACGCGTTTGGGCGCCTTCCGAAAGAAAAGCGGCGGCGCATTCTGAACGCCGCGCTGGAGGTGTTTGCGCACAACGATTATAAGCGCGCGTCTACCGAGGCCATCGCCATGAAGGCGGGCATTTCAAAGGGGCTGCTGTTTTACTATTTCAAAAACAAGCAGGCGCTGTACGAGGCGTGCTACGCCTATGTGGAGGGCCTGATGATGCACGAGCTGAAGGCTGTGCAGTTTGAGGGCGTTACAGATTTCTTTGAGCTGATGGAGCTGGGCGCAAGGGTGAAGCTGGCGCTGGTGGCCCGTGCGCCTTACCTGATGGAATATTCCATGCGCGTATATTACGCGGGCGAGGCGGACGCCCAGAAGGCAGCCCGAAGGCGGCTGGACGGAGACCTGGCGGGCGGCTTTGCCAAATATTTCAGGCATGTGGACCTCTCTAAATTTAAGCCGGAGGCAGACCCGCAGCAGGTGCTGCGCATGATGACGTGGATGGCCGAGGGCTACCTGAACGAAAAGCTGCGCCAGGGCGTGCCGCTTTGCCTGGAGGATATGCTGGCGGAGTACCGCGGCTGGGCGCAGTGGTTCCGCCGAATGAGCTACCGGCAGGAATATGTGTGAACAGCGGGCGTCTGCCCGCGCAGGAAAAGGAGGCGGTTTCATGGCAGTGCTTGCCGAATGGAGCCATGTGACAAAAAACTATAAGGGCAGGGGCGTGTTCGACCTCTCCTTGAAGCTGGAGGAGGGCGAGACGCTGGGCTTTCTTGGGCCGAACGGTGCGGGCAAAACCACCACCATCCGCCAGCTGATGGGCTTTATCCGGCCGGACAGCGGCCAAGTGCGCCTGTTCGGGCAGAACCCATTTGCCTGTGCGGCCGTACAGGCGCGCGTGGGCTACCTGCCGGGCGAGACGGCCTTCCCGCCTGACATGACGGGCGGGCAGTTCCTTCGGTTTCTGGCGCAGTACCGCGGCATGCGCAGCCTTGCGCGCGCAAAGGAGCTGGCGGAGTATTTCGAGCTGGATACGGGCGCAAAGCTGAAGAAAATGTCCAAGGGCACAAAGCAGAAGGTGGCCATTGTGTGCGCCTTCATGCACAGCCCGCAGCTGTATGTGCTGGACGAGCCCACCAGCGGGCTGGACCCGCTGATGCAGAGCCGTTTTGCAGAGCTGCTGCGCGAAGAACAGAAAAAAGGCAAGGCCATTCTGCTTTCCTCTCATATTTTTGAAGAGGTGGAAAAGCTGTGCACCCGCACGGCTATCATCCGGGCAGGGCATATTGTGGCTGTGGAGGATATGCAGGCGCTTTCGCGCTCAAAACGCAAATATTTCACAGTGGTGTTTGAAACGCAGGCCATGGCCGCCCAATTTGCGTCAGAGCTTGCAGGCGCCAGGGCGCAGGGCGCGCAGGTATCCCTAACGGTGGCGGCACCGCAGGCGGACGCAGTAGTCAAGCGCCTTGCGGCGTACAGGGTGGCGGATATCACGGTGCGCGCCCAGACGCTGGAAGAGCTGTTTCTGCATTTTTACGGGGGTGAGGAAAAATGAATCTGGCATTGTTCCGCCACAGCCTTCGCGGGCATGTGAAGCCGGGCATCGTTTTCCTGGCAGTGATGGGCCTGTACGGCGGCATGGTCACCGCCATGTTCGACCCAAAGCTGGGCGAAAGCCTTGAGCTGATGGCCCAAAGCATGCCGCAGCTGTTTGCAGCCTTCGGCATGCTGAACGCGGGCAGCACGCTGACACAATTTCTTGCAAACTATTTATACGGCTTTCTGTTCATCGTGTTTCCCATGGTATTCACTGTGACAGCCGCTGCCCGCCTGGTGGCGCGCTGGGTAGACACGGGCGCGGCCGCCTTTCTGCTGGCAGCCCCTGTCAGCCGGGTGAAAATAGCCGTCACACAGGCGCTGGCGCTGGCCGCAGTGCCGGTGGGGTGCGTGGCGTGCGCATTTGGCTTTTGTGTGCTGGCGGCGCAGGCCATGTTCCCCGGCCAGCTGGATATTGCAGCCTTTCTGCGCCTGAATGCCGGGCTTTTGTGCCTGCAGACGGCCTTTGCGGGCGTGTGCTTTCTGGCAAGCTGCACCTTCCGGGATGCGCGCATGGCGGCCGGCGTGGGCGCCGGGGCCTGCACGGCGTGCATTCTGGTGCAGATGCTGGCAGATGTGGGCGATACATTCAGCTGGCTGCACAAATGCACGCCGCTGGCCCTGTTCGACCAGCAGGCCCTGCTGGCGGGGGATGCCGGCGCGGCGGCAGGCTGCGCCGTGCTGCTGGCGGCGGGCCTTGTCTTGTTCGCGCTTGGCGGCGCCGTGTTTTGCAGAAAGGATATCTGCGTATAAGCGGGGCCGGGTGCGCTGTATTTTCAGAAGGCCGTACCCACCGGTAAAGGCGGCTTGCCTCAGCCCTGCAAGGGCTCATTGCCGGCAGGCGCCTCAAGGTGCGCTGAAATTTCTTTGCCTGCATTTGAAAGGCCCCCTGCGGGTCCGGCCGCCGGCGGCCCGCCTGGCTCAATGCTGAAGGCGAAAGCCTTGTATGGGCCGCTGGTTTCCAAAATCACAACCCCACGCAGAACGTTGGGCTGGAAGAACGGCCCTATAAGGGCCATTCTTCCAGCGGCACCCAAAGGTGCATAATGCGCAGCGCCAACCGCACTTGGCGCTGCTTTTTATTTATGTCTTTCACTGTCAGCCGGAGCCTCAGGTGAAGCATCATTGAAATTCGCTGTATTTCTCTGTATTCCTTGAAGTTCAGCTGAACGTTTAATTGGCCTTGTTCTTCCTCTCTTGGGCATATTTTCGAAATTTTGCTTTGTTTCTCTCAACGGTGTTTATATGGTATCCTTTCGCCCAGAACGCATTTCTTCCATGCGTGCGCCTCATATTTGGGTTTCATCAAAAAATCATCAGAGTGCTTTTCCCTTCTAAGTACCCCATAAAATCTGCTGCTAATTTCGGCGGAACTGACACCAGCATATGTATGCGGTCCGGCATTGCATGCGCTTCCGCTATCTGCACACGCTTGTAATCACACGGCATCCATAATGGTCTTGCCTCTGTCTTTTCTCAGCCTTCCGTAAATTATGTTCCTGTAATATGGGGGCATCAGCACCATGTGATATTGGCAATTCCATCTTGTATGTGCTTGTATGTGATAGACTTTTTTGTCCATATGGATGAACCTCCTTTTGCTTTTTGGTGCGGTTGGCGTTACCCGCTTCTATTGCAGCAAAAGGAGGTCCTTTTCTTTCCGCTTCAACGCTCGTGCTATTCTATCCCACTAGCTTAGCTTGTGGGTGTTCTGTGAATGAAAGCCCGCTGCGGCAGCCCCTCCGGCCTGCCGCAGCGGGCCTTTTGCGTGCACAGCCGGCACACAACGGGGCCATGCTTCATAAGATGGAAAAACTTTCACAAAAGAAGGCTTGAAATATTGGTTGGCATATAGTAGTATAATAAATAATTATATCTAGTATTTAATACTAGATTATGAACAAATGAAATGTTCTGTTGGAAAGGGTGCGGTAAATATGCTGCAGAAAATAAAAGACCCGGCCAGCGCGCTGACGCATTTTGTGGGCTGTGTCATGGCGGCCCTGGCGGCGGTGCCGCTGCTTGTGAAGGCCGCGCGGGAGCCGGGCCGCCTGTATTTCATTGCTATGGCGGTGTTTGCGCTGAGCATGGTGCTGCTGTATGCGGCCAGCACCACATACCATACGGTGGATTCCACAGATAAAGTGAACCGCCGCCTTCGCAAGCTGGACCATATGATGATATTTGTGCTTATCGCAGGCAGCTATACGCCCATCTGCCTTATCACGCTGCGCGGGCCGCAGGGCACTGCGCTGTGCACGGCTGTGTGGGCAGTGGCGCTGGCGGGCATTGCCATCAAGGCGCTGTGGATCACCTGCCCGAAATGGTTTTCCTCTGTGCTGTATATCGCCATGGGCTGGCTGTGCGTGTTTGCCGTGGTGCCCATTGTAAAGGCGCTTTCGCCCGCAGGGTTCGGCTGGCTTTTGGCAGGCGGCATCATTTATACGGCAGGCGGCGTTATCTATGCGCTGAAGCTGCCGCTGTTCAATGCGCGCCATAAGGCCTTTGGCACACATGAGATTTTTCACCTGTTCGTAATGGCGGGCAGCGCCTGCCACTTTGTACTGATGTACTTCTTTGTAATGCCTGTGGCGGCGTAGGGCCGGGCTTGGAATTTGGGCGGCACAGCCGCGGCCGCAGGCTGTGCCTGCTGTTTGCGCAGGCCCCTCGGGGCTTTTTGCCGCCTGTGCCTGTCAGCCCGCTGTAATCCTTCTTCTGCATGCGGCGCCCCTCCGCTGTTAAAGCAGCGGAGGGCGCTTTTCTTGAGGCGTGTCAGTAAAAGCTGACTTGGGTTCCATATACGGAGCATTGCCCATGAAATCCACGATTGACTTTGCTTCGAATGCAGGTGCCGCCGGATTGGCCGGTGCTTTTTACTTACAATGAAAGCGGGGCCGCCTGGTACCAGGCAGCCCCGCTTCTTGCGCTTTTCCATCCCTCGGCGCGCTGTGGGCGCGCTTAATACCTTTTTGAAAGCGCAAAGTAAAGCACTTTGTTGATCAGAAGGGGCACGCAGGCAGCGCCCATCAGCGCAAGACCTGCTGCACGGGAAAAATACAGGGCGGCAGCGCCTGCGGGCAAAAGCAGCGCCAAAGCGCCCCACACGGCCCCGCGGGCCGATTTCTGCCATAAGAACTGCTCGCGCTCATCGCACTCGCGGCGGCATGCTTCCTCAAGCCTGCGCTGTGCGTCCCGCGTATCGCGCAGCATGGCCCGCCAGCGCACCACGCATATCATCACCACGATATCAATGCCGGAGAGAAGGCCGGTGAGAAAGCCGCGGTACCAGCCGTGCTGTGCGGTGAACGCGCCAAGGGCGAGCAGCACCAGCACAAGGCAGGCGTAAGCGGTGCCCAGCCGGATGCGCCGGGACAAAGTATGGCGAAACTGCGTCAATTTTTCCTGTTCCATGTATCATTCCTCCTCAAACAGAAACACTTCCTCAATAGAGAGGCCGAAGTAAACGGCGATTTTGTGCGCAAGGGGAAGGCTGGCCGTGTATTTGCCCACCTCAATGGAGGTGATGGTCTGCCGTGTGACGCCCACGGCCCGCGCCAGCTCCTCTTGGCTCACCCTGCGGGCCCTGCGCAGGGCGGGGATATTCGTCTTCATACACATGCACTCCTTGCAAAGCTTACTTTGCATTTTCAGTATAGTATGCTTTGCAATGTATGTCAAGCAGGCTTTGCAAAAAAGAAAAGCCGCCCTCCCTGCCCGGCCTGGGTATGGGAAAGCGGCCCTTTTGCCTTTATTCAGTTAGAGGCTGTAAATGTCATTCGATGATGCTTTTGCCCGTCATTTCTTCGGGCTGGGGCAGGCCCATCACCTTCAGCATGGTGGGGGCAATGTCGGCCAGCACGCCGCCCTGGCGCAGCTTCACATCGCCCAGGCCCGCCGCCAGGAAGGGCACGGGGTTGGTGGTGTGCGCGGTGAAGGGGTGCTCGGGGTCCGGGTCGTACATTTTGTCGGCATTGCCGTGGTCTGCCGTCAGCAGCACGGCGCCGCCCGCGGCCAGCGCCGCGTCAATCACCCGGCCCGCGCACTCGTCCACGGCCTCCACGGCCTTTACGGCGGCGCTGAACACGCCGGTGTGGCCCACCATGTCGCAGTTGGCAAAGTTCAGGATGATGACATCGTACTTGCCGCTTTCAATGCGCCGCACACACTCGTCTGCCACAAGGTAGGCGCTCATTTCGGGCTGCAGGTCGTATGTGGCCACCTTTGGGCTGTTGATGAGGGCGCGGTCCTCCCCTTCAAAGGGGGCCTCTACGCCGCCGTTGAAGAAGAAGGTCACGTGAGCATATTTCTCCGTCTCTGCAATGCGCAACTGCGTCTTGCCGTTTTTGGCAAGGTACTCGCCCAGCACGTTTGTCAGCGCCTGCGGGCGGAAGGCCACGCTCACGTTGGGCATGGTGGCGTCATACTGCGTGAAGCACACATAGTGCACCGGGAAGCAGCCATGGCGGCGCTCGAACCCGGTGAATGCGCCGTCCACAAAGGTGCGGGTAATCTCGCGGGCGCGGTCCGGCCGGAAATTGAAGAAGATGACGCTGTCGCCTTCGGCCACGCGCCCGCCCTCGCATGTCACGGCGGGCACCACAAATTCATCCGTCACGCCTTCGGCATAGCTCTTTTCCATCACTTCCACGGGCGTGCCGCGGTTGCCCTCGCCGTACACAAAGGCGGCGTAGGCCTTTTCCACACGGTCCCAGCGGTTGTCGCGGTCCATGGCGTAGTAGCGGCCCGTCACAGAGGCGATGGTGCCCACGCCAAGCGCGTCCAGCTTTGCCTGCAGCTCTTTGATAAAGCCAAGGCCGGAGTCCGGCGGCACATCGCGGCCGTCCATGATGGCGTGCACATACACCTTTGTGAGGCCCATGCGCTTCGCCATTTCCAGAAGGCCGTACAAATGGCCGTTGTGGCTGTGCACGCCGCCGTCGGAAAGCAGGCCCATCAGGTGCAGGGCCTTGCCGTTCTCTTTCGCTGTGCGCATGGCCGAAACAAGGGCCTCATTTTCAAAAAAGTCTCCGTCCGCAATGGATTTGGTGATGCGGGTGAGCTCCTGATACACAATGCGGCCCGCGCCGATATTGGTGTGGCCCACCTCGCTGTTGCCCATCTGGCCGTCGGGCAGGCCCACGTTCATGCCGGAGGCGCCGATGGTGGTGTAGGGGCAGCTTGCGAACAGCTTGTCGAAATACGGCGTTTTGGCGGCTGCAATGGCATTGCCGTAGGTCTCCTGCGGCACCCAGCCGAAGCCGTCCAGTATGCAAAGAAGCAGAGGTTTTTTCGCCATAGATGTCAGGTTCCTTTCTGCACGTTATGCTGCGCTTATTTCGAGGCGGCGGCCACGATGGCGCCGAAGGCGTCCGCCTTCAGCGAGGCGCCGCCGATCAACCCGCCGTCTACGTCGGGCTTTTCCAGCAGTTCATCTGCATTGGCGGCGTTCATGCTGCCGCCGTACTGCACCGTGGTGGCCTCGGCCACGGCCTGGCCGTACAGCTCGCCCACCACTTTGCGGATGGCCGCGCACACCTCCTGCGCCTGCTCGCTGGTGGCGGTGCGGCCCGTGCCGATGGCCCACACCGGCTCGTAGGCGATGACGACGCGCTGCATCTCTTCGGCGGAAACGCCCTGCAGGGCAATCTTCGTCTGCATGCGCACCAGCTCTTCCGTCACGCCCTGCTCGCGCTGGGCAAGGCTTTCGCCCACGCACACAATCACTTTCAGGCCTGCGGCCAGGGCGGCCTTGGCGCGCTTGTTCACGGTTTCGTCCGTCTCGGCAAAATACTGGCGGCGCTCGGAATGGCCCACGATGACGTATTCCACGCCGAGGTCCACCAGCATACCGGCGGAAATTTCGCCCGTGAACGCGCCGCTTTTTTCAAAGTGCACATTCTCGGCGCCCACATGGATATTGGTGCCGCGGCACAGCTCCACCGCCTTGCACAGGCTGGTGAACGGCGTGCAGATAACCACCTCGCAGCCCGCGTTTTTCACGGCGGGCACCAGCTCGCCGATGAGGGCGGCCGCCTCGGTGGCGGTTTTGTTCATTTTCCAGTTGCCGGCGATGATAGCCTTGCGCTTTGCCTTGTTCATTGGTATCTCTCCCTTTTCAATTCAGTCAACACGGAAAAGGGGCGCGCGGGATGCGCGCCCCTGCGGTTTGCATCAGGCGTTGGCGATGCAGGCAATGCCCGGAAGCTCTTTGCCCTCCAGATACTCCAGCGAAGCGCCACCGCCCGTGGAGATGTGCGTCATCTTGTCCGCAAAGCCCATCTGCATCACGGCTGCGGCAGAGTCGCCGCCGCCGATCACTGTGGTGGCCTGCGTGTCGGCCATGGCCTGCGCCACGGCCTTTGTGCCGGCGGCCAGCACGGGGTTTTCAAACACGCCCATGGGGCCGTTCCACACAACCGTCTTGGCGTCCTTCACGGCCTGGGCGAACAGCTCGCGCGTTTTGGGCCCGATGTCAAGGCCCATCATGCCGGCGGGAATTTTGTCAGAGGAAACGTATTCCACGCTGATCTCGGCGTCAATGGGGTCGGGGAAAGCCTTGGTGACGGCGGTGTCCACCGGCAAAAGCAGCTTCACGCCCTTTTCCCCGGCCTTTTTCAGCATGCTGGCGCAGTAATCCAGCTTTTCATCGTCTACAAGGCTGGTGCCTACCTCGCAGCCCTTGGCCTTCAGGAAGGTGTAGGCCATGCCGCCGCCGATGATAAGCGTGTCCACCTTGCTCAGCAGGTTTTCAATGACGTTCAGCTTGTCGGCCACCTTCGCGCCGCCCAGAATAGCGACAAACGGGCGCTCGGGGTCGTTCACGGCGTTGCCCAGATAGCGGATTTCTTTTTCCATCAGGTAGCCCACGGCGGTGTCCTTGATATAATCTGTGACACCGGCAGTGGAGCAGTGCGCGCGGTGGGCAGAGCCGAAGGCGTCGTTCACATACGCGGCATCCGGGCCCACCAGCCCGGCCAGATCTTTCGAGAATTCGGGCAGGTTCTTCGTCTCCTCCTTGCGGAAGCGGGTGTTCTGCAAAAGCACCACGTCGCCGTCCTGCATGGCGGCCACGGCGGCCTTTGCGTTCGGGCCCGTCACCTCGCCGTCATCGGCGAACGCAACAGGCTTGCCCAGCAGCTCGGAAAGGCGCACGGCCACCGGCGCAAGGCTGAATTTTTCCTCCGGCCCGTTCTTGGGCTTGCCCAGATGGCTGCACAGCACAAGGCGGCCGCCGTTCTCAATCAGCTTTTTGATGGTGGGCAGCGCCGCCACGATGCGGTTGTCGTTGGTGATGACGCCGTCCTTCATCGGCACGTTGAAATCGCAGCGCACCAGCACGTTGCGGCCCTTTACATTCAGGTCTTCCACCGTTTTTTTACCAAGAGTGCTCATTTGCTTTAACTCCCTTTCCCGAAAAACGTTTGGTTGCATCATATGCGCGGGGCCTGCGGCCCCGCATACACCTTCATTATAGTGTTTTTTTGCCTGTTTCGCAAGTGTTTCCATGATAATTTTTTCACAAAGAATGGCGGCGCGGGGATGCCCATCCGCCTGTAAAAAGGCGCCCGCCCCGTTTCACCGGGGCGGGCGTGAAGGGGCGGCGGGCCGCCGCCTTGCACAGCAGAACTGTGCGCGGGAGGCATGTGCTATGCGGGCAGCGGCAGGTTCTGTATTTCCTTAAAGTTCGGTATACCGGCAAGGTAGTCTTCGGGCGAAATAAGGGCATATACCGGGCGGCTGGCGGGGTACTCCACCGGCTGGCCGCCCCCGCCCGGGCAGCTTTCGGTATAAAACTCATAGGCGCATGTGACAAAAAGGCCCTGAGGGGCTTCGGCAAGCGGGGTGACAAAATCGGGCCCGCCCCAGCCGGGGCCGTCGAACGCCACGCCGTCCGGCGCCTCGCTGCGGTATTCCTGCCGCAGGGAAAGCGGCTGCGCCGCGCCGGTGACAGGGTTGATCTGATGCGGGGTGCTCAGCCAGATGTTTTCACTGTCCAGCCCGGTCACCATGGCCAGCAGTGTGCTGCCGGCTGTGGTGAGATACCACCGTTCACACGAATGGAACCCTTCGCCCTCATCCCGGTCGTACCGGCACAGTGCGCGTGATACCTCGCGCGTCTCGCCGTTTTCCAGTGAAAAGCCCATTATGGCGCCGTTTGAATTATCGATATAATACAGCGTGCTGTCGAGCAGCACGCTGCCGGAATACGGCAGAAAGCGCCCGGCCGGCACTGCGCCCAGCGCCGTGTATGCCCCTTCGGGGGAGAGCAAGCCGAGCTCAATATCCTCCGCACGGGTGTTGTCGCCCCACTGCACCGTGACAAACTGGCCGTCCCACACGCCAGCCACCTTGCCCCACTGCCAGAAGGCGCTGCGCGCGTTGCGAAGCAGATAGGTTTCGGTGCCGTCTGCCAGCGAAATGCGCCCGAACGCATCCTCGCAGAAGCCGTACAGGTATTGTTCATCCGCCCCGATGAACGTCCAGCTGTCGCTGACGGCAGAAAGCGTGCGGCGGTTTTGCCCGCCTGCATCCATCGCCACAAAATCGGCAAGGCCGCTTTCATCCGTCCCCTCTGCAAGATAGCGCGGGCACAGGGCATACACGGCGCCGGGCCGGGCTGTCAGAAAAAGGGCGGGCAGGTATGCGCCGCAGCTTTCGTCCGTGTGGGGGCAGCCCTCTTTGTCACACAGGATACGGTGCTGTTTTGCGGAAAAATCGTATAACGCCAGAAGGCGCAGCGCGCCGTTATCTGAAATGAGAATGTCGTAATACCCGGCCTCGCTGACAGCGCACGCAATACCCGCGGGAAGCCAGGTAAGGCTGCTTTGCTGCGTGGCCGGCGCAGCGGTGCTTCCGGGCTGCGCGCCCGGTGCAGAAGGGGAACAGCCCGCCAGCGCAAGGCAGCAAAGCGCGGTGCAGAAAAGGGCGGCGGGGCGCAGGAAATGCTTCATCATACACACCTCCCTAAATAATCTTAGTTTTTCTCGTTAATACTCCCATTCTCACAAGATTTCGCAAGTTTTAAGGAAAAGATGCAGATAGGAGCAGCATCAAGTGCAGGTTCTCTTTCGTCGTTCCACAAGGTGCGGTCAGCCTGGGTACGGGTTTGGCAGTTGTTCAAAAAAACGGAAATTCGGGCTGGAAGAAAAGTAATCCTCCGGCGAAATGAGGGCCAGCGATTCACCGTAGGCCTCCACCGGGTAGGTGCCGCCGTCCTGCCCGGTGATAATGTGCGTGCCCAGGTAGGGCATGTCGCCGAACACCAGCAGCCCTTCGGATGTTTCGGCCAGCACCTGCAGCGGCACGCCATAGCCCTGATAAAGCTGCTGCAGCGTTATCTCCTGTGCCGGGCCGCCGCCGGAAAGCGGCAGAGAGAACAGGCGGGGCGGCACGCTGGCCTGGGGGGCAAAATCCTCCGGCGTGCGGCGCGCGTCCACCTCTGCCAGCAGGCGCCCGCCCACAACAGAGAGCCTGCGCGCACTGCCTGTATAAAATACGCTGCCGTCATCTCAGGTGTGTTCCACGGCCCATTCGCACAGCGCGTCGGAGAAATGGCGCACCTGGCCGGTGGAAATATCCAGCACATACAGGCTGCCCGTTACAGTGTCACTGTAATAATATTTTCCCTCATGGAAGCAGCCGGGGCCGTAGCTGCCGCGGCACAGTTCGGTGAATATGCCGTTTGCATCCATGGCGTAAAACACCTGCAGGCCGTTTTCCGTCATGGGGATGACGATATTTCCATCCAGTTCGCCAAGGCCATACAGTGAAAAATTGTGGTTCAGGTAAAAATTTCGCTCTAAAATAGTCTCGTGGCCGGTGGCAAGCTCCAGCCTGGCGAGGTGCTGGTCCATGATACCGTACACGGCGCCGCCGCCCTGCGCAAAGACGCCGAGCTGCCAGGAACCGCTCACCTGCGCCACTTCATGCGCCCCGCTGCCGTCCAGCGCGTGTGCGCGCAGGCTGGCAAGGGGCATACCGCTCCCGCTGTCCTGCTGGGGTACGGTGGAATAAGAATACAGCGTGCCCTGTGACAGGAACAGCATGCCGGTGCCGGGCATCCAGGCAGGGCAGGCCGCACTGCCGTGGGTGCAGTTCTGCACACTGCACAGCACGCGCTCTTCCAGCGTGGAAAGGTCCAGGCAGGTGACAAGCCCGCCGCCGTCCGAGCAGGCGATGGTGCGGTACAGCGCGCCGTCCCCCTGAAGGTAAAATTCATCGCGCGGGCGCGGGCGAAGGGCGGGCAGAGCCCCGGCCTGTGCGCCGCTCTGTGCAGCGGCACTGTCCCAGGCGCCGCGGCCCGGCATGGCCGTGCAGGCGGCAAGGGCAGTGCACAAAAGAAAAAGGCAAAGCACGCGGGCGGCGCGCAGCATGAGGCGCATGGCGGTATCCTCCTTTCAAAACAGCCTGTTCAGGACGGCAGCGGCTGAGGCAGCTGCTCAAAAAAGCGGAAGCTCGGGTTTGAGGAAAAGTAATCCTCCGGCGAGATAAGGGCAAGCTGCTCGGCGTAGACCTCCTGTGTATAACTGCCGCCGTCCTGCCCGCGGATGACAGCTGTGCCCGCGTAGGGCCGGTCGCCTGTCACAAGGAAGCCTGCGGGCATTTCGGCGAGCACCTGCAGAGGGTGCAGGTAGCCGTTGAAAAAATCGGTGAGCGTTACCTCTGCCGGCTGGCCGCCGGACAGAGGGAACACGAACAGGCGGAGGGCGGGCGCGGCCGTGCCGCCGTCCCCGGTGCCTGTGCTCAGCTGTACGGTCAGGCGGCCGCCCAGCATGCACAGGGTGCTCTGGCCGCTTCCGCCCTCAGTGCCGAACCGGCACAGTGCGTCGGAGAAATGACGCATCTTGCCCGTAAGAGTGTCCAGCACATACAGGCTGCCGGTGGCGGCATCGCTGTAATAGTAATCTGCCCCGTCAAAACAGCCGCCGCCGAAATTTTCCGCCGGAAGGCGGCACAGCTCGGAAAGGGTGCCCTGTGCGTCCATGGCGCAGAAAATAAATTGCTGCGGCGCCTGAAATATGAGCACAAGGCGGCCGTCGGGCAGCGGCCCGGCGCTGTCGGAGGAGGCGAACACGGCGCCGCTCTGCGGGGTGAACCGGCGCGAAAGGATGGTCTCGTGGCCGCTGGCAAGGTCCAGCACGCGCAGCTCATTCCCGTATGTGCGGTATATCTTTGTGCCGCAGGCCGCAAAGGGCGTGCCCCACTCCAGAAAGTTCACCTGCGCCACCTCGCGCACGGCGCTTCCGTCCGGCGCGTGCGCGCGCAGCGTGCGCCAGCCGGAGCGGATGCTGCCGTCCGCCTCGCGGGCAGAGCTGATGGAATATATCATGTCCTCGGCCGCGTATACCACGCCATAGCCGGAAAAGAACGCCGGACATGCCTCGGAATCGTGCGCGCAGCCGGGCACGCTGCACAGGACGCTCTCCTGCATGGCGGCAAGGTCCAGCCGGGCTACAAGCGAGCCCTGGCCGTGCATTGCGCTCACTGTGCGGTACAGGCTGTTCTGCCCGGCATGGCAGGCAAAGGCGGCGCCGGAGCTGTATGGAACAAGGGCCCCGGCCTGCGCGCCGCTCTGCGGGGCCGCGCCGCGCAGGGCGCTGCCGGGCACAGGCGTTTTCGGCGCGCCCTGCTGCGGCACACATGCGGCAAACGCCGCGGCAAGGCAAAGCGCGCCCAGCAGCACCGGCAGTGCCCTGCGGAAAAAAGCTTTCATAATAGCTGCATGCCTCCTTTCGGCCATGACAGTAGGGACGCGCCCGTTTTTCAGGCCGCTCTGCCCAAATATGCCTGGGCGGAGCCAGGCGAAAGGCTGCGCGCCTCGGCGCGCAGGTAAACGTCGTACCGGGGCGCGGCCTGCCCCGCCGGATACACCACGGAGGGTGTGGCCCCCACGCTGAGCAGCAGCTGCGCGCCGGGCGAATACAGGCGGTAGCCCTCTGCGCCCGGCGCGGTGGCAGGGTATGCCTGCCAGTCATCCACGGCTGCAAGGCCGAGGTACGCCGCATAATTCCGGGCACAGGCCTCCCAGTCCACCCCCGCGGGCAGGCCCGCGGCCTCGCGCGTGAAGGCGGCGCAAAAGGCAATCACGGCGCTGTTGCCGGGGGCGTATGTGGCGCTCAGCGCCCTGTGGAAAAGGCTGAAAAAGCCGAATTCATCCACAAGGGCATGACCCTGTGTAGGGCCGGCATCCTCCAGCGAATGGAAAGAGCCGTCCTGCGCCCAAAGGGCATACGCCTGCGGCAGGGCGCCGACCTCGAATAAAGCGTCTGCCGCGCCTGCCAGCAGGCTTTCGTCAAATTCAGCGGGCTGGGCGGCGGCGCTGTCTGCATTGGCCTCGCCCAGCACGCGCATGCGCCCGTACAGCGCCTGAGCGGCCGTGCTTTGCGCGGCTGCCTCGCACAGCCCGCCCGCGGGCGGGCCGCCGGGTATGGCGTGCGGGGCGGAAAGGCGCGCCGCGTCCTGTGCCAGCATGGCGCGGTAGGGCAGCACGGCGGCCGCCGCCAGCGCCAGCACACAGGCAAGGCAGCCCAGCGCGGAAAAAAGATGCCTTTTCATGGTGCCGTCCCCCTCTGCAGGGGCAGGCGCACAGTGGTGCCCCGGCCCACCTCGCTTTCAAATTCCAGCGCAGTGTGGTGTGCGGCGGCAATGCGCTGGCACAGCGCCAGCCCCAGGCCGGAGCCGTTCTGTGCCCGCGCGCGGGATTTATCCACCATGTAAAACGGCTCTGTAATGCGCCCAAGCTCACTTTCCGGGATACCGCGGCCCTCGTCCTGCACAAACAGCACGATGCCGGCGCCCTGTGCTTCAAATCCCACATGGACAGGGCTGCCGGGCTTTGAAGCGCGCACGGCATTTACTGCCAGGTTATACAAAAGGTCCGCCAGAAGGGGCCTGTCCGCCATCACCCGTATGCCGCGGGCATCTGCGAAGGCGACGCTTGCCCCCTCAAGCCCGGCGCAGGCGTGGCGCACATCGCTGAACACCGCCGCCAGCGGCACGCTTTCCAGCACAGGGCCCTCGCGGCCAAGACGCATCAGCTCCAGCAGCTTCAGGCTCAGCGTCTCCAGCCGCTTTGTCTCGTGATACACATAGTCGGCCGCCTTCTCGCGTGCGCCTTGGCCGATGTCGCGGCTGCGAAGAAGGTCTGCGTAGCCCAGCATGGCCGTCATGGGGGTTTTGATTTCGTGTGTGAAAGCGGCCACAAAGTCGTCGCGGCGGCGCACTTCCTCCGCCAGATTTTCCATGGCGTTCTGCACAGAGGCGGCCATGGCGTCAAAATCGCGGCTCAGGGCGCCCGCCTCGTCCTGCGTCTGGATATTTGTGCGCTGGCCGTACTGCCCGGCCGCGATGCGCGCGGCCGCGGCGGAAAGGCGCTTCAGCGGGCGTAGCAGAAACGTGGTGAAGCCCAGCGTCAGGGCCGCCGCCGCGCACAGCAGCGCGCCGCACAGCCGCCAGAAGCGGTGAAGCTGGGCTGTGCGCTCGGCATACAGGGCCGAGATGTCGAACACGCTCACCAGCGTGCCCTGGGCCTCATTTGCCGAAAGGCTGCCTGCCAGCAGCATATAGGTACTTTCCCCGGCGGCGCAGAGGGTGTACTGCCCCTCGCCCGCGCGGGCGGCGCCGATAAGCGCGGTTTTGTCCACAGCTTCCGGCAGGCGGGAATACAGGCTGGCCCAGCCGCTGCTCAGCAGGGCAAACTGCGCCTGCGGCATGGCTGCGGCAACCTCCAGCCCCGCGCTGTGCAGGGCGTTTTCCGGCGCGCCGCCCTCCCGCGCAAGGCGCAGGGCGGCGTCCTGCACAGAGAGCCTCTGCGCTGTGTGCTGCGCCGCGTTCTGCACAGCGGCGCTTTCCAGCGCCGCGTCAAAATTCTGTGCCACCAGCCGGTAGCCGCCCGCAAGAAACAGCGCACCCGTCACAGCCACAAGGCACAGCGTCAGCTTCTGGGCTATTTTCATGGCATATCCTCCAGCTCGTAGCCGATTTTATATACGGTCTTGATGGCGGCCTGAAGGCCCAGCTTTTTGCGCAGGCGCTGGATGTGCAGGTCCAGGGTACGCGAATCCACCTCGGCCTCGTCGCCCCACACGCGCTCGTACAGTGCATTGCGGTATAATACGGCGTTTTTATTGCGCATCAGCTCCAGCAAAAGGTCGTATTCGCGCGGGGTCAGCGGCACGGGCGCGCCGTTTTTGCACACGGTGCGGCGCACAGGGTCCAGCGTGACGCCGCAGGCCTGCAGCACTGTACGCCCGCGCCCGGTGCGGCGCAGCGCGGCCTCCACGCGGGCCACGAGCTCGGCGGGCTCGAAGGGCTTACAGATATAATCCTGCGCGCCGGCGGCAAGGCCCTTCACGCGCTGGGCGACGTCTGTCTTTGCAGTGAGAAAGATAACGGGCGTTTCGTCGCCGATAAAGGTTTTCAGCTCATAGCCGTCATGGTCCGGCAGCATCACGTCCAAAACCACCAGCGCCCAGCGCCCGGCTTCAATGAGGTCTGCCGCCTCGGCGCCGGAATAGGCGGCCCTGCAGCGGTAGCCTGCGTTTTCCAGTGCAAGGCACACAAGGTCTGCAATGGCATGCTCGTCGTCCACGACCAAAATGGGTTCCATGTGTACGCCCCCTTCCTGCGGATGCTGCCTTCAGTATAACACACATTGTAACAAAGTTTTATCTGCCCGCCGAAAAAGAAAAGCGCCTCTGTCCTGTGAACAGAGGCGCTTTTAGAAAGCGTATGTCAGATGACGAGTGTGACAATGCGGATGACGAACAGGGCGAACACAATCCACATAACGGGGTGAATGTCGCGGATTTTGCCGCGCACGATGCGCAGCACCATCCACGTCAGCACGCCGAACATGATGCCGTTGGCAATGGAATAGGTGAAGGGCATCATGATAATGGCCACAAAGGCGCCCAGCACATCGGCCATATCGCCCTCGAACTTTACCTTCAGCACGCTGGACATCATGAACATGCCCACGATGATGAGCGCAGGGGCGGTGGCGAAGCTGGGGATGGCGCCGAAAATGGGCCACAGGAACATGGCCAGCAGGAACAGCACTGCGGTGGTGAGGCTGGTGAGGCCCGTGCGGCCGCCCTCGGCTACGCCGGCAGAGCTCTCCACATAGCTGGTGACGGTGGAGGTGCCCAGGCACGCGCCTGCCACGGTGCCGATGGCGTCGGCCATCAGGGCCTTGCCCACGCGGGGCAGCTTGCCGTCCTTATCCAGCATATTGCCCTTGGCCGCCACACCAATCAGCGTGCCCACGGTGTCGAACAGGTCTACGAACAGGAAGGCGAACACAATCACCGCGAACTCGGCGGCGTTCGTCAGCATATAGCTGAAGTCGAATTTGAAGGCGGTGTCGCCCAAAGCGGCAAAGTTGGGCAGGAAATCGGCTGCGCCCGTAATATGGGGAATGACGGAGTACACGCCCGCTTCCACATCTACGACGTACCAGCCGGCCAGCTCGGCCACGATGCCCAGCACCCAGGTGACAAGGATGCCCCACAGAATAGCGCCCTTCACGCCGAAGTACAGCATGGCGCCAATGATGACGACGCCGATAAGCGCCAGCGCCACCTGCGGCGTGGCAATGTCGCCCAGCGCCACGCGCGTGGAGGCGTCGGCCGCGGCGATGCCCGCATTCTGCAGGCCGATGAAGGTGATGAACAGGCCGATGCCCGTGGTGATGCCGTATTTCAGGTTTTCCGGGATGCAGTTTACCAGCGTCTCGCGGAATTTGAACGCAGAGAGGATGATGAAGATGATGCCCTCCACCAGAATGGCGGTGAGGGCGATCTGCCAGGCGTTGGGGTTGTCGCCCATCTCGCCCAGGCAGATGGTGTAGGCGAAGTATGCGTTCAGGCCCATGCCGGACGCCAGCGCAATGGGGTAATTGGCAAGCAGCGCCATGATGACGGTGCCCACGGCGGCGGCCAGTGCCGTGGCCATGAACACGCCCTGGCTGTTCATGCCGGCCGCGCCTAGCATGTTGGGGTTCACGGCAAGGATGTACGCCATTGCCAGGAAGGTGGTGATACCCGCGAGAACTTCCGTTTTCACGGTGGTACCATTTTCTTTCAGATGAAAGAATTTTTCCATGGTGTTTCCTCCTCTAAAAAAGATACACAACATATTCAAAACGGGGCTTTCCCGCCTTGGCAAAAAAAGAAACCCGGGCACCGCCCCGCCGCATGGGGCCTGCCCGGGAAACACAAACGCGCCCCGCGCCGCAGCGCAGGGATGCGAAGGGTTTGCCGCCAATAGCCGGGCAGGGGTGTCCGCTAGAAACTGCCGGCCCATCCTGCCGGCGATATATTGGGTGCAAATTTATCGTGCTGCACAACATGTGGTGCAGCCTTTCGAAAAAAGAACATTCTTATTATATCGCTGCCAAAAAACGTTTGGCAAGGTGTGATTTTGACGAAATTTGCCCGCATTTGACGCGAGAAACCAGCGAAGAGAGCAAACTGTGCGCCCACGGCGGATTTGACAGGCGGCGCGGCACAGGCTATGATAAAAAAGTATTCTGCATAAAGGGGGCTGTCAGCCATCGGAAGGCCGGTTCTGTTCATTTACAATACCCAGGCGGGGAAAAACGGCATCACGGCAAAATTGGACGCCGTGCTGAAGGCGCTGTATGAAAACGGGTTCGACATCACGGTGTGCCCTGTGGGCACGCGGCGCGGCGCGCAGGAGCTTTTGGCACAGCAGGGCGGGCGGTATGACGCCGTGCTGTGCGCAGGCGGCGACGGCACGCTGCACCACACGGTGAACGCCATGGCCGAGGCCGGGCTGGGGCTGCCGGTGGGCTACCTGCCCGCGGGCTCCACCAACGATTTTGCCGCCAGCGCAGGCCTGAGCGAGGACGTGGTGGAGGGCTGCGCGCGCATAGCCTCCCTGTGCGAGACAAGGCTGGACCTGGGCGATTTCTGCGGCCGGCGCTTTTGCTATGTGGCCGCGTTCGGTATGTTTACAGATGTCTCTTATTCCACGCCGCGTCAGGCAAAGAACCTTCTGGGCCACATGGCCTATATTCTGGAGGGCGTCAAGCGGCTGAACCTGTTCCAAAGCTGGCACGCCCGCATCCAGGCGGGGGAGTTCTGCATGGAGGACGATTTCTGGTA
This sequence comes from Ruthenibacterium sp., assembly GCA_047030735.1. GTDB lineage: Bacteria > Bacillota > Clostridia > Oscillospirales > Ruminococcaceae > Ruthenibacterium. Next base: position 113,539 of record JBKYIE010000001.1, read on the forward strand.
CGGCTCGTTTACCAATACGCGCTCGGTGGGAGGCTTCGGCTTCCCCAATGCGGACAAGGTGCGGCTGGATGACGGCGAGTTTGAGGTGATGCTGGTGCGCAGCCCCAAAAGCCTGGCCGAGCTGAACACACTGGCGGCAAGGCTGGTGCGGCAGGAGTTTGACGGCAGAGACCTTGTGTTCCTGCACGCGAAGGACGTGCAGGTGGAATTCAGCGCACCTGTGCCGTGGACGCTGGACGGCGAGTTCGGCGGCGAGGTGCGGCAGGCGCGGCTTTCAGTGCTGCCCGGCGCACTGCGCCTTTTGGGCGCGGCGGCGGAAAAGTGACTGCGGCGGCGCAGGCGCCGCCCCTGCGCCCGGGCACAGAGAAAGAAAAAAGCAGCGCGCCCCGGCTTTTGCAGCCGGGGCGCGCTGTGGTTTTTCGAAAGAAGAGGGGCCGGGTGCTTTACTTTGCGTCGGTGACGAATTCCTTCGCGCTGGCAAGCGTGGCGGCTAGGTCCTGCATGTTGCTGGGGACGATCAGCTTGGTGGCCTTGCCGTCCGCGACCTTTTCCAGCGCCTCGAAGCTCTTCAGCGTCAGCACCTTCTGGCTGGGCGCGGCTTCGTTCAAAAGCTTGATGGAATCGGCCAGGGCGCGCTGCACCTCCATAATGGCCTGGGCCTCGCCCTGTGCCTCGCGGATGCGCTGCTCGCGCACGGCGTCGGCGCGCAGGATGGTGGATTCCTTCTCGCCCTCTGCCACAAGGATGGCGCTGCGCTTTTCGCCCTCAGCGCGCAGGATGCTCTCGCGGCGCTCGCGCTCGGCGCGCATCTGCTTTTCCATGGCCTCCTGAATGTCGCGCGGCGGAATGATGTTTTTTACCTCCACGCGGTTCACCTTGATGCCCCACTTGTCGGTGGCCTCGTCCAGAATGGCTGTGATTTTGGCGTTGATGACGTCGCGGCTGGTGAGGGTGTGGTCCAGCTCCATCTCACCGATGATATTGCGCAGCGTGGTGGCTGTGAGGTTTTCAATGGCGGAAAGCGGGCGCTCGACACCATAGGTGAACAGCTTGGCGTCCGTGATTTGGAAGAACACCACAGTGTCTATCTGCATGGTGACGTTGTCGCGCGTGATGACAGGCTGAGGCTTAAAATCCACCACCTGCTCTTTCAGCGAAACCTTTTTGGCCACGCGGTCAATAAAGGGCACCTTCATGTGGAAGCCCGCCGTCCAGGTGCCGAAATAGACGCCCATGCGCTCCAGCACATAGACATAGGCCTGCGGTACGATGGCGATGTTGGAGATCAGGATAATCAGCGCAATGGCCAGCAGCACCAGCAATACGATTAAAAATGGCATAACAAAATTCCTCCCAGTAATATTTTTATATTATAATACAATTTGAAATGTCTCGCCCGTCACACAGCGCGTGTGCCGCTGCCTGCGGGACGCAGCACCAGTGTGGTGCCCTCTACGGCCACTACCTCAGCCAGCTGGCCTTCGGCCAGCGGCACATCACAGCGCGCGGCCCAATCCACACCCGACAGGCGTGCCCGCCCGGGGCGCGCGGGCTCTACGGCGGCGATTACCTCGGCTGTCTGGCCCACATTGCGGTCTGCGTTTGTGGGCACGGCGGCTTTTGCGTCTTTTTTGCGCACCAGCGGCCGCATCAGCACGAGGCACACAAGGCTTACCACCAGAAACACGGCGGTCTGCGCCACTGCATTGGGCACGAAGGCGCTGAAGAGCAGCGCCGCGGCGGCCCCCGCACAGAACCAGATGGAGACGAGCGTGGCAGTGGCGGCTTCGGCTACAATAAATACGATAAGCAGGGCCAGCCAGACGATGCTGGCAACAGAAAATGACATGAGGCTCCCTTCCTTTCTTAGGCGGCGTCTCGCGATTGCCTTATCTGTATTGTATCAGAAAGCTGCGTAAAGCACAAAGGGAAAAAACAGGCGGTTTTGCCCTGTTTTGGCCCGGAAAGCGAAATTCGAGAGCTTTTGTCCCCCGTGCAAAGCCGGGCTTGCCCGGACGTGCTGAGGCGCAGCCGGGCATAAACGGCGGCACCTTTCGCGGTTGCCACTTTAGCGAAGCGTCAACCCCCGGCTGTGCCGGGGGGAGTAAAAAGGCTTTCGCTGTCAGCTTCGAGCGAAGCGGGATGGCATTCAATGCCAAAAAGCTGCAGCACGCAACGGGAAGGATCGCGTTTACGGGAGGCGGGGCAGGTGATGCAAAAGACAGAGCATTCAGCGCATCTTGAGAGGCTTGCCGGCAGTATGCCCTGCCGGGGCTTGCGCAAGCCCCCGGCTGTGCCGGAGGGCCTGACTTTGCCCGCGGCGCGGGCCCGGCCGGCGGGGGAGGGGGGGAATATCTGCCGCCCCAAGTGAGGCTCTTTGCCTTGCAAGTGCGGCGGGCTATGTTATAATGAAAGCAAGCATACGGCTGCCTGGCGGGCTTTGGCGCCCGGGCGGCAGAAGAGGGAGGGCCGTCATATGTTCTGCACTCATTGTGGCGCACATCTTACAGGGGGCGAGCGCTTTTGCCCCGGCTGCGGGGCGGCCCTGCAGCCGGCGGAAGCCGCGGGGCCCGGTGTGCAGCAGCCGCTGCCTGCCGCGCCGCAGGGCCCGGCAGGGCAGGGCTGGCAGCAGCCCGCATATGCAGGCTATATGCCAAGCTGGCCGCCCAGGGCCGCAAGAACGCCTTGGCCGGATGCATATTATGTGCGGGAGTTTGAAAAGGTGGCCGCCACGGGAAAGGGCAGCTTCAACTGGGCCGCATTTTTCTTCGGGGCGTATCATTGCCTGTACCGCGGCTGTGTGCCGCGCTTTCTGAAGCTGTATCTGCCCATGTGGGCGGCCAGCATGGCGGCAGCAGTGTTTGTTCAAATGCAGGCGCCTGCGGCGCTGCGCGGCGAGGGCGGCGGCCTGTATGCGCTGGGCCTTGTGCTGAGCCTGCTGTGCAGCCTGTGGGGCGTGGGTGTGGGGCTTTACAACGGCTTCACGTTCAACCGGCATTATTTTGAACGCGTGCGGGGAAATGCCGCAGCTCCCACGCGCCCCGGCCTGATGGGCATTGCGCTTGCCGTGCAGGCTGTGGTGAGCATTGTGCTGGCGGCGGTGATGCTTGCGGGCCTTGGGGCCGAGCTTGGGCGCGGCATCCGCAGCGAGGTGGGCGGCCTTCTGGACGGAACCATGCCTTACGAGGATGTGCAGGGCGGCGGCCACAGCGACCCGCAGGGCAAATACGATGACCAGTTTGCCGCCATCCTGGAGGAAAACGCCGGGGCGGCCGGCATGCTGCGTGATTATACCGAGGGCTACACCGTGCCGCGCGCATGGCCCGCCGGCGCGCCGAACGACATGGTGCTTCGCGCTTCGCGCCTGTTCGCACATGACGGGATGGATGTGGGCACGCTGACAGGCGTGATGGCGAACACGGCCTGGGGCGATGAATACGCGGCGGACGAAAGCACGGACGGCTGGAACAGCCAAATCTTGTACGGCGAGATTGGCGAAACTGCCGTGCAGCTTGAGTTTTCCCGCAAGGGCGAGCTTGTGTGCATCGTCTCTGCCATCACCTATCTGACGGACGATGACGACCTCGACTCCTATTATGAAATGACGCGGGAGGAGCTGGCCGCCCTCATACAGTGGATGTACGGGCAGGCGGGCGCGCAGGTCGGCGGCATGGCCGCGCATATGCGCGGCTTCTGGGTGGATGACGCAGGCGGCGAGCTGGAGATAACGCCCGACACGCTGGGCGGGCAGGCATTTGAATTCCTTTTTATAGAAAACGGCGCCCTTGTGCTGCGGCTGGACAGCGGCGCGTACCAAAAGCTGACGCTTTCGCAGGACGGCGCGGTGCTCACCGTCAGCGAATGTGATGAGGACGGCGTGGAAACTGCGCCGGGAACCGTCTATCATAAAGTGTGAGAAAGAGGAAGGAGGCTGGATGATGAATTGTCCTGTATGCGGCCAGGAGCTTGCACCAGGTGCAGCCTTTTGCCAGCACTGTGGTGCGAAGCTGAACGGATACTGCCCCGTATGCGGAAAGCCGCTTGTGAAGGATGCCCGTTTCTGCCAATACTGCGGCGCGCAATGCGGCGCGGCAGGCCCTGTGCCCACGCAGCGGCCTGAGGAGGCTGCACCGGCGGCCGCCCCGGCCGGCCGGGCGGGGCAGCCGTGCACAGAGCAGCCGGCGCAGCCGCGGGAGGCGGCCGTATATACCCCGCAGGCCGCACCGGCACCGTGCCCGGCTTCCGCTGCGGCCTGTGCACCGGAGGGGGCCGGCGCGCCTGAGCCGCCCTCTTCGGCAGAGCCGGCGAGGCCGCAGGAGCCTTCCCCGGCGCCCGCCCCTGTGCTGGAAGCCCCCGCATCCGGCCTGCAGCCCGAGCTGGAAAAGCAGCCAGCGTATTATAAAGCGGAATTTGAAAAGCTGAGCCAGGGAAAGAAAACAGATTTCAACTTTACCGCCTGCTTTCTGGGCTTTTGGCACACCTTGTACCGCGGCTGCTGGCGGCGTTTTCTGTTGCTGTACAGCTGGCTGGGAGTATTGACTGCAGCGGCGGGGCTTGTGGCGGCGCACGAGCTGGAGACGGTCGTGATGATGAATACCGCCTATGCCAGTACGGCATGGCACTGGGATGGCACGGTTTCAGCTTTTATCAGCGCGGTGCTGATGCTTCAAGTGGCTGTGGCGCTTTACAACGGCACCACCTTCAACGAGTATTATTATAAGGTGTGCAGGCGAGAAGCATCTGATGCTGAAAAACGTCAGATTGGCCTTGTGGCAGGCGTGCTGGTATCTGTTGCGGCGGCCGTGGGGGTGCTGGCCTTTGCTGTGTACAGCTATGGAAATGGAAAGGCGCAGGGTACGCTGTACCGCCAGAAGCTGCTGGAGGACGCGGCCGTCAGAGGGCCGCAGGTGCAGCAGGCGCTGACCGAGAGCGAAGTGTACATATTGGATGAACAGCTTTTCCTGAGGGGCTATGTTCCGGAAAAAGATATGCCGGCCTCTCTGGCGGATGAGAGCGTGGGAGAACAGGTGCTGCAAAGCATCCGCCTGTTTTACGATGACGAGCACAGCCTTGGACAGGTGATGAACGCCGCAGGGCTGCAGCCGTTTTTCTCTGAGCTGACGGTACAGGAGGACGGCTCCGCCTTGGGCTTTATCTTTTGTAAGATAGGCGAGTCATTTCTTGAGCTGGACTTGAAAATACAGCCGGGCCAAAGGACGGTGGTTTTTACCAATGCCTTGTTCCTGGACAGTGAAATGGAAAAAAGCGTGCAGGCCAGCACGAATCAGGCGGCCTCGCTGCTGCAATGGATGTATGGGCAGGCGGGCATGGATGATACGCCCGGTCTGGCACGCCGTATACAGGGAACTTGGGAGGATGAAGAGGGCAACCGCATCTATATCACTTCGTACAGCATAGACGGCCAGGATATCACTTACCAATATGTGCTGGACGGCGATATGCCGGGCCTTGTGGTATCGGGCAGTACGATATTCGGCGTTGCCGGCCTGACAGAGGACGATGTATTGGTATGGGGCTACGGCCTGCATGATTCTACGGATATGGAAACGGTGTTTTATAAAAGAGTGCAGTGACAGCCTGTGGAGAAACAAACGCAGGTTTTAGCGGCCTGGATGAAGAGGGCTCCGGCGCGGGCAGATGTATTTTGCCGCGGTGCCTGGCACAGGGCATCTTGCGGCAGAGGGAAGATATCCCTCAAAATGGGCGTATGGCAGTGCCGGAGATATCTGTTAATACAGCGCAGGATATATTTGCTCCTTTGCGCTGCAGGCCGGCGCTCAAGAGCCCGCGGCGCTTTGCCCGCATGCTCTGAGACAGTTGTGCAAGACCTTGTGATAAAAAGACACCTTGCGTATGCAGCCCTGTTCTGTATAAAACGTCTGGCGGTATTTAACAGATGCACAAAGCTGTAAGGGCTGTGGCCGAAGCTTTTTACGGATAATTCTGCGGCCAGGGGAGGCATTGCTGGGCCACAGCCCCTATTACAGTGCAGTACCGCCCCTGAAGAAAGGCTTTAATAACTGTTCTAAAAAATACAAGGAGGAATACCACGATGAAATGTTCACTTTGTGGAAAGCCTGTGGAAGACGGCGCCGCGTTCTGCCCCTTCTGCGGCATGCGGCTTGAGCAGGAGGCGCCGGGCGCACAGGCGGGCGCGAATGCCACGCCGGGGGCCCCGGCGTCCGAACAACAGGCGGCTGTGCCGGCACAGCCCGCTGCGGCGCCTGAGGCAGGCACCGCAGAAGGCCCTGCTGCCCCTGCAGAGGGCGGCACAGCGCAGGGCGGCCCTGTGCCCGGCGTGGGGGCGGCGCCTGCACCCGGTGTGCCGCCGTATAATGGCCAGGCGGCATATGGCCAGCCCTATGTTCAGCCGCAGCCGGGTATGCCATATGGCGCCTATGGGCCCGCGGCCGGGGTGAACCCCTATTACGCCCGTGAATTTGAGCTGCTTGCAAACGGCGGCAGGCCCCATTTCAACTTTGCGGCGTTTTTCCTGGGCTTCTGGCACACGCTGTACCGCGGGTGCACAAAGCGCTTTCTGGTGCTGTACGCCTGGCCCTGGCTTTTGACAATGATTTTGAGCGGCGTGATGGTGAGCATGCTTCCGAAGAGCATGTTCATGCTTGCGGCAGGAGTGCTGCCTTCCGGGCTGCTGGTTCTGTATCTGCTTTTGCTGGTGCTGTCTTTGGCTTCTATCGGCCTTGCCGTTTACAACGGCTTTACCTTCAACCGCTATTATTACAACAAGTGCAGGGGCGACGCGCGCGTGCCCAAAAAGGCAGGCCTGCTGGCGGGCGGCATTGCACTTACTATTGTGGCGGGCATTATTATGACGGTCATCAGCATGGTAAGCACAGTGAATGCGCTTGACATCACAGATGACCTTATATCGGGTGCAGCCCCCTCTTACGGCGGCCTGGATGATGGCTTTGTGCAGGAGAACGAACCGGGCTTTGGCGAGGCAGACGCCTCTCTGAAGCAGCATGCGGGCGATGTGATGTATGCAGCGCTGACAGATGCTTCTGTGCCTGTGGAATACAGCCAGATATTGACAGAAGCCTATGTGCCCGCCGCCGATATGCCGGCAGACATGCTTGCCTACGGCGCGCTGGAGCAGGCGGGCCGCGCGGCCTATCTGTTCTACAGCGACGATTATACGCTGGGCAATATGCTGGACGCCGTGGCAGATGATGTGGTGTGGTCCGACGGGGAATCCGGCGAGATAGACACTGTGACAGGCAGCCTGCGCTGTCTTGTGGATGACACCGTGATCGAGCTGGCGCTGGCCTCGTTCCCGCTGGGCGACGGAAACGCCTGCCTTTCCGTGCTGGGCGGCATTGTGTATAAAAACGGCGATATGGCCGCCGATTCCTATTACGAGTGCACGCCGCAGCAGATAAACTCTTTCATGAAATGGATGTGCGTGCAGGCAGGCGCGGAAACGCCGGTGAGCGCCGCCCGCCTTGCAATGGGCACCTGGGCCGGCGCAGACGGCCAGACGCTGGAGGTGACCGAGAGCACTATGAACGGTCAGGAGCTGTATCTGTACAGTGTGTTCTATGTGGAGGGAGAAGGCATGTATGTAGAATACGGCGCCGATGACGTGTATGGTTATTTTGTGCCGGCGGCAGACGGCACCGCCATGACGGTGTACGCCTATGCATACGACAGCGACAGCGAGACAGTGACGCAGTATACCCGCGCCGCCTAAGGCGCTGTGGCAAAAGCCTGAAATACAGCGGCCGCCCCCTGCACATGCTCTGTGCAGGGGGCGGCCTGTGTTTTTGCTGCTTTCGCGAAACGGAAACCCCCGGCTGTGCCGGGGGAGTAAAAGGGCTTTCGCCGTCAGTTCCGAGCGAGGCGAGGATGGCATTCAATCCCAAAAGGCTGCAGCACGCAGCGGGAAGAACCCCGTTTGCGTGAGGCGGGCAGGTGATGCAAAAGGCAGAGAATTCAGTACCTCTTGAGAGGCTTGCCGGCAGTATACCCTTCCGGGGCTTACGCAGGCCCCTGGCTTTGCCGGGGGGCTGACTTTACGGGCGGGGCGGCAGGCTTATGCCATGCGCACCTCGAAGGAATAGGGCGGCACGGTGACGGTTTGCCCGAGCAGGGCGGCCTGCACGCCTTCCGCCGTGCGGTTGAGGCATATGGCGAGGGCGCTGTGCGCGGCGCGGCGCTCGTAGCAGAGCACGCCGCCCTCGGCATAGCGCACAAAAAGCTGGCCGTCCGCAAGGGCGGGGCAGCGGCGCCGCAGGGCCGACAGGCCTTTCAGCACGGGGATGATGTGCGCCTCGGTGCTGTTCCAGTCAAAATAGGCGCGGTTGAACGGGTCCTTGTAGCCCTGCATGCCGACCTCATCTCCATAGTAGATGCTGGGGATGCCCGGCAGCGTGAACAGCATGGCATACGCCATGCACACAAGGCGGCGGCCATGCTCATACCGCTCGGGTGAAAGGCGGCGGCCGCTTTGCCAGTAGCGGTCCTTCCCCTCGCAGCTCTCGCCCGCAAGGGCGGTGATGGCGCGCTCGGTGTCGTGCGTAGAGATAAAATTCATCAGCACATGCAGCGCGGGCGCGGGGTAATTTTCACAGATGCGCAGAATGGCGTCTGCGGCGCTGCGCGCGCTGCCGCCGCGCAGAAAGCCCAGCACGGCGCTGCGGAAGGGGTAGTTCATCACCGCATCCAGCCCCTTGCCCATAAGGTAGGCGCGCCGCGCGCCGTAGCTGAATTTGGTGGTGGCGTCCTCCCACACTTCGCCCAGCAGGTATTTGTCCTCGCCGTGGCGCTTCACCGCTGCGCGGATGGCCTCGATAAAATCGTCGGGAAGCTCGTCGGCCACATCCAGCCGGAAGCCGCCGGCGCCGAGGGAGAGCCAGGTGTCGATGACGCCGCCCTCGCCGCAGATGAACCGGCGGTAGCTCTCGTCGTTTTCATTCACCTCGGGCAGCGTGTCGAAGCCCCACCATGCGCGGTAGCCGCATGGGTAGGCCGGGGAAAAATCGTACCAGCGGCGGTAGGGGCTTTCCGGTGAATTGCAGGCGCCGCACACAGGGTAGCGGCACTCGCGGTTGAAATAGATAGAGTCGGAGCCCGTGTGGCTGAACACGCCGTCCAGAATGATGGAAATGCCCTGCTGCTTTGCCTCGGCGCACAGGCGGGCAAACTCCTCATTCGTTCCCAGTAGCGGGTCTGCCTTCAGGTAATCGGCCGTATTATAGCGGTGGTTCGAATGTGCCTCGAAAATAGGGTTCAGGTACAGCACCGTCACGCCAAGGCCCGCCAGATAGGGCAGCTTGCGGCGGATGCCCTCGAAATCGCCGCCGAAATAATCGCGCGTCAAATAGCCGTCCACCTGCTCGGTGGGCCAGAAATAGGGCTCGCCGCTTTTGTTTTCGCGGTAAATGCGGTCGGCAAAGGGCATGGGCTTGGGGCGGCCCTCCAGAAAACGGTCCGGAAATATCTGGTACATCACGCCGCCCTTCAATGCGGGCGGTGTGGCAAACCCGGCCTCGTACACCGTAAGCTGATATTCTTCGCCCGTGCCGGTGGTGACATAGGCCTCGCCTAGGGCGCCGCGGTACAGCTTGCGGTAGCCGGTGTAAAGGTCGAAATAGTAAAAGTACAGCCCCGGCTGCGGCATGGGCACCGTGACGGTGAACAGGTCGTGGCCGCCCGGCGCGTCCGCACCGCCGCACTGGCCGCGCGGCGCGCCCTCCAGCGCAAACAGGGACGGCGCTTCGCCGTCCCTGTGCAGGACAAGATAGGGGGTGGTGCAGCCGAATTCACCGGGCACCCGCAGGGTGAAGGTGACGGCCTGCCCGGCGCGCACGGCGCCGAAGGGGGCCTTGTGAAAGGCGTCAAAGCTGTTATAGATGGAACTCATCAGGCGTTCTCTCCCGCTATGGAGTGCTTATTTTACCGGCTCGGCATGCCAGATGTCGCGCGCGTACTCAAACACAGCCCTGTCGGCAGAGAAAATACCGCTGTTTGCAATGTTCATCAGGCTCATGCGGTTCCAGGTGTCTCTGTCGGCATACAGGCGGCTCACATCGCGCTGGGCGCGCAGGTAATCCGCAAAATCTGCCATTACCATATAAGGGTCCGACGTGCGCAGGTTCGAGGCTATCTCGTGGAAGCTCTCGCCGTTCCAGCCTCTTTCCAGAAAATCCAGCACCTGCGAGGCCTCCGGGCAGGCGCTGATAAAGCCGGAGGGATGATAGCCGAACTTTTTCAAATCGTTCACCTCCGGCGTGCGCATGCCGAAGATGATCTCGTTTTCCAGCCCTGCGGCCTCGGCTATCTCCACATTGGCGCCGTCCAGCGTGCCGAGGGTGACGGCGCCGTTCAGCATGAATTTCATGTTGCCCGTGCCGGACGCCTCTGTGCCCGCAAGGCTTATCTGCTCGGACACCTCGCTGGCGGGCATCAGCCGCTCGCTGGTGGTGACGCAGTAATCCTCCAGATACACCACGCGCAGCTTTTCGCGCACGGCCGGGTCTGCATCTATCAGCTGGCCCAGTTTGCAGATGAGGCGTATCATCTGCTTTGCCATATAATACCCCGGCGCGGCCTTGGCGCCGAAGATGTAGGTCTTGGGCGTCACATCCGCATTCGGGTTGTTTTTCACATACAGGTACTGCGCCGCGATGTTCAGCGCGTTCAGGTGCTGGCGCTTGTACTCATGCATGCGCTTCACCTGCACGTCGAAGATGCTGGCCGGGTTTATCACCTGGCCGGTCACCTTTTTCAAATGCTCGGCAAAGGCCTCCTTGTTGCTGCGCTTTACCTCCTCCAGGCGCTTGAGCACGCTTCGGTCGGCCGCGTATTTTTCGAAATTTTTCAGCAGAGAGGCGTCTTTTTTGAAGCCGTCGCCAATGGTGTCGCTCAAAAGCTGTGTCAGCGCCGGGTTCGAGGCCAGCAGCCAGCGGCGGTAGGCGATGCCGTTGGTGACGTTGGTGAACTTGCCGGGGCTGTACAGGAAGTAGTCGTGGAACACGCTCTGCTTGATAATATCGCTGTGCAGCTTTGACACGCCGTTGATAGAGTGGCACACATAGCAGCAGATGTTGGCCATGCGCACCTGGTTGTCGCCCAGAATGGCCATATAGTTTATCTTGCCTGTGTCGCCGGGGAAAACGCGCTCAAAATCGGCGCGGCAGCGGCGGTCCAGCTCTTCGCAGATCTGGTAGATGCGCGGCAGCGTCTTTTTGAAGATGTCGATGTTCCATTTTTCCAGCGCCTCGCTCATCACCGTGTGGTTGGTATAGGCAAAGGTGCGGCGGGTGATGTCGAACGCGTGGTCCCAGGCAAAGCCGCACTCGTCCAGCAAAATGCGCATCAGCTCGGGGATGGCCAGCGTGGGGTGCGTGTCGTTGATATGGATGGCCACCTTGTCCGGAAGGTTGTCCAGCGTGGCGTACTGTGAAAGATGCGTTTTTACAATGTCGTTGACAGACGCGCTGGAGAGGAAATACTGCTGGCGCAGGCGGAGTATCTTGCCGTCCATATGGTTGTCGTTCGGGTACAGCACCTTGGAGATAAGCTCGGCATTGGCGTTTTTTGCAATGGCGCTGCCGTACTGGCCCGCATTAAAGCTGCCCATGTCGAAGCCGGGCGCCTTGGCGCGCCACAGCCGCAGCTTCGAGACGCCCGCGCTGTCATACCCGGCCACGAACATGTCGCTGGGCACGGCCAGCACGCTGGAATAGTTTTTGTGCTTTACACAGTGGTACGAGCCGTCCCAGCTCTCTTCTATCTCGCCGTCAAAGCGCACCTCCACAGCCTGATCGGGGTGGCTTTTCAGCCACACGCCGCCGCCGGGCAGCCAGTTATCGGCGTGCTCCTCCTGCCAGCCGTCCACGATTTTCTGCTTGAAGATGCCGTATTCGTACAGGATGGAATATCCCATGCCGGGAATATCGTCCGTGGCCATGCCGTCCAGATAACAGGCGGCCAGGCGCCCAAGCCCGCCGTTGCCGAGGCCGGCGTCCGGCTCCTGCTCATAAATATTCTCCAGCCGGATGCCGTGGTCCTTCAGCACGGCTTCGGCCACGCCGGCAAGGCCCATGTTGAACAGGCTTGTTTTCAGGCTGCGCCCCATGAGAAATTCCATGCACAGATAATACACCTGCTTGCCGTTGGCGCCGTAGGTGCGGGACATGAAGCTTTTGCGTTTTGCACTGAGCATGCCGCGCACGATAAGCGCCAGCGCACGGTATATCTGTTCGTCGGTGGCGCTGGCAAGGTCTGTTGCAAACTCGCTGAACAGCTTATCTGCCAGCAGCTTGTCAAACTCTTTTTTTGTTATTTTCGTATTCAAAAACCATCTACTCCGTTCTGTCTGCACGCTGTGAAAAAGCGGGCGTATGCCCCGGCGCGGCCCTTTGCCCGCCGGGCGTGCCGCGCAAGGGCGCATACACGATATCAGTATACTCTATCCATGCCCTCAGTTCAACCAGAAAACCGCGCTGCGGGGCCGAAAATACAAAAAAACGGCACGTGCGGCGGCCCGCCGGCCCGGCACCGGGGCCCCGAACACGAAGTTTTTTCAAAATCAGCTTTCCATCTTTCTTTTTTTCGCACTTAATAGTATAATAGGTTCCAGATATCTACATGCCGGGGCGCAGCGCCCCGCGAGGAAAGGAAGTTTGCGTGTATGCCGGCAAATAAAATCAAACTGGAGATCTGCGGCGCCAGCTATGTCATTGCCACCACTGATACGGAGGAGTATGTGCTGGGCCTGGCGGAAAAGCTGGATGCGGACATGAACCAGATGATGACGAACAACCCCTCGGCCTCTATTGCCACGGCGGCCGTTATCACGGCGCTGGGCTATCTGGATGAGCTGAAAAAGAGTACCAGCGGTGCGGACAACATGCGCGCGCAGATTAAAGATTACCTGGAGGACGCCGCCAAGGCAAAGCTTTCGGCAGAGGAGGCGCGCCGCGAGGTGGAGCGCCTGCGCCGCGAAATCGGGTATCTGAAAGAAAATCACTGATGCGGGCACATGCTGCCATGCCGGAGGTGCTGGCGCCAGCGGGCAGCCGCCAGGCGCTGGAGGCCGCGGTGCGTGCCGGGGCAGACGCCGTATACCTGGGCCTTACAGATTTTAACGCCCGCCGCACGGCGGGCAATTTTGATGCCGCCGCCTTGCAAGAGGCCGCGGCTTTTTGCCGTGCGCGCGGTGTGAAGTGCTACCTTGCCTTCAACACCGAGCTTCTGGACGGCGAGCTGGCGCGCGCGGAGGCTGCGCTGCGGGCGGCCGGGGCCGCCGGGGTGGACGCCGTGATCGTGCAGGACCTTGCGGCCGCCGCCCTTGTGCGGCGCTGTGTGCCCGGGGCGGCGCTGCACGCCTCCACCCAGATGAGCGTGCACAGCCCGGCGGGTATCCGCCAGCTTGCGGCGCTTGGCTTTTCCAGGGCAATTCTGGCGCGCGAAATGAGCCTTGCCGAGCTGCGCGCCGCCGCAGAGGGCAGCCCCATCGAGCTTGAGGTATTTGTGCACGGCGCGCTGTGCATGAGCATGTCCGGCCAGTGCTATATGAGTGCGTTTCTGGGCGGGCGCAGCGGCAACCGCGGGCTGTGCGCAGGCCCGTGCCGCCTGCCGTTCTCAGCGGCTCAGCGCCCGCGCGAGGGCGATTTCCACCTCAGCCTGAAGGATCATTCCCATCTTTCCAGCCTGCCGGCGCTGCGCGAGGCGGGCATTGCCAGCGTGAAAATAGAGGGGCGCCTGCGCGGGCCGGAATATGTGGCGGCCGCCGTGGCCGCATGCGTGGCCGCGCGCGACGGGGCGCCCTATGACGAAGACTTATTACAAAAGGTATTTTCCCGTTCTGGTTTTACGGATGGTTATATAAAGGGCGCGCGGGACGGCACGATGTTCGGCGTGCGCACGGCACAGGATACCGCCGCGGCCCGCGCTGCAGCGCCCGCCCTGCGCGGGCTGTACCGCCGCGAACGGCCCAGTGTGCCGGTGCATATGCGCCTGACGCTGGAGGCGGGCGGCGCCGCGCTGGAGGCGCGCGATGAACAGGGGCGCACTGCGTGCGCCCGGGTGCAGGCGGCGCATGCGCCTGCCCAGAAGGACCTGACGGAAAGCTGTGCCCGCGCGCTGGAAAAGACGGGCGGCACGCCTTTTTCAGTGCGTACCGCCGCTGTGCAGGGGGCGGATGCCTGGTACGCGCCAGCGGGTGAGATAGGCGCTTTGCGCCGCGAGGCGCTGGAAAAGCTGCTGGCCCTGCGCGCTGTGCCGCCGGAGGCGCCGCGCCCTGTGCCGCCCGCGCCGCCGCTGGCCGCTGCTCTGCAGGCCGCGGCCCCGCGCAGAGTGCCCGCGCGGGCTGCGCTTTGTGCGCGCTTTGAGACGCCTGAGCAGCTTGCGGCCTGCACGGAAGAGCAGCTTGCGGCCCTTGCCCGCATATTGCTGCCCGTGCAGCACCGGGCCTGCGTGCCCGCGCCGCTGCGCGCCAAAGCCTGGCTGGAGCTGCCGCGCGCAGAGTTCACAGGCGAAGGCGCGCTGGAGAAGACAGCCGCCTCGCTCGCCGGCGGGGGCTTTGCGGGCTGTGTGGCGCAGAACCTTGCGCACTTTGCCCTGCAGGGGGCCGGGCCCCTGATGGGGGGCTTTGGCCTGAATGTGACGAACGCGGCCGCGGCGCGCGCATACCTTGCCATGGGCTGCGAGAGCGTCACCGCCAGCCCCGAGCTGACGGCGCAGGGGGTGCGCGGGCTGGCTGCGCAGGCGCCCACGGCCGTGCTGGCCTACGGGCATATGCCGCTGATGCTGACGCGCGCATGCCCGCTGCACAATGTGCACGGCTGCAAGGGGTGCCCGCAGAAGGGCGAATTGACAGACCGCAGGGGGGCGAAATTCCCCGTGCGCTGTACAGGGCCGCAGGGCATGCGCACGGTGTATAACCCTGTGCCGCTGTATCTGTGTGACAAGGCTGGGCAGGCTGGCGCGGATATGCTGCTTTTGTATTTCACCATAGAGACCCCGCAGCGCGTGGGGCAGGTGCTGGGCATGGCGCGCGCAGGCGCGCCGTTTGACGGCGATTTCACCCGCGGGCTGTTTTTCAAAGGCGTGCTGTAAGCGCGCCGGGCAAGAAGAGAAAGGATGAGACCTGATTTGAACATACCTGTAAAAATAAAGCGCCTGCGCAGGCAGGCAAAGCTGCCTGCCTATGCCACAGAGGGCGCGGCGGCCATGGATTTGTGCGCGGCGCTGGAGGCGCCGCTCACGCTGGCCCCCGGCCAGCGCGCGCTGTTGCCCACGGGCTTTGCCATCGAGCTGCCCGGGCCGGAGTATGTGGCGCTTATTTTTGCGCGCTCCAGCCTGGGGGCAAGGCACGGGGTGGCGCTGCCCAACGGCGTGGGCGTGATAGATTCCGATTACCGGGGCGAGGTGCATGTGGCGCTGGCGAACCACGGGGATGAGGCCTACGTCATTCAGCCGGGCGAGCGCGTGGCGCAGATGGCCGTGGTGCCTGTGGCGCATGCCCTGCTGCAGGAGGTGGACGAGCTTGGCGGCACCGCCCGCGGAGAAGGGGGCTTCGGCTCCACAGGAAAGCTTTGAGGCAGAAAGGGGAACATAACAATGAAAATGAAACGCACCCTGCTTTTGTGGTTTTTTATTCTGGCGGGCATCGTGCTGGGCGCCATGCTGGCCAGCGTGTGCCGCAACGTGCCGTTTTTGAGCTGGCTGAGCTATTACCAGTCCATCGGCTTTAATTCAGACGCACCCTTTGTGCTGGACCTTTCGGTGGTGAAGCTGACGTTCGGCTTTTCCATGGGCGTGAGCGTGGCGCAGATATTCACCATTGCCGCAGCCATTTTTCTGTACAACCGCACTTCGCTGCGATGAGGAGGGCATGATGGAGCTTATTTTGGCCTCCGGCTCGCCCCGGAGAAAGGAGCTGCTGGCGCTGATTACGCCGGAATTCACCGTGTGCACCAGCGATGTGGATGAAAGCGCCATTTCCGCCCCTGCGCCGGAGCTTCTGGTGCAAAAGCTGGCGCAGGCAAAATGCCGCGCGGTGGCGGCACAGCACCCGGCGGCCTGCGTGCTGGGGTGCGACACCGTGGTGGATGTGGACGGCGAGGTGCTTGGCAAGCCGCACGGCGCGGCGGACGCGCGGCGCATGATGCGCCTTTTGTCGGGCCGCGCGCACCGGGTGCACACCGGCGTGTGCCTGGCAGTGCCCGGCAGGCCGGACGAGGTGTTCGCCTGCACGTCCTCGGTGCATTTCGCCCCTTTGAGCGGGGAAGAAATAGAGACTTACATTTCCACCCCGGAGCCCTATGACAAAGCGGGCGGCTATGCCGTGCAGGGCGGGGCGGCAAAATTTGTGCAGGGCATTGAAGGGTGCTATCACAACATTATGGGCCTGCCTGTTTCGCGTGTATATGCCGCATTGAAGGCGGCAGGCATAGTAAAAATAACCCAAAATCAGTGAAATTTTTGGTTTTTGTGCTGTTTTGAAGGCTTCGCTGTTGTATGCGACAAAATATTGTGATAGAATACAAACATAAGTATGCAAACTGCGTAATGACATCAAAATGCCGGGGGGAAGCATGGGAGCAAGAGTGATCATGGTGGCCTCCGGCAAGGGCGGAACGGGAAAAAGCACCGTGGCGGTGATGACGGGCGCGGCGCTTGGCGCGCGCGGGCGGCGCGTGCTTCTGGTAGAGCTGGATTCCGCCCTTCGCAGCGTGGATTATATTGCAGGCGTATACGGCAAAACTGTATATGATGTAGAGGATGTGCTGTGCGGGCGGTGCGATGCGGGCAAGGCCCTGGTGGAAAGCCCGCTTTACCCGGGGCTTTTTGTCATCAGCGCGCCGTATTCGGGCGGGCAGGTGAGCACCGGGGCGCTGCACAGCTTTCTGCGGCAGGCCGGCGGCGTGTTTGATGATATTGTGCTGGATACGGCTGCGGGCATGGGCGCCCCCTTTGAGGCGGCGCGCACCGCGGCAGACGTGGCGCTTATCTGCATTACGCCGGACCCGGTGGCCCAGCGCGACGGGCGCATTGTCTGCGATGCTTTGCTGGAGGGCGGCTGCAGTCAGGTGAGGCTTGTTATCAACAAGGTGCCGCGCACGCTGGCAGGGCAGGGCATCCGCGATTTGGACGAGTGCATCGACACCGTGGGCGCCCAGCTTCTGGGCGTGGTGCCGTACAGCGCGGCCTTGCTGCGCGCGGGCGCCACAGCGTCGACGCTGCCCAAAGAGGAAAAGGCCGCGCGTGTGTTTGCCGCCATGGCGGCGCGGCTGTGCGGCGCGCATGTGCCGCTTATTGTGCGCTGAGAAAACTGCGTGTTTCTTTTCATCCAGATTTATAAGTTCGACATGGGCCGGGTAAGTAGAGAAGGAGGGAATTCCCTATGAACATTGCGCTGATCGCGCATGACACCAAAAAGGAACTGATGGTGCAGTTCTGCATTGCATATTGTTCTGTGCTGGCCCAGCACAGCCTTACGGCCACGGGCACCACGGGCAAGCTGGTAAGCGAGGCCACGGGCCTTCCCATCCAGAAATGCCTGTCCGGCACGCACGGCGGCGACCAGCAGATTGCCGCGCGCATCGCGTGCAACGAGATAGACCTTCTGCTGTTTTTCCGCGACCCCATCTCGGCCAAGCCTTCCGAGCCGAATGAGATGAACCTTTTGCGCCTGTGCGACGTGCACAACATCCCTGTGGCCACGAATATCGCCACGGCCGAAGTGCTGATCCACGGGCTGGAGCGGGGCGATTTGGACTGGCGGAATATCGTGAACCCGCATATGATCCCATAATTTGTTTTGCTCATAGGCCCCGCAGCCTGGCCGCGGGGCTTTTTTCTGCTTTCTGGTGAAATGCTTTTTTGATGGGGGAAATGCCGTTTGAAGCTGTGCAGGCATAGTTGGACAAGGCCGCAGATGCTGCTTCTGGCCGCTTTTGCAGCCTATGTGTGGGTGCTGCTGTGGTGTATGCGCTGGTATGACCCATGGCGCGATGTGTCGCAGGCGTGGTGCATCGTGCGGGACCTTTCCATCCCGGAAATATTCGCCCAGCTTCGCTACGAGGGTCACCCCTTTCTTTGGTACGCCCTTTTGTGGCCTCTGGCAAGGCTCGGGCTGCCGTTTGAGAGCATCCTCGTGCTGAGCACGGCGCTGATGGCGGGCGCGGCGGCGGTGCTGGTGCGCTTTGCGCCCCTGCCGTGGTATGCAAAGGCGGCGTGCCTGTTCAGCGTGCCGTTCATTTATTACCTGCCCACCGTGGCGCGCAGCTATGCGCTGGCGGGGCTTCTGCTGGTTTTGTGCGCGGCGCTGTACGGCACGCGGCACACAAAGCCGCTGCGCTATGGCGCGGTGCTGTTTCTGCTGTGCCAGGTGCACGTGATGCTGTGCGGGTTTGTGGGCTTTCTGATGGCGCAGTGGGCGCTGGAGATGCTGATGCGCAGCGCGCGGGCCAAAAGGCTGGCATGGGCGGACGCGGGGGCGCTTGCCCTGATGGCGGGCGGCGTGCTGCTGCTGGTGGTGCAGCTTGCGGGAAGCGTGCAGGCGAATACGCAAATAGATTTGCGGACACAGAGTATTGTGCAGACGGCGCAAGATTTTTTGGGCATCGGCTTTAAGACCCTTTTTGATGCAGAAATGTATTATTTCCTTACAAAGCGCGGCCTGCTTGTGCTTTTGCCGCTGCTGGCTGTGCTGGCATGGCTTTTGTGGCGCTGGCTGCGCGCCGCGCCTCTGCCGCTGCTGGCAATGGCTGTGCGGCACCGTGTACTGTCTTGTGCTGCAGCAGTTTTTAGTATATGCCACCGAACAGCGCCATGTGGTGATGGGTATGATGTTTGTGTGCGCGCTGTGGATGTCCGTGCCGGATATCGAGGCCTCCGCGCGGCTCACACAGGTGCAGAAGGGGACGGCAAAGCGCGGCCTTGGCGCGGCCCTGCTGGTATTTTTCCTGCTGACAGTGCCGGCCATGCTGCGCTCGCTGCAGGAGGTGGTGCGCCCGCCGCAGGAGAATGTGCGCAGCGAGACCATCGCGCAGGCCTTAGTGGAGGTGACAGAGCCGGACGCCGTTATCTTCACGGACAACGAATTTTATATCAGCCTGTTCTCTGCATACCAGCCGGGGCTTGAGTTCCGCAACCCGGCCCGGAGCGGGCCCATCAGCTTTACCACCTGGGACGGACTGGAGGACGGCCTTGGCGGCGGAGCAATGAGTGTGCGCGAGGCGGTGGAGGCCCTGCGCGCAGACCCGGCTGTGGGCGGCAGGCCGCTGTACTTCTTCACCACGGGCGCCATGGCGCTTTCTGATGCGCCTGTGTATATCGAGCAGGCCGCTGGGCAGGGTGTGACGCTTACCTTTGTGGGCGGCTGGCACCGCACGCAGTATGAAGAATATGCCCTGCTTCGCGTGGAGGCATGACGGGGAGGCCTGCCGGAAACGGCAGGCTTTCTTTGTATAATCTGCACAGCACATGGGCGGATTGTGCAAAAAAAGGGCACGCACAGCGCAAGCGGGCCCGGCGGTGTGCATGCTACAATAAAGAGGAAAGCTTTCTGCCCCGGCGCGGGCCGAAACAGTGAAAAAACAGAAAAAAAGGAGAACCCGCGATGAAATTCCTGAACGTAGAAATCCCCGTCAAGAATTTGCCGGAACTGGACGGCGGTTTTGTGCCGCTGGGCCTGTTTTTCAAAGAGTATCAGAAAGGGGCGAAAAAACCGCTTTGCATTGCGGTTGAGCGCTCGGGCGGGCAGATAGGCACCTATGAGACGAAGGTGTATGGCACGCCGGACATGGCCGAGGCGGACGCCTACTATGCGGACAGGCTGGTAAAGTTCCTTTTGTGGAGCTGGGGCGGCTTCAAGGTGTATATCTGCGGCGACGAGGCAGTGGGGGCGCGCATCCGTCAGGCATATACGGACGGCGGCAGCCGCGCCTTTGACAAGGGCTTTATGGAGCAGGTGTACGAGACGCCGTTCACCGTGGAGGTGCTGCCCTACGAGAAAAAGCCCGCTGCTTTTCAGCGCGCACAGGCCATCGGCCGCCATACAGACGGCGCGCGCATCGGCTTTGATGCCGGCGGGTCAGACCGCAAGGTCTCTGCCGTCATCGACGGCGAGCCCGTTTATTCCGAGGAAGTGGTATGGTTCCCGAAGGTGATTGCAGACCCGGATTACCACTATCAGGGCATTCTGGCGGCGCTGCACACGGCCGCCGCAAAAATACTGGAGAAGGGCCGCAGGGTAGAGGGCATCGGCGTATCCAGCGCGGGCGTGTATATCGACAACAAGTGCATGGTGGCCTCGCTGTTTTTGAAGGTGGGCAAAGAGGACTTTGACAAAAAGGTGAAAAATATCTACACCCGCGCCGCCGGAGAGCTGGGCCGCACGCTGGGCTATGAGATACCTGTGGTAGTGGCGAACGACGGCGACGTTTCGGCGCTGGCCGGCGCCATGGGCCTTGGCGAGAACGGAATTATGGGCATTGCCATGGGCACCAGTGAGGCCGTGGGCTATGTGGACGGCGACGGAAATATCTGCGGCTGGCTGAACGAGCTTGCCTTTGCCCCTGTGGACGGCCAGCCCGGCGCCATGGAGGACGAGTGGAGCGGCGACATTGGCTGCGGCGTGAAGTATTTCAGTCAGGACGGCGTTATCAAGCTGGCGCCGCGCGCAGGCATTGAGCTGAAGGGCGCTTCCCCGGCGGAAAAGCTGAAAGAGGTGCAGGCCCTGATGGCGCAGGGCGACGAGCGCGCGGTGAAGGTGTATGAGTCCATCGGCGTGTATCTGGGCCATACGCTGGCGCTGTACGCCATGTTCTATGACGTCCGCCATGTGCAGAT
Organism: Ruthenibacterium sp.; assembly: GCA_047030735.1. GTDB lineage: Bacteria > Bacillota > Clostridia > Oscillospirales > Ruminococcaceae > Ruthenibacterium. Next base: position 134,386 of record JBKYIE010000001.1, read on the forward strand.
GATGGGCCGTGTGATGAGCGGGCGCGGCGGCGACATTATTTTGGACACGGCCAGCCGCGTGATGGATGAGGAATATCCGGAAGTGGCCTTCCGCCCCGAAGCGCCGGACGAGAAAACGCGCCGTGTGGGCCAGTCTGCCGCTGCGGCCAGCCTTCCGGAAGTGAAGTGAGCGAGGGCCTGCAGGCGGAGAAAATATTTTTTCACAGACATTAAAGGGGCGCGCGGCCTGCTGAAAGGCCGCGCGCCCTTTTTCGGTGCCGCGCCTGTACCGCGCGGGCTGCGCTTGACAGAAATAGGAAGGGCATGGTATGCTTTTCTCTGCGGTTAGTTATAACTAACTGCAGAGAATGGAGAAATGATATGCATGATATTTTACTGGCCTTTACACTTACGCTGCTGGCCGGCCTGAGCACAGGCATCGGCAGCTGCATCGCCTTTGTGACAAGGCATACCAACAAGCGCTTTCTTTCTGTCAGCCTGGGCTTTTCCGCGGGCGTAATGATTTATGTTTCCATGATAGAAATATTTTCTCAGGCGCAGCAGGCGCTTGTCTCCCAGCTTGGGCAGACAGGCGGAAGCTGGGCCACCGCGGCGGCCTTTTTCGGCGGCATGCTGGCCATTGCCGTGATAGACAGGCTGATCCCCTCGCAGGAGAACCCGCATGAGCCCAAGCGGGTAGAGGCTGAAAGCGAGGCGCCTGCGCGCGATAATAAGCTGATGCGCATGGGCGTGTTCACTGCGCTGGCCATTGCACTGCACAATTTTCCTGAGGGGCTTGCCACCTTTGTCTCCGCTATGCAGGGGCCAAGCATCGCCATCCCCATTGTGGTGGCTATTGCCATTCACAATATTCCGGAGGGCATTGCAGTGTCTGTGCCCATCTATCAGGCGACGGGCTCGAAGGCAAAGGCGTTCCGCTATTCCTTCCTTTCCGGCCTGGCAGAGCCGGTGGGGGCCCTGCTTGGCTGGCTGGTGCTGATGCCTATTATGAACGATACGGTGTACGGCGTCATTTTTGCCGCAGTTGCAGGCATCATGGTATTTATTTCATTAGACGAGCTGCTGCCCGCCGCGCGGGAATACGGCGAACACCATTTGTCCATCTACGGCCTTATCGCCGGCATGGCGGTAATGGCGGTAAGCCTGCTGCTGTTTTTATAAGAGACGTGGGAAGCTTTGCAGGCGCGCCCCGGCAGAAAATAGCCGAGGCACGCCCGCAGGCGGGCGGCGCTCAAGGCTCCAGCAGGCTGCCCTCGGTGGAGATGACGGCCACCTGCCAGGGAATCAGCTTTCCGCTGGCCTGCAGGGCTGCTTTTACGGCCTGCTCCAGCCCGCCGCAGCAGGGCACCTCCATGCGCGCCACGGTGACGCTTTTTATGTCGTTCTCGCGCAGGATGGCGGCCAGCTTTCCGGCATAATCCGCGCCGTCCAGCTTGGGGCAGCCAATGAGCGTGATATGGCGGCGCATAAAGCGGTTGTGAAAATCCGCATAGGCATAGGCGGTGCAGTCTGCCGCGACAAGCAGGTGCGCGCCGTGGAACCAGGGCGCGTTCACCGGGGCCAGCTTTATCTGCACCGGCCATTGCGCAAGCTGGCTTGACGGCGCTGCCAACGGCGCTTCGGGCGATGCCAAGGGCCTGTGCAGCGCCTTGGCGCGCGCGCCCGGGCACCCGCCGGCGGATGGCGTGCGGTGCGCGGCCTGCGCCGCTTTTACGGCGGCTTCGTCATAGGCCGCGGCCTCGCGCTGAACAAAACGGATAGCGCCTGTGGGGCATGCGGGCAGACAATCGCCCAGGCCGTCGCAGTAGTCGTCGCGCAGCAGCCTGGCCTTGCCGTCCACCATGCCGATAGCCCCTTCGTGGCACGCCGCCGCGCAGGCGCCGCAGCCGTTGCATTTTTCTTCATCTATCTGAATGATTTTGCGTATCATGCTCGCATCCTCCCGCTTGATTTTTCTTTACGATTATAGTACATTGAACAGGGCAATACTGTTTGAAATACAACAAACGGAGAGAAAAATATGGAAGAATATCTGCATACGCTGCAAAATACGGCGCTGTTTGCCGGGCTGCCGCCGCATCAGCTTCAGGAGGCGCTGGCCTGTCTGGGGGCGAAGAAGCGCAGCTACGGCAAAGGGGAGGCCATATTCCATGCGGGGCAGCGCATTTCCTGCATGGGGGTGCTTTTGTGCGGGCAGGTGCATATCCAGAGAGACGACCATTGGGGAAACCGCAGCCTGCTGGCAGAGATAGGCCCGGGCGAGCTGTTCGGAGAAGCCTACGCCGTGGGGGAAGAACCCATGTGCAACGATGTTGTGGCCTGCCGGGAGAGCACGGTGCTGCTGCTGGATACAGGCCGCCTGCTTGCACCCTGCACGGCGGCCTGCGGGCTGCACGCGCAGCTTCTGCACCGGCTGTTTTCCATATTTGCACAGAAAAACCGCGCATTGGCGCAGAAGCTGGGCTGCCTTTCGCAGCGAACCACACGGGAAAAGCTGCTGTATTACCTTTCTGAACAGGCGGAAAAGGCGGGCGGGGGAAGCTTTTCCATTCCATTTGACCGCCAGCAGCTGGCAGATTACCTCTCGGTAGACCGCAGCGCCATGTGCACAGAGCTGGGCCGCATGCGCCGCGATGGGCTGATAGATTTCAAGCGCAGCCACTTTGCACTGAAATAGCCCCGGCCGGGCTGTACGGGCGAAGGCGGTGCGCCGGGCGGAATGCATTGCGGGGCTGTGCGAAATATACACAAGCAAAAAACGGCGGGGCCGGGCGGGGAAGCCTTCCCGCTGAGCGGGCGATTTGTATGCACTGCGGCATCCATTTTTTTGAAAGCCCAGGGGCTCTGCTGCTTTGCAAAGCAAAATACCCGCTTATAACGGGCAGGGGGCAGGAATTTCCCTTACTGCGGCGGGCAGAGCATCCCGTCCGGCGGCACAAAGCGGCTTTGCCCCGCAATTTTGAATACAGAGGATAGAAAAGCCCCCATGGCGGCCGTTTGGCCCGCCATGGGGGCTTTCTGCATGATGCGCCGAAATTGTAAGGGAGAAATGGCTGCTTCCCTGCGCGGCCTGGGGCTTCAGCCCCTGCCGCCTCCTGTGGCTTCCTTCTTGGGCGAAAAACCGCCCGTCAGCCCTGCGGAGGAAATAAACCCGGCTTTTATCATAGGCAAAAGAGGGCCCCCCGGCAAAACAGGCGGCGGGCCTGCCGGGCACAGGCAGAATACAGGCAGGCCGCCTTTGAAATGGGAAATGAAAGACAACAAGGGCGCGAACAAGCCTATATTTTACAATATGGAGAAGGCGTATCCTGTAATATTTTTGCCCGGGTACCGCTGCATGTGCCGGCGCAGACGCCCGGCAAAAGCCGGGGCTTTCAGCAGCGGGCAAGGCGGGCCGCCGGAAAGGCCCTTTTGAGGCTGGGGCACTTTTTTCAGAGCAGCATGCCCGGCCTTTACAGCCCGGCGGCGATGCGGCTGAAGCAGGCTTGCGCACAGGCCTGAAGCGCATCTGCCCTTTCAGGGCTTGTGCCCGCCGTGCGCTTTATGTGCGGCTCTGCCTGTGTGCACAGGCGCTTTCCGCGCGGCCTTCTCAGTTCTGCTCCGCCCCGCCGGGGGCCAGCAGTTGCTGCAGGGTGTGCCAGCCCAGCACGGCGCATTTTACGCGCGCGGGCATGTGCGAAATATCCTGCAGGGCGGCGGCTTCCTCCAGCTCCTCCAGCTGCTGCGGCGCGGCCTGCCCCTGAATCATATGCACAAACAGCTCGGCCAGGCGCAGGGCCTCGGCCCGGCTCTTGCCGGTGATAAGGTCCAGCATGATATCCACAGAGGCCTGCGAGATGGCACAGCCGCTGCCCTCAAAGCTTCCGCCGGTGATGGTGTCCCCCTCCAGCCGCAGGTGCAGGGTAATGTCGTCGCCGCAGCTTGGGTTCACCCCTTCCAGAGAATGGCTTGCGCCGGGCAGCGCGCCGCGGTGCCCGGGATGCATATTGTGGTCGGTGAGGATGTCGTTATAAAAAGTATTATGCTCCATAGCCCATTTTTCTCCTGATAGCTCCCACGCACGAGACAAAGGCGTTTATCTCGGCTTCTGTGTTGTAAAAGAACAGGCTGGCCCGTGTGGCGCTGCCCACGTTCAAATGCTGCATCAGCGGCTGTGCACAGTGATGCCCTGCGCGCACGGCAATGCCGCCGGCGTCCAGAATGGCGCTGACGTCGTGCGGGTGCACGCCGTCTACGGTAAAGGTGAGGATGCCGGTGTGGCGGGCCGCGTCCTGCGCGCCCAGCACATGTACATGCGGCAGGGCGCGCAGCCCGTCCAGCGCCAGGGCTGTGAGGCGGTGCTCAATGCGCTGCACTTCGTCAAACCCAACGCCCCGCAAATAGCGGATGGCCGCTGCCAGCCCGGCGGCGCCCGCCGCATTCACGGTGCCCGCTTCAAACTTATGGGGCACAGGGGCGAACCGGGCGCCCGTGCGGCTGACGGCTTCTATCATTTCGCCGCCGCTGAGAAAGGGCGGCATGCCGTCCAGCAGGGCCTTTTTGCCATACAATACGCCGATGCCCATAGGCCCCATCAGCTTGTGGCCTGAAAAGGCCGCAAAGTCCACATCCAGCGCCTGCACGTCCAGCGGCAGGTGAGGCGCGCTCTGGGCGGCGTCCAGCACTACCACAGCCCCGCGCTCGTGCGCCATGGCGGTGATTTGCTCTATGGGCAGGCTGCAGCCCAGCACATTGGAAACATGGGCCACGGCCGCCAGCCTTGTGCGCGGCGAAAAGGCGGCCTGCAGCTGTGCGCTGCTGATGGAGCCGTCCGGCCCGCATTCGATAAAGCGCAGCACGGCGCCCGTCTGCCGGGCGACCATCTGCCAGGGCAGCAGGTTGCTGTGATGCTCCAAAACGCTTACCACAATTTCGTCGCCGGGCTTCAGGCGGCTCAGGCCGTAGCTGTAAGCTACCAGGTTCAGGCTCTCGGTGGTGTTGCGCGTAAAGACGATTTCCTGCGGCGAGGCGGCGTGCAGAAAATCGCATACAGCCTGCCGTGCATCTTCATACAGCTCTGTGGCCTCCACGCTCAGGCCGTACAGCCCGCGCATGGGGTTGGCATTGTGCCGGCTGTAAAAATCCTGCTCTGCCTTCAGAACGCACAGAGGCTTTTGGGCGGTGGCGGCGCTGTCCAGATAGATAAGCCCCCCTCGCGCCAGAAGGGGAAAATCTGCGCGGTACGGGCTGCCGTCCGCCGGGGCATACTCATATGTCATCTTGCAGCACCTCCTCCAAATAGGCCTGCACGGCTGCCTGTGCGGGCTCGTCGCCTATCTGGCGGCAAAGCGCGTCCAGCCGTGCGCGGGTGACAAGGCGCACGGCCTGCGCCTCGCTCAGCCCGCGCGAGCACAGGTAAAACAGCACCTCGTCATCCAGCCGGCCTATGGTTGCGCCGTGGCTGCCCTGTACATCCTCTTCACCGCACAAAATCAGCGGCACCGTCTGGTTCACGGCGCTGTCAGACACCAGCAGAACGTTTTCTGTCTCTTCGCCCTGTGCACCGGCGGCGCCTGCTTTGAAATCCAGCGTGCCGCGGAACAGCTTGAACGCCTGCCCGCCCAGCACGCCCTGGGCGCACATACGGCTTTGGCTTCGGGGCCCGTGGTGCACGGCGTTGTAGTTCATGTCAAACGCCTGGCTTGCGCGCCCAAGGTAGCCGATGTCTGCCGAAAAGCTGCTTTCGGCGCCCGCCAGCTGCACCTCGCAGCCCGCATAGGTCCTTTCGCCGCCCAGAAAAAGCTGCAAAAGCTCTACCCGGCCGCCCTCCTCACACACGGCGCCTACATCGTTTAGGAATGTGAAGCCGCCGCCCAGCATCTGCACCTGAACCAGCCGCAGCACGGCGTTTTTTTCTGCATACAGCTTGGTCTGCACGGCGGCCAGCCCGTCTGCGCCGCGCGGAGAGGAATAATCCATTATCACCGTGATGCGGCTGCCTTCGGCGGCCCACAGATGGACGCCGGCAAAGCAGTGCTCCTGCCCTGCGAGCGGGGCGTGCAGCCAGAGCGTGCCGGCCTGCGCCCCGGCCGGTGCCTTCAGGCGCAGGGGCTGCGCGCCGCTTTGCCGGGCAAGGCGCGCCATATCCGGCCCCATACCCGTGGGCATGGCGGAAAAGGGCCCGCCGCCGTGTGCAAACGGCGCCAGCCCGCCGCCGCCCTGTGCGCGCAGCGCGCAGGCCTGCGGTGCCAGCACGCCGTGCAGCACGCTTTCGTTCATGCGCAGCCAGTTCCATGTTCGGGCGGGCAGCCGGTTCACTTTCATATTGATTGCCTGGTTCATGCACCAAGCCTCCTTTCCATTTCCAGGGTGCTCATCCAATGCTGCCCTTCATTTCAAGGCGGATGAGGTTGTTCATCTCCACGGCATATTCCAGCGGCAGCTCTTTCGAGACATTGTCGGCAAAGCCGCTTACAATCATGGCCTTGGCGTCCTCCTCACTCAGCCCGCGGGACATCAGGTAGAACACGGCGTCATCGCTGATGCGCCCTATTTTGGCCTCGTGGCCGATGTCTGCATACCGGGTGCGGATATCCATGGCCGGGATGGTGTCTGAGCGCGAGGCGGAGTCCAGCATGAGCGACGTACAGGATACGGACGATTTGCTTTTGTGCGCATCCTTCGCCACCACCACAGAGCTGCGGAAGGTGCTGATGCCACCCCCCTTGGAGATAGAGCGCGTGTTGATGAAGGAGGTGGTTTCGGGCGCGCCGTGCACCACCTTGGCGCCGGTGTCCAGGTTCTGGCCCTGCCCGGCAAAGGTGATGCCGGTGAACTCCATGCGCGCGCCGCGCCCCTTGAGGATGCTCATGGGGTACAGATAAGATACATGCGAGCCGAACGAGCCGGACACCCACTCGATGGTGCCGCCCTCCTCCACAAGCGCGCGCTTGGTGTTCAGGTTGTACATGTTCTTCGACCAGTTCTCAATGGTGGAATAGCGCAGGCGCGCATTTTTTCTTACAAACAGCTCCACACAGCCGGCATGCAGGTTTGCCACGTTGTATTTGGGGGCCGAGCAGCCTTCGATGAAGTGCAGGTCTGCGCCTTCGTCCACAATAATGAGCGTGTGCTCGAATTGCCCGGCACCCGGCGCATTCAGACGGAAATAGGATTGCAGGGGAATGGTGACGCGCACGCCGGACGGCACATATACGAACGACCCGCCGGACCAGACCGCCCCGTGCAGGGCGGCAAACTTGTGGTCGTCTGGCCGCACCAGCTTCATAAAGTGTTTTTTCACCATGGCGGCATATTCGCCGCGCAGGGCGCTTTCCATATCGGTGTATACAACGCCCTGTGCGGCCACCTCCTGGCGCACGTTGTGATACACCAGCTCGGAGTCGTACTGCGCCCCTACGCCCGCCAGCGAACGGCGCTCTGCCTGAGGGATGCCGAGGCGCTCGAAGGTATCCTTGATGTCCTTCGGCACATCCGCCCATCTGGTGCTCATCCTGGTGTTGGGGCGCACATAGGTGGAGATGTCCTCCATATTCAACCCGTCCAGCGCAGGGCCCCAATCCGGCGTGTGCATGCGGCTGTATATTTGCAGCGCCTGAAGGCGGAACACCTGCATCCACGGCGGGTCGTTCTTCTCCTTCGATATCTGCTCTACAATGGCGGGGGTGAGCCCGCCCCGGATGCGGTAAGCGTCCGCATCTTCGTTGCGGAGGTCGTATACACTTCTGTCTATATCCTCCACATAAGTTTTTTCTTCCACTGGTCCTTCCCTCCCTCCGGGCGCGGGCGCGCTCACCGCGCGGCACCGCCCAGAAATTCTTCAAAGCCGCTGCGGTTTACCTCTTCCACCAGCGCGGCGCCGCCTGTTTTTACGATGCGGCCGTCCACCATGATATGGGTGCGGTCTACCTGCAGGGCGTCCAGGATGCGTGTGCTGTGTGTGATGATGAGCAGCCCGCCCTGGCGGGAGCTTTGATATTCCTCCACGCCTCCTGATACGGTGCGCACGGCGTCCACATCAAGCCCGGAATCGGTCTCGTCCAGAATGGCCAGCGCGGGCTTCAAAAGCAGCATTTGCAGTATCTCGGCCTTTTTCTTCTCGCCGCCGGAGAAGCCCGCGTTCAAATCTCGCTGGGCGTAGGCGCGGTCTATCTGCAGCAGGTCCATGGCTCTTTCCAGCTCTCTGCGGAACTCAAACAGGCGCACGCGGCTGCCGCGGCGCTGCTCCAGCGCGCTGCGGATAAAGCTGCCCAGCGGCAGGCCGGGCACCTCCAGCGGGTTTTGAAACGACAGGAACATGCCCGCCTGCGCGCGCTTGTCTGCCGGCTCCTCCTGCACCTCTTTGCCACGGAACAAAATTTTTCCCGCGGTTATCTCATAGCGCGGGTTGCCCATCAGCGCGTTGCCCAGGGTGGATTTTCCCGCGCCGTTCGGCCCCATCAGCACATGTGTTTCGCCTCTTTCCACACAGAGGTCTATGCCGTGTAAAATCTGCTTTCCCTCTACGCTCACGGCAAGGCCCTTTACCTCCAACAATCGTTCCGACATACTGTCCTCCTGTTCCTGCCGCATCTGCGCTGCGGCACTCGAATTTTTTCGCCTGTGCGGCCCTGCGCCTATTCCGCAAACAGCGGGGTGGAAAAATATCGGTCGCCGCCGTCCGGCAGCAGGGCCACGATGGTTTTGCCCTCGTTCTGCGGCCGCTGGGCCAATTTCAGGGCCGCCCACAGCGCCGCGCCCGACGAGATGCCTGCCAACACGCCCTCTAAGCGCGCCAGCCGCCGCGCCGCGTCAAACGCTGCCTCGTTTTCCACGGCAATCACTTCGTCATAGATGCTTGTATCCAGCACCGGCGGCACGAAGCCGGCGCCGATGCCCTGTATTGTGTGGGGCCCTGCCACACCGCGGCTGAGCACAGGGGAGGCCGCGGGCTCCACCGCAACCACCTGCACGGCCGGGGCCTGCTGCTTCAGGTATCTGCCTGCGCCGGTAATCGTGCCGCCGGTGCCTGCGCCGGCCACAAAAATATCCACAGAGCCATCGGTATCCTGCCATATTTCGGGCCCGGTGGTCTCCCAGTGGGCCTGCGGGTTGGCGGCGTTGGAAAACTGCCCGGGCATGAAGCTGCCCGGCGTCTGTGCCGCAAGGGCCTTTGCCCTGGCAATGGCGCCCTTCATGCCCAGCGCCCCCTCCGTGAGCACTACCTCGGCGCCATAGGCCCTCAAAAGCCTGCGGCGCTCGATGCTCATGGTATCCGGCATCACCAGAACGGCGCGATAGCCCTTTGCAGCCGCCACCGCCGCCAGGCCGATGCCCGTGTTGCCGGAGGTGGGCTCTATGATAGTCCCGCCCGGTTGCAAAAGGCCCTGGTGCTCGGCCTGCTCCACCATGGCTTTGGCAATGCGGTCCTTTACAGAGCCGGAGGGGTTGCAGCATTCCAGCTTTGCCAGCAGGCGGGCTTTCAGCCCCTCCTCGCGCGCCATGTGTGTCAGCTCTAAAAGCGGTGTTCTGCCGATAAGCTGGCTGGCAGATGAATATATCCTTTCCATCCCGTTCCCTCCGGTAAAAGCGGCCCTGCGGCTGCCGAAGTTTTTCTATAAACCTATTAAACAAGTAGGTTTATAGAAATAATAGGCCCTTTTGCCCGTCTTGTCAAGCGTCAGCGGGCAGGTTTTCTGCCGGGGTGCGCATTGAATTCCCATTTACCTCGTTGTATAATAGGCTTTACAGAAAAGCGGAGGGGGCCTTTTTATGATGATATCCACCAAGGGCCGGTATGCCATGCGCGTGATGGCAGACCTGGCAGAGCATCAGCGCGAGGGCTATATCCCGCTGAAAGAGATAGCCCGGCGCCAGCAGATTTCGGAAAAATATCTGGAGAGCATCCTCAAGGTGCTGGTGCAAAACGGCCTTCTGGAAGGCCTTCGGGGCAAGGGGGGCGGTTACCGCCTGACAAAACAGCCCGGGCAGTACACGCTGGGCAGCATCCTCCGCCTTACCGAGGGCAGCCTTGCACCGGTAAGCTGCCTGGAGCCGGGCTCGCCCCAATGCCGGCGCACGGCCGAATGCCGCACGCTTCCCGTGTGGCGCAGGCTGGACGCCCTTGTGAACGAATATCTGGACAGCGTCACGCTGGCGGATATTCTGCGCCCTGCCAGTGAAAAATGAGAATTATCATATAAAAGAAACCCCTGAGGATGCTGTCAAGCTGTCTCAGGGGCTTATGTAAAATATTCTGAAATCACAATACATAAAGCAGATGCTGTCCAGAGGCTTCAGAAACGTAAATTGCAGCAATCTAGAGCATTGGCATTCACGTGTGTTTTCCAATAAAGATATGCATCTGAACAGTCTTCACATACACTGATATCGCGGAAACCGGAAATGCGTTCAATCTGGCGTATTTTTTCATTTAGGGGAAGATGAGAATATCCGTGTTCTGTATGTGTATATTTTGTGTAGTCAAGAGCAAACCATTTTTTGATCCAACTGTTGACACGAAGAAATTCTACCAAAATCTTATGGCATTGTATTTGGCCAAGAAGAGAAAAGTCGATATATTCAGGTATAAATGGGCTGAGGCGAAGCTGTACATCAAACCCTGCCGCTTCTAATTTTTCTATAGCTGAAATTCTGCGGGAGGGCGAACAGGCCGCCTCGTACGAACGGGACAGATAATCGCTTGTACTGGTGACAGTTATCTGAATATGGGCAAGGTCAGGATCCATTGCTCTTATATATTCATCTGAGGAAATTAAATCGGATTTTGTTACCAGCAAATAATGGATTTTGTGGCGATTAAGAAGAAGAATCGTTTCATATGTAATGCGGTACTGTTCCTCACAGGGCTGCAGACAGTCTGTCATGCCGCCTAAGCGTACAACAGCACCTTGAGGAAGGCGGGCGACCATTCGTTCAATTTTTCGCAAATCGGCTACATGAGGCGCTTCCGGATGCCACAATCCTCGGAATTCCAGCAAAGATTTAGCGTAACAATAGCTGCAGTTATGCGCACAACCGCAGCCGTAAGTGTCCAAACGTGTAGGGTAACGGCATTTATTGCCTTCGTTTCCGCTGACAGTCTTATAAAAACTTTTAAATTCCTTCATTTTTTAAATTTTGCGTTGTGTTCCTCAAAGTAGCGCTTGGATAAATCATTCCAATAAGGGCAATGGCGGCCTTTAAAAGGTTCGACATAATCAAAAATTGTATCAGTTATCCATTGCTGTTCATTTAAATTGATTTTTCCATCCTCTACCAAGAGATAACCTCTCTCGTATAATTCATCACAGCCGAATTTGCAAACAGGCATAACGACGAAGGGAACATCCTTTCGCTCTTCCAGCGAACAGTCTGTTCTGCGTTTGATATGCGCAGCAGTGAGAAACTTTACAGGATATTTTTTCCCACACAATGCACAAGTCTCTTCCTGTTTTCCTCCAAACAACATCCTGCGCAAAAGTGTTTGTTCTTCACGGCGGGTGCTTAATGTCGATTTATCCAAAGAATCTTTTTTTAAGATTTTTTGCAAAGAACGCTTACAGTCTGAACTGGAAATACTTTCGCTGAAAACGCTGTCGCCGATAGAAAACGCTTCTAAAACCCGTGAGCTGCGCTCTTTGTTTAAGACAATAAAACCACGCAGGAGAAAATTTTCCTTATACTTTGCCGCTTTATTAAAAACAGTGCAAGGAATAGAAGCCCATTCAAAATCGCCCAAAAGATAAATGTTGTGGAACGAATCATCCTGCCAAAGGAATTTTGAAAGTTTTTTGCTGTCCAGTGTGGCAGTGATTGCCGCATAACTGTGCAATACCCGGCCCCACGCAAAAAATACAACATCGCCGGGGCATATCTTTTCCCACTTGGAACGGTTTGTATTTTTTTTGCCGTCTGTTATTCCCCAGATGCGCAACTGTCCTGCCGGATACAGGGAAGATATCTGACTTTTTTGATGGGATGTTAAATAAGGTGTGATTTCCCGAAGAGAAACAGGGCGTTCAACAGTATGAGCGTAATTTTTCTGTGCGGTTGCATCTGCACACGGCTGAAGAATAGCATGTTGCATGACGGTTCCTCCTGAAGATGTGGAGAATGCACATAAATTGTATCAAAACTTTCAGCTTATGCTTTTCTATGATATTATTCTATCAGGTTGACAAAAATTTTCAATAGGATTGTAGAAGAGAATCATCCACATAAGATGAAACACTGTTGTACGACAACAGCAATAACTGCGCATTTTCCAAGATATTCCTTTGATGCATGATGTTTTACAAAGGTGTGAACAGAAGGGATGAGAAAAGCCCGTGGAACGTCAGTTCCACGGGCCTTTTGTGGTGGAGAAGAGGGGACTCGAACCCATGACCTCACGGATGTGAACCGTGCGCTCTAACCAGCTGAGCTACTCCTCCGCAGCGAAGGTAATTATAGCATGAATACGGGCATTTGTCCAGCCCTTCAAAAAAATTTTTTAAAAAGGCTTGACTTTTTTCTGGAAGGATGTATTATTGTATTAGATACTTAGTACAATAAAACAAAAGGAGGGCAGAACATGGCATGGGACATCCGGGCCGACAGGCCCGTATATTTACAGCTTGTAGAACATTTGCAGACGGCAGTGGTGACGGGCGAGTATCCGCCCGGCTCGCGCATCCCCTCAGTGCGGGAGCTTGCGGGCCAGGCGGGTGTGAACCCCAATACCATGCAGCGCGCCCTGGCCGAGCTGGAGGCGCAGGGCCTGGTGGAAACACACCGCACCTCCGGCCGCACGGTGACGGAAAACGAGCAGGCGGTGGAGGGAATGAAGCGGGCCCTGGCGCGGGGCTGCGCAGGCGAATATGTGAAGAACATGGGGCGGCTGGGCATACCCCAGCCGGAGGCGGCCCGCATGGCCGCGGAATACAAGGAGGGATCTGTATGAACGAGATATTGGCCTGCAAAGGCCTGGCAAAGCGGTACGGCAAGGCCGCATATGCGCGGCCTGCGCTGGACGGGGTGGATATCTCCATTCCCGCCGGGCGCATCGTGGGCCTGCTGGGGCCGAACGGCTCCGGCAAAACCACGCTTATCAAGCTGGCCGCGGGCCTTCTGGCACCCAGTGCGGGCACCATTGCCGTGTGCGGCCGGGCGCCCGGCCCGGCCACCAAGGCAGTGACGGCCTACCTGCCCGACAAGCCCGCGCTTCCGCGCAGCCTGCGCGTGCGCGACGCTATGGAGCTGTACCGCGATTTCTTTGCCGATTTCAGCGAAGAGAAGGCCGGCGCCATGCTGGCGGACCTTTCTATCGGCCCGAGGGATAAGCTTTCAGCCATGAGCAAGGGCACGCTGGAGAAGTTGTATCTGGCCCTTACCATGAGCCGGAAGGCAAAGCTTTATCTGCTGGATGAGCCCATCGGCGGGGTAGACCCTGCCGCGCGGGATTACATCCTTTCCACCATTATCCGCAACTATGCCGAGGACGCGGCGCTGGTGCTCTCTACGCACCTCATAGGCGACATTGAAAATGTGCTGGACGACGCGCTGTTTTTGCACAGCGGCCGCGTGGCGCTGGCAGGCAGCGTAGACGCGCTGCGGGAGGAAAACGGCAAGAGTGTGGATGCATTGTTCCGGGAGGTATTCAAATGTTCGGGAAATTACTGAAGCATGAGTTCAAGGCCACGGGCCGCACCCTGGGGCCCCTGTACGGCGGGTTTGTGGCGCTGGTGCTGGCAGCGTGCGGTATGGTGTGGCTGACATGGCGGTTTGGCGGCGCAAAGGCTGGCCTTGGCGCGGTGAGGGTGGAGCTCGGCACGGTTCTGGACGCGATTTCGGGCGTGCTCACACTGATGGCGGTGTTCGCCATGATGGCCATTGTCATTGTCACCGAGGTGCTCATCATCATGCGCTTTTACCGTCTTTTGGGCGACGATGGGTATTTCTGGTTCTCGCTGCCCGTCACCCCGGCGCAGCACATGGCAGTTAAGCTTATTGCCGCGATGGTGTGGTCTGTGGCAAGCCTGGCACTGTTCGTGGGCGGCATCTTTACGTTCGTGCTGGTGGCCAACGGCATGGAGGGCGGCGCCGTTCTGGCAGAGCTGTGGGCCGCGCTGCGCACCTTCCCCTATATGACGCCTGCCTTTGGCTTCGTCGCGCTGCTGGTGCTGGCAGGGCTGATAGTCATGGCCGCAGGCTGCCTGCAGGTACAGCTTGCCTGTGCACTGGGCATGCAGTGGCCGCAAAGCCGCCTTGGTGCCAGTATCGGCATGTATGTGCTGATCAGCGTGGTGCTGCAGATTTTGTGGACAGTGGCAACAGTGGGCGGCGGCCTGTTCCTGTTTGTCAGCACGCCGCACATCACGACGCTCACCACTTTGGACGCATACCGCATCCCTGTGATGGCCGTGGGCATATTCTGCATTCTGAACCTTATTCTTTGTGCCGTGTACTTCGCCGCGACGCGCTGGCTTTTGACGAAACGGCTGAACCTGGCATAACGGCTTCCCCAAAAAGAGGTTAAACGTATGGAACGAACACAGAAAAAGCATTTTATCTGCCTGACTGCGGCAAGCCTGTGCTTTGCGGCGGGCATAGGCAGCGGCAGTGGGGCCCTTTTCGGCCTGGGCTGCGCCTGCCTGGCGCTGGGCCTGCAGGCCCTTGCCGCAGTGAAGGGGGGCCGCACATGCTGACAGCAGCCCGTTTCTTTGCAGCCGTGGGCGCAGCAGTGGTGGTGTTTTTGCAGGCTATCGGCACCTATGACACACCCCTGTGGCGTCTGGTGGGCGCCGTGGCGGGCACCGCGCTGGGCCTGTGACGCTTGCGCGGCTGCACCGCAGGTGCTATACTTTCGAAAAGGCCGCCCCGGCGGCAGAACAGAACAAAGGAGATACAAAGATGGAGCAGATGCAGTATGTGTGCCCCAAATGCGGCAACACGCAGTATGAAAGCGACCAGTTCCAGGCCACGGGCGGGAACTTTGCCAAAATATTCGATGTGCAGAACAAAAAGTTCATCACCGTAAGCTGCACGCGCTGCGGCTATACCGAGCTCTACCGCAGCCAGACGGATGCGGGCTGGGACGTGCTGGATTTTCTGGTGGGCGGCTGAAGGGCCGCTTCCCCCGGCAAAAGCCCCCCTGTGCAATGCACAGGGGGGCTTTTGTGTTAGACACAAAGCATTGCCGGGCGCAATACCTTGCAAAAGAGGCTCATACAGCGGCCCGGAAGGCAGAAGCGTCACGCAGCAATGTAGCTTGAGGGGGGGCTGTGCAGCCGGTATCATTTCAATGCGGAAGAGTGCAAGGCGATATGAATATGTCATATGGACAGATTACCGGGCAGGTTACATTGCGAAAGATTTTCCGCCTGACCTGCCGGGAAATTATCACGATTGCAAGGGGAGGAGGCAGCGGCTGTATGGCCTCTTTATCTGTACAAAACAGCAAAATTTGAACGGAAAGATTGTGAATCCATGCTAATTGAAGGTGTGAGAAAATCATGATAATATTATTAATATAGTTACTGATATGATTAAAGAGCATATCAAAAAGCTGTTCTGTCCGGCGGCAAGCCAAAAGTAAAACAAAATGAGGAGCAATTGAAAATGACAAAGAAAGAGCGTGTGATTGCGGCAATAGCCGGGCGCGAGGTGGATGCGGTACCGTCATGTTTTTCCATGCATTTTCCCAAAGACCGGAATTCCGGTGAAAATGCCGTGCAGGAGCATTTGAAGTTTTTCCAGCAGACGGATACCGATATCCTGAAACTGATGAATGAGAACCTGGTGCCTGACATGGGCCCTATTCAGTGCCCGGAGGACTGGAGGCAGGTGCGTGCCCTGACCATGCAGGACGATTTTATGGTGCGCCAGATGGAGTTGACGAAGCGCGTATTGGATGCCAGCGACGCCGGCGCTTTTCGCGTAGGTACGCTGCATGGCATTTGCGCCTCTGCCATCCACCCCATTGAACACCGCTACGGCTACCGGGAGGTTCGCCAGATGCTGTGCGAGCATCTGCGCCAGGACAAAGCCCCGGTTCTGGATGCGATGAAGCGCATTGCGGACGTGCTGTGCCATTTGGGCCGCAGCTATATAGAGGCTGGTATGGATGGCGTGTTTTATGCCTCGCTGGGCGGTGAAAAGCACTTCTTTACAGATGAGGAATTTGATGAATACATCCGGCCATTTGACCTTCAAATTCTGCAGGCAATCAAAAGCGCCGGCGGCTACGCGATTTTGCATATCTGCAAGGAAAATCTCCATATGGAGCGGTACGCCGGCTATACTGCTGTATCTGATGTAGTGAACTGGGGCGTGTATGAAACCGGCTATTCACTTGCACAGGGCAGAAAGCTGTTTGACGGGTGTGCGATTATGGGCGGCTTTGCCAACCACCCGGGCACTGTTCTGGTAGATGGGCCGGATGAAGCAATTCGCCTTCAGGCGCATGAGGCCATTCAGGAAGCCGGCCGGTTCAAATTTGTCCTGGGCGCTGACTGTACGCTGCCCACGGGCGTGCGTTACGGCAATATTCGTGCCGCGGTAGAAGCGGCACGGGAATAAAAGCCCATATCTGAAGAGAAGAAGAGAGAGCCTATGATGATATATCCGAATCGTGAGATGAAAAAATCCATCAAAGAGCAAATAGAGGAAGTGCTGTTTGAGGACATTGTGTGCGGCGTTTACCCGCCGGGCACGGTTTTGAACGAGGGAACCCTGACTAAAAAATTCGGGGTAAGCAAATCTCCTGTCCGTGAGGCGCTTGTCACATTGTGCCGGGATGGCGTATTGATGAATATCCCGCGGTGCGGATATCAAGTAGTGCCCATTACGCCGCATCAGTTTCTGGATATGCAGGAACTGCGTGTGATTGTGGAAGAAAGCGCGCTGCGCAAAACCATGCGCAGCATCACGCCCGAGCAGATGGCAGCGCTGGAGGAAAATGTGCGCCAGGGTGACGGCCTGGCCGAAGAAAAGGATGTTGTACGCCATTGGCGCAACAATATGAACTTTCATCTTTTATTGTGCAAGCAATGCCAAAACGAGTATATTTATCAAACGCTTGTGGGGATTTTGCGCTTTTTCTCCCGCGGTGCGCTGCAGTATTATACCCATAGCTGGGAACAGAATAGGCGCACGGATGCGTCCTCTCACGAGCAGATTCTTCAGGCGCTGCGCAGCGGCGACGAGGCTGCGGCTGTTTCCCTGCTGCACCAGGATATCGCATATATGGAACAGGGATTCTTACGCAAATGAACACGCAAGAGGTGCAGAATTATGAAGCCCTTGTCGCAGGAAGACAGCCGCAGCTATCAGGCTATCCTGGAGGCCGAGCTCCTCATGGCCACTGGCTGCACCGAGCCCATCGCCATTGCCTATGCCAGCGCCCTGGCACGCGCAGCCCTGGGCTGTGAGCCGGAGAAGATTCGCGTGCTGTGCAGCGGAAACATCATCAAAAATGTCAAAAGTGTAGTGGTGCCCGCCACCGGCGGGCTGCGGGGTATTCCGGTGGCCGCGCTCGTTGGCGCCGTGGGTGGTGACGAAGCCGCCCGTTTGAATGTGCTGCATGCAGTAAATGAAGCGCAGCTTGCCAAGGTGCGCCTGCTTTTGGCGCGCAATATATGCAGTGTGGAGCTTTTGGATACTTCTGAAAAGCTGCTGATTCAAATTGTAATGCAGGGCGGCGGCCATACGGCCTTTGCAGAGATAAAGGGTGCGCACACCCATGTCACGGCATTGCAAAAGGACGGTAGCCCGCAGCCTCTGCCCTGTGCGGACGAAAAGAGCGGCCCGGATGAGGAGCGGAATTTAGATTACAACAGCCTGACTTTGAAGGGGATTTTAGAATATGCGCAGCAGGCAGAGCTTGGGCCGCTGGCGCCAATATTGGAGAACCAGCTTGCCTGCAATACGCGCATAGCTCTTGAAGGGCTGAAAGGCGAATATGGGCTGAGCATCGGCCGCCACCTGCTCGCTCAGGATTCGGGCATACGCACCCGGGCGCGCGCCATGGCGGCAGCAGGCTCTGATGCGCGAATGAGCGGCTGTGTTCTTCCCGTTGTCATCAATTCCGGCAGTGGAAACCAGGGCCTCACTGTCAGCATGCCTGTATCGGAGTATGCCTCCGCGCTGGGGGCGTCCCATGAGCAGCTTCTGCGCGCATTGATTATCAGCAATTTGACGGCTGTTCACATCAAGCATGAAATAGGCCGGCTCTCTGCTTTCTGCGGCGCCGTAAGCGCAGCATGCGGTGCAGGCGCCGCCGTTACATGGCTGTGCGGCGGCAGCGAACAGCAGATAGCCTTCACCATTTCCAACACGTTGGCCAATGTAGCCGGCATTGTGTGCGACGGGGCCAAGCCATCCTGTGCGGCAAAAATTGCATCCGCCCTGGATGCCGCCCTTCTCGGCCATGAATTGGCCCTGGAGGGAAAGCATTTTGCAGGCGGTGATGGCCTGATAAGTGAAAATATCGAAGACACCATTCATAAAATAGGCCAGCTGGGAGGCCGCGGAATGCAGGAGACAGACCGCGTCATTCTCGATTT
Source organism: Ruthenibacterium sp. (assembly GCA_047030735.1). GTDB lineage: Bacteria > Bacillota > Clostridia > Oscillospirales > Ruminococcaceae > Ruthenibacterium. The sequence goes on from JBKYIE010000001.1 coordinate 152,910, forward strand.
GATGGTGCATTGACTCTAATGCATGGGAGAAAGAAGGGGAATCATGAAGACTAAATATATCCTGAAACGCGTGCTGATTGCGATCCCGACATTTTTTGGCATTACTGTCTTGGCTTATATCATTTCTTCTATGGCCCCCGGCAGCCCGCTGGATATGCTTTTGGCTGACCCGCGTATGACTGCGGAGGAAATTGCCCGGCGCGAAGTGGCTTTGGGCTTGGATAAGCCTGTGATTATCCAGTACTTCACCTGGCTGGGCCAGTTTTTGCAGGGGAACCTGGGCTTTTCTTACCGCACGGGGCGCCAGGTGTTTACTATGATAAGCGAGCGCTTGGGCCCCACTTTGCTTTTGACCTGTTCTTCTATGATGCTCAGCATTCTGGTGGCGGTGCCGCTGGGGATTCTGGCTGCAAAGCGCCCCTATTCTGCCTGGGACTACACTGCTTCCGGCCTGTCGTTTCTGACGGCCGCCACGCCCAATTTCTTTGTAGGGCTGATTTTCATCTATCTGTTTGTTGTTCAATGGAATATTCTTCCGATGGGCGGCATGTATGACACAACCGGTGTGCGTACCTATGCCATGCTGGCCAGGCATATGATTATGCCGACGGTTGTGCTTTCCTTTCAGCAGATGGGAAGCTGGATCCGCTTTACCCGCAGCAGTATGCTGGAGGTTCTTAGCGAAGATTACATCCGCACGGCGAAAAGCAAGGGCCTTCGGTGGAACACCGTGGTTTATCGCCACGGCTTGCGCAACGCCCTGATTCCCGTGATAACAGAAATCGGCATGTCTATCCCCACGCTGGTGGGCGGTGCCGTAGTCACAGAGCAGATATTTAACTGGCCGGGCATCGGCTCACTGATGGTACAATCTATCAATGCCCGTGACTATCCCGTTATTATGGGCATCACCGTCATGGTGGCGGCAGTTGTATTGATCGGCAACTTGGTTGTGGATCTGGCCTATGGCCTGCTGGACCCGCGTATCAGCTACAAATAAGGGAGGAGATATGCGCATGAGTAAACAGACAGGCGCGGGAAACGACGTAAAGGCCACATATTTCCGCAACGTGCTGGAACGCTTTTCCGCCCACAAGCTGGCGGTAGCCGGCCTTATCATCCTTTTTACAGAAATTATTTTGGTTTTAATCCTTCCGCCGCTTTTGAATCTGGACCCGTACACCTCCGACCCCATTGCTTTTGGTGCAGCGCCCAGCGCTGAACACGTGCTGGGCACCGATGATGTGGGGCGTGATCTGCTGGCGCGTCTGGTCTATGGCGGCCGGGTTTCTCTGATGGTCGGTTTGCTGTCTACCCTCATCAGCCTGTGCCTGGGGGTGCCGCTTGGCCTGATTGCCGGGTTTTACCGCAAGCTGCCAGAGATAATTATCATGCGCATAGCCGACATCTTCATGTCCTTCCCTGCCATGATTCTTGTCCTTGTTTTGGTCGCTGTGGTCGGGCCGTCTGTCTGGTCTGTCACGCTTGTTATCGGCGTGATGGGCTGGCCTCAGTTTGCACGCCTGATTTACGGCAACGTGCTTTCCGTGCGTGAAAAAGAGTATGTAGAATCTGCCCGTGCCATAGGAACAAAAAATTTGGATATCATTGTCAAATACGTTTTGCCCAACTCGTTCACCCCGGTTCTTATTGCCATAACCTTCCGCACGGCGCAGGCTATTATTATGGAGTCTTCCCTCAGCTTTCTGGGCATGGGGGTGCAGCCGCCGCAGGCCTCATGGGGCAATATGATGTATGACGCGCAATCTATCACGGTGTTGTCCAGCAGGCCATGGATGTGGGTGCCGCCCGGGCTCTGCCTGATTTTGACCGTATTGAGCATCAATTTCTTCGGCGATGGCGTCCGCGATGCACTGGACCCCAAAATGAAAATCTAAGCCTGGTTCCAACCGTATTCCCGGCCTTGGGAGAAAGGCCAAGCAATACATGTACAATAAGGAGGAAATTTGCATGAAAAAGCTACTAACTGCCCTGCTGCTTGCGGTGTTTCTGCTGACAGCGTGTGCTCCGCCGGCGGCCCCAACCGATTCGCAGCCCGCCTCGGCAACCGGGTCCGGGGCGTCGGACACATCTGGTGAAAAGGTAGTCACCATGGCTGTCAGCTCTACCTGGGAGACGCTGATGCCCTTTAACACTTCCAGCAATTATGGCGATATCATTTTCGACCAGTTGTATGACCGCCTGGTTCTGAACCGCGGCGACGGTACCAACGAGCCCCGCCTGGCCTCGTCCTGGGAGGTGGCCGACGATAAGAAATCCATCACCTTCACCATCAACGAAAACGCCACTTGGCATGACGGCGAGCCTGTAACAGCGGAGGATGTCGCTTTTACCGCCCAGCTCGTCAGCGACCCGGCTATCAACTCTTCCAAACGCTCTTTCCTCAGCTATTTTGAAGGCGTAGACGACAGCGGCGCCGAGCTCAGCGAAGATTCCATCGGCGTGGAAGTGCTGGATGGCAACAAGGTGAAATTCAACCTCAAGCAGCCCATGGACCCGGACATCATCCTGGGCGTGTTCAATAAAAACTTCTTCGTGCTGCCCAAGCACATTCTGGCCGATAAGACGGTGGAGGAAATCAATGGCCCCGACCTGTGGGAGGCGCCCATCGGCAGCGGCCCGTTCAAATTCGGCAGTTCGATTGCCGGTGAGGAAATCCAGCTTCTGTGCAATGAAGACTATTATCTGGGCAAGCCGGATTTCAATAAGCTGGTCATCCGCGTTGTGCAGTCTGCCAACCTGGTTGCCGGCCTGATGAGCGGCGATATTGATATTCTGGCGGGCAGCGGCCTGGCCGCTATCCCTCTGGAAGACTGGGACACCGCAAAAGCGCAGGAAAACCTGAACTGCGTTTCCATTGAAAACTATTCTTATCAATATATGGTATACAATACGCAGCGTGAGTATCTGACAGCCGAGGTGCGCCGCGCTATCGACATGGCAATCGACCGCCAGACTATTGTAGACCAGCTGTTGAAAGGCGAGGGGCTGATTCTCTCTACGCCCTGGGGCCCCAACCACCCCTATTGCAATGAAGAGGTTTATCCGCCTGAATATGACCCAGAACAGGCAAAGCAGATTTTGGATGATGCCGGGTGGGATTCCAGCCGTGAATTGTTGATGATGGTGCCCACCGGCAATAAGGTACGCGAGCGCAGTGCTGTTTTGATGCAGCAGGATCTTGAAAAAGTAGGCGTAAAAGTAAAAATTCAGACGGTGGATTTCCCCACCCTGATGTCCTCCATGCTGGCTGGCGAAACTGACTTTGGCCTGGTTGGTGCCACGCCTTCCGCAGACCCGGACGACCATACGCCTGCGCTGGAGCCGGGCAGCTCTACAAACTTTTCTCTGCTTACAGACCCCACGCTGTTTGAATTGATGCAGAAGGGGCGTGAAGCCACCAGCTTTGAAGAGCGCAAGGCAATTTATGATGAAGAGCAGGTGAAATTCCGCGAGATTTGCAACCTGTCCATGCTGTATTCTCCCAACACGCTGTTTGCGTATAACAAACGGATAGAAAATGTGAAACCCGAGGATTCCAATTTCCTCAACTGGGCCACCTGGGAATGGACTGTGAACTGATTTATCCTTGTAAAAGGTGAACATGGCCGGGGAGGGCCGCTTCTCCCCGGCCCTGTCAAAGCCGCACGAAGCTTCGCGCGGCTTTGACAGGGCATTTCACGGCGGCATGTGCCGGTGCTGCAAACAAAAACCTGAGAGGTGTCAAAGATGGAACCATTGCTTCATGTGAACAACCTGAAAACACAGTTTTCCACCCGTAAGGGCTCAGTAGTGGCTGTGGACGGCATAAATTTTGACGTCAATAAAGGGGAAATCTTGGGCATTGTGGGGGAGTCCGGCTGCGGAAAAAGCGTCACTTCTTTATCCATCATGCGGCTTCTGCCCACGATTGGTGAGATTTGCCCGGGCAGCTCTATTCAACTGGAAGGCAAGGAGCTGACATCACTCAGCGAAATTGAAATGTGCAAAATGCGCGGCAACCGCATTGCCATGATTTTTCAGGACCCCATGACAAGCTTAAACCCTGTTATGACCATCGGGCGCCAGCTTACGGAGCCTTTGATGGTTCATCAGGGAATGGATAAGGCCGCTGCATGGAAGCATGCGGTTCAAATGCTTGAGAAGGTTGGCATCACTGCGCCGCAGCAGCGCATGAAAGAGTATCCGCATCAGTTTTCCGGCGGGATGCGCCAGCGTATTATGATTGCCATGGCTTTATCATGCAACCCCGCGCTTTTAATTGCCGACGAGCCCACGACTGCCTTGGACGTGACCATTCAGGCACAGGTGCTGGAGCTGATTCGCGGGCTTCGGGATGATTTGGGTACTGCTGTCATACTGATTACTCATGATATGGGCGTAGTTGCGGAAATGGCCGACCGTATTCTGGTGATGTATGCCGGCAAAGGCGTGGAATACGCCCCGGCACGTGCTATATTTAAAAATCCGCTGCATCCTTATACGCAGGGGCTTCTGCGCTCCATTCCCCGCCTGGATGCCGAGGTTGAAGAATTGTATACAATACGCGGGCATGTTCCCAACCAGTACGACATGCCTCAGGGCTGCCGCTTCTGCGACCGCTGCCCCTACGCTAAGCCTGTCTGCCAACGCCAGCAGCCGGGGCAGTATCAGGTGGGCGACACGCTGGTAAGCTGCTGGAAATATGAAGGAGGCGAGCAGTATGGAGAATAAAATTACCGCTCCCTTGCTGGAAACAAAAGACCTGAAAAAATATTTTTTTACTTCCGGCGGCCTTTTTTCGGGCCGAAAAAAAGCAGTGAAGGCCGTAGACGGCATCGATTTAGCCATTTATTCAGGTGAAACGTTTGGCCTTGTAGGCGAATCCGGCTGCGGAAAATCCACTTTAGGCCGCACGATTTTAAGGCTGATCGAGCCCACTGGCGGCAGCGTGCTTTATCATGGCAAACCGATTGAAGGGCGCAGCAGGGAAGAACTGCGCCTTTTGAAGCGCAAAATGCAAATTGTATTCCAGGACCCCTACGCATGCCTGAACCCGCGCATGACAGTTTTGGACCTTGTCAAGGCACCCCTTGATGTGTTCAAAATTGGAACCGAGCAGGAGCGCATGGACAAAGTGGTATCCACTTTGGAATATGTGGGCCTCGGAAGCCAGCACCTGAACCGTTACCCTCACGAATTCTCCGGTGGCCAGCGCCAGCGCATCGGCATTGCCCGCGCTTTGATTTTAGAGCCGGAATTCATTATGTGCGATGAGCCGGTTTCAGCGTTGGACGTATCCGTGCGCTCGCAGGTGCTGAACCTGATGCGCAGTATTCAGAGGGAAAAGGGCCTGACATACCTGTTTATTTCTCATGATCTTTCTGTAGTCAGGCATATCTCCGACAGAATCGGCGTCATGTATTTGGGACGCCTTGTGGAAGTTGCAGATAAGGATGCCCTGTATAAAGAGCCTCTGCACCCTTATACCCGGGCGCTGCTGTCGGCCATCCCCATTCCAGACCCGGACGTCAAGCGGGAGCGCATTTTGCTGAAGGGAGATGTCACCAGCGCATTCGACCCGCCGGCCGGGTGCCGCTTCGCGGGGCGGTGCCCCTATGCCACAGAGCAGTGCAGGCGGGAGGCGCCCACACTGCAGGAATTGCGGCCGGGCCATCAGGTAGCATGTATTCGTGCAGAGGAGCTGGTAAAATGATGCATACAATATCAAAAGAGGCCGTCCGTGCATGGGCACGTGACCATGAACACGAAATGGTAGAGGATGTAATGCGCCTGGTGCGTATCCCAAGCGTATCGGAAAGCGGCGGCCCGCCTCAGGCGCCTTACGGCGAGGCGTGTGCACGAGTGCTGGATGAAGGCCTGGCCCTTTGCCGCGGATATGGCCTGGAGACAAAAGATATAGACCGTCACTGCGGCATTGCTGTTTGGAAGGGCCAAACGGATAAAACGATTGGCCTTTTCGGCCATTTGGACGTGGTGCCGGCCGGCGGAGGCTGGGATACCCCGCCTTATGAGCCGGTTGTATCGCACGGGTATATCTTGGGGCGGGGCGCCAGCGATAACAAGGGGCCGGCGGTGGCGGCCCTGTATGCCATACGCTGCCTGCGTGAGCAGGGGGCGCGGCTGAAACACAGCATCCAGCTTTATCTGGGGTGTAACGAGGAAGACGGCATGGCCGATGTTCAGTACTTTACAGCCCATGAGCCTCAGCCGGTGTTCAGCCTGGTTCCTGATGTAAGCTTCCCTGTCTGCTGTGGGGAAAAGGGCGCGTTAACTGCAGACCTTGTGTGTGATGTATCCGGGTCGAATCTGCTTGAATTTTCCGGCGGCGTTGCCTCCAATTCGGTGCCGGACTCTGCATGGGCCGTGCTGAGCGGCCTGTCTTACCGGGAGGTAAAGGCTCTGGCCGAACAGTGCGGTGACATTACATGCCGGAAGGAAGGGGACTGTGTCCGTCTGGATGCCTCCGGTATTGCCGGGCACGCCGCCTTCCCTGAGGGCACGGAAAACGCGATTCAAAAGCTGGCTGATTTTCTTTGGCGCCATCATCTCGCGGCTGGTGCGGCCGAGCGGGCTGTGAGGTTTTTATCCGAAGCCTTTTCCGATGCCTATGGCAAAGGGCTGAATATTGATTTTTCAGATGATATCTCTGGGAAAACAACGCATGTGGGCGGTATGGTGCGGCTGGAAAAAGGCCGGCTTGTGCAGAATATTAATGTGCGCTATGCCATACAGGCTGATGTGAAAAAGCTGGAGGCCCAGCTGCAGGAATGCTGTGCAGCAGCGGGCTTTGCCGTGGAGCACCTGCACAACAGCCCGCCATGCTATACGCCGCCCACGCACCCTGCCATACCCTGCCTGCTTCGTGCGTATCAGGATGTATACGGCGCCCCGGCCGAGCCCTATGTAATGGGCGGCGGGACATACTGCCGGAAATTAAGCAATGCTGTGGGCTTTGGGCCCGGCATGCCGGGCATGCCGTCCCGGTTCGGCGGGGGGCATCAGCCCAATGAAGGCATGTGCATTGAGCTTCTGACCAACATGGTGGAAATTTACGCCAATGCTTTGCTGGCTATTGATCAGCTTTCTCTTTGAACGGCCTTTCGATAAAAATACTCGCGCTTGTGCACGGTCGGGCCAAGGGCGGCTTGAATGGAACACAATGGCCCATAACTCCTTTCTTAGGGGTTATGGGCCTTTGAATTGGTCTGCTTTAGCGAAACGGCAAGCCGCGGCTGTACCGTGGAGAGTAAAAAGGCTTTCGCTGTCAGTTTCGAGCAAAGCGGGATGGTACTCAATACCAAAGAGATGCAGCGCGTAATGGGAGGAACTCCGTTTACGGGAGGCGGGGCAGGTGATGCAGGAGACAGAGAATTCAGTGCCTCCTGAGAGGCTTGCCGGTAGTATGCCCCTCCAGGGCTTACGCAAGCCCCCGGCTGTGCCGGGGGGCCTGACTATCCGGCTGCTTTCTGGTCTGACGATTCACGGCGCCGGCCTCAAAAACACATATTCCGTTTCGCTGGAGCGGGTGGGGCAAAAGCGGTAGCCCTGCTCGCAGAAGGCGCTTAACTGTGCGGGGCTGTTCACGCTGTTTTCAGCCATCCAGCGCACCATGGCGCCGCGGGCCATTTTTACATACACGCCCTTTTCCACCACCTTTTCGCCGGAAAGCTGGCCGAACACGCACTTGATGCACCGGGTGCCGGGCGGCAGATGGCGGCGCACGGCGCGGGCATATTCGTCCGAGGCAAGGTCTATCAGAAGGCTTTCCCCCTCCAGCACCTGCCGCGCCAGGCGCGCACCCCAGAATTCGTACAGGTTCTTGCCGCGCGGTGTGCACAGCCTGGCCTGCATCTCAAGGCGGTACGGCGCCACGGCGTCCAGAGGGCGCAGCACGCCGTACAGGCCGGAGAGGATGCGCACATGCCTTTGCACATAATCAAAATATCCCGTTTCGAACACCTGCGGGGCCATGTATTTGTACTGGATGCCGTCGTATGCCAGCAGTGCCGGCGTGGCCGCATGCGCGGGCTGCAGGCGGGCATACTGCTCAAAGGCGCGCTTTGCCAGCGCGTCTGAACAGCCCATCATGCGGCGGAACGCCTCATACGGCATTTCGCGCAGCACGCCTGCCAGATATTCCGCATCCGCCAGAAAGGCGGGCATGCCCGCCGGGGGCAGGGTGTCGGCGTCCTCCACCATGTTTTTGGCGGGCGAGATGATAACCTTCATGCGCGCGGCCTCATTTATATTTGGGCTTCGGGGCATAATGCTCGAAAATCACCGCGTCGTAATACTCTTCCAGCGCGGCGGCATCGTCGCCGGGTTTGGCCGTCCAATAGACAGGCATGGCGCCGCAGGCCTCGGCAAAGCGGGCCAGCGCCGTCTTCCGGCCCGGCCCGTGCGCGATAAACTGGGGCCGCGCAATGACATTGGAAAGCAGGTTGCCCGCAATGAAATCCAGCACAGGGCGGCCGGAGCCAAGCGTGCGCGGTGAATCGGTGAGCTGGCCGCGCAGGATGTCGGGTGCGTTTTTGCGGAACCAGGCCACGATGCGCGCGTCAAAGCTCTCTACACAGAAGGCGCCGCCGTACTGCTTTTGATAGGCGCGCATCAGGGCAAGGCCCTTCCGGCAAAGCTCTTCATTGCGCGGGCCGGTTTTCAGTTCGATAATGATGGGCGCTTTGCCGGCCACGGTGTCGAACACCTCGGTCAAAAGCGGTATGCGCTCGGCCGTGCCGGCCAGCGGCATCTCGCGCAGGCGGGCCAGCGGAAAGGCATCCACGCGCCCGTCTATGCCGCACATGCGCGCCAGCGTGTCGTCGTGGAACACCACCACCTCGCCGTCCAGGGAAAGCTGGATATCCAGCTCCATCCCATAGCCCTTTTCTGCGGCGGCGGCAAAGGCGGGCAGGCTGTTTTCCGGCACGCTCTGGTCCTGTGCATACAGGCCGCGGTGCGCATGGTTCACGCCGTAAAAGGGCGCCGCCTGCGCGGCGGCAAAGCGCCCCGGCTTTACGCAGAACCATATCAGCAGCAACAGGACGCCGATGCACCATATCAAAAGCTCCATATCTCTGTTCCCCCACATCCTGTCAAAGTGCGGCGCTGCCGGGCCCGCAGCCCTCCGGCGCCGCTTTGCTTTCCTATTGTACAGCCGTGCCGCGCCCGGGTAAAGTGTTTTCTTTCACAAATTCGGGGAAATCGGGCGCGTTTTCACAATTTAGACATATCGAACAGGTAGTATTAGGGTGCGGAAAGACTCCGGCATATGCGCAGGACCTTGGACGAACCGTGCGGCGTGCCGTTTTTCCGCCCGGATACATAACAGCCGGGGCACCGGCAGCAGGGAGGGCTTCGCCATGGCAAAAATACTCATCGCGGACGATGAGCCGCGCATTCGTGAACTGATACAGGAGCATCTGGAGCATGAGGGCTACCAGTGCGCCCAGGCGTCGGACGGCGCGGCGGCGCTGGCCGCAGTGGCCGCAGGCGGTGTAGACCTTGTGATACTGGACGTGATGATGCCGTTTATGGACGGCATGACGTGCCTGAAGGAGCTGCGCCTGCGCGGACTGGATGTGCCTGTTATCATCCTTACCGCGCGCGGCGAGGAATACGATAAGCTGGAGGGCCTTGGCGCGGGGGCGGACGACTATGTGGTGAAGCCGTTTTCCCCGCGGGAGCTTGTGGCCCGTGTGCGCGCCGTGCTGGCGCGCACCATGCGGCGCGACGGCCAGAATGCCGGAAGCTTTGCCTTCGGCGGCCTTGTGATAGATACGGCCAGCCACACCGTCACCATAGACGGCGCGGCCGTGGCCCTTACGCCGAAGGAGTTTGACCTGCTGGTGTTTCTGGCCGCGCACAAGGGCATTGCCCTCAGCCGTGAAAAAATCTTGCAGCAGGTGTGGAATTACGACTATTTCGGGGAGGACCGCACTGTGGACACCCATGTGAAAATGCTGCGCGGCCATTTGGGCAAATACCGCGATTTTATCACTACCGTGTGGGGCGTGGGTTATAAATTTGAGCCGAAGGCAGGCGTATGACACAGCAGAAGGAGCATGCGGCAAAGCGCCCGCGCCCGCCCCGAAGCTGGAGCATGCGCGCCAAGCTGATGGGGTTTATCGTGCTGATGGTGGCCGTGCTGCTGGGGCTTGTATGGTTTTTGGGCGTGCGCTCGCTGGGCACATTTTATGAAGTGGGCGTGCGGCGCGAGCTGACGCGCACGCTGAACGCCTTCTGCACTGTGCTGGACAAAGCGGGCCTGCCGGGCGAGGCGGGCTATGACGACGCCGCCCTTTTGGAGGGGCTGGAGGAGAACACAGGCCTTCTGGCGGGGAAATGCTTTGAAGTGGCGGACGCCTCGGGCCGTCTTGTGCTGCACTTCCATGCGCTGCAGACGGGCGAATGCCTTATCCATCCCTCTTACTTTCAGGCGTTTGGAGAAAAAAGCGAGCCCGCATGGAACAGTGATTACGCCCAGGCGCTGCGCGTTTCCGTGCGCCAGAAGGGCGAGGTGCGCTTCATCCTGACAGACCAGACCAGCGCCCAACGCCAGATGGTGATGGGCCGCCGCCTTGCGGGCGGCGGCAGCGTCATCGTCTCTACGGACCTCGAGCGCATCGAGCAGGCGCGCAGCGTCATCAGCATGCAGCTTCCCGCTATTGCGGCCGTCACGCTGTGTGCGGGCATATTGGGGGCGTTTTTGTTCAGCCGGTGGTTTGCCCGGCCTATCACCGAGCTTTCGGGCGCGGCGCGGCGTGTGGCAAAGGGGGATTATTCCGCGCGCGTCACCCCGCGCGGGCACGATGAATTGGCTGTGCTTGCGCAGGACTTCAATACCATGACGCGGGAGGTGGCGCGCTCCAGCGAGCTGCAGCGCGACCTGATTGCCAACATCAGCCATGACCTGCGCACGCCGCTGACGCTTATCAAGGGCTATGCCGAAACGGTGCGGGACCTGACCGGCGCCGACGCCGAAAAGCGGACCGCGCAGATGGATGTCATTATCGACGAGACCGACCGCCTGTCCGGCCTTGTGAACAGCGTGCTGGAGCTTTCGAAGGTCTCCAGCGGCACGGAAAGGCTGTCGCCTGTGCGCTTTGACCTTGCGCAGCTTTGCGAGGAAGTGGCAGAGCGCTATGAGGATGCCTGTGCCAAGGCGGGCTGCCGCCTGACCGTACAGGCGGATACGCCCTGCGATATCATGGCAGACCCGGAGGCTCTGAGCCGCGTGGTGCACAACTTTTTAGCCAATGCAATGCACCATGTGGGGGCGGATGGCTACCTTGCGCTGCGTGTGCTGCCGAAAGGCGGCGGCGCGCGTGTGGAGGTGGAAGATCACGGCGCGGGCATCCCGAAGGAAGACCTGCCCTATATCTTTGACAAATACTACCGCTCGCGTGCAGACGCGGGCAAGCAGGGCTCCGGGCTGGGGCTTTCTATCTGCAAGGCCATTCTGGTGCGCCACGGCTTTGCCTTTGGCGCACAGAGCGAGGTGGGCCGGGGCAGCTTGTTCTGGTTTGAGGCGCCCGGCGCGCCGAAGCAGGAGCGGCAGCCCAAAGAACAATAGAACAGCGATGCACATGTGCTGCACCGGGCAGGAAAGCGGTTGCTTTGCCCATTGCCGGCCGGGGCGCCCGAAAAAAATTTTCGGACGCCCTTTTTGATTTTGGAAGCCGCTGGCAGAGCCGGCGGGGCAGCACGTAAGAAGCTTTTGCCTCCAGCGCAGGGCAAAGCGGGCTGCTGGCAGCGGCCCGCTGAAACCAGAAAGGCCTTCGTCCGGGCGGAAAACAGCGCCCTTCCGTGCGGCGGGGCATATGACGCGGGCAGAATTCATTTCGCGGCCTCTTTCAGAGGCTTGCCCGGAATGCTCCCCTTCAGCACTTGTGCCTGCCGCGCATTTTGCGCGCGGTTTTGCTTTCTGCTTTTGAAGTGTCTGCCGGGCCGCCTGCCAATGGCAGCTTTGAACGCACAATTCCCCTCTTAAGTGACTGCATGCTGTCTTGGCGGTTGAGCGGGCCCGGTATCATCGCCAAGGGCGGTTGTGGAATTGACAAAGCTGCGGCTTGTCCGTTTCCTTTTTTCAGCCTGCGCCATCTCATTTTGAGAAAAGCGGCAAGGCCGGAAAACCGCGCCTTTAAGGGAAGGGAGCTTGCTTTGCTTCCAAGGCATGAAGTGTACCGGCCCCGGCGCTAATTTTCAGTATATTCAAGAATATCGCCGGGCTGACATTTTAATGCTTTGCAAATAGCGTCAAGGGTGCTGAAACGGATGGCTTTGACCTTCCCGGTCTTTAGATACGAAAGATTGACATTGGAAATCCCGACCTGGGCGGCAAGGTCGTTCAGCCGCATTTTTCTATCTGCCAAAACCCTATCCAATCGAATGATAATCATAATGTATGGTCGACCTCATCTTGTAGATATATTCCATAATGAATTATATATGCAGCTACAATAAAGGCGATATTCGGCACAATGCCCTTGAGCATGCCCTGCCCTATTGATATGGATATTTGACTGTCGGAAATGAGGTTGACCAAATGGCAAAGGAACAATTTTAGAAATGGAACAAAAATGGCCGCGAATAATTGAAGTGCTCCATAATAGAGTAAATATAAGGCGTTTCGCTCAGTAAAAATTTCTCCTTTATTTATGTTGGAAAATACGCGGCTCAAAAGCCAGAAAGCGAAAATCAGGGGGACTGTGTGGACGGCGTGCATCAACGAAAGGCCAAGATGTGTGGTCAGGTCAATTTGGTCATTGGCGTTTGCGCGCACATGAATATCATCGCCCGTATGGACAGTCATGCTGCGGGAAGACGGGGCATGGTTTTCCTCTGCGTAAATTGCGCGTTCATATGTCCCTGTGCTTGTGTGGAGAAAAAAGGTCTGCCGCCCCATAAAGCTCAAGGTCAAGCACAATATATAAAACAATATCACAAAATAGCAGACAAATTTCATAAAAGAGGATACAGGCTTTGCGATGGAGGGAGCAATAAGCTTTTTGAGCATTCTCACAACAAATCACCTCGAAACACATGATAACAACTGAATATTCATTTGTCAATAATTTTTTAATGTTTATCATTAATTAATAGAACTTAAAAGATAAAATAAAAAGAGCGGCGGAAGGACGTGCCCGCCGCTCTTTATCAAACATCATTTTCAATAGAAATGACAGCTTTGAATTTTATTGCCCGCCTGGGCGATGCAGTTCGCATGCTTGCTGCTTGATTTCGCTGGAAAGCATCCTGGGCACCTACACAGGCGCCGTGCCGCGCAGCGCCGGTGGCACGGCCCCCTGCGGGCGAATAGCATACAGCAGAGGGGCCTGCCCCTCTGCACACAAAAAGAAAGGAGCTTTTGCAGTATGAACGAAATGAACCAACTGCCGCTTGCCATTGCCACTGTGCCCATGCAGCGATTTGAAAGGCTGTACCCACTGGAAAAGGCGCTGCAGCGCGGCACCCTGTTTCAGGCGCTGGACCTGCCGTTCTGCCCGTGGGAAGGAGGCGAACGCCATGTGTGAGAATGTGCACGGCGATTTGGAAGCCTTGAGCTTTGCTATGGATGAGGTTCGCCTGTTTCTGGACACCCATCCCACGAATACCTGTGCGCTGAAGGCATATCGGGAGCTGCGCATACAGCGCGATGCCGCTGTAAAGGCGTATGAGGCGGCCGTGGGCCCGGTGGATTTTTACAGTGCAGGCGGAAAAAACGCCTGGAACTGGGTGCAGGGCCCGTGGCCCTGGGAAACGGAGGCGTGAATTATGTGGAGCTATGAAAAACGGCTGCAATTCCCGATTCATATCAAAAAGCCGAATGCAGCCGCGGCAAAAGTGATTATCAGCCAGTACGGCGGGCCGGACGGCGAGCTGGGCGCCTCCATGCGCTATCTCTCCCAGCGCTATACCATGAAGGATAGGCGCGTGGCCGGTCTGCTGACAGACATAGGTACAGAAGAGCTGGCCCATCTGGAGATGGTGAGCGCCATCGTGTACCAGCTGACAAAGGGGCTCACGGCAGAAGAAATCAAAAAACAGGGCTTCGACACCTATTTTGTCGACCACACCACCGGCATCTGGCCGCAGGCCGCCAGCGGCGAGCCCTTTACCTCGGTGTGCTTTGCCTCGAAGGGGGATGCCATCACAGACCTGTGCGAGGATATGGCGGCAGAGCAGAAAGCGCGCACCACCTATGACAATATTCTGCGTTTGGTGGACGACCCGGATGTGATACGCCCCATCCGCTTTCTGCGCGAGCGCGAAATTGTGCATTTCCAGCGCTTTGGCGAGGCGCTGGAGCGCATCAAGGAAACACTGAACTCCCGCAACTTCTACGCCTTCAATCCGGAATTTGACTGATGCGCGCCGCATGCGGCATAATGCGCAAGCCCCCGGCACCCCGCGGTGCCGGGGGCGCTTTGTTGAAAAAACGGTGCCGATTTGATATAGTATCCATATGCAGGGGGGCGGCTGCCGCGCCCTGCGCAAGGATATGGAAAAGACAGGAGAGGGGAATTTCCGTGAAGCTGATGTTTGCAAGCGATATCCACGGCTCGGCGCTGTATGCAGAAAAGCTGCTGGCCCGCATGAAAGAGGAGGCGCCGCAGCGCCTTGTGCTTTTGGGGGATATTCTGTACCACGGCCCGCGCAACGAACTGCCGGACGGCTATGCTCCAAAAGAGGTGGCCGGGCTGCTGAACACCGTGCGCCCGCGGCCTCTGTGCGTGCGCGGCAACTGTGAGGCCGAGGTGGACCAGATGCTGCTGGAATTTCCGGTGATGGCGGAATATTTCCCGCTTCTGCTGGACGGGCGCATGGCGTTCATCACGCACGGCCATATTTGGAATGAAGCGCACCTTCCGCCGCTGGAGGCGGGCGACATTCTTATCCACGGGCATACCCATGTGCGTGCGGCGCAGGACAAAGGGGCCTATTATTTCCTGAACCCCGGCAGCGTGTCCATTCCAAAGGGAGACGGCGTGCGCGGCTATATGGTGTACGAGGACGGCGTGTTCACCCTGAAAGACCTGGACGGCGGTGTGCTGGCCACACTGGCGCTGCATGACTGAGGCGGGCGGTGCGGCCTGCGCGCAGGATGCGGCTGTGACGCGCAGTATTATCAAAAAATATAAAAAGCCCATCTGGCACCGTTTTATCGGCGCGTGCAAGGACTATGCCCTTGTGAATGCAGGCGACCGGGTGGCTGTTTGCATCTCCGGCGGGAAGGACAGCTTTCTTCTTGCAAAATGCATCCAGCATTTGCAGCGCGTGAGCGATGTGCCCTTTGAGGCGGAATATCTGTGTATGGACCCAGGCTACCTGCCGGAGAACCGTGCCCTTATCGAGCGCAACGCCGCGGCGTTGGGCCTGCCGCTGCATATTTTTTGCACGGATATCTTCGACAGTGTGGCAAACGTGGACAAAAACCCGTGTTATCTGTGCGCGCGCATGCGCCGCGGGCACCTTTATAAAAATGCGCAGGCCTTGGGCTGTAACAAAATAGCGCTGGGGCACCATTTTGACGATGTGATAGAAACCACGCTGATGAGCATGGTGTGGGGGGCAGAGCTTCGCACCATGATGCCGAAGCTGCACAGCACCAATTATCCGGGCATGGAGCTCATCCGCCCGCTGTACCTTGTGCGCGAGGCGGATATTATCGCCTGGCAGCGCTATAACGGCCTCTCGTTTCTGCGCTGCGCCTGCCGCTTTACGGAAGAGGCGGAAAGGCGCGGGGAGGACGCCCTGCACGGCGCGCGTGCGAAAACAAAGGCGCTGGTGGCGGCTATCCGCGCCATGAACCCGCAGGGGGATGTGAACGTGTTCCACAGCCTGCACAATGTGAACCTGAACGTTCTGCCCGGCTGGACGCACAGGGGCTGCACGCACAGCTTTTTGGACGATTACGGCAGCGCGCCGCCCTGTGAGGAGGAAGCATGATACAAAAGCATGAATGGCCTGTGCTGGAATATGACGATTCCCGCGAGGTGATGGTGAAGCCGAACCGGAACGAGGGCTACCGCTTTCCGCCGCGCGCGGTGCTGTTTTTTCACCGGCAGGGTGTGGAGGAATTTGCAAGCGGGCTTCGGGCACACAGGCTGTATGCGGCGCACCACATCGGGCACCCCTGTGAGGAGCTGGGGCAGTTCGAGACCATTACCAGAGAATTCACTGTCTACCGTGTGCCGGTGAACGGCGTGGATATATGCCTTGCGGCCGCGCCGCTGGGCGCTTGTGCTGCGGCGCAGTTCATGGATTTTCTTATTGCCTGCGGGTGCACGCGTATTCTGGCGGGCGGAAGCTGCGGCGCGCTGGAGGATTTGCCGGAAAACGCCTTTCTTCTGCCCACGCACGCGCTGCGTGCGGAGGGGACGAGCTATTGCTATCTGCCGCCTGCGCGCTGGGTGCAGACGGACGAGGCGGCCCTGCGCGCACTGGAGCAGGCGGCCGGGTGCTTCGGCGTGCCTGTGCGCCGCTGCCGTACATGGACGACAGACGGCTTTTTCCGCGAGACGCCCGGCCTTGTGGCCTACCGGCGGCAGGAGGGCTGCGCTGTGGTGGAGATGGAATGTGCCGCCCTGGCCGCATGCGCCGGGTTTCATGGCGTGCAGTTTGCCCAGCTTCTGTATACGGCCGACAGCCTTGCCGCCGCCGGGCATTCCGACAGGGGCTGGGGCGAAGCCAGCGTGCACAGCGCGCTGGCGCTGGTGCTGCACGCGGCCAGCCTTTTGTAAGGGCCTGACCCGTGCACGGGCTGAAGGGAGGCTAAAATACGGATAATATTATTTTTTTCCTTATTGCGGAAGGCTGCAGCCTTCTGTTTCTGTATTTGGGCTTTTTATTGTGGAAAAAAGGGGAAATCGAGGTCATACACGGCTATCATTACAGAAAGGTAAGGCAGGAAGACAAAAAGGCATATACGGCTATCATGGGCAAGGCAATGGCCGTGATTGGTGCGGGAATAACAGCTTCTGCGGTGCCCGGTGTGGCTGTGCCTTCGTTTGCAGGCATGGTCCCAGGCATTGCTTCATTTGCAGGGGGCCTTTGCATGATGCTGTTTGGGCAGATAAAATATAACAGGGGCCTTTTTTGAAAAACGCGCTGCTTAGGCGCGCTGGCACAAAAAAACATCGTCCCCGAAAGGCAATTTTTGCGCACGGCTTCTTCAGATTTAATTTCACAGCTACAAAGGGTGCCTGCGGAAAGCCTCCCGGCTCTGCATCCAAAGCTGCCGCTTCAGGGGGCCGGGCAGCTTCGGCCCGGCGGTTTTGAAGGAATGGTGTGTAAAAAAGCCCGGCAATCCTGACGGATTGCCGGGCTTTTTTGCATGCATCAGGCGCCAAAACTGATGGCTCCTTGCCTCAGCGCGCCTTTCCACAGGAAGCGGCGCGTTTGCGTGCAGCGTGTTATTTTGCCTCTTTGGCAAAGTTGTCGAAATAGCCCTGAATGAAAATGATGGGCGTGCCCTTGTCGCCGGAGCCGGAGGTGAGGTCGCACAGGCTGCCGATAAGGTCTGTCAGGCGGCGGGGCGTGGTGCCCTGGCTGGCCATCTGGCCCTTCAGGTCTGCGTCCTTGTGCGAGATGCTGTCTTTGATGGCCGCCGTCAGCTCATCGCCGGAGAGCGAGGCGAAGTCGTTGTCCGCCAGATATTTCAGCTTCAGCTCGTTGGGCTGGCCCTCCAGCCCGGCCGTGTAGGCGGGGCTCACCACGGGGTCGGCAAGCTCCCAAATTTTGCCCACAGGGTCTTTGAAGGCGCCGTCACCATAAATCATGGCCTCAATCTGCTTGCCGGTGGCCTTGCGCAGGCTGGCGGCAAGGGAATTTACAAAGCTCTGGCAATCGCGCGGGAACAGCTTCACGCTGTCCTCCGTGGCCTTGTTCGAGCCCAGCAGGCCGAACTGCTCGTTGCAGCCGCTGCCGTCCACCGGGGCCGTCATGATATCGCTGAGCAGCAGCACCTTTTCCGCGCCAGCGGCCAGAAGGCGGCGCTTCGAGCGGTGGCGGGTGTGGATGTCGCAGCACAGCACATTCTTTGTATAGGGCAGGATGGCGCGCACGTCGTTGGCGAAAATGAACTCTGCCTCGCAGCCCTGGCTGCGGAACAGCTCGCCGTAATATTCCACATAGTCCACGCCGGTGAACGGGTGCTTTTCATACCCGAACAGCTCGCGGTAGCGCGCCTCGGTCAGCACATCGCTCCAGGGGTTTACGCCCTTTTCGTCCAGAAGGTCCTCGTCGAACAGGTGGTTGCCCACTTCGTCCGAGGGGTAGCTCATCAGGATATAGGCCTTTTTGAAGGCTTTGGCGATGCCCTTCAGGCAAATGGCAATGCGGTTGCGGCTGAGAATGGGGAAGGTGAGGCCCACCGTGTCGGTGCCGAATTTGGCGGCGCAGTCCTTCGCAATGGCATCGGTGGTGGCATAGTTGCCCTGGCTGCGGGCCACAACGGCCTCTGTGACGGCCACGATGTCCTTATCCTGAAACGCAATGGCCTGTTCCTCGCCGCAGGCGAGCACGGCGTCGGTAACGATTTTGACAAGGTCGTCGCCCTCACGGATGACCGGGCAGCGCACGCCGCGGGAAGTGGTGCCGACAGTTCTCATATGTGTTTGCTCCTTCTGGTGAAATGAAGTTTGAAAACGGCAAAACAGCCCTTGCACACCGGGCCGCTTTTCATTATAATGCAAATATAGATATAAGTAAAATTAAAATATATTATAATTAAGATAAGAAATTCTTATATTATGTTGAGCGTGGCTCCATATACCGCGGGCAAAGGGGGAGAGAAAAATGAAGGCGGACCTTTCGCTGTACCGTGTATTCGTGGCGGTGGCGGACGAAGGCAGCTTTGTGCGCGCGGCGGCCAGGCTGTTTCTCACCCAGCCGGCCGTTTCGCAGGCCGTGCAGCGCATGGAGATGCAGACGGGGGCCAAGCTGTTCGTGCGCGGGCGGCGCGGCGTGCGCCTGACGCGCGAGGGCGAGCTTTTATACCGCCATGCCTCGGCCGCGCTGGCCATGCTGGAGGCGGGCGAACAGCAGCTTGCCCGCGTGCAGAACCTGGAGGCCGGCACCCTGCGCCTGGGCGCGGCTGACACCATCACCAAGGAATTCCTGCTTCCGTTCCTCAGCGCGTTCCGCACGCTGCACCCGGGCGTGCAGCTGCAGGTGACGAACCGCACCTCGGTGCAGCTGGTGCAGAAGGTACTGGACGGCAGGCTGGACATGGCAGTGGTGAACCTGCCGGTGGAAAACGAGCGGCTGTGCGTGCGGCCCATTTTGCAGGTGCACGATATTTTTGTGGCAGGGCACGCCTTCGCCCATCTGAAGGGGAAAACGCTCAGCCCGGCTGAGCTGGCCGCCCAGCCGCTGGCCATGCTGGAGCAAGCGGCGAACAGCCGCCGCTATGTGGATTCATTTTTTGCGCGTTGCGGCGTGCAGCTTTCGCCGCAGATAGAGCTGGGCGCCCACGGCCTTCTGCCGGACTTTGCCGCCATCGGCTTCGGGCTGGCGTGCGTGGTGCAGGAGTTCTGCGGCAAAGAGCTGGCGGACGGTACGGTGTTTCCTGTGCGGCTGCGCCCGGCCATACCGCCGCGCGCAGTGGGCGCCTGCTGGCTTTGCGCCATGGAGCTTTCCGGCGCGGCAAAGGAATTTTTGCGCCTTCTGGAGGACGGCGCGCCCCCTGTGCCGGCAGATAGCTCTCCATTGCCGGCGGCCTTTTCAGCGCCGGCGGGATGCCCGGCACAGGGCTAGAAGGCACAGGCGCCGTGGTATCGCCTGAAATGTATGGTTCGTTACAGCCATGCCGCCCACAGCCCTTATGGAGCATATGTCCGGGCTTGATGCCCGGAGCGTTTGTTGTGACGGCCGGTGCGTCTGCTGCAGGGAAGCGTACACGGAAGGAATCAATCGGCGGAAACAGCGGTTCGCCTGTGCTGAAACGCTCCAGCCGTTTTGTGATTTCCTGCTTTGGTTCTTCCGTGAATGTGCTTGGCCGCTCTCGATACGGTTACTACTGCTCCCGGCTGATACCGCAGGCAACGGCAGACCCTGGCTGTGAAATGCCGTATCCTTCACGCTTTTATCTTTTTCCCATAAACAGCATTTATCTCCGCAAATACTTTTCAAATGCTTTATGAGAATCCAGGTGGACATTCTTAAAAAACAAAATCAGCCAAATGGCGAAGACAGGAATGGACATATACGGTGCGGCAAAATAAGATGACGCCGCCCCGATCATCATTATGGCAGACCACGTAAAACACTGGTTTCTCATATCACGGGAAATATAAGCTTTGTCATACAAGCCCTGCTCTTCTTCCGGCAGAGAATGGAAGCCTGAAACAAATTTGGAGGCTTTCTCTTTGAAGATTGCAAACAGTACCCCTGTAACGAAAAATAGGACAGCCAAAACGCCACAGGCCAAGCATCCTATCCGTCCGGTATCCATAATGTAAACCGCCTCCATAAGTTCCATTGCCTCTGCCTGCATTATCTCAGGCTTGTTATAAGCATTGCCATTTCCTTTCCGCTTTTGGAAAGCTGCTTTTTAGCCTGCATTTTGTAAAATGTACTGTTCAGTATTGCCTGCGCAGCCCTTGACGGACCATAGTAATAAGTAAAAGAAAAATGGCTGTCGCAAACGCCCCGAAGCCGGGAAATTTGCGACAGCCATTTTCACTGGCTGCGGCATGAGGAAAATCAGTCGTCGATCTCCACCATGACCTTTTTGTTTTCGCGCACGGCTGCGGCGCGCATCACAACGCGAATGGCCTTTGCAATGCGGCCCTGCTTGCCGATCACACGGCCCATGTCGTCTTCCGCTACGGTGAGGTGGTAGACGATGACGCCTTCCTCATTGGGCTCGTCCTCCGTCACACGGACGGCGGCCTTGTCTTCCACAAGGCCCTGGGCAAGCGCCAACAAAAGCTCCTGCATCATAAACCCTCCCTCAAAGCCTTACAGAATGTTGTTCTTTTTCAGAAGAACGCGCACGGTATCCGTGGGCTGGGCGCCGTTCGCGATCCAGGCTTTCGCCTTGTCGCCGTCGATCTTCACAACAGCCGGGTCCTTCGTGGGGTCGTAGTAGCCGATCTCCTCGATGAAACGGCCGTCGCGGGGGAAACGGGAATCCGCCACCACCACGCGGTAGAACGGGGCCTTCTTCGCGCCCATGCGGCGCAGTCTGATTTTAACAGCCATGCTGTCACCTCCTACACACAAAACATGATTTTTATTATAGCAGCGGCGGGGCGTGCCCGCCGGAACTATCTGTGAGAAAAGGGCCTTTTACATGAATTTTCCAAGCCCGCCAAAGCCGCCGAAGCGCCGGCCAAAGCCTTTGGGGTTGCGCTTCACCTGCTTCATCAGCTTCTGCATCTGCTCGAACTGGCGCAGCAGCTTGTTCACATCCTCCACGCGCGTGCCGGAGCCGGCCGCGATGCGGCGCTTGCGCCTGGGGTTGATGATGGACGGCTTTTCCCGCTCGGCCGGGGTCATGCTCTGGATGATGGCCTCGATATGCACCATCTCTTTAGAATTTTCCAGCGCGTCCACGTCCACCTTGCCGGAAACGCCCGGCATCATGGAGAGCATGGCGCCCACGCCGCCCATCTTTTTCAGCTGCTGAAACTGGGCGAGCATGTCGTTCATGTCAAACTTATTCTCCAGCATGCGCCTGGCTGTTTTTTCCGCCTCTTTGGCGTCGGCTGTGCTCTGCGCCTTTTCAATCAGCGTCAGCACATCGCCCATGCCGAGGATGCGGCTGGCCATGCGGTCGGGGTAAAAGGGTTCCAAATCGTCCAGCTTTTCGCCCACGCCCGCAAACTTGATGGGCTTGCCGGTGACGGCGCGCACGGAAAGCGCGCTGCCGCCGCGGGTGTCGCCGTCCAGCTTTGTGAGGATGACGCCGTCAAGGCCGGTGCTCTCGCCAAAGGCCTTTGCCACGTTCACGGCGTCCTGGCCGGCCATGGCGTCGATGACAAGCAGCGTTTCATCCACGGCGACGGCCTGCTTGATGCGCTGCAGCTCTTCCATCAGCTCTTCATCCACATGCAGGCGGCCGGCCGTGTCCAGAATGACAATGTCGTTGCCGTAGTCCTTCGCATGGGCTACCGCCTTTGCGGCAATGTCCTCGGGCTTTTCCCCCTCGAGCCTGAACACCGGCGCGCCCGCCTGGGCACCCACGATGCAAAGCTGCTCTACTGCGGCGGGGCGGTAGATGTCGCAGGCCACCAGCAGCGGCCTGTGGCCCTCTTTCAGAAACCGCTTGGCCAGCTTGGCGCAGTGCGTGGTCTTGCCTGCGCCCTGCAGGCCGCACATCATGATGACGGTGGGCGGCTTCGATTTGATATGGATGCGCGCCGGGCCCTCGCCGCCGCCCATGAGGGCCACGAGCTCTTCGTTCACGATTTTTATCACCTGCTGGGCAGGGGTGAGGCTCTCCATCACCTCATGGCCCATGCAGCGCTCGGTAACCGTTTTGATGAACCCTTTGGCGACGGTGTAGTTCACATCCGCCTCCAAAAGGGCCACACGCACTTCGCGCATAGCGTCCTTTACGTCCTGCTCGGAAAGCTTGCCCTTGCCGCGCAGCTTTTTGAACACGCCGCCCAGCTTGGAAGCCAGCGATTCAAACGCCATACCATGCGCCCCCTTCCGCAGGGCCCGAAGGCCCGTTCTTCGTTT
Source organism: Ruthenibacterium sp. (assembly GCA_047030735.1). Lineage (GTDB taxonomy): Bacteria > Bacillota > Clostridia > Oscillospirales > Ruminococcaceae > Ruthenibacterium. Next base: position 175,626 of record JBKYIE010000001.1, read on the forward strand.
GCTTCACACATCTCCAAGGGAATCAATCACCCGCAGCATCTCGTCTGCGGCGCGCGCCACGGCGCTGTTCGGGCTGTAGCTGCCCGCGTTGGAAAAGCGCACCTCTCTGGCCAGTGCTTCGAGCCGGCTGATACCCTCGCGCAGCACACGCGAGCGGGCGGCAAAGCCTATCCTTTCCTCCAGCTCCAGCAGAGTGGCCTCGCCGCGCTTGATGGCATCGCGCACGCCCTGCCGCGTGATGCCGAAGTTCTCGGCTATCTCGGCCAGGGAGTAATCGTCGTTGTAATACTGCACCATCACGTCGCGCTGCTTTTCCGTCAGCACATCGCCGTAAAAATCGAGCAGATACGAAATCTCCCATTTCTTCGCCATGTGCCGCGCCCCCTTTGGATGGGATGCGTGTAAAGCGTTTCGCTTTACACAAGCGTTATCATATCACAGCCCCTTTGGAAAGTCAAGTGAAAAAAGCGGCTTTGCAAAGCCTTGTGGATACTGTATAATAAGTGCATGGCGCATGCGCCCTTTTTCGGCGTGCGCAAAATAACGAAAGGCAGGCGGCGGGCGTATGGGCATCCATGAAAGCTATTACGAAGTGCTGTATGCGCGCGAGGTGGTGCGCCTTTCCGGTTATGCGGCAAGGCACCGCCTGCCCGGCACGCTGTATGCATATCTGGCCTATGGCGGGGCCACGCTTTCCGCCAAGGATGCCCTGGCACAGGGCATGCTGGCCATCGCGCAGGAAAAGGGCTTTCTGAAGCCGGGCCAGCCGGTGGTGGAATGCTCCTCCGGCACCTTTGCGGTGGCGCTTGCCATTGCGTGCGGCCATTCGGGGCATCCGCTTGTGCTGTGCGTGCCGGGCAGCATTGGCCCTGCGCGACAGAAGCTGCTTACAGAGCTTGGCGCAAAGCTGGCCTTCACCACGGGCGGGCGCACAGGCGCCTCTGCCCGCGCACAGGCTGTAGCCATGCGCACCGGCGGGTATTTCCTGAACTATTTCGACAATGATATCAATGCAGAGTTCCACCGCCGCGTGACAGGCCCGGCCATTGTGAAGGCCACCGGAGGCGAGCTGGACGCCATCGTGGTGGGCGTGGGTTCCGGCGGCACCATTACGGGTGTGGGAGAATATGTGAAGGCGTGGTACCCGGATGTGCGCGTCATTGCCGTAGAGCCCGCTGAAAGCCAGGCCCTTGCGGGCGGGGTGGTGGGCCGGCACAGCATACCGGGCATCGGCGCGGGCTTTGTGCCGGAAAACTATAACCCCTATATTGTGGACGGCGTGGTGGCTGTGCCGTCGGCGCGCGCCGGCGTGCTGGCGCAGGAGGTGCTGCGGACGGACGCGGTGCCCGCAGCACCCTCGGCGGGTGCCGTGCTGTGCGCCATGCACAGCCTTGTGCAGAAGGAGCCGTCCATCCGCCGCGTGCTGGGCGTGTTCTCCGGGGCACAGGCGGTGGAGTAGCAAAAAGTCCCGGCCGGGCGGGGCCCGTGCCGGGACAAAGCAATGACTGCTCAGGCGGTTATGAGCTTTATGATGGCATTTTCACCCTGTGCCGTGATGGAAAATTTATGATCGGAAGAAACCAGATAGCCGCTGCGGCTGCGCATACTCTTGAGCATATAGTAAATGTGGCTTCGATCGTAATTTTCTCCCAGAAAGCTCATAGCGCTTGCGAGAAAATTGCAGCTTATCGCGGGCTTTCCGTTCTGCCCCGCCCAGTAGATGATGAGCAAAAGCAATTGTGTTTTTGTGAGCTGGCCATGCTGGGTGCAGAAGCTGTACAGGCTTCGCTGCTGATCGCTTGTCAGGCCAATTGAATCAGACACCTGCGCCCTTGCCGTATTGGGCCGGTGCTTCTGTGCGGGCTTGTCCGGTGCGGCGCCGCATATGCTGGGAGCAGTGTGCACGGCCTGTGCGCCGAGCAAAGGATCTTCCGCTGTTTCTGCAAGGGGGCCTTGCGCGTCTGTGCAGGCGCCGTCCAGCTCGCTTAAATGGCTGCGGATCAGGCCCCAAAAGGCATCCACGTCCGCCTCACTGCCGCTTAAGGTAACTTTTTTCCCTTTTCGCTCTATTGTCATTTTGAAAATATCAGGGTTCCCGCCCAAGGCCAATTCCTCCCATAGCATAGCTGTATCTGTGTCCCGTTATAAAACGGGAGCGTCCCGGTGTCAAGGCGGAAAAGGTGTGTTTTTGGGAGTGGGCCTTTTGGGAGAGAAATCAATTCAGGAGGGAACGCGCTGAATGGGAGACGCAAAGCAGCTTCGCAGAAATTTTTTATGGAACACCTTTGGCCAGATTGTCTATATGGTGTGCCATTTTTTGTTCGGCATCCTTATTCTCAGCCTGGCGGGGGCGGAACAGTCCGGTATCTTTACCACGGCTGTCAGCGCAACGGGCATTTTCCTCTCCATTGCCTCTTACGGCATGTATAATTTCCAGGTGTCGGATGCACATGAAAAATATGCGCAAAGCTGCTATATCCGCAGCCGTGCCTATACGGTGGCGCTGGCCAGCGCCGTCTGCATCGTGTTCACGCTGGCGGGCGCCCTTCGCGCGGAAAACGCATACAGCGCGCTGCAGTGCGCCTGCATCCTTCTTTACCATGCATACCGCATGGTGGAGTCGGTCACAGATGTGTACAACGCTATCAGCCAGAAGGCGGGCCGGTTGGACCTTGTGGGGAAGACCTATGCGCTGCGCGGCCTCGTGACGCTGGCGGTATTTGTGGGCGTGCTGGCGGCCACGCACAGCCTGCTTTTGACGCTGGCGCTGATGCTGGGGGTGAACATTGCGCTGTTCTGTGCCTATACCATGCGCGTGTCGCGCGGGCTTTACCGCCCGCAGCCGGTGGAAAAAAGCGCTGTGCGGGCCCTGCTTTTTGAGTGCGCGCCGCTGGCGGTGTACACGGCGCTTTCCACCACGGCGGCCAGCCTGCCGAAAATCGTGCTGCAGCAGCAGCTGGGTAACGGGGCCATCGGCATTTACGGGCCGGTGACGCAGCCTGTGCTGCTTTTGCAGACGGGCGCGACCTATCTGTTTATCCCGTTCATCAATGTGTTTACAGACAGCTATGCGGCAAAGGACAAAAAGGGCTTCTGGAAGGCGGTGCTGGGCGTACAGGCCGTAGTGCTGGCCCTTCTGCCCGCAGGGCTTTTGGCGGCGCACTTTCTGGGCGCATGGGGCCTTGACACTTTCGTGGGCAGCGGTATGAGCGCTTACCAGCAGCTGCTGGCCCCCATGGTGGTGAGCGCGGTGCTCACAGCGCTGGTGCTGTTTTACAGCATGGTGCTGACGGTGATGCGCTGTATGAAGGCGCTGATTGCGGCAAACGTGTGCGGCATTGTAGCGGCCTGGGCCGTTTCGGCGCCGTTTATCCAGCGCTGGGCGCTTCAGGGCACCACCTATGCGGCCATTGCCGCGCTTGCGGTGCAGCTTGTGTTTTTGGCCGGGGCGGCGCTGGTGCTGGCCCGAAGGCATTTCAGCAGGGAGGGGCTGCCCAGGCCGGAGGACCCGTTTGACGGCCTGCCCAGTTAGGCTGCGGCCAGAATAAAAAGGAGAATCGTGCACATGAATTTTGTAAGGGGAAAGAAGGACTGGCGGCGCACTGCGCTGGCCATGGCGCTGGCGCTGGCCTGCTTTTTTGCCACATGGGCGGTGTTCGGCCTGCGGTATGAGCTGAACGACGATGCCCAGCTGGCCAATATTGCCATGGGCGCCTATGGCGAAGATACGCATCATCTTGTGTATGTGAACGTGCTGCTGGGCTGGCTTTTGAAGCCGTTTTATGCGCTGGCCGCAAATGTGAACTGGTACTATTTTTTGCAGGTGGCGGCGAATGTGGCGGCTTTCGGCCTGCTGGGCGCGCTGTGTATGGAGCGCCTTGGCACAAAGCGCGGCCTGCTTTTGTACGGCGGGGCGCTGCTGGCCTTTGGGGTGGACATGTTCAACAGCTTCCAGTACACAAAAAACAGCGCCCTGTACCTGACGGCGGGCCTGGCGCTGCTGGCGGCGGAGCTCGGCAGCTGGAGCCTTCGCACTGCGGCCGGCCTCGGCTGGGCCGTGCTGGGCAGCATGGTGCGCTTTCAGAATTTTTTTGCAGTGGGCGGCCTTGCCGCGGCGCTTTTGCTGTGGCGCTTTCTCTGCCTGGATAAAAAGGCGCGCCTGCGCGCCGCGGCGACTGCCGCGGCCCTGTTCGCTCTGGTGGGGGCGGCCAAGGCTGCGGATATGGCCGCCTATTCCACCGGAGGCTGGCGCAGCTTTGCCGAGTACAATGCCGCGCGCACGGAATTTTCCGATTTCAAAATCTATTCCTACACCGATAAAACACAGATTGAGGCGCTGGGCTACTCGGCAAACGATTTCGATATGCTGAAGAGCTGGAGCTTTTACGCGCCGGAGGTGTTTACGCCGCAGGCGCTAAATGTGCTGAGCGAAAATGCGCCGCAGGCCGGCCTTGTGCAAACGGCCAAAAGCACCGTATATACGCTGGCGGGCCTTTTGGCAGGCAGGCCGTACCGTTTGGCCTTCGGCGGGGTGCTGCTGGCCTGGCTGTTTTTTGCCGGAAAAAAGGGCAGGCTGGCATTTCTGAGCACCATGGCCGTGTTTGGAGCGGAGGTGTTCTATCTGCTGTATCAGGGGCGGTTTGTGCGGCATGTAGAGTTTTCCATGATACTGGCGGCTGTGGTGTTCGGCGTGATGTGCATGACGGTGCGCGCCGGTACGGCGCCGGGCCGCCGCGCGCTGGGCTTTGCCGCGGCAGCCGTATGCGTGGTATGCCTGCCGTATTTCATGCAGCTGCGCACGGATATGCAGCAGTACCGCATAGACCGTCCCGACCGTCCCGAATACCATGAGATGAGCGCGGACAAGGAGCATTTATACCTGATGGATGTGGAAACGCTGGATTCCCTTGCGGGCAACGATGTGTTCCATCCGCGCCCGGCAGGCTTTTTCTCGAATATAGTGGAGCTGGGCGGCTGGCTCTCCGGTGCGCCGCACCGCGTGGAAGCACTGGCGGCCTATGGAGTAGAGGACCCGTACCGCGGCATCACGGGCAGCAATGTCTATCTGGTAGACTCTGTGTATGTCAGTACCAAGCAGGCCTTCCTGCGCGAGCATTACGGCATGGAAGTGGAGATGGAAAAACAAAAGGACTACACTGCGTGCAGCCTTTACAAGGTGCATGAAGTGCAGCCGTGAGCAGAAAAAGTGTCCCCTGCGGCCAGGCCGAAACCGGCGCGGCCGCAGGGGACTTTCCGTTCTTGATAAGGTTATGAAGCCCGCGCTTCGCCTTACAGGAACAATTCGTTCTGCTTGCGGGCTTCGCATGCCTTTTGCAGCCTTTGGCGCGCCCCTGTCAGGGCGGCCCTGTCCACACGGCGCGCGTGGGCGGGGCAGGCGGCGGCACACCGCATGCAGCCAATGCAAAGGGCTGTGTCCGTCTGCGCGGGCGCGTGCAGGGGAATAGCGCCCATCGGACACTGACGGGCGCACAGGCCGCAGGAGGTGCAGCCTGTGCCCGCGCGCGGCTTCAGGTCCATTACCCCCAGAGGCCGGTAGGGTCTGCTGCCCGGCAGAACAGGCCAGGGTACCGGGCCGCCGTCCAGCACGTTGCGCACCTGCCGGACAAAGGCGGCAAGCTGGGCGGCATCCGCTGCGTCGGGCCGCCCGGCGGCAAACTGCGGGAAAATAGAGTGCTGCGCCACAGCCGCTACACCGGCTGTACAGCGAAAGCCTGCGGCGGTGAGAAGGTCATATAACTCGGCAAGCGTGTCCTCATAGGCGCGGCTGCCGTATACGGCCATCAGAATGGCGCGCGCCCCGCCGCCGTGCATCTGTGCCAGCCGTGCAGCGGCCGGGCGCGGCACGCGGCCGCCGTAGGCGGGAACCGCTGCAAGGCAGATGTCCTGCTCTGAAAAAGCTATGCCGGAGAAGGCAAACGCCCTGTCCGTCAAATCGACAAAGCGGCGCTCTTTTGAAAAGCTTTGTGCAAAAAGCCCGGCGGCCCTGCGCGTGCCGCCTGTAGGGCTGAAAGTGATAAGATAAAATGCCATGGAAGCGTGCGCCTCCCTTTATTCGGCGGAATATAAATGCAAAGGGCTGGTGATGGAAACCGGCTCAGAGGTCGTACAGCAGGGCGCTGTAATCCGGCACGGGCCAGAAATCCTGCGGAAGCTGCATTTCCAGCGCGTCCACGGCGCGGCGCAGGGCGGCCATTTCGCGGTGCGCCATCCCGCGGCAGCGGCCGGCGCGCTCGCCCTCGTTCAGGCCGGCGGTGTCGATGGCCTCCAGCGCGCGGCGCAGCGCTTCGGCCGCGCCGGCGGCCACATCAATGGAAACGCACAGCTTTTCTACCGCGGCCTTGGCGCTGGCGCAGGCGCAGCCGCACTGCTCGGTGAGGCGCTCGGCCTTCGCCACCTCGGCCAGATACCGGTAGCTGGCCGGCAGGATGCTGCGGCCGGCCATTTCCAGCATGGTGGCGGCGTCGATATGGATATGCTTTGCATAGTTCTCCAGCGTGATCTCATAGCGCGAATGACATTCGGCCTGCGTCAGCACGCCGGTGCGCTCGAACATGGCCACGTTTTTCTCGGTGATATAGCCTGCGGCGGCGCGCACCATGTCCGGAATATCCGGCAGGCCCCGGCGCGCGGCCTCGGCGCGCCACTCGGCGCTGTAATTGTTGCCGTTGAACACGATGCGGCCGTGGTCGCGCCAGGTGTCCGCCACGATGGCGCGCACCTCGGCGGCCTTGTCCGCAGCTTTTTCCAGCCGCACGGCAAACGCCGCCAGGGTGTCTGCCACAATGGCGTTTGTCACAGTGTTGGCAAGGCCGATGGACTGGCTTGCCCCCACCATGCGGAATTCGAATTTATTGCCGGTGAAGGCGAAGGGGGAGGTGCGGTTGCGGTCGGAATCATCGCGCTTTACCTGCGGCAGGCTGCGCACATCGGCCAGCACCTCGCCGTACTCTGCATGCTTCAGGCGGTGCCCTTCGGCTATCTCGCGCAGCACGTCTGTCAGCGCCTCGCCCAGAAATACGCTCACGATGGCGGGCGGCGCCTCGTGGCCGCCCAGACGGTCTTCGTTGCCGGGGCAGGCGGCTGCGAGGCGCAGCAGGTCGGCATACTGGTCCACCGCGGCCAGCACGGCGCACAGCGTCACCAGAAAAACGGGGTTTTCCTCCGGCGTGCGGCCGGGCTTCAAAAGGTTTTTTCCGGTGTTTGTCACAAGGCTCCAGTTATTGTGCTTGCCGGAGCCATTCACGCCGGCGAACGGCTTTTCATGCAGAAGGCAGGCGAAGCCGTGGCGCAGCGCCACCTTGCGCATCAGCTCCATCATCACCTGGTTGTGGTCGCAGGCGATATTGGCGGTGCTGAACACGCTGGCCAGCTCGTACTGGCCGGGGGCCACCTCGTTGTGCTCGGTTTTCGCGGGCACGCCGATGCGCCACAATTCGTCGTCCAGCTCGCGCATAAAGGCGCGCACGCGCTCGGAAATGCTGCCGTAGTAGTGGTCGCCCAGCTCCTGCCCTTTGGGGGGCTTTGCACCAAGCAGCGTGCGGCCGCATACCTTCAAATCAAGGCGCTTGTCGAACAGCTCTTTGTCCACAAGAAAATATTCCTGCTCGGCGCCCACTGTGGGCAGCACAGAGACAGTCTCGCTGTCGCCCAGGGCGCGCAGCACGCGCAGCGCCTGCCGGTTCAGCACCTGGATGCTGCGCAGCAGAGGCGTTTTCTGATCCAGCGCTTCGCCCGTATAGGCGCAGAAGGCGGTGGGGATATACAGTGTGGTGCCCAGAACAAAGGCAGGGCTTGTCGGGTCCCACGCGGTGTAGCCGCGCGCCTCAAAGGTGGCGCGCAGCCCGCCCGAAGGGAAAGAGGACGCGTCGCTTTCCCCTTTTGCCAGCATCTTGCCGGAAAAGCGGGTGATGGGCTCGCCCTCGCGCACGCCGTCAATGAAGGAATCGTGCTTGCCCGCGCCCGCGCCCGTCAGCGGGATGAACCAGTGGATGTAGTGTGTGGCGCCAAGCTGCATGGCCCAGTTTTTCATGGCGTCCGCCACCACGTCGGCCACCCGCGGGTCCCACTGCTCGCCCTCGTCGCGGATGCGCCGCAGCGACTGGTAAACTTCCTGCGGCAGCCGCGCGCGCATGGCGCGGTCATCAAATACATGGCTGCCAAACTGTGAAAAAGCACTGTTTTCCAAACCGGTTCCTCCCTGAAAAGCACTGATGAACGGAAATGCTCGATAACAGGGATATTTTATCACGCGCGCGCGTGCGGCACAAGGGAAAACAGTTTTTTATTCCAAACGGCACATATCCTTGCGGAATTTGCCGAATTCCGATATGATAAGGTTTGTATCCGGTGCGCCCGATGGGGGCATACTGCCGCCCGCGGCGCGCATATCGTAACAGGAAGGGGGGCTGTGCCCATGAAGCTGCGCCAAAGCATGCGCGATACGCTGCGCTTTTTCACCTGCGGGGCAGAGCGGTGGCTGGCCGTATTCTTCCTTGTCTACCCGCTGTATGCCGAGCAGGTGGCCTGCGCCGGGCTGTCGCTTCCCCTCACGGCGGAGAAGGCGCTGCTTGCGCTGGCGCTGGGGGCAGGCATTGCGCTGTGCGCCAACCTGCCGCGCCGTCCGGCACTCGGCTTTGCCGCGGCGGCTGTGCTGTGCTGCGCAGTAAGCATCATGCATATTTCCCAGTTCATCTACTGGAATATTTTTCAAACACCGTACTTCCTGCGCTCTGCCCAGGGCCTGGGCGCCGCGCTGGAATTCTGGCGTGTCGCCGTTGCCGAGGCGGTGCAGAACACAGGTTACCTCATTCTGTATGCAGCCCAGCCGGTGTTTTTGTTTACCTGGGCGCGGCGCGTCATGCTGCGCAGGCGCCGCCGGGGGCCGCGCCGCGCGCCTGCGGCGGCCTTTCTGGCGCTGGCGCTGTGTGCGGCGGCTGTGCTGGCGCAGAATGCGGAGGACATGGCCCTTCTCACCGCAGGCTATGTGCCTGTGCCCAGTGCGCGGCGCCTTGGCATTGTGCCCGCCATGGCGCTGAACGCAAAATATGATGTGTTCGGCGCAGGCACACAGGCCGCAGGGGCAGACCTTTCACAGCTTGAAATACAGCAGGCGTCCGGGCAGGACGCTCAGACGGACGCCGCACGCCTGCCGGGCAGGGAATACGGCGAGAATGTGATGGACATTGCCTTCGACCTGGAAGAGGAAGATGCCGTACTGCAGGATATGAACCGCTATTTCAGTGAAAGACAGCCCACTTCCAAAAATGAATATACGGGCATGTTCGAGGGAAAAAACCTTATCTATATCACTGCCGAGGGCTTTTCCAAATTTCTGATTGACGAACAGCGCACGCCCGTTTTGTACCGGATGGCCGCAGAGGGCTTCCAGTTTGAGCATTTTTACACGCCGCTGTGGGGCGTGAGCACATCGGACGGTGAATTCGCCGCCACCACCAGCCTTGTGCCAAAAAGCGGCACATGGAGCTATACCGACATCATCGGCCATGAGATGCCCTTTGCCATGGGCAACCTGTTCCGGCAGCGCGGGGCGCAGACATTCGGCTTTCATAACCATTCCTACACCTATTACAACCGGGACAAATCCATGCCCACCATGGGCTACACCTATTACGGGCAGGGCCATGGGCTGGAGCTGACCGGGCAGTGGCCGGAATCTGACGTGGAGATGATGGAGCAGAGCGTGCCCATGTATGCCGGCGAGCCGTCGTTCCATGTGTATTACATGACGGTGAGCGGCCATCTGGGCTATACCTTTGACGGCAATATGATGGCCGCAAAGCACAGGCAGGAGGTGGAGGACCTTCCGTATTCCGAGGAGGTAAAGGCGTATATCGCCTGCAACCTGGAGCTGGAATATGCCCTGGAAAGCCTGCTGGAACAGCTGGAGGCGGCCGGCGCACTGGAGAATACCGTCATTGCCCTCACGCCGGACCATTATCCCTACGGCCTGACGGACGGGCAGTATGCCGAGCTGCGCGGGGAGGAGAGCCTGGACGGCACGTTTGAATTGTATGAAAGCGTTTTTCTTTTGTGGACACCCACGATGGAGCAGCCTGTGAAGGTGGATACTGTCTGCTCCTCGCTGGATATTCTGCCCACGCTTTTGAACCTGTTCGGCTTTGAGTACGACTCCCGCCTGCTGATGGGCACAGATGTGTTCAGCGGCACGGCGCCTACCGTGGTGTTTGCAGATAAAAGCTTTATTACAGACGAGATATTCTACGACGCGGCGAACGGCCTTGTCATCCAGCGCACCGGCAAGGCCCCCACGCAGGAATATCTGGATGCGTGCCTGCAAAGAGTGAACGATATGTTTACATATTCGGCCCGCATCATTGAGACGGATTATTATGGCTACCTGTTCGGCGGGCAGTGAAGGGGCGCGCCGGCGCGGTCAGGCCCCCGGCAAAGCCTGGGGCTGGAAGGGCATACTGCCGGCAAGCCTCTCAGGAGGCACGGAACTCTCTGTCTCCTGCACCATTTGCCCCGCCCCACGTAAACGGAATTTCTCCCATTACGTGCTGCATCTTTTTGGTATTGAATACCATCCCGCTTCGCCCGAAACTGACAGCGAGAGCCTTTTACTCTCCCCGGCACAGCCGGGGATTGCCGTTTCGCGAAAGCTGACCAAATTGAAATGCCGCACCGGGGCCGGCCCCGGTGCGGCATTTTTTCTGAAAGCAGTGGAAAAGCGCGGTGCACGCGCCGTTGCAAGCAGATGAAAATTGCACCCGCATCGAATGGATGGCTGGACGCTTTGTTCCGGTGCCCCTGCGGCTGCGGACATGCGGCGCTTTAAGATGCCTGTCCCGGACGGGGGCCTGCCGTTCCCCGCAAATGCTTCCGGCGGATAGAAAAGGACGGGTATAACGGGAAGAAATATTTTCCGCCCATGGAAGAGCGTCAAGAGGCTCTGAACGCCGTCAAAGCCGGTGCATGGCGTAAATTCGCGCATATCGCCGCGTTGAAGGCGCGCGCCGGCGGCGCTGGCCGCCATATTCAGCGGCCCGGCGCCAAGCGCGCCGGCTTCAAAAGCCATTTTTCAGCAGCGGCTTCACACGGGAGATACAGGAGCCAGCACATGGCCTTTATCCATCGGCGGGCAGGCCTGTGGGGATTTCTGCTTTCCCAGCCCCGGCGGGGCCCGGAATGTTATCTGCCCTGAAGAGAGAACAAGGCGGCGGCCGAAAGCGCAGCAGTGGGAGAAAAGCTGCAAGCGGGGACGGAGAAGGGCGGCGCCTGTGCAGGAGGGCTCGCCCCTTTTGCCGGGAACGGAGCGGCAGCCCACCCTCAAAACGGCACGCCGCCCTGCCGCATCTGGCAAACTGCGGCAGGGCGGGCGGCCATTCAGAAGGGGGGTGAAAAAAGAAGATGGCTTGTTCAAACAGGAGCCGCCCTGCGGCAAGGGAGCTGCCGGGGGCAGGCAAATTCCTGTGTCTTCATAATACATGAAATAAATTGAAGAAGAAACAGACGAATTCTACAAATTTTGAGCTGTTATTTTGTGCAAAAAGAAAATATCTGGAAAATAGAGCCGTATTTTGTACAAATATGCTTTGCAGGGGGCTTTGCCGCCGGCTATACACTTTGCACCGGGGCGAGGGTGTGATACAATAACGGCAGAGCCGGGCAGCCGGGCGCCCCGCGGGGCGGCGCCCGCACTGGTTCAAAAAACAGGGCGCTGAAAAATTTAATGTATATTTCATGTTGGCGGTGTAAGCTGAAACTGAGGTGATATGCATGAGGATACTGGTGGTAGAGGACGAGCAGGCCATGAACAGCCTGCTGGCAAAGCAGCTCAGGGCGGCCCATTACAGTGTGGACGCCTGCTTTACGGGAACGGACGCGCTGGACCATCTTTTGGGGGCAGAGTACGACGCCCTGGTGCTGGATATCATGCTGCCGGGCGTCAGCGGCCTTGAAGTGCTGCGGCGCATGCGTGCAAAGGGGGACCGCACGCCGGTGCTGCTGCTTACGGCAAAGGACGGTGTGGAAGACCGCGTGACCGGGCTGGACGCCGGGGCGGACGATTATCTTGTAAAGCCCTTTGCCTTTGATGAGCTGCTGGCCCGGCTGCGCGTAATGATGCGGCGCGCCAGCGCCAGCGTGAGCGATGTGTTCACCGTGGCGGACCTCACGGTGGATTGTGCGGCCCGCACGGCCTGCCGCGGCGGCGTGCTGGTGGCGCTTTCTTCCAAGGAATTTGCCATTTTGGAATATCTTGTGCGAAACCGGGGCATTGTGCTTTCGCGCGAAAAAATCAGCCACCATGTGTGGAATTACGACTACGAGGGCGGCTCTAACGTAGTGGATGTGTATATCCGCTATCTGCGCAAAAAGCTGGACGATGGGTTTTCAAAAAAATTGATTCATACGGTGCGCGGCGCCGGCTATGTGCTGAGGGAGGAACCATGAAGCGGCGCTTGACAATCCAGATGAAGGTGACGCTTTGGTTTACCCTGCTGATGGTGCTGCTTGCCTGCGTGTCGCTGGCCTTTTTGTTCTATGTGGGCGGCAGGACGGCACAGGAGGAGACGCGGCGCCAGATGACAGCCATGGTGCAGGCGGCCTGGCGGGAGATAGATTTTGACGGCGGAACGCTTGACATTGACGATGATCTGGAATATTTCCGCAGCGGAGTATATCTGTCTGTCTATGATTCCGGCGGCATTCCGCTGTACGGCGCGGTTCCGCGTGAGTTCGACAATTCCGCCGCTTTTGCGGACGGCCAGCTTCGCACGCTGCCGGGGGCCGGGGGGCAGTGGTATGTGTATGATGCGCAGCAGGCCATTGCGGGCTACGGCACAGTATGGATCCGCAGCGTGGCTGCGGCTGACCAGACAGACTCCACCATCCTCACGCTGCTGCGGCTGGCGCTGGTGGTGCTGCCGTTCTTTGTGCTGCTGGCCGCCGTGGGCGGGTATGTGCTGGCGCGGCGGGCCTTCCGCCCTGTGCGGCGCATTACACAGACGGCGCGTGAGATAAGCGAGGGCAACGACCTTTCGCGCCGCATCGCGCTGGGAGAAGGGCGCGACGAGATATATACCCTGGCCGCTGAATTTGACAGAATGTTTGCCCGGCTGGAAGAGGCGTTTGAAACAGAAAAGCAGTTTACCTCCGATGCCTCGCACGAGCTGCGCACCCCCACGGCCATCATCATTTCTCAGTGCGAATATGCCCTTGCCCACGCCGAAACGCTGGAGGAGGCGAAGGCTGCGCTGGCCGGGGTGCTGGCACAGACCGAAAAAATGGCGGGGCTTATTTCCCAGCTGCTGATGCTGGCGCGGGCAGATAAGAGCCACAAAAAGCTGAATTTGGAAACAGTGGACCTGAGCGAGCTGGCGGCCATGGTGGCAGAACAGCAGCAGGAAAACGCCGATGCGCGCGGCATTGCCATTCAGACGGAGATAGAGCCGGGGCTGATACTGAAGGGGGATGAGACCATGCTGATGCGCATGCTCATCAACCTGATGGAAAACGGCATCAAGTACGGCCGCGAGGACGGCTGGCTCAGAGTGACGCTGAAGCAGCAGGGCGCATTTATCTGCGGCAGCGTGCAGGATAACGGCCCGGGCATTGCGCCGGAACACCTGGACCAGGTATGGAAGCGGTTCTGGCAGGCAGACCCTGCCCGCGGCCAAAGCGGGGCGGGGCTCGGCCTTTCCATGGTGAAATGGATTGCAGAGGCGCACGGCGGTACAGTGAGTGTGCGCAGCAGGCAGGGCGAAGGGGCAGAGTTCAGTTTTACCTTGCCCTGTCAGGCCGTGCCGCAGGAGTGAGAAAAAGAGATAAGGCGCATGGTGCCCATGCAAAAATGCCCCGGCCCCGGCGCCCAGCCGGCCGGGGCACTTTGAAAATGCCGCCCGCAGCAGAGGCGGCTTTGCAGTAAAATATTTTGCAATTATTTTTTGAGAACTGCTATCATTTAATGTTGTTTTAATTTTAGGGGGATACAATAAGGCCAGCAAAACAGAAACAGGCGCAGCGCAAAGCGCCGCCTGCAAACATTTTCCCTGAGAAAGGATGCGGATGAAGATGAATAAGAAGTATATGCTGGCGGCTGCGTCTGCGGCCCTTTGCCTGACATTGATGGCCGGGTGCGGCGGCGCACCTGCGGCGGGCAGCACTGCACCTGCCGGTTCGGCTGTGGCGCCTGTGGCGTCCCCCTCCGGCAATGTATCTGCGGGTATTGCCGGAAGCTCCGGCGATTATATCACCGAGGAGCAGGCCAAGGCTGCCGCACTGGGGCATGCCGGTGTGGCGGAGGCCGATGTGCAGTTCTTGCGTGTGCGGCTGGATTACGACGATGGCCGCGCGGAATATGACGTGGAGTTCATTAAGGGCAGCGAGGAGTATGATTACAGCATCGACGCGCTGACGGGCGAAGTGCTCTCTATGGACCGTGACGCCGAATACTACAATGGGACGGCGCAGGCGGCCTCCGGCAGCTATATCGGCGAGGCAGCGGCGCAGCAGGCCGCTCTGGCCCACGCGGGGCTGGACGAAGCAAGCGTCAACTTTGTGCGCACCCACCTCGACTGGGATGACGGCCGCTGGAAATATGAAGTGGAATTTTATAAGGACAGCACGGAATACGACTACGATATTGATGCGGTGACGGGAGATATTCTCTCGTATGACTATGACGCCGAATACTACACTGCCCCCGCGGCGGGGACGGCCAGCGGCGCCAGCCTGACGGCAGACCAGGCAAAGCAGATCGCCCTGCAGCACGCCGGTGTGGCAGAGGCGGATGCCAGCCGTATGGAGATAGGCTTTGACTATGAGCATGGCCGCGCCGTGTACGAAGTGGAGTGGAAAGTGGGCTGGACGGAATATAACTATGAGATAGACGCCAATACCGGCGATGTGCTGAGCTACGAGCGCGATATGGATTGACACACCTTGCAGAGGAAAGAGGGCGCGGGGCTTGATGAACGCCAATAAGGAAGTATCAAAAACATATTAACTTAACGGCTGACAAACAGGGGTGCTAAAATGAACCGGCGTGTCATTTCACAATGAAATGCACGTCGGTTTTCTTTTCTACGCATTTAAAACTGTATTTACAAGGATAAGAATGGTAAGGTACTTCCAGCACGCTAATCGGACTTGAAAAGCTCGGCAGCATCAGATCTTTTTCTATCTAAATGCGTAGATACAAACACCATAATATCAAGTGGGCGCAAGCAATTATCTGCTTGCGCCCACTTGATTACCGAACAGCAAATAACTATAGCTGTCTTCAACCAAGAAAGAAGAATGCTTGAGTGCATTCTGTCAATAGCATACGTTTTGTATTCTTGCACTTTGATGATTCGCAAAACATAAGCCTCTCAATTTGAGTCAAAAGCAAAAGTATCAAAACTCAAATTATGATATAATGCAAATCTAATTTAGTTTGAGTGTTGACATGAGCGAATTACGATGCTATAATTAGTTCACCGTAAGGGAAGGAGGGTTCCATATGACTCAACCAGTTGAAAAAACAGTGAAGGAAAGAAGCCCACTATACCCAATGTTTTCTATTAACGAAATTATAGATTTCGTTAAGGAGATCGTGAAAATTGGTGGAAAACGTGTATCGGTAAGCACCATAGCTAGTGTTCTCGGAACTAGTGTTAAGACAAACTCCTTTAAATCAAAAATCAGTACTGCAAAACAGTTTGGACTGATTCGAGGTTCGAGCGGAGCTGTTGAAACAACAGAGCTTGCTAAGAGGATTGTTTATTCAATTAATGAATCGGATATGAAGCAAGCTGTATTGGAAAGCTTCTTATCTGCTCCACTATATCGCAAGATAGTCGAAAGATACGAAAATCAGGCACTTCCTAGTCCTGATAAACTTGGAAATATACTTCTTTTGGAATACAATCTAACCAAAAGTGCCAAAGACATTGCCGCTGCAAAATTTATTGAAAGTTCTGAACAGATTGGCATATTGAAAAACGGGATCGTTCTTTTAGAGTCGGATGAAGGCAACGTTGATTCTCTTGAAGAAGTAAGTCCTACTAGAGATGCTCACGAAAGCGAAGCTATTACTGAGGCTAAAGCGGATGTCTTGTTGCCAACAGATCAGCCAGGATATTGCTTTACAATACCAACTCTTTCAGGATCTGTAGCAAAAGTTGTGATTCCGCAAGATGTGACCGAAAAAGATTTGGATTTCATCACACTTTATATTCAAAATATGTTACCTACTTTTATTTCCAACCTAAAAGAAGAGTTGGAAAAATAAAAGCAGACCACCCATAGGTGATCTGCCTCTTGAATCTGTGTTGCAGCACAGACTCCACCGACTTGTATGCCGGGGTGCATGATTTACACATTAAAATGTACCATACTTTGTCGCGGATTTCAAGAGGAGCCTTCATAAAAGGAGGTGACCGCCCTATGGATAAAGAATATGTACTGGTATACACTCCGTACATTACTCGCAAGGGCGTGCGCATCTGGGCTTCACAATATGGGCTCAAGGCGTTCTGCCTGCGAATTCCTCGCGAAAAATATCGCGGTTAACTGATAATCAAGGCTCTGTTCCGGCACAGAGCCTTGATTTTTTGTGGCCCGAAATTTACATAATTGAAATTAACTTTTAGGAATACAGTATTAGCGTCCATGCATTAAGCGCATTTTCAACGGTAAGAATATCTGATAGCCACGCAGATGTGAATAAACCACCAGGCGCAAGCGGATTTCTGCTTGCGCCCGCTTGGTTACCATACAGCAAAGATGGAGGAAGCCGTCAAGGGTCGAGATGAACGCTCCACGCCCTTGACGGCTTCCTCCATCTTTGCTATTTCTTTTCTACGAGGGCGTTCACCAACTTAGCCTGCAAACGGCTTTTCATGACTTCATCCACCCGAACACAGGACGAACCATCTTTTTCATAAAGATTTCGAGTGCAGAGTTTGTTAATGTATCTGTCGTAATGGCGCAGAACATGGTCAATTGCTGTGGCATCACCAGCACAGGCTACATCAATGATATCATCTGTTAACCGCCCATACTTCTGGTAATTTGATTGTTTCATTCGTATTGTTTCTCCTCTATCATGGCGGACATTAACTGTGTTCGTAAAGTTTTCAGTGTTTTTGTTCTGTGGCGCTGCACTGCGCTTCTGGACATTCCTACCGAACGTCCAATCTCTCCGTCAGCCAGTCCCAACACATAGCGCAGAATCAAAATGTGCTGCTCCTGTTCCGGCAGATTGATAAAAGTGTCAGCCACATGATCGTTATCGATCCGTAGATCACAGCCGTAAAAATGAAATATGTGGCTTTCGTAAGGATAGCTGTCCGTAACTGATAGCGTGTCCAAGTATACCGGGGACAGTTCTTCCAGAGAAATTTCATATTTTCGACGGCGCTGCAATTCTCTAAAATAGTTGATTGCTTCATGCCTTAAAACCACCTTGCAGTATCGGTCATTCTGTCCCACTGCTTCAAATCTGTTGGAATATTGTTTCATCTATTCAACCGCTCTGTGATTTGTCGTTTGCCGATACGGCTTCATTCCTCTTTACAAGGACCGTTCCCGTAATTACCGTTGCTACACTGGCTACTATATGGCTGACTAGCACTGCAGACCAAATACCATTCAAACCAAAACCCAGATAAGAAAGCAGATAGGCAAGAGGCATACGAACTACGATGTAATAGAAAATCATCAGGAACATACTCTTTGAGGGCTTTCCTATTCCATTGAGTAAACCCAAATAGCAGTTCGTGACCGTATTCAGAATATAACCAACGCTGACGATCAGAAAATAAGTTCCAACAATAGCTGCTACATCGCTGCTTTTTACAAAGAGGCCAGAAAGTTGCCTTGCAAAACCGATCACCAGTACTGAGAGGATTACAAGCAGTCCACATCCATACCCCAAAGCGTATTTTAGATAATCCTTGGCACGATCATATCTCTTTCCGCCAACACACTGTCCGATAATGGTTGTCAAAACCATATTCAAAGCCATAGCAGGATAAAAGACAATAATCTCCAGTTTCCCTGCAACTCCATAGGCAGCGATAGCAGTTATACTGTAGGTGCTGACAAGAGCTGTGAGAAAAGTTGTACTGATCGCCGGAATGCTTTGCTGGATAACCGAGGGAACCGCTTTCTGAACCAAAGAAAGTATGTCGGACTTATCGAAACCGGAAATCTTGAATGCAAACAATTTCTTCTTTTTGAGATAGACCAGCATAAACAAGAGGCAAATTGTTTCTGAGAGTAAAGTAGCAACCGCAGCACCATTGAATCCGATAAAATGGATGAAAATAGGGTCGAGAACCGCATTTAAGATTGTTGTTGTCAGCATAGCTATCGCTTGAAACATCGAATTTCCAAAGCTACGCAAAACAGCAGCAAAATAGCAATATAAGTAAATCGCAAGGTATCCCAACACATAAATGGACAAGTAACTGTATGCCATATCGTATGTTTCAGTTGGGGTATTTAAGGCGTTTAAAATACTTGGGAGAAAAAGTTCCAGTATGACTGTCACAAGAACGGAAAAGACAACGGCAACGCAGAAAGAGGTGACAATCAAACTTTCCGTCCGCTTTTTGTCCTTTGCCCCAATAGCTTGTGAGAGCAAAATAGATACCCCGTTTGTCGCTCCCATAGCAACCGAAGTCAAAATCAAAATAATTGGAGTTGAGTTTGTCAGAGCGGCATAAGCAGTTTCTCCCAGCAGGTTGCCGATCCAAAGACTGTCCACAAAGTTATACATCATATTTAAAAACATGGCGGCAATCATCGGCAGCGCAATTGTCATAAGGCAGCGTTTTGTATTGCCGCCGATAAAATCAATTTTTGTTGGCATAGTAACATTTTCCTTTCTGCTCTACTGAGTAAACAGCATTCGATAACAAGTTAATAAATGCCTGTGCTTGTGAATTTGATTATGAATGAATATTATTCATAATTTGCTTTTTGAAATACCCCTACCGTAAAGAAGTAGGGGATATTTCAAAGATGCATGGCATAAATGAGAAACGCCCGAATCCGATTTGCTTTTTCTTTCTGATCCATATCATCTTCCAGCAGAATACCAAGTTGCCCATAAACACAAAACATTGCGGTCGTTGGTAAATCTTCAAGCTGGATTTCTCCCTTTTGCTTGGCTTTCAGCAACAGCTTTTCTACGATGGGGACCAACTTCTCACATGTTTTGAGTGAGAGTTGATTATGAAATTTTTTGTTTTGAGGACCGTGGAAAACTGCGTAATATTTTGTATTCTTATCTTCCACAGCAGCCGGCATCTTCTCAATGAATTCTTTCAGAGGGATATTGCTGTTTTCCGCTAAGTCAGCAAATTGAGCCACCAGTATGTCGGCATACTGATCGATGGCGCTGTCAAACAATACTTCTTTGGATGGAAAGTAACGATAGCACAATCCCTGTGCCACTCCGATCGCTTTTGCGATATCCGCAATTGTAGTTTTTTCATAGCCTTTTTCGCCGAACAATTTGAGAGCAGCATCAAATATTTCCTGTTTGCGCTCTTCTGGCTCCTTAGTAATTCGCATATTTGTGCCTCCTTTCTTTTCATGATAGCACGCCCATTCTAAAAAATCAATGAGTGAATATCAATCATTTTCTGCCCGAAGCAATACACGCTGTATTACCAACTTGTTCCCAAAATACATCATGGAAAAACTGTGATAACATTGAGACAACTTCTTCCTTGGAGTATATCTTCACATCGCCCTCTTTGCTATGGCGCATATAAACATTCATAATGACACGCCCAACAAGAGGCTGCCAGCAATCACCCAGCAAAAAAGTGCCGCCCGGTTTCAATACCCGGTGTACTTCTCTTAGGACATTCTGTGGGGCCGGATAATGATGGAATGAGTCGTTGCAATATACAACATCAAAAGAACTGTCCGGGAAAGGGAGTGACTCGCTATCTCCCAACAATAACTTGACTTGATCTGGTAGCTTTGACCTGGCAACCGCAAGCATTTCTTCCGACAAATCAATACCATACAGCCTTTTACGATGATCTGCTTGCAAAATCAGCTTCAACATTTCGCCAGTGCCACATCCCAAATCCAAGGCAAACTGGAATGGAATATGCGACAGCTTTTCCAACAGGACGGGATAAAGTGAGCGGGCGTGCTGACCCTTTATATCCTTATCATAGATGGCGGCCTGTTGATTAAATGCAGCCTTTGAGTTTGCTTTTTTGCGATTCATGGCTCGACCGCCTTTCCATCAACCAGTATAGCACCTTTATTTGAAATGTCAATGAATAATGTTCATTCATTAAGCAAAAATTTTATACAGCTTTTGTCCACTAAAGGGACGTTTAGCGGGTAGTTCTCGCCTTTCTAAACGTATTATTAGCGAAGCAAAAACAAGGGTTCGGGAAGTTCCCAACAGACAAAAATCTCCGCTCCGGCAGGTTGCCGGAAATGGAGATTTTGCGGGAGTGTGGCCACACTTCCTATGCTTGCTCTGTTGTGATTCTTCCAGAAAGGCCGGGAACGGAATGGAACAGAAGCCAAAAGTGCAAGAGAGCGATTATCTCCCGAAAAGAGGAAATCCACTGCAAGAAACTGTATGCTACACAATCGGTGGAACCGTATACGAAGTGGAAACCTCCTGCGGCGGCACAGAACTGCTTTACGACAAAATGGTACGGCTCATTCGTTCAGAAA
The DNA here is from genome assembly GCA_047030735.1 of Ruthenibacterium sp. Classification (GTDB taxonomy): domain Bacteria; phylum Bacillota; class Clostridia; order Oscillospirales; family Ruminococcaceae; genus Ruthenibacterium. The sequence goes on from JBKYIE010000001.1 coordinate 196,335, forward strand.
CCACCACGGATGCTGACAAAGACCACAAAGCACGGTATAATAAAGACAGCAACCTGTTTGTCGGGCGTTCATTACAGGAGGAATGAACCATGACAGCAAACACCAATTATCCCGACAACATTACCGCTTTATATGCCCGCCTGTCCCAAGAGGACGCGCTGGATGGCGAGAGCAACAGCATTGCCAATCAGAAGAAAATCCTTTTGAAGTATGCAACCGATAATGGTTTCCCCAATCCGACATTTTTCATTGATGATGGAGTGTCCGGGGTGACGTTTGATCGGCCGGGCTGGAATGAAATGATTCGTCTGGCCGAGGCTGGAAAGGTCAGAACCGTCATTGTCAAAGATATGTCCCGCATGGAACGGGACTATCTGAAAGTCGGTTACTATACTGAAAGCTTCTTTGCAGAACATGATATTCGGTACATCGCCATCAATGACGGTGTGGACAGTGACAAAGGCGACAACGATTTCACCCCTTTTCGCAATCTGTTCAATGACTTCTATGCCCGCGATACCAGTAAGAAAATCCGGGCCGTTATGCGTGCCAAAGGAAACGCCGGAGAACACCTCTGCACCAATCCGCCCTATGGGGTATATAAAAGACCCTGCGGACAAAAAGAAGTGGATCGTGGACGAGGAAGCCGCTGAGAATGTCAAACGGATTTTTGACCTGTGCATTGCGGGGAAAGGCCCGATGCAGATCGCCAAGCTGCTGACCGCCGAACACGTCCTTACGGTCAAGGCCTATGCCCAACGTGCCGGAAAATCGCTGCCGGAGAATCCCTATCACTGGGACCCGAAATCTGTCGCAGGAATATTGGAACGGCCGGAGTACACCGGCTGTACGGTGAACTTCAAGACCTATTCCAAGTCCCACAAGCTGAAAAAGCGGCTGCATAATGCCCCGGAAAATCAGCGCATATTCTTCAACACCCAGCCCGCTATTATAGAGGAACAAGTCTTTGCGCGGGTGCAGGAGTTACGGGAGAACAAACGCCGCCCCAGCAAGACAGGAAAGCAAGGATTATTCTCTGGTCTGCTCTACTGTGCGGATTGCGGGGACAAGCTGTATTTCTGTACGACAAATAGCTTTTCGCCCAAGCAAGATCACTATGTCTGCTCCAATTACAAGAGCAATACAGGAACTTGTTCTGCGCATTTTATCCGGGAAGAAACGCTGAAACTGTTTGTCTTGCAGCGGATTTTCGATGTGACGGCGCTGTTCTTTGACGATGCTATGGCATTTGAGGAAGCCGCGAAAAAGCAGCACTTCCAAGAAGCCGAAAAAGAGGCCAAGAAACGCAAGCGTGAAATTGCCCAAGCGGAAAAGCGCATTGCCGAACTCGACCGCATTTTCAAACGCATCTATGAGGACGACATCAGTGGGGCAATTAGCCATGAACGGTTCTTAAAACTCTCCGCTGATTATGAAGCAGAACAAAAAGAACTGATAGAGCAGGTCAAGATATGGCGGGAAGCGATAGAAACCTTTGAACAGGATAAATCCGACTTTGACAGCTTTGCAACCATTGTACGGAAATATGTGGGCATTCGTGAACTGACGCCCACCATCGTCAATGAGTTTGTAAAGAAAATCATCGTCCATGCGCCGGACAAATCCAGCGGCCACCGCAAACAAAAGATTGAACTGGTCTGGAACTTCATTGGAGAAGTCAACCTGCCGGGCGACGATCAGACCGTGGAACGGCAAAGAAAAGGCAGGACGGCATGACCTTTCAGCCATGCCGCCCTGCGACAATTAAATTACTTCCTTATAGGGGCGAGCCTTTTTCCCGCGCCCTCTTTCTGCCGGCCGGAATGCAGCGCATGCCCTCAAAAAGATAGGGGCGTGCCTCTGCTTTGCGGCATTTTTCAAAATGGGCAGGGGGAAAAGCGGCGGTCAGGCGGATACTGCAGCCCCGCAGAAGGGAACACGGGCAAAAGCACAAGCCTGAAAGGCGGCGAATGGGGTAAGGCGCCGCAGCTTTGCAGAGCCCAGGCCGGGGGTATGGCGCACGCCCGGCAAATGTGATATAATATACTTACTTGGCGAAGCCAAGCGGACGCGAAGGAGGCGCCTGGCGGAACAGCTGCCATACTCCTAACAAGGCTGGGCCGAGAGGCGAAGGGCTGGTTTCATGAATGTGGTATGCTATCCTTCTCCGGCGGGCTGCGGCCGGCGCCGGAAAGCGTGTATCCGCAAAAACATAGGGGGCTGGCCGAAGAAGGCGTGCCCCTGAAAAAGAAAGGAATATTTTTATGACATTTTATCGTTGTGCCCACTGCGGCAATATCATTACAAAGCTGACGGATGCGAAGGTGCCTGTGGTGTGCTGCGGCGAGCCGATGCAGGCGCTGAAGGCGGGCAGTGTGGACGCCGCCGTGGAAAAGCATGTGCCGGCTGTTCAGGTGCAGGCAGACACTGTGAACGTGACTGTCGGGGAAGTGGAGCACCCCATGCTGGCCGAGCACTGGATAGAGTGGGTGGTGCTGGAGACAGACAAGGGCTTTCACACCGCGGTGCTGGCCCCGGGGCAGGCGCCGAAGGCCGTCTTTGCGCTGGCCCCCGGTGAAACGGGCAGGGCAGTATATGCCTACTGCAACCTTCATGGCCTGTGGGAAGCGAAAATTTGACCTGCTGTGCAAAGCGGGCCCGGCAAAAAGCCGGGCCCGCTTTTATGTTTTGGCGCACACCTGCCTGTCTATTCTATATATTGAAAAGGGGGCACCGGTGCAAAGGACAGCCATTTTTTGGGGCGGCGCCGTCCCTTTGACGGCGCCGGGCGGAAAACGGGGCGGTATGCAGCGTTTTTTCTTCCACTTTGTGTGCGGGTGTGCTATACTAAACATGATTCTGTGAATGGGAAAGGTGCGGGCTTTGGAATGAAGCAGACAGCGGGCGAATTTTACGAAAGCCTGAAAGGCAGGCGCGTTGCGTTTATCGGCGCGGGCGTCAGCCACAGAGAATGCATCGAGGTGTTTGCCAAAAAGGGCGCCATTGTGACGCTGTGCGACAAAAAGCCGGATGCAGCTTCCTTTGGCGCGTACGGAGAAACGCTGAAAAGGCTGGGGGTGCGCCTCTCGCTGGGGCCGCATTATCTGGACGGCCTGGCCGGGCAGGATATCATCATGCGCACGCCGGGCTTTGAATATTTCACGCCGGAGCTTCAGGCCGCAAAGGCCGCGGGCAGCGAAGTGACCAGTGAGATGGAGCTGTTTTTTGAGCTGTGCCCCTGTGAAAAGGTGGCGGTGACGGGCTCGGACGGAAAGACGACCACCACCACGCTGATTGCCGGGATGCTGCAGGCCGCAGGGCGCACTGTGCACCTGGGCGGAAACCTGGGCCGCGCCCTGCTGCCGGTGGTGGAACAGATAACCCCTGCGGACGTGGCTGTGGTAGAGCTCTCCAGCTTCCAGCTCATCAGTATGCACGAGTCGCCCGACGTGGCGGTGGTGACGAACGTGACGCCGAACCATCTGGACCATCATAAGGACATGCGGGAGTATATTGATGCAAAGCGCAATATCCTTCTGCATCAGGCGCCCGGCTCCCGCGCTGTTTTGGGCTATGCCAATGACATCACCCGCGCCATGGCGCAGGATGTAAAGGGCAGCTATATGTGGTTCACGCGCTTTTCCGAAACGGACAACGGCGGCTTTCTGCGCGCCGACGGCATGCTGTGCGTGGCAGAGGGCGGCAAAGTGACGCCCATCGTGCATAAAAGCGAGGTGGCCCTGCGCGGTGAACACAATCTGGAAAACCTGCTGGCCGCCTTTTGCGCCGTGTGGGGCATGGTGGATACGGCCGTGATGGCGCAGGTGGCGCGCAGCTTCAAAGGGGTGGAGCACCGCATCGAGCCCGTGCGCACGCTGAACGGCGTGCAGTGGTTCAACGATTCCATTGCCTCCAGCCCCACGCGCGTCATTGCCGGGCTGCGGGCGTTCAGCCAGAAGCTCATCATCCTTGCGGGCGGCTCGAACAAGCGCGTCAGTTTCGCGCCGCTTGCGCCGGAGCTGCTGGCGCATGTGAAAACGCTGGTGCTTATATCGAACCCTGCCGAAAAGGCAGAGGCCGCCGCGCGGGGCGAAAGCGGCTACCAGACCTCGGCAGAGCAGATAGAGGCCGCGGTGCGCGCCGAGCCGGGCTTTGCCGAAAGCGGCATGCATATCCTTCACGCCGAAAGCATGGAGCAGGCCGTGCGCCTTGCCTATGAGGCGGCGCGGCCGGGCGACATCGTCTCGCTCTCGCCGGCGTGCGCGTCGTTTGATTTTTACCCCAATTTTGAGGTGCGGGGCCGTCATTACAAGGAACTGGTGAATGCGCTGTGATCACACAGGTGACAAGGGAAAACGAGGCGGAATATTTCCGCCGTCTGGGGCAGGCGCCGTTTTTTGCGTCTGTGATGCATACGGTGTATGTCTCCTGTGAAGGCAGGGGCGTGCAGTGCTTTCTGGCGGGAGAGCTTGCGGCCTTGCAGGTGTGCGGGCAGAGGGCCCTGCTGTGCGGCGAGCCGGAGGACGAGGCCGAGCTGGCCAGCTTCCTTTCCTTTCTGGGCGTTGCGCGCCTGAAAACACAGGGGTGTTGCCCGCAGGGCTTTGCGCCCCACGCGCTGCCGCTGCTGCGCTTTGACGTGCGTCGGGCGCCGCCCGTGCCGCCCGTACCCGACGGCCTGCGGCTGGAAAATGAGCCGTCCCTGCTGGCTGTCCGCTGCATAAAGGGCCTGTCGGACGGCGCGGTGCCGCCCGATTCCTTTGCGGTGGATGCCGCGGCGCGGCGCAACCGGGGGCTGGCCGATATCCGCGCCCTTTCTGCGGGCGGGACACTTGCGGCCACGGCGGGTGTGTATGCCCTGCAGCCCTGGGAGGCCTATATCGGCGCTGTGGAAACGGCGCCGGCCTTCCGCCGCCGGGGCTGTGCCGGCTACCTGGTGAGCCTGCTGGCCCACACCTACGCACAGCGGCCTGTGCGGCTTATCTGTGCAGAGGACATGGTGCCCTTTTACGCAAAGCTGGGCTTTGCGCGCGACGGGCTTCTATGCGACTGCGTGCGCACAGCTACATGAAAAAGGAAGCTGGGGCAGGGGCCGGGCCATGTTAGCTCTTTTGAAAAATACGAATAGTATATATAGAAAGGAATATTACATAAGGTGATAGAAAAATTCTATGATATCAGCCCGCGCCTGCTAGAGCTGGACAGGCAGGCGCGCGGGCTGTGCGCCGGGCAGTTTGCAGCCCTGGAGGAAATCAAGGAATACAACCAGCTGAAAATGCTGCGCGCCTTTACCGATTGCGGCGTGGGCGGCCAGCATCTGGTGGGCACCACCGGCTATGGCACGGACGACCCCGGCCGCGACAAGCTGGAGCAGGTGTTTGCAAAGGCGGTGGGGGCCGAAGCGTCCCTGTTCCGCCAGAGCTTTCTCTCCGGCACGCACACGCTGAGCGTGGCATTGTTCGGCGTGCTGCGCACGGGCGACCGCATGGTGGCTGCGGCGGGCGCCCCGTACGACACCCTGCTGGGCGTCATCGGCCTGACGGGCGACAAGGGCTGGGGCAGCCTGAAGGAGTGGGGCGTGCAGTATGACGAGGCGCCGCTGAAGGACGGCAGGCCGGACCTTGCGCTCATCGGACAAAAATGCAAAGGCGCAAAAATGTGCTATATTCAGCGCAGCCGCGGGTATTCTTCGCGGGATGCGCTGAGCCTTGCGGACATTGAGGCCATCAGCCGGGCGGCCAAAGAAGCCCAGCCGGGCATTATTGTGATGGTGGACAACTGCTACGGCGAGTTTACCCAGAAGCAGGAGCCCACACAGTGCGGGGCGGACCTGATGGCAGGCAGCCTCATCAAAAACCCCGGCGGCGGCATTGCGCCCACAGGCGGCTACATTGCGGGCCGGGCAGACCTTGTAGAAAAATGCGCGCACCGCCTTTCGGCCCCGGGTGTGGGCGGCGAGATAGGCTGCACGCTGAATGTGCTGCGCGAGCTATACCTGGGCCTTTACTATGCCCCGGGCGTGGTGTGCGAGGCGCTGAAAACCAGCGTGTACACAAGCTGCCTGTTCGAGCTGCTGGGCTATGAGGTGACGCCGCACTATACGGCGCCGCGCAACGACATCATCACCAGCGTCAATACCAAAAGCCCGCAGGGCATGGTGGCGCTGTGCGGCGGCGTGCAGGCGGGCAGCCCGGTGGATTCCTTTGCCGCGCCGGAGCCCTGCCCCATGCCGGGCTACGACGACGAGGTTATCATGGCGGCGGGCGCCTTTACGCTGGGCTCGTCCATCGAGCTTTCTGCCGACGGCCCCATGCGCGAGCCGTACACGGTATATGTGCAGGGCGGGCTGAACTTTGCCGCCGCCCGCGCGGGCGTGCTGCTGGGCGCCCAGCGCATGCTGGAGCTGTGAGAAAGGAGAAATAACGATGCAGGTATTCAACACACTGACAAGGCGAAAAGAAGAGCTGAAGCCCATCATGCCGGGCAATTTCCGCATCTATGTGTGCGGCCCCACGGTGTACAACTATATCCACATCGGCAATGCGCGGCCTGTGGTGGTGTTCGACACGCTGCGCCGCTATCTGGAATACCGCGGCAACAAGGTGCGCTTTGTCTCGAACATTACAGACATCGACGACAAGCTCATCACGAAGGCCAACGAGGAGGGCGTCTCCATGCAGGAGGTGGCCCGCCGCTATGAGGCGGAATTTTTGAAGGACTGCGAGGGCCTGAACGTGCTGCCGCCCACCGTGCGCCCGCGCGCCACCGAGCATATTGAAGAGATACTCTCCATCGTGGCGGATATTATTGAAAAAGGCTACGGCTATGTGGCAAAAAACGGCGATGTCTATTTCCGCGCGCGCAGGTTCAAGGAATACGGCAAGCTCTCGCACCTGAACCTGGACGAGCTGGAAAGCGGCAACCGCAGCCTGCGCCACACCCTGGAGGACGATTTGAAGGAGGACCCGGCAGATTTTGCCGTGTGGAAGGCGGCAAAGCCCGGCGAGCCCTATTGGGACAGCCCATACGGCCCCGGCCGCCCCGGCTGGCATATCGAGTGCAGCGCCATGGCGCGCAAGCATCTGGGTGAGACCATCGACATCCATGCGGGCGGCGAGGACCTTATCTTCCCGCACCATGAAAACGAGATTGCGCAGAGCGAGTGCGCCAACGGCTGCGAGTTTGCGCATTACTGGATGCACAACGCGTTTCTGAATATCGATAACCGCAAGATGAGCAAAAGCGCGGGCAACTTTTTTACCGTGCGCGAAATCGCGCAGAAATACGGCTACGAGCCCATCCGCTATTTCATGCTCACGGCGCAGTACCGCAGCCCGCTGAATTATACGGTGGATTTGATAGAGGCCTGCAGGTCTGCGCTGGAGCGCCTGTATACCTGCCGCGAAAACCTCGATTTTGCCATGGAAAACGCCGGGGGCGAAAGCGAGGCCCTGACGGTGAAGGCGCGTTTTGCCCGCGAGAAGTTCTGCGAGGCCATGGACGATGATTTGAACACGCCGGACGCCCTTGCTGCCATCTTCGATTTTGTGCGCGATACGAATACGCTTGCGCCGAACGCGTCGAAGGGCGCGCTGGAAGAGGCGGCCGCGGTGTTCGACGAGCTGACGGGCGTGCTGGGCATTGTGCAGCACCGGGAAAAAGAGGCCGTGCCCGCGGATGTGATGGCGCTGGTGGCCGCCCGTGCAGAGGCGAAAAAGGCGAAGGACTGGGCCCGCGCCGACGCCCTGCGCGCCGAAATAGGCGAAAAGGGCTACGCCGTGGAGGACACGCCGCAGGGCCCGAAGGTGCTGAAAAAGTAAAAATTGAGAAGTAAAAATACACACTGCCCCGCCTCTTTCGAAAAAGAGGCGGGGCGTTCTAAACTAGTTGGAGCTGAGTGGAGGCAGAGACTAAAAATATGGCATACACTTTTATCTGGACGGATGCTCAGCAAGAAAATAAAAGAAGAGTGAGCGAGCCGGAATAGCACGCGTAGCATGGTAAGAGAGTGAGTTTGAATTTGGATTTGTTTTTCATTATAATAGTGCTGTAAATACCGAATTACTGAAAAGGGGAGCGAGCGATGCAGAATTGGTTTGATTATACCAGCCAGCCGGGAAGAACTCTGGAAGGGAACGAGATGGTAGGAGCCCGGCATCCATTAGTCAGTGTAATCACCCCTTATTATAATGTGGGAGAAGTGTTTGAACAAACATACTGCTGCGTGATGAATCAGACTTTTCCATGGTTTGAATGGATCATTGTGAACGATGGAAGTACAAATGAAGATTCAGTTAGACGCTTGTATCATTTGGCCGAGACGGATACACGGATACGAGTGTACACGACAGAAAATGGGGGGGCGGCGGCGGCTCGAAACTATGCTGTCAAGCAAGCACAAACAGAATATCTGGCAATGTACGATGCAGACGACCTGATTGAGCCGACTTTTTTGGAAACACTGTATTTGGCTTTGCTTCATACGCCACAAGCAGCATGGGCCTATACGGATATTGTGACATTCGGTGCAGAAGAGTTCTTGTGGAGAAGAGAATTTTCTTCGCAAATTATGCGAGAGGACAATGTAGTTCCCATTACCTCTATGGTGAGAAAATCTGCATTTGATGCAGTGGATGGTTTTGATGTGGAAAAATTTCCATTTCATGAGGACTGGCATTTCTGGCTGAAATTGCTTTCCAAAAAAATGCGGCCTGTTCATGTAAAGGATTATTTGTTTTGGTATCGAAATGAAAAAAAAGGAATGTTAATGGCTGTATCCGCTACACCGGAAAGCCAAAAGAGAAATGATGAAAAAATTGCAGAGATTGCGAAAGAGGTGCCAGACGGTATCTTGGCGTTTGAGCCGGAAAAGGCAGGAAAAGGATTTGAGTTGGAAAAGTTTTGGCAAGATATTCGCATCCTGCCGTGTGCCGACAAAAGAGCAAATATTCTTTTTGTTTTTCCCCATATGGTCATGGGCGGGGCCGACAAGTTTAATTTACAAGTGATACAGCATTTTAGCAAGGAATATCATATCAGCATTGTAACTACGTTGCGGGAAGAAAATGAATGGAAACCAAAATTTTCGAGCTGGACTAGTGACATTTTCTCCTTGCCGGCTTTTTTGCCAAACGAAAAATGGGCCGCATTTCTGGATTATATTATAGTGTCCCGGCAGATAGATGTTGTGTTTATATCCAACAGCTATTATATGTATTATGCAGTGCCATTATTGCGTCACAAGCATCCAGAGGTTGCTTTTGTTGATTATATTCATGCAGAAGATTGGTCACACCGCAATGGCGGGTTCCCAAGGCCTTCCAGTGCAGTTCAGATGTTTTTGGATAAAACCTATGTCTGTAATGAACATTTACGGCAGGTGATGCTGGAACAATTTGGAAGAAACCCGGCGGATGTGAAAACGGTTTATATTGGTGTAGACCACAAGTGGTTTGATCCTGAGAAGGTAGAATGCAAGGATGTTAAGAGAGAGTTACCCGAACATTTGAGAGAACAGCCTGTTGTTTTATTCCCTTGCAGGATATGTGAGCACAAGCGACCTATTTTGGCCGCTGAAATTGCACGCAGACTTCCGCAATATACGTTTGTGGTAGTAGGCGATGGCGTGCAGGAGGAGGCGCTTAGGGAATATATCCACCATCACAAAATAGAAAATATGCTGTTGGTCGGGCGGAAGAATGATATGCGTCCCTGGTACAAATTAGCGAAAATAACCTTGATATGTTCTTTAATGGAAGGACTGGCGCTAACGGTATTTGAATCTTTGGCGATGGGAACACCGGTGGTTTCAGCGGATGTAGGCGGCCACCGGGAAGCAATTGATAACCGGGTAGGCCGCATTGTGCCATTGTATCAGGACCCTGCCAGAGACCTTTTCCATACGCAATATAGGGAGGAAGAAATACAGGCTTATGTAGAAGCAATTGAGTCACTGGGTGGAGCTGATAACTATGAACAAATGTGCCGCTGCTGCAGAGAACGCTGTGTAAAGAAATTTACGCAGGAGAATATGGAGCAGGTGCTGGAAGAAGAGCTTTATGGCCTTGCCAGTGAGCCCAAAAAAGAAGAACGCAAAAATCATTATGGCATACATAATGAAGAAAAAATGTCTGCTTTGTTTGAAAGCTACCTCTATACTTATGATGCGTTGGAGCAAACAGCGCAAGCGTATGTAAGCGGAGACTACTTTCGCCAGCTTTGGGAGCAACGCGGGCTGCCAGCAGAAAATGAACTGAAGAGAATTCATAAAATGAGAAGCTATCGAGTGGTGGAAATTTATCAAAGATTGATGAACAAACTGAGAAGATAACATAAAAGCACGGCATTTCAACCGAATGGTTGAGGCCGTGCTTTTATGTTTTTATTGCAGCTTTAAAAATTTTAAAAGAAAGAAATTTGAGGGAAAAAGACACAGTGATAAGGAATGACTTCATAGCTGCCGCGCAAAATTACCTCATCCAACATAAACCATGCGCTGAATAAGCAGATAAGGGCAATTAGAATATAGCGAAGGTTCCGATCTGAAATGCGGGAAACGACCATGGGAAGAAAAACGATATTACCCATCTCAAAGTAGAATAAAATTCGTTCTACTTGAGGGAACAAATTATAATTGCAACTTAAGAATAGTGCGATAGTAAGCAGACTGAAAAATACTTGATAGGCGGTATCAGCCTTCTGCCCCTTGGGATATACATATGAAGCAATCAGAAAGAATAATAGTAGGATTAAAAAGCGTTGTGGGTATATGGAGGCGGCTGCATCGAAGGCACTTCCAAGATATAATTCATAGGATGACCCGGCCAAGAAATGACGGAGCAAAAGGGAGATAGGCATGCGCAGTAAAGTACCGGCAGCCAGCAGAATATAAGCGAGTTTTGGGGTAATGGGCAGATAGATTAAAATATAAGCGGCAGCAAATAGCAGTGCTGTTTTATGGAATGAAGCAGCCACTACTATGAGCATAAAAAATTTCCAGGCACAAGGCTTGCATAAGTAACGGCAGGCAAATAATAAAATAGCCATCGCCATATATTGCCGCATGATATTCATACCGGCAAAAAAGTGGCGTGAGAGGAAAAAAAGAGCAATGCTGAACCATGGAAAGGGAGAAAGCTGCCAGATAGCGACCCAAAAAAAACCTATTATAACAAGGGCAGATAAGGCGAATACCCAGACATTACAGGAGGAAAGCAACAGAACGAGGCGATTGATCAGCCAGTAACCAATCTCAATATCAGGGGTACTGTGCTGGCCTGCGGCCATTTCTGCAAAATAGGGTTGATACATGAAAAAATAATCTGTACCTACGTCATAGCGGAAAGCCATGACCAGAAAAAATGGCACAGCAGAAAGAAATGCCCATATTTTCCAATTACAGAAAGGCAGATGAGATAAGGAAATATTGGACGTTTGCTTTTCCTTTTGGGCGACTATGGCGCATATTACGCCGGTAAGCGCCACACAGCTGTAAAAAATCATGTAAAAGTTCCCCCGGTGCGGTTTTGCTATGCTGACAGTATAGCATGATTTCGGTGGCCTGTAAAACAGAAACAAAAGAATGAAGGCCCCGCACGCGGAATACCCGCGTGCGGGGCCTGCCATACCGGTGGACGGAAGGCGCATCAATCTATTACGCGCAGAGTATGGTCCAGCGGGGTGAGGCGCTCGGCTCCTTCGGGGTGGACGAACAGCAGGTCTTCGATGCGGACGCCGAAGCGCCCGGGGATATAAATGCCCGGTTCATCGGAAAAGACGTTGCCCGCCTCGATGACATGCTTGCTTCCGGCCGAAAGATAGGGGTGCTCGTGCACATCCAGGCCAAGGCCATGCCCCAGCCGGTGGGTGAAGTATTGGCCGTAGCCCGCCTTTTCTATCACACTGCGTGCTGCCTTGTCCACGTCCTCGCACACGGCGCCCGGCTTTGCCGCCTCAAAGGCGGCCTGGTTGGCAGCCATGACGATATCGTAAATCTCCTGCAGGCCCTCCGGCATGCGCTTGACGGCAAACACGCGGGTGGTGTCGGCAATATAGCCTTCGCCCCTGTTTTCACCGCCGAAGTCTATCACCACCACATCGCCGGGGCGGATTACCGTGCCGCCCGTAACGTGGTGCGGCAGGGCGCTGTTCGGCCCGGCGGCCACAATGGGCACGCCGTCGGGCGAATCCACGCCCTCTTCATCGCTGTACTGCATCAGCAGCTTGCCGGCCTGCAATTCCGTCATGCCGCACAGCCCGTGTTCGATCAGGCGGCACAGCGCGCGGCAGCTGTTCTGCTGCGCCTTTTTCAAAAGCGCATATTCGGCTTCATCCTTCACCATGCGCAGGCCGCGCATCAGCCCCTCGGCCGAAACCCAGGTGTACTGCGGCCGCAGCGCCTGCATGCCCAGCAGCACCCAGCTGGGCACGGCTGCGCCTACGGCAATGGTGCAGCCCTGCCGCGGCAGCAGGCCGTCGGCCAGCGCAAAGGGGTCCTCTCCGTCGCGCCAGCCGTGGCAGCACAGAAGGCTGCGCGTATCCTCCCTCAGGTTCCCAAGCTCAAAGACGGGGGAAATAAAATGCACCTCGTCTTTGGAAATGATGCAGCAGGCAAGGCGCTCGAACAAATGGCCGCGCATGCCTGTCAGATAAAACAGGTCGGTGGCAGGGGTGAGCAGAAGAAGGTCGATGCCCTCCGCGCGCATAGCCTGCCGCGCGCGGGCAAGGCGGGTATCATACAGCATGTCAAATCGCTCCTTTCCGTTTTTCAAAAGACAACGCCGTTCAGCCGCCGTGCGCCAGCAGCCAGTCACGGCATGCGCGCAGCGGGGCGTCCGGGTCGGGGTAATGCGCGGCGCCCCAAAGCGAGATGCTGACCTTTCCGGCATAGCCGTGCGCGTCAAAGCTTTTTAACAGCCCGGCGATATCCAGGCTTCCCCGGCCAAAGGCACGGTAACCGGTATCTGCCAGGTGTATGTGGGCCAGCGAGCCGAAAGCCTCGTAATAATCACCGGTGCCAACGCCGCTTTCCAGCGCCAGCGGAATGTCCATGCATGCCTCTACCCCGGCCGCTTTTACCAAGTGTGAAAGGCGCGGCAGCGTGCTGCACAAAAGGCTGGTGGCAGGCGCCTGCTGTTCCATGGCAAGGCGCACACCCAGAGGCTGTGCCCATTCGGCCAGCTGCTGTACGCTTTCCGCGGCGCGCTGTGTGTCGGCCTGTGTGAAATCATCTACGAACACCCAGCCGGGCGCAGCCATCATAATAGGCGCGCCGAAGGCTGCGGCGTCCTCGATGCTGCGGCGCATAAAATCGAGGCTTTTTTCCCGAATATACGCGCTGGGGGAAGCGATGTTGACAGGGTACTGCCGCACCTGCTCGGGGTGGTATACCGCCATGGCAAGGCCGCGCGCAGCCAGCATGCCGTTTATTTCGCGCACACGCTGCGCGCGTGCGGCAGCGTCATAATCGTCCAGGCAGTAATGCGGCGAGGCGCCCCATAATTCAATGCTGGAAAAGCCGTTGGCGGCAATGGCGTCCAGCCCATATTCCAGCGTATGGTGCAGAAACGGCGCCGTCAGAACACAAAAGCGGGCCATGCTCCATTCCTTCATACCAGTTCACCCCCGTCAAAATGGCTGCGCAGCGTTTCGATATTGGCGCGGTAATGCGGCTCCGGGTCCAGCTGATAGGCGCCGTTTGCCATCTCCATGGTGATGGTGCCGGTGTAACCGTACCTGCGCATGGCGTTCAGGTGGGCGTCCAGGTCCTGAATGCCGTCGCCCCATTTCATGTGGCCTGTGGGGCGGCCGTCATTCAGGTGGATATGCGCCAGCTTATCGCCCATCAGCTCAAAATACTGCTCCAGCGTTTCGCCTGCGCAGGTCACGGGCACGGTGTCCACACAGCACTTCAGGTAAGGGGAGGCGATCTCCTTCACCACGCGGAACTGGTCGAAGCGGTTTGCCGCCAGGCGGGATTCACGCGGGTTCAGGTTCTCGTACATCAGCGTCACCCCGTACTTTTCACCGTGGCGCACCAGCTTTTCCACAGAATCAAGCCCGCACCGGTACCCAAGCGAAAAGGGCTTATCCCAGTAGGGGCGGCCCGGGCACAGAAGCATCTGCGGGCACTCCAGCTCGGCGGCGGCTTCAATAAAGCGCTTGTACTGCGCCACCGTCTTATCCCGGATATTGGCCTCGGGCGCGGCGATGTTCACGGCATAGGTGTTTTCTTCCGGCATCAGAGATACCACCTCGAACCCGCGGCTGCGCAGCAGCTTCTTCATGGCAGGGGCGGGGTTTTCCGCACTGTCGTAAAAGTGAAAATGATTGCTGCAGCCGTACAGCTCCAGCCGGTGGACGCCAAGGCGGTCCATGGAATCCAAAAAGTAGCCGAAGGAAAAGTGCATATACACCATATTGGTGGCGGCAAGCTGGCTCATCAGCAGTTTTGACATATAAAGCCCGCCTCCTTATTCTGTGTACATGCGCAGGTTGCGCATGTTGCGCTGGTCATGATAGAAGGGGTCTGCGAAATAGCGCCCGTCCGTCAGCTCCTGGCTGAACAGGCCGGTATAGCCGTTGCGCAGAAAAGCGCACAGCATATCATGCAGGCTCTGCCTGCCGTCGCCCCACACATAGTGGCCGTAGGGGTCGCAGTCCTGAAAATGGCTGTGGATGATATTTTCGGCGCCAAAGGTGTCGAACCAGCGCTGCACGCTCTCGCCCTGTACGCAGATGGCAGTGAGGTCTATCATGACCTTGAAGTTGGGATGCCGCACTGTGTCGAACAGGCGCTTGATCTGGTCGATGCGGTAGCCGATGCGCGTCTCCTGCGGGCGAAGCGACTCGCAGGCGATGGTCATGCCGTATTCTTTTGCCACTTCGGCCAGGCGGCTGTGCATCTCGGCCGCACGCTTGAAGCCCTCCTCCTCCGGCTCGTTCCAATAGCCCCAGCCGCTGTTGGCCTCCAGAATTTTGGCGCCCAGCTCTGCGCCGAAGCGGATGCCGTTTGAAAAATAACGGAAGCAGCGCTCTTTCAGCTCCGGCTCTTTTGCGGCAAACTGATAGCCGTAGCCGCAGTTTTCCGGCGTGAACACCGGGCAGGAAAGCCCGCGCGCTTCCAGCTTTTTGCGAATGGGCGCGGCGTCCTGATAGCCGTATTCATCCATCCACAGGCCCTGATGCGCGCCCAGCAGCTCCACATTTTTTACGCCGAGCCTGGCCTGACAGTCCAGAAAATAGTCCAGCGTGTAGTTGTTGTAATGGATATTCAAAACAGATATTCTGCTGATGTCAATGAGCTTCATATTCTGCACCTCCTTACACGAAGAACGGCTCAAAGGCCGCAATGTTGCGCCGGTCGGCCTCGCGGGGGTCTGCGAAATAGCGGCCGTCGGTTATCTCCTGCCCAAGGTAGCCCTCATACCCGTACCGGTTCATCAGCTCGATGTAATCGGCCATGGGGTGCAGGCCGTCGCCCCACACAAGGTGGCCGTAGGGGCGCCCGTCCACAAAGTGCATGTGGCGGATGTCGCTGCCCAGCGTTTCAAACCATTCCTTTACCGTCTCGCCGGCTACGCCCACGGCGGTCAGATCCAGCGCGGCCTTTACGTTGGGGTGGTCCACCGCTTTCAGCAGCCGCGCCAGTTCGGGCAGCTTGATGATCATGCGAGATTCTTCCGGCCTCACCGTCTCAACGGCAAGCGTGACGCCGCAGTCCGCCGCAATGGGGGCCAGTGTGCGCAGCATACCGGCGGCGCGCTCAAACACGCGCTCGGGATCCTCGTTCCAGTCACAGCCGCAGCAGTTGGTGAGCATTACTTTGGCACCTACCTCGCCTGCGGCCCTGATGCCGTTCGTATAATAGCCAAGCGCCCGCCTGCGGGCGTACCCGTCATGCGCGCAGAGAAGGTAGTTGTACATGGCGCATTCAGGCGTGAACACGCCGATGTGCAGCCCGTGCGCCTCTACTTTCTTTTTCAGCTCGGACGTGCTCTGGTAGCCGTGGTCGTCCAGCAGAAAATGCGGCCGGCCGCACCACATCTCAATGGTTTTGAACCCCAGCTCCTGCTGGCACTTCAAAAAATAATCGAAGGAATGGTACATGTAATGAATTCCCATTCCGGCAAGCTGCTCGCGCCTCAAATGTGGCATGGATACTCCTCCTTTACTGACGAAAAAAATAAAAATAAATATGACACCCGCGCCGCGCGGGCGAAACACAAAAGAGCCGTGCGGCGCGCGCGGCGGGGCGGCGCCGGAGGCAAGCCGGGGCCTGCACAGTTGTGTGCAGAACAAGGACAAAATATGTGAATTTTACGATTATCGGCCCGAATATTCAAAATATATGTAGAAGTGATGATGTATTTTGCAACTTTTTCTTACTTTTTGGAAGTGAGAATGAAAAGAATACGAACAGATTGTTAATAAAATCACATATAAAGGACAAGTAAACGTTTTTGAATTGTAAAAACCAAGAAACCGGCCGCTTTTTCTTCCAATTTACTATACCATAACGCCATCTTGCTTGTCAAAATATTTCAAATTGTAATAAATTTATTTCAATTTTCTCTTGCAAACCGAAAGGGGATGTGCTATGATTAACCACAATAATTTCATAGATTTGGACTTTTGGTGAGCCTGCCGCCGGATTTTCAGAGCATTTATGAAACAAATTGCATATTTTGTGAGAAATGACGAAAATACAGGCCATTTAAAAGCAAAAATGAAAAGGGGTATTAAGAACAATGTGGACGAAAGAACTGTTTGGTGTGGAAAAGCCTATCATTGCACTGGTGCATCTTCGCGCTTTGCCCGGAGACCCGTACTACGGCAATGACCTGGAGGCCGTGGTCAGCCAGGCGCGGGCCGATATACACGCCCTGCAGGAAGGCGGCGTGGACGGCCTTCTGATCGCCGACGAATTCAGCATGCCCTATCAGACCAAGGCGGACTATGTCACGGTGGCGGCGATTGCCTATATTGTGGGCCGCCTGAAGCAGGAGATAAAAGTGCCCTACGGCGTGAACGTGGTGATGAACCCGCTGGCCAGCCTGGACCTTGCCGCCGCTACGGGCGCCTACTTCATCCGCAGCGCCTTTACGGGCGCTTATATGGGCGAGTACGGTGTTTCCGTCACCGATGCAGCCAATGTGGTGCGCCGCAAAAAGGCCCTTGGGCTGGACCATTTGAAGCTGCTGTATAAGGTGAACCCGGAGTCTGATGTATATCTTGTAGAGCGCGATATTAAAACCATCGCCAAGTCCATCCTGTTCGGCTATGCGCCCGACGCGCTGTGCGTATCCGGTGCAAGCGCGGGCTCCGAGACAAAAACAGACCTCATCAGCGAGGTGAAAAGCGTGGCGGGCGGCGTGCCTGTGTTCTGCAACACCGGGTTCAACGCCAAGACGGCCAGAGAAAAGCTGGACGCCAGCGACGGCGCCTGCGTGGGCACTGCCTTCAAGACGGACGGCAAGTTTGAAAACAATGTGGACCCTGCGCGCGTAGAGGAGATTATGAGCATCGTGAAGGCGTACCGCAGCGCGATGTGACACCAGCGCCCTGCGGGTGTTCTGGAAGGATTCGGTGGGGGGAAAGGCCGTGGCAAAATATTACCTTGGAATAGATGTGGGCACCTTTGAGACAAAGGGCGTGCTGGTGAACGAGGCATATGAAGTGGTGGCGTCCCATTCGGCAAAGCATGAGATGGAAAACCCGCAGCCCAACCACTTTGAGCAGGATGCGGAGGCTGTCTGGTGGCACGATTTCTGCAAGGTGTCGAAGGGCCTTTTGCAGGCTTCGGGCATCAGCCCGAAGGACATTGCGGGCGTGGGCGCCGATGTGCTCGGCTGCGACTGCCTGCCGGTGGATGAAAGCTGCCGGCCGCTGCGCAAGGCCATTTTGTACGGCATTGACGCGAGGGCCAGTGAAGAGATTGCCTTTCTGAACCGCCATTACGGCCCGGAAAGGGTAAAGGAGCTGTTCGGCCACACGCTGTGCTCGGACGACATCGCCCCCAAAATCATGTGGATTAAAAACCACGAGCCGGACGTATATGCCAAAACTTACAAATTCCTTACGGGGTCTTCCTATATCACGGCAAAGCTCACCGGGGAATATGTAATAGACCAGTTCCTCGCAAAATCGTCCTTCAAGCCGCTTTATACACAGGACGGGCAGATCAATGAGGCCGAGGCAGGGCTGTTCTGCAGCGGCAGCCAGCTGGCGCGCACCATGTTCGTGCACGACATTGCCGGGCATGTGACGGCCGGGGCCGCCGCACAGACGGGCCTTGCCGAGGGCACGCCTGTGATATGCGGCACGGGCGATTCCACCAGCGAGGCCATCAGCGTGGGCATTGTGAAGCCCGGCCGCGTGATGTTCCAGTTCGGCTCGTCGCTGTTCTTCTATTACTGCGCTGACCACATGGTGTACGACCACCGCATCCACGGCGGCAATTTCACAGTGCCGGGCACCTACAGCGTTTCAGGCGGCACTAACACTGCGGGTACGCTGACGCGCTGGATGCGCGACACGCTGTATTTTGACTTGATGGACGGCGGCACGGCCGAGCCGTACGCCGAAATGATGGAGCGCGTGCGGGACATCCCGCCGGGCAGCGGGGGCCTTGTGGTGCTTCCGTATTTTGCGGGCGAGCGCTGCCCTGTGAACGATGAAAAGGCGCGCGGCGTCATTTTCGGCCTCACGCTGGAGCACACGCGCGAGCATATCTATCACGCGGCGCTGGAGGGCATCGGCTTTTCGGTGGCGCAGAACATCGCGGTGATGGAGGAGATAGGCCTGCCGGTGGATATGGTGACGGTGGTGGGCGGCGGCACCAAAAACCCGGTGTGGATGCAGATTGTTGCGGATATTCTGGGCAAGCCGCTCAGCATTCCGAAGGTGAGCATCGGCGCAAGCTACGGCTGCGCGCTGCTGGCGGCGCTGGGCACCGGGGCCCTGCACAGCTTTGACGAGCTGGCGGCGGTGATAAAGCCGGGCCGCGTGCTGCAGCCGGACGCGCGGCGCCACAGCCAGTATGAAAAAATCCGCTATATCTATGACAGCCTGTACCCCGCTACCCGCGGGCTGATGCATGAACTGTGAGCAATAACGGGAGAGTTACACTGTTATGATACGAGCAGAGCGTTTTCACATGATTACAGAGCTTGCCGACCAGAACGGCGACGGCATCATGACACTGGAAGAGCTGGCCGAATACCTGCATGTCTCCATGGCCACGGTGCGCCGCGACGTGGACGAGCTGGCCAGCCGCGGCGTGCTGCAGAAGACGCGCGGCGGCGTAATTCTTCAGGCGAGAGAGACAGCCTCGCTGGACCCGACGTACGCCATGCGCCTTTCCGTGAATATGGATGAGAAAAACCGCATCGCGCGGGCGGCCAGCGCCTATATCTATGAGGGCGACAATATCATGTTCGACTCCGGCTCCACCGTGCTGGAGCTGGCCAAGGAGCTGCCGGTGCGAAACCACCTGGGCATCATTACATATGATTTGTATGTGGCGCTGGAGCTGGTGAACAAGGAATATGTGGACCTTTTGATGATAGGCGGTGTATTCCGCCGCCAGTATTTCGGCTTCCACGGCTATTTTGCAGAAAATGCCATTCGCCAGATGTATGCCAAGGTGGCGTTTATCGGCGCGGACGCCGTGAACCTGCAGGGCGGCATCATGAGCCATAACCAGAACGACGTGCCGCTCAAGCAGAGCATGATAGAGAATTCCCAGAAGACCATTCTCCTGTGCGACCATACCAAGTTCGGCTCTTATGCATTCATGCACGTGGCGCCGCTGGAAAAATTCGACATTGTCATCACCGGCAGAGAGCTGGACGAAAAGTATGTGTCCGCCCTGCGCGAGAAGGGGATAGGGGTAGAGCTTGTCTGAAACGAACCGCATGCATCCGCTGCTGCGCAGCATCCCGTATTTTTTGTTTTTTGTGTTTTACTGGGTGGCGGAAGCGCTGTTCGTTCCTTATCTTGGCCTGTATTTCGAGCTGCGCGGCATGAACAGCGTGCAAATCGGCATGCTGAACAGCCTGTTTTATGTGGTGACCATCGTCTCTGCCATGACGATAGGCTATGTTGCCGATAAAACGCGCCGGCCCAGGCTGACGGTAAGCATCTGCTTTTCCTGCGTGGTGCTGGTGGTGCTGTATATGTCGCGCGCCGCCACGCTGCCGCACCTGGCGGCCGCTTATGCACTGTACGGCTATTTTGTCGTTTCATGCTGTGACCTTGTAGACAAGCTTCTTCTGGAGCAGCTGGAGGGCGACACCCGCTGTTTCGGCCTGTTCCGCGTGGGCTCGCCCCTGGGTTACAGCGGCGGCGCCATTCTGGCAGGGGTGCTTATCCCGCGGCTGGGCACCACATCGCTGTTCCCGGTATGCATGCTGTTCGCCGCGCTGTGTGTTGCCATGTCGCTGCTGATGAAAGAGAGCAGCGGCATCCCCCGGCACAAAAAGGCCGGCGTGCCCGTGAAGCAGCTGTTTACAAGCTGGCAGTCGGCGTACATTTACGGCACCATGGTGCTGTGGGGCTTTTCCGAGGCGGGGGCGCTGTCTTATCTGGCGGTGTATATGTCCGACAGAGGGTTTTCCACAGAATATACCTCTGTGCTTATCACCATTGCCATGGTGGGGCAGACGGCAGCCTTTTCCCTGATGCCGGCCATCCAGCCGGTGCTGCACCCAAAAACCATGGTGATGCTGGGGTTTCTGGTGTTCAGCGGGCGCATCCTCTCGCTTGCGCTGGTTGGCACGCAGCAGTTCCCGTTTTTTCTGGTGGCCGCGTTCCATTTTGCAGGCGGCAGCGCGCAGGCGCTTATTCTGACGCCCATCACTTTGATGATAGGCCGCACCTTCAGCCGGGAGGTGAGCAGCACCGCCCAGACGATGAAGACGGTGGCCAGCAAGGGCATTGGCAGCAGCACGGGCGCGTTTTTGTACGGCTGGCTGTACAGCCGGCTTCCGGCCCGCAGCGTGATGGTGCTGTTTACCTGCCTGATTTTCGGTTTCGGCATCCTGTCCCGTGTGGGCGGCGTGTGGGTGGATGCCCGCACAAAGGCCGGCCAGGCCCGGCAGGGTGTGTGAAATACCATATCCAACATCCGAAAGGAACTTCAAGGAGGCTCATTATGGACGAAAAAGTGCAAAAGGTACTGGACTACATTGAAGAGCACAAAGAGGAATATCTGGAGCTTTTGCTGCGCTTCTGCCGCCAGCCCAGCATAGCGGCCACGGGCGAGGGCATTGAAAAAATGGCCGGCATGGTGGTGGACGAGCTGAAAAAGCTGGGTGTGGAGCCCACCGTGCTGGAGACCGGCGGCAGCCCCTTCATTTACGGCGAGATAAAGGGCGAGGTAGACCGCACGTTCGGCTTCTACGACCATTACGACGTGCAGCCGGTGGACCCCATTGATGAATGGATTACCCCGCCGTATTCGGCCGACATCCGCGACGGCGTTATCTATGCGCGCGGCGTGGCCGACAACAAGGACGGCCTTGTGACCCGCCTGTGCGCAGTG
This sequence comes from Ruthenibacterium sp., assembly GCA_047030735.1. GTDB lineage: Bacteria > Bacillota > Clostridia > Oscillospirales > Ruminococcaceae > Ruthenibacterium. Next base: position 217,876 of record JBKYIE010000001.1, read on the forward strand.
GACGCATGGCAGAAGGTGCATGGCAAGCTGCCGCTGAACGTGAAGTTCTGCTTTGAAGGCGAAGAGGAGAGCGGCAGCCCCCATCTGGAGAGCGTGGCCAAGGCGCATCCGGAGATGATCCAGTGCGACGGCTATGTGTGGGAGGGCGGCCACCGCGAAAAGGGCGGCCCGGCCGAGATCACCATGGGCGTGAAGGGCCTTTTGTATGTAGAGCTGCACGCGAAGGTGAGCGAGAAGGACGCGCACTCGATGTACGCGGCTGTCATGCCCAGCGCCGTGTGGCACCTGGTAGAGGCGCTGAACACCCTGCGCGACAAGACCGGCAAAATTCTGATTGACGGCTTCTACGACGGCATTCAGCCCATTTCGCAGGCCGAGCTGGACGCACTGAAAACGGACGTGTTCAGCGAGGAAGACACCAGGAAGAACATTCTGGGAATTGAAAGGTTTATCAACGACGAGCACGGCGAGGACCTTCTCAAGCGCCTGTATTATCAGCCCACCTGCAATATCTGCGGCATCACGGCGGGTTATCAGGGCGAGGGCAGCAAGACGGTGCTGCCGGGCAAGGCAAGCTGCAAAATAGATTTCCGCCTTGTGCCCGGGCAGGAGCCGGACCGCATTTTGAAGCTGCTGCGCCAGCATCTGGATAAGCACGGCTTTGCCGATATTGAGATCAAGTGCCATTCCGGCTGCCCGGCCTTCCGCAGCGACCCGAACTCGCCCTTCTGCAAGGCCATTGTGCGCACCATGGAGACGCTGTTCCACGAGCAGCCCTGCATTCAGTGCACCTCGGGCGGCACCTCGCCGATGTACGTCTTCTGCAAGGAGGCCAACATCCCCGCCGCCATGTTCGGCGCCTCCAGCAAGAATGCGAACATCCACTCGCCCAACGAGCATCTGGCGGTAGACGCATTTTATGACATGATCCGCATCACGGCCACCATGATGCACGAGTTCGCACGCGAGGCGTAACAGGAACTACCCGGCCTGGCCGGATAAAAATATACTGTACGTGCAACGTATCAGAAGGAGGAAAAAGTATGAACAAGAAACTTCGAAACGGCCTTGCGCTCTGCCTTGCTGTTCTGATGCTGGCCACCGTGCTGGCCGGCTGCGGCGGCAGCCCGGCAAGCAGCAGCACACCGGCATCCGCCAGCGCAGGCTCGGCAGCCACCGGCAACGACAGCACCACGCTTACCCTTGCCATGAACGCCGACCTGCTGACGACAGACCCGCAGGCGCTGAACAACGGCAACACCACGTCTGTGCTGTACAACGTGTACAGCAACCTTGTCAAGCAGGACGACAACGGCGAGCTGGTGCTGGACCTGGCAGAGAGCTACGAGCTGCTGGAGGACCAGGTGACCTGGGAATTCAAGCTGCGCGAGGACGCTCTGTTCCATGACGGCACGCCCGTGACGGCTGAGGATGTGGCGTATTCCCTGACGCGCGTCATGACGGATGAGTCCAGCTCGGATTACATGAACTTCAGCCCGCTGAAGGAGGCCGTGGCGGTGGACGAGTACACCGTGCACGTTGTCAGCAAAGAGCCGTACCCCATTATGCTGAACCTGCTGGCCAAGGGCGGCGCCGCTGTGCTGCCGAAGGCTTATATCGAAGAGAACGGCGAGGATGCCTTCCTTGCCGCCCCCATTGGCAGCGGCCCGTACAAGCTGACCGAGTATGTGAAGGACGACCACGTCACGCTGGTGCCCTTTGAAGATTACTACGGCGAAAAGAACGAGGACTGGGAGGAAGTTATCTTCCGTGTGATCCCCGAGTCCTCCACCCGTGTGGGCGAGCTGATTGCAGGCACAGTGGACGCTGTGAACATGGTCATCCCCACCGAGTGGGAGCGCGTGAACGGCAACGAGGGCACAAGCGTCGTGAACGGCCCGTCCACCCGCATCTATCAGCTGGCGCTGAAGACCGACAAGGGCCCCACGGCGGACCTGCGCGTGCGTCAGGCTATCGACTATGCCATCGACGACAAGACCATCGTGGATACCATCCTGCAGGGCGCAGGCACCCCGACGCTCACCGGTGTTCCCAGCGGTGTGAACGGCTGCAATGAGGACCTTGTGGGCAAGTACAACTACGACCCCGAAAAGGCCAAGGAGCTTCTGGCAGAGGCCGGCTATGAGGACGGCTTCACGCTGAAGATTGAGGCCCCCACGGGCAAATACCTGATGGACGCCGAGATTGCACAGGCCATTTCCGCCATGCTGAGCCAGGTGGGCATCACGGTGGATTTGCAGCTGCTGGAATCCAGCGCGTACTCCAACGTGTTCAGCGCCCACAGCGCGGAGGACGGCTTTATGACGTGCTTCGGCCTCGGCTTCTTCGACGCCTCTTACCGCATGATCGGCTACTTTGGCGAGAACACGGCCGGTGAGAGCAACTGGAACAACCAGGAGTATATCGACATGTATTATGAGGCCGAGTTCAACATGGACCTCGAAAAGCGCGTGGAAATGTTCCAGGAGATGCAGCAGATGGTGGCGGACGAAGTGCCCTATGTCATCATTTGCCAAATCGACAACAGCTACGGTGTGAACGACAGCATCACCATGGTGCCCCGTCTGGACGACGTGTGGAACCTGACCACCATCCGCAAAGCCTAAACACACAACAGGCACAACCAAGTCGGTTCTAACTGGGCAGGGGGCCCGGCGGCTTTGTGCCGCCGGGCCCCTGTGCTCAGGCCCCGGCTTGTGCTCGTGCCCAAACAGCCCGGAACCAAGGGCCGCGGCTGCGGCGCTGCCGCCGTCTGGTTTCCCGCTGTTTGGACATGAGCCGTGCGGCCGGCGCCGCGCCCTGTTCGATATGCCCGCGCTTCAGAAAGAAAAAGGGGGAGGAAAGTTATGCTGAAATACATGCTTCGAAGGGTTTTGCAGATGATACCGGTGCTGTTTATCATCACCATCATCACATTCCTGTTCGTGAATGCCTCGGGCGACCCCACCGCGATGCTGCTGCCGCCGGAGGCCACCGCATCCGACCGCGAGGTGCTGCGCGAGGCCCTTGGCCTGAACGAGCCGCTGTATGTGCAGTACGGCATCTTTATCAAAAACGCCCTGCACGGCGATTTCGGGACGAGCTTCCGCTACGGCACTTCGGCCATGGGCGTGGTGATGGAAAAAATGCCCGCCACGCTGCAGCTTGCCAGCGTTTCGCTGCTGTGCTCTATTCTGGTGGCCATTCCGCTGGGCATCCTCAGCGCGCACACGAAGGATTCGCCCTTTGACGTGGTGGTGAGCGGCATTTCCTCGCTGGGACGCTCCATGCCCAGCTTCTGGGTGGGCATCATGCTTATTCTGCTGTTCGGCGTGACGCTGAAGGTGCTGCCGGTTTCGGGCCGCGGCACATGGCTGAACCTGGTGCTTCCATGCGCCACGCTCACCATCAACACGGCCACGCAGATTGTGCCGCTGGTGCGCAGCGGCATGCTGGAGATTATGCAGCAGGACTACATCCGCACCGCCCGCAGCAAGGGCATCTCCAACGGCAAGGTAGTGTTCAAGCACGCCTTCAAAAATGCCCTGGTGCCGGTGGTGACCATTGTTGCGCTGCAGATACCGAACCTTGTGGGCGGCGCGCTTATTACGGAAACCGTGTTTGCATGGCCCGGCCTTGGGCAGCTGGTGGTGCAGAGCATCGGCTCGCATGACATGAGCGTGGTGCAGGCGTGCGTGGTGATTATTGCGCTTATCACCATGGCGGCCAACCTTCTGGCAGACCTGGTGTACTGCATCATCGACCCGCGCATCCGCTACTGAGAGGAGGAAAGAGCAATGGCAGACAAAACAAAAACGTCCTCCGAAGCGAAAAAGCAGGCGCGCGAGCGCTCTATTCTGTTCGACCTTCCGCGCCTTCTTCTGAAAAGCCCTTCCGGCATGCTGGGCTTTATCATCGTTCTGGTCGTGGTGGTCATTTCCATTTTTGCCAACGTCATCATCCCCTGCGCGCCGGAGGAAATAGACCTCGCCAATATGGCGCAGCCGCCGTGCTGGCTTGAGGGCGGCTCTGCAGAGCATATTCTCGGCACGGATATTCTGGGGCGCGACGTGTTCTCGCGCATCCTCATCGGCTCGCGCGTGTCGCTGCTGGTGGGTATTTTCTCGGTGGTGGTAGCCGGCATCATCGGCACCATCATGGGCATCCTGTCCGGCTATTTCGGCGGGTGGATTGATTCCGTCGTCATGCGCATCACCGATGCGTTCTATTCCATCCCGCTCACGCTGTTCGCCATGGTGATCCTCACCATCATGGACCCCGGCGTTCTCACCCTGGTGTTTGTAATAGGCGTGACGAACTGGCCGTTCTACGCGCGCATGGTGCGCAGCGAGGTGCTGGGCCTGAAAAACAAGGAATACATCAAGGCGGCGCGCACCATCGGCACCTCCGGCAAAATGATTATGCTGCGGCATATCCTGCCGAATATTCTGCCCACCTTCATCGTGGTGTCCACTCTGAGCGTGGCTTCCAGCATCCTCATCGAGGCTTCGCTCAGCTTCCTTGGCCTTGGCATCCAGCCGCCTGCTGTGTCGTGGGGCGTAATGCTTTCGGACGGCCGCAATTATCTGGCCACCAACTGGTGGATGGCGACGTTCCCCGGCATTGCCATTTCTCTGACCGTGCTGGGCATCATGCTGCTGGGCAACTGGCTGCGGGACGTGCTGGACCCGAAGAACCAGGGCCTGCGCTGAAAGGAGGGGTATGCATATGGAACCGAATGCGGCAAAAACCAAGAGCGATGTCCTGCTGGACGTCAAGGACCTGAATATCCGCTTCAAAACGAAAAAGGGCTATGTGAACGCTGTGGAGCATCTGGATTTTCAGGTGAAAAAGGGCGAGCTGCTTGCCCTTGTGGGCGAGAGCGGCTGCGGCAAGAGCGTCACCAGCCTTGCCGTGATGGATTTGATAGAGCGCCCGGGCGAGGTGAAGGCGGAGCACATGCTTCTGGACGGAAAAGACCTCACCGCTATTCCGCCCAAAATCAAGCGCAAAATGCGCGGCACCGAGATGGCCATGATTTTTCAGGACCCTCTCACCAGCCTGAACCCGCTGTATACCATCGGCAACCAGCTTTCCGAGCAGTTCCTCACGCACGTCCCCGGCTGCACAAAGCAGCAGGCGAAGGAAATGAGCATCGACATCATCCGCAAAACAGGCATCCCCCGCCCGGAGGCTGTGTATAAAAGCTACCCGCACGAGTTGTCCGGCGGCATGCGCCAGCGCATCATGATAGCCATTGCGCTTTCATGCAACCCCAAGCTTCTGATAGCGGACGAGCCCACCACGGCGCTGGACGTGACCATTCAGGCGCAGATACTGCACCTGATGCAGAACCTCATCAAGGATTTTGACACCTCCATCCTGTTCATCACGCACGATTTGGGCGTGGTGGCGGAAATGGCAGACCGCGTTGTGGTGATGTATACCGGGCAGATTGTGGAGGAGGCGGACGTATATACGCTGTTCCACAACCCCAAACACCCCTACACGCAGGGCCTGCTGAACAGCACCATCAACGTGCAGCAGCAGGAGGACGAGCTGGAGCCCATTGCAGGCACCGTGCCGAGCCTGAGCAGCCTGCCCAGGGGCTGCCGCTTCCACCCAAGGTGCAAATATGCCACCGAGGCATGCCGCAGCACCATGCCTTCGCTGGTAGAGGTGGCCCCCGGCCACTATTCGCGCTGCCTTTTGGCAGAGAAGGAGGGCTGAACATGGCAAACGAGAACCAAGCCGCCAAAGAGCGCCCGGAATATCTGCTGGAAGTAAAGGGCCTGAAAAAATACTTTGACATCACCCACGGCTTTTCCATCGGTAAGGGCAGGCAGTACCTGCGCGCCGTGGACGGCGTGAGCTTTGCCATCCGCCCGGGCGAAACGCTGGGCCTTGTGGGGGAAAGCGGCTGCGGCAAATCTACCACCGGCAACTGCATCATCCGCCTTTTGGACCCAAGTGAGGGCGAGGTTTTGTTCGAGGGCAGGGATATTGCGAAAATGTCGCCCAAAGAGCTCAAGCCCCTGCGCCGCGATATCCAGATGATTTTTCAGGACCCATACTCCTCGCTTGACCCGCGCATGCGCGTGTTCGACCTCATTGCAGAGCCGTTCCGCGCCAACGAACACCTCAGCGGGGAAGAGCTGCACAAGGCAGTGTGCCGCCTGATGGAGGTGGTGGGCCTGCCGCAGGAGTATATCGGCCGCTTCCCGCACGAGTTTTCCGGCGGGCAGCGCCAGCGCATCGGCATCGCCCGCGCGCTGGCCCTTCGCCCGAAGCTTATCATCTGCGACGAGCCTATCTCGGCGCTGGACGTGTCTATTCAGGCGCAGATTTTGAACCTGCTGGTGGGCCTGCAGAAGGAATTTGAGCTCACCTATATTTTCATTTCGCACGCCCTTCCCTCGGTGAAGCATGTGAGCACGCATGTGGCGGTGATGTACCTGGGCCGTATTGTGGAATACGCCAAAACAGAGGACATTTTCAGCCACCCGCGCCACCCCTATACAGAGGGCCTGATGTCGGCCGTGCCTATTCCGGACCCCTCCTTGCGCGACAAGCGGCCGAAGGTGATTTTGGAGGGCGATCTGCCCAGCCCGGCGGCGCCGCCGCCCGGCTGCCATTTCCATACCCGCTGCCGCTATGCGACGGAGGAATGCAGCAAGACGCCGCCCAAAATGTGCGAGGTGGAGCCGGGCCATTTCTGCGCCTGCCACCACCCGCTGAAGGACGCTGTTGGCACGGTATTGAAGAAATAAAGCGCGGCAAGGGCAGATTTTCCTTGCTCTCTCCTTATGAAAGGCGCGACCCCTGCGGCCGCGCCTTTCGGCATGCTGCATCCGGCCTGGGGATATAATATACTCTCCCGGTCCATGGCTCCGGCATGATGGCTGCGGGCATCTTGCGGAAGAGCATACGAGCGCAATTTATATCGTGGGCGCCAGAGAGCCGGGCATCGCGCGCGGGATGGGGCTGAAGACGCGCGCGACGTTTGAAGAGGCGCTGGAGGATGCAAAGAAAAAGTATGTGGGCTGTGAGCCGAACATTCTGGCGCTGCCGCAGACGTTTACGACGGCGGCGGTGCACCTGTGCATGAAGGACCCTGCCCTCAACAGCCACACACGCGACAGCGCCCCCGCTCATCCCTGCGGGGGATAAGCCCAGCGGCAGGCGGGGCGCCTGCCTTATAAAGCAGCAGATACATCAGAAGGCTATCACAGCCCCGGGCAAGGCAAACCGAATGCTGCCGGCCAGGGGCTGTGATTTTCTGTAAACTTTTATTTTTTCTTTACAGTTTTGTTACGAAAAAAGGGTATCCTAAAAAATGATACAGGCATCATACAAAAAATTTGGATATGCCTTGTCCGCCCGCTGGTTGGACAAACCCTGCCATATGTAGTATAATAACCATACTTATAAGTGTGTCGAAATTTCGCATATCGTTGCAGAAAGATGATAAAACCCATTTTCGGAAAGAGGAAGCGGCCATGATACGCAGAAATCAGTCTATCCTGAATATCATCAATATGCTGCTGGATGCGGCTTTGGTATTCTGTGCCTACCTGCTGGCTACCTATATCCGCTTTGACATCATGTACGGTATTGCGCCTGCGCTGCAGCTTGCGTGGAACCGCAAATATTTTGAAATTGCAGCGGTGTATGCTGTGGTGCTTGTAGTGGTGTTCTACGCCGCCAGGCTGTACGGCTCCTACCGCTTCCAGTCTCAGGGGCGGGAGCTGGCGGTGATTTTTACGGTAAACGCCGTGGGGGTGTCTGTTCTCACGGCGCTTTTGTATGTCACGCGCTTTGCAGATTTTTCCCGCCTTGCAATCTTCATGTTTTTTGCCCTCTCCACGTTTTTTGTGTCGTTAAAACGCATTTGCGTGCGCGCTGTTCTGCGGCATTACCGCAAGCTTGGCTATAACCAGAAGCATGTTGTTGTGGTGGGCAACGGCCATTTTGCGAAGCAGTATATAGAGGACGTAAGCAGAAACCCCCATATGGGCTTTACGGTGGACGGATACATCAGCAAGGCCCGGCGCCCGGAATTGGGCAAGTGCTTGGGCGCTTATGAAGAGCTGGAAAACATTTTGGAAAAAAACATGGTGGATGAGGTGATCGTGGCACTGGAACCTCATGAAATCCAATTTATGAAGCAGGTATTGGATGCCGCCAACAAATTAGGTGCAAGAATCAGCATCATTCCGTTCTATAATGATTATATCCCGGCCCATCCATCTATTGATGTGGTGGGGAAAACGAAGCTTATCAACATGCGCGCTACCCCGCTGGACAACGTGCTGCTGCGCGCTTGCAAGCGGTGCATGGACATTGCAGGCGCCTTGGTTCTTATTGTATTGACAAGCCCCCTGATGCTGGCGGCGGCCGTGGGTGTGTGGTTTTCCAGCCCGGGGCCCGTCCTGTTCCGGCAGGAACGTGTGGGCAAAGACAAAAAGCCCTTCCGCATGTATAAATTTCGCAGTATGCGTGTGACGGGCACGGAGGATACCGGCTGGAGCACGGACAACGACCCAAGAAAGACAAGGTTCGGCAGCTTTATTCGAAAATACAGCATCGATGAGCTGCCTCAATTTTTTAATGTTCTAAAAGGCGACATGAGCCTTATCGGCCCCCGCCCGGAGATACCCTTTCATGTGAACCACTTCAAAGAGGAAATTCCGCTTTACCTTGTGCGCCAACAGGTGAGGCCGGGCATTACGGGTTGGGCGCAGGTGCACGGCCTGCGCGGCGATACCAGCATCGAAAAGCGCGTGCAGTACGACATTTGGTATATCGAAAACTGGAGCCTCTGGCTAGATATCAAGATTTTGTTTATGACCGTATTCGGCGGAATGAAGAACAGCGAAAATATCAGCTAAACTCGGGAGAATTCTGTAAATGAAACAGCCGATTCGGATAGCGCAGGTACTGAACCGTATGGACAGCGGCGGGATAGAAGCAGTAGTAATGAACTATTACCGTCACATAGACCATGGCAAAGTCCAGTTTGACTTTTATTTCGCTGAAGACAGCGTTTTCCCCCAGCGGGAAGAATTGAAAAAGATGGGTGCAGGCATTTACCCTATTCCGGCTTATACAAAAGTGCTTTCTTATCAGCGTGCTTTGTATGATGCTTTCAAAAGGAACGGTTATCAAATCGTTCATGCCCATCTTTCCACGATGTCAGTGTTTCCGCTGTTTGCAGCTTGGCGTGCCGGTGTGCCGGTGCGCATTTGTCACGGCCATTCCACAGCGCACTGGGGCGAAGGCAAGAAAACACTTCTGAAATATCTGCTTCGCCCTTTTACAAAGCTTTTTGCCACAGACTATTTTGCCTGCGGCGAAAGAGCGGGGCGGTGGATGTATGGCAGCCGCTGCTTTGAGCGCGGCTGTGTGCATGTGATGCCAAACGCGATTGACACAAATAAGTTTGCCTATGATGAAACGGCGAGACACCGCCTGCGTGCAGAGCTGGGGATTCCGCAAGAGGCTTTTGTGGTAGGCCATGTGGGGAGGTTTATGTATCAGAAGAACCATAAGTTTTTGATAGATACGTTCACCAGGCTAAAGAAAGAACAACCCAATTCCTACATGCTGTTAGTAGGAGAAGGCGAATTGGAACATCAAATTCAGGAACGAGCTCTACAAGCTGGACTTTCTGAAAGAATAGTATTTACCGGTGCACGGCAGGATGTAAATAAACTGTACAGTGCGATGGATGTATTCTGCCTTCCCAGCTTCTATGAAGGGCTGCCGGTGGTAGCTTTAGAAGCGCAGGCCAATGGGCTGCCGTGCCTGTTTTCCGACAAAATGACAAAAGAAGTGATACTGACACCGGAAGCAAGGCAGCTTTCTATTGAGAATGCGGAAGTGTGGGCTGATGCCATACAGCACGCGCAGCGGCAGAAAGCGTGCGCTTTGCCAGAGACGTATGACATCTCTTCTGCGGGGAAATGGCTGCAAGACTACTATATCACCAGGAGAAAGGAATTCCTCTTATGAGAAAAATAGATATTTTTTCTGTTATAAAGTATCTTGGACGAAAAATATGGATCCCGCTTTTGTGTGCCGCATTTGGCGCGGTGGGCATGATGATGCTGGCGAAAGAGCCGGTGCCTGTCTGGAATTCGTCAGTGACATACAGTGTGCATGTCTCGGAGCAAAAAGGGGAAGAGGGTTATCTGCTGGAGAGAACATTGGCAGACGTCCTTTCCACGTTGCTTTCGACGGATGATGAATTGAAAGAAATCGTAGAAGAAGAAAAAGAATCAGAGTATGGTTATTCGTTTTCCTCTATGGGACGCAATGTCAAAGTTAGAGTGAGCGCGGCCAGTGAGCAAAACGCCTTGGATTTCCAAAATGTGATTTTAGACAAAGCGGAAGATTATCTCAGCCGTGAATATGCAGAGGCTAAGCTTTCTAAAGTGACAGAGGATATGTCGGAGTCGGTAGAAGAATCACCGAAAAAGAAATATGCGGCCTTGGGGATGCTGGCAGGGCTTTGCGTCGGCCTTGGAGGCCTCCTGGCAGTTCAATATTTGAAATCGCCAAAAATTGCTGAGTGATAACAATGAAAGCACGATTCATACAAGAAAAAAGGGATAGAGCCCAGACTGTATTTCTGCTTTGCATTTGTGCTGCTTTAAGCTTGCTGCTGCAAGCTGTGAAATTCACTATCTTGCCGGATAAATATTTTTCGGATGCAACCGCTGTGCAGGGAATGATGCAGGGAACTATGCAGTTTGGGTTTTCCGATTCCTATGCGAATACGGCACTGCTGTTTCAGGCAATGGGACGGTTTCTTCCCATGGATTCACAGCTTTGGGGCGGCATTGTGGTGTGGGCCCTGGCGCTGCCCTTCCTCATATGGCTGGGGCTGAAATATCTGCAGCCCACATGGGTGCATTATATGCTTTTCGGCCTATACAGCGTGCTGCTTCCGGTATTTGTGTGGAATGTCCATAAAGAGGCGGTACAGTTTTTCTTTTTTCTGCTTGTGCTCATGGCGGCCATGTGCCGAAAAGAAAGAAGTGCAGCCGCAGATGCGCTGGTCACGGTTTTGCTTATACTATGGAGCTTTTTGTTTCGCAGCTATTACATTGTTATTGCAGCGGGAACAGCTTTTTTTCTGATTTTGTCATGGCTGCCATGGAAGCAATGGAGCCCTGCATATCGAAAAAAGCTGCTTATCAGCATTATCTGTGTCATCCTGTTTCTCGTTTTTCTGGTAGCGATTATTAAGCCAAGCCTTCTGATTCAACTTTTTGATGGCCGTATGGGCGTGAACCGCACAAGAGGGAATGACCCGGATGCGAATACTATCATACTGGATGTAATACAAAATCCGGATCGGACGATTCCGCTGTATATAGTCAACTATGTTCTGGCTGCTTTCCGCATGATGTTCCCAGTCGAGTTGATTTTGAAAGGAATGCAGTATGTGCCGTTTGTCGTGCTGCAGCTATGCTGGACAGGCCTGTTATGCCGTGCGGTTTGGGCGGCTGTGCATGGAAAATGGAAAGAGAGCTGGCCAGAAAAACGTCTTTTGGCCGTAACAGCGGCTTGGTATTTGGTGGCGTTCCTGTTTGAGCCGGATTTTGGCTCGTTCATCCGTCATCAGGCATCGGCGTTCCCCGTTATGTTTCCGATGCTGACAAAAAGTACTGAGGTATGAAATGAAGATATTGTATTTAGCCCCTACAAATATTTTCTCAGGTGGAGAAAAGGTTACGCTGCAAATTGCAGTGCAAATGCAAAGGCGCGGGCATAAAGTGGCCTATTGCAGCCCATATGGCAGCATTGAAGATTTTGTATGTGAACAGGGTGTCCCATTTATTGGGCTTGACAGATTTTCTTTGCTTGCGGTTAAGCGTGCGATACGGGCTTTTAAACCGGATATTGTGCATGCGATGGACTACAGGGCCAGCTTTTATGCCGCCCTTTTGTTCAGAAATACTGTGGGGCATTTGCATAGTAATTGCCCGTGGCTAAAAACAATATGTCTCAATAGCATTGCTTTATATATTACAGCGTGCCGGGCGAAAAAACTCATTTGTGTTTCTTCTTCTATTCCCAATGAGTTTCGTTTTGTTAAAGGAAAAAAAGAAAAGTTTGTTACCTTGCCGAATGTTATTGATGCACAGGAAATTGAGAAAAAGAGCTTAGAATTTACCTGTGGGCAGAAGTATGAGCTTGGATATTGCGGCCGGTTTTCAGAACCGAAAAATCCGATTGGATTTCTGCAAATAGTGGCACAGGTGAAAAAGGAGCTGCCGGATGTAAAAGCAGTGATGATTGGTGACGGAGAGCTGCGCGAGCAAGTGGAGAAAACAATCAATAATTTGCACTTGAAAAATAATGTAGAGTTGGTAGGTTTTCAAAAAAATCCTTTTCCCTATATTGCCGCCTGTAAAGTGATGGTGATGCCCTCACTGTGGGAGGGTTTCCCGATGGTGGCCATTGAGTCGATGGCATTAGGAAAGCCCTTGGTAGCCACACCTGTAAGTGGAGTGAGAGATATCGTCACGGACGCTTGCGGAGGAATAGGAGATATGGTGGAAGAATTAGCAGAGCGGATATTGCAGTGTGTGCAGTATTCGCCTCAGGAGTATTCGATGATGTGCGATTCTGCACGGCAGGTGGTGAGTGATTATATGAATATTGAAACCTATATCTTGCAAGTGATGGAGTGTTATAACTAGATGGATAAATGTGCATTAGTTCTATGCTCTAAAACGGGATTTGGCGGGGCAGAGAGGCGGCTTTTACGTGTTTATAGTGAAATAGCAAAACAGCAAAATGGGATTTGTGTGATATTTCAATCATCTCCCCAAGTGAACACAATGGAACTTATGAAGCAAATGGGGTTGGATTACTCTGATTTTTATTCTGTAAGGTGTTTCGATACAAGACGGCAACTTGTAAATGAATGTCTGACGGGAGGATATAAAGCACTCCATTTTGTAGATTCTTCTCTTTTGTGGACACTCTTGGTCATATTGGCGCGGTTTCAAAACATCAGAACACTTGAAACAGTGGCAAGCGTGTACCTCGCACAGCGAACAGGTTCAATGAAATTCCGCTGTTTGTCTTTATTGCTTTGGAACGTTGTTGATCATATTGATTTGCTTTATCCTCAATATGCGTCGAAGGTAGAAAGGGTTTGTAAAGCAAGCAAGATAACTTGTACACCGGGCACATTTACGGATTTAACTTTGTTTCATCCTGAAAAAAAGCAAAAGCTGCTTCTTTTCAGTGCGGCGCGGTTGAGTGAAGACAAAGGCCCGCAGATATTGGTAGCTGCCTTGAAGCAAATTGCAGATTCGATACGACAGTATGGATATCAGGCGATTATTATCGGCAGAGGTTATCAGGAGAACGAGCTTCAGACAGAAATACAAACGAATCATTTGGATGATATTGTTCAGATGTTGGGATATGTATCGCCGCAAGATTATATTCCTACAGCAGAAGTGGTTTTTTCTCTTCAAAGGATGAATTACCCTTCGCAGGTTGTAGCGGAGGCGTGCGCCAGCGGATGTTGTGTGATTGCATCGAAAAATGCGCTGGATCCAACCGGATTCTTGAATGAATCTTTTGCGCGATTTTGTAATAGGAATCCGCAATCATTGGCCAAAGTCATTTTGGCTTATTTAGAGCTGCCGCAAGAACAAAAGGCAGAGCTTCAAAAAAACGCACGTATACATGCGGAAAAATATTTTTCAATAGAGTACAGCGTAAATTATTTTTCAGGGCTGCTCTCAAAGTTGACGAGATGATTTGATTGGATGAAAATGGAGGAAGACGATTATGAAACAGAACCTTTTGAGAAAAATAGATAAAAGGACTGTTCGTGTAGGCGTGGTGGGGCTTGGCTATGTGGGCCTGCCGCTTGCAGTGGAAAAGGCAAAAGCCGGTTTCGAAACAGTGGGTTTTGATGTACAGGCCGAAAAAGTAGACATGGTAAACGCCGGACACAATTATATCGGCGATGTGGTAGACAGCGACCTTGCCGCACTTGTCAAAGTGGGTAAATTGCGCGCCACCACAGATTTCAGCTTTATTAAGGATGTGGATTTTATTGCAATTTGCGTACCCACTCCTTTGGATGCTCATCAGGAGCCCGATATCCGTTATGTGCGCGATTCTGCCACAGAAGTAGCAAAGTATCTGAAGCCGGAAACAATGGTAGTGCTGGAATCCACCACATACCCCGGTACAACAGAGGAGCTTATCAAGCCCATTTTGGAAAAAGGCAGCGGCCTTGTATGCGGCAAAGATTTTTACCTTGGCTTCAGCCCTGAACGGGTAGACCCGGGTAACCTTATCTACAAAACAAAAAATACCCCTAAAGTAGTAGGCGGCGTGGGCAGGGATGCTACAGAGGTAATAGCGGCTATGTACCGTGCCGTGCTGGAGGGCGATGTAAAGGAAGTCTCCAGCCCGGCTGTGGCCGAAATGGAGAAAATTTTGGAAAACACCTACCGCAATATCAACATTGGGCTTGTGAACGAACTGGCGCGCCTATGCAATAAAATGGGTATTTCCATCTGGGAAGTAGTAGATGCCGCCAAAACAAAGCCATACGGTTTTCAAGCGTTTTACCCCGGCCCGGGCCTCGGAGGACACTGCATTCCGCTGGACCCGTATTATCTCACGTGGAAAGCGCGTGAATATGGCTTTCATACCACACTCATCGAAAACAGCATGGTGATTAATGACAGCCAGCCGGAATATTGTGTGGAGCGCGCCATGCACATTCTGAACCGTCATAAAAAGGCGATCAACGGTGCAAAGGTGCTGGTGCTGGGTGTGGCGTATAAACAGGATATCGACGATTATCGGGAGAGCCCTGCGCTGCGCGTGATAGACGAGCTGAATAAAGTTGGGGCGGAAGTCAGCTATTTCGACCCGTGGGTGCCGCAGTGCAGGCATGCCGGCAAGGTGCTGCAAAGCATTCCGGTGCTGACGCCAAAAGCCGTACGTGATGTGGATCTTGTGATGGTAACCTGTGCACATACCAATGTGGATTATGCTATGGTGCAGCAGAATGCTAAGGTTATCTTCGATACCAAAAACGTGATGAAGCATATTTCGGAGCGGGAAAATATCGAGGTTCTGTAAAGAGGATAATGGCAGCTATATCATGGAGTAACAGGATATTTCATATGTTAGAGCCCGATTTATAGCAGAGGAATATGCCGTAATAGGAGATAATGTTGTCTTATACAATACTTTGCCTAACAATCATGCAGCTGTGTTCCCACAAAAATTAAAGCGATACAGAAATGTTAATGAAAAGAGGTAACCTGTTTATGAAGACTCAGTTTCAGCGTTGCACGCGCTGTATTATGGACAATTCTTCTGACCCTTATATTAAATTTGATGAAGAAGGGAAATGTAGTTATTGTTCCACGGCTTTAAATTTGCAGAAAAATTGGTATTTTCCTAATGCGCAAGGACAGAAAAAAATAGAAGACATGGTGCAGGTTCTTAAGCATGAAGGACAAGGGAAAAAATATGATTGCTTGATGGGGATTTCAGGAGGACTAGACAGTTCATATTTAGCATATCTCGGTACGCAGAAGTGGGGGCTGCGAGTTGCCGCCGTTCATATAGATGACGGATATGATACTGAAGTATCAAAAAAAAACATTCAAAATTTGTGTGAAAAGGCTAAAATCGAACTTGTTACAATTTATCCGGATGCAGAGCAGTATAACGCCTTGCTTAAAGCCTATGTAAAAGCGGGTGTACCTAATTTAGCTGCACCGCAGGACAATATACTTTTTGCATTCTTATATCGTTTTGCCCATGAAAATAAGCTTAAATACTTTTTATCAGGGTCAAATTTTGCATTGGAGTGCATTTTACAAAAGGGGAATACAGGTTCAGCCTATGACCTGAAAAATTTAAGAGATATTCATCAAAAATATGGTGAGAAGCCCATTGATAAATTGCAGTTTACATCATCTATGCGCAAAGTAATTGACAAGTGGCTTCTTGGATGGAAAACTATTTGTCCATTAGACTATATTGACTATAACCGTGATAAAGCATTCAAAGAGTTAAATGAATTTTGTGGTTTTGAATACTATGGGCGTAAGCATCTTGAAAATTATTTGACAGCATTTATTCAGCTTTATTGGTTTCCTAAAAGATTTCATGTAGATAAAAGGACAAGTCACTTGTCTAGTATGATTGTTTCTGGTCAGATGACTCGTGAGCAAGCTCTGGAGGAATTATCGCAACCACTGTACGAAGAAAAATATATGGATGACGTGAAAAAACTGATTTCTCAAAATATCGGAATTTCACTTGATGACTTAGAAGAATGTGTGAAGGCGCCTATCAGACAGCATAGCGATTTTAAACAAGAGAAATTGGAGCCTTTTTTGAAAAAAATATATATGCGTTTTAAATGATTATAAGGAGATTTTATGAAATACGCCCTGATTGGCTGCGGCCGCATTGCCACGAACCACATCAAAGCCGTCTTGAATAATAGTCTGGAGCTTGTGGCCGTGTGTGATATTGTGCCGGAGCGAATGGAAGACCTTTTGGCTAAGCACGGTCTTGAAGACAAACCCGGCATTGCCCGCTACACAGATTACACACGCCTCTTGAAAGAGAACCCAGAGCTGAGGCTTGTCGCCATTGCGACTGAAAGCGGCCTGCATGCGCAAATCGCGCTGGCCTGCATTGATGCGGGCATCAACGTTATCATTGAAAAGCCCATAGCTATGTGTATGGCAGATGCCGAAGAGATCATTCGTCGCAGCGAAGAAAAGGGCGTGACGGTGTGTGCTTGCCACCAGAACCGCTTCAATGTGGCTGTGCAGAAAACGCGGCAGGCGTTGGAAGCCGGACGCTTTGGCCGCCTGAGCCATGGCAGTATCCATGTGCGCTGGAACCGCAATAAGGCTTACTACGAGCAGGCCCCCTGGCGGGGGACTTGGGCGCAGGACGGCGGCTGCCTGATGAACCAGTGTATCCATGGTATTGACCTTCTGCGCTGGATGATGGGCAGCGATGTGGATGAGGTGTATGGCGTTACCAAACAGCAGTTCCACGATTATCTTGAAGCGGAAGATATCGGTATGGCAGTGGTAAGGTTCAAAAACGGCGCAGTGGCCACGGTAGAAGGAACTACGAATGTGTACCCGAAAAATTTAGAAGAAACACTGTTTCTGTTTGGCGAAAGGGGCACAGTAAAGATAGGCGGCAAATCTACCAATAATCTGGATGTGTGGGATTTTGCCGATGAAACAGAAGCCGATATGGTAAACAAAGGGCTGGAAGAGCAGACCAGCAATGTATATGGCAACGGCCATACCAGCCTGTATGCCGATGTGATCGACGCAATTCAAAACCGCCGAAAGCCTTATGTGGATGCTGTGGCTGGGCGCAATGCCTTAGAGCTGGTGCTGGCTATTTATAAAAGCTGTAAAACGGGCCAGCCTGTAAAGCTGCCGCTGAAAGATTTTGGAAGTGAGGATATGAAGGGGATGTTTGGAAATGGAAGCCTTCATACATGAAAGTTCCTTTGTGGACAAGGGGGCAGAAATTGGGGCCGGTACAAAGGTTTGGCACTTTTGTCATATCCAAAGCGGAGCCAGCATTGGAAAGAACTGTACTCTGGGACAGAATGTGAATATAGCATCTAATGTGCATATTGGCGACGGTGTAAAGCTCCAGAATAATGTCTCGGTGTACGAGGGTGTTGAATTGGAGGATTATGTGTTCTGCGGGCCTTCCACTGTATTCACGAACGATTTGACTCCGCGTGCGCGTTTTCCCAAAGGTACAGCAAATTATAAAAAAACACTGATAAAGCATGATGCCACTTTGGGTGCGAATTGTACGATTGTATGTGGTCATACTGTCGGGGCGTATGCCACAGTGGCTGCCGGAGCAGTAGTGACAAAGGATGTACTTCCCCATGCGTTGGTGGCGGGTGTGCCTGCAAAACACATCGGCTGGGTTTGCCGGTGTGGACAGGTGCTAAATAAAGCATTATGCTGCCCAGATTGCGGAAAAAGGTACGAGAAGATGGAAAACCGCATTGTTCTCCGCAAGATGTCCGCGGGGGGGGGGCAAGTGTAGCTGTTCTGACGCCGTTTTTCCGAAAGGAGGCGGCGTGATATGGCAAGCAGTAGGCCCTTGGCGGTTTTATCTTATCAGACGCCGCATCGGAAAACATATGATACCTGCTGCCGTCTGAAGGCGTTGGGCTATAAATATGTAAAGATTTTTGCACTTCCTTTGCACTATGTGAAAAAGAGACAGCCGCTTATTTTACATCGCCCAGGTTTCGAGTTCCCTATTGAAACATCTGTGCTGGCAAAGAATTTTGGCTATTATTATTGCGCAATCAATACAGTAGATGAAATTTTGGAGCCGGAGAAGACAATTTTTTTAGTATGCGGCGCAGGAATTTTACCGCAGGAGTTTTTAAAGAGATACCAGGTGATAAACGCCCATCCGGGATTCATTCCTTATACGCGAGGGTTAGATTCATTGAAATGGGCCGTTTATGAAAAAATGCCTATTGGAGTGACGACGCATCTGCTTGGTGAAGAAATTGATGCAGGTGAAATAATTGAGCGAAGGCTAGTCCCTATATATCCATTTGATACATTTCATATTGTCGCACAGCGGCAATATGAAATGGAAGTTGGGATGCTGGTGAATGCAGTAGAAAAAATCGAGGGGGAGCACGAATTTATTTTTGGCGGAGATAATCCAATCCACAGGCGAATGCCATTGAAATTAGAACAAGCACTGCTTGAGAGGTTTGAAGAGTATAAGCAGGAAATGTTCTGTGAAAATACAGGGAAAGAAGAATAAACTATGCAGTTCCGTGATTTGCAAAAGCAATATGAAGTATTAAAACCTCAAATTGATGCCGCTGTGCAGAGAGTGTGCGCACAGGCAGATTTTATCTCCGGGCATGAAGTAAAAGAGCTGGAACAGCAGCTTGCCGGATATGTGGGCACAAAGCACTGCATTACCTGTGCAAATGGCACGGACGCGCTTTCGCTGGTGCTGATGGCTTGGGGAATTGGGCCGGGCGATGCTGTTCTTGTGCCGGATTTCACCTTTTTTGCCAGCGGTGAAACAGTGGCGTTCGCGGGCGCGACACCGTTGTTTGTAGATGTGGATGCGCATACCTTCAACCTTGCCCCGGACAAGCTGGAAGAAAAAATATTGCAGGTAAAGGCACAGGGGAAATACCGCCTGCGCGCTGTGGTCGCGGTGGATTTGTTCGGCCTGCCTGCCGATTATCCGCGAATCGAAGCGATCTGTCAAAAGCATGGCCTGTTGCTGTTAGAGGATGGCGCACAGGGCTTTGGCGGCACAGTGAACGGCCGCCGTGTGGGCAGCTTCGGCGATGCAGCTACAACAAGCTTTTTTCCGGCAAAGCCGCTGGGATGTTATGGTGACGGTGGTGCCATCTTCACGAATAATGATGAATGGGCCGCGCTCATCCGCAGCTATGCAGTGCATGGAAAAGGCGGTATGAAATATGATAATGTGCGTATTGGCCTGAACAGCCGGTTGGACACTCTGCAAGCTGCTATTTTACAGGTGAAATTCAGGGCATTTTGTGAGTATGAATTAGCGGCTGTGGAGCAGGTATCCCGCTGGTATGATGAGGCATTGAAAGGCAGCGGCCTTGTACTGCCGTATCGTCCGCAGGGCTTCACCAGCAGCTGGGCGCAGTACACTGTGCAGCTGCCTCAGGGCGCAGACCGTGAGGCTTTGCAGGCAAAGCTGCGGGAACGGGGCATTCCCACGATGGTGTATTACCCGAAGCCGATGCATCAACAGAGTGCATTTGCCGGCACTGAAAGCGCTGCCGCAGATTGTCCCGCTGCCGAGCGGCTGTGTGAAACCGTGCTGAGTTTGCCAATGCATCCGTATTTGATGCAAAAAAATTGTTACATTGTCGCACATGCTTTTGACAGGAGCTAACAAATAACTTTATGAAAAAAACACCGAATCGGGTTGTTATCATTAATGTGCTGTGCACGGCTTTACTCAATGGTATATCCATGCTTATGATGCCGGTCTATTCGTATTTGTTGGGAACGGATAATTACGGTTTGGCATCAATTTATACTACATGGTCTACTATTTTCAGCATTATTATTGGGGTACAGCTCGCATCTTCCATTGCAGTTGCACAGAAGGATTTTTCTAAAGAAGAACAGCTTGCATATCAAGCGAATGGCGTATATATAGGAGCCATGATGGGGTTCGTAATGTCACTTATTTGTGTAATGTTTCGTGGTCCTATCGCTGCAACACTGGGTATTCCAGTGTGGTCTGTTCTGTTGCTATGCCCGCACGCATTTGGACTTTTCTGTGTTGGTTTTTTGAACAGTAAATTCACATATGAATTCAAACAGGAAAAAAATCTTCTCATTTCTGTAAGTATGTCGATTGGAGCGGCGGTACTTTCAGTCGTTATGATTCTGCTTTTACCGGATGAGGAGAGTTATTTTGGGAAAGTGATTGGCACGGCAATTCCACAGATTTTATGTGGGGTGCTCCTTTTGATTTTCTTTCTGCGAAATATTGGTGTTCATATAAACAAAATATATACACGTTATGCGTTGGTATATGGCCTGCCTTTGGTGTTTAGCAACTTATGTTCACAACTGTTTGCTAGCAGCGATAAACTTATGATACAGCGAATGCAGTCCAACAGTGCGGTAGGCATTTACTCCCTGGCCTTTAATTTTTCTGCAGTTATTTCATCTATTTGGTATGCGCTGAACAGTGCGTGGGGACCTTTTTACTATCGTTATGAGGCGGATGGTGATGATTCTGTACTGTTGAATCACATGAGAAATTTTGTTCGACTATTTTCCATAATCACAGCAGGTTTTCTTCTTTTATCGCCAGAAGTATTTCGATTGTTTGCGGCGCCTGATTTTTGGGGTGGAGACATTTTAATTCCAGTATTTGTAGTGGGATTTTATGCCGACTTTATTGGTTGCTTTGCTAGAAATCATCAATATTACTATAAAAAGACGAAAACAATATCGGCCATCAGTGTCGGCTCCGCCGTGCTGAATTTGATTTTGAATGCAATTTTAATTCCTGTAAATGGAGCACTCGGTGCGGCATTTGCAACTATGATGTCTCAAGTGCTTTCTATGTTTGCCAACTGGTTTACGGCTCGAAGATATGCCTCCAAGACCCGAAAATTTCCATACTCTTGCAAGATGTTTTTTCCTTATGTAGGGTTGCTTATCCTTGCTGCGCTGCTCTTTTATCAAAAACAGCTTTGGTGGCTTCGGTGGCCGTTTGGTGCTGTTTTGGGTATTTGGATGTTGCATAAACTGTGGAAGACAAAACAGATTTTTTAAAGCATAAAGAGGTTGAAAAATGGACAAAATTGAATTTTGCCGTTTTGAAAATGAAGAGCATTTATTTGATAGAACATATAATGGCGTACCCTATTGGCAGATGTTGCGGTTTATTGCATGCGAAGGTATTGCCAGCGACCGCATTGAGAAATACGACTTGAAGCATCAGGAAATGCGTTCTAAGACAAAAGCAAAATTTGTATTCAAAGTATTAGCATTTTCTTGTAAAAGCATATGGAATTTCAGTAAACTGCCAGTTTGTGATATGGTGTGTTTTACAGATGACCCAGATACAAAAAAGCGGTTTTTTGACTGTTGGCAGATGCCAGAAAAAATTAATGCTTTATCAATGAAGTGCCTTGTTGATCCAGACATGCTTACTTGGAAAGATGTGCATACTTTTGAGGGGCCATATTTGAAAGGGCAAATTAATTATTATGTTCACAAGATGCTCAAAAAAATGCCTCGGGATGAAAAAGAGTTTACCTTTTTGCAAAGTTTGGAAGATAAAATGAAGCAGCGTTTTGGGCGGAGTCTTTCTGCGCAGCGAATGGAGCAGGAGATTCAACATTGGATTCCACTAGACAATGCGTATGAGAAATATGCGGAACGATTTTTTGACAAAGTGAAATGTAAAGCGATTGCAGTTGTCTGCTATTACCAAGATCAAATGTATGCATTTTATCGTGTTGCAAAGCGTCGAGGTATCAAAATAATCGAGTTTCAGCATGGTGTCATCAACAATCATGAAGAATACTGGTTTGAAGACCAACGAGGGGTGAATAATAATACGCCGGATTACTTTTTGGCGTTTGGCCAGCAGCACATTGAATGGACAAAGCTGCTTCCTAGCACAAAGGCTATTCCGGTGGGGTTCCCCTATCAGGAAGTGCAGATCAAAAAACAGGCTAATGTGCTTACAGAAGAAAAAACAGTAATTATTTATCCAGAATCACACCCGGAATTTGAGAACCTGCTCAATGAGTTTTCCAACATGGCTGCTGCTGAAGGCTACCGCATTTTAATGAAGTTGCATCCATTGCAGGCAACAGACCCGAAATTGTATTACCCATTGCTTTCTCAGAATCCACATATCGAAGTAATCACAAGACAGGATAAAGGCATTTATTATTGGTTAAAGCTTGGTAAACACCATGTAATGGCCAGTACTACCGTAGGCCTTGAGGCGGTTGCAATGCCGCATGCCAATATCTGTATTGCAGAAAGTGTACCGCATGAACAAACACAACCTCTGCTTGACTGGGGTGTGGCACGCGGGTTTTCTACAGCCGCACAGCTGATGAAAATTATCAAAAGCCCCATTGACCCGAATGAGAAAACAGTTGCCAAAAAAAGAGAACTCTTATGGAAGCCTAACTCGAAAGAGAATATTAGGTTGTTTTTTAAGGAGCATATATCGATGTAAGGTAAGGAGAATAGTAGAGAAAAAGGTAGATAACGGACGGATAATGAACTGCTATTATACAAAATATGATAAAAGGGAATAGAACATTTGATGAGTTGTTAATTGTAGGAAAGGAGAAAAGGTATGCAGCTTTGTTTGGGCACGGTCCAGTTTGGAATGAATTATGGTATTGTTGGTCAAAAAAAGCCGTTGTTGGAGGACAGTATTAGATGCTTAGATTATGCTACTCAAAATGGAGTTACTTCAATTGATACCGCAACGGCCTATGGTGTCGCTGAGGAAGTAACAGGTGCTTTCTTGCGAAAAAGGACGATTTCAAGGGAGCGACTTTTTATTAGCAGCAAGATGTTACCCAATATTTTAGATGATTTTGAAAACGATGAATATGTTACACAGATAAGAAAGCATCTTGTGAATTCTCTTAAGGTATTGGGGGTTGATTATTTGGATGCATACATGCTTCATAGTGCACGATATGCTCATAATCCTAAAATTTTACAGGCTCTATATGAAATGGAGAAAGACGGACTCGCAAAAAAGGTTGGAGTTTCGATTTATGAACCTAGCGAAGCAAGAGCTTGTTTCGAAAGTCCGTTTGTAGACTTTATTCAGCTCCCATACAGTGTGTTTGATCATCGTATGAAGGAAGCCGGGGTATTTGATGCTGATGTATCTAAAAATGTTGAAATTCATACACGGAGTGCATTTATCCAAGGACTAATTTTGTTGGATGAGGAGCAGGTGCCAGAATTCCTAAGCTCAGCGAGGCCGATTGTTAAGAAGATAAAGAAAATTTGCGATGAAAGTGGTTTGAGCCGTGTAGCCTTGGCATTGGCGTATGTGAAGAAGGAAACCGTGCCAACCCACCTTGTTTTTGGTGTGGATAATTTAGAGCAGTTAAAAGAAGATATTCACTTTTTTAACACTGATATCCCGACTGATATTTTAAACCAATTGGATCAAGAATTCGGTGGGATAGCTGCTGATATAGTAATGCCCAGCTTGTGGAAAAGATAAGGGGATGGAGTAGAAGCGATGACAACTGCAATTATTCAGGCGAGGATGTCTTCAACACGTTTGCCCGGTAAAGTACTGTTGCCCCTGTGTGACAAAACAGTATTAGAGCATATTGTGAACAGAGTTCGGGCTGCTTGCAACGTGGATAGTATACTCGTAGCAACCAGTAACAGCTTAGCGGATGATATTATTGAAGAAAAGTGTAAAATTATGGGGGTTTCTGTCTTCCGTGGAAATGAGAACAATGTCCTTGAACGCTTTTATTTTGCTGCAAAACAAGCAAAAACAGATGTCGTTGTTAGAATAACAGCAGATGATCCACTAAAAGACCCGGAAATTATTGATGATATAGTTAGATTGCAAAAGAATGGTGGATTTGACTATGTCAGTAATACGATTCATCCTACTTTTCCAGAAGGACTTGACTGCGAAGCTTTTACCTATGAAGCTCTTGAAGAAGCATATATACAGGCAAAGTTGTCCTCTGAAAAAGAGCATGTAACACCATATATTTGGAAAAGACCAGAAATGTTTAGAATAGGAGAAATTAAGTCACAGGAGAATTTGTCCGATTTGCGATGGACAATGGATTGTCCAGAAGATTATGAGTTTATGAAAAAGGTATATCAAAAGTTGTATGTACCAGGAAATATCTTTCACATGAAAGATGTTTTAGAGTTATTAGAAAGAAATCCTGAAATTGGAAGAATAAATATGGGACATATTCGCAATGAGGGTTATTTAAAATCGCTTAAAGAGGAAGGGGAACTGTAAGATGCAGAGAATAGGGGAACTTGAAGAAAGATATGTGAAAGAGGTTTTGGACACTCAATTTCGAAGTTCAAAAGGCTCTATGATGACTAAGCGATGTGAAGAGGCATTTGCCAAAAGTATTGATGCAACTTACGCTATTTCTTTTTGTAATGGAACTGTTTCTTTGCACACGGCGTTAGAGGCGAAAGGAATAGGGCCAGGTGATGAAGTAATTGTTCCACCCCTCACAATGTCGAGCACAACATTTGCTGTATTGCAATGTGGGGCCATACCGATATTCGCAGATGTGGATGAAAATACATTTCAAATTAGTCCAGAGACGATTGAAAGTCTTGTGACAGAAAGAACAAAGGCAATTATTACTGTAGCGCTGTATGGGTTGTGTCCTGATATGGACGCGATTATGAAAATAGCCAATCAGCACAATCTTTTTGTACTGGAAGATGATGCCGAGGCATACGGAGCAGAGTACAAAGGACGAAAAGTAGGTACTTTGGGACATGCGGCTAGTTTTAGTTTCCAAAGTTCAAAGCATCTGACCGCGGGAGAAGGCGGTATGATTGTTACAGGAGATTTGAGTTTGGCGAAAAAGATTCGCCAACTGGGCTCTCTTGGTTATGCTGGGATTGATGCTCAAAAGGGAAAAATAACGAAAGAAGATATACAGGATCCGAACTATTCTCGCCATGTGTCTATGGGATGGAATTACAGGATGTCAGAGCTTTGTGCCGCTGTGGCACTTGCGCAAATTGAACGCGCAGAGGAACTTGTATCAGCACGGAGGCATGCAGGAGAAAAGATTTCTGAGGTTTTTGATTCTTGTGATTGGCTGCGAGGAATGAAGGTAGGCCCGGAATATAGGTGTAGCTATTGGACTGCAGTTGCATATCTTGATCGCTCAGATGTGTCGTGGTATGAATTTCGCGACTGTTATAAAAGATTAGGTGGACATGGTATTTATGCGGCTTGGAAATTGACATATTTAGAGCCGATGTTTGAAAATATGAACCTAGTTGGACGCAACAAAAATCTGGAAGGATATGAATACAAACGCGGCCTTTGCCCAACTGCTGAAAAATTACAACCGCAATTGTTGCAGTTTAAGACCAATTATTGGAACGAGAGTGAATTGATGGAACAGATTGATGTATTAAAAGAAACGATTGCGTGGTTCGACCGGAATAGGTGAAAGTGCTATGAATATTTTAATTACTGGAATGGCAGGTATGTTAGGGTCTAATATTGCATTTCTTTTACGAAATAAGCATTCTGTCTTCGGTATCGATACAAATACAGTCCAGATAAAACACACTACCAGTTTCGATGTTTCTGCAATTGATGTGGAAGCAGTTGCACAAATTTTGGTGAATAACCATATTGATGTAGTTATTCACTGCGCAGCACTTGTGAATGTGGATGCATGCGAAGAAAATCCTGGATATGCTAATGCAGTGAACTATGCGATGACTAAAAATCTCCACTACTTGTGCAAACTCCATAACATAAAAATGGTTTTTATTTCTACGGATGCTGTATACTCTGGGAATAAAAATGGATTGAATGCTGAAGATGATGCAACTGCTCCAATAAGTGTATATGGGAAAACAAAACTTGAAGCTGAAAATGCGGTTCTTCGAGATTCATCGGCTCTGATCTTACGCACAAATATGTATGGTTTTAATTATCGGCCTAAAAATAGTTTTGGCGAATGGATCGTTCAGGAGTTGTCGAAGGAAAAGACCCTAAACATGTTTTACGACGTGATGTTTTCTCCTATTTTAGTGAATGATCTGGTTCGAATTATTGATTTATGCTTGGAAAAAAGCATTTCCGGGCTATACAATGTCGGTTGCCAAGGCTCCATTTCGAAGTATGATTTGGGATGTCTCATACAGCAAGAATTCGGGTTGCCAGGAGAAATACGCAGAGCAAGTATGCATGACTTCAATTTTGTTGCACCAAGAACAGAAAATATGGGGCTTGATACATGTAGGATACAAAGTGCGTTATCCATTGTATTGCCAACACCACAGGAAAATGTGAAAGATTTCAAACGGCTCTATGATGTTGGATACAGCAAAAATTTGAAATTGGGGGTGTAATGAAATGCATATAGGCAATAGAGAGGTTGGCATCAATATAAAGCCATATTTTATTGCGGATATCGCTGCAAATCATGATGGCGATTTGCAGCGCGCGTTAAAATTGATTGAATTAGCGAAGGAAAGTGGTGCAGATGCGGCAAAATTTCAAAATTTTAAGGCAGAGAAAATTGTAAGTGCATATGGGTTTTCACATATGGAGAAACAACTCAGTCATCAGGCCTCATGGAAGAAAAGTGTTTATGAAACTTATCAGGACGCCTCTCTTTCTAATGAGTGGACCCCTATTTTGAAAGAGAAGTGTGATGAAGTAGGCATTGAGTATATGACAAGCCCATATGATTTTGCTTCAGTAGATTGGGCTGAACCATATGTTCATGCATATAAAATTGGGTCGGGAGATATATCCTGGCATGAAATGTTGCGCTATATTGCAGCGAAAAATAAGCCGGTGTTACTAGCAACAGGGGCATCTTCCATGCAGGAAGTGGAATGGGCAGTAGATATTTTTCAGACAGCACAGGTCCCTTTGGTTTTGATGCAGTGTAATACCAACTATACAGCTGACATTTCTAATTTTCGATATATTAATTTGAACGTTTTAAATACCTATGCAAAGCGGTGGCCCCAGATTGTACTTGGCCTTTCAGACCACACCAAAGGTGACATAACCGTTTTAGGCGCGATTGCCTTGGGGGCTAAGGTTATAGAAAAACACTTCACCGATGATAATACACGGCAAGGGCCAGACCATAAGTTTTCTACAACACCTGCTGAGTGGAAAAAGATGGTGCAGGACGCCAATGTTTTGTATGCGGCGCTTGGTGACGGAGTTAAGCGTGTAGAAGAAAATGAAAAAGAGACATGCCTTGTACAAAAAAGAGGGTTGTATTTAACCAGAGAAATGAAAGCTGGTGAGGTACTGACGTTACAAGATGTCGAGCCGTTGCGCCCGCGCAGCGATGCAGGGTTTGAGCCTTGGCAGACGGAATCCATTGTAGGAAAGGCGGTTAGACGGAACCTTTCGTGTGGAGAAATGCTGAAGCAGGAGGATATCATATTGTGATTAAAGGTAAAAAAGTTGCACTTCGAGCAGTTGAAAGAGAAGATCTGCCATTGCTGATGGAGTGGCGTAACAACCCGGAATACCGGCAGTATTTTCGGGAATATCGAGAACTGAATTCTGTTTCACAAGAGAGATGGTTTCAAAATATCGTTAATGGCGATAAGAATACTATTATGTTTACCATTGTTTTAAGTGAGACGGGCGAGTCTATAGGCTGCTGTGGTTTATGTTATATCAACTGGGTAAATCGTTTTGCAGACCTCTCCCTTTATATTGGCTGGAGAAATGCATATATTGATTCAGAGGGCTATGCGCAAGAAGCGTGTGAACTTTTGTTCTCTTATGGGTTTGGTGAATTGGGGCTTCATAAAATTTGGACAGAAATTTACGATTTTGATATTAAAAAATACGAATTGTATAAATCGTTTAATTTCCAACAGGATGGAATTTTGAGGGAAAATTATTTTCACCTAGGGAAATGGTATGATAGCAGAATTATGAGTTTACTTGCTGCAGATTATACAAATTGACAAGGTGTAACAGATGGCTAAGATGTCCCTGAGAAAAGGCATTCTGATGACAAAAGATAAGGCCAAACTGGTGATAATAGGAGATTGTATTCTAGCGTGGAACGTCTGCGCACCACAAAGCAGTGTATAGTGCAGGGTACGCTGGAAACCTTCTATGTAATGGTGGTTTTGTCTGGAAAGGGAAGTATAGCATCAGGAGGCGAGGCACTTCCAGTGGAAAAGGGTGACACTGTGTTTGTGCCGGCCAGCCCGGAAGAATTGCTGGTGACAGGAGACCTCGAGATGCTATTGGTCAAGATATAAGGCAAGCAGCAAAGCGCTTTATAAACGCTGTTTTTTGAGGGTATATGCCCCGTCTCTGTGCTGTGGTCATGAAGATAAAATAGTATTGCGGGGCAGTAAAATAGAAATAGCTTAGTAAAAAGGCGGGGCAAAACCCCGCCTTTTTTGCTGCCCGGCGCGTAAAGGCGCCAATGTGCCGGGCGCCCGTACAGCGCTTTCCAGCCGATTCGACTTCTGCTTCAGGCTGGTTCCGTTACAATAAATAAGAACTGCGGGCCCATGGCGGGCGCCGCGGGAAATTGGCCGTTATTTGGAAGGATAAAAAGGAAAGGGGAAAGAAGGATGGAAGAGGCACTGGCAGGGTACATGGTATTTCTGAAAGAACAGGAGCGCAGCGAAACGACGGTAAACAAATACCGTCACGATATTGAAACGTTTCTGGCGTGGAACATGCATGCGCCCGTGACGAAAGAACGGGTGATAAGCTATAAGCACTGGCTTACGGAACGGTATGCCCCGGCCAGCGTGAACAGCATGCTGGCGGCGCTGAACGGCTTTCTGCGGTATGCGGGCCATGGCGCGTGCACGGTGAAAGCACTGCGCATGCAGCGGCAGATGTTCTGCCAGGAGGAACGAAAGCTGACGCGCGGCGAATACCAGCGCCTGCTTGCGGCTGCAAAGCAAAAGAGCATAGTGCTGTGGCTGGTGATGCAGACGCTGTGTGCGGCAGGGCTGCGTGTGAGCGAGCTGCGGTTCGTCACGGTCGAGAGCCTGCAGACAGGCCGCATGGCCATCTGCTGCAAGGGCAAGCGCAGGGTGGCACTTCTGCCGAAAGAGCTTTGCCGCAAGCTGAGGCGGTATGCGGCCCGCAGGCGGATATACAGCGGGCCGGTATTCGTCACGTCGCACGGGCGCCCGCTGGACCGCAGCCACATCTGGGCGTCAATGAAGCGGCTGTGCGCCGCGGCGCATGTGGAACGGGCCAAGGTGTTCCCGCACAACCTGCGCCACCTGTTTGCCAAAACATACTATGAGATGTCGAAGGACCTGCTGCGCCTGGCAGACCTGCTGGGGCACAGCAGCATCAACACCACGCGCGTATACACGCTTTCGGACGGCCGTCAGGAATCGCGGCAGATAGAGCGCCTGCGCCTGATAGACTGACTGGGGCAAAAAGAAAAAAAGACGCCACATAATTACTGTTATGTGGCGTCTTCCGGCAGTCCGTTTTGAAAACATTATACCATAAATTACGGAAAGTTCTAGCCCCTGACAAGATTCGACCAAATAACGGCATCTATTGCAACGTGGCGCGGCGGGGTTTCAGCGGTTTCCGTTGGTACTCGTCGGCCATTTTTTCATGATACGTCTGAAATTTGAAAATACCTCCGCAAAGGCATTGCCCGGCAGGGCGATGCCTTTTTTGTTTTGCCACATAACAGTAATTATGTGGCAGGGGAAGGAACGGAGAGGAGGTGCGCCATGGGCTTGGAGCTGTATGCCCACAACCGGGAGGCATACGAGCGTGCGGTAGAAATGATGGCCGGGTGCGGAAAAGCGGCAGTGGTGCACCCGACAGGCACGGGGAAGTCGTTTATCGGCTTTGAGCTGGCGCGGCGGCATGCCGCGGCGCGGGTGCTGTGGCTGACGCCAAGCGAATACATCGTGCGCACCCAGCTGGAAAACTGGGAAAAGGCCGGGGCAGAGGCCTGCGGGAACATCCAGTTCGTCACATACAGCAAGCTGATGCTTCTTGCAGAGGACGAGCTGGCTTTGCTGTGCCCGGAATATATCGTGCTGGACGAATTTCACCGCTGCGGGGCAGAGAAATGGGGCCAGGGGGTGCAGAGGCTGCTGGCGGCATACCCGCGTGCCGGGCTGCTGGGGCTTTCGGCCACGAATGTGCGGTATCTGGATAACCAGCGCGATATGGCGCAGGAGCTGTTCGAGGGGCATATCGCCAGCTATATGACGCTGGGCGAGGCCGTGGTACGGGGCATTTTGCCCGCGCCGGTGTATGTGAGCTCGGTGTATTCCTACCGGCAGAGCCTTGGGGCATACGAAGAAAAGGTGAAGGCGGTGCGGGGCGCAGGGCAGGAGGCGCAGAGCGCGCGGTATCTGGAGGCGCTGCGCCGCGCGCTGGAAAAGGCGGACGGCCTGCCGCGCATCATAGCGCGCCATATCCCGAACAAAGAGGGCAGGTACATCTGCTTCTGCGCGGGCTTTGCCCATATGCGCAGCATGATGGAGGCAGCGCGGGAATGGTTCGCGCCTGTGGACGCCGCGCCCCATATCTATTCGGTGTATACGGATGCGCCGGATGCCAGCGAGGATTTCCAGCGGTTCAAGGCGGACGGCAGCGGGCATTTGAAGCTGCTGTTCTGCATCGACATGCTGAACGAGGGCATCCATGTGGAGGGCGTCGACGGCGTGTTCATGTTCCGTCCCACCGTGTCGCCCATCATCTATAAGCAGCAGCTGGGGCGCGCGCTGGCCGCGGGTGCAAAGCATGCGCCGGTGATATTCGATGTAGTGAACAACTTTGAAAACCTGTACAGCATCAGCGCATTGCAGGAGGAAATGGAAACTGCGGTGCAGCAGCTTTACACCGAGGGCCGCCTGAGCGAAGTGGTGGCAGAACGCTTTACGCTGATAGACGAGGTGCAGGAGTGCCGTGTGCTGTTCGAGAAGCTGAACGAAAGCCTGCGCAGCGGGTGGCAGCAATATTACGAAGCCGCAAAAGCATATGCGCAGAAGCATGGAAATCTGCTGGTGCCGCGGCGCTTCAAAACAGAGGACGGGCTGGCGCTTGGGGAATGGCTCAGCACGCAGAGGCGGGTATACGCCGGGCTGGCGCCCGGCACGCTGACGGCGCAGCAGGTGCAGGCGCTGGAGCAGATAGGCATGCAGTGGGAAAACCGGCTGGAGCTTGCGTGGGAGCGCGGCTATGCGCACGCCCGGCAGTATTACCGCGAGCACGGAGATTTGCAGGTGCCGGCGCGGTATGTGGCGCAGGACGGCTTTGCGCTGGGGAAATGGATAACGAACTGCCGGCAGCAGCGCGCGGGAAACGCGTCGCGCACGGTGCTGTCTGCGCAGCGCATCGCACGGCTGGACGCCATCGGCATGCAGTGGAGCCCGTTCAGCCTGAGGTGGGAACAGAACTACCTTGCGGCGGCGGAGTATTACGCAAAGCACGGGCATCTGAACGTGCCGCTGGCCTACCGGACAAAGGACGGGCTGGCGCTGGGCAAGTGGATATTAAAGCAGCGCGCGGTGCGCAGCGGCACCATGGCGGGCGCGAAGCTGACGCAGGAGCAGACGGCGCGCCTGGACGCCATTGGCATGCAGTGGCAGACAAAGGCGCAGCAGCACTGGGACAAATGCTATGAGGCCGCGCGCGAATATTACAGCCGGCACGGCGATTTGAAGCTGCCCGCGGGCTATAAAACGGCAGACGGCCTGGCGCTGGGCCGCTGGGTGCGCCGCCAGCAGGCCGCGCTGGCGCGCATGGGGCCCGGACGCAGCGGCGCCGCAGACGGAAAGCTGGGCCGCCTGGCGGAGCTGGGCCTGCGCTGAGCCCGCCTGCAAAGAACGAAAAAAGGGTGTGCGCAAACCGTGATACGCAGAAACCAGAAGCTCATCAATTTTTTCAATATTGTTTCTGACGCAGGCCTCATTTTCCTGTGCTATTTTGCGGCGCTGTTCATTCGCTTTGGGCTGATGCAGGGCACCGTGCACGTTCGAGATGCGCTGTGGCACGCGGCTGTGGCAGCAGGCTACAGCCTGGTGATGGTGCTGGTTTACTGCACTGTGCGCTTGTATGGCTCTTACCGGTTTCAGGATGCAGGCAGCGAGGCCGTCGTTATTCTGCTGCTGAATGCGGCGGGCGTCACGGCCCTGATGGCCCTGTTATATTTTGTGCGCGTGGTGGATTTTTCGCGCTTGGCGCTGTTTTTCTTCTGGGCGCTTTCCAGCGCGGCCATTTTGGGCAAGCGCGCCTGTGTGCGCGCCGTGCTGCGGCATTACCGCAAGCTTGGCT
Source organism: Ruthenibacterium sp. (assembly GCA_047030735.1). Classification (GTDB taxonomy): domain Bacteria; phylum Bacillota; class Clostridia; order Oscillospirales; family Ruminococcaceae; genus Ruthenibacterium. Next base: position 250,507 of record JBKYIE010000001.1, read on the forward strand.
ATAACCAGAAGCATGTTGTTGTGGTGGGCAACGGCCATTTTGCACACCAGTATGTGCAGGATGTAAAGGCAAACCCCCATATGGGCTTTACCGTGGACGGCTACCTCAGCCGGGCCCCGCGCCCGGAGCTGGGCAAATGCCTTGGCGCATATGAAGACCTGCCCCGTGTTTTAAGCGCGCGTATGGTGGATGAAGTGATTGTGGCGCTGGAGCCGCACGAGGTGTGCTTTATGCGTCAGGTGCTGGCCGCGGCCGATAAAGAGGGCGTGCGGGTGAGCATCATCCCCTTTTACAACGACTATATCCCCACGCACCCAACCATCGACGTGGTGGGCCGCACCAAGCTTATCGACATGCGCGCCACCCCGCTGGACAACATCGGCTGCGCCATGTTCAAGCGCGCGGCGGATATTGCGTGCTCGCTGGCGCTTCTTTTGCTCACAAGCCCCCTGATGCTGGCGGCGGCTGTGGGCGTGCGGCTTTCCAGCCCGGGGCCCGTTTTGTTCCGTCAAAAGCGCGTGGGCAAAAACAAAAAGCCGTTTTACATGTACAAATTCCGCAGTATGCGGGTGACGGGCACAGAGGATACCGGCTGGAGCACGAAGGAGGACGCCCGGAAAACGCGCTTCGGCAGCTTTATCCGAAAATACAGCATCGACGAGCTGCCGCAGTTTTTCAATGTGTTGAAGGGCGACATGAGCCTTGTGGGCCCCCGGCCGGAGATACCCTTTCATGTAAACCACTTCAAAGAGGAAATACCTCTTTACCTTGTGCGCCAGCAGGTGAGGCCGGGCATTACGGGCTGGGCGCAGGTGAACGGCCTGCGCGGCGATACCAGCATTGAAAAGCGCGTGCAGTACGACATCTGGTACATCGAAAACTGGAGCATTGCGCTGGACATTAAAATTTTGCTGCGCACAGTGCTCGGCGGCTGGGTGAACGGCGAAAAGCTGTAAGGAGAAGCGGAAAATGGATATCAAGATACTTGTGGCGGTGCATAAACCGTGCACTGTGCCGGAGGGAAGCGTGTATGTGCCTGTGCAGGCAGGCCGCGCGCTGCACCCCGCCATGGAGCATATTGCAGGGGACGACACCGGCCCGAACATCTCGGCCAAAAACCCGAATTACTGCGAGCTTACGGCGCTGTATTGGGGCTGGAAAAACCTTGACGCCGAATACCTTGGCCTTGCCCATTACAGGCGTTATCTGGCAAAGCCGGGGCTGGGGCGCGGCAGGGCCCGCCTGCCCGGCAAAAAGGAGCTGCAGCGTGCCTTGCAGGGCTGTGATATCCTTCTTCCGAAAAAGCGCCATTACTGGATAGAGACGAATTACAGCCAATATGTGCATGCCCACCACCGGCAGGATTTGGATGTGACGCGCGCAATATTGGCCGAAAGCTGGAAGGCATACCTGCCCGCCTTTGACGAGGTGATGCGCAGGCGCAGCGGCCACCGCTTCAATATGTTTGTGATGCACAAAGAGCTGGCCCAGCGGTACTGCACCTGGCTGTTTGCCGTGCTGTTCGAGCTGGAGCGGCGGCTGGATATTTCCAGCTATAATGCCAACGATGCGCGCGTGTTCGGCTTTGTGGCCGAACGCCTGCTGGACGTTTGGCTGCTGCAGGAGGGCCTGCCCTACCGGGAGCTGCCCGTGCTTTGCACAGAGCCCGTGAATTGGCTGAAAAAGGGCGCGGCCTTTCTGCACCGCAAATGGGCGGCCGGGCGCGCGCCTGGCCCGGCAGATACCTTGGAAAATGCAAAGGAAGAAACAAAAAGTGGCACAGTATGATTACCTTATTGTGGGGGCGGGCCTGTACGGCGCGGTGTTTGCCCAGCAGGCAAAGCAGGCGGGCCGGCGCTGCCTTGTGGTGGAACGGCGCGCGCATATAGCGGGCAATGTGTATACCGAAGAGGTGCAGGACATTCAGGTGCACCGCTATGGCGCGCACATCTTTCACACCAACAGCGAGCAGGTTTGGCAGTATGTGGGCCGTTTTGCACGCTTTAACCGCTATACCAACAGCCCCATGGCAAATTACAGGGGCGAATTGTATAACCTGCCCTTTAACATGAACACCTTCAACCGCCTGTGGGGTGTGACGACGCCCGCGCAGGCCATGGCGGAAATAGAGCGGCAGCGCGCCGCCGCAGGCAGCGGGGCCCCCAAAAATCTGGAGCAGCAGGCCATCAGCCTTGTGGGCACGGATATTTATGAAAAGCTGGTAAAGGGCTATACGGAAAAGCAGTGGGGCCGCCCCTGCCGCGAGCTGCCCGCCTTTATCATCCGGCGCCTGCCGGTGCGCTTCACCTTCGACAACAACTATTTCAACGCCGTGCATCAGGGCATCCCCATAGGCGGCTATACCGCCATGGTGCAGAACATGCTGGAGGGGACAGACGTGCGCCTGAACACAGATTATCTGGCGCACAAGGCACAGCTGGACGCTTTGGCCAGGCGCGTGGTGTACACCGGGCCCATAGACGCCTATTTCGGCTGCTGCTATGGCCCGCTGGAATACCGCAGCGTGCGGTTCGAGACACAGGTGCTGGATATGCCGAATTATCAGGGCAACGCCGTGATAAACTACACCGACGCCGAAACGCCCTATACCCGCATTATTGAGCACAAGCACTTCGAATTTGGCACGCAGCCCAAAACGGTGATAAGCCGCGAATACAGCACCGAGTGGAAGCCCGGGCAGGAGCCGTATTACCCCGTGAACGATGAAAAAAACAATGCGCTTTACGCCCGTTATGCCGCGCTGGCAAAGCAGGAGCCGCACGTCATATTCGGCGGCCGCCTTGGTGAATACCGCTATTACGATATGGACGCGGTGGTGGAAAGCGCGCTGCTGCGGGCGAAAAAAGAAAATTAGCTTTTATAGGAAGCAGCCTTTAAAAAAGTTTGAATTTGTGCATTTGGATATTGAAGCTGGTTTTGACTATGTTGACAGGTGTAAATAATGAATGAGATTCAAAACCGATTATTCTTGCAGCTTTGCGAAATTGATAGAGTATGTCGCAAACATGAAATCAAATACACGTTGCAAGGAGGAACCTTACTGGGGGCTGTCAGAAACCACGGTTTTATTCCTTGGGATGATGATGTAGATATTGCCATGGTGCGTACAGAATATGAACGCTTCAAACAGATATTTGTACATGAAAGCGTAACGTGTAAAATTTGTGAAGGATTTACAGCAGGCGCTTTGCAAGTATTCGATGTAGACCATAGTGGCGCTACCACGGATATATTTGTTTATGATTATATTACACAAAACCCTGTTTTGAGAAAATTGCGCATTTGTGGTATTGCCATGCTTCAAGCAATGCTGAAAACAACAAAGACAATAAAGTTAACGCGGGCACAAGAACACGGCGTGATAAAAACTTTGATTTATAAAGGCGTTTGGGTATTAGGATGTCTGTTTCCTAAAAACTTGAAAGTCAGATGGTACAAGAATTTTTGCGAAAAAGCATTTGTTGGTGCCTGTGATACGCTTCACCTTTCGAATGATTCAGTTAGATATCTGAACAGATGTATTCCGTCGTATTACATGGAAAAGTTTGTAGAGATAACATTCGAGAACCGTAAATTTTGGATTAGTGCGTATTATGATGAAATACTGCGCATGAATTATGGGGAAAACTATATCTACCCGGTAAAAGATGAAAAAAACGCCGCGCGCCATGAACAGTTCCGTCAGACATTATTTCAGGAAAAGAAATAAGAGGGATGCATTTATGAAAAAAGCAATTGTGATTACAGGTTCCACCAAAGGAATTGGAAAAGCAACAGCTATAAAGGCTTTGGAATCAAATTATTTTGTCTACTTAAACTATGCACATGATGAAAATGCCGCTGTTCAGTGTGGAAAAATGCTGGATGCAAAAGGATATGCTGATGGTTATAAGATAATTAAAGCAGATATGTCTGATATTGATTCTCTTGAAGCATTTGTAAGTCAAATAGATTTTGAACAACACATTCTAAGCGGAGTAGTTCTAAATGCGGCTTCTAATGGTATCGCACATAATACTTTTGCACAAATTACACCAGTTGAAATGGAAGCAATGTTTCGTATGAACTTGTTTGCGCCATTTTTTTTGGTTCAGAAGCTGAGGGAAAAGATTTGTATTGGTGGAGCAATTATATTTGTGAGCTCACATATGGGGATTTATCCGCATTCTACATATATACCATATGGATTAACAAAGTCTTCTGAAATATTTTTGACAAAAATGCTGGTTAAAGAATTCTCAGAACGCAAAATAACAGTGAATGCGGTTGCACCTGGTTTTACTGAAACGGAAATGTTTCCCGGAAACCGTACGAAAGAGCATTTGGAAAGCATTCGGCAAAAAATTGCTGCACACCGTTTTGGAAAACCGGATGAAATAGCAAAGGTAATTATAAACGTATTAGAAAATCCATATATGAATGGAAATGTTATTTCTGTGGATGGCGGGTATAACTATAAATAGGTACTGGAGAGGTGCGCTGAAAATGAAGCTTTCTGATTATATAGTTCAATTTTTTGTGGAACGGGCAATTACTGACTTTTTTGGATATCAAGGGACAATGATTGCACACTTGGTGGACTCAATAGGAAAAAATGCTGTTGCCCGCAACCATGCTTGTTACAATGAACAAGGGGCGGCATTTGCTGTCTGCGGGTATGCATGTACATCAGGAAAATGCGGTGTAGCTTATGCAACAAGCGGGCCGGGGGCGCTGAATTTGGTATCGGGCATCGCAAATGCCTACTATGATTCTATCCCCGTGGTTTTTATCACCGGTCAAGTCAATACATACGAATACACTGACCTGCCGAATCTGCGCCAAGCCGGATTTCAGGAAACAAAAACGGTGGATATATGTCGACCGATCACGAAGTATGCGGTGCAGATTTCTGATGCTAGTCGGGTTCGGTTCGAACTTGAAAAAGCATATTATCTGGCGACCACTGGTCGTCCGGGACCAACGCTGCTAGATATTCCAATGAATATACAGCGTACTGAGGTTGACCCCGAAAATCTGGTGGGATACGAGCCAGAGCCACAAATAGCATATGAAACCGATAATATTTTGAAAGGTTTGCAAGTGGCGCTGCAAACAGCAAAGCGTCCAGTTCTTTTATTGGGAAAAGGGGTGCAAAAAACAGATTGGGGGATTTTTCGGAAGTTTGCAGAGCATCTCCAACTTCCAGTGATCACAAGCCTGCGGGCAAAAGGTTTTCTGCCCTATACCCACCCGCTGAATTATGGATATATGGGCGGTGCGTATGGAAACCGTTACGCGAACATGATTGTTTCAGGTAAAAGTGATCTTATCATTGCGGTGGGTTATGCGCTTTGTACAAGGCAGACTGGGACGAATGTGAAAAAATTTGCCCCAAATGCAAAGCTGATTCGCTTCGACGTGGATCCGGAGGAATTAAAACGAAAAATCAAATCGGACGAGCAAGGCTTTGTGATTGACACACGAGCACTGGCGGAGCTTTTGCGCCATGAAGAAGTGAATTGGAAAAAATGGGAGTCGTGTAATACAGGCTGGTTGAAATTCTGCGCAGAATACAAAAAGTTTGCTGAAGAGTTCGACTGTTCACATCCTATGCGTTACCCGAACCGGGTAGTGGGTGCTTTTAACCAGTGGATCGGTGATAGCGACATTATTGTTAGCGATGTGGGCCAGCACATGATGTGGGTCGGGCAATCCATCCATGAAAAAGGAAATCAGGATTTCCTATTTTCTGGCGGGCATGGTGCCATGGGATATGCATTGCCTGCCGCTATCGGCGCGAGCATAGCCGCCGGTGCCCGTACAACGTACTGCTTTTGCGGAGACGGCGCTATCCAAATGAACATTCAGGAATTGCAGTGGTTGAAAAACGAGAACAGGGATGTTGTTGTTGTCGTGTTCAATAACCATGCGCTTGGTATGATTACACAACTTCAGGACGCCTATTTTAATGGCGCTCATTTTGGGACAATGACACCAGACTTTTCGGTACCATCCTTTGTCAAAATAGCGCAAGCGTACGGCATTGACGCAGCCTGTACCTCAGATTGTGATGAGATCGAAATCATCTTGCGCCGGCGCCAGAAAGGCAAGCCGTTTTTGCTGGAATTTGTGTTTGAAGATTTGACAGTGGCGGTACCCAAAACTGTTTTGGGCGAGGCGATCTATAACCAGGAACCTCTGTTGCCACAGGAAAAGCTTAATGAGTACCTGACAGATATATGTATGGAGAGTTAAACTCATGAAAAAGGTAATCACTTACGGAACGTTCGATTTGTTTCATCGTGGCCACTACAATATCTTAAAACGTGCAAAAGAATTAGGCGACTATTTGATTGTAGGTGTTACTGGGGAAAGCTTCGACATTGAAAGAGGAAAAATAGGTGTGCGCGACAGTCTCCCCGAACGCATAGAGAATGTTCGAAAGACTGGCTTTGCAGATGAAATTATCATCGAAGAATTTCAGGGACAAAAAATACAGGACGTTCAGAAGTATGATGTGGATATACTGGTGGTCGGGTCAGATTGGCGTGGAAAGTTTGACTATCTAAAGGCCTATTGTGAAGTAGTATATCTGGAGCGGACAAAAGATATTTCTAGTACAAAGATTCGCCTAAATGAACAATATATTCACATCGGCCTTATGCTGGATTCTATGTTTGACAATGATTTTGTTTTGGAAAGCAAATATGTAAGCGGAGTGCATGTAGATAAATCTTTCAGTGAAAATGAAAAAATTGCTGAAAAGGTGTGTCAAAAGAATGAGCTGGGAGGATTTTGTACACATTTAGAACCGTTTTTTGATGGGATAGATGCTGTATATATCCATGAAAATCAGGCAAACATGGTAAGACATGTTAAAGCAGCTTTAGTGGCAGGTAAGCATGTACTTTGTTCATTTCCCATATCCCCGCATGCACAAAGTGTTAAAGAACTAATTGAATTGGCAAAACAAAAACATGTCATTTTTATGCCTTGCGTTCGAATGGCTTATATTCAGGCGTTGAATCAAATGTTTTGGATGATTGAAAGCGGCGTTATAGGCAATATAATCGGGATGCACTGTTGTATCACAAACGAGTTCGAACCTTCGTTGAATATAAAACGCGCGGGAGTATATGCACTATATGTATATTACCGTTTATTTAAGAATAAAGAGGCAGAAATGGTTAAGCTTCAACGGACGCTGGGCAGAAGAGGAAGATATTTTAGACTGTTTTCGAAAATGGAGGATGCAGTTGCAGATGTGGAAATTGGGCGGGAGATTGCCTTGCCCAGCGCATTAACAATTTTGGGAGATAAAGGCTGTATAAAGGTGCCGGACGACTGGTGGAATACCGGTTATTTTGAAGTGATAGATTACAGCCCCAAAGCTAAAAAGCGTTACAGTTATAATTATGAAGGAACTGGTATGCGGTATGTTTTGCGTGAACTTCTGATTATGCTGCGGGAACACCGTTTAGAACCGCTGCGCTTTACTTATGAAGAATGCATAGAGCTAAATAGGTTATATCAAACTGTGTTTGGAGAGAAATGAAATGCATAGCTATATTAAACTAGACCGTATCGAAGAAATCCAATTAATAGTATCAGATTTATTATGTGAATTTGAACGCCTGTGTAAAAATGCAAATATCTCCTATTCACTTGCAGGCGGAACACTGCTCGGCGCAGTTCGGCATCAGGGTTTCATTCCCTGGGATGATGATATTGATGTTTTTATGATGCGTGAAGATTATGAGCGATTTGTTAAAACATATATCGGCGCACAGTTGAGTAACCCTAATTATCAAATTGTAGATGGAAATAATGGTGCGTCAGGAATTGCCTTTGCGCGACTTGTTGATTGTCGTACGAGAGTAGTTTGTAAAAAGACCACGGCAATACAAAATTTGTGGATTGATATATTTCCGTTGGATGCAATTCCAACTGGTTTGGCACAACAAAATGAATTTGAAATTCAGATGCGACGATTAAGAAAAATACGTCTTTTTTTTAATGCGCCACCAATGACAGGGAAAACAAAGTTTAAGCGAATAATTAAAACACCTTTTACAATGATGGGGCGATGCTTAGGTATACAAAAAAAGATATGCCGAAAAATAACAGTAGAGGCGCAAAAGTATAATAATGAAACAGATACAAAAGAGGTAGCGGAAATTGTTGCCCAAGGCTGGATAAAGGGTACTTGCTGTAAGGCTACTTTTAAGAATTCCGTTCAAGTGCCTTTCGGTGACCGAACATTTAGTGCTATGCCAGATTATAACCATTATCTGACAGGACAATATGGAGACTATTGGGAATTACCACCTGAGGAAGCGAGAAAAGCGCACAAGATAGATGTGGAAATTGCTTTCGACCAGTATGATGCTCAAATGCAGCAAAAACTGTTATATTATATCCAGCGTAGAGATATTGAAAATGAAAATATGCATAAGCTGTGGCTTCTTCAAAACGAAGTTGAAAAACAGGAAAAATAGATTTGTATCAATAATGACCATAACAAAGGCAGTGGAGGGTATATCTATGAAAACGCAGGGAGAAAATGTGCGGAATGGAGAAATAGATTTCCTTCGGTTTCTATTTTCTTTAATTATTCTATTGCGGCATTCATCCAATATTGTCGGAAAAAAATGGTATCCATTCCTTGGGGGCGCTTTTGCGGTTGAATTTTTCTTCATTGTTTCGGGATATTTAATGATGGCCTCTATTCATAAATGTTTGCGGGGGGGGGGACAATTGTTTATTGGGAAGAGAAACAGTAGGTTTTCTGACCAAAAAAATAAAAGGATTTTTCCCGGAGATGATTATTGCATGGGTATTGGCTTTGTTGATTAATTATGTGGCTAGAGAAGAAAAGACAATTAGAGGGTTTCTTTCTATGCTTATGGACGGATTCGGAGAAGGAAGCCTATTATTTATGGCGGGAATTGGGAGCACCACGTTCAATGCCGTAATGTGGTATCTATCTTCCATGTTGATAAGTATGGCAATTTTATATCCATTGATTAGGAAATACCCAGACAATATGACGAAAATTATTCTGCCAGTTGCAGTGATTCTCATGTTGGGTTATTTATATCAAAATTATGGAACTTTACGTTCTCCTACTCAATGGATAGGCTTTACTTATAAAGGGAATATTCGTGCAATTTCAGAAATTAGTCTGGGAGTAATTGGGTATGAAATAGTACAGCACTTTTCTCCAGTTCAACTTAATAAAAAAGGAAAAGTTTTTTTATCTGTTATGAAATGGTGTATGTATGGGGTAATCATCGCTTATATGTGGTTCCGAAGCGGCGATAGGAGAGATTACATATTCTTATTTATGTTTTGGTTTGCAGTTATGTGTTCTTTTAGTCAAAAAGGTATAGAAAAAAATTTTTTTCAAAACCAAGTATGTTTCTTCTTAGGAAAATTTAGCCTTTCAATTTATTTGTGCCATATTTTTTGGGCTAAAAATTTGAATTTCCTGTTGCCTGATATATATAGTCATGCTGAAAAAATTGGGATATATATAATTTGTTCTTTTTTAACAGCTATTGTAGTTATGCTTGTTTCTACATTTTTAAGAAAGCATACAGCGAGCATAAAAGGGCGGCTTAAAGCCTTTTTATACATACAAAATTTTATAAATAAAGGGTAGGAATAATGGAAAAATCCCTTTTTCTTAGAAAAACATTGCAAAAGGAATTTCTATTCTCGGAACTCGTCAAACGCGATTTTAAGCAAAAATACAAGCGCACCACGCTGGGCATGGCATGGAGCGTTCTTTCGCCCCTGCTCACTCTGCTGGTGATGCGGCTGGTGTTCACCCAGTTTTTTGGGCGCAACACGCCTCATTATACCACCTATCTGTTCAGCGGCAATCTGGTGATGGCGTACTATAAAGAGGCGACCAAAGGCGGCATGAACAGCCTGATGAGCAACGCGCGCATCTTTACAAAAATCAATGTTCCGAAGTATATGTTCCTGTTCTCGAAAAACGTCTCTGCGCTTGTCAATTTCGGGCTTACGCTGTGCGTGTATTTCATTTTCTGCGCGTTCGACGGCATCACCTTCGGCCCGCACATGCTGGCGCTGGCGTTTCCCATTGTCTGCCTGCTTGCCATGAACATTGGGGTGGGCATGATACTTTCCGCGTTCTATGTGTTCTTTCGGGATGTGCAGTATCTGTACGACGTGTTTCTCACCCTACTCACATATCTTTCGGCAATTTTTTATCAGGTAGACCAGTTCAGCCCCGCCGTGCAAAAGCTGTTTCTGTGCAACCCGGTGTATACTTATATCAAATATTTCCGCACAGTGGTTATTGACGGCAGCCTGCCGTCCCCGGCCTATCACCTGCTGTGCCTGTTCTATGCGGGCATTTTTCTGGCGCTTGGCTGTTACATCTACAAAAGGTACAACCGGCAATTTCTGTATTATGTGTAAAGAGGGGCAGTATGGCGGCGATTGAATGTAAAAATGTCAGCATCCGGTATATCACCGGAGATTTCAAATCCATCGGCCTGAAAGAATATGTGGTAAGGCGGCTGAAGGGCAACTATCATGTGAAAGAATTCTGGGCAGACAAAAACGTGACCTTTTCGCTGGAAAAGGGGGACATGCTGGGCATCATCGGCTCAAACGGCGCGGGGAAAAGCACGCTGCTGAAAGCAATAACGGGCATTATGGAGCCCACCGGCGGGCATGTTGCGGTGCATGGCAGCATCGCCGCCCTGCTGGAGCTTGCCAGCGGCTTTGACAACGATTTGACCGTGCGCGAAAACACCTATCTTCGCGGGGCGCTTTTGGGCTACACGCGCGCTTTTATGGACGAAAAGTATGAAGAAATCATCCAATTTGCAGAGCTGGAAGATTTTCAGGAGCACATGTTCAAGCAGCTTTCCAGCGGCATGAAAAGCCGCCTTGCCTTTTCCATTGCGTGCCTTGTAAGTCCGGACGTGCTGATACTGGACGAAGTGCTCAGTGTGGGCGACGGCGCGTTCCGCAAAAAAAGCGGCGATAAAATGAAAGAGATACTTTCGGGCGGCGTCACGGGCATTCTGGTGTCCCATTCCATTTCGCAGGTGCGCGAGATGTGCAGCAAAATCCTTTGGCTGGACCACGGCAGCCAAATCGCCTTCACCGATGAAGTAGAGCTTTACTGTGATGCATATGAAGAATTCCTTCGCTGCAAAAAGCTTCCGTGCAGCCGGGCAGACGTGGAACGGCTGGCGGCGCAGCTTCGCCAGCGCAAGGAAGATGAGCGCCGGGAGGCCCGGCAGGCGCAGACAGAAAAGCTGTACGAAATGCTGCAGCAGGGGCAGGACGAAGAGGCCGTACAGCTTGCGCTGCGGATATTGAAGGAAAAATCGCCCCAGCTACTTGCCTGAAAAGCCCTTTTGCTGCGAAAAAGCAAAGGTCAGGCTCCCGGTAAAGCAGGGGGCCTGTGTAAGCTCTGGGAGGGCCCCATACCGGCAGGCCTCTCGCAGAAAGCACGGAATAGAACCTGTTTTCTGTATGACCGGCCCGGCGGCCCGTAAACGGGCATTGCTTTTTCGGGCTCCTCCTTTTATCAACCGTAAAGATACTTTCTGCTTCCCGTCTCGCGCGAAGCCTGAAACGAAAGTCTTTTTGTTCGCCCCGGCTCTGCCGGGGCTTCTCTTTCCGCGAAAGCTGACAAATGAAGCGGGCGGCCCCGGCAGAGAGGGCTGCCCGCCTGCTTTGGGCTGCTTTAACAAAATGACAACCCGCGGCTGTGCCGTGGATGGTAAAAAGCTTTCGCTGTCAGTTTCGAGCGAAGCAGGATAGTATTCAATACCAAAAAGATGCAGCACGCAACGGGAAAAAACTGTTTACGGGGGGCGGGGCAAGTATGCAGGAGACAGAGTATTCAGTGCCTCTTGAGGGGCTTGCGTATGCCCTTCTAGGGCGTACACAAGCCCCCGGCTTAGCCGGGGAGTCTGACTTGCAAACGTGAAGCCCATGGGCAGAGCTGGCGGGGCCAAAATACCTTCGCCGCGCCATGGAAACCTATCCGGGCGAAGCGAGGCGCAAAAGCGGCAGAAGAAAACAGAAAACCACAGAATAAGCAGAGCACACCCTGCGGCTGTTTGAACAGCGGCAGGGCATGCCATGCAGGCGAAAGCAGGATGTGGGCCTGTGTCCTGCCGGAGGCAGGCCCCAAGGAGGGGGTGCGCATCCCGCCGCCCCAGCGGTGGCCGCGATTGGCGAAAAAGCCGAATATCTGCCGAAAATCAGCAAAAAACAGTTCAAAGCACACCGCAGTTATGGTATAATTAAATTGTAAAATAGTTAAAATACGGTTTGCCGTGCTCTGCCTGCTTCCGTGCCTGTGGCCGGGAAAGGCAAAGCCGGCGCAAAGGTCAGTGAGGCCTATACATGCTGAACAGGAGAGTGAACTGAAAACGAGAAAATGCTTGCCTGTGCAGAGTGTGGGCATTTATGCTGTGCTGTGCCGGGAAGCTCCCGGCGGTATATCTGCGAATACATTTCATCTTTGAAGAAAAGGTGCCCGCCTCGGTGGGCGCTTTTTACTTTTTTTCGGGAAAATTCGACAACCAGCCCTAAACCGGAATTGTGGAGCCTGTTTTAGAACCTCGCCCTCTTATATGCTTAATGCATGGGGAGGTGAAAAACATGCAGGCAAAATTCAATGGGCAGAAAGTTCGCACCCTTCGAAAAATGAAGAAGCTTTCGCAGGCCATGCTGGCAGAGCAGGGCGACACCTCAGAGCGTTATATCCGCGACCTTGAGCGGGGGCAGAAGCGCAACCCCTCCGCCTCGGTGGTGTGCAGCCTAAGCCGGGCGCTGGGCCTTGCCGCAATGGACGAGCTGATGGAGATAACCGAAGAAGACCGCGGCGAGTAAACCGCGCCAATTTATTACAGGGAGGCCATGGCCTGATGTTTTTGTATTTTCCTGTGGAGCAGCTTTTGTTTTCCCCCAGCTTGGGGTGTTACCGTTCTTTTGGCCTGGCCGCTGTGCTGGATGCCCCGCAGGGAAAGTGCTGCCTTACGCTGGTGCAGGATGTTTCCACACAGAAATCTTTTGTCGCCGGGCTGGCCAGGCGGTGCACGGAAGAACAGCTTGAGCCGGTCCACCTCAAAAACGTGATAGAAGATTCCATCTGATTTATGCTTCAGAGGGCGGGCAGCAGCCTTTCAGCAAAGGCTGCATCTAACCGGTTCCCTTTTCATTTCAGAGGCGCCGGTGCCTTGCCGGCGCCTCTGTTTTCATGGGCTGGGGAACCATCGGTTGCGTCGGCACAGACGTTCTGTAAAAAGCTTTCGCTTCAAGTGTCAAGCGAAGCGGAGCGCTGCCAGCAAGCCGTACAGGGCAGAAAAGCTTTCGTTAGAATGGAGCGCCGATCGTCTGCGTGCTGCCGGGTAAGAGATACAGGTGATTTAGTGCATCTTAAAATGCTTGCCGGTAATAAGCCCTCGCAGGGCTGAATCGGACCGCCAGATTAGTTGGATGATTATAGATGTAAAATAATGCCATTGCCGGATGCTCTTTATAAAGCATCCGGCAATGGCATTGTTTGATATTACAAGACATCCACAAATATGACTGCTGTTACCTGCGGCTACAGTTTCAAGCGTAAAAGGGCGCCCAGTTTTTTGTTTTCTTCCCAAAAAGGTTAGAAAACGCGGCTTTTGTCACACAAAAGTTATAATTACCAAAATGTGTTATCTTGGCAGGCTTGCAATAGGTTTGTATAATCTAGATAAAATAAAATGAAAATGAAAAAAGAAATTACTCATTTCATGCATCTTTGTGCCTTTTAGCATTGCAAGAGGCGTTTAGCTCGCTCATCGTATAACTACCGTATTTTTCAAGAAAATACTTGAGCTCTTCGCCAAATACAACTTCTCCGATAGGATAACAGCTAATCACCTTCAAATACACCTCTTCTACTGGAAGCGTATAATTATTGCTGTTCCACTCCTGCAGGCAATAGAGCCATGCATTTGTGATGGGGGGAGAACTTCGGAAGTTGATCGATTCTGTAGAAAGCTTAATGAGTGTATTTCGAATGATGCTGGCCCCGTCAGGATCTGCAAGAAGATGTTTGAAAAAACTGGAATGAGATTTCACGATGTTCAGCAGGCAAATCGTTTGATCTTTCACAGTAGAGTTTGGCCCTACCACAGTTCTGGCAACAGACAGGCACTCATAACAGGCATATTCTGCAGCATCATACTTATCCATAAAATAACGATAAAATGTTTGATGAGAGACGCTGCTTGTGCGCACAAGCTCCGTCACTTTGATGGAAGATAAGCTTTTTTTGCTGAGAAGCTCGGTGAGACTGGCAGTGATTTTTTGCCTACCTGGTGAACTGATACTCATGGCGATACCTCTGCAGTTCTTAGTTATCGATATTCATTTTAATATTAGCATGGAATTTGAAAATATGCAAATTTCAAGCATCAACGCAGAATGAGGCGAAGCTGTAAATGAAACTTCTGATTCTGGATTTTGGCGGAACATCAGTAAAGTATGCAACAATAAGGGAAGACGGCACATTTATTGAGACAGGAAAAAAAGCGGCGCCCTTGGCGTCAAAAATGCAATTCCTCCAAACAGCTACAGAAATTTATGAACAATATAAACATGAGATACAGGGAGTTTCAATCAGTATACCTGGCTATGTGGATGCATCCTCTGGCCTTTTGATTGGTTCAGGTGCTTACCGAAAGCTGTATGGATGCAATATCGCAGAGCTTTTACATAAGACGATACCGGTCAATATTGCAGTGGAAAACGACGGGAAATGCGGTGCTTTGGCTGAGGGCTGGCGCGGTGCGCTGGCCGGCGGAGGGAGTGGAGTTGTTCTTATTCTGGGCTCAGGCATTGCTGGCGGTATTCTTCAAAATGGTAGAATATACGCGGGCGACCGCCTTGCTGCTGCGGAATTCTCCAATTATCTGGTGAGGCCCGACGACCCTACATTTCGAGGCCTGGCTGTAATGAACTGTGCTGCGTTCGGCCTCACCTACAAATTGTGCAAAGTGAAAAATTTGGACTTTTCGTGTCAGGACTATGCGGAGGAACTGAAAAATACAGACGCGGCTTTTGGAAATATATATCCGCCGGTATCTGTTCCGCCGAGGAAGCTCAAAGCGGATGGAAGACAGCTGTGTGAATGGCTTAACAAGGGAGATGTGCAGGCAAAGCAGGTTTACGACGAATTTATATCATCACTGGCTTTTCTGATTTTTAATATACAAATCACACTGGCACCGCAGAAAATCGTAGTAGGAGGAGGGCTGAGCAGGCTTCCCGGTATGGTAGGGCATACACGCGCCAAGTTAATGGAAATGTACCGGACAGCAGGCTTAGGCAGAGAGCTGCAGGCGGAAGTCGTTCGCAGCAAATATATGGATGAATGTAACCTTGTGGGTGCCGCGTATAACTATATTCTGCGTTTCCCACAGTGAGATGTGTGAGATGTGAAAGAACGGAGAAAAAATGTTTCCAAAAAACTTTTTATGGGGAGGCGCCGTATCGGCCAATCAGTGCGAAGGGGCATATGACGAAGGTGGAAAAGGCTTGTCAATACAGGATGTCCTTCCACATGGTGTGCGCTCTGAACGTACTCACAGCCCAACCCAGGATAATCTGAAGCTGACAGGAATCGATTTTTATCACCGCTATCCTGAGGATATCCGGCTGTTTGCAGAACTGGGCTTCAAGGTGTTTCGTACGTCTATCGCATGGAGCCGGATATTCCCTCAGGGGGATGAGAGTATCCCCAATGAAGAGGGCCTTAAATTCTATGACGCTTTGTTCGATGAATGCCGTCGGTATGGAATCGAACCACTGGTGACACTCTCACATTACGAGACACCGCTGCATCTTGCCGAAAAATATAATGGCTGGCTGAACAGAGCTTTGATCACATATTATGAACGATATGTGAGGACGGTATTTGAAAGATACCAGAAAAAGGTGAAATATTGGATCACTTTTAACGAGATTAATTCAGTTCTTGTTTCACCCTTTATCAGCGGGGCTATCTGTACGCCAGCATCACATCTTTCAAAGGGGCAGTTATATCAGGCGGCTCATCATGAATTGGTGGCAAGTGCATTGGCTACCAAAATTGGCCACAGCATCAACAAAAACTTCAAAATAGGCTGTATGGTTTTGAGTATGCCTGTTTATCCGCTTACGCCTTCCCCGGAGGACGTGATGGCTGCCGTCCGGGAGGAAAATAAAAACGCAATGTTTTTAGAAGTACATGCCCGTGGAGAATATCCCGGTTATATCATGCGATACATGGCAGAAGAAGGCATTACAGTACAGTTTGCCCCCGGCGATAGAGAACTGTTGAAGAACAATACGGCGGATTTTATCTCGCTCAGTTATTATATGAGCGGTTGTGCAACAGCAGACCCCAGCAAGGGCGTCAAGGCAGAAGGCAATCTTATCGGCGGTGTGTCGAACCCCACGTTGAAAGCCAGTGAATGGGGCTGGCAAATCGACCCGATTGGGCTTCGCTATGTGTTGAACCAGATATGGAATTTGTATCACAAGCCGATTTTTATTGTGGAGAATGGTTTGGGGGCTCATGACCAGCTCGTTGAAAAGAATGGAGTATTCACGGTAGAAGACGACTACCGTATTGATTATCTGCGGGAGCATATCCGTCAGGTGGGATATGCCATAGATGATGGCGTTTGTGTTTGGGGTTACACCATATGGGGGTGTATCGATCTGGTCAGCGCTTCTACTGCGCAGATGTCGAAACGATACGGCATTATCTATGTGGACAGGCATGATGACGGTACCGGAAGTCTGCGCCGTTACCGCAAAAAAAGTTTTGACTGGTACCGTACGGTAATCGCTTCGAACGGTGCAGTGCTGTAAATTAAAAGAATAAAAAGGAGAGGGAATATGAACAAGGTTCAGTCGGGCATATATTCGCAGCGGCCGCCCAAAAAGTATCCGAAGAGATCGTTGCATGGGCGTGTACGCGGAATGATGATACCCTATGATGAGTACGAGCGTGCAAAGAAGTTTTATGTGTATGTATTTGGCTGGGATGTTATGCGTGTGCCTCAGGGGGTATTTATTGAAGACACTGATGAGCGTCCCTCCCTGATGTGCGCCACAGGGCCCTCTCAGGTTTCGTGGGAGGCTTCACAGCCCGGATATGTATGGGCGCAGCTGGTTGCCCGGGAACATTGCGAAAAACCGCAGGTGTTTATGGAGGTAAGCATGGAGGTCCCACTGGAGGATACTGTCGCCACCCTTACAGCGTGCGGCTGGAAAGTGGTGAGCCGTACGCAGATCAAAGGGGATTGGGCAAATTTTGTAGTGGTGGAAGACCCGGACGGAAACCGGGAGTTACTTTGGAAATGCCCGGATTCCCGTACTTGGGAAGAACCGGAAGCGGATTATGATAAAGAGTGATGCCTGAAAGGAGCTTGAAATGTTAAGGCTTTATACCTGTTATAAATGTTGTTTTCCCTTCAAAGCAGATGATGACAATATCCCGCCGAGGTGCCCCGCGTGCAACTGTACGCCAGAATGGTTTTTGTCGGAGCCATATAACGAGCAGGAAAAACGGCGCATCCATGTGGACCCGCCAGAACCTGATGAAACAGGCAGAGACCCTTTGGATATCTCTTATCATGTTGCGAAAAAATTCCCTTCCCGCAGCAGAAATGGGCGCCTGAGGCGCTTTGTATTTCAGTACCATGATGCTGCCACAGCGAAGCAGAATTACGAAAAGCTGTTCGACTGGGATATCGTTCCCAGCGAGGGCACAGATGAAAAAAGCCCGTTGCTGTATTGTGCTACCGGCCCGGGCAATCCAAACTGGGAACCCAGGGTGCCTTCTTTCATTTATGGTTACTTTAAAGATGAAAAAACAGATGAAACTGGAAAGGCACCCTTTTTTATGGTCGAAGTCAGTGACATTGAGAAAACGCTGCAAAAGGTGGAAAAATACGGTGGAAAAATTCGAAAACAGCGTTATACGGAATGTGGCAATGACTATGCAATTGTAGAGGACAGTGAAGGAAATGCACTTTACCTGTGGGAAACGCCTTCCACTGTAACTTGGGATGAACCGGAGTCTCAGGGCGGATAAGCTCCGCCTTACAGGCAAGAAGCCAAGCAGACAGGCTGAATTTTAAAAGGCGGGAAATACATGGAAGCATTGCTGAAAGTTACCAATATTTTCAAAGAGTTTGGTGCAACAAAAGCGCTGAGCGATGTATCAATGGAGCTTTATCCTGGAGAGGTCAGGGGGCTTTTGGGGGAAAACGGCAGTGGAAAATCCACCTTGTCTAATATTATTGCCGGGATATATGAACAAAGCAGCGGGCAAATGTTTTTTCAGAATAAACCTTACTGCCCCAAAAGTGTTTTGGATTCCAGCAGAAAGGGTATTTCTCTGCTCGCTCAGGAGACAGGGACGATCGCAGGAATGACGGTTTGCGAAAATATGTTTTTAGGAGAAGAGACACAGAACAGCCGCTGGGGGCTGGTGAATTTTCGCAGATTGTGCAAAAGCACGGCAGAAATACTCAAGCATCATGGGCTGGAGCATATCAATCCGGAAGAGAATGTAGAACGGTATTCATTTGAAGACAGAAAGATGCTGGAAGTCGCCAGAGCAGTATATCACGCCCCTCAAATACTGATTATAGACGAGACGACAACAGCACTCTCTCACCATGGACGTCAAAAAATATATGAGATTGTCTCAGAAATGAGAGCACAGGGAAAGAGCGTTATCTTTATTTCTCACGATTTGGATGAAATTATGCAGGTGTGTGATTCTGCCACTATCCTGCGCGACGGTCATTATATCGAAACACTTGGTAAAGAACAAATGAATAAAGATGCGGTACGTGCTTTGATGATAGGCCGGGAATTTGATGGAAGCTATTACCGGCCGGATTGGGAGGGCTGCTTTGAAGAAGAGGTAGTGCTGAAAGCAGAAAATATCTGCTGCGCTGGTTTCCTGCATGATGTTAGCCTGGAATTGCACAAGGGGGAGATATTGGGCATTGGCGGCCTGACGGAAAGTGGCATGCATGAGTTGTGCAAAGTGCTGTTCGGCGCCGTTCGGCCCGACAGCGGTAGCGTGACCTATCGGGATGGAACGAAAATCACTTCTCCGCAGGTGGCTTTGAAAAAGCATATTGCGTATATCCCGAAAGACCGAGATACAGAGTCGCTATTCATTACAGCAAATATCCGGGATAATATTGCCGCTTCTTCTTATGATGCGCTTCAAAAAGGCGGTTTTATTCGTCAAAAAGCAGAAGATGAGCTGGCAGAGCGATATGCTGGTTCCCTTCAGGTCAAAATGAATGGCGTTCGCCAGTATGTAAGCGAACTAAGCGGAGGAAATAAACAAAAAGTGGCACTCTGCAAATGGCTGGCAAATGATTCACAGATATTCCTGATGGATTGCCCCACGCGCGGCATTGATGTGGGTGTAAAAGCCAATATCTATCTTCTGATGCAGGCGTTGAAGAAACAGGGCAAGGCAATCATTATGGTATCTGAAGAGTTGACCGAGCTGATTGGCATGTCAGACCGCATCGTTATTTTGAAGAATGGTATGTGCACAGGAGAATTCATGCGCCAAGAGAAACCTACAGAACAGGCCATCATTCAAAAAATGCTGTGAGCGCGAAAGGGGGCATACTATGCTGAAAAAGGTAAACAGTAGTTTCGTGAAAAAAGTTATGCCGTATGCCGGCCTGATAGTGCTTATCCTGGTGTTTTCCTTTACCACACAGGGGCGGTTTATTGCGGCAAGAAATTTGACGAATATTATTGGTCAGTCGATGGTTACAATGATTGCTGCATGCGGCTGCATTTTTGTGATGGCCCATAACAATCTGGATTTTTCACTCGGTGGAGGCTGTGCCCTGATTGCAGCACTCAGCTTTCTGGTTACAAAGGGGCAAAACCTTATCCTGATGCTTTTGGCATGTATCTTGTTTGGTGTGCTGTGCGGCTCAATCACAGCTGTGATCCATATTAAGGGCAAGATTCCTGCATTCATGGCCGGCATGTGTATCATGTTTGTGGGGCGAGGCGTGGTGGAAGGGCTGGCAACAAATCATGTTATGAATCTGCCGGCCTACTCTACGCAGTATGCGAATAATTTATTCTATTTGCTGTTTCTTTCCGCTGTGTTTATCATTACGGCAGTTGTTTTCAATTATACGAAAATAGGGAAGGCACAAAAGCTGATTGGTTCAAACCCGAAAGCTGCCGAACTAAGCGGTCTGAATGTAGGTAAATATAAGGCAATTGCTTTTGCAATCAGTGGCATGACGCTGGGGGTATCGGCATTTCTCACAATGATTCGCATCGGCAGCGTGACAAAAACCATTGGAAGCGGCTTGGAGACAGATGTGCTGATTGCCCTTACGCTGGGCGGTATCCCTCTGACAGGAGGAACGGAGACTAAAATCAGGGCTGCCTTTATAGGTACTATTACCTATTATATTTTGGGAAATGGCCTGACACTCTGGGGGCTGGATGCAAACTTGATCTATATCGTAAAAGGAATTATTTTCCTGGCCACTGTATTTATCACCATGGACAGAAAAGGGCAGAAGTACGTCTTGTAGTACGTCAAGTACTTATAATGAAAGAAAAGGAGAAGACAAGGATGAAAAAAAGAATCATTGCACTTGCATTGGCTGCATTTATGCTTGCTTCACTTCTGACGGGATGCGGCAGCACGGACACATCTTCCACAGCCAGTGCACAGGGCGCAGACGGCATGCACAAAATAGGCGTGATCTTCTATGGAAAAGACGATGACCTGGGGCAGTGCGTCTATACAGAGATCAACCACGCCGCGGAAGTGATCGGTGTAGAAGTGGAATGGGCCCTTGGCGATTATGACACAGAATCTCAGTTGACATCGGTGGAAAATTTAATATCCGCCGGCTGCGAAGGCATTATGTTTATGCCTATTGAAGACGCCAGTGCACAAAAAGTGGGCCAGGCGTGCGAAGAAAGCGGCGTTTATTTTGCCATCTGCTTCCGTGATATTTTGGATGCAGATATTAAGAGCTATGTGGAATCCTGCGAATATTATGTGGGCAGCTGCTGGGAGGACGATAAAGGTGCGGCTGAAGAGCTGGTCGCCGTTCTTGCAGAAGAAGGCCGAAGTGTGTTTGGCCTTGAAAAGCTGAATCCCTCTATTGCATTGGCCGTACGCAATACAGGCTTTGAAAACGGCGCCGAGGCTGTGGGCGCAGAAATCGTAGCAGAATACGAGGTGCCCAACGATGGAAACAGCCAAACTCACATCAATGGCATCACCAATTTTCTGAATTTGTATCCTGATATGGATGGCATCCTGATGACGACATCCAGCCAGGGGGCTGCAGAGTCCATTGTCAATACGGTGAAACAGAATACGACAGTGGGTGACGTCAAGCTGGTTATGTTTGATTTGTACGATGGTATTGCAGAAGATTTTGAGGAGGGCTGGGTTGCGGCGGCTTCTGCCGGCAATTCCCCTGATGCCTTGTTTGTGTTTCTGATGCTGTTCAATTCAGTGGATGGCACACCGCTTTCCGAGGAGTTTATCAATCTGTCTCAGAAGCAGGTGATTATTACCAGCGCCGAAGAATGTGAGGATTATGAAAAATATATCGATAACCCGGATTATCAGATCTACTCAGACGAGATAATCAAAAGCCTTGTGGGCAAGTATAATCCGGATGTCACATTGGAGGACTATACGGAGCTCATGGACGCCTTCTCCCTGGAATGGGTAAAGGAGAATGCCAACTGACGGCTGGGAAGGTAGCTGCTATGCAAGTGATAAAGAAATATGTGAAAAATTATATCCTCATGGTTGGTGTGACAGCAGTGCTTATCTTGCTGCTTATGCTTTTCGCACCAGCTACCAGGTCTGTTACTACATTGATAACACTTCTCAAACAGGGTATTGCCCCGGCGATCCTCGGATGGGGCGTACTGTTTAATATCAAAGCAGGCAACTGGGATTTTGGAGTAGGTGCCGAGGTGCTGGTCGCAGCGATTATCGGGGGCAATATTGCAAAGATGCTGAACCTGGGGATATTCGGCGTGACTCTTTGCTGTGTAGCAGTTGGGCTTATTACTGGTGCAGTCTCCGGCATGTTGTATAAATTGCTTCAAATCCCCACAATCATTATCTCTATTGCTGTCATGCTGATATATGAAAGCATCTGCGGCATTGTATTTGGCGGCAAGGGCGTTTCACTGGGGCTGGAATATCTGGTGCTGGGAAGCTTTCCAGGCAATATCCTGATTCTGATATTTGGATTTTTGCTGGCCTATGTACTGTACTTTAAAACGAAGCTTGGGTACAACATCAAGGCGGTTGGAAGCAACACGAAAGTGGCAGAGGATAATGGTATTCATGTTGTCCGTACAAAGGCTATGGCTTTGATGGTGGCAGGGATGTTTGCGGGACTTTATGCCGCAGTGAACCTTGGCTCTTCCGGTGTTACCCGAACCGTCAGCGCCATGGGGACGATGGGGACATGCTTTAATGCCATGATGTGTGTGTTCATTGGCCTGTCAATTGTGGGAAACGGGAATATATTCATCTCCATTTATTTTGGGGCAGTCATCATGCAAATGATACATGTGGCGTTGATGGTATTCAGTATCCCCACACAGTACAGCCAGGTTGTGGTTGCGGTATTTGTGATTATTTTTATGCTGATCTCAACCAATGCGCCGGATATCAAAGCACAGATGCACCGTAAAAAGGAAAGAAAAATGAAAACCTGAGAATACCGCGCTGAAGCCAGTTTTCAGCGCGGTATTTTTTTATGACAGCGGGTGGAAACCTGGTGGGCCTGTTCCCTGCAGTGTAGTCCTTCGCCGGCACATGTAAATTTGTAGATGGCGCTGTACAATATGGGGGGGAACAGCGGTATGCTGAAGAAGTGCATTGCTAATCCGCCATTTTGTGCTATGATAGGGGATGCGGCGGTGCGGCTGCCGCAGAGCACGGCGCCGGGGCGCCGGAAAATGAGGGGGAAACGGGGTTGAGAAGCTCCTATGAAATGAACATGTGCAGCGGGCCGCTGTTCAGCAAGATATTGCTGTTTGCGCTGCCGCTCATGTGTTCCGGCATTTTACAGCTTTTGTTCAACGCGGCGGACATCATTGTGGTGGGGCGCTATACGGGCAGCACGGCGCTGGCGGCGGTGGGCTCCACTACTTCGCTGATCAATCTGCTGGTAAACCTGTTCATCGGGCTTTCCGTGGGCGCCAATGTGGTCATTGCGCGCAGCTACGGCGCGGGCGATACGGCTGCCGTACACCGCGGCGTGCACACCGCGCTGCTGGCGGCAGGCGTGTGCGGCACGGCGATGATTTTCGTGGGCATCGCGCTGTCGCGCCCCATGCTGGAGTGGATGGGCACGCCGGACGATGTGATAGGCCAGGCGGTGACATATCTGCGTATCTATTTTATGGGCATGCCGTCCGTGCTGCTGTATAACTTCGGCGCGGCCATCCTGCGCGCCGTGGGCGATACGCGCCGCCCGCTGTACTTTCTCACAGTGGCCGGGCTTGTAAACGTGGCGCTGAACCTTGTGTTCGTCATCCGCTTTTCCATGGGCGTGGCGGGCGTGGCGCTGGCCACCATCATTTCGCAGACAATTTCTGCATGGCTTATCCTGCACTGCCTTATGCACAACACGGGCGCGTGCTGCTTCATCCCGTCCGAGCTTCGCATCCACAAAGACCAGCTCGTGGCTATCCTGCGCATCGGCCTGCCCGCAGGGCTGCAGGGCGTTATCTTCAACGTATCCAATGTGCTCATCCAGTCCTCCATCAACAGCTTCGGCTCTGCCGTGATGGCGGGCAACACGGCGGCCAGCAATATCGAGGGCTTTGTATATACCTCCATGAACGCCGTGTACCAAACGTCGATGAGCTTTATCAGCCAGAATATGGGCGCGCGCAATTTCAAGCGGGTAGACCGTGTGCTGTTGGAATGTCTGGGCCTTGTCGGCGTGGTGGGGCTGGTGCTGGGCAACGGCGCATATCTGCTGGGGCGCCCTCTGCTGGGCATTTATACGCCGGAGGCGGAGGTGGTCACCTACGGCCTGTACCGGCTGAGCGTGGTGAGCAGCACATATTTTCTGTGCGGTTTAATGGACGTGCTGGCGGGCAGCATCCGCGGGCTGGGCTACTCCATCCTGCCCATGCTGGTCTCGCTCACGGGCGCATGCCTTTTGCGCATCGTGTGGATTATGACGGTGTTTCAGTGGAACCGCAGCCAGCTCAGCCTGTATATCTCTTACCCGGTGTCCTGGGTGCTGACGGCGGCTGTGCACCTCATCTGCTATCTGACCGTGCGCCGGCGCGCGTTTCAAAAGGCGGAGCAGCAGGCCGCACATGGGGCGGCCTGACGCCTTACACGCGGCGCTGTTTTTCTGTACGGCGGCCGCCTGCTGTGTTATAATAAAAACAGTGCAGGAAGAGGGGAGAATGTCAATGAAGATCATGGCTGTAGATTACGGCGACGCGCGCACCGGCCTTGCCGTGTGCGACCGCACCGAGTTTCTGGCAAGCCCGGTGGGCACCATTGAGGAAAAGAGCTTCGCCAAGGTGGCGGAAAAAATTGTATATGCTACGCGGGAATTCGACGTGGGCATGGTGGTGATAGGCCTGCCCAAAAATATGGACGGCACCGAGGGGCCGCGCGCGGAGAAAAGCCGCAGGCTGGCGGACACGCTGCGCGCCATTATCCCCATTCCCGTGGAATTGTGGGACGAGCGACAGACGACCATTGCGGCGGCAAACATTCTTTCTGAAAACGGCACCTATGGCAAAAAGCGCAAAAAGGTGCTGGATTCCGTGGCGGCCACAGTGATATTGGAAAGCTACCTGGCCTTCCGGAAAAACAGCGGCCGGCAGGGGTGATAGGGCAGCCAGGCCAAGGAAGCGGGCAGACCCGCGCGTAAAACGCAAGGCATGCGCAAGGGATGAAAGGGCATAGTCTCTTTAACCGGCGGCGAAATTGCGTTAGCCTGCCCCGCAGCCCGGAATGGGGCGGGTTGCCGCCCCGGAAGAAAAGCTCTCCGCTTTTCAAAAGGCTGCGGACAAGCTACCTATATGGGCACAATGCTGGAAGCAAGAGCCTTTTACAGGGCGCCTCCAGCGGGCCTGGCCGATAGTTCCCCCAAAATAGTACAAGGGCGTGCGTTTTCACAAAACCGCACGCCCTTTTGTCTTGACAAAACCAGCGGCAGAGCCGTTGGCTTCAAAAAGCTTTTGCGATGCCCGAAAAGATACCCGGGCAAAGAGGGAAACTGCTGGTAAACTGAGATAAGAGCGGGGAAGGAAAGCGGGGCAGGCTAAGTTAAAATCTCCGGCTAAGCCGGAGGCGTGAGTAAGTTCCATAGGGGCGTTTTACCGGTATGCGTCTCAAGATGCGCCGGAATTTTTTCGCCTGCATTATGTGCCCTGCCGCTATTTAAATGTCATTCTTTCTTCTGTCAGGAGCCTGCTCAAATTGTAAGGCGGCTGTTTGTCAACCTGCTTCATTTGATACTTGAGGGGCCAGGCTTCACCAGCATAGCGGATAGTCCTGTTCACTGAAGCTGTGCCAAAGAGAAGCCCCACCGCTATTTTAATAGCAGTGGGGGCTATATACAGTGGGAAAATTATAAGTAAGCCTATGGGTTCAGAAGGTGAAAGGCCCTAAGGATGCCTGCGCAAACCAGCGGCACGGCCGGTGGTTATAATTGTCTGTTTAGGCTGCTGTACCATGGGCAAGTGATGCGTCAGCCGCCCTGCTCCAACAGGCAAAGCACCTTCCGGGCGGCGTCCTCGATCAATTCCCCCAGCGGCTTCGGTGCAAGGCCGGCCACCTGCACGTTGCATTTGGCAGCGGGCACCAGCACCTTGACGGCGGGGCTTTGAGCAATGGCGGCCGCCATTGCCGGGGTGCACTCGCCCAGCATGCTGTTTGCCATTACAAGGCCCAGCGGCCCGGCGACGATGTCCGCCCGCGCGGCATTCACCGCGGCTGCATTTTCGCCGGTGGCCCCGGCGCTGGCGCCCGCCTTCAGCATGGCCGAGGTGGCAAGAGCGTTCGTGCCCACCGCGAGGATATCGCCCGCATAGCCCTTGGCGCGCAGAGCCTCGATGATGGCCTTGCCAAAGCCTCCGCCCTGGCCGTCTATTACAACAAGCTTCAATTCTGTTTCCTCCTCTTGCCTGCGCGTTCCTGTGCCGCAGCGCCCTACATCAGGGGTGCGAACAGCCGCAGGAACATCTGCGCCAGCCATTTATACAGCGGCACGCGGCGGATATCCTCGGCGGTTACCTCATGGCACATGGCCATGGTGGCCTCGAAATCTGCCTTTACATCGCCCACAATATGCCCGCCGAAGAACTGGCAGCAGTTTTCATAATGCAGGTACAGGCTGCGGTAATCGGTGTTGGCGCTGCCCACAATAGCCAGCCTGTCGTCTGATACGAACATCTTTGCGTGCACAAAGCCGGGGGTGTATTCGTAGATGCGCACGCCCGCGCGCAAAAGTTCCGGGTAATAGCTTTGCGTCACATAGTACACATAGGGCTTGTCCGGGATGCCGGGCGTGATGATGCGCACGTCCACGCCGCTTTTGGCCGAAAGGCACAGCTCGGTGGTCATCTCGTTATCCAGAATGAGATACGGCGTCATCAGGTAGACATAACGCTGCGCGTGGCGCAGCACGTTGAAATAGGCGTTTTCCGCCACGTTCTCGCTGTCCAGCGGGGAATCGCAGTAGGGCTGCACAAAGCCCTCCGCAGAGGGATAAGCGGCTTCCGGCAGATAATCCAGATACCGGGTGCGCGTCTCGGCCACATAGTCCCACATTTTCAGGAATGTGACGGTAAGGCTGAACACCGCTGGCCCCTCCAGCATGAAGCCGGTGTCCTTCCACACACCGAAGCGTTTTTTGCGGTTAATATATTCATCGGCAAAGTTCATGCCGCCGGTGAAGCCCACCTCGCCGTCTATGACGGTTATTTTGCGGTGGTCGCGGTGGTTCAGCAGCTTGTAATCCGACGGATGCCATGAAAAGCGGATGGGGCTGACGGCAAAGCACTGGATGCCCTGCGCGCGCAGCGTCTCGGCGTAATCGGAGGGCAGAGTGAACAGGCAGCCGAAGCCGTCGTACAAAACGCGCACGTCCACGCCCTCTTTTACCTTCCGGCGCAGCACCTCCAGCGTGCGGCCCCACATTTCGCCGTCCTGCACGATGAAATATTCCATGAAAATATAATGGCGCGCGGCCTTCAGCTTTTCCAGAAAACGGGGGAAAAAGTCCTGCCCGAAGGGGTAATACTCTACCTTTGTGCCGTCATACAGCGGCGCGGCGGCGTTGCGCGCCAGGTACTCCATATGGGGGCGGTATTCCGAATACTGGGTGCAGAACGCGCGCTGGGCCGCTTCGACCTGCCGCATGATTTTATTGGCGCGGTGCTCGATGCGAAGGAAATCCTCCGCCTTTTTGGGCTTGATGCCATGGCTGCCCCACAAAAGATAAAACAGCGCGCCGGACATGGGCATCGTCACCACAATCAAAAGCCACATGATGCGGTAGGCGGGATTTGTGTTCGTCTTTTCCAGCACGGCCATCATCACCACTACGACGGTGAGGGTGATAAGCAGGTAAGCCACACCGCCCACGCGGCTGAACGTGACCATGAGGGCGATGAACAGCGCCAGCTGCAGCAGAATCATCACCGAGAAAAAGAAAGAGCGCGACATCAGAAATTTCAAGATGCGCCGCATGGCTGCCGCCCCCTTCCTGCATAAAAATCCTGTTACAATATAGCATATTTTACCCAAAAAGAAAAGCGCGCCGGACATTTTCGGGCCGGGGCGACGGGCAGAAACGCACCCGGCAGGCGCCGCATGGCCGCAAAAAATAAGGGCGCATCAAAACGGGCTGTCAGCATCAAAAAGATGTATCACCCAACGAAAGAACCCCGTTTACGGGGAGGGGGGGCGGGGCGGGCGATGCAGGAGACAGAGTATTCAATGCCTTTTGAGAGGCTTGCCGGTAGTATGCCCTTCCAGAGCTTACGCAAGTCCCCGGCTTAGCCGGAGGACCTGACTTTTGCCGGGCACAGGCCCCATGCCCGGGTTCTTTGTGGAAAAAGCAGCCGTGTTATGGTATGCTGTATCTTAACAGAGGGCTTCTTGCCTGCGGAAGATATTGCTGTGGGGGACGGACAGATGCGCGAAGCTTCCTTTTCCAGAAAAAACAGTGTGCGGCTTTCCTATGCAAAGCTGCGCTTTGCGGCTGTGCTGTATGCCGCGGTGCCGGTGGCGGTGTTCCTGCTGGGCTGGCTGAAGCCGTGGTGGGGCGTGCCGGCCGCGGCCCTGCTGGCGGCGGGCGTGCTTTGCCTGCGCCCCGGAAGAAAAGGGTCTGCGGCGCCGCAGGAAAAGGCCTTGTGCGTGCCGGCATGGGTGCTGGCCGCAATGCTGGCCTTTGCGCTCATCTGGTGCTTTTGGGGCGGGCAGGGCGGCTATTTTTACCAGAACACAGATTTTGCGAACCGCAACGGCGTTCTGCACGACCTTGTGAATTATTCCTGGCCCGTGTATTATCAGAGCGGCAGCGGCGGCTTCGGCAACCACGGCGAGCCCTTTGCTCTGGTGTATTACATCTGCCACTGGCTGCTTCCGGCCCTGGCGGGCAAAGCGGTGCTGGCAGCGACGGGCGCCGCGGGCGCGGCATGGCTGGCGGCAAATTTTGCGCTGTTTTTATGGACAAGCCTTGGCGTCTTTCTTGTGCTCTGCCTGCTTGCGGCTGCGCTGCGGCCGCAGGGGTGGCTGGCCGTGCTTTTGGTGTGTGTGGGCTTTATGGCCTTCAGCGGGCTGGATATTGTGGGCACGGCGTGGATGCATCAGGACGTCGGCTTTCATATAGAGCGCTGGGCGGGCACAAATGAGTACAGCTCTATGACCACCTGCCTGTTTTGGGTGTTCAACCAGACGGTGGTGCCGTGGCTGATGACGCTGTGTGTGCTGAATGAAAAAGGCGTGGAAAACTATGCGCTTTTGGGCCTGCTGGCGCTGCCCTTCGGCCCGCTGCCCTTCGTGGGGCTTGCCGTAATGTGCCTTGGCCTTGGCGTGGTGCGCCTTGTGCAAAGCGTGCGGGCAGGGCGCCTGCCCGCCTTCTGGCGTGAGGTGTTCTCACGCCAGAATCTGCTTGTGCTGGCGGCTGTCCTTCCAGTGTTTTATCTCTATTTTTCCTCCAATGCGGCCACCACTATGGAGGAAGGGCGCTTCTGCTTTTACCTTTCCGGCAGGCAGGAGGTGGATGCGGGCAAAGAGCTGTTTGAGCTTGTGCGCTTTTACATGCTGGAGTGCGGTGTGTATCTGGCCCTTATCTGGCACGACCATAAGAAAGACGCCCTGTTCTACCTCACTGCCGCCAGCCTGATGGTATATCCGCTGTTCCGCATGGGCGCCGCAGGCACGGGCGATTTCACCATGCGCGCCTCCATCCCGGCGCTGCTGGTGCTGGCCTGCATGGTGCTGGGGTATCTTGTCCGCAGGAAAAGTGTATTCCGCACCGGAAAGGCATGGGAAAAGGCGCTTTATATTTTGCTTGTGGCGGCGCTCTGCATCGGTGCCGTGACGCCGCTTGTGGAATTGTGGCACGGCTTTATCGTGGTGTGGAATGCCGGGCACTTCGGCATCGCCTATGACCCCTACGGCACGGTGAACCATGTGGAGAACGTGTATATCAACAATTTTGTGGCCTGGTATTTGCAGGACAGCCCCTTCTTCCGCTTTTTTGCACGGTGAAAAGCAAGCGGCCCCGCACCCGGCGTCAGGCCGGGGCGGGGCCGCTTTTCCTCTCTATGCTTTGTTCAGAAGCCGAGGGCTTCGGCCACCAGAATGACGCGGATGCGCCCCTTCTGGCGCTGCTGGCGAAGCACGAGGTAATCGCAGCAGATGCGCGCGGGGCTTTGGCAGTTGGCGCACACGCCCGTCTGCGCGCAGGGCGTTTTGCAGGCAAGGCGCTGTGCATTTGCAGGCGCGGCCAGCGTCTCCAGCCGGTGCTGCGCCTCGGCAAGGTCTTTCACCAGCTTGTTGCAGCCCGCCACCAGCGCCACGCTGCGCGGGCCGAAGGCCAGCGCGGCAATGCGGTTGGCAAGGCCGTCCACATTGAAAATTTCGCCTTCGTCCGTGATGGCGTTGGCGCTGCACAAAAACCAATCTGCCGAAAAATGGGCGCGCAGCACAGCGTCCTTTTCCTCCTCCGTCAGGCCGGGGGCCGCCCTGTCCAGAAACTTTACCCTGCCGCTGTGCAGGAACTGTTCCACGCCGCACTCGGCCAGCGTGACAGAGCCGCCCATACCCACGGACGAGCCCGGCGCAATCCACTGCTCCAGCAGGGGAAGCACGTCTGCCGCGCTGTCCACGCACACGGCCTCCATGTTGTTTTTTCGCAGCGCCTGGGCCGTGCGCTCCATGCGCTGGCGAATGACGTTCCTTGCCGCTTCATGCATTTCAAACCGCCTCCACTTCAATAACCTTCTTTTGTCAGCCCGCCCCGGCAGGCTGCCGGGCAGGCCCTGCCTTTATCATATCACAAACCCTCCGTTTTGGAGCGGAGAAATTGACGGCAGGCGTATAAAAAGCAGCGCGCCCTTGCAGCCGGGGCAAAAAGGGAATATGATGAAGCATAAAGCGGCATGGCCATGCCGGAAAAGGGAGGCGGCTTTTTATGGCGGAATGGACGCCGGAATTGGTAAAGCTGGAGATTTATACGCCCTGTGCGGCTCTGGAGGGCCTGCTGGAGGCCCTGGCGCGGGCAGGCGAAGGTGTGGTGGGGAAATACACGCATGTCTGTTCTTATGCGCAGGTGGAAGGCGCCTGGATGCCTATGCCGGGCGCTTCACCCTTTGACGGAAAGGCGGGGAAAATGAGCCGCGGCACAGAGTACAAGCTGGAGGTGCGCTGCCCTGTGCAGGCCGTGCCAGAGGCGCTGGCCGCCGTGCGGGCACACCATCCTTACGAACAGCCGGTGGTGAACATCCTGCCCCTGTACAACGGCCTGTGGGGCGAAGAGCTGTAAAAAGGGGAGGCATGCTCCCGCGGCGGGCGTGCCCGCCCGGCCGGGGCCGGGCGGAGGGGTATCTGCTTTGCCCTGCAGTTTCGGCGCATTGTACAATCAAGCCCCCATGGCGGCCATCTGGCCTGCCATGAGGGCTTTTTAGCAGCAATGGAAAAGGGAATGTTACCGCCAGAGAGCACCCCGGCACGCGCTGGCTGCATTTTCAAGCTCGGCCGGGTGGGCAGCCAGCCGTCCTGCGGCCTTGTCATCCCATGCAGGGGATGATAAGGCGGCGCTTCGCAGCTTTCAGGCCATGGCCGGGCCGCCGGCAGGGAAGACGGCGCAGCCCCCTGCCGGAAGGCAGGGCGCGGATAACCAGCCAGCGGCGCTGCCACAAAGCCGAAAGCCGATGCTGCCTCTGCCTGCTGCGCCCGATATCACGGACAAAAACGGCCCTGCGCCGCGGCATGGCGGTGTAGGGCGTGCCAAAGCAGGAAGAACTCTTGCAGCCCGCGGCACGGCCTTCCGGCCGCGCAGGGGCTTCTGCCTCCAAAGCTTACGGCTGTCTGAAAAGGCGGCGCGGCTTTGCACACAGCGCCCCGTTTGCCGGGGCCGCCGCCTTGCCAGGCTCCTGTTTTGCTTCCCGGCCTGTTATTTCTGGCGCGGACGCCTGCCGTACTGCGGCTTTTTCTTTTTTTTCTTTACAGAAAAGCCGAAATCGCCTATTTTGCGCCCCAGCGCGAAATACTCGCCGTGCGCATAGGCGCACAGCCCGGCCTTGGCAAGGCGCAGGCGGCCGTTCGCGTCAATGAGGGCTTCGTCCACCTGTACGCTGACGATGTCCGCCAAAAACATGTCATGCGTGCCAAGCGGCACAATATCCGTCACGCGGCACGCAAGGCTGAGCGGGCTTTCCGCGATGGCGGGCGCGGCAAAGCCGGGCACGGCCTCTGCCGTGAGGCGCGCGGCGGCCAGCTTGTTTTCATTGCGGCCGCTTTTTACACCGCAGTAATCCACCGCGCGCACAAGCGCCGCCGTGGGCAGGTTGATGATGAATTCGCCGCTCTCCCTGATAAGCCCGTAGCTGTACCGCTCGGGCCGCACGGAGATATAGGTCTTTGGCGGCTGAGAGTTCAAAATGCCCGTCCATGCAATGGCAAGGGCGTTCGGCGCTTCCAGCGTGCCGCAGCTCACCAGTGCGGGCGGCACGGGCGCCAGCAGTGCGGCGCCCTTCCATTCTGTCTTCGGCATGGCGTTTCCTCCCTGTGCTGCAAAACAGGCGCCGGGGCCCGCGGCGGGCCCCGGCCTGTTTTTCGTACGCGGCGCTTTTATGGCGGCGGCACAGGCGGGCCGCCGGGCCGAAAAGCAGCCGCAGGCTGTTTTTACTTCCCGCTTTCGTCAAACGTGGTCTCGCTGATGATAAAGCGCGGGCGCTGCTTTGTCTCGTTGTAAATTTTGCCGATGTATTCGCCGATCACGCCCAGGCACAGAAGCTGCACGCCGCCCATGAAGAAGAGGGCGCACAGCATGCTGGCCCAGCCGGATACCGTGGCGCCCAGCAGCTTTGTGAGCAGCACCCAGATGATGCCGATAAAGCTGGCAAGGCTGATAAAGAAGCCGAGCCCCGTGATAAGGCGGATGGGCTTCACTGAAAGGCTGGTGATGCCGTCAAAGGCAAAGTTCAGCATCTTTTTCAGCGGGTAATGGCTTTCGCCCGCAATGCGCTCGGCGCGCTCGTAATATACGCTGGAGCTGCGGTAGCCCACCAGAGGCACAAGGCCGCGCAGAAACAGGTTTACCTCGCGGAACTGCGCCAGCCCCTCCAGCGCGCGCCTGCTCATCAGGCGGTAATCGGCATGGTTATACACCGTGTTCGCGCCCAGCGCGTTCATCACCTTATAAAAGCCCTCGGCTGTGGTGCGCTTGAACCAGGTGTCCGTCTCGCGCTTCGAGCGCACGCCGTACACCACATCGCACCCGGCCAGGTATTCGTCTATCATTTTATCCATGGCGTTGATGTCGTCCTGCCCGTCGCAGTCAATGGAGATGGTGACGTCCGCCATATCCTTGGCCGTCATCAGCCCGGCCAGCAGGGCGTTCTGGTGGCCGCGGTTGCGCGAAAGGCACACGCCCAGAAAATGCTCGTCCTGTGCGGCAAGCTGCCGGATGATTCCCCAGGTGTTGTCTTTTGAGCCGTCGTTCACAAACATCACGCGGCTTTTTTCGCTTACCCTGCCGGCGGCGGCAAGGCTTTTCACCTTTTCCAGAAACATGCCGCTTGTGACGGGCAGCACCTCCTGCTCGTTATAGCAGGGAATTACAATGTATAAAACAGGTTTTTCCATGGGTGTCTCCTTTGTGTTTTATCGTCTAATTTTGAACGGGCAGCGCGCCCTCCGCCCGAAGCTCACGCAGAAAAGCAAAGCAGAATGCGCCGTACAGCGCAACATTAAGCACGGAAAGCGTGCTCATGCCAACAGGCATGGCGCCCTGAAGCAGAAAGGGGATGTAAATCATGGTATCCATAGCCGCCATGCAGGCAGTAAGAGGGGCAAGCCTGCCGGAAGCGGCCGTATACACCACCAGAAGCACAAGCACAGCCATGCCGTAGCGCTCGTGCATGCCGGGCAAAAAGATAAGGCAGGTATAAAAGCTGAAAATAAACAGCAAAAGCGTAGTGTGCACGCCGAACTGCACCCGCCGGGAAATGAGCCACACGGCGGCAATGCCCAGCACGCCGAAGCAGAACAGCATCATGCCGGTGCGGAAAAAGGGGATGATATTGCCCTCGATGAAGCGGTAGGTTCCATTATTCCATTCAAATGTGCTGGCGGCGCCTGAAAACCAGGTGGCAGCATTGGGATAGCTGCTTGCAATATGTGCCTCGGCCCCCTGCCCAAGGTAAATGTCAAACGGCCGCCGCAAAGCCTCACTCACATTGCCGTGCAGAATGAGCGTGACGACAACGGACGGAATGGCGAAGGCCTCCAGCATGGCGGGCATCCACAGAAAATTCAGCGCAGAAAACTTCTTTTTCACCACATATAGGATGAGCAGCGCCGGGCACAGGAACACGGCCTGCAGCTTCAGGCTGAACGCGACGCCCAGCCACACAAAGCTGAGCACATATTTTTCCCTGTAAAAAAACAGGACGCACAGCAGCAGGAAGGCGACGTACATCATGTCGCACTGCGCCCACATGGCCCCGTTCATCACGACGGTGGGCAGGAACAGCACGGCGATGCCCGCCGTCACGGCCGCCCGGCGCGCGGCTGCGCGTGTGCGCCCGGCCTGCAGGCAAACTTCACGCGCCAGAAGCGCCGCGGCGCCCGCGCCGATATAATCGAACAGGACAGACGGCAGTTTGATGGCAAGCAGCGGGTTGGGCAGATAGGAAAGCGCGGCCATCAGCGTGCGGTAAAGCATGTTATAGTTGCCCACGTCCCGCGCAAGGGCGCGCCAGCCGCCGAAGCTGCGGAAGTTTTCGTACCACACCTCCAGCGAGGACACATAGTCGATGGAGTGGTATGGCAGCAGAAAATAGCGTATTACGGCGGAAACCAGCAGAAGGCATGCAATGCCCAGCACGGCGATGTGCTTTTGCAAAAAGTCCAGCAGTTTCTTTTCAATGCCCAGCATGAGAAAGCCTGCCTCCTTTGCTTCAGCGGCGCTTTTCGCCCAGAAATACCACTGCCACGGCATTGGGGCCTGTGTTGGTGGCTACGGCGGCGCCCAGCTCAAAAATCATTTCCGGTGCGCGGCCAAGCTCTTTTTTGCACAGCCTGGCAAGCTGTTTGCAGTTTTCCCTGTCGGTGCCGCCCACAAGGTAAAGCGCATCCGGCGCAATGTGTTTTTTCAGGTGCGCCGCCAGGGCCGGCATCACGGCGTTGTCGCCGCGCACCTTGGCGGCTGTGGCGGTGTCGCCGTCGATGATGGTAATAACGGGCCGCAGGCCCAGCAACTCGCCTGCAAAGGCAGCGGCGGCAGAGATGCGCCCGCTTTTTTTGATGAATTTCAGGGTGAACACGCTGAGGGCGATCTCCAGCCGGGCGAAAGCGTCCTCCAGATAGTCGGCCACCGTGCGCATATCGGCGCCGCCCGCCAGCTTTCTGGCCGCCTCGCACACAAACCAGCCATAGCCCATGGAATAGGTGCGGCTGTCCACAATGGTAATATGCATGGAGCAGCCGGGATGCTCTTCCAGAAAATTCTGGCGCGCCATCAGCGCCGCGCTGTGCGTGTTGGAGCCGCTTGAATTGATAGAGACATACAGCACATCCTCCACGCCCGCGGCAAGGTAGGTCTCAAACTGCTCTTCAAAGCGCATCATGGTGATCTGCGAGGTTTTGGGAATATCCGTGCATTTTGCCAGCATGCCGTAATACTGCTCGTTTGTAAAATCTACACGCTCTACATAGCTTTTGCCGTCCACCGTAATGGTAAACGAAAGAATGTCGATGTCGTATTTTTTCTGCATGTCTGCGGGAATGTCGCATGCGGAATCCGTCAGAACGGCAAATTTTCTCAAACCATCTTCCCCCAATCGTAATTTCTCAGTCTGCCCTCGCACAGAAGGTCGGGAAACCCGTGCTGCCGCAGGGCCTCATACACACCCACGGCCACAGAGTTCGAAAGGTTCAGGCTGCGCGCAGCCTGCCGCATGGGCAGGCGAACGCACGCCGCTTCGTTGGCATATAAAAGCGCCTCCGGCAGGCCGGCATCCTCGCGGCCGAACACAAGGTATGCGCCGTCCGGGTAGGCCACGTCGCAATAGCGCCTGCGGGCCTTGGTGGTGAAATAATAGAACGGGCCGCTGTTGCGGGCAAAAAATTCATCCAGCCCGCCGTACAGGGTGATGTCCAGCAGGTGCCAGTAATCCAGCCCGGCGCGCTTCAGCTTTTTGTCCTCTATGGCAAAGCCCATGGGCCCCACCAGATGCAGCCGCGCGCCGGTGGCGGCACAGGTGCGCGCAATATTGCCGGTGTTCTGCGGGATCTGCGGCTCCACCAGCACAATGTTCAACTGTTCCAAAGCTCACGCTTCCTTTTTCTGCATATACACATATAGTATACCATGCCGCGGCCCGAATGGGAACGGGGGCAAAGGAAAAATTTGCTCTGCAAATCTGCCCGCAGGCGGGGCATAGTAACCCTATACAAAGCCCGAAAGGAGGGGTGTGTGATGAACCGCAGTACAAAAAATATGGCCAAGGGCGCCGCGCTGGGCGTAATGGCCGGCACCGCCGTGGGGGCCATTGGCGCATATGCCGCCCAGAAAAGCCCGAAGGAGTGGAAGAAAACGATGAAAAAGGCCGCGCACACAGCCGAAAAGGCGCTGGACAGCGTGGATAAGATGCTGCAAAGCTTCTGAAGCAGCGGCTTTTGCAAAAGAGAGGCCCGCCGCGGGCGCGCATATCCATGCGCCCGCGGCGGGCCCTTTTTGTATTGTATGCTTTAGCGAAATGACACCCCCAGCAGAGCTGGGGAGAGTAAAAAGGCTTTCGCTGCCAGTTCCGGGCGAAGCGGGATGGGGTATTCAATATCAAAAAGATGCAGCAGGTAATGAGGAAAACTCCGCTTACGGGAGGCGGGGCAAGTGATGCAGGCGGCGAATTTTTTCAGCGCTTCTTGGGAGGCTTGCCGGCAGTATACCCTTCTGGGGCTTACTCAGGCCTCCGGCTTAGCCGGGGACCTGACTGGAATAAGGCGCGCTCACACCACGCGCACGCGCACGACATCCGGCAGCCGGGCTATGCCGCGGGCCATCTGCTCATCTGCCGGGCCGGAGAGGTCCAGCATGGTGTAGGCCCACTCGCCCTTGGATTTATTGGCCATGTTCTCGATGTTCAGCCTGGCCGCCGTGGCCGCCTGCGTGATGCCCGCCAGAATGCCGGGCACGTTGCGGTGAATGACGCATACACGCGCGGCGCCTGCTCGCGGCATGGAGACGGCGGGAAAGTTCACGCTGTTTGCAATGTTGCCGTCCAAGAGGTAATCGCGAAGCTGGCGCGCGGCCATCACGGCGCAGTTCTCCTCGCTCTCCGGCGTGGAGGCCCCCAGATGGGGGATGCACACGCAGCCAGGCAGGGCCAGCGTTTCCGGGGTGGGGAAATCCGTTACATAGCGCGCGCAGCGCCCGCTTTCCAGCGCATGCGCAAGCGCCGGCGCACTGGAAAGCTCTGCGCGGGCAAAGTTCAGAATGCGCACGCCCTGCTTCATCTGGGCAAAGGCCGCGGCGTTCAGCATGCCCGTGGTCTCCTTCGTGGCGGGCAGGTGCAGGGTGATGTAATCGCTCTGGCTGTAAAGCTGGCTCAGCGAGGTGCAGTGGTGCACATGGCGCGAAAGGCTCCATGCGGCGTCAATGGAAAGGTACGGGTCATACCCCAGCACGTTCATGCCAAGGTGCACCGCAAGGTTCGCCACGCGCACGCCAATGGCCCCAAGGCCCACCACGCCCAGCGTTTTGCCCAGCAGCTCCGGCCCGGCAAACCGGCTTTTGCCCTTTTCCACCTGCTTTGCCGCGTCGGCCTCGCCCGCCAGCGTTTTCGCCCAGGCGATGCCCCCGGCCACGTCGCGGCTGGCCAGCACAAGGCCGGCCAGCACAAGCTCCATCACGGCGTTGGCGTTAGCGCCGGGCGTGTTGAACACCACAATGCCCTGTTCGCTGCACGCGGGCACAGGGATGTTGTTCACGCCCGCCCCCGCGCGGGCCACAGCCAGCAGGCCCTCCGGCAGAGGCGTCTCATGCATGGAGGCGCTGCGCACCAGAATGCCCTGCGCGCAGCTTTCCGCCCCGCTGTTTACGGTGAATTGCTGCGCAGGCAGCTCGGCCAGCCCCTTTGAGGCGATGTTGTTCAGTGTTTTGATATGGTACATATCCGGCTTTCCCTCCTGTTATACATGCTGCGCTTCAAATTTCTGCATAAAATCCACCAGGGCCTGCACGCCCTCCATGGGCATGGCGTTGTAGATGGAAGCGCGCATGCCGCCCACGCTGCGGTGGCCCTTCAGGTTCACAAGGCCGTTTTGGGCGGCCCCGGCGCAGAAGGCCTTGTCCAGCTCGGGCGAAGGGGAGGTAAAGGTGACGTTCATCATGCTGCGGAACGGTTTTTCCACCGGGTTTTTGAAAAAGCGGGAGGCGTCCAGATAATCGTACAGCAGCGCGGCCTTTGCCTCGTTGCGGCGCTGCATGGCGGCCAGCCCGCCCACTTCCTTTTCCAGCCATTCCAGCACAAGGCCCATCATGTAGATGCAGAAGCACGGCGGCGTGTTGTACATGCTGCCCGCCCCGATAACGGCGGCGTAATCCAGCATGGCGGGCGTGTCCGGCCGGGCGCGGCCTATCAGGTCCTCGCGCACGATGACCACCGCCATGCCCGCGGGGGCCACGTTTTTCTGCACGCCGAAGTAGATGAGGCCGTACTGCGAGACGTCCACCGGCTCGCTGAGGATGCAGCTGGACATGTCCGCTACCAGCGGCAGCGCGCCCGTCTGCGGCAGCCTGGGCCAGCGCGTGCCGTAAATGGTGTTGTTCTGGCAGATGTGCACATAGCTTGCGCCGGGGGTAAACTTCAGCGAGGCGGCGTCCGGGATACAGGTGAAGTTTTTGTCTTTTGAAGACGCGATAATATTCACCCTGCCGTACTTTTCCGCCTCTTTTGCGGCCTTGCCGGAGAATTGGCCCGTGACGATATAATCCGCGCTGCCTGTGCCCATCAGGTTCAGCGGCACGGCGGCGAACTGGGTGGAGGCGCCGCCCTGAAAAAAGCCTATTTTGTAATTTTCCGGCACGTTCAGCACGCGGCGCAGAGCCGCCTCGGTGCCCGCGATAATGTCTTCAAACCAGGAGGAACGGTGGCTCATCTCCAGCACGGACTGGCCGGAACAACCGTATTCGGTCAGTTCGGCCTGCGCCTTTTGTAAAACGGGCAGCGGAAGCATGGATGGGCCCGCGCTGAAGTTGAATACTCTTGCCATGGTAGGGTTCCTCCTGTTCAAAGTTGGTTTTATCACTTTATAAAAATAAAGTTAATTCATTATAACACTCCTTTTGCATGTGCGTCAACAGAGAAAAAGTGTTTTTAATACGCATACAGCTTGTTCAAGTTGCACAGGCCGCGGGCTTGCGGTATACTGATAATGACAAAACATCCCGCCCTGTACAGGCGGGGAGGGAAAGAGGTGGCGGCATGGCTTACCGGGCGGACGAGGCGCGTTACAGCGCCATGCAGTATGCCCGCAGCGGGCACAGCGGCCTTGTGCTGCCGCGTGTGGCGCTGGGGCTGTGGCACAACTTCGGCTCGCAGGATTCCTTCAGCACCATGCGCGAAACGCTGTGCACGGCGTTTGACTGCGGCATCACTTATTTTGACCTTGCGAACAATTACGGCCCTGTGCCGGGCAGCGCGGAGGAAAATTTCGGACGCATCCTGCACGGCGAGCTGGCCGCCTACCGCGACGAGCTTATTATTGCCACCAAAGCGGGCTACCGCATGTGGCCCGGCCCCTATGGCAGCGGCGGCAGCCGAAAGGCCATGCTGGCCAGCCTGGACCAGAGCCTTGCCCGCATGCGGCTGGGCTATGTGGATATTTTCTATTCGCACCGCATGGACCCGGACACCCCTCTGGAAGAGACCATGGGCGCGCTGGCCAGCGCCGTGCGGCAGGGCAAGGCGCTGTATGCCGGGCTTTCGAACTATGACGGCGAGACGGCGGCGCGCGCCGCCGCGCTGCTGGAGGCCGAGGGCTGCCCCCTTGCGGTGTGCCAGAACCGCTATTCCATGCTGGACCGCACGGTGGAGCACAACGGCCTGCTGGCCTTTGCGCGCGGGGCGGGCAAAGGCGTGGCGGCCTTCAGCCCGCTGGCGCAGGGGCTGCTTTCGGGGCGGTATCTGCACGGCATCCCGCAGGGCAGCCGCATCGCGCGCGGCAGCAGTGTGCGCATGACGCCGCAGGCCCTTACGCCCGCCCTGCTGCAGGGGCTGGAAAAGCTGGGCGGGCTGGCCGAAGCCCGCGGGCAGACGCTGGCGCAGCTTGCCCTTTCGTGGGTGCTTTCGGCGCCGGGCGTCACCAGCGTGCTGGTGGGCGCCTCCAGCGCGGCGCAGCTGCGCGAGAATGCGGCCTGCCTTGCAGCCGGGCCGCTTTCCCGGCAGGAGCGCGAGGCGGCGGCCGCCGTTTTCGGCTGACGCGGCGCGCGGGCGCAAAACCGGGTGCTTTTGCGCGAAAACCTTGTGTCTGGTATAACCTTTTGGGCAGGAACGGAGGCGGAAAAGCCATGAAGCACCTTACTGTGGGAGAAATGGCAAGGCTGAACCACATTTCAGAACAGACGCTGCGCTTATACGACAAGCGCGGCCTGCTTTCGCCCAGCTTTCGGGGCGAGAACGGCTACCGCTATTACGACATCAAGCAGAGCGCCGTGCTGGATATCATTCAGTATATGAAAAGCCTTGGCATTTCGCTGAAGGAGATAGGCCGGCAGCTGGAAAACCGGGACCTTGGGCGCATTGAGGCCGCCCTGCGGGAAAAGCAGCGCCAGACAGAGGAGGAAATACGCCTTTTGAAGTGCCAGCGCCGCGCGCTGGAGCGCACGGTGGAAAGCTTTGCGCGCTGGCGCGCCGCCCCGCCCGACGGCACTGTGCAGATGGAGTATATCGGCGCGCGGCAGATGTATGTGGTGGATTCCGGCGTGAACGTGTATGCGCACGACGTGGAGACCTATGAGGAAATGCTGCGCGATTTGAAGGACAGCCTTGTGAAGGACCGCCTGCCGCAGATATACTTCTGCAACGCGGGCACGCGCATGGCGCAAAGCGACTTTGAGCAGGGCAGGCTGTTTGCCAGCGAGGTGTTCGTATTCGTAGACAGGGAATTTGTGCCCGAACAGCTTACCGCCACCGTGCCCGCGGGCAATTATGCCTGCATCTACTGCGACGATTTTTACAAGGAGCAGGAGTATATCGCGCGCCTGCGCGAGTATATCCGCCAAAGCGGGTGCCGCGTGTGCGGGGACTATTTGTGCGAGTCTATTGCAGACATCCCCGTGGCAGAGCCAAACGCCCGCGGGCTGTACCTGCGGCTGCAGGTGCCTGTGCAGTTCTGCAAGGGCAGCGCGCGCGGGTGAGGGTTGTGCACGGGGCCCAAAGAACTCGTTAAATTTTTATCGAATCAGCCAACTTGACCTTATACCGCATATAACCTTTACACTGAAGGCAGAGGGCGGGCTGCCGCCCAAACGGGGCGCGCCGCGCGCCCCTGCAAAGAAAGGATGATACCGGTATGGTGAATTTGGAAAAAGTTCGTGTTGTGCAGTATGGCTGCGGCAAAATGAGCAAATATACGCTGCGCTATCTGTATGAGAAGGGCGCCGAGATCGTGGGCGCCATCGACACAAACCCCGATATCGTGGGCATGGACGTGGGCGATTACGCGGGGCTTGGCGTGAAGCTGAACGTGCCCATTCGTTCGGACGCAGACGCCGTGCTGGACGAGTGCGACGCCGACATCGCCGTGGTGACGCTGTTCAGCTTCATGGCGGACATGCTGCCGCATCTGGAGCGCTGCCTGTCCCGCGGCATCAACGTGGTCACCACCTGTGAAGAGGCCATCTATTCGTGGACGACCTCCGCCGCCATCACCAACCGCCTGGACAAAATGGCGAAAGAGAACAACTGCACCATCACCGGCACCGGCATGCAGGATATTTTCTGGGTGAACATGATAGGCGCTGTGGCGGGCGGCGTGCACAATATCAAAAAGATAGAGGGCGCCGTAAGCTACAACGTGGAGGACTACGGCCTTGCCCTGGCGCAGGCCCACGGCGTTGGCCTTACACCCGAGGAATTTGAAGAGAAAATTGCCCACCCCACCACGCTGGAGCCCGCGTATGTGTGGAACTCCAACGAGGCGCTGGCTAACAAGCTGGGCCTTACCATCAAATCCATCAGCCAGAAGTGCGTGCCCTATTTCTATGACAAGGATTTGTGGTGCGGCACCACGGGCGAAACCATCCCCAAGGGCAACTGCATCGGCATGAGCGCCGTTGTCACCACCGAGACGTTCCAGGGCATCACCCTTGAGACGCAGTGCATCGGCAAGGTGTACGGCCCGGACGACGGCGATATGTGCGATTGGAAAATTATCGGCGAGCCGGACACCGAGTTCCATGTGGTGAAGCCGGACACCCCCGCCCACACCTGCGCCACGCTGGTGAACCGCATCCCCACGATCCTCAACGCCCCGGCGGGCTATATCACCGCCGAAAAGCTGGACGATGTGGAATATCTCACATGGCCCATGCACATGTACCTTGGCTGATAAAAAGGCAGAATTCTGCCCCTGCGGCTTTGCGCGGGGCGCAGCGTGAAAAGGCCCGGCAATTCTTTGGAATTGCCGGGCCTTTTTGGGCGCCGGGCGGGCTCCCCGGTTCAGCCGGAGGGCAATCACAGCACCTTTCGAAATGAAACAGGCCCCGGCGTCAGCCGAAGCCTGAGGCAGAGCAATTTGTTTTGTATGCTTTAGTGAAATGACACCCCCCCGGCAGAGCCGGGAGAGTAAAAAAGCTTTCGCTTCCGGCAGCGAGCGAAGCGGGAAGAGATGAACAACTTTACGATTGCCAGAAAGATAATCTTGGACAAACGGCGCCCGTTTACGGGTCGCAGGGCAAGTGATGCAGGCGGCGGATTTTTTCAGCGCCTCTTGAGAGGCTTGCCGGTAATATGCCCTTTCAGGGCTTACGCAAGCCCCCGGCTTTGCCGGGGGGCCTGACTGTAATAATGCAAGGGCTGCCTGATACGGCCCCGCGCAGGGGGCCTGCGGGGCAAAGGGCGAACCGTCTGGCGCCCTCTGTGACGGGCGCCCCTCTGAGCGGCAGCCCCATATCGGGGCGCGGCGTAAGATTTCGATTTCCAATTTGGATGCCGGGCTGCTGGCACACGCCTGTACCGGGCTGCTGCAAAAGCCGGGCCCGTGCAGGGCCTGCTCTGCCTGCCCGCCGGGCAGGCAGGCGGAATTTATGTGCGGCGCGCCGGAATTGCCCGCCCAAAACCGGCTTTTTCCTGCACAGGCACGTCTTTTTGCCGCGCTGCTTTTGCATGCATGCGCCCGCATAACGGAAAACAGGGCCTCTGCCGCAGCATGCCCCTCTGCGGAAAGGCCCTGTTCCCCGCATGAAAGGAGCGAACCATGTCACTGTGCCCGGCCAAAGCGGGTATAGAGGTATTCGTTCAGCAGCCAGATGCCGCCCAGCGCGGCGGCGAGGTAAAAGCAGGCGCCCACAGCGCCGCCGGGCGTTTGGAACATGGCGGCTATGTGGAACAGCGGGTACACGCTGAGCCACTTTGCGCCTGTAAGCCCGCACACGCACAGCAGAAGCGGCAGGCACAGCGGCAGCGCCGCCGCGAACATGGCGCCAAACGTGCTGCCTGTGCGCTGGCCCAGCGCCAGCACGCACCCCGCCATGAGGCGCAGCGCCGCGTAGCGCGCGCCCAGCATCAAAAGAATAAGCAGAATAAGCGGAAGCTCCGGCATGGCGGTATAGGCGGGCAGGCTGTACAGCGGCGCAAACGGGCAGGCAAGGCCGTAATCCCGCAGGGCCACCCAAAAGCGCGGCAGCACGCCCAGCGCCGCCAGCACGCCGCAGGTCAGCGCGGCGGCGCGCAGCTTGCACTTCACCGTGTAGCTGCGCCCCAGCGGCGCGGCGCACACCACGCGCGCCATGCCCGTCTGCTTTTCCATGGCAAACAGCCCGGCAAAGCACACGCAGCACAAAAGCGCCGCGGCCAGCGCGTCTGCGGCGTCGCGCGCATCCGCAGTATCAAACAAGCGCAGCCAGCCCGTGCCGTATACAAGCTGGCAGCGCGTAAGCTGCGCGGCGCGCTGTGTCTCGGCCAGCACGCGCTGGTAGGTGCCCATTTCGCGCTGAAGGCTGTCATAGCCCATCATCAGGGCCGAATATTCCGCCTGAGAAATGCTGCCCGCGGCAAGCGCGCTTTGCAGCTGCACAAGCGGCTGAAATTTTTCACTCTCGCTCTTCAGCCAGCCCAGCGTTTCGGCCCGCAGGGGGCCCTGCATATTCTGCATGTAATAGCGGTAATAAATTTCGTCCGCGTCAATATAGCTTTCCGTCTGCACGGCGTCATACACCTGATAGGCGCCGAACAGGCACAGAATAAGCGCCGCGCCGCCCACACAGAACAGCTTGAACAGCTCGGTGCCGAAGGGCGTGGTGCCCGCGCGGGCGTGCCGGGCCCAAAAGCGCCGCAGGGGGGCGGGGGCGCGCAGGGCCAGCTTCTGCGCGGCCTGTAGCCTGCCGCGCGTGAACACAAGGCAGAACAGCGCGCAGAACGCCGTGCAGCACACCACCGCCGTGACGGCCGTTACCACGGCAAGCGCCAGAGGCCGCCC
This sequence comes from Ruthenibacterium sp., assembly GCA_047030735.1. Lineage (GTDB taxonomy): Bacteria > Bacillota > Clostridia > Oscillospirales > Ruminococcaceae > Ruthenibacterium. The sequence goes on from JBKYIE010000001.1 coordinate 295,019, forward strand.
AAACCAGTACAAATTGTGATAGCGCCCCAGAAATTCATTGGTGCGCAAAAGGCTTACAAGGTTTGCATATTTCAGCACGTTCCAGCGGCTGGTGGCGGGCACAAGGCTGCGCACCAGCAGGTTCAGCGCAAGAAACCCGCCCGCGGCCAGCGCCCCGGTGAACAGCCGCTTTGCCGCCAGCATGGCAAGCATCACCCATGCGCCCGCGGCCAGCGCCGCCGCCCACTTGGTAAGCAGGAACAGCCCGATATACTGCCCTACGGAAAGCGAAAGCGTGGTGCGCATCAGCGCAGGCACAGACTGCACGCTGCGCGAAAGCGGCCCCAGGCCATAGCACGCATGGCAGTAAATAAGGTTTACGCCGTATAAAAGCACCAGCACGGGCGCAAGGCTGAGGGCCAGCGCCGCCAGCTTTGCCAGCGCCGTTTTGCAGCGCCCGGCCCGCGCGCTGCGTATCAGGGCCAGAAGGCCGGTGTCGCGCTCAAAGCGCACCAGCACCGTGGCAAGCAGCAGCATGGCAAACACAGCCACCACGTCCGTCAGGGCAAAATCCAGCGCCGTCACAAGCCCGCGCTGGGGGTAATACTGAATGGGGATGCCCCGCATGCCCTCAAAGGCGCGGGCCGTGGCCTCGATGTTGGCAAGGTCGTACCCGTCGGCGCTGTTCGCAAAAATGGAAATGGACGAAAGCTGCTGCGCCTTCTGGGCAATGGAATCCAGAAAGGCGTCATAGCCGGCGGCCTCGTCGTACTCATACACAATGGTTTTCAAAAACGTGTATTCGCGCGGCAGGGTGTCGCCGTAGCGCAAATAGCCGCCCGCCGCATATTCCTCGTAAAATTCGCTGAACTCCTGCGCATATTGTGCGCGCATGTACTCGTCCTGCCTGCCGCCGTTCCACGCCTCGGTGCGCAGCACGTTTTCAATGCGGCTCATGGCCTCGGCACGGCGCAGGCTTTCGTGCAGAAATTCGCCCATCTGAGGCATATCCATGCCCTCGATGTCGGCGCACAGCGCATGGTAGGCCGCCGGGGTGAAGGCGCTGGAGGCGGGCTTTGTGCCCACCCATAAAAGAAACAGGTTGGCCCCCAGCAGCGCAGCCAGGGCCGTGAGAAAAAAGCGGCTGTGCCACACCTTGCGCAGCTCGGCTGCAATAAGGCGCGTCATGGCTCGTCCTCCCCATATACGGCAAGGTACACGTCCTCCAGCGTTTTGCCGGGCGCGTGGGCCTCTATCAGCCGCGCGGGCGGGGCCTTGTCCACCAGAAGGCCGTCCTTCAAAAGCAATATCTCATCCGCCACATGCTCTACATCCGGCACCACATGCGTGGCCACCAGCACAATGCAGGTGCGCGAAAGCTGCTGCAAAATATGGCGCAGGCGCACGCGCTCCTTCGGGTCCAGCCCGGCGGTGGGCTCGTCCAGTATCAAAAGCTGCGGGCTGCCCAGCAGGGCCGCGGCGGCCAGCAGACGCTGCTTCATGCCGCCTGAATAGGCGGCCAGCTTTTTTTCCAGCTCTGCCTGCAGGTGCACGGCCCCGGCCACGCGCTGCACCTCGGCGGGCACCCCGGCGCGCGGCAGCTCTTTCAGCGCCGCCATATACTGCAAAAAGCGGCGCCCGGTAAAGCTGTCGTATAAGCTCTGCTGCTGCGGCATATAGCCCAGCACAGCGCGGAACTGCCTGCCCAGGCGGCGCACGTCGCGCCCGTTCCACAGCACCTTGCCCTTTGTGGCGGCAAGGTTGCCGATGATAATGTTTATCATGGTGCTTTTGCCCGCGCCGTTCGGCCCCAAAAGCCCGTAGAACCCCGGCCCCAGCGTGAACGAAACGCCGCCCAGCGCGCGCTTTTCGCCGCGCCGCCCGCCGTACACCTTCACAAGCCCCTGCACGCACAATTCCTGCATGGCTTTCACCTCCTGCGTGAAAAATAAAACCCGCCTCGGCCAAACCGGGGCAGGCCCGGCCCTGTGCCTTTTGGAAGAAAAACAGCCGCCTGCCGGTGCGGCCGCACCCGGCAGGCTGGCGGCCGAAAAGCTGTTTATACAGCGTCCCTGCATATCCCGGCCGCATACCGCCATACCGAAAGATTGCAGGCGCTTTACGGTAAAGCCCTTATTGGGAAAGGTCAACAGATTGAAACAATGTGGTATCAAAAAGAATATAATCTGGCACAGAGTTCCAATAATCCTCTTTTTTTATCAGCATATATTCAGTCATGGAAGAATCAATCGTATAAAGAGAACCGTCCGGCCCGGCAGCAGACCGAGTTATGCCCATCATGCCCCCATTTACTAAAAAATACTGGTCTGTCTCATCCTGGATGAACACGGGTATCTCTCCCCCTTCGTGTGTAAAGGAAAGAGAGAGCGGCAGCGTTTCCTGCGTAGTCAAATTATAGCTGTAATAGCGTGTATGCTCCCCGGTTGAACTGCTGAACATGATGTGGTTATCATGGATTTCACCCATCAGCATCACAGACGCCGCCGGGGCGGGCTGAGCTTCACCGAATATATTGTCAGTTACAATCCACTCTTTTCCATTTTGCAGGTCGTGTGCATACAGGCGGGTGCTGCCATTTTTTACAAAATAGACAATCCCTTGCCCTGCTGTGAAAGAAAGCTCGCCCTGCGTCCATGCAAAGCCAGTGTCTGTCAGGCGATTTTCCCGAAGGGAATAGAGCTGCAATTCGTATTGCAGGTGGGGAAGCTGGTCTTGAAGCCCGTCACCGGCATATTCGGATGAAATCCACGAGCGCTGTAAAACAAGCCCCTCAGGATATACGCCGATGATGTTTCCTTCTCGTTCTTTTCCCAACTGGCATAAACGTTCCAGCTTATTTTCGTCAAAATTGGCGCGGCATAAAGCGGTATTTGTAATCTGCATGGCATTGGCGTCGTAGTCTAAAAGCAGCAGGTACAGGTTTTGCCCGTCGGCAGCTATGCCGGTATTATAGGAGAGAAGGCACCCCTGCGGCACAGTCAGCTTTTTGCGGCTTGCCGCGTTTGGCTCCATTTGTAATAGAAAACTTGGTGACCCCTCATAGTTAATATTGGGAATTGGCGATTTCCCATATTTGACGACATAAAGCTTTCCGTTCACTGCCAGGGGAACCGCACCGCCGAATATGTCTTTCAGCCAGCCGGGGTTTTCCTCATCATTTGTTACAACCATCTGGTCAGACAGGTAAATCAGCTGGCGGGTAGCATAATCGTAGTAAAGCAGCCGCCCGGAATAGTCCTCTGTGTTAGGAAGAATAAAATAGGCGCCGTTTTGGTCTCCGCTGATTTCCGTGCCGAAAACCCCCGCACCGGATAAAGCCATTTCCATCTCAGGCACAGGGGAATTTTCCGAGCCATAAGCCTCACCCGGCGCCGGGGCAGGCGTTTCATTTGGTGAAGCGCCGTTACTTGAACCGTGACAGGCGGACAGTAGAACAACGATGCAGCAAAGGAAAAACGAAAATAAAAGCTTCCACAATTTCATATTCATAAAATAAAACCGGCATGTTGGCAAAGCCTTTTATCCATGCCGTTTCAAACAGAAAATATGTGCGGCTATCAGCTTCGCACAGGCTGGGGCGGCTTCATCGGGGTGCTGCTTATGCTGCCGGAAGCGTCCGCGCATGTGTTTTTATGCCGCGCGTGGGAAGAGGGCGCAGGCCGGCCGGGCGGCAGTGTATGAGGCGGCGCGGAACGCGCGTTTATCGCCGCTGGAAGCCCAGAGGCGGGAAAGCTTTGAAACAGGCGCGCGGGGAATATTCCGTGTGGCAAGGGACATTTGAATATTCTGCGCGAATGCGGGGCGGGCCTGCGGGGAAATAAGCAGATGTGAGGCCCCAAAGCCCTGCGGCCCGTGCCCGCCCTGCCGCATCTGGCAAACTGCGGCAGGGCGGGTGGCCATCAGAAGAAGGGTATAAAAGAAGAAAAGCATTTTGAAGCGCCCCTGTTCCGGGGCGGCCCCGCCGCACCCGCCGCGCACCGGTGGGCGCAGCGGGCGGGGGGGCCTGAAAGAAGAGTACGAAAAAAGAAGAAACGCAAAGCAGGTGAACAGCGCCGCGTCAGGCAAGCTGCGGCATTTTTACTTCCTCATAGTTGGGCCTGCTGTTCAAAAAATCGTCTATGGAAATAAATGCCTGCGCAAGCTCCATTGATTCAAAAGTGACGGCCTGCCCGTCACTGGTGAAGCCTGTTGTCTCTGTGAAAATTTCACGGTTTGCAACTAGAAGGAAATCGCCTATTTTATCGTAAACGGGAATCAGCTTGTTGTCGGTAGGTGTTTCGAACAGGAACAAATCCACTTCGTGCAGTTCGCCACTTTCTGCGTTGTACACTTCATAATGGTATTTCCCGCCTGTGTCAAGGGTAAAATGCTCTAAAAAGATATACGGGTAATACACATCTCCTAATGCCACATTATCTGCATCTGGAAACAGCAGGCCAGTGGCAATTTGCTGTTCCTCGGAGGAATCCAGCCTGCGGGCATAAATGCTTCCGTCCTCCAAGCTGTACCAATATATGGTGTTTTCGGTTACATAATAGCGGGGCGCTATATTTTGAAAGGGCTGTGTGGCAAGCAGCTCTCCGCTTGGGCTGATGAGTTCGATATTAAAGCTCACCGATGCCTCTTTTGTATCCACAGGCAGCATCACAGAAAGCGTGCTGCCCTCGGCGCCCCACAGGTATGCGTCACAGTCCCATTCCCGCAGGGTTTGCAGGGCGCCGTCCTGCAGGGAAAGGGAGATAAGGTTTGTAAAAGTACGGATGCGCCCGTTTTCTTCAGCTTCTATTCTGTTGCACACGGTGTACAGCTTTTCGCCGTCTGTGGCAACGGGGTTATTATAGTCAAACTCGCTGGGCAAGGTGGCAAGCTGGGTGCGGTTTTGGCCGTTCAAATCTATGCGGTACAGGGTGGGAAGGGTGTTTTCCTTTTCAGAGCCGGAAAAAATGATATAAAGATAATTGCCTACCACACAGGAATTTGCCGCGCCGTACCGGTAAGGGAAAAACGCAGTGCAGGTTTCGTCGCTGTGCAGGCAATCCGGCTTTTCGCACACTACAACAGCCTGCCGCGTGGCATAATCCAGATACAAAAGGTTTGAGTTGTTTGAGTTATCATTTCGTAACTCTACAAAATACAGGCCATCGTTTGTTTTCGCTTTCTTTCCGGCCTTTTCATCTGCATTGTGCAGCAGGGCAAGGGGCTGCGGGCTTTCTGCCTTAGGGGCGCCGCTTTGGGGCGCGGAGCCCGCGCCCTGTGAAGAGCAGGCGCAAAGCAGGGCGGCGCAGGCCGCAAGCAGGGTACAGAAAAGCAAAGCGCGTTTTGGCATGAAAGGCACCTCCTGCCCATGGCGGCCCCGCCGCACCCGCCGCGCACCGGCGGGCGCGGCGGGCAGGGGGCATGAAAGAAGAGTACGAAAAAAGAAGAAACGCAAAGCAGGTGAACAGCGCCGCGTCAGGCAAACTGGGCGCTTTCTACATAAGCCTGGTCTACCATGCGGTAATTCGGGCTTGACGCCAGGTAATCTTCCACGCGAATAAAACCTGTCCGGCGGTAGGCCGAATCGTTTTCCGACCCCTCTTTTGCATCTACCAGTAAATCATCGCCAAACTGCGCAATAATGTTAATGGCCTTTTGCGTGGCCATGGAATAATTCGAGAGCGTAATTTCCGTTATTTCTCCCGTATTCTGGTTTACAGCGTACTGTGTATACAAAAGCTCCATGTTTCCGGCATCATCATACTGCTCGGAATACAGATGGTTGACCAAAACATACTCGTTCAGAAAGCCATAGATGAATATATTCTCGCTTGTGAAGGGGACGGTGGTTTTGCGCACAGCAGGCTGGGCTGCAAAATCTTCCGCCAAAATTTCTTTGGCGCCATTCGGGCCAACGCGGCACAAATCACATGTGCTTTCATCTTCCCGGTAATCGAGGTAATATAAGGCTTCGCCGCTGTACTCTTCATAATAGGCATTGCCCCGGTAACATAAAAGCTCGTGTTCGGGGCCGCCGTCAAAGGGAAGCTCGAAAACCCGGTGCACGGTGGCGTTTTCCATGCGCTCGATGTCGGCCTGCATGTCTTCGGAGGTTTCGTATTCTTCTGTTGTGATGGTTTTCAGAATAAAGCCGGTGTCAGAAACACCGCGCAGATACAGAGATTTCTGCTGTTCACCTTCTGCCGCCGCTGTACGGTATAACTCGCTGCAGGCGCCTGTTTCTGCGTCAATTTCAAACAGGCACGGCTGCACCTGCACTTGCCTCGGCTCGTCCTCCTGCACGCGGTTTCCGCACAAAATCAGGCTTTTTTCACTTGCCGCCGCGCCGTCCCGAAGGGTGATGCCGTTTTCCAGCTCGCACAGGGTGCGGCGGTTGGTGCCGTTCAAATCCATTATTTCCACCTTGGAAGGCTTCGGGGCCTCATCCGGAAGGGCAATATAGCTGTATACAACCAGCAGTTTATCTTCCAATGCAACAGGAAAAACATAATAGCCGGCAGAATCCATAAAAGATGAGCAGGAAGCGTCGCTGTGCTCACAGCTTGGGGTGCTGCACAAATATACCTGCTTTTCTGCCGCGTGGTCTGTAAACAAAAGGTTTGAGCGTCCATTATTCTGCATGATAATTTGGTAAAAGCCGGCGCTGTTGGCGCTGCCGCGTGTAATTACCTCGGGGCTTGCGGCTATCCAATAATGGTCAGATAATGCCTGCGCACGGGCAGGTGCCGCCGAAGCCTGCGCTGTTTGTCCGCCGGGCTCTGCGCCGCTTTGGGGCGGCGCAGAATTCGCGCCCTGTGAAGAGCAGGCGCAAAGCAGGGCGGCGCAGGCCGCAAGCAGGGTACAGAAAAGCAAAGCGCGTTTTGGCATGAAAGGCACCTCCTGCCCATGGCGGCCCCGCTGCACCCGCCGCGATGGGCAGGGGGGCCGAAAGAGTATGAGAAAACAGTGCGCGGCACTGCTTTTCAAAAAAGCTGTGCCGCCTTCAGCGGCTGGCATCATTCGCCCAGCGAAGAAATAAGCTGATAGCTGGGCCGGGAAGCAATATAATCGCTTTTTTTCAGCATTGCGTATTGTTCTGTAACGTATTCAGAGGTATATGTCTGCCCATCCTGCTCAAACGTATCGGTGTGTGTGTTGTAATCGCATATTACGCACAGTTCATCCTCGTACTCGCTTACAATGTAAATGGGCCGGTGCTGATACAGATTTTCCAGATGGATGGGTGTCAATTCCCCATTGCGAAAATCTGCGAGGAACTGCTCGACAACAAACCCATACTGTTCATGCGGCCGATAGGTGTTTATCAGCACATAATCTTCAAAGGTAAAGTCCATCCGGGGTTCCATATCTTTTTCAAAATCCGGCATCAAGGTACTGCAATCCACTGTGTTTTCTTCCCCAGTGGCAAGGCTTTTTCGTGTCACAGCTTTTGTGCCGAAATCCAGTATGTAAAGATATCCGTTTTCTACCATTGCGCCTTGCTCGGCCAGACAGTATTCATATATCATGTTTGTTTCAGAAGCCTGCTCAAAATCTTCACCCGGCTGCCAGGTGAAGAATTTCCGGTAAGTTTTGTCATTCTGGTCGTATACCATGTCGGCCACAAGGCTGTTTTCGTATGTGCCCGCAATAAGGCTGTTAATATTTTGCGAAAACGTATATATGCTTTCGGCACTTCCATCTTTCAGCGAGACGCGGATAAACTCATTTGTTTGTGAAAGCGGCTGTTCGTGCTGTGTAATTAAGCTGAAATAAAGGAATTCTGCGTCAAAAAGGTAAGGGGGCACCAGCGTTTGGCTGGCTTTGAATTCTGCGACAATGTGCCGGCTGCTTCCGTCCAGTTCCATTGCCTCTATGCGGGGCAGGCTTGCTTCACCGGCGCCTGAATATATCAGAAGCACCGTATCGCCCGCAAGGTACAGCGAAGGCTGAACCCCGGTGCTGGAATCAAATTGAATGTAAGATTTACAGGTATCGTCATTGTGTAGGCATTCGGGCCTGTTGCATAAGAACAGCTCCTGCCGGGCGGTATAATCTATATAGGTGAGGTTAAGGGAGTTTGGAAAGACAGCTTTCAGTGTATAAAAGCCATCTTCCCCGTAAGCTGTGCAGGTGTGGATTTCGGCAAAGGGTGGCGCCGCTTCTTGGCTTTCTGCCTTAGGGGCGCCGCTTTGGGGCGCAGAGCCCGCGCCCTGCGAAGAGCAGGCGCAAAGCAGGGCGGCGCAGGCCGCAAGCAGGGTGCAGGAAAGCAAAGCGCGTTTTGGCATGAAAGGCACCTCCTGCCCACGGCGGCCCCGCCTTGCCCGCCGCGCACCGGCAGGCGCGGCGGGCAGGGGGCCTGAAAGAAGAGTATGAAAAAAGAAGAAACGCAAAGCAGGTAAACAGCGCCGCGTCAGGCAAGCTGCGGCATTTTTACTTCCTCATAGTTGGGCCTGCTGTTCAGAAAATCGTCTATGGAGATAAAAGCCTCGGTTAATTCAAATGAATCAAAAGCAACAACTTGTCCATCGCTGGTAATGCCTGTCACCGTAGTTGTCTGCTCGCGGTTCTTGACGAGAAAAGAATCCCCAATCAAATCAGAAACGCGAATCAGTTTATTATCGGTTTCAGTTTCAAACAGATATAGCCGCACCTCATGGAAGGTTTCCTGTTCCATATCATAGACTTTGTAATAATATTTGCCGCCGACGTCGCCGGGCACAAAAACCTCTAAAAACAGGTAAGGCTGAAGGACGCGGGGGATGGAAGCGGATGCTTTTTCTGGTAAGGCCACTTCGGCCAAAACTTCCGCCTGGCTGGAATTCAAGCTGCGTGAGTACAGGGCAGTTTTATCCTGGTCGTACCAATATATCGTGTTGTTCGCAACACGGTAGAAGGGCGCTATGCCCTGATAAGGCTGTGTACCGGATAAAGCGCCGCCCGCATCTATCTGCTGTACTTCAAAATCGAAGGAAAAACCATCGGAATGCTGCGGCACCATGATATATAGAAACTGGTTTTCTGCGCCCCACAGATGGGCGTCACAATCCCACTCATGCAGTACATCGGTGCTTCCATCCTCAAGCGAAATGGAAATCAGTTTTGAAGTGGTGTGAACTTCGCCTCTTTCCCCAATTTCGGCATGCTTTATCAGTGTGTAGAGAGAGGCCCCGTCTGTGGCCAAAGGGCTGCTAAAAGAAAAATCGGAAGGGAAGTCACAAATGCGGGTGCGGTTCCTTCCGTTCAAATCCATACGAATCAGGCAGGGTACTTCTGTCTGGCTGCCTGAAAAGAGAATATAGAGGCTGCCGTTTATAACACACGAACTGGTAGGGCCTGTATCTTTTGGGAAAAAGGCCGAGCATGTTTCATCGTTGTGCAGGCAGTCCGGCTTTTCACATACCACAACTGACTGGCGCGTCTTATAATCCATATATAACAGGTTGTTGCCAAAAGATTGGTCGTGCCGTTCTCCGAAATAGTAGCGCCCGTCTTCTGTGTAAGCGATTTTCTCCGCCGTTTCATCTGCATCGTGCAGCATAGAAATAGAAGAGGGGGCTTTGTCAGAAATTGGCTTCGATTGTGAAAATGCTGTATCTTGAGAACAAGCCGAATATGAAAGCAGTAATATAAAAATAATGAGAGGAAATACAACTTTTTTCATTTCTATATTCCCCTTTTTAACTGCCCGGCTACACATGCAGCCGGGCAGTTTTTGAAATTAGAACAGTTGATTGCTCCATTTTGCCCAATCATCAGTATATACATCTGTGTTATCCCACACAACTTTTGCATAGGCACCTACTGCGCGCAAAGCAACATTATGGTAAGAAGAGGTAATTCCGGGGTTTAGAAACACTTCAAACGTCTTATCCTGCGCAGCATTCTGGCTACTTGGATATACTGTACACTGATAGGGGAATCCAACACGATAAATATTCAGGCTATAAAGTTCGCCATTGGGGCCATGTACATTTGCAGCTATTTCGGTTGAACCAAAATTGTAATTCCAGTATTGGTCAGATTCGCTACCCTTGCTCCACACAGAAACAGACTCGGTGCCCTGCAAATTACCAGAATAGCTACGGTAAATATTTAAAAACTGTCTTTCTCCGCCAGCCATGTTGGTGGCTTTGGAATTTACGAATCCACTATAATATTGGAAAGATCTATTCGTCTCGGCAAACGCCGAGGCGCCGCAAACCGCCATGATGGCACACACCAGCACAACGGCCAATAGCTTTTTCATTTTCGTCATAGTTTTTGATCTCCTTTCACATCATATATCAAATATTCTGAAACTTAAATTGGCACAACTGACAAATTTTGTTCGAAATATTTGTATATATGGTTTTATATGGTAAAATTTGGATTAAAAATGATTTATTCTTCTTCCCCGGCAAATGCCAGAGAGAAGAAACCAGCCTGCCCATGGGAATCGCCCACCTTTCCTGCCGCTGTGTGCAAAAATTGCCGAAACGGCACGTCTTTCTGCCTTCAACATAACATCTTTACTCTAATTTGTCAACAATAACTTTTGATGTTAGGTATTTACAATAAAAGTATTTTGTGATTTAATGAAAACAGAGAGGAAAAGAAGTATGGGCGCACCGGAAAATTTGAAGCGCGGCACAGTAGAGCTTTTGCTGCTTACGCTGCTGCAAACAGAAGATATGTACGGCTACCAGCTTTCGCAGAAATTGGATGAATTCAGCGAGGGGCTGTTTGTGTTGCAGGAAGCGTCCATGTATGTAATTTTATACCGCATGCAGGAAAAGGGCTATATTTCGGCCAGCCAGCAGCTTGTGGGGCGGCGCAGAACGCGCGTGTATTACCATCTGGAGCCCGCGGGCGAGGAATATTTGAAACAGGTGCGCAAGGAATATTTCAGTGTGACAAAGGGAGTTTTGAACGTGCTGCGCAAATGCGGGGAGGGCTTGGCAGAGGATGAACGGCTGTAATTTGGAAAAGGGGCTGCGGCGCTATTACCGGGCCATACGCAGGCGGCTTATCTGCCCGCGCGCACTGCGCAGGCAGACGCTGGAAAACCTGCAAAGCAATGTTGCGGAATATCTGGAGGGCCACCCCGGCGCCGCCATGGCGGATATTGAGGCGCACTTTGGCACGCCGGAAAGCTTTGCAAACGATGTGCTGTGCACGCTGGAGCCGCAGGAGATACGCAGCTACACCCGCAAGTGGAGGCTGGTGCGCATTGTGGTGCTGGGGGCTGTGGCGGCCGGGCTGATATGGTTTACGGCTGTTTGCATTCTGACCATTATAGACGCCAGCAGAGAGCCGCCCGTGGTTATCACCATCGGGCCTGCGGAGAAAGTAAGCTCTATGCCCTCATGATGTGGGGGACATAATTATAAAAAGCAGGGAGGAATCAACGTGAAAAAGCTGTTGGCTGTGGTGCTGGTGCTGTGTGTTGCAATGGGCGGGTTTGCCGCGCTGGCGCAGGGGCCGGAATATGAGATGATAAGCCGGACGCGCGAATATCTGGCGGACGGCACGCCGGTGACGGTGACGCTGTATGCCAGCACGGTGCGCACGCGGGGCGGCAGCTATACACAAACAGGGAAAAAAGATTATACTTATGGTTCTGACTGGATATTTACGGTATACGGCACCTTTCAGGTAAACCAGGGCAGCAGCGTTTCGTGCACGGCAAGCAGCTACGGCACTTCTATCAGTAATACAAGCTGGCGCTGCACGGGCGGCTCTGCCACACACAGCGGGGCCACCGCCACGGCGCGCGGCACTATGTCTCGTTACCGCTTGGGAAGTGTGACACAAACGGAATACCCCTTGGTGTCTGTGTCCTGCGATAAATACGGCAACCTTTCTTAAAATAAAAAGGCAGCCCCGTGTGCTTTATGCACACGGGGCCTTTTTGCCTTTTATTCTGTTTTTTCACCCTGCCGGGGGCATGCGTGCGGGCAGGCGGCGCAGCCGCCCGCACATGCGCCGCAGCCGCCGCAATGCGCGCGCCGCATGGCGCGCACGGCCAGCGCCGCACACGCGGCCACGCAGGCCAGCACAAGCCAGCTGAAAGTGTTCATCTGCGTCACCTCACTGCTTTACACAAACAGGCTGCCCACCTGAAACACGGCGCAGGCGCACAGCCAGGCAACGGCGCACTGGGCAAAGGCCACCCACGCGGCGGCAAGGCCGGAGTGCATTTCGCGCTTTACGGCGGCAATGGCCGCCACGCACGGCGAATACAGCAGGGTAAAGGCCAGAAAGCTGGCCGCCGAAAGCGGCGTAAAAATGCCCTGCAGGGCCGCGCCCAGGTTGGAAACGCTGGTGCCCGTAAGCACGGCCATGGTGCTTACCACGGCCTCTTTGGCCGAAAAGCCGGTGATAAGGGCTGTGGCGGCGCGCCAGTCGGTAAAGCCCAGCGGCGCAAACAGCGGCGCCAGCATGCGGCCCAGCCCCGCCAGCATGCTGGCGGAGGAGTCGGCCACCACGTTCAGCCGCGTGTCGAACGTCTGCAAAAACCAGATGATGATGGTGGCAATGAAAATGACGGTGAAGGCGCGGGTAAGAAAATCCTTGGCTTTGTCCCACATCAGCAAAAGCACGCTTTTGGGGCTGGGCACGCGGTAGTTCGGCAGCTCCATCACAAAGGGCACGGGGTTGCCCTTATACAGCGTGTTTTTCATCAAAAGCCCGGCCAGCACGCCCACGGCCATGCCGGAAGCATACAGCAGAATCATGGCAAGCGCCCCGTGCTGCGGAAAAAATGCCGCCGTGAACACGGCGTAAATGGGCAGCTTGGCCGAGCAGCTCATGAACGGCGTAAGCAGAATGGTCATTTTTCTGTCCCGGTCGCTGGCCAGCGTGCGCGTGGCCATAATGGCGGGCACGCTGCACCCAAAGCCTATCAGCATGGGCACAAAGCTGCGGCCCGAAAGGCCTATTTTGCGCAAAAGCTTATCCATCACAAAGGCCACGCGCGCCATATAGCCTGAATCTTCCAGCATGGAAAGGAAGAAAAACAGCGTCACAATAATGGGCAGAAAGCTGAGCACGCTGCCCACGCCCGCAAACACGCCGTCTATCACAAGCGAGCGCACCACCGGGTTGATGCCGTAGGCGTCCAGCCCGGCGGCAGCGGCGGCCGTCACGGCGTCGATGCCCGCGCTTAACACATCGCTGAGAAACGTGCCTATCACGCCGAACGTCAGCCAGAACACCGCCAGCATAATAAGCAGAAAAATGGGGATGCCCGTATATTTGCCCGTAAGCACCTTGTCCAGCCTGACGCTGCGCGCGTGCTCGCGGCTTTCGCCGTGCTTTACCACAGTGGCGGCGCACAGCTTTTCAATAAAGGTGTAGCGCATGTCGGCCAGGGCGGCCTCGCGGTCGGTGCCAAGCTCGGCCTCCATCTCCGCCACCGAATGGCCCACAAGGTCTATTTCATTTTCCGTCAGGCGCAGGCGCTGCTGCATGGGGCCGTCGCCCTCCACCAGCTTGGCGGCGGCAAAATACGGCGGCACGCCCGCGGCCTGCGCGTGGTCTTCTATCATATGGGCAATGCCGTGGATGCAGCGGTGCACCGCGCCGGTGCAGAAATCCTGCCGGCGGGGGCGCTGCTTGTGCTCGGCCGCGCGCAGGGCATGCTCTATCAGCTCGTCAATGCCCTCGTTCTTCGCGGCGGAAATGGGCACCACCGGCACGCCAAGCTCTGCCTCCAGCCCGTTCACGTCCACGGTGTTGCCGTTTGCGCGCATTTCGTCCATCATGTTCAGGGCTATCACCATGGGGATGCCAAGCTCGATCAGCTGCATGGTAAGGTACAAATTGCGCTCGATATTGGTGGCGTCCACAATGTTGATGATGCCGTCCGGCCTGCCGTCTATCAGAAAATCGCGCGTCACAATTTCTTCGCTGGTATACGGCGAAAGCGAGTAGATGCCGGGCAGGTCCACCACTGTGGCGGGCGCGCGCGGGGGTATCTCGCTGCGCTTGTGGCGCTCGTGCCCCCAGGCGCGCGGGCCGAAGTGGTGTTCGCCCGTGGTGTGGTCGCGTATCACGCCCTCTTTTTTATCCACCGTCACGCCGGGGAAATTGCCCACATGCTGGTTCGAGCCGGTAAGCTGGTTGAACAGCGTCGTCTTGCCGGAATTCTGGTTGCCTGCCAGTGCAAATACCATCAGCCGTGCGCCTCCCCGCCCTGCGGGGCATCGCCCAGCGTGATATTCTGCGCATCCTCCAGGCGCAGGGTAAGCTCGTAGCCGCGCAGGTGCAGCTCAATGGGGTCCCCCATGGGGGCAATTTTGCGCACCATCACCGCGGTGCCGGGCGTAAGGCCCATATCAAGCAGCCTGCGGCGCAGCGCGCCCTCGCCGCCCACCGCCGCAATGCGCGCGCTTTGCCCAACGGGAAGCTGTGCCAGTGTCATGTTTTCTGCCGTCCCTTCCGTCCCTGCCCGCGCCGCCGGGCCGTTTGGCCGGGCACGGGCGCTGTGCATTGTGTTAGCTTAACCTAACAATCTGTCTTTCAGTTTACGCGCCGCCGGGCGGGGTGTCAAGAGAAAAGGGCGCGCTTTTTGCCGCATTTCCCCGAAAAAGGGCCAAAACGGCCTCTTGCGGGCGCCGTGCCGGCCATTATATATAATAAGGTAGGCGGGCGCCGTGCCGCCCCCTGAAGCACAGGCGGGCCGCCCGCACCGAAGGCGGGAAAAAGCGGCGGCCCACGGCAAAAGGAAGGACGCCCCTTGGCATAACGATAGCTGTTGTGTTATAGTTATGCCAGAGGCAGAAAGGCCGCCGGGCTGCGGGCCGTTTGGGCCTGTGCCGGGCGGCAGGAAGGAGAATGAATATGAACTTTGAAACACAGCTTGATAAATATGCAGAGCTTGTGGTGCGTGCGGGGCTGAACGTGCAGCAGGGGCAGGAGGTGCTGATAGAGGCAGACCTGGAGGCCGCGCCCCTTGTGCGCCTTGCGGCAAAGCACGCCTGGGCGGCGGGCGCGAAAAGCGTTACCGTGATGTGGAACGACGAGGCCACCACGCGCCTGGAATATGAAAACGCCGGCATGGAGGTGTTTCAGCAGACGCCCGCGTGGCGCGCCGTGCTGGAAAACGGCCTGGCCGAGCGCGGCGGCGCCCTATTGAGCATCACCTCGGGCGACCCGTACGCCATGGCGGGCATAAACCCCACCCTGCGGGCCGAGCGCCGCAAGGCCGCCTACCGCGACTGCCACGCCTTCTATTTGGGCATGGAGACAGGCCGGGTGGCGTGGAGCATTGTGGGCGCGGCCAGCCCCAAGTGGGCAAAGGCAGTGTTCCCCCAGCTGCCGCAGGAGGAGGCGGTGCAGGCGCTGTGGCAGGCCATTTTCAAGGCCGCCCGCGCCGACGGGCCGGACCCCGTGGCCGCATGGCGCGAACACCAGAAGTCGTTCCGCGCGCGCGCCGCATGGCTGAACGGGCAGCAGTTCAGCGCCCTGCACTACAAAAACAGCGCGGGCACCGACATCACGGTGGGCCTGCCTAAAAACCATGTGTGGTGCGGCGGCGGAAACGAGCTGGCGGACGGCCGCTGGCAGTTCTGCAACATGCCCACCGAGGAAATTTACACCTCGCCCGACAAGGACAGGGTGGACGGCACGGTGCATTCCGCCATGCCGCTGAACCACGGCGGCAGCCTGATAGACGATTTTTCCATCACCTTCCGGAACGGCCGCGTCACCAGCTTTTCCGCCGCAAAGGGCTATGACGCGCTGAAGGCCATCATCGAGACGGACGAGGGCGCGCGCCATTTGGGCGAATGCGCGCTTATTCCGGCGGCCTCGCCCATCAGCCGCATGGGCATCCTGTTTTACAGCACGCTGTTCGACGAAAACGCCTCGTGCCATTTCGCGCTGGGCAAGGGCTTCGGCGACGCCATCCGCGGCGGCCGCGAAATGAGCGAGGAAGAACTGGAGCAGCACGGCGTGAACCGTTCGGCCACGCATGTGGATTTCATGCTGGGCACGCCGGACCTTTCCATCACCGGCATCAAGGCTGACGGCACACAGGTGCCCGTGTTCCAAAACGGGAACTGGGCGTTTTAAGCGCGCGGCCCGCTGTGCTGCAATAAGCCGGATACAAAGGGCGCACCCGCAGGGTGCGCCCTTTTTCTGTGTGCCTGCTTTGCAATGGCTTTACGCCTTGTAGCCCACGGCACCGGCCAGCTCTTTGTCAATGACCACCACGGCATTTTCGTGCATCTTCAGCATGGTGGAGGGGTTTTTGGTGGTGATTTCATCATTCATCACAAGCCCTTTGATGGCGGGCACCTTGGCAAGGCCCGTTGCCACCAGCACCACCTGTTTGGCGGCCATGATGTCACCCATGCCCATGGTGATGGCCATGGTGGGCACATCCTCCTTCTTTTCAAAGAAGCGGGCGTTGGCGTCGATGGTGCTCTGCGTCAGCTTTTCGGTGTGGGCCACGGCAACAAGATGGTCCTCATTCGCCTCGTTGAAGGCGATGTGGCCGTTGTTGCCAATGCCCAAAAGCTGCAGGTCGGGCGCGCCGCCCTCGCGCACCTTGGCCTCCAGCTCGGCGGCGTTGGCCTCGGGGTCGCCCATGCCGCTGGCCACAAAGGTGTTGGCCTTGTCGATGTTGATATGGTTGAACAGGTTCGTGTCCATAAAATAGCGGTAGCTCTGGTCGTGCGTGCCGGGCAGGCCGCAGTATTCATCCAGGTTCACCGTGTGCACGGCGGAAAAATCCACCTCGCCGGCCTTGTTCATCTGGGCCAGCTTCTGGTAAATGGGCACGGGCGTGCCGCCCGTTGCAAGGCCAAGCTTTGCGTTCGGCTTCGCATTCACCAGGTCGCGGATCATGCCCGCCACCACAGCGCAGGATTCATCATAGCTGTTTGTCACGATCACTTTCATGGTATCCGTTCTCCTTTTTTATGAGAATATAGCGCGTTGGTCCCTGTGCCGGGCACACGGCCCGGCCCTTTTCCGCATTTCATTATAGCACGTTCCGGCCCGTGTGGGAAGAAAAAGCTGACGCCGCGCAAGAAACACTGTGCCTGCGGGGCTTTTCAGGCGCTGCATGCCTGAGGCTACACGAAAAGCCCGCGCTCCAGCGCATCGGCGTCTGCCGGGGTGCCGCAGGTGCCATGGTTGGCCCTGCGCCACGCGGCGGGGGTAAGGCCCGTGCTGCGGCGGAACACGCGGCAAAAATAGTTCGCGCCCGAAAAGCCGCAAAGGCTGGCCACCAGCCCCAGCGGATAGGGGCGGTGTGCCAGAAGAAGCTTTGCGGCCTGCAGTCGCACCTGCGTCAGGTAGCGGCCCGGCCCCATTCCCATTTCGGCGGAAAAAACGCGCACAAGGTGGCTTTTGCTCACGCCAAGCTGGGCGCTCAGCTCTTCCACGCCGTAAAGCTCGGAATAATGGCTGCGCATGGCAAGCACGGCCTGTGCCACAAGCGGGCTGTGCCCGGCGCTGCCGCCGGACGCCTCGCCAGCGCCGTTCAGCGCGCACAGGGCGCCAAAGCACAGCGCCGCATCGGCCGCGCCCTGCTTTTCGGCGGCGGCCAGCCCCCGCAGCGCCTGCACTGCCTGCGGGCACAGGGCCGCCTGCACGGCCAGCGGCGCGGCCAGCCCGGCGGCCGCCTGCTGCGCAGCCGCCCCCTCAAAGCCCACGCACAGAGCGCGGCAGCTTTCCGCCGGGGCAAGCTGCACGCTGCCGGGGCACAGGCACAGCGTGCCCGCATGCAGTGCGGCGGCCCATTCCCCGGCGCTGGCCGCGGCTATGCCGTCCTGCACCAGCACGGCGCACAGCGCCGCGTCATGCAGCCTGGGCCCGGCGCCCGGGGCCACCTCGCGGCAGAAGGCTGTGCGGCATACGGCATCTGCGTCAAACAGCATAAAAATCCCATCCATACATCAATAAAATACTATATTATTTGCGAAAAAACCTGATATTATTATATTAAAAGGGTAATGTGCCGTCAATGGCATCAATAAAATACGATAGGGAGGCTTTTCTATGGCAAGCATAAGCTGTAAAGGAATTTACAAAATCTACCCCGGCAACGTGCAGGCAGTGACGGATTTCAACCTCGAGATAGCGGATAAGGAATTTATCATTCTGGTTGGCCCGTCGGGCTGCGGCAAATCTACCACGCTGCGCATGATAGCTGGGCTGGAGGACATCTCGAAGGGCGAGCTGTATATCGGCGACCGCCTTGTGAACGACGTGCCCCCGAAGGACCGCGACATCGCCATGGTGTTCCAGAACTACGCGCTGTACCCGCACATGACGGTGTATAAGAACATGGCCTTCGGCCTTGAGCTGCGTAAAACGCCGAAGGCGGAAATAGACAAGCGCGTGCGCGAGGCAGCCAAGGTGCTGGACATCGAGCACCTGCTGGACCGCAAGCCCAAGGCTCTTTCCGGCGGCCAGCGCCAGCGCGTGGCCTTGGGCCGCGCCATGGTGCGCAACCCGGCTGTGTTCCTGCTGGACGAGCCTCTCTCCAACCTGGACGCCAAGCTGCGCACCGCCATGCGCACCGAGATCATCCGCCTGCACCAGAAGCTGGCCACCACCTTCATTTATGTCACGCACGACCAGACGGAGGCCATGACCATGGGCGACCGCATCGTGGTGATGAAGGACGGTGTGGTGCAGCAGGTGGATACGCCGCAGAATCTGTACGATTTCCCCTGCAACATGTTTGTGGCGGGCTTCATCGGTTCGCCTCAGATGAACTTCCTGGATGCCACCCTGCAGAAGGAGGGCGACAGCTATTATGTAGACCTTGGCGGCGACAAGCTGCTGATAGACCCGGCCAAGGTGAACGACAAGCTGGCCTCCTATGTGGGCAAGGCCATCAAGGCGGGCATCCGCCCCGAGGACATCAAGGATGATGAGGAATTCCTGGCAAAGCACCCTGCTTCGCAGCTTACCGCGCATGTGGACGTGTCTGAGCTGATGGGCTCTGAGATTTATCTGTATCTGGAATATAAGGGCTATAAAATGACGGCCCGCGTAAGCCCGGCCTCTACCGCAAAAAGCGGCAGCGATGTGAAGGTTGCCCTTGACACCAAAAAGCTGCACCTGTTCGACCCCGAGACCGAGCTGGCCATCATGAACTGAGCACTTGAAAATGCACAGCGCCCCGCCTTCAAAGGCGGGGCGCTGTGCGCCTGTGTGCAAAAGCATGAGGCTGTGCACCGCGCCCGGAAAAAAACTCTTGCGGGCAGGCGAAAAATACGTTATAATATAACAGCTATATCCTATGCCGGTGTGTCGGAATGGCAGACGATGCGGACTCAAAATCCGTTGGTGGCAACACCGTGTGGGTTCAAGTCCCACCACCGGCACCACATGCCGGGCATATTCGTTTGCGGATATGCCCGGCGCCATATGCCCCCGTACCTCACCAGGATAGAGGGTCCGCCTCCTAAGCGGAATGTAGTGAGTTCGAGTCTCGCCGGGGGTGCCAAAAATGACCGCTGTAAGCTGTTTTTTGATGGTTTACAGCGGTTTTTTGTTAGTCCCTTTTGAACGACCTTGCCGCTCCGCCGAAACGATTTTATGCATTTTCCGCTGTATCCCTGCTAATTGGCTTCGAACATTTTTTACGGGTTTGCTAATGAAAATCGTGGATTTGCTAACACGATTTTTCCGAACTATTATCCGGATGGGGCCGATGCCGGCAATGCGGCCAGTGTGTTGGCCAGCTCTGGCGACTTGCGGAGCTGTTCCACCAGGGCCTCCAGGTCCAGCGGCACACTTTCCGGTTCCTTTGGCCCCCGCGTTTTTTACTGATGTGCGATAAAGAAGTGATAGAAGTGTAAAAAATTTTGCCGTTCCTATCCGGCGGTTCGCGATTACGTCGGATAGGTCGGGCGGTTTAGGCTTCCGGCAAATCTATCTTGCCGACAAAGCTATAATAAATTTCAATGTCCTGTCTGCGGGTGCCGTTCTCGTCATAGCTGCACTCATGCACTACGATTTTCTCAACCATTTCCCGCAAGAGGGTAGGGGTAAGTTCTTCAAAGGCAAGGTGCTTTTTCACAATCCCCATAAACTTCTCCGCGTTGACGGTGGCAGCCTGTGACTTGTCAAGTTCTGCCTGTAAACCGGCGGCGCGCCCTTTCAGTTCCGCTTGCTCGGCTTCATAGTCCACCGACAGCTCCATAAAACGCTCGTCGCTGATTTTCCCGTTTACGTTGTCCTCATACAGACGCTTGATAATGCGGCTGATTTCGGAAATACGCTCCTGCGCCTGTTCAAGCTGCTTGGTGGCTGCGGCGGTCTTTTTCCTGCCGCCGATTTCGTTTTGCTGGATAAGCAGCTTCACAAAGCGGCTCTCGTGCTTGGCGGCGTATTCCGTCACTTGCCGGAGATTGGAAAGCACGCCCGCCGTCAAAA
>JBKYIE010000002.1:0-37723 GCA_047030735.1 Ruthenibacterium sp.
GATTACGAGACGGCAGACGAATTCACCATTTCCACCGAGGCCGAGCTGCGCGCCTTTGCCGCCATGGTGAATGAGGGGAAGGACTTTGCAGGCAAAACGGTGAAGCTGGCAAACAGCATTGATTTGGGCGGCGGTGCGTGGACGCCGGTAGACGACTTTCGGGGTACGTTCGATGGGCAGGGAAATTCTATAACGGGCTTTGTCCTCACCGGTGAGGAGAAAAACAGATATTTGGGCTTTTTTGCTGAAATAAACGGGGCGGGCCTGCTGCGAAACCTGAATGTACAGGGCACTGCCGCAGTAACAACAGGGCGAGTGCGCTGTGCAGGCCTGCTCGTGGGCCGTATAAGAAGCACAAGGGGCATCGAGAACTGCACGGTTAGTGGTACGCTTGATGTGCAGAAAAGTGCGGCTTCTGCCCAAATTGGAGGTGTTGTGGGCGAAAGCCTCGTCCCCATAACAAACTGCACCTTCAGCGGCAGCGTCAGTGTTGAGGCCAGAGGCGATGCAGGCGGCATTGCAGGGAAAGCCAGCAACAGCATAATAAACTGTGTCAATGAAGGAACTGTATATGCGGCGGACGGGACGGCAGGCGGCATTGCAGGAACGATTAACACCTCCAGCCAAGAAAACGGCGTGCTGCGCGGCTGCATCAACCGCGGCCCGGTAAAGAGCAATGAGGACGAGGCGGGCGGCATAACGGGCTCTGCCTACAGTGTGCGCATCGAGGAATGCCGGAATACGGGCAGTGTAGCCACCGGATTCTCCAGTGCGGGCGGTATTGCCGGTGAAAACAGCGGCGGCTCGGAAATTGTGAACTGCCAGAACAGCGGAGAAATTTCCGGAAATCAGGAGGTGGGCGGCATCGTAGGCCTGCTGGGCGGCGCTATGAACGGCGGCAGTGTGCTTGGCTGCACTAATACGGGAAGCGTCAGGGGCATCCCTGACGGCAACAGAGACAGCCAATTTATTGGCGGTATTTTTGGCGGCAGCAACTCAGCGGCTGCCGGTACGCTGGTGTCTGAGTGTACGAATACGGGCGAGGTATCCGGCCATTCTACACTCGGGGGCATCGGCGGGCAGGCTTATGACAACATTTCAATCACCGGCTGTGTCAATGAAGGCAATGTGTCGGCAACAGGCAGCAACGCAGGCGGCATTGTGGGCTCTCTTCCGCTGGCCTGTACAGGGTATGAAGTGCAGCCCTCTTCATCCGTGGAAAACTGTGCGAACCATGCAAGCGTCACAGGCGTAGAAAATGTAGGCGGCATCGCCGGCACGGTGGGGCGTGCATCAAGCGGCAGCAGCGTGGTGAAGCCGCCGTATGTGAATAACAATGTCAGCACAGGCAGCGTTTCGGGCACGGGCGAAAATATAGGCGCTATCGTGGGGGAAAATGCCAGCGCCGAAATTGCCGGCGGCAGCTACAATGGCCGTGTGGAGCACAACTATTGGCCTGACTCGCTCGGCAAACCCGCCGTGGGCGGCGGAAGTGCGGCAGAAAGCGCAGATGTCCGTGAAAATGTGCCATTTGACGAGGCGGGCAGGCTGAAAACGCCGGTGGAGATAAACGGGCAGAGGCTGGAAACGCTGGGCGATGCACTGGAAGCCAGTGCAGGGGCGGAAGCACCGCAGGCCGTCCAAAAGCTGACGCTGACGTTCCGCACGGCGTATGGCACAGCACCGCAGGCCATGGAGGTGGTGCGCGGTGTGAGCGTGGCGCTGCCCGGCCTTGCAGCGGACGGCTATACCTTCCAGGGGTGGAAGGCCGCGGATGGGACGCTTTACCCAGCGGGCGCAGCATATACGGCGCAGGCTGACGAAACCTTTGCTGCGGTATGGCAGGCCGGGACAGGCGGCGGGCCGGCGCCTGCCGCGCCTTCGGCGGACGCAGGGCAGAAGCCAAACCCCAAAACAGGCGTGTAAAACAGAACACGGCGAAGCGCCAGCATGGGCCCCGGTTTTCAAAACCGGGGCCCTTTTTTGGGGTCTGCCCTCTGCCCTCCGGGGCCCATATTTTAGTGCCGTAAAAACACGGCCGTGAAGAGGCGATCATATGAATTGCTGCACCTGCCTTTTATGCTTTTTGCAGGGCGGGCAGCATGGGCTTGTCCGAATATGACGGCATGTGGTAAAATAAAGAAAATCTATGCCGGGCGCACAGCGCGCCCGGCGGCAGGGGAAGGGTGCAGAGCATGGAGCTGCTGGAACAGCGCATTCGAAAAGAGGGTGTGGTAAAGCCGGGCGGCGTTTTGAAGGTGGACGCCTTTTTGAACCATCAGATGGACGTCGCCCTGTTCAGCGCCATGGGCGCGGAGTGGAAGCGCCTGTTCGTAGGCGCGCCCATCAACAAGATACTCACCATCGAGGCCTCCGGCATCGGCATCGCCTGTGTGGCGGCCCAGCACTTCGGTGTGCCCGTGGTATTTGCCAAAAAGGCGAAAAGTGTGAACATCGACGGCGATGTGTGGGCCACGAAGATAGAGTCGTTCACGCATAAGCGCGTATACGATGTGATAGTTTCAAAAAAGTATCTCGGCCCGCAGGACCATGTGCTCATCATTGACGATTTTCTGGCCAACGGCTGCGCGCTGCAGGGCCTTTTGAGCCTGGTCCGCGCGGCGGGCGCCGCAGTGGAGGGCGTGGGCATCGCTGTGGAAAAGGGCTTTCAGCGCGGGGGCGAGCTGATACGCGCACAGGGCGTGCGTGTGGAGAGCCTTGCCGTTGTGGACGCCATGGACGCGGATACGGGCGGGATTGTATTCCGGCATTGACAAACCGGGCCCCGCCGGGCCTGCGCAAAGCCGGGCGGGAACAGGAAACACACAGGAGGGAAAAGCATGAGCAAGGCGGGCGCTGTGCTGGAGGAAGTAAAAAAGGCCGTTGTGGGCAAGGACGAGGTGCTGGTGCAGGTGCTGCTGGCCATTCTGGCGGGCGGGCACATTCTGCTGGAGGATATTCCCGGCGTGGGAAAAACCACCATGGCCCTGGCCTTTTCGCGCGCGCTGGCGCTGGAGTACAACCGCGTGCAGTTCACGCCGGACGTGCTGCCCTCGGACATCACGGGCTTTTCCCTGTATAACAAGCACACGGGCGCCATGGAATACCAGCCGGGGGCCGTTTTGTGCAACCTGTTTCTGGCGGATGAGCTGAACCGCGCCACCAGCCGCACGCAAAGCGCGCTGCTGGAGGCGATGGAGGAGGGCGGCGTGACGGTGGACGGCGTGACGCACCCCGTACCGCAGCCCTTTGTGGTGGTGGCGACGCAGAACCCGGCGGGCGCCTCGGGCACGCAGCTTTTGCCGGATTCCCAGCTTGACCGCTTTATGGTGAAGCTGTCCATGGGCTACCCCACGGAAGAAAGCGAGGTGGAGCTTTTGCGCCGCAGGCAGGGCGGAGCCCCGCTGAACAGCGTGCGCCAGGTTTTGGGGCACGACGAGCTGCGCGCCCTGCGCGCGCAGGTGGCCGGGCTTTATATGAACACGGCGGTGATGCAGTATATTGTGCGGCTGGTGCGCGCCACGCGCCGCCACGCACAGGTGGTGCAGGGGGCCAGCCCGCGCGCCACGCTTGCGCTGGCCGCCATGGCAAAGGCCGCGGCTTTTGCGCGCGGGTGCGACTATGTGGCCCCGCGCGATGTGCAGGCTGTGTTTCCATGCACCATTGCGCACCGCCTTCTGCTGGCGCCGGAGGCCAAAAGCGCGCACGCCGTATGTGAAGAGGTGCTGCAGGGCACAAAAGCCCCGCAGCTTCGCTAGCATGGCGCGCACAAGGGCCCTGTACGCGCTGGCGCTGGCGGGGGCCTATGTGTTTTACTGCAATTATTACGGCTTTTTCGCCGTGCTGGTGCTGCGCTGTGCGCTGGCCGCGCCCGCCGTGTCGCTTGCGCTCGGCGTATTATCTGCGCTGTGCACGCGCGTGTGCATCGAGGCCCCGGCAGAATGCCGTATAGGCCAGGCGGGCGAAGTGCATGTGTGCTGCACGGGGCGCTTTCTTCCCGCGCGCTTCGGCGGGCGGCTGGAGGCCTGCGCCCTTCTGACGGGGGAAGTGAGGCGCACGCGCTTTTCCGGCCGTGCGGAATGGGCCTGCCCGGCCGGCACTGCACACTGCGGCTGTGTGCGCTATACTTTGGCGCGCGCCTGGGCGGCAGACCCGCTGGGCCTGTTCCGCCTGCCGCTGCGCAGGCCGCAGGCCGCCGCCGTGACGGTGTGGCCCGTGCCGGAAGCGCCGCACCCCGTGCCGCCCATGCCGGACGCATTGGCGGCCGAGGGCTTCGCTGCCAAGCCGGGCGGCGGATATTCGGAGGAGCACGATTTACGCCCCTACCGCCCTGGCGACGCGGTGAACGCCATCCACTGGAAGCTTTCGGCCAAAGCGGACGAGCTTATCGTGCGCGAGCCGCTGTGCCCGCGCGGGCTGCGCGCCGCCCTTTTGCTGGACGCGCGCGGCACCGCCGCCGAGCGGGACCGCGCCCTTGCCCGCCTTCTTTGGATGGCCAAGGCCCTGCTGGCGGCCGGGGTGCCTCACCTTGTGCTCACCTTTTCCGATGGAACAGCCTGCGCAGCCTCCCTGCAGGTGGAGGATGACCTGACGGCCCTTTTTCGGCGGCTTTTGGCGCAGCCTGTGCCGCAGGGCGCCCCGGTGCGTGCCCTGCCGCCGCAGCTTCGCGCCCAGTGGCAGTACACGGTGCATGGGAAGGAGGCGTCCCATGCCTGACGGAAGGAAAATGCGCCCTGCGCAGCCGCCCGGCACACAGAGGGCAGCCGGGCAGGGCCGGTCTGCCGCAGTGCAGCAGGCGCTTGCGCGCACCCTGCTGGCGCTGTGCGGCGTATATGGGGCCGTGTTTGGCCTTGCGCAGGGCTTTGCCCTGGAAATGGATGTGCGCCGTGTAGCGGCCTTTTGCGCGGGCGCTGTGGCAGTGTGCCTGCTGGTGCCTGCGGCCTTGCGCCTTGTGCGCCGTGGCGTGCCGCCGCGCCGCCCATGGGTGAGAAGGGCCTATCTGTTCACCGCCTGGGCAGCCGCGCTGGAGCTTTGGATGTGGAGGGCGCAGCCTGTGCGCCTTGGCTTCGAGCTTTTGTGCGCGCGCATCACGCAGGAGTACAGGCTTTACTATGCGTGGTTGCCGCAGTGGTACCCGCGCATGCTCTCGGCCGGTGCAGCACAGGCGCGTGAACTGTATACTGCCTTTTTCTGTTGGCTGGCCCTGCTGGCGGCGGGGCTCGTGTGCATGGCCCTTGCGGCGAAAAGGCGGGCGCTTTGGGGCATATTGGCCACGGCTGTGCCGTTCTGCCTGCCTTTGGTGGTTACGCGGGCGGCAGGGCCCGGCCCTGTGTGCGCCATGCTGGCCTTCTGGCTGGCGCTGGTGTTCTCGCAGCCGTTTCACGCCATGGGGGCAGCCCGCGGCGCGCGGGCCGCGCTGCTGGCCTTGCCCGTGGCGCTGTGCGGCGTGCTGGCGCTGTATCTGCCCTTGGACAAGGCCGATTATTCGCGCCCGGCCTGGGCGCTGGATTCCTGGCGCACGGTGCTGGAATGGAGCGCGGGGCTGCCCGGCCAGTGGGGCACGGGCGCGCAGGCTGCGCTGGATGGAATGCCCACGGCTTTGGTGCGCGTGGGCAGCCGCGGCGCGCAGGACCTGACCGTAGCCGGCCCCAGCTATACCGGCAGGACGATGCTTCATGTGGAATGTGATGCGGACGGCTTTTTCTACCTGCGCGGGGCCAGTGCGGGCGATTACACCGGCCATAGCTGGCAGGCAGGGCGCGTGCTGCGCATGGCGGGCGGGCAGACGGCCTCGCCCCTCACCTATGCCGCGCGCTTTGCGGGCGGCACGGGCCGCAGCACCATGACGCTTCGGCCTGTGGGGGACGGCACCGGCCTGTGTTATCTGCCCATGTACCCGGCAGGGGTGCAGCATGCGGAGTTTGAGGGCGACGTGTACGCGCGGCTTGACGGGGAAGAGGCACAGGTGGCCTTTGTAACGAAGCCCGGCAGCGGCGCGCCTGTGGCGCTGCAGAAAGAGGAACAGGCTTATGCCGCCGCCGTGCGCGAGGCATATACGCCCCTGCCGGAAGACACGCGCAGCGCCCTGCGGGAGCTGGCCATGCAGGCGGGCATCCACCCCGGCTCCGGCGCCGAAACGCTGGCCCGCCAGGTGGAGGCATATATAGAGCAGGCGGCGGTTTATGACATCGCCGCGCCGCGCCAGCCTGCGCAGGAAGATTTTGCCGTGTATTTCCTCACGCAGGGAAAGCGCGGCTGGTGCATGCACTTTGCCACGGCGGCGGCCTGCATGCTGCGCGCGCTGGACGTGCCCGCCCGCTATGTTTCAGGCTATGTGTGCACGGTGGAGGACGGTGCGGCGGAGGTGCCGGATTATGCAGCCCATGCCTGGGTGGAGTATTATGTGCAGGGTCGGGGATGGCTGATGCTGGACGCCACGCCGCCCGCGGGCATACAGGCCGCCGCACAGGGAGGGCCGCGGCCGTCTGCTGTACCCGGCGCAGAGAGCGCAGGCAGCGCACAGGCGCAGTCTGCACCTGCACCGCAAAGCGCCGGTACGCCGGTGCCCCAAACGCAAAGCAGCGGGGCACAGGCGCCCTCTTCTTCCAGCCAGGGCGGCCTTCCGGGCGCCCCGGAGGCACCCGGCGGGCCCGGCTCGCACGCTGCGGGCCTGCCGGCGCCGGTGAAACGGGCGCTTGCGGGCGCGGCGTGTTTTCTGGCGCTTGTTCTTGCGGTATGCCTGTCTGCGGCCGTGCGCCGCGCGCTTTGCCTGCGGCGCCGCCGGGCCCTGTTTGCGCAGAACACCTGCCGTGCGGCCCTTGGCCTGTACCGCTATGCGCTGTGCCTGAACGGCGGCGCGCCTCTGCCGGAGCATATTGTGCTGCTGGCGGAAAAGGCGAAGTTTTCCCGCGGCGGCCTTTCGGCACAGGAGCTGGAGGCCTTGCGCGGCTTTGCCGCCGCACGCGCAAGGCGGCGGCGCGAACAGGCTGCTTTGCCGCGCCGCCTGTGGGATATGTGGGCCTTATGCCTGTATTAAAGCAGAAGGCTTCTGCGCCCTTGCCGCGCGGAGAAAAATACAAACGGCGTTTGCCGGAGAGAAGATGAATAAAATGGAAAAGCTGAAAAAAGAATGGCCGCACATGGCTGTGCTGGGCGCTTCCTTCCTGCTGCTGCCCGCGCTGGCGAAGCTGACGGGGGAGGGCGCAGTGCTGGTGGTGCTTCTGCTTTTGGTGTTTCCGCTGGAAAGCCTGCTGTGCAGCTTTTTTGCAGGCAAGGCGGGCGGCTTTGCATGGTGGTTTTTTCTGGCCGCCGGGGTGCTGTTTACCGCGACTATTCCCATCTATTATAACGGCACCGCAAACATCTATGGCGGCGTATACGCGCTGATGGCGCTGGCGGCAAACGCTTTCGGCGCATACATCGCCAGCGATAAGGGCACGCCGGATACGAACTGGAAGCGCAGGCAGGCGCAGAAAAAGGCGGCCAGGCCGCCGAAAAAGCTGCGCTGACCGCGTGCCGGGAAAGCGGAGCCCCCCATGCGGTACGCCTTCAGGATGCCGAAGCAGTCCGTGCCCGGTATTCAGAAAGCAAAGCGGTTTTATTTGGGCATACTGGCCTTCCGGCTGGAATATGAGCATGCGAAGAAGCGCCTTCTGTTCGCTTCCTCCGGGGAAAGCCGCTTCATGCTCGGGCAATTCCATGAAGACGGCTGGAACACAGGCGGGCTGTACCGCCCGCTGGGGTGCGGTGCGAATTTTTCCATAGAGGCAGAAGAGGCGGAGGCTCTGTACAGGCGCTTGCAGCAGCTGGACGCGGCAGTTTACCGCGGCCTGTCCACACAGGCCGCAGTATGAAACCGCGGACGGTGTGGCGAAGCGGAAGGCGTTCCTTTTGCAGGCCCCGGACGGCTGTCTGCTCCGCCTCACCCATGCCAGTGAGATAAACAAATCAAAGGGGGGCCCGCGCCTTTCGGCGCGGGCCCCCCTTGGCCTGCTTTGGTCAGCTTTAGCGGAACGGCAACCTACAGCTGTGCCGTGGAGAGTAAAAAGGCTTTCGCTGTCAGTTTCGGGCGAAGCGGGATGGGGTATTCAATACCAAAAAGATGCAGCATGCAGCGGGAAGAACCCCATTTACGGGGAAGGGGCAAGCGATGCAGGAGACAGAACATTCAATGCCTCTTGAGAGGCTTGCCGGCAGTATGCCCTCCCAGGGCTTACGCAGGCCCCCGGCAAGGCCGGGGGCCTGCGTGTGTATTTTAAGCTTCCGCCAGCACGTCTGCATATTCCAGGTGCTTTTCAAACCACGCCGCGGCGTAGCTGCACACAGGCACGGCCTTTCTGCCGCATGCGCGCAGATGCTCTGCCGCGCGCTGCATCAGCTGGCCGGCCATACCCCGCCCGCGCAGGGCTTCGTCTACAAAGGTGCGCGTGATGGCCGCTGCGCCGCCTTCCCCTTCGGGAAAGCACACCTCGGCCAGCACCCTGCCGTTTTCTTCATATACGATGCTGTTTTCCTTCGTGATAAAAGCCATGTCACATCACCTCTCTGCACAAAAGTATACCGCATCTGCGCTTGACAGGCAAGCAGCGGCATGATATAACTTAATTAAGTAATATATTACACAATTGAGAGGAAAGAGGAAAACGCCGTGAAAGAGAATAAGGGAGGCGGGCAGGCCCCGCGCATGCCCGCCTATGGGGCGGAATACCTTCTGTTCGGCGCCCTGCTGGCATACGGCAACCGCCTGCAGGTGCTGGGCGACGGCTTTTATACAGAGGTCACCACAAAGCAGTGGTTTCTGCTGGCATGCCTTGAGCTGTTCGAAGCGCCGCCCACACTGGGCGAGGTGGCGGGCGCCATGGGCTGTTCGCACCAGAATGCAAAACAGCTTGCCCTGAAGCTGGCGCAAAAGGGGTATGTGCTGCTCAGGCGCGATGCGGCGGACGCGCGCCGCACACGCGTGCTGCCGGGCCCGGCAGCCGCCGCGCTGCGGGAGAATTACCGCCAAAAACAGCAGGCGTTTATGCAGGCGTTGTTTGCGGGCGTGCCCCAGAAGGACATAAAAGCGGCGCTGGATGTAATAGCGAAGCTGGATGAAAACATGAGGGCCATGCAGGAGGGGGAAACATGAAAACGGTGGTGCTGTATACCTCGCATTACGGGGCGGCGGAGCGGTATGCCCGGGCGCTGGCCGCGGCGCTGGGCGCGCCCTGCTTTGCACTGGGGGAAGAGGATGTGCAGGCCGTGCACCGCGCCGGGCGTATTGTGTACGGCGGCGGCCTGTATGCAGGGGGCGTGGCCGGGCTTTGCAGGGCAAAGAAATATTTCCCCGGCAAGGACGTGTTTCTGTTCACTGTGGGGCTGGCCCAGGCGCAGCAGCAGGCGGTGCGCGCTGAAATAGAGCGGCAGGTGCGGCGCGGCCTCGGCCCGCGGCAAAGCCTTGCGCCGGGGCGGCTGTTCTGCCTGCGGGGCGCCTTCTGCTTTGAGAAGCTGGGCCCTGTGCACAAAACCATGATGCGCATGATGCGCCGCATGCTGCTGAAAAAGGGCGGCGGCATGACACAGGACGACAGGGCGCTGCTGGCCGCCTTCCGCACGCCGGTAGACTTTGTAGATATTTCCGCGCTGGCGCCGCTTGCCGCGGCCTGCGGCGTGCCGTGCTGGAAAGCAGAAAAATAAAGTGTGCGGGCCCTGCAGCCGGCCCGCGATGCTTATGGGAAGAGCAAAAGGGCCGGGCGCGCGCCTTGCAGGCGGTGCGTTCCCCGGCCCTTTTGCTTGCGGATGCGCGGCAGGCCGCGCACGGGGTTACCCCTGGGGGAATTCCTCCTTGCTTTTCACGCGGTGGGCTACGGTGTGCGGCGCTTCCACCACGCCTTTGGCGCAGGCGGCCTGCCCCTGGTTTGTATAATACAGGGCCGGGCGCATGCCGCCCCCGGCCAGCGCCTCCATATGCTTTTGCGCCTGTGCCGGGCGCGGCCCGGGTTTTCTGCGTTCATGCTTCATGGTGCCTCGCTCCTTTCTCATCTAGCATGCCCGGAAAAATGTGCTGCATGCGCCGGCATGCCCTTTACATTCTCTTTGCGCCGTTCTATACTGGATACCGGACTGTGGAAAGAAGGGAAGGATATCCATGAAACTGCTGGTGTTTGTGCTGGATAAGGTGGAAAATCTGGAACCCGTGCTGAACAAGTTCGAGCATATCGGCATCAGAGGCGCCACCATTCTGGAGAGCAAGGGCATGGCCCGCGCGCTGGAAAGCTATTTTGACGGCTCGTTCCTGGGGTCTTTGCGGGCCGTGATGGAGCCGGACCGTGCGGATAACCGCACGGTGTTTGCCCTTTTGAAGGACGAGGATGTGCCCCGCGCGATGGATGCCATTGAGGCAATCAACGGCAGCTTTGACGCGCCGGGCACGGGCGTGGCGTTTACGCTGCCCGTGGCCGATGTGCGCGGCCTGCACAAGAATTACTGAGAACAGAGGTGCATCACAGTTGTTTGGCACGAATACGCTGCTCAACATGGCGGCGCTGCTGTTCGCAGGGCTGCTGTTTTCACGCCTTATCAAGCTTTTGAAGCTGCCCAACGTCACGGGCTTTCTGGTGGGCGGGCTTATCATCGGGCCCTCTGTTTTGGGCCTGCTCAGTACACAAGGGGTGGAAGCTTTGAGCCTTGTCTCCAGCGTGGCGCTGGGGTTTATCGCATTTTCCATCGGCAGCGAGTTCAAAATAAGCTATTTTAGGCGCGTGGGCTTTCTGCCCATCGTCATTGCCATTTTTGAAAGCCTGTTCGCCGTTGTGTTCGTGGTAGCGGCCCTGGTGGCTTCGGGGCAGACGCTGCCCTTTTCGCTGGTGCTGGGGGCCATTGCGGCGGCTACGGCGCCGGCGGCCACGATCATGGTGATTAAGCAGTACAGGGCGCGCGGCCCTGTGACAGAGACGCTGCTCAGCGTGGTGGCGCTGGACGACGCCACGGCCCTTATCTTTTTCGGCATTGCGGTGGCTATTGCCCAGGCGCTGGAGAGCCCGCAGCATGCCTCGCTGCTTGCCAGCATGGCCGCACCGGTGCTTCAGATATTTGAGGCGCTGGGCATCGGCCTTGTGCTGGGCGCGGCGCACACGCTGCTTATCCGCTTTCTGCCTGCACGACACAACCGCCTTGCGCTCACCATTGCGTTTGTGCTTACGGCCACGGCTGTGGCGGATATGCTGGGCCTTTCCGCCCTGCTTACAACTATGGCCATGGGCGCGGTGTTTGCCAATTTCTGCAGGCAGTCTGCCCAGGTAATGGAAGTGACAGACCGTTTTACAAACCCCATCTATATGATGTTTTTTGTGCTGTCCGGCGCGGGGCTGAACCTTTCCCTCCTGCCGTCCATCGGGCTGGTGGGCGTCATTTATGTGGTGGTGCGCGTGGTGGGCAAGCTGACGGGCGCCTGGTTCGGCGCTGTGCTGATGCGCGGGCCCGCGGCTGTGCGCCGCTGCCTTGGCCCGGCGCTTTTGCCGCAGGCAGGCGTTGCCATTGGCCTTACCGTGGCGGCCCAGCAGGTGGTGCCGCAGTATGCCGAAGTGATACGCGCCGTCATTTTGTGCGGCACGCTGATTTATGAGCTGATAGGCCCCGGCGTGGCGAAATGGACCCTGCAGCGTGCGGGCGAGATAGAAAAAGGGGCCTGAGCCCGCCTTTGCGGCGCGGTCTGCTGCAGAGGCTTGAGGAGAGGATAAGATGAAAACAGGGCTGCTGCTGGAAGGCGGAGCAATGCGCGGGTTATATACCGCGGGGGTGCTTGATGTATTTATGCAAAACAATATTTCTGCTGACGGCATCGTGGCTGTTTCGGCAGGGGCGTTGTTTGGAATGAATTATAAGTCGAAGCAGCCCGGCAGAGTGCTTCGGTACAACAGGAATTACGCCGGAAACAGAAATTACATGGGGCTGCACTCGCTGCTCACAACCGGGAATATTATGAATGAGGATTTCTGCTTTCACAAAATCGTCAACGAGCTGGACCCTGTTGATTTCGATGCGTACCGGCGCAGTAAAGAGGAATTCTATGCAGTTGTGACGAACATCGAAACCGGGAACGCGGAGTATATCAAAATAGATGACCTGAGAAATACAGAGCAAATGGAATATTTGCGTGCGTCAGGCTCTATGCCCTTTCTGTCAAAGCCCGTGTGCGTCAACGGTAAAAAATATTTGGACGGCGGAATTGCAGACAGCATCCCCATTGATAAAATCATGAGTCTTGGCTACGACAGAGTGATTGTGATACTTACAAGGCCGGAGCATTACAGAAAGAAAAAGACGAATGCGCTTATTCCCGAAATCTGTTACAGAAAATACCCCGGCCTTGTTTCCGCTATAAACAGCAGGTATCTGGTATATAACCGCCAGCTGGATAAGGTGAATGAATTGGCAAAGGAAAAGAAGATATTTGTGATACGCCCGTCAAGGCTTGTCAATATCAAACGGCTTGAAAGAAATGTTGAAAGAATACAGGAAATGTATGATTTGGGCAGAGAGGATGCCGCCAAAAGCCTTGAGGCGGTGGCGGAGTATTTAAGCGCAGCGAATAAGGGCCTGTGAAATTTTTTGAAGGCGGCAGGTGCTGCTCTGGCCGTTTTGCTCATGCCCGCGTGCGGCCGGGCAATATCTTTCACTTGCGGCCAGCGGCCGATGGCCCGGCCGCTGAGGGGCAAATTCGGTGATAAGGCCAGGGCAGAGGCCTGCCTGCCCTGTGGAAAAAGGCCTGCAGGCCATTGGCTGGCCGGGGAAAGCGGCTTTTCCTTCCCGTGCCGGAGCACAGCCCGGAAAGGCGGGGCGCGCATGCTGCACCATCGCTGGAGGGCGGCCCTCCGCTTTCTGCCATGGGCAGGCAGCTTCATTTTTTGACGGGCTGCAGGGCGCGCTGCCGCGGCAGAAACCCTCATGGCGGGCGCGAAGTGTTTTCGGGGGATAAAAATTTCAAAAAAAGCGGGGCCGCATCTTGACAGAACGCGGCCTTTCTGATATTGTTCGTTTAGACATTCATCTAAATGATGATGCCGGTATGGGGCTGTACCCACAGTGCGGCCCCGGAAAGGAAGAGAGGGAAATATTTATGCTGAATATCAGCCATTTTTCCAAAACGTACCCCGGCGGAAAGCGCGCCGTGGAAGATTTGAGCCTCACGGTGCCCGCGGGGCATATTGTGGGCTTCATTGGCCACAACGGCGCGGGCAAAACCACGACGCTGCGCTGTGCGGCGGGTATTCTGGATTTTTCTGAGGGCACTATCGAAATAGACGGCCGCGACATCCTGCGCGAGCCGGTGGCCGCAAAGCAGGTGACGGCCTTTTTGCCTGACAACCCGGATTTGTACGAATTCATGACGGGCGTGCAGTACCTTACCTTTATTGCGGATATCTACGGCATCCCGGCAGACGAGCGCACCCGCCGCGTAAAGGAATATGCCGGTGCTTTCGAGCTCACGCAGGTCCTGGGCAGCGCCATCGGCAGCTACAGCCACGGCATGAAGCAGAAGCTGGCGCTTATTTCGGCGCTGATGCGCAAGCCCCGGCTGCTGATTCTGGACGAGCCCTTTGTGGGGCTGGACCCGCAGGCCGCCTTCGTGATGAAGGGCTACCTGCGCCGGGTGTGCGACGAGGGCGGCAGCGTGCTGTTCAGCACACATGTGCTGGAGGTGGCGCAGAAGCTGTGCGACCGCATCGCCATCATCAAGGGCGGGCGCCTTGTGGAAGAAGGGCCCACGGCGGACATTGTGGGCAAGTCGGACCTGGAAGCCGTATTTCTGGAGCTGGCGAGGGAAGGTGAAGGCCATGCGTAAGCTGTGGTGCCTTGTAAAAGTGGATTTCCGCGCCATGCTGGCGGCGCTGAACTTCGGGCGCAGCAAAAAGGGCAGGGCAGGCGGTATTGGCACGCTGGTGCTTTTGACGGTGCTGCCGCTGTATCTTTCCGGCGTGTACAGCTTTCTGCTGGGCGAATGGATGAGCGAAAACGGCGCTTTGGGCTTCCTGATGCCTGTAATGGCGCTTTTGGGCATTTTTATGAGCCTGATGTTCACCATGTTCGGCGCAAGCGGCATTGTGTACGGCGGGCGGGATATGGATTTGATGCTCAGCCTGCCTGTGCCCGCGTTCAGCGTAATGCTGGCAAAGCTGCTGGCGTTGTATCTGGAAAACCTGGTGTTCTGCGGGCTTTGGCTTATTCCCGCGGGTGCGGCGCTGGGCGTATACGGCGGGGTGAGCCCCGGCTTTATCCTTTCCATGGCGCTGGCGGTGTTGTTCACACCCTTCCTGCCTGCCCTGCTGGGTGCGCTGATCGGCTGGCTGGTGGCCTTTGCCGAGGGGCGGCTGCGCCGCAAGGCGCTGGTGGCAAGCCTTTTGTATCTGGCCCTGTTTGGCATACTGATAGCGGGCGGGATGCAGGTGAACAGGCTGGCGGGGCTGATGATGCAAAATGCCGCTGCCCTGCAGCATGTGCTGAACACCTGGCTGTTGCCTATGGGGCTTTTGCAAAGTGCGCTGGCAGGCAGCTTTCCGGCGCTGGTGGGCTACCTTGCCGTGTGCCTTGTGCCGTTTCTGGCGGCGGCATGGCTGCTCAGCCTGCGCTATAAGGCCATCCTCACAGGCCTGAGCTCCCGCGCCATGGGCAAGGCCTACCGCCTTTCCCGCCTTGGCGCATCGGGCCAGTTCGCGGCGCTGTACAAAAAAGAGCTTGCGCGCTTTTTCGGCACGCCCATTTATCTGTTCAATACAGGCATCGGCTTTATCATGCTGCTGGGCGCTGGCGTATACGCGGTGTTTGCAAGGCGCACCATTCTGGAGTTTGCCGCGCAGGTGGGCGGCATCCAGGCGCTGCTGCCTGCCGGCCTGCTGGCGGTGGCTTTTATGGTCGGTACCTTCAACACAACATGTGTTTCCATCAGCCTGGAGGGCAGGCAGCTTTGGGTGCTGAAAGAGGCGCCCATCCCGGCCGGACGGCTGTTTCGCGCCAAAGTGGCCATGAACCTTACCGTGGCCTGGCCGTCCATTCTCATCGGCCTTGGCTGCATCGCCTTTGCGGTGCAGCTTCCGCTGGGGCAGGCTGCTGCGGCGCTGGCGCTGTGCCTTGCGCTCTCACTGCTTGTAGCGGTTGCCGGGCTGTGTGTCAATCTGCTGCTGCCCAAGCTGGACGGTGCAAACGATACGCTGGTGGTAAAGCAGTCTGCCTCGGCATTCTGCGGCATCTTCGGCGGCATGGGCCTGGTGGGGTTGGGCGCGCTGTGCTGGGTGCTGTTTGGAAATGCGCTTGGCTTTTCTGCCTTCTGCACTGTTTTTGCCCTGCTGGCGCTTGTGCTCAGCGCCGGTTTGTGGTATGTTTTAAGTACGTGGGGGGCAAAGCGTTTCTCCGCGCTGTGAGGAGGAAGGCTGTATGGTGTTCAGAACGCCCGAAAAGCAGGACCGCACCGTGTGGTTCTGGGTGAAAATAGCGGCGGCTGCGCTGGTGCTGGGCTTTGGCGTATGGCTAATGTTCTTTCAGAATATTTCCGTCTCTCTTTCCGAGACAGAGCTGTATGTGACAGGCGGCGCCGGAAACAGCCGCACTGTGCCTTATGCGGATATCACGGATGTGGAATGGCTGCAAACGCTGGATAAGGGCGAGGCGAACAACGCCATGCGCACGCGCACAATTCAGGCGGGCGAATACCTCAGCGAAAGCTATGGCTTTTACTATCTTTATACCCGTGCAGACGCTTCCGTATGGGTGAAGGTGGATTCCACCGACGGTGTGCTGGTGTTCAGCGGCCGCACGGATGAAGAGACGAAGGAATTGTATGACATGCTGTTGACGCATGTGGCTGCGGCCTGAAGCATAATAGAAAACGAAAACCGAACACAGAAAGGGGAGGGCGCCGTGCTTTCGTGGGTGAAGTGGGCGCTCTCTTTTTGCGCCCTGGGGCTGTTTGCCGCGGGCGCTTTTATATGTGCGGCAAAGCTGGTGCGCCCGCCTGCCGCCTTCCCAGCGCGCGGCAGAGCTGCCCGCAGGGAGGTGGTGTTTGCGGCGCTGGCTTTTCTGCTGTTTGCGGCGCTGGTGCAGGGCGCGGTGGCGCTGTGCGCTGTGCGCCAAAGCCCCGGCGCCGGGCTGGAAAGTGCGCTGGGCCAGTTCTTCGGCGGCATTGATGCGCCGCACTATATCAGCCTTGCACGGTACGGTTATCAGAATGAATGGAACGAGACGGTGGCCGAGCAGCACCTGCGCATCGTGTTTTTCCCGCTGTTCCCATGGCTTCTGCGCGCGCTGAATGTGTTCGGCGCGCTGCCGTGGTATGCGCTTGGCTGTGCCGTGCAGCTTCCGCTGTTTGCGGGCTGCGGCGCCGCGTTGTATGCCCTTGCGGCAGAGCATTACGGCCCGCGCGCGGCGGCGCGGGCTTGTGTGTGGCTTTTGGCCTTTCCGGGCGCGTTTTTCTTTGCTTTACCCATGACGGAAAGCCTGTTCCTGCTTTTGTGTCTTGGCTTTTTTCTGCTGCTGGAGCACGGCCGCCCGCTGGCTGCGGGCGCAGTGGGGCTTTTGTGCGCGCTGACGCGCTCGCCGGGGGCGCTTTTATGCGGCGCGGCAGCTGTGTGGCTGTGGCAGGCCGTGCGCGCGAAGCGCGTGCGCCTTTCGCCCGCCTGCGCCGCGCCTGTGGCTGGGCCCGTGCTGGGGCTGCTTTGCTATTTTCTTTTGAATTGGGCCGTGTTCGGCGATTGCCTGCGCTTTTCAAAGTATCAATATGAGCATTGGGGCCAGCGGCTGGGCTTTTTCTGGAGTACTGTGGCCTATCATCTGGACGCCATGGTGCAGTGGTGGCGCGAGGGCCTGCGGCTGAACGCCGTTTGCATCAGCCTTCTGGCCGTGGTGTGCATTCTGTATGCCATGGGCCTGCTGTGCGCGGCGGCGCGCAGGCTGCAGGCGCATCATCTGGCCTTCGCGCTGGCCTATGCGGCCTTTACCATGGGGGCCACCTGGCTTTTAAGCGCGCCGCGTTACCTGGCAGGCTGTTTCGTATTGCCCTGTGCCGCCGCGCTGTGCTGCCGAAAGCGCCGGTGGCTGCGGCTGTGCTGGCTGGCCGTCCAGGCCGCCATAGCCGCGGCCTATTTTGCCGTTTATCTCCGCCACGGGCCGGTGTATTAAAAGCGTGAAAGAAAATCCCGCGCCCCGAAGCTGGCTTCGGGGCGCGGGATTTGTGTTGAGGTTAGATGATTATTTCATTGGAATTTAGTGTAACAGTTTCTACATAGTTCCCATTGGCATCATAAACGGTGGCAACTGCATGTGCAATATAGTTTCCTGCACTTAAATTCATATTTTTATCTATATGAGAACTTGCTTTATTCGATGATGACCAAGTATATGAGGTGTTCACATAAGAAGAACCATTCCACTTTTGAATAGTGACAGTAAGGTTAATCGTATCATTGCTTATCCAAGAAGAGGCATGAGCATATACTTTTGAATTGCTAAATAAGCCATTTTCTCGGCTCAATGTACAAGAAAAAGCAGAAAGATCAACCCAACGCGGCGTCATATTTTCTGCGAAGACACCTGTGGAAAGAGCCAAAGTTAAGAGAATGATAACTACCATAGTGACAGATTTTTTTGCTACCTTTTTCATGTTTTTTCCTCCTGTTTTTTATTTTTGCAACTGGACCAAATACACATTTAGAAGAGATTATGTGTACTGTTGGCGATTTTTAGCATTTCATCTTTGGTGAGGGGACCTTGTATAAAAAGTGTTGTAGCAGGAAGAACGATGGCAATCGCACAAGAGCGTTTATCGTGCTTGATGTATAATTTTGCTTCGTAATTTCCTACTATTTCAGTTGAACAGCTAGTATTTTCTGTATCGAATAAAAATGGAGAATTATGTGTGGAAAGAGAAAAATAAATGTTATAGCCATTGTCGTTTGTATACCATATTTCTTGTGCTTGTCCTGTATAGTTGATACGGTCAAACTGATACCCCTCCGGCAGCCATTGGGGATAATACTCGCTCGTCCAGCCCACCGGGGCTTTGGCATTGTTTTCTACATCATAGGTGATGCGGCTGAACTGGTCAAAATTTTGTATCAGGAAATTTGCGACAGCAGCGCGCGAGGCATCCACTGTGAAGGCAAGCGGAACCGAGATGCACGCAATAAGCGCCACCGCGGCAGCGGTGCGAAGCAGATAACGGGCCCGGCGCCTGCGTTTTCTTTTGACGGCATGGGCGTCGAGCATGGCAAACACAGCTTCATCCGTTTTTGCCTGGATAGCTGCGGGGGGCTGCGGCACAGCTTCACCTGCCAGGGCTTTTGCGTCGGCTTCGTCCTGCTCTTTGGCGTACATCATGCCTGCAAGCTTCAGCGTACGAAGCTCGTCCGTCAGGGCGCCAGGGCTCTTATTTGCGGCCATGTGTGTTCACCTCAATTCCCTTTTTCACACATGCCTCGCACAGCGCCCTTCTGGCGCGAACCGCTATCATGCGAAGGCTGCTCTGCTTCACGCTCAAGAATTCCGCGATTACTTCGTCATCCAGGTCATCCACATAGCGCATGCGAAGAAAATCGCCATACTGTGGTTTCAGCCCGGCAATGCACGCGCGCAGCTCATCCAGTGTCAGGTTGCCCAAGGCAACATCTTCTGCGCTTTCGTTCGCCATGCTGGAAAGCCACTCCTCCGCAGCGGGAACAATGCGCTTTTGCTTTTCAAGCTCTCGAAGTGCGCTGTGTTTTACGACCGTGAACAAATAGCCGGTCTTTTGCTGATGCGTCAGATGCGACAGCCTGCCAAACATGCGGATAAACTTCAGCATAGAGGTCTGCAATACATCCGAAGCACATTCCCAGTCATTCATATACCGGTATGCATGGCGAAGCAATGCCTCGCGGTTTTCGGAATAGAGCAAGGTCACTTCATCGTCATGTGCCTGCTGCAAAAGGGTTCCTCCTCAGAACACGTGTGCGTGAAAGGCGTCAATCACGCCATTTGGCCACCGTTCGTGCCAAATCTACAATCAGGGCCAGCTGCGCGGGCGTACAATTTTCCACAATAGACGCCAGCTGCCGTTCGAAGTGTA
This sequence comes from Ruthenibacterium sp., assembly GCA_047030735.1. GTDB lineage: Bacteria > Bacillota > Clostridia > Oscillospirales > Ruminococcaceae > Ruthenibacterium. The sequence continues at coordinate 19,076 of JBKYIE010000002.1, forward strand.
CCTTTCGGGGTGAAAGATTATCGGAAAGCAATTCATTCGGCGTTACATTCAGCGCATTGGCAATGCGCACCAGCATGTTTAGGCTCAGCTTGGTATTGTTAGTTTCGATATGGCTGATATTCGCCTTGCTGGTGTCGGCCAGCTCTGCCAGACGCTCGCCCGTCATACCCTGTTTGTGGCGCAGGGTACGGATACGCATGCCGATAGCAGCGTAGTCCAGTTGCAGATCCATACATATACACACCTCGTATATTGTATGGTCTAAATTGTTCTCAAAAAATGCATGGGGTAATCTAAAGTTTCCTGTGCAGTCGGAAAAGTCCGTTTTTTGGACGAAATGATACGAAACGAGATGTTTTCAAAAGAAAAACTGAAAAAATCCAATTTTTTTGTTGCAGATGCGCACTCTCGCGGATTATGTAGGGTAGGGGAATACAATGGTGCCCGCAGGCATACAGGCAGATGCCGGTGCAGGCCCATTGGCCGGCCACAGGCCTCTGCCCACCGCGGCAGGGGAAAACAACGAAAAAATTATGCGTTTTTCACAATAGGAACTGCGCTTCGTTTTCGTGCGCAGCCTGTTTCCATAAAATTCCTCTCAGGAGGGGTTTTATGTCGATGCGTGTCATTTTTTCAAAACAGCTTTTAGATTACCGCACTGCAAATCATCTGACACAATATCAAATGGCAGAGATGTGCGGGCTGTCTGTGCGCCGGTATCAGGAACTGGAACAGGGACATTCTCTGCCACTGCTCTCTACGGCCGTGCGCATGGCCGCAGTTTTTGACCTTAGCCTGGACTCTTTGAAAAGTGAGGTGAGATAAATGGCATTTGTTTATATTCCATATGAACACACCGTGCGCACCGATGACGCACGGGTGTGCGCCACATTTGGCATACGCTGCTGGGAAACCGGCGGCCCGGCCCCGAGGCTTTGCGGGCAGATAGCCGACGTGTGCACGGATGAAGCCTTTGTAAAAAAGCTGGCCTTGCACTGCACGCAGGAGAGGCTTGAGCCCTGCCACCTGCTTTGCGTGGTGGAAGATGCGCTGGCCGGCGGCCTGCCGGGCTGAAGGCGCCTCAAAGCACAAGAAGCCCCGCTTGCCTTAAACGGAACAAAAGATACAGTATAATATTATTGTACATTGCCGTGCCGGTTTTGGCTAGCCTTTCCGGGGCTTTTTTGCAGATAAATCCTTGAAAAATGCAGCCGGGGCCGCATCCGCGGGGAGGAGTGGAGAAAACCGTGCCGGGCACTTGTTTTTCTGCGGCCATGCGCGCCGGCTGGCTGTAAATGGGTGAGTGCAGAGAATGTGCGGCAAAAAGTATTCGGGATATGCCGGCCTATGTGTTTTTATTAAAGGAAGGGCTTGACAAACAGGCAGCGATTCTGTATGATAAATAGGCACTCCTGATTCGAGTGTTTTTTTAGGGGTATAGCTCAGCTGGTAGAGCAGCGGTCTCCAAAACCGCGTGCCGAGGGTTCGAATCCTTCTGCCCCTGCCATATGGCCCGGTAGTTCAGTTGGTTAGAACGCTAGCCTGTCACGCTAGAGGTCGTGAGTTCGAGCCTCATCCGGGTCGCCATTTGCTGCTATAGCTCAGTCGGCAGAGCACATCCTTGGTAAGGATGAGGTCGTGCGTTCGAATCGCATTAGCAGCTCCAAAAAGCCGCGAACGTATGTTCGCGGTTTTTTTCATACTTGTGCCAAGGACGGAAATCAGAAGGAGGGCAGCGTCATGAGCAGCCGTTCAGCCCGGCCGGGCTTCGGCGTAAGGCAGATAGCGCCGGGGGTATACCATATCGACGAATGGGGCGTGGCGTCCTGCTATCTTGTGGCAGGCAGCGAGCGCGCGCTGTTGATAGACACCGGCGTGGGCCTGGGCGATATGCCGGGGCTTGTGCGCACACTGACAAAGCTGCCCGTCACGGCGGCGGCCACGCATGCGCACTGCGACCATATCGGCGGCGCGGGCGGCTTTGGTGATATCTATGTGCCGGCCCCGGAGGCGCGGCACACGGCGGGTCAGAGCCTGGCCATGCGCCGGGCCTTCCTTTTCACCGAGCGCGGCCTGCGCGAACGCGGCGCGGCCCCGGCCATGCTTGCAAAAGGGCCGGCCGCGCGCATGCTGCCCCTGGCGGCGGGGCGTGTGTTCCATCTGGGCGGGCGCACTGTGAAGGTGCTGGCCGCAGGCGGGCATACGCCCGGCGGGGCTTATTATCTGTGCAGGGAGGAGGGCCTGCTGTTCACGGGTGACAACATCTGCCGCGAGGTGTGGCTGTTTTTGCCCGGAGCATGCCCGCTGGAGCAATGGGTGCAAAGTGCGGAAAAAACGCTTTGCCTTGTGAGGCGGAACGGCCTGCGCATATACAGCGGGCATGGCGGGGCTGTAGCGCCTGCGATGGTGTATGGGCAGATACGCGCCGCCCAAAAATACTTGCGGCAGCACCCGGCCAACACGCCTCTGGCCCGTGTGCGCGCGCTTGCGTGCGAGGGCGGGGGAAGAATACTGCTGCGCACCGACAGGCTGTATGCCCCGGCCTCCAAATAGCAAAAAAAGACATTCTCATTGTGTTTTCTGGTAAAAACATGCCCGGCGTGCCGCATTATGCGCAAAAGGCCCGCGCTTTTATTCAGCGTATCAGACAAAACGACAAATTTTGAAAAAATGAAAAAATCCCGCTGGAACCGCGCTGTTTTATGATACAATAAATATGACATGACTAACCGGGCGGCTGAGGCCGCCGCAGAAGAGGTAGCATTGATTCTGAACATTATGTGAGGAGTGTGTTCCAACCATTATGGCACAGGAAAAAAGCGCGAAAGAATTTTTCAAGGCATCCGAGCGCGTGGCAGATCTGGGCATCATTGCCTGCCCCGGCGCGGAAGAGCTGACGCAGAAAATCAACCAGCATTTGCTGCGCTGGGCAAAAGAAGCGGACATCCAGGATGAAACCTTCATCATCGACAGCGAGTGCCCGCGTTTTTCGTCCGGCGACGGCAAGGGCCTGATCAAAGCGTCTATCCGCGGCGATGATTTGTTCTTCATTGTGGACGTTGGCAATTATAACTGCAAATACAAAATTTTCGGCCATGAAAACTGCATGAGCCCGGACGACCACTTTCAGGATTTGAAGCGGCTGATTCAGGCGGCCAGCGGCAAGGCGCACCGCGTGAGCGTGGTGATGCCCCTTTTGTACGGCAGCCGCCAGCACCGCCGCAATTACCGCGAAAGCCTGGACTGTGCCATGGCTTTGCAGGAGCTGCAGGCCCTTGGCGTGCAGAATATCGTGACGTTTGACGCGCACGACCCGCGCATGCAGAACGCCGTGCCCCTGATGGGCCTGGATAACATGATGCCCACCTATCAGGTCATCAAAACCATGATGCGCTGTGTGCCGGATTTGAATTTGGACAGCGGGCACTTCATGGTCATCAGCCCGGACGAGGGCGCCATGCAGCGCAATATGTACTATTCCAGCGTGCTGGGCGTAAACCTTGGCATGTTCTACAAGCGCCGCGATTATTCGCGCGTGGTGAACGGGCGCAACCCCATTGTGGCGCACGAATACTTGGGCGAAAGCGTAGAGGGCAAGGACGTTTTTGTGGCGGATGACATCATTTCGTCCGGTGAAAGCATGCTGGACATCGCCTTCGCCCTGAAAAAGCAGGGCGCGCGGCGTATTTTTGCCAACGCCACCTATGCTATTTTTACGAACGGGCTGGCCGCCTTTGACGAGGCGGTGGAGCAGGGCGTTCTGAATGGCGTGTTCGGCACGAACCTCACTTACCTCACGCCCGAGCTGAAAAGCCGCGCCTGGTTCCACGAGGTGGATGTGTCGAAGTACATTGCATATTACATCGCTGCAGTGAACCATGACATTTCTGTCAGCGCCATCATTGACCCGCACGAGAAAATCCGCGCTTTGCTTGAAAAAACCTACGGCCGGAAGTGACAGGGCTGCCTTGCGCAAGGCGGCCCGGCAAAAGCCGGTGCGGCATAAGAGGGCAGCGGCGCCTGTTGGAATGTTAGCACGGAAAGCGTTCAGAACGGCTCTGCAGGCCCGGCGGCTTGCGGAGCCGTTCTTTTTACAGAAAACCATGGATGCTGCGGCGGCGCGGGGCGGCCTGCGCCCCGGCGCCGTTCTCTTGCGGCCCGCCGGAACCCGGCGGGCTTTTCTGTATGCTGTGCGCGGTATATCTGCCGGCGAAAGGCCCCTTTGTGTCGAACCTTTGCACCGGCGGTTGCCAGCCGCTCTTGCGGCTGATATACTGGGTGTATGCGCAGGCGCTGCTCCGGGGCACAGGCATATGCCGCGCGGCGCGCGTGTATAGTGAGGGCACAGGGGGCGTTTGTGTTGCATATCCTGTTTCTGGTTATTTGGGCGGTGGGCGTGCTCGTCCTGTGGAAAAACGGCCCTGCAAAGGCCGGCCCGCTGGGGGCGGCGCTGGGTGTGTTCTTTCTTGTATGGGGCGTGGGCGGCTGCGGCGCTGTGTGGCTGGGCCGCAGCGGCATGCCGGCGGGCGTTTTGAGCCTGGGGCTGGGCCTGCTTCTGGCGTTTACAGGCGTGTTCCGCCTGCGCAATGTGTATGCGTGCCGCCTTCCGGTGCAGGGCGTATACTGCTCGTGCAATCTGTATGTGTCGAAGAATGCGGCGCAGTGCGCGCCTGTGTTTGAATACACGGTGGACGGCCAGCGCATCCGCACGCAAAGCGCCGAGGCCATGGGGCGCCGCGAATTGGAAAAGCGCTACCGCGAGGGCGGGAGCTACGAAATATTTGTGGATGAAAGGCACCCGCGCCTTTTTGTGCTGCAGCGCAGGGTGCACCTGTTCGATATCGGCCTGCTTGTGTCTGCGCTGCTGTTTGCGGCGCTGGGAGTATACTGCTTTTTGGCCGGCTGAAGGGGCCTGCGCGCTTTTTCAGCCTCTGCAGGGGAAAAAAACGCATTTTGCTTGACAAGCCGCGCTTTTGCTTTATAATGAAATACGGAAATCGGAAAACGGCGCCGACCGGACAAACGCTGCACATCTGCGTGCTTTTCAGAGAGAGGGTGCAAGGCTGAAACGCCCTTGGCACGGCAGGCGGCGCGCCACCCGCGAGCCTCCCGCGACGAGCGGGACGTACAGGCTGCGTTAAAGCCTTGAAAAGCGGCGCGCCTTGCGCGCAACTTGGGTGGTACCACGGAAGCCCTTGCGGCCTTCGTCCCTTGGCGGGGCGGAGGCTGTTTTTTTTCGAAATATGAATGGAAAGAGGAGAAATACGAACAGTATGGAATGGACAGGCCTGAACGAACTGCGCGAGAAATACCTCTCGTTTTTTGAAAGCAAGGGGCATCTGCGCCTTGGCAGCTTTCCTCTGGTGCCGCACAACGACAACAGCCTGCTGCTTATCAACTCGGGCATGGCGCCCATGAAAAAGTGGTTTCTGGGGCAGGAGGAGCCGCCCCGCCACCGCGTGACCACCTGTCAGAAGTGCATCCGCACGCCGGATATTGAGCGCGTAGGCATCACTGCCCGCCACGGCACCTTCTTTGAAATGCTGGGCAACTTCAGCTTTCAGGATTATTTCAAGGAGGAGGCCATCCCCTGGGCGTGGGAATTCCTCACCGGTGTGCTGAAGATAGAGCCGGAAAAGCTGTATATCTCCGTATACCTTGACGACGATGAGGCCTACGGCATCTGGACGAAGAAGGTGGGCATTCCCGAAGACCATATGGTGCGCTTCGGCAAGGAGGACAATTTCTGGGAGCATGGCTCCGGCCCGTGCGGCCCGTGCAGCGAGATATATTTCGACCGCGGGCCTGAATTCGGCTGCGGCAGGCCGGACTGCAAGGTGGGCTGCGACTGCGACCGCTATATGGAAGTGTGGAACCTTGTGTTCAGCCAGTTCGACTCCGACGGCGCGGGCAATTATACACGCCTGGAAAAGCCCAATATCGACACAGGCATGGGCCTTGAGCGCCTGGCCTGCGTGATGCAGGGTGTGAGCAACCTGTTTGAGGTGGACACCGTGCACAATATTTTGAACCATGTGGAGAAGATCACCGGCAAGAAATACGGCGAGAGCGACGTGCAGGACATCTCCATCCGCGTCATCACAGACCACATCCGTTCCACCGTGTTCATGGTGTCGGACGGCATCCTGCCCTCGAACGAGGGCCGCGGCTATGTGCTGCGCCGCCTGCTGCGCCGCGCCGCGCGCCACGGCCGCATGCTGGGCGTGACGCGCCCGTTCCTGGCCGAGCTGTGCGACACTGTTATCCGTGAGAACGGCGGGGCCTACCCCGAGCTTGTGGAGCACTCGGATTATATCAAAAAGACCATCGCGGCCGAGGAGGAACGCTTTTCGCGCACCATCGACCAGGGCCTTGCCATCCTGAACGGCATGATAGAAAGCCTGAAGGATGCTGCCGCCGAGGGCGCAAAGCGCATCCTTTCGGGCCTGGACGCCTTCAAGCTGAACGATACCTTCGGCTTCCCGCTGGACCTGACAAAGGAGATTGTGGCCGAGCAGGGCATCACGGTGGACGAAGAGGGCTTTGCCGCGGCGCTGAAAAAGCAGCGCGACACCGCCCGCGCCGACCGCATGAGCCGCGATATCTCCGGCTGGGCGGCGGACCTGTTCAGCGCTGTGGACGCCCCCGCCACTGAATTTTTGGGCTACGACACGCTGGAGGCGCAGGGCACGGTGACGGCCCTTTCCGACGGCGATGAGCTGGCGGATGCCGTGGCCACGGATGACGGCGAAAAGGACGGCGTGCTGGTGGTGCTGGACCGCACCCCCTTCTACGCCGAAAGCGGCGGCCAGGTGGCCGATACCGGCATGCTGGAGACGGCCGGCGGCGCGAGGCTTGCCGTCTATACAGTGAAAAAGACGCCAAAGGGCTTTTTTGTACACACCTGCGCGCTGCAGGAGGGCACGCTGAAGGTGGGCGATGCCGTCACCGCCAAGGTGGACGCGGCGCGCCGCCACGCCATCATGCGAAACCATACGGCCGCGCACCTTCTGCAAAAGGCCCTGCGCGAGGTGCTGGGCGATCATGTGCATCAGGCCGGCTCGTATGAAGATGACGAGCGCGTTCGCTTCGACTTCACGCATTTCTCTGCCGTGACGCCGCAGCAGCTTGAGCAGGTGGAGCGCATTGTAAACGAGAAAATCCTGCAGGCCCTGCCCGTCAGCGTAAAGGTGATGCCGCTGGAAGATGCGAAGAAGCTGGGCGCCATGGCGCTGTTCGGAGAAAAATACGGCGATACGGTGCGCGTGGTGGACGCCGGCGGCTGGAGCACCGAGTTCTGCGGCGGCACCCATGTGAAAAACACGGCTGAGGTGGGCTGCTTCAAGGTGCTCAGCGAGGCCAGCGCGGCGGCGGGCATCCGCCGCATCGAGGGCACCACCGGCTGGGGCGTGCTGAAGCTGCTGGAAGAAAAGACGGACGTCATTGCACAGGTAGCGGGCACACTGAAGGTCTCGAACGTGCGCGACCTGCCTGCGCGCGCCGCAGCGGTGGCCGGGGAAGTGAAGGCGCTGCAGAAAGAGCTGGATGAGCTGAAGGCGCGCGAGGCGCGCAATAAGCTGGACGGCCTGTTTGAAAATGCCAAAGAGGTGCAGGGTGTGAAGCTGTTCACCGTGTACCTCACCGGCACGCCCACCGAGGCTGTGCGCACCATGTGCGACACCGCGCGCGACAGGGCCGCGTGCAGCATAACGGCCATCATTGCCGAAAACGAGGGCAAGTATTCTCTGGCCGTGGCCGTGGGCAAAGAGGCCCAGGCCAAGGGCCTGGCCGCGGGCCGCCTGGCGAAGGAGATTGCCGCCGTGGCGGGCGGCAACGGCGGCGGCAAGCCCGATTTTGCCATGGCGGGCATCCGCGACGCCTCAAAGATAGACGACGCGCTGAATGCCGTGCCGGGCATTGTGGAAAGGGCGCTGAACGCCTGAACGCAGCTTTTCCGGCGGGGCGCGGCTTGCCCGCGCCCTGCCGCCCAGGCTTCCGGCGCTATGCCGGGGCCATCGGAAGGAGGTTTTTGAATGGATTGCCTGTTCTGCAAAATGGCCGCGGGGGAAATTCCCGTGAACAAGGTGTACGAGGACGATACGGTGCTGGCGTTTCATGACATTGACCCGCAGGCGCCCGTGCATGTGCTGGTCATCCCCAAGGCGCACATCGCCTCGCCCGCGCACATCACGCCGGAAAATTCCGCCGTGGTGGCGCATGTGTTTGAGGTGATTGCAGGCCTTGCGGGCACGCTGGGGCTGGAAAACGGCTACCGTGTGGTGACGAACTGCGGCGCCGACGGCGGCCAGAGTGTGCCGCACCTGCACTTTCATGTGCTGGGCCGCCGCAGCCTTGCGTGGCCTCCGGGCTGAGAAAGGCCCGGCTTTATCCAACAAAGAAAGGAAGCGTCATACCATGCGCAAAACCTATACTCTTCATGTCGCGGGCCTGGAGCGGGAGCTGCCGCTGTGCCCTGTGAATGAAAAAATGGACATTGCGGCCTTTATCATGTTCAGCGATGTAGAGCTTACCATCGCCTGCGCAAAGGCCCTTCTGGAAAAGCTGCCGGAATTCGATGTTATCGTCACGGCAGAGGCCAAGGGCATTCCTCTGGCCTACGAGATGAGCCGCCAAAGCGGCAAAAAATATATCCCCGCGCGCAAGGGCCCGAAGCTGTATATGGAAAAGCCCGTTGTTGTGAAGGACAAGTCCATCACCACGGCCGCCGAGCAGACGCTGGTGATTGACCAGAAGGACCTTGACTACATGCAGGGCAAGCGCGTGGTGATAGCGGACGACGTTATCTCCACAGGCGGCAGCCTGCACGCGCTGGAGGCGCTTGTGTCAAAGTGCGACTGCACGGTGGTGGCGCGGGCGGCCGTGCTGGCGGAGGGCGACGCGGCAGACCGCGGCGACATCACCTTCCTGGCCCCGCTGCCCCTGTTCTTCCACGATTGATGCGCCGCCCGGTATATGGGTTCGGCCTTGCGTTCTGCCTGGCCTGCCTTGCGGGCGCATTTGTGCCGCTGCCGGCCCTTTGGCTGGCGGCGGCTTTTTCTGCATGCCTGCTTGCGGCGCTGACGCTGCGCGGCAGGCGGGCCCGGCGGGGCATAGCGCTTGTGTGCTGTGCGGGGGCGTGCCTTGCCTTTTTATGGCGCGGCGTTTATACGCTGGCCGTGGTGCAGCCTGCCAGGGCGCTTGCGGGCACCACGGCGCAGGTACAGGCCGTGGTGCGGCAGACAACGGCCAGCTACCTGCCCGGCAGTGTGAACGCCACAGTGCGTATCACGCAGATAGACGGCAGGCCGGCACGGTTTAACACTTATCTGGAAGCCGTGCCCGGCCTTGCGCAGGGCGATATCTTTACCGCCCGGCTGGAATTTTCCGTCCCGGAGAACACAGGCTATGCCCGCGCCCGCAGGGCGGACGGCGTGTATATAGACGCCGCCGCACAGCGCGTGGAGGTAGTGGGGCGCCAGGGCGGCATCTCCGGCGCGGCGCAGCAGATGCGCGCCGCGCTGTGCAGCGGCCTCACACGCCTGCTGGGCCAAGAGGCGGGCAGTGTGGCGCGCGCCGCCGCATTCGGTGACAAAAGCGCCCTTTCGTCCGAGGTGAACGCCATGTTCCGCGCGGCCGGGTTGTCGCATGTGCTGGTGGTTTCCGGCCTGCACCTTTCGGCGGCCTCCGGCATACTGTACGGCCTTCTGCGCACAAGGCTGCGCCGCCGGGGCGCTGCGGCGGTATCCTGCGCGATGGTGCTCTGGTTTTTGATGCTGGCCGGCGCCGGGCCCAGCGCAGTGCGCGCAGGCGTTGCCCTGCTGTTTCTGTATGGCGGCATGCTGGCCTGGCGCAAAAGCGATGCGCGCACGGCCATGGGCGCCGCGGGCATTCTGCTATGTATATTGACAGGGCCGGACGCCGCGCTGGACGTGGGCGCGCAGCTTTCGTTCTGCGCGGCTCTGGCCGTGATATGGGCGGGCGAGCAGACAAGGGCCTGGAATAAACGGGAAAGGGGCCGCTTTTCCTTTTTGCTGCGCCCTGTGCGGGACGCCCTGTTTGTTTCTGCCTGTGCGTGTCTTGCCACGCTGCCCGCGCTGTGCGCGGCCGGGCTTGGGGCCAGTGTGCTCACCCCGCTTGCAAACCTGCTGGCCCTGCCCGCCGTGCCCTTTGCCGTGCTGGCGGGGCAGGGGGCGGCGCTGTGCGCGCTTTGCCCGCCGCTTGGCTTTGCGGCGCGCCTTTTGGGGCTTGTATGCGGGCTGGCCGTGCGCTGGCTCATATTCATATGCGGGCTGTTCAGCGCGATGCCCGGGCAGGTTTACCTCAGCGGCGGGTTCGCGCTTGCGGCAGTGTGTGCCGTGTGTGCGCTGTGGTTCAGCCAGCGCCGCTTCTGCGTGCCGCCCCGCCGCGCGGCGGCCGCTTCGCTTCTGTTTGCGGCCTTGGCCGTGGGCGGTTATGCGCTGGCTGACGCCGGGGTGGTGCATATCGCGCCCGTGGGCGGCGGCGTGAACCCCTCGCTGGTCGTAACGCAGGGCGGCTTTACGGCGGTGGTATTCCGCGGCGGCGCACAAAGCGCGGCGCGCGTGGCGGAGGACCTGGCCCAGATGAACCGCACAAGGGTGGACCTTGTGCTGGATGCCCGTGTGGAGCCGCAGCGCGATGCCGTCTGCGCCGCACTTTCGCCTGCGGAGTATATTGCCGTTTCTGAAGGTGGTGCGGCGGGTGGCGCATATGGGCCGTTCCGTGATATAATGTTTTACACAAGGCGCCAGGGCGAGGGCAATTTTGTGTGCCTGCAGATGAATGGATATACCCTGGCGGCCACCTGCGGCAGTGTGTCTGCCGAGGGCTATAAGCCTGTGGATGTGTATTTCTGCGCCTCCACACAGGCTGCGGCGCTTTCTGCCGGTACGGTGTGGCTGCCTGCCGCGCCGTCCGTCACCGCGCAGGGGGCCGGCGCCTGTGTGCGCAGCGGGCCGCAGGCGCAGCTTGCAGTGCGCGGGCCGGGGCATGTCCGCTGGAAAGGGGTAACCGATGAGCTTTCGTGATATGCAGTTGGAAAGGGTGCTGGCGCAGCCCGGCTGTGCGGTGTTTTACTTTTATTCCACACAGGAATTTCTGGTGCGCGACGCCGCGCAGAAAGCCGTGCAGCATCTGATGCAGGGCGGCGATGCAGAGCTGACGCGCATCGAGGGGCCGTCGCCCGACATTGGCGAGGCCGTGGCCGCCGCAGGCACCATCTCGCTGTTCGGCACAAAGCGCGTGGTGGAAATGCCGCGCGTAGAGCCCGCCGCCATGAGCGAGAAGGACGTGGAGGCCCTGTGCGATTTGATGCACAGCCTTGAAAATGCGGTGATGGTGCTGACCACCGTGTTCAAGGACGACAAGGCAAAGACCGCCAAAAAGGCCAAGCTGCTGATAGCCGCAGCGGCCAAGGCGGGCACAGCGCTGGAGTTTGAAAAGCCCGGGCCGGGGGCCGTGCGCGACTTTCTGGCCGCAAGGGCGCAGGCATTGGGCACGCGCCTTGCGCCCGGCACAGCGGACGCGCTGGTGCAGCGGTGCGGCACAGACCTGTATACGCTGGAAAACGAGCTTGCCAAGCTGGCCGCTGTGTGCGGCTACACCGAGGTGACGCCTGACCTTGTGCAGCAGATGGGCACGCTGAATATAGAGGCGGACGTGTTTGAAATGGTGCGCTTTGTCACGGCAAACCAGCTGCCCCGCGCCCTGCACAAGCTCTCTCAGCTTTTGGCGCTGCAAAACGAGCCCATCGCCGTCACGGCGGCGCTTTCCGGCACGTTTATCGACATGTACCGCATGAAGCTGGGGGCCGCCCAGAGGCGCCCTGCTGCCATGGTGATGAAAGATTTTGCCTACCGCGGCAGCGACTGGCGCCTGCGCAAGGCGGGCGAAAGCGCGGCCAAATACACCCGCGCCCAGCTTGAGCGCATTCTGCGCATCCTCACCCGGCTGGACGCGGCGCTCAAATCCAGCGCGGCGGACGGCGCTGCGCTGCTGGAGACGGCCCTGTGCGAGATAGCGCTGGCGGTGCAGCACACATGACGGAGAAGCTGCGCGTCCGCGAAGTGCTGGTGGTGGAGGGCAAGTATGACGCCGCGCGCCTGCAAAACCTTGTGGACGGCCTTGTGCTGTGCACGGGCGGGTTCAACGTGTTCACCAGCGAAGAGACGAAAGCGCTTATTTTGCGCCTGGGCTGCGCGCGCGGCCTGTGCGTGCTGACCGATTCCGACGCGGCAGGCTTTCGCATCCGGCGCTACCTCAATGATATTGCGCAGGGGCTTGCGGTGAAAAACGCCTATATCCCGGCAATGCCCGGCAAGGAAAGGCGCAAGGCAAAGCCCGGCAAAGAGGGCCTTCTGGGCGTGGAGGGCGTGCCGGACGAGGTGATTATAACGGCGCTGCGGCGCGCGGGCGTAAGCGGACAGGCCCCGCGCACAGGCCGTGCCATCACTTATGCCGACCTGTACGAGCTGGGCCTTTCCGGCACGCAGGGCGCCGCCGGTGCGCGCCGCCGCGTGCTGCAAAGGGCGGGGCTGCCCCCGCGCCTTTCGAAAAAGGCGCTGTGCGCCGCGCTTTCCAGCCTGTATACCTATGAAGAATTCAGGGCCCTGTGTGAGGATATGGGGCAAAAGCAGGAGACATAAGCTGTGGAGTGGAGCGAGTGTTTTCCAAGGGATATGCAGCCCGGTATGGAGCAGATTTCCGCTTTTGCGGGCACGCCGCTGTGGGAAGGACTGTGCGGCTGGCTTGAAGCGGAATGGAGCGTGCGGCCGCTGGTGCAGTATTCCGGCTGCAGCGGTGCAAAGGGCTGGAATGTAAAATACCGGAAAAGCGGGCGCGCCCTGTGCACGCTGTACCCCGGCCTGCCGGGCGGCGGAAGCTTCACCTGCCTGATATCCATCGGCCCCAAAGAGGCTGTGGAGGCCGAGGCTTATCTTGGGGCCGCATGCGGCTGTGTCCGTGACATATATTGGGCGGCGCCGCCCTTGAACGGTGCGCGCTGGCTGATGCTGGAGGTAAAAGATGAGCAGGTGCTGCGCGATGTGCAGGCGCTGCTTCGCATCCGGGCCGGTGCACGTTGAGGCCGCCGGGCCCTTCAGCTTAGATGCCTGCAAATTGCGGCGGGGCGCCTTTCCCTGTGTGGGAAGGGCGCCCCGCCTTTTGCATGCGCCGCGGTATGCTCCACAATGTTTTTTGAATTCTTGTTGACAAATAAAGTTGTCAATGATATACTGAGTTTGACAATAATAATTGTCAAAGTGACAAAATAAGCTTGCAAAAAGGGAGGAGAGACGATGCCGCTGCAAAACAGGGTGAAAGAGCTGCGCGCGCGCCTTGGCGTGAACCAGCAGGAGCTGGGCAGCCTGGTGGGCGCGTCGCGCCAAACGGTAAGCCTCATAGAGCGGGGTGATTATCACCCGTCGGTGCTTCTGGCGCTGCGCATTGCAAAGGTGTTCGGCGTGCCGCTGGAAGAAGTATTTTTTATCACTGGGGAGGAAGAAAGCAATGAAACAGAACAGTAAGCGCAGGGTGGCCCGTTTTCTGGGCATCATGGCCCTTGCCGCCTGTGCGGGCGGCGTGGCTGGCTTTTTTGGGGCCATGCATGCGGATTCTTTTTCCGGCGTGCTGGCTGCGGTGGGCACAGCATTGGGATATGCCGCGCCTGCACTGGCGGCGCTTGCCATCTGTATTTGCTGCCCGCTGGCCTTTCGTGCATACCGCAAGGCCCTGCGCCTTTCCTGCAGCGGGCAGGACGATGAGGCCCTTTGCGCGCTGGAGGCGCTGGATGTGAGCATCATCGCGCTGGAGACGCAGGCCATGGTCTGCCTTTGTGCGCTGCCGTTCACCGTGGCGCTTGCACCGCACGCCCCGGCCGTGCCGCTTGCCGGTGCGGCGCTTACGCTGGCAAGCCTGCTTATCAGCGTGTTTGCCCAGCGCCGCGTCATCGGGCTTGTGAAGCGGCTGTGCCCGGAAAAGCGCGGCGACACGATGGATAAAAACTTTACCCGCGAATGGTACGCAAGCTGCGATGAAGCAGAGCGCGCCCGCATCGGCTTTGCGGCATACAAAAGCTTTCTTGCCACACAGCACGGCTTTGTAGCCGCCATAGTGGTGCTCATTATCATCAGCGTGGCTACGCCCGTGGGCTGGCCCGCCTTTGCCGCAGTGGGCGCGCTGTGGTTCGTGCAGAAGTTCACCTACTTTTACCACGGCCGCCAGCGGAGTGAAAAGTGATGGAACGGCATGGAAGAAACAGCGGCTTTGTGCTGTGGCTGGCGCTGGGCATCGCAATGGGGGCGGTTACGGGCGATATGGGGCTGTGGCTGCCTTTGGGCATGGCGCTTTTTCTTCTGCTTGGTGCCGGGCAGAAGAAAAAGCGGGCGCCCGGCATGGGCGCCCGCAGCGAAAAAGAGTGAAATACCGGCAGCGCGCAGGCGCCGCGCTTCACGGCAGGGCGGGCCGTGAAAAAGCGAAGAAGGCTACCGGCAGGCAGAACCCCGCGCGCAGCAGGCGCTTTTGCAGGCGCCAGCGGACGGCCCAAACGAGGCCGGGGGAAAAGCAGGACCCTTTGGTGAAAAGCGGCATTTCCGCCCTGCGGCCGGAAGGCGCGCCCTGCACAGGGTGTGGAGCTATGGGGCCGCCAGAGCTGTATGGCCGCTGCTATTTCCAGTGCTTCAGCTGTGAAAGGTACAGGCCGAACTGGCGGCGGCGTTCTTCCTCCGTCCCGTCTTTTGGGGCGGGCATGTGGCTGAGCAGGAAATCGAGCAAAGCCTGCTTTGTCTGATATGCAAATTCGCCGTTTGCATAACACCATTTGCAGTAATCCTCATTATAGCTTCCGTCCACTTCGCGGCTGATGATGTCGTCCTCGTTCAGAGGCATTCCGCAGCACTGGCAGATAAGCTGCCGCGGGGCGCCGAGAAGCGTGTTGACAGACACATGAAATTCGCGCGACAACAGCTTCAATGTCTCTGTGTTCGGCTGAGTTTCGCCGTTTTCCCAGCGGCTCACAGCCTGCCTTGTGACCATCAGGCGCTCTGCCATCTGCTCCTGTGTAAGCTGATGGCTTTCGCGCAGCCGCTTCAGTATCTCTCTTGTCTCCATAGGGGCGCCTCCTGTATTTTTATATGGTCTACCAGCTGTCGGTGGGCAGGGGCAGCATCGCTGCCAGGGCGCATCCAGGCACGCGCTGGCGGCGCTTTGCGGTTTTCAGCCGTGTGGCGGCGCCTTCGGCTGTGTTATCTCCTCTGTGCCCCCGCGGCGGTGGGGCCGCACCGTCCGCCTTGCCGGCGGCCCGGACATGAACTGAAAACCGGTATTACGCCTGTTCACTGATGCTGTCTGTTATTATGACATTTTATTTTGCCCGCGGCAAGCAACGCGCTGTTGCCGCCCGTGGGAAAATAGAGAGGCTTCCATTCATTTTTTACAGCGCTGTAAACAGTATGGCAGGGGCCCCGGCTTTCAGCCGGGGCCCCTGCGCTCTTGTTGGCTTTCGCAGAAAAGAACCCTCCGGCAGAGCCGGGAAGAGCAAAAGGGCTTTCACTTTGAGCTTTGAGCGAAGCGGGAAACGAAAAGCCACTTTGCGTTTAATAAAAGGGTCCTCTCGAAAAGGCAATGCCTGTTTACGGGCTGCCGTGCGGGCAATGCGGGAGGCGGATCTATTCAGTGCCTCCGGCGGGGCCTGCCGGCATGAGGCCCTTTCAGGGCTTGCGCAGGCCTCCGCCTTAAGCCGGGGGCCTGACTTACCGCCTCAGATATCTGCCTGTGATGCTCTGTGCATTTTGGGCTACTTCATCCGGCGTGCCGGCGGCCACCACACGGCCGCCAGCTTCACCGCCGCCCGGGCCCATGTCGATGATATAGTCGGCGCTGCGCATCACGTCCAGGTCGTGCTCAATGACGATGACCGTGGCCCCGTTTTCAATCAGGGTCTGGAACACGCGCAGCAGCGTCTGCACGTCCAGCGGGTGAAGGCCGATGGTGGGCTCGTCGAACACGAATACGGAATCAGCCTGGCCGCGGCCCATCTCGCTGGCAAGCTTCAGGCGCTGTGCCTCACCGCCGGAAAGGCTGGGCGTCGCCTCGCCCAGCGTAAGGTAGCCAAGGCCCAGCCCTTGCAGCACGCCAAGGCGCTGGCACACAAGGCCCCAGTCTGCACAGGCGTCCAGCGCTGTGTCGATATCCATGGCCATTACTTCCGGCAGGGAATACGCCTGCCCGGCCGGGTGCCGCGCCCTCACAAGCGCCGCGTCCTTTGCATAGCGGCTGCCGCGGCATGCGGGGCAGGGAATGTCCACGTCCGGCAGAAACTGCACGTCAAGGCTGATGACACCTGTGCCGTCGCACACCGGGCAGCGCAGCCTGCCGGTGTTGTAGGAAAAATCTCCCGCCCTGAAGCCAAGGCGCTTTGCGTCCGGCGTTTTGGCGTAAAGCCTGCGCAGCTCGTCGTGCACATTGGCGTATGTGGCCACAGTAGAGCGCACGTTGATGCCGATGGGCGCGGCGTCAATCAGCTTGGCCCGCGTAATACCGGGCGCTTTGATGGACAGCACATGTGCCGGGGGCTTTGTGCCGGCTGCTGCCGCCTCCAGGGCGGGCACAAGGCTCTCCAGCACGAGCGTCGTCTTTCCGCTGCCGGAAACACCCGTCACCACAGTGAGCCTGCCCTTTGGAATGTCGACGGAAAGCGGCTTTACCGTGTGGATGGCCGAGGTGGAAAGCTGCAGCCGCCCGGCACGGAACAATTCCTCCGCTTTGGCGCGCGGCCGCGCCGCCGGGTGCCGCCTGCCGGAGAGAAAAGGCCCTATAAGCGAGGCGGGCATCCGGGCAAGCGCCTCGGGTGTGCCCTGTGCCACCACGCGCCCGCCGCCAGCACCTGCCTGCGGGCCCATTTCGATGAGCCAGTCTGCTTTGGAGAGCACCTGCGTATCATGGTCCACCAGCAGCACCGAGTTTCCGTCCGCCACAAGGTCCTGCATCACACCGGCCAGCCCTTTCAGGTTCGAGGGGTGCAGCCCGATAGAGGGCTCGTCCAGCACATACAGCACGCCGGTGGTGCGGTTGCGCACCGCGCGGGCAAGCTGCATGCGCTGGCGCTCGCCTGTGGAGAGTGTGGCGGCGGCGCGGCTCAGCGCAAGGTAGCCGAGGCCCAGCTCTGTAAGGCGCCGTGCCGCCGCCTGGAACGATTCACAAATGCTATGCGCCATGGGCCGCATCTCTTCGGGCAGGGCAGCGGGCACACCGTCCACCCATTTGCACAGCTTTGCCAGCGGCATATCGCAGGCATCGGCCAGGCTGATGCCGCACAGCAGCGGCGCGCGCGCCGCATCAGACAGGCGCGTGCCGCCGCAGGCGGGGCATACGCCTTCCTTCAAAAAGCGCTCTACCCGCTTCATGCCCTTTTCGTCCTTCACCTTGGCAAGGGCGTTTTCCACCGTGCGGACGGCGCTGAAATAGGTGAAATCCAGCTCTGCGGCCTGGTTCGAATTTTTTGCTTTGTAAAAGATGTGCTTTTTCACAGCCGGGCCGTTGTATACAATATCCTTTTCGCGCTCGGTCAATTCGCAGAAAGGCACGTTGGTGCGCACGCCCATCTCGCGGCACACATCCGTCATCAGCGACCACATCAGCGTGTTCCACGGCACCACCGCGCCCTCGTCTATGGTAAGGCGCTCATCCGGCACAAGGCTGGCCATATCCACCGTGCGCACCACGCCCGTGCCGCCGCAGGTGCGGCATGCGCCCTGGCTGTTGAAGGCAAGCTCCTCCGCCGAGGGCGGAAAAAAGCTGGCGCCGCATTCCGGGCACACAAGCTGCTGCCCGGCAGCCACGGCAAGCGCAGGGGCAAGCCGGTGCCCATTCGGGCAGCGGTGGGCCGCAAGGCGCGAAAACATCAGCCGCAGGCTGTTCAAAAGCTCTGTGCCGGTGCCGAACGTGCTGCGTATGCCGGGTACGCCGGGCCGCTGGTGCAGCGCCAGCGCGGCGGGCACATACAGCACTTCGTCCACCTGGGCCCTCGCGGCCTGCGTCATGCGCCTGCGCGTGTAGGTGGAGAGCGCGTCCAGATACCGCCGCGAGCCCTCGGCATACACAACGCCCAGCGCCAGAGATGATTTGCCTGAACCGGATACGCCCGCAATGCCCGTGATACAGTTCAGCGGAATATCCACATCTACGTTTTTCAGATTGTGCACCCTTGCGCCCCGCACCTGTATGTGCTCAGGGGCGCGCCGTTTTTTATCCATACAAAACACCTCGCGGCTGCCGCCTGCTGCTGCGGCCGGCAGAAGAACATGCGCCGCACCCGCACAAGGCAGTGCGCGGCAAGCAGAACAAATAGAAAAGCCGCCGCGGGCGCGAACGCCCGCGGCGGCCTGGTGCTGCTGACCGGATTTGAACCGGTACGGTGTTGCCACCGAGGGATTTTAAGTCCCTTGCGTCTGCCGATTTCGCCACAGCAGCGCGGCATGCACGGCACCCTGAAAAACAACACCGTGCTGATAATAAATCTTACAATAAACGCCGCGGCTTGTCAACTGCGTTTCCCACTGTTCAGGCGGGCTGCATTTGTGGTATAATGTGTCCATCTGGTAAATCCGGGCGCAAGCGAAGAAGGAGCTTGGCGGA
>JBKYIE010000002.1:37823-54121 GCA_047030735.1 Ruthenibacterium sp.
ACAGCCGCTGCGCCCTTAACGGGGCCGGGCCGAAAGGCGAAGGGCGGGTTTCGCGAATGTGGCATGATACATCCACTTGGTGAAGCCCAGTGCAAGCGAAGGAGGAGCTTGGCGGAACAGCCGCTGCGCCCTTAACGGGGCCGGGCCGAAAGGCGAAGGGCGGGTTTCGCGGATGTGGTATAATGCATCCACTTGGCGTGCATGCGCGAAAGCGCGGCATGGGTACAGCGGGGCGGCTGCCGCGTCATGCCTGAATGTGGGCGGCAATGGTGCGCATGAATTTGTCCAGTGTGGCATCGCAATTTGTGTTGGCCAGCTTTCGCAAAACGGCAAGCCCCGGCTGTGCCGGGGAGAGTAAAAGGGCTTTCGCCGTCAGTTCTGAGCGAAGCGAAATGGTATTCAATACCAAAAAGATGCGGCACGCAACGGGAAGAACCCCGTTTACGGGGGCGGGGCAAGTGATGCAGGGGACAGAGCCTTCAGTGCCTCTTGAGAAGCTTGCCGGCAGTACGCCCTTTCAGGGCTTGCGCAAGCTCCAGGCTTTGCCGGGGGCCTGACTTTTTGAACATGGGCCGCAGGCGAAGCGTGGGCCTGGCATACCCGGCGGGCCCGTTTATCCGAAAGGGCCGGGCGGCAGCGGGGGAGGGGCCCGGCAAGGCGGGCGCTCCGTCTTTTGCAGGTGCTTAGCGGACGGGGCAGCCTGCGTTTATTTGAAAGGAAAGGGGCGTTTGCCGTGCGGGAATACAGGGTAGAAAAGCAGGGCGTGCGCCTGGACGCGTTTTTGCAGAAGGCCGAGCCATCGCTGACAGCGGGCGCGCTGCACCGGTATCTGCGCGAAAACAAGATAAAGGTGAACGGCAAAAGGCTGCCCCTCTCGGCGCGCCTTGCGGCGGGCGACACCGTCCGGCTGTACACGCCGCAGGCGGCGCCCGCACAGGCGGGCGGCCCCGCGTATCTGGCGGCAAAGCCTTATTTCACGCCCGTGTACGAGGACGCCCAGGTGCTGGTGGCGCAAAAGCCCGCGGGCCTGCTGGTGCAGGACGAGGCGGGCGTGCAGGCGGATACGTTTTTGAACCGCGCCAGACGGTATCTGTATGAAAAGGGCGTGCCGGAGGCGGACGAGCTGCAGCTTTGCCACCGGCTGGACACCGGCACCAGCGGCCTTGTGATTTTTGCAAAGACGCCCGCCGCACTGGAGCAGATGGCGGAGCTTATCCGCACGCGCGCCGTGCAGAAGGAATACCTGTGCGTCACGCTGGGCGCGCCTGTGCCGCCCGCGGCGGAGTTGCGCGCCTACCTTGTGAAGGATGCAAAGCGGGGCATGGTGCGCGTGACACCCGTGCGGGGGCGCGGTGCGAAGGAGATTGTCACGCGGTACGAAACGCTGTGCACCAGCGGGGCGCTGGCGCTGCTGCGCGTGCAGCTCGTCACCGGGCGCACGCATCAGATCCGCGCACATTTGGCCAGCATTGGCTGCCCCATTTTGGGCGATTCAAAATACGGCAGCACGCAGGCCAACCGTGCCCGGCGCTTTAAGTATCAGGCGCTGTGCGCCCACAGCCTGCGCTTTCCCGAAATGGAGAAAGAGAGCCCCTGCGCGGGCCTTTCGGGCAAAACGCTGTTTGCCGAAGAGCCCTGGTATGTAGCACAGATAAAAAGCGGCGCGCTGGGCTGAACGGCGGCCCCGGCGGCAGGCACACGGAAAGAAGGAGGTGCCCTGTATGGCGGCACACATGAAATGGAAGCAGGAGCTGCAGGCGTTCTGCAAGGCGAATATGGCGCAGGTGCAGCGCCTTACATACGAGCTGTGCGCCATTCCCGCGCCCACGGGCAGCGAGGGCAGGCGCGCGCAGTTCTGCCTTTCTTACCTGCGGGGCCATGGTGCGGCGGCGTATCTGGACGAGGCGGGCAACGTGGTGTTTCCCTACGCGTGCGAAGGCGGCGGCAGGGTGCTGGTGCTGGCCGCGCATATGGACACCGTGTTCCCGGAGGGCACGCCGCTGGGCGTGCGGGAAGAGGGCGGCAGGGCGTTCTGCCCCGGCATTGGGGACGACACCGCAAACCTTGCCGTGCTTTTGGTACTGGCGGCGTGGTTCGCGCAGCATGCCCCGCGCACGCGGCAGGGCGTCGTGTTCGTGTGCAACGTGTGCGAAGAGGGCCTTGGCAATTTGAAGGGTACCCGCGCGCTGATGCGCCAGTGGGCCGCGCGCACCGGGGCCTTCCTCTCGCTGGACTGCACCTGCGAGGCCGTGTTCCACCGCGCGGTGGGCTCGAAGCGCTACCGCGTCACGGCGCACACAGAGGGCGGCCACTCGTTCAGCGCCTTCGGCAGCACAAACGCCATTGAGGTGCTGGCCCGCCTTGTGCAGGATATTTACGCCCTGCAGGTACCGCAGCGCGAGGGCAGCACCACCACCTATAATGTGGGCCTTATGGAAGGGGGCACCTCTGTAAACGCCATTGCGCAGAGGGCAAGCTGCGTGTGCGAGTTCCGCAGCGACGACGAGGCCTGCATGGCGCAGATGGAGCGCAGCTTTGAAGAGCTGTTCGCCCGCGCGCGTGCGCGCTGCCTCTCGCTGGAGGTAGAGCTTCTGGGCACGCGCCCGGCGGGCAAAAACGTGCCCGCAGCCGCGCAGGCGGCGCTGGCGGAGGTGTGCGTGCAGGCGGTGCAGCAGGCCTTCGGCACAAGGCCGCGGCTTGCCAGCGCCAGCACAGACTGCAACATCCCCCTCTCCATGGGCATCCCGTCCGTGTGCTTCGGCTGCCTTGAGGGCGGCGGGGCGCACACGCGCGAGGAATGGATAAAGCCCGCCAGCCTCGGCCCCGGCCTTGAGGCGGCAGGGCTTGCGCTGTGCGGGCTGCTGTGATGCCGCGCGCCCGGGCGCGCGGCGGGGCTTATTTTTTCAGGATGCGCTTCAGGGCGGCGATGTCCAGCAGGTTCACTGTCTCGAAGCTGCCTTTGTAGAACACGGCCCAGTTGTTGAACACGCAGGGAAGCTGCTTTGCCTGCGCAAGGCTTTCCACAGGAAGAAGCTGCACAGGCACCGCGTTCTCTTCGCAGTACCGGCGCACCATTTCAATGCTCTGCCAGGTGTAGGGGCACTGTGCGCTGTAATAGATGGTGAGCGCCTGGCTTTCCACCTTCATGCTTTTGGCGTTTGGCGCAAAGCGGGGCAGCGTGCCGTCGAAAGAAAGCGCAAGCAGTTCGTAGCCGCCCGGCGCGGTATCCACTGTTTTGAAACCGAATTTTTTTGCAAAGGCCTGGTCCGAAAGCCAGGCCTTCTGTTTTGCGGCGCCCAGCATGCAGAGGCCGGCTTTCCCGTTTTTGCGGGCGCCGGCAATGCAGCCCTCCATCAGCGCCCGGCCGTGGCCTTTGCCCTTATACAGGCCGCAGGCCCAAAGGCAGTAGATATAAATAAAGTTTTCGCCCTCAATGGGCACCCATGCCGTTTCCAAAGGGGCGTATTCTATAAACACCGTGGCCTTTTCGTTCAGCTTGCGGAACACGTGGCCCTCTTCCAGCCGCGCTGCCAGCCAGCAGCGCTTGGCCTCTACACCGGGGTGAGGCTTTTTTGTGCGGATGATGCAGCACAGGTGCTCCCCGGCAAGGTTTTCCGGCGTGAGGCTGAGAAAGTCTGCGCTCATAAAATGCCCTCCTGTCTGTGTTTTGCATGCTATGCACATCATAACACAGCCCGGCAATGCCCGCAAGAAGCTGTGGCCCGGCTCAGGGCGCTGTGCCGCCCTGAGCCGGGCTTCTTTTCGTGAAAGGAAACCGGCGGCGCCCAAAAGCTTTTCGCTTTGCCCGGAAAATATCCGGCAAAGCGGGAGGCCGCCGGCAAACCGGAATAAGAGCAGGGAGCGAAAGCCGGGGCAGGCTGAAGTCAGGCCCCCGGCCCTTCCGGGGCTTGCGTAAGCCCCGGAAGGGCATACTGCCGGCAAGCCTCTCAAAAGGTGCTGAATACTCTGTCTTTTGCATCACCTGCCCCGCCCCCCTGTAAACGGAATTCCTCCCATTGCGTGCTGCATCTCTTTGGTATTGAATGCCATCCCGCTGCGCTCGAAGCCGGCAGCGAAAGCCCTTTTACTCTCCCCGGCACAGCCGAGGGGCTTATATCACTAAAGCAAAAAAGAGAAGCGCCCCGCTGTTTTAACAGCAGCGGGGCGCCGTGTGCAGGGAAAGAATGATAAGCAGGCCCATAGACCCGGCGGATAAAAGGCCCAAAGGGGGGGGGGCTTGTGCAAGCCGGCGGTTATGATTACATCAGCGCGGGGGCCGGCGGGAACACGCCGTCCCCGTTTTCCGGCAGGCTTTGCAGCACGGGCGCACAGGTGCGCTCTACACAATACCACAAATAATCAAGGTCTTTGAACTGCTCCAGGTTCACCTGCAGCGCGCCGGGGCTCGTCTTTTCCAGCATGTGCAGCGCCAGCATAAGCGGCGGGGTTTCATCCAGCCGCAGCTCTACTCTGCCGCTGGGGCAGAACACCAGCTTCAAAATGCGGGAGGAGCTTTCTTCCAGCATATGCAGCGCAAGCCGAAGCACAGGGCGGCCGTCTTCATCCTGCGTAAAGCGCGCCTGCACCGCGGTTTCAAATACATTGCCGCCTGCAGTCAGCTTCATTTCGCAGGTGCCGCCGGGCACAAACGGCACGCACTGGCTTTCGCCCGGCGCCTCCCACAGCAGGCGGAAGCTGCTGTCTGCCTGCTCCAGCCGCACGCTTTCCACGCCCTTGGGGTAATAGTCGTTCATCACCGCCGTCACCATGGGCAGCAGGCTGGCGGAGTTTTTGCCAAAGCGGAACGTTTTGCCGCACAGCTGTGCCAGCCCGGCCTCCGGCGCAGGCAGCAGGCGGCGCACTGCGCGCTGGAAGGCCTGCCGCAGGCGCGCGCCCAGCGGCACATCGCGCGGGTAGGGCGGCACGGGCATGCCGAAATGCAGGTGCCCCAGCGCAAAGGCAAGCCGCGCCGCGCCGTCGCGGGGCGGCCCATCCGCGGCAGCACCCTGCACGGCCGCAAACAGGGCTTCAATGGCGCGCAGCGTGCCGCTTTTCGTGAACAGGTTGCCGGCCCCGGCATTCACGGCGACGGCCATGTCAAGGCTTGGGCAAAGCACTACATACTGCCCGAACATGCCGTTGAACATATAGGTGCCGCGCGCCTCGTCCGTCCAAAGCTGATAAGCGTAGCCCTCGCCTGTCTCGGGGCGCACCAGCTTCTGCGCGGTGGCCTCTTCGGCCCATTCTCTGCTGAAAATGCGCACCTCGCCCTGCGGCGCGTGCCATACGCCGCCGTTCAGGTACACAAGGCCCAGCTTCAGCGCGTCCTCCAGATGCACATACATGCCCCAGCCGCCCTTTTCCGTGCCAAGGGGGCAGGTCTCCCACGCCACGTCGGAAAAGCCCAGCGGCTCGAACAGGCGCGGGCGAAGGTATTCCATCAGGCCCTCGCCCGTCTTTCGCCGCACAATGGCCGCCAGCATATAGGTGTTCATGCTGTTGTATTCCATTTTTTCACCGGGCTCGAAGGCATAGTCGGCGTCCAGAAAGGCTTTAACCCAGTCGGCCTCCAGCACCATGCCGTATTCCTTGAACCCGCAGCTGCTGCTCATGGTGAGCAGATGGCGCACCGTCACGGCCTTTGCGCGGCGCGAGGTGAAAAAGCCGCATTTGTCGGAAAAAATATCTGCCGCGCGCTCGTCCAGCGAAAGCCTGCCCTCGTCGCGCAGCATGCCGATAGCCGTGCCTGCAAAGCTTTTGGCGAGGCTGTGGGTGACATGCCACTGTGAAAGGGAATAGGGGGCAAACTGCGCCTCGCACACCACCCTGCCGCCGCGCGCCACAAGGGCCGTGTGCGCGCCGTGCTGCGGCCCGGCCAGCGCGCGCAGAAACGCCTCCAGCGCCGCGGGCGGCACGCCCGCCTCGGCGGGCAGCGCGCGCGGCAGCGGCGTGCCAGCGCGGCCCTGCGGCACGGGCTTTTGCACGCGCACGGGGTAGGGCAGAATGCCGTCTGTTTCGCGCAGAAGAAATTTTTTTATATAATTCAGCGTTTTTACGCCGCTTCGAAGCTCCATGAAAGGGCACCTCCAAAAAAGCAAAGCTGCTGCGCGGGCCTTGCGGCGGCCTTCAGCGCAGCAGCTTGCTTCGAATATTGCAGCAGTACAGCGCCGTCAGGCGCTCGATGGCCTTGTCATAAATAAAAAATGTGACGTTTGCCAGCGCCAGCAGCAGAAAAACCAGCGCCCTGCCCATCTCTTCAAATTCCGCCGTCACCGAGGGCAGGGGGAACACGAACAGAATGATGGCATACATGCTGAGCACGCAGGCGTTGAACAGCGCAAATTTGCATGCCCACCGCACGGCCGGGCGGCCCAGCCTTTCAAGCCCCATTTTGGCAAGCGGGTAGAAACCGAGGAAAAAGATGAAGATGAGCGCCATCTCTTTATCCACCGCCAGCACCAGTGCCAGCAGGCCGATGGCGGCATATACAAGCACGCCGGTCTTTACACCGAACTCAATGGCCACCGGCACAATAAGCAGGCCCGCAAATGCCGGGGCCGCAAAGGTGGCAAGCGGCAGAAACCCGCCCGCCAGCATCAGCACAAGGGCCAGCGCGCCGAACACGCCGCCCACGGCCACGCGCCTGCTTTCGCTTTTGCGGTGCATCAGCAGCCGCCCCGGCCGCAGCCGCAGCACATATCCATACAGGCCATGGCCATGCACATGTCGCAGCACGAGCAGCCCACGGCTTGCGCCCCATAGGGGCCCTGCGCGCCGTACGGGTTGCCGGGCATGGCGCCCGCCGCATTGTTCTGCAAATTGCGCAGCGCGGCCTCATACTCGCGGTTGCCCGGCGCAAGGCGGCACGCGGCTTCGAAATAGCGCATGGCCTCGGCCAGCCAGCCCTTATAATAATAGGCGCTGCCCATCAAAAAATTCCACTCGGCGTCATTTGCACCGCCCGTCATGGCGCCAAGCTGGGCCAGCGCGCCGTCGATGTTGCCGGAGTCTATCATCTGGCGGATGGCGCGGTAGGCCGCGGCGCGGTCCGGCGAGCCCTGGGCCGCCTGCTGTGTGTTCACGCCCGTGCGCAGCACGCTGATCAGCGTATCGAAGGCGTCGTTCAGCTCTGCCATACGGGCCTCGGCCTCCCGGCGCTCAGGGCCTTCGGGCTTCGATTCGGGCGCGTACTGCTGCGCCAGAGTGCGGTAGGCTGCCTTCACTTCATCCTCGCTTGCGCCGGGCGCAAGGCCCAGCACGCGGTATGCATTGTTTGTATCCATTGTATGCTCCTTTTTTCGGTTCGTTTTTATGGGCGCCTATACGGCGGGCCGGGGCTTGCGCTGTGCAGGCAGGCCCGCGCGGGCGATGCTGCCGGGCAGCCCAAGAAAGAATATGTTCTGCAAAATGGGGTCCGCCAGGCCGGGCAGGGCGGCGCAGGCGGAGTTGTAATGCTGCGCAAGCTGCGCGGCGCACAGGCGGCACAGCGTTTTGGCGCGGCTGTGCGCGGCGGGCATATCCAGCCCGCGCAGGCGGAACACGTTGTATGCGCCTGCTTTTTCATCGGCCTCAAAATCCTGTGCGGCGTCCAGATAATATAAAATTTTTCCCAGAAAATATCCCATGCGCGCAAGGTCTGCATGCCCGGCCCCCTGCGGCGCCGCGGCGCCGAACAGGGCCTGTGTCATCAGGGCGGTGGGCTCGGCGGCCTCATCCTCGCTTTTGCAGCCGCGCTTTTCCAGCGCGGCCTGTGCGGCGCTGGCCGTGCGGAACACTTCGTCCGCCTGGGGCAGCACCTTTGCGGCCCGCCGGCGGAAATGGCCGATGAATGGCCGCAGGCACCACTTGGGCAGGCGCTTGAAAAACGGCTCGTCGTGCAAATCGTCCGCCAGCTTGTAATAGGCCGTCAGCGCCAGGGCGCTGGCCGCAAGGCGCGTGCCCGCAGAGGCAGGCAGCACCGGGTGCTTTGCTGCGCTGGCAATGCACCGTTCGCTGCAGGCGGCAGGCGCCTCGCCGCGCGCCGTGTCTGCGCACAGGGCCAGCAGCACAAGGTCGTAATTCAGCAGAAAGCGGGAAAACAGGCCGTATTCGCGCCCCAGCTCCTTGCACAGCCCGCAGTAATAGGCGCGGTAGCGCGTCCATTCCCGCACCTTCAGCTCCGGCTTGCAGGGCAGCACATAACCGAACAAGGCGCAGCCTCCTTTCCCAAAGGGCCCGGCGGCGCAAAGCGCGCCTTGGCCTCTTACTTGTCTTAGTATACAACAATGCGCCCGCATTTACAATTGTGAAACCGCGCCGCGCGGCAGTAAAGCGGGAAAATTCAAATTTTTTTCATAATTCCCTCCCGCGGGCGGCACAGCGAAGGGGGGCGGCTGTATAAAAAAGCAAAAAACAGGGGGTGCAGAGGATGTTTTTAGTGCTTTCCGTCACTTGGCACGGCAGGACGGCTGTGCTATACTTTATTGCAATAAAGCAAGCGGCGTGCCTTGCGCCGCGTGTGGAGGGAAATTGAGATGAAAAAGCTTATATCTGCTTTGCTGGCCGCGGCTATGGCGGCCAGCCTTGCCGCATGCGGCGGCGCGCCCGCGTCCGCGGGCACAGGCGTATCTTCCGCAGCCGGCCCCGCGGAGGCCAGCTATACGGTGGGCATCTGCCAGCTTGTACAGCACGACGCGCTGGACGCCGCCACCCAGGGCTTCAAGGACGCCCTGACGGAAAAGCTGGGTGACGCTGTCAGGTTTGAAGAGGGCAACGCGTCGGGCGACTCGGCGAACTGCTCCACCATTATCAACGGCTTTCTGTCCACCGGGGTTGACCTTATTCTGGCCAACGCCACGGCGCCCCTGCAGGCGGCTGCCGCCGCCACGGCGGACGTGCCCGTGCTGGGCACCTCGGTGACGGATTACGCCACCGCGCTGGAGCTGGACGATTGGACAGGCACGGTGGGCACGAATGTCTCCGGCACGTCGGACCTTGCCCCTCTGGACGAGCAGGCCGCCATGCTGCACGAGCTGTTCCCGGACGCGGGCACCGTCGGCCTTCTGTACTGCTCGGCAGAGCCGAACAGCGTGTACCAGTGCACGCAGATAGAGGGCTATTTGAAGGAGTACGGCTACGCGGTGGAATGGTTTGCCTTCACCGATACGAACGACGTCGCCAGCGTGGCGCAGGCCGCCTGTGACGCGTGCGATGTCATCTATATCCCCACAGACAACACCGCCGCCTCCAACACCGAGGCCATTGCAAACGTGGTGCTGCCCGCGGGCGTGCCCGTCATTGCCGGGGAAGAGGGCATCTGCCGCGGCTGCGGCGTTGCCACCCTGAGCATCGACTACTATGACCTTGGCTATGCCACCGGCGAGATGGCCTGCGAGATACTGGCAAACGGGGCGGACGTCTCTGCCATGCCGGTGGGCACGGCGGCCAATGTGACAAAGAAGTATAACGCCGCCAACTGCCAGGCGCTGAATATCACCCCGCCCGAAGGTTACGAGGCCATTGCGGAGGAATAAGCGCCGGGCGGCGCCGGAGGCTCGCGTGTGAAAAGAGGCGCATGCCGCTTTGCACGCGGCCTTCCAAAAGCGAAAAGCAGGGGCGGCTTTCCTTTTCCCCTGCTTTTTGTTATACTGAACAATATGCATGGGGAGGCCTGCGGGCGCTGCGGCAGCGGCCCGCCTCCTGCGTGCGCAGACAGGCTTTCAGGGGGGATCAGGAAGAATGGATTTTGTAACGGGGCTGCTGAACTCGATGCCGGGCGCTGCGGCCCAGGGGCTTATCTGGGGCATCATGGCAATAGGCGTGTATATCACCTACCGAATTCTGGACGTGGCCGACCTGACGGTGGACGGCAGCCTTGGCACAGGCGGCGCCGTATGTGTGCTGCTGGTGCTGAACGGCTGCCCGGTATGGGCGGCCATGGCGGCCGCTGTGGCCGCGGGCATGCTGGCGGGCATGGCAACGGGCCTTCTGCACACGGCGTGCGGCATCCCGCCCATTTTGGCGGGCATTTTGACGCAGCTTGCGCTGTATTCCGTAAACCTGCGCGTAATGGGCTTCGGCACGGGCACAGGCAAGGCAAACCTGCCTGTCAGTGTGGATAAATACGGCCTTGTGGTCAGCGCGCGCCATGTGCGCGAGGCAGGGCTTTCAAACCCCATTCTGGTGCTGGCGCTGGCTGCGGCCGCCGTCATTGGGCTGATGTACTGGTATTTCGGCACGGAAAGCGGCTGCTCGCTGCGCGCCACGGGCGCCAATGCGGCCATGGCGCGCGCGCAGGGCATCAACACCAGCCTTGCCAAGGTGCTGGGGCTGATGATATCGAACGGCCTTGTGGCGCTTTCGGGTGCGCTGCTGGCGCAGTACCAGGGCTTTTCCGACATCAACATGGGCCGCGGCGCTATCGTCATCGGGCTTGCCGCCGTCATCATCGGCGAGGTCATCTTCGGCCGTGTGTTCCACAATTTCGCACTCAAGCTGTTTGCCTCTGTGATAGGCGCGGTGGTGTACTATGTGGTCATTCAGGTGGTGCTGCGCATGGGCCTTTCCACAGACGACCTCAAGCTGCTTACCGCGCTGGTGGTGGCGCTGTTTCTGGCTATTCCCTACTGGAAGGGCCGCTATTTTACAAAGCCCGGCAAAGGCAAAAAGAAGGGGGGCGGCGCGCGTGCTTGAGGTAAAGGATATCTGCAAAACGTTCAATGCGGGCACCGTCAACGAGAAAAAGGCCCTGCGCGGGCTGAGCCTGAAGCTGAACGAGGGCGATTTCGTCACCGTCATCGGCGGCAACGGGGCGGGCAAATCCACGCTGCTGAATGCGGTGGCGGGCGTGTGGCCGGTGGATTCCGGGCACATTCTCATCGACGGGGTAGACGTGACGGGCCTTTCCGAGCACAGGCGCGCCAAATATATCGGCCGCGTGTTTCAGGACCCCATGACGGGCACCGCCGCCACCATGCAGATAGAAGAGAACCTTGCCCTCGCAAAGCGCCGCGGCCAGCCGCGCACGCTGCGCACCGGCATCACGCGCGAGGAGCGCGCGGAATACAAGCGGCTTTTGAAGCCGCTGGGCCTTGGGCTGGACGAGCGCCTCACCGCCAAGGTGGGCCTGCTTTCCGGCGGGCAGCGCCAGGCGCTGACGCTTTTGATGGCCACGCTGCAAAAGCCGAAGCTGCTTTTGCTGGACGAGCACACCGCCGCGCTGGACCCTAAAACAGCCGCCAGGGTGCTGGAGCTTTCTGCCCAGCTTGTGCAGGAGGGCCGCCTTACCACGCTGATGATTACGCACAACATGAAGGACGCCATCAAATACGGCAACCGCCTTGTGATGATGCACGAGGGCGAGATTATCTATGACGTGCAGGGCGAAGAAAAGGCAGGGCTGCATGTTGCCGACCTTTTGGCAAAGTTTGAGGCCGTGAGCAGCGGCGGCTTTGCCAACGACCGCATGCTGTTGAGCTGACGCGCCGCGCGCGTGAAAATGCTTGCTTTTCCGCGTGAGCTGCGGTAAAATCTGGATATGAAGCGCCGCGCACGGCGGCGCTGAGAAAGGGGCCCCTTTCTGTTTCTCCGGCCGGTGCCGGAGAAACCGCCTGTTTCACGCACAAGGAAAAGCGGGGCCGAAAACCTGTGAAGGAGAGAAAAGGCATGAAAAAATGGAAAAAGCCTGTGGGCGCCGTGCTGGCGCTGGCCCTGCTCGCCTGCCTGCTGCCCGCAGGGGCATTTGCTGAAGCTGCTGTGGACACCTGGGACGGCACGGCGGATACAAGCTGGTATGATGCCGCCCCGGACGCAGACACGTTCGTTTTGGGTTCCGCTGAAGACCTGGCTGGGCTTTCTCAGCTTACGAACGGGGAGACGCCTGTGACATTTGCGGGCAAGACCATCCTGCTTGAGGCGGATTTGGACTTGGCGGGCCGCGAGTGGCACGCCATTTCGGAAAATGCCACTGCGGGCAGCCGGGCATTTCAAGGAAGCTTTGACGGACAAGGGCACGTGATACGCAACTTGAATAATGGCGGCGAGGACGAACGCCGCACAGGGCTGTTTGGTGTGATAGATAAGGCGGTAGTGAAAAATCTGCGCATTGAAAATGCACAAATCAATACAACTGGCGAATATACAAGGCTGCATACAGGCGTGCTGGCGTCATGGGCGAATGCTTCTACCATAGAAAACTGCAGTACATCGGGAACGCTGACGTGCGCTACTGACATTCTGATAGGCGGGCTGGTGGGGCAGGCTACTGCCGGTACGCGCGTCGTGGGGTGCGGCTCTGATGTCGATGTAAAAAGTACGTTTCCCCCGCAGGAGGTCGGAGGCCCCGCGCCGACAGTGGGCGGCCTTGTGGGCCAGTGGGAGACTGTGGCAGAAAACTCGCTTATTGCAGATTGTTATTTTGCAGGTTCACTGGACGTTGCCAGCAGCCAGGCGGCCTGCGGCGGCATTCTGGGGGCTCATTTCGACTTCACGGGCCCCTATGGCATCACCATCACCAACTGCGTGGCGGCACTAAGTGAGGTGCAGTGTGGGTCAATGGGAAACGTAACCTACATTGCAGCAATAGACGAATATGGAACTGTGACGAATTGTTTGTGGCCCGCACTGACGGGTGAGGTGAACGCCGTGGTACAGCTTGTGGTGGACTGGGATGCAGGCACTGCCGAAGCAGACCCTAATTTCGACCAGAATCGGTGCGGCAGACAGGTGGAAAGCTTTGCTGATGCCGCGCTGGTGGACGAGTTGAATGCCAACGCACAAAGCGGCGTGACATGGGTGATGGGAATAAAGCACCCCACCTTTGCGTGGGATGAGAGAAACCTGCCCGCAGACTACACGCGGGTGGATGCGGCCATACAGCAGGCGAATGCCCTGCATGCGGCGGATTATACAGATTTTTCAGCCGTGACGGCGGCGGTGAACGCAGTAGACCGCACAAAGAGCAAAGCGCAGCAGGCCGAGGTGGACGCCATGGCGCAGGCCATTCTGGAGGCCATTGCGGCGCTGGAGAAAAAGCCCGCCCCGGCGCCTGCCCCCGCGCCCGCAGACGGTGCGGGCCAGAAGCAAAACCCGAAAACGGGTGTGTGAGGCATCGCACAGAGGCGCACAAGGCGGCGGACTGGCCTGCAGGGAAGGGGGGCAGGCCGCATGGCCTGCCCCTTCCCGCTTTGAAAAAAGGCGGCGCCGGGCGGGGATACGCTCATTTTGCCCTGCGCGCCCGGACGCATCGTCAGGCCCCCGGCTCAGCCGGAGGCTTGCGTAAGCCCCGGAAGGGCATACTGCCGGCAAGCCTCTCAGGAGGCGCTGAATACGCCGTCCCCTGCATCATTTGCCACGCCTCCCGGAAACAGAATTCTTCCCGCTGCGTGCTGCAGCTTTTTGGCATTGAATACCATCCCTCTCCGCTCGAAGCCGGCAGCGAAAGCCTTTTTACTCCCCCGGCACAGCCGCGGGGCGTTGTTTCGCTAAAACAAATAAGACAACAGGCAGAGCAGGGCCCCGGCTTTTGCCGGGGCCCTGCTCTGCCTGTGCGGGAAAAATATGCCTCAGGTGCTTTTGGGCATATGGTCTACCGTGTCAAAGCGGTAGCCCGCATTTTTGAACCAGCGGATGATATCGCCCAGGGCCTGCACAGTCTCTTTTTTTGTGTCGTGCATCAGCACCACGCAGGTGTTATGCCCTGCGGCTTCCTCCACCACGTTTTTGTAAATTTCAGAGGGCGAGTGGCGGCCGCCCACCGCATCGTTGGCGCATACATTCCAGTCCACATAGCGGAAGCCGTACGTTTCCGCCTGGGCCTTCAGCTCTTTCATGATGCTGCTGCCGCCGTATTTGCGGCTTACGGTGTTTGTGCTGCCGCCGGGAAAGCGCAGAATATTCATCTGTGCGTTGCCCACATACGGCGTCAGCTTTTCGCGCAGCCCGGCAAGGTCCTGCCAGAAGGCCTCGGGGCTGGCATAGATGGTGCTGTACTGATGGCTGCCGCTGTGCAGGGCTATTAAATGCCCCTCACTGGCCGTGCGCGAAAGCACGGGCAGGTATTTTTCATTGTTTTCAGCGGCTATCACAAAAAATGTGGCGGGCACGCCCTCTTCCTTCAAAATGTCCAGAACATCCTCCGTCACCTTGCTGGGGCCGTCGTCAAAGGTAAGGTACACCACCTTTTCTTCATCCGGGCTGCCGTCGTCCGCATCGGCCTCCTGCTCCATCGCCTGCATGAAATACACAAGGTCTTCGTTGCGGCACAGCGCCGCAGGCTGCCGGCTTTTCACAAGGGCCCCGGCCGCCACCGCCGCCGCCATGAAAAATGCCAGAAACCACAGCTTGCGGATATATTTTTTTCTTCTGAACATCATGAATCGCCGCCTTTTTCCATATTGCGCAATTTCGCTGTTCCTCGTATACTATATTTATGAGCATGCGCCCGCGCG
Organism: Ruthenibacterium sp.; assembly: GCA_047030735.1. Classification (GTDB taxonomy): domain Bacteria; phylum Bacillota; class Clostridia; order Oscillospirales; family Ruminococcaceae; genus Ruthenibacterium. The sequence continues at coordinate 52,250 of JBKYIE010000002.1, forward strand.
CATGCAAGGGAAGGGGAAACATCATGACATTGGATATTATCACGCTGGCGCTGAGCGGCGCTGCTGCGCTGCTGGCGCTGCTTTGCTTTCTGGCGCGGCAAAAGCAGGCTGCAACAGGGCAGGACATTGCCCGCCTGCGGGACGAAATAAGCGGCGAGCTGCGCGAGGTGCGCACTGAGCTTGTGGCGAACGTGCACAGCGCCATCCAGACGACGGCCCAGCTTCAGGCCGAGGCGCAAAAACAGGCGTCGGACGCGCAGAACACACGCATCCGCGAGCTTACCGAGCAGCTTGCCCAGCGCCAGGCCGCCCTTCAAAAGACGGTGACAGACCAGCTTCAGCTTGTAGAGACGCGCATGAAAAACTCGGCTGTGGAAAGCGAGCAGAAGCTGGAAAACATCCGCACCACCATGGAGACGCGCATTTCCTCCATGCAGGCGGACAACGCCAAAAAGCTGGATGAAATGCGCCGCACGGTGGACGAAAAGCTGCAGAAAACGCTGGATGAAAAGCTGCGCCAGTCGTTCTCGCGCGTGTCGGAGCAGCTTGAGAGCGTGTATAAGGGCCTTGGCGAGATGCAGACGCTTGCCGCGGGCGTGGGCGATTTGAAAAAGGTGCTCAGCAACGTAAAGACACGGGGCATCTTGGGCGAGATACAGCTTGGCGCTATTTTGGAGCAGATCCTCTCGCCGGAGCAGTATGCCGAGAACATCGCCACCGTGCGCGGCAGCACCGAGCGCGTGGAATATGCCGTGCGCCTTCCGGGCGATGGGGACGAGCCCGTGTGGCTGCCCATTGACGCAAAATTTCCCGCGGACGCCTACGGCGCGCTGCTGGAGGCATACGACGCTGCGGACGCCGTCCAGGTGGAGACGGCCGCCAAGGTGCTGGAGCAGCGGGTAAAGACCTTTGCAAAGGACATCCACACCAAATATGTGCATGTGCCCGAGACCACTGAATTCGGGGTGATGTTCGTGCCGGTAGAGGGGCTTTATGCAGAGCTTGTGCGCCGCGGCATGGTGGAAAGCCTGCAAACGCAGTACAAGGTGGTGCTGGCCGGGCCCACCACCATGGCGGCGCTGCTGAACAGCCTGCAGATGGGCTTCCGCACGCTGGCTATTCAAAAGCGCTCCAGCGAGGTATGGCAGGTGCTGGGCGCTGTAAAAAGCGAGTTTGAAACCTTCGGCGAGGCGCTGGCGCAGGCGCAGAAGCGCATCGAGCTGGCCGGGGCAGACCTGGAAAAGCTGGTGGGCGTGCGCACAAGGCAGATACAGCGCAAGCTGCGCACCGTCACGGCCCTGCCTCAGGGCGGCGAGGCGGAGGACGCCTGAAGGTGTATGCTGCGGCGCGCTTTGCCGGGCGGGGCTGTACTCCCCTGCCCGGCAGGCGGGGCGCGCGGGGATATGTGCATATTTTTTGCCCTGCACGGCAATTTTTTCTTGACTTTTGCGCCCCGCTATTGTAAGATGGATAGGCGGAACTTTGGAGACTCAGATACGCGCCTATAGCTCAGCAGGATAGAGCAACTGCCTTCTAAGCAGTGGGTCGGGGGTTCGAGTCCCTTTGGGCGCACCAAATATGGTGGGTGTAGTTCAGTTGGTTAGAGCACCAGATTGTGGATCTGGGTGTCGTGGGTTCGAGTCCCATTACCCACCCCATTTACAGGAACGGCGAATCCGCTAGGGTTGGCCGTTCTTGTCTTACTGGGCCATCGCCAAGCGGTAAGGCAACGGACTTTGACTCCGTCACTGCGCTGGTTCGAATCCAGCTGGCCCAACCACGAAAAGCCGGGAAGATGACGATATATCATCATCTTCCCGGCTTTTTCTTTTATCGAAACGATACTCCGCAGCTGTGCCGTGGGGGGTAAAA
>JBKYIE010000002.1:54221-252501 GCA_047030735.1 Ruthenibacterium sp.
AGGCTTTCGCTTCAAGCTTCGGGCGGGGCGGAAAGCGGAAAGCAGCTTTGCGCTTAGGAAAAGAGATATTCTGAAAAAGCAATGCCCGTTTACAGCCTGCCGGCAGGCTGCTCTTTTACACATACCCAAGGCCCCCGGCCAAACCAGGGCCTTGGCCGCATGAGCGGAACGGCACCCCGCAGCTGTGCCGTGGGGGTAAAAAGGCTTTCGCTTCAAGCTTCGGGCGGGGCGGAAAGCGGAAAGCAGCTTTGCGCTTGGGAAAAGAGGTACTCTGAAAAAGCAATGCCCGTTTACAGCCTGCCGGCAGGCTGCTTTTTACACATACGCAAGGCCCCCGGCCAAACCAGGGCCTTGGCCGCATGAGCGGAACGGCACCCCGCGGCTGTGCCGTGGAGAGTAAAAGGGCTTTCGCTGCCGGCTTCGAGCGCAGCGGGAGGGCATTCAATACCCAAAAGCTGCAGCACGCAGCGGGAAGAACCCCGTTTACGGGAGGCGGGGCAGGCGAGGCAAAAGACAGAGCATTCAGCGCCTCTTGGGAGGCTTGCCATCAGTGTGCTCTTCCGGGGCTTGCGCAAGCCCCCGGCTTGGCCGGGGGCCTGACTTGCGCGCTTTTGCGCTGTTGTTTATGCATTCGTTTTGTACCGGTTTGTGCCGCTTTGTGCTGCCTGTAAGGCGGCGAATAAGGCGGCAGAAATATATGCGAGGCAGTGGAACAAGGGTGCCGGGCAAGGGCCATTAAAATAGCCGGTGGAAATGGTAGAATAAGGCATAGAAATACCAGTATGGGCAAGGAACAGATTTATGCAGAAAGGCAAGGGAGAATACAGCTTCTGCTGCACCGGAAACGGCTTGAGCGCCGCCTTTTGTATTTTGTGGGAACTGTGGTATACTTTTGATATACCAAATTGCGGAAAGCAGGAGGCTGCAGGCCTATGACACAGCAGGAGCGCAAGCAGCGCAGCAGGGAAAAGATATTGGCGGCTGCCATGGCAGAGTTCGGCACAAAAGATTTCGATGCCGTCACCATGGACGGCATCTGCTTTGCCCACGGCATCTCCAAGGGGATGATGTATCACTATGTTTCCGGTAAGGACGATCTGTTTCTGCAGTGCGTGGGGCATACGTTCCGTCTGCTGGCGCAGCATGTGGCCAGCGAGGCGCAGGCTTTGGCGGGAAAAAGCGATTTTGAGGCTGTGCGGCAGTATTTTATGGGGCGCGAGCGTTTTTTTCAGCTTCATGCGCAGGAGAAAAACGTGTTTGAAAATGCCCTGCTGCGCCCGCCAAAGCATTTGAAAGAGCAGATAGCGCGGCTGCACCAGCCCCTGAGCGAGCTGAACCGCCGCTTTTTGAAGCAGGCCGTGGCACATATGCCGCTGCGCCCCGGCATGGATGCAGAGCGCGCCATGTGCTACCTGGAAGGTGTGTCGGACGTGCTGGCGCCGCTGCTGATGCGCTGCCGCACGGGAGAAGACGCTCTGCCGGATGTGCACGCCATGCTGGCGGCCACGGAAGAGCTTCTTGAAATGGTTTTGTACGGCGTGGTGCGGCAGGTGGGCGGCCATGAGGAATAGGGGCTGTGTAACTGCGGCAATTCTGGCTGTGCTGGCGCTGTGCGGCGCCGCGGCATGGGTGCTTTTTGCGCCGGTGCGGCAGGGCGGCGCAAAAAGCGAGCGTCTCACGCAAAGCGGCAGCACCGCGCAGCAGGCGGGCATGGCCGCTTTGCCGCAGCCGGCGCAAAGTGCTGTGCAGGACGAAGCACAGCGGCTTCTTGCCGGCATGACGCTGGAGGAAAAGGTGGGCCAGATGTTTCTGGCGCGCTGCCCGGCCGGGGACGCAGCGCAAAAGGCTGCCGAATACCATTTGGGCGGCTATATCCTGTTTTCAGAGGATTTTGAGGGCCGGACGCCGCAGCAGGCCGCAGAAAGGATACAAAGCCTTCAGGCGGCGGCCACAGTGCCGCTGCTTATCGCGGTGGACGAAGAGGGCGGCATGGTCAACCGCATCAGCCGCTACCCGGCCTTCCGCTCTGCGCCGTTTCCGTCTCCCCAGCAGCTGTTCCAGGCGGGCGGGCTGCCTGCGGTGCGGGCCGACACGCTGGAAAAGTGCGCTTTTCTGCAGGATTTGGGCATCAATATGAACTTTGCGCCCGTGTGCGATGTGAGCACGAACGAAAAAGATTTTATTTACCCCCGTGCCTTCGGCCAGGGGGCGCAGCAGACGGCGGAATATGTGAAGGAGGTGGTGCAGGCCATGGGCGGGCAGGGGGTTGCCAGCGTGCTGAAGCATTTCCCCGGCTATGGCGGCAATGCCGACACGCACACAGGCATCGCGCGCGATACGCGCAGCTATGAAGCGTTTGAGCAGGCGGACCTTGTGCCTTTCCGCGCAGGCATCGAGGCCGGGGCGGACGCAGTGCTGGTGTCGCACAATATTGTGGAGTGCATGGACGCCTCGCTGCCGGCCTCGCTTTCGCCGCGCGTGCATGCGCTGCTGCGCGAAGAGCTGGGCTTTGACGGCGTGGTGGTGACAGACGATTTATATATGCGGGGCATCCGGGACTTTATGGGCGCGGAAGAGGCCGCCGTGCAGGCGGTAAAGGCGGGCAACGACCTTCTGTGCTGCACGGAATTTGAAGTGCAGGTGACGGCTGTGGTGCAGGCCGTACAGCGCGGCGAAATACCGCTGGAGCAGGTGGAGGCCTCGGTGCTGCGCGTCCTGCATCTGAAGCAGGCCCTGGGGCTTCTGTAAACGGGGCGTTCGGGGGCTTCCATTCCGGTGGAAAACATGGTATACTTGCCCTTGCGCGTGTATGGGCAGGCCGCCGGGCAGCCATACTATGGCCAGGGCGGCACGGCATGCCGCGCAGAAAACCGCAGAAGAAACGGAGAACGAATATGAAAAAACAACTGATCAGCCTTGCGTGTGTGCTGCTTGCCGTATGTATGCTTGCCGCCTGCAGCACGGCCCCCGGCAGCACAGCGCAGCCGAAGGATTATGTGCAGGCCATTGTGGACGCGCGCAGCAGCGAAGAAAACGAGAGCGACGCCATTTATACCTGGAAAACGGGCGGCACGGTGAGCCTTGGCCTGAACCCGTATGAGGTCTCGGAGGAGGACGCCGCCTCCATGGCGCCCATGATGCTCAGCACGCTGGGGCTGGAGGAGGACATGCTTTCGGAATATGCTTTAAGCATGTCTCTGATGAACGTGCGCGCCTATGCGGTGGGCATTTTTGTGCCTGCCGAAGGCAAAACGGAGGATGTGCAGGCCGCGGTGGAAAGCTATGTGGCGGCCCAGCGCAGGGCGTTTGAACAGTATTTGCAGGACCAGTATGAAATAGCCCAGAACGCCATTGTGGAAACGCTGCCCGGCGGCGAGGTGATGCTGGTGATGAGCGAAGACGCCGCGCAGACGGCGCAGGCGCTGCGCGACGCGCTGAAATAACGCGAAAAAGCAAAAAGAAAAGCAAAAGGGCAGGTGCATGGCACCCGCCCTTTTTTAGTTTCATACAAAACACCGGCAGAGCCGTAGGCGATGCCCTGTAAAAGGTTTTCGCCTCCGGCAGCGGACGGGACAAGCTGCGAGCAGCAGCCTTTTGAAAACGAAAAGGCTTTCACCCGGGCGGAAAACCGCCTCTTTCCGGGCTGCGTGGCAAGGGCTGCAGGCGGAATCAGTTTCGCGCCCTCTCTTAAAGCTGCGTGCCCGCAATATGCTTCTTCAGGCCTTGTGCGGCCCGCGCATTTTACGCGCGGGTTTGATTTCTGCACAAAGCCGCTGCCGCCTACACCGGTGTTACAGCTTGGAATAACCGAAGCTGTTCACCAGCGCCTCAATGGGCATGCCCGCCTTGCAAAGCGGGCAGTCGTGCGGGGCAAAGCTTTGATACTCCGGCACATCCTCCAAGTGAAACACCGCGTGCACCTCGTGCCCCTCGGCCTGCTTTACCGCTGAAAAAATGGCGCACATGCCCGCCACCTCGCCGCCGTAATACTGCACGCACTCGGCGCTTTTGCGGATGGTGATGCCGGTGGTGGCGCTGGCCATCAGAATAAGCACATGCTTGCCGCGCACCATGGGCTGCAAATTATCACGGAACAAAAGCTGGCCGTTGGCGTCCAGCTCAGGCGTCACTACATAGATAGTGTTGTGGGCGTTCATGGAAGCAAGGCCGTTGCGCGTCAGCTCCTGCGCCAGCAGGGCGCCTATCACCTGCGTGCCGTCCAGGCAGACAATGGTGTCCACCACGGTGTTCATCATGTATTTGCCCGCCAGCGTGCGCGCTACCTCCTCCGCCTCGGATACGCGCGTCTTCAGCGTGGTAATGTCAATATAAAAGTTCACATGCGAGTGGTTGGTGGCAAAGTGCCCGGGCAGTACCTTCAAAGGTACGGTGTGGCTTTTGGAATACAGCTTGATAAGGCGGTGCTCCATACATGTCCCTCCTGCAAATAAAGCGCCCTGCCCAAAACAGAACGCTTTTTTTCATCATACCACACCTTGAAGGCGTATTCAATAAAACTTTTTTAAAAAACGGATAAATTATATGCGTTCTGCGCTGCGGACGGCCGGGGCTTTGCGCCTTGCCCGTCGCAGGCGGAGAGCAGAATATGCGGCAGGAAGGCCTGCCGCAGCATAGGGGATCATCATAATGGCATAGCTCCAGATATACAGGCTTTTTGCCTCCCAGAAGGTGTGAAACACAAGCCCTCCGAACACGATGACAGCGGGAACGAGCGCCTCGGCGCTCAGGCTGCGGCGGCGCAGCCAAAGCGCAAGGGCGGCGCCTGCATAGGTAAGGGCCTGCACCACGTCGGCGGCGAACACCGCCGCATGATGCACGGGCCCCGCGTAAAAGGCGCGCACGGCGGCGGGGGCAAGGCTTTCCAGCAGGGCGCTGCGGCTTGTCCAGAATACGGCATAGGTGGGCTCGCACCACTGCGTCAGCGTCTTCAGCCCGAAGAAATGTGCGGCATAGCTGGGCTGGCGCAGAAATACAAGGCAGCGGGCCTTTATCATTTCCACGGCTTCGGCGGTAATGGCCGCGCCGTCGCCCTGGTGCAGCACATAGAGAATGTCGTTGTATTGGTTGAACCATCCCGGCCCCAGCGGGCCCTCCTGAAGGCCCATGGCCACCCAGGCGGCAAAGGGCTCGCCGCTGTGCAGGTCATAGCCGCTCACTGCCTCCATGCACAGCAGCATGCCCTCACTGGCCGCCAGGCACAGCGCTACAGCCAGCGCCAGCCCGGCCAAAGGGCGCAGCTTCTTTTGGCGCAGCGCGGCCAGCATATACAAAAGCCCCAGCCCAACCAGAAACACTGCGCTGTTGGGCTTTGCCAGCATGGCAAGCGCCATCAGGCCGCCCGCCGCAAAATAGCAGCGCCACCGCCCGCTGCGCACAGCCTGCATGGCATAGTAAACGGCCCCCGCACAGCAGGCGGCGGAGGCCAGCGTGCCGTAAATAAATGTGCTCAGCAGGGCGGTGGGGAACGTGGCGATGCACAGCGCCGCGCCTGCGATAAGGGCCGCGCGGCTCTCTGTCAGAAGCTGAGTGATGCCCAGCAGAAACCAGGTGAGCACGGCGGCGAACAGTGCATTGCATACTTCAAAGGCAAAAAAATGGTGCCCCGTGCCGAACAGCCGCGCCAGCAGGGCGGCCCAAAGCGTGGTGCCAAGCTGGTAAGGAAACTGGGAATAATAGGCCAGCGGGCGCAGCAGGCTGTAATCGCCCGCTAAAAGGCCGCTGGCCCCGGCGCACACCATGGCGCGGTCTGCCTCAGGGGCGGCGCCGTTGAACCATGCCCACACTGCGCTTGCGAAAAATACGCACAGGCAGGCCGCCAGCTTCAGGGCGCGCGGCGGCGCACAGCGCAGCCGCCGCACCAGCCAAACGCCCGCGGCGCAGGCGGCGCCGCACCCCAGCGCCACCCAGGGCAGGGCGGAAACAGAAAGAAAGGGTATTTCGGTATAATCGGCGGGGAAATAGGCCGTCACCACCGCGCTGCACACGGCCAGCAGCGAAAAGCTGAGCGCCGTGCACCAGAAAAATACACGGCGGCACAGCCTGTAAAACCGGTTTTGGCAAAACGGAAAATGTTCAGGCAAAAGAAGGACACCTTTCTGCAGCTATTTTGGCATTTTCATTATCATATCAAATCAGGGGGGTATTTTACAATTCATTCATGGAAAAAAACATGGGCTGTGTTATAATGTTACTGGGTTCCAAAAGCGATGTCCCCGCCGTGCCGGCCCGGTGCGGCGAAAAAATTGATAAAGGGGTTATATAAAACATCATGAACCTGTTCTATTTCCTTACGCCAAAAGCTGAGGTGGCTTACTTATACGATGACTTCACCCTGCGGCAGGCCCTTGAAAAGATGGAATATCACCGCTACTCGTCCATCCCTATTTTGAACCGCGCGGGCGAATATGTGGGCTCGGTGACGGAAGGGGACCTTTTGTGGTTCATCAAAAACAACGCCGGGCTGGACCTTTCCTCTGCGGAGGATACGCCGCTGATGTCCATTCCCCGCAAGCACGATTATGCGTGCGTATCCATTGATACAGACATCGACCATCTTATCCATGCGGCCATGCGCCAGAATTTTGTGCCTGTGATAGACGGCAAAAACAGCTTTATCGGCATTGTAAAGCGCAACGCGCTGATACAATACTGCTACGAGAGGTACCGCCAGGCGCCGCCGCACAAGGCCGGGCAGAACTTCTCAGGCTATCAGGAGAAAAACCGCTTGACAAATGCGCGATAGCATCGTATAATATCACTTGCCGTTAAAAACGGCAAATGTCCGGGTGTAGCGCAGTTTGGTAGCGCGCTTGAATGGGGTTCAAGAGGCCGTGAGTTCGACTCTCGCCACTCGGACCATTGTAGAAGACCGTCGACTTATGTCGGCGGTCTTTTGCTGTTTCTATGAACACGCGGGCTTGCAGGATAATGAGTTGGGTAAAAGCCTATAATTACACTCGAAAGCAAACTTGCGTGACAAAATTTAGCCGTTGTGATACAGTTGTATCATGTAATATTCCACAAATTTTATAGGAGGACAAAGGTATGGAAAGGGAGCAAAAGCTTCGTTATTATCAAATACAGGCAGTAAATGCAGTTATGGAGAGTTTACTCCAATCCAACCACCGTATTTTCCTTCAATTAGCTACTGGAACAGGGAAAACCGCTATATTAGCACAGTTAGTAGAGTCAATACAAAAAAGTTATAGAAATGCCAAGTTACTAATCCTAACATCACGAACGAGCATAAAAGATCAAATTGCATATACATTGCAACAACGCAATATTGTATTTAGCAATAGAAATCTGTATGATGCTCCAGTTGCTTTAGGTACATATAATAACGTTAGATCTGCGCTAAGAAAGTCTTTGGATATACCCTGTTTTCAATTTGTTATAAGCATTGATAGCGCTGATGCAACTGATGAGGAATTAGAAGCATATTTTGATAATGCTTTTCTAATCGGCTTCACTGCTGACAGAGAAATAAAAAAAGGTTGGTTTAAAGATGCGACTTGCATTTTCCGTTATTCTTTTGAGGATGCAGTTCGAGATGGCCTAATAATGCCTACATTAACACCTAGCAATACGTATGGTTTAGCTGTTGAAGGCTTTTGCGCGCGATTATTAAGCCAATTTAACGGCAAGCTTGAACTGGAACGGAAGAGCTGTGATTTTGGAGACTTTTTGTTTCATGTAGAGAATGAAACGCTTTTAGTCGAGTGTAAAAGTTATCGCAACCGCCAAATACCAATTCAAACACTTGAACTTGCAGTTGCTCAAATGCAAAAATATGTAGATAGCAATAAAAGATTTAGAGGCCTGTTAATAGTATTTTGTGAAGTCTCAGAATCTTTTAAAGAAAATGTTTTCAAAAAGTACAATATTACATTGTGGGACATATCTAATCTTCTATTCTACTCCAAGGATAACTCTGAACTTTTAAACGACCTAATGCAATTAACCTATTTCCCAATATCGGGTATCAAGCCATTCCCCTCCTGTGGCTGGCATCCTGACATTGTAATTATTAAGAATATAGAAGATAATTCCAAAGAAGATATATGTAATCTGAAATTTCGTCTTAATAATTGTAAAGCGGGAAAGAAAAATTTTCAAGAGTATGAGGAGGTTTGCACAGACATCATACAATATTTATTTGGTAAAGAGTTTACGATTACTTCTAACCAACACAAAACTGGTGATGAACTTTTTCGTATGGATTTATTATGCTCCTTAAAAGGAACCAGTGCCTTCTGGGAGTTGTTAATCAATCACTATAATTCTCGCTTTATTGTTTTTGAGTTTAAAAATTATGCACAGTCTTTACCACAAAATATGATTTTTATTACAGAAAAATATTTATTTAATGCGGCGCTTCGTAATGTTGCAATTATTATTTCACGAAAAGGATTTACAAAAAATGCATCCATTGCCGCTGCGGGGTGTTTAAAGGAAAGTGGAAAACTAATTTTGAATATTACTGATGACGATTTAGTGAAAATGTTATATCAAAAGCTGAATGGTGCTGAACCTGCGGATTACTTATTAGAAAAATTAGAAAGGCTGCTGATGTCCATAAGTAAATAGGTGAGAATACAGATGATTATCCTGAAATAATCTATGTATACAAAAAAGTAGACCGTACTTTTTTCAAAATTATTGGAAAAACCTCTTGCTTGCTGCCCGCAAACCGCTGATACTAGTGGGTTTCGTTCAGTCCTATAATTACGCTCCGGCCATTGAAAACCGCACTGTATAGCCGAGAATGGCTTTGCAGTGCGGTTTTTCATGTTTTCAGTTCAGGCTGTCTGGCACTGGTTTTGACAATGAAAGACAAAAAAGCTTAGACTAAGCTTAGACCAAATTGGCTTTAGAGTTCTCTAAAAATCGTCCATAAGTACAGCGGTCTTTTGAATTATGAAAGGCTGAAACTGCACTTAAACCATACTGTGGAAAAAACAGCCGTGCAGCGGGCAAAGGCATCTGCTTTTGCCCGCTGCATTTTTATTATGAAAAACAGCGGCGGGCGGCATTCTCCAGGCCGGAAGAAGGCTGCAGGGCGGCGGCTTGTTGAACGCTATGCCGGCTCGCCAAGCACATAAAATTTATACTATTTTTTTTTTTTTTTGTACAAAAAAGCAATAAAAGAGGAACGTTATTGATTAATTTGATAAAATCAACTACTATCCTGATAAGAGTTCTGGCGAATCTGACGGCTTCCGAGGCGCCCGGAAAAAGAAAGAAGCCAGTATCCGGTTACAAAAGAAAGGAAAAAAGTGATTCAAGAAAAGAGGTAGTATAACGATGAAAAAGTTTTTGGCTGTTATGGCATCGCTTGCACTGTCTGTAAGCATGATGGCCGGGTGTTCTTCCGGTGCGGCCCCTTCTTCGGCTGCATCTGGCGCTTCCAGCGGAGCAGATGGAGAACCGCTGAAGATAGCGTATACCTGCCAGGATTTGTCCAACACGTATTTCGTGGAAGTATGCAACGGTGTAAAAGAGCGCTGTGAAGAGCTGGGCTATGAGGTGATTATTCACGACGGCAAGGCGGACGCCGCCAACCAGGTGACGGCGTTTGAAAACTTCATTGCGCAGGGCGTGGACGCCATTATTGTCAGCCCCATTGACGAGCAGGCGCTCATCCCCTCTGTGGAGGCGGCGCATGAGGCTGGCATCCCCGTCATTGCGGCAAACCAGAATGTAGAGGGCTCTGACGCCTTCCTGACTGTGCCGGAGTATGACTACGGCTTTACCATCGGTGAGCACGCGGGCAAATGGATTACGGAAAAGCTGGGCGGCAAGGCGAAAGTGGCTATCTTCGATTACCCCGAGCTGGAATCTATCATTGCGCGCGGCGACGGCATTCAGGACGGCATTCTGAGCCAGGCGCCGGATGCCGAGATTGTCGCCCGCCAAAGCGCCAACAACCCTGAAAAGGGCATGGCCAATATGGAGAATATCCTGCAGGCAAACCCCGATGTGGAAGTGCTGGTGTGCGTGAACGACGCCGGCGCCCTGGGCGCCTATGAAGTAGTGATGGCCGCCAACAAGGCCAGCGACAACTGGTATATCGGCGGCCTGGACGCCACGGATGAGGCGCTGGAAAAAATCAAGGAGGGCGGCATTTACCGCGCCACCGTGGATATTCAGCCCTTTGAGTCCGGCAAGACCTTTGTAGATACAGCCGTAAGCGTTATAGAGGAAGGCCCCATTGAAGAGACTATTGTCATCCCGATGAAGGTTGTGGATTCTACCAATATCGACGAGTATAAATAAGCCGGGCCCGCAGCCCGGAGAGGCCAGGGCGGCCGGCGCCTTCCGGCAGGGAAGGCGCCGGCCGCCTCAAATGCCGAACCGGAAGGGCGAAGGAGCGACACATGGAAGAAAACATTTTGGAACTCAGGCACATCACCAAACGCTTTGCAGGCGTTGTGGCCCTCAAGGATGTTTCGCTGAACATCCGCCGCGGCGAGGTGCGTGCACTGGTGGGAGAAAACGGGGCCGGAAAATCTACATTGATTAAAGTAATCACCGGCGCCCATGAGCCCACGGAAGGCGAGCTTTGGTTCGACGGCAGAAAAATAGAGCACAACAACCCGTCCCTTGCCAAACAGATGGGGGTGGGTGTGATTTATCAGGAACTGAACCTGATGCCGCACCTGACGGTGGTGGAGAACCTGTTTTTCGGCAGAGAGCTGAAAAAGGGCCCGGTGCTGGATAAAAAGCGGATGCTGGACGAATGTACAAGCCGCATTGCAGAGCTGGGCGTAGAGATAAACCCCAATGCAAAGGTGCGGGAGCTCACCATCGCCCAGCAGCAGATCGTGGAGATTGTCAAGGCGGTGTCGCAGGACATCCGTTTCCTGATTATGGACGAGCCCACCGCGCCGCTGACTACCAACGAAATTGAGAAGATGTTCGAGATAGTAGACCACCTGAAGTCAAAGGGCATCTCTATCCTGTATATTTCCCACCGGCTGGAAGAGATTTTCCGCCTGTCCGATACGGTGACCATCCTGCGGGACGGGCAGCTGGTGCAGACGCTGCCCACCGCACAGACAGACCGCGCCATGCTTATCCGCCTGATGGTGGGGCGCGAGATTACCAACGATTACCCGCCGCGCCAGACGCCTGTGGGCGAGGTGCTGATGGAGGTAAAGGGCCTGACGAACCGGCGCATAAGCGACTGTTCTTTTTCGCTGCGCAGGGGCGAGATACTGGGCTTTGCGGGCCTTGTGGGCGCAGGGCGCACAGAGCTGGCGCGGGCCATTTACGGTGCGGACCGCACCACTTCGGGCACTGTCTCGATACGCGGCGAAAAGAAGGATATCCGCAGCACGCGGCAGGGCATTGAGGCAGGCATAGGCCTTATCACGGAAGACCGCAAGGCGCAGGGCCTGCTGCTGAAAAAGGGCATTGATTTCAATATCACTTACGCCAGCCTGAATAAAGTTTCGCGCATGGGCGTCATCAGCAAAAAGAAAGAAAATGAGGTGACGGACCGCTACATTCAGGCCATGCGCATCCGCTGCTATTCTGCGGCACAGCCCACGCGCACACTTTCCGGCGGCAACCAGCAGAAGGTGGTTTTGGGCAAGTGGCTGGCCACAGACAGCGATATTCTGATTTTTGACGAGCCCACACGCGGCATTGACGTGGGCGCCAAGCGCGAGATCTACCAGCTGATGCGAAGCCTCAGCGAGCAGGGAAAGACCATCATCATGATATCTTCAGAGATGGCGGAGGTCATCGGCATGTGCGACCGGGTGCTGGTGATGAAAAAAGGCGCCATTGCCGGCGAGCTTTCCGGCGAAAGCATCACGCAGGAGCGCATTATGGAACTGGCCGCGAACTGAGAGCCCTGTACGCGGGCGGCGCTGCCGTGCCGCCTGTCCTCGAATTTCAACATTTCGGAGAGTGAGCATATGAAAACACAAACAAAGCAGAACAGGCTTCAGCTTTCGCGGTACGCCATTTATCTGGTGCTCGCAGGCATGGTGCTGTTCTTTTCCATTGTGGCAGAGGGCTTTTTTTCTGCCTCCACCTTTTTGAATATTTTGCGCCAGGTGGCTGTGAACGGCATTGTGGCGGTGGGCATGACGATGGTCATCATCACCGGCGGCATTGATATTTCCGTGGGTTCGCTGATAGGCGCGTCCTCGGTGTGCTGCGCAATGATGATGACGTCCCTGAACATCCATCCGCTTCTGGCTGTGCTGGCCACACTGCTGTTCGGCACGCTGGTAGGGCTGCTCAACGGCTTTTTTGTCTATCAGGTGAAAATTCCACCCATGATTGCCACGCTGGCCTCTATGAGCATCCTGCGCGGCCTTGCGTACATTTTGTCCGGCGGCCTGCCTGTGTATGATATCCCCGCCTCGTTCACCTTCCTTGGCCAGGGGTACCTGCTGGGCATCCCTGTGCCAGTCATCGTAATGGCATGCTGCTTTGTGGCGGGTTACTTTGTGCTGGAGCATACTTCCTTCGGCCGGTATGTCTACGGCATAGGCAGCAATGTGGAGGCCTCCCGCCTCAGCGGCGTAAGCGTGCGCCGGGTGATATTTTCGGTATACGGCCTGTGCGGCATGCTGTCTGCGCTGGCGGGCGTGGTGTATCTCAGCCGCGTCAACAGCGGCCAGCCGAAGGGCGGCGAAGGCTATGAGATGGATATTATCACGGCCGTCGTTCTGGGCGGCGTGAGCACGACCGGCGGTGAGGGCAAAATTGTGCGCGTGGTGGTGGGCCTGCTTATCATGGGCGTGCTGATGACCGGCATGACCATGATGAACATTCCCGATTACTATCAGCGCGTGGTAAAGGGCGTTGTGCTGATTGCGGCCATCACTTATGACATCCTCAGCACCAAACGCGCAAACAACAAGGTATAAGGAGGCCGACAATGAACGGAGCATGGTATTTTGAAGGGCATCCGTGGGACGAGGCCTGTGCGCGCCTGCTGAAAAAGGAGCCGGCAGGCCAGATTGCAGAGGTGACGGTGCAGTGCGCCTGCGGCGCGCAGGGCATCCCCGGCGCGCTGAAATGCTGGGACGCCCGCCTGAACGCTCTGCTGGGCAGCACAGTGGATGAAAGCCGTCTGGACACGCCGGGCGCGGCCCTTTTGATGCGCCGCTATGAAAGCGGGGCCATTGCGCGCCTGTTTTTTGACGAGGGCGAGGACGTGTCGGAAAATTTTGAGATTGTCAGCCGAAACGCTTTAATTCTGTGGCGGCCCGACTCCAGCCCTCAGGGGCATATGCTGGGGAAACAGGCTGCGTTCTGTGATTGCGCACAGGTTTATTCCAACGGACTGGAGGTGCTGTGATTATGGTGAAACTGGGTATTCTGAGCCTCGACCACCCGCATTCGCGAGGCAACCATATTCCGGCCCTGCGCTATCTGGGAAAAAAGCTGCAGGTGGCGGCCATCTGCCACCCGGACGAGGCGTTCGCACGCCCATGGGCTGAACAGTTCGGCGCGCGCTGGTATGCCACCCGTGACGAGCTTCTGGTCGACCCGGACATCACGGCGGTGCTGGTGACGTCGAAAAACGACCGCCATGCGCAGGACTGCATCGCGGCTGCAGGGGCGGGCAAGGATATTCTTTGCGACAAGCCCATCGCCATTTCGCCCGAAAGCGCGGCGGCCATCCGCGATGCAGTGGAGCAGGCGGGCGTACGCTTTGTGACGACCTTCCCCGTGCGCTTTAATACAACCGTGCGTGCGGTGAAACGCTTGATCGACGAAGGAAAGCTGGGGCGCATCAAAGCCGTGATGGCGACAAACCACGGCTGCATGTATGAGCCCGGCGCGCCGGAATGGGTGAAGCACACGGCGTCAAACGGCGGCGGGTGCATCGTGGACCATACGGTGCATGTGGCGGACATCATCCGCTGGTATACCGGCAGTGAATTCGCCACGGTGCAGGCTATGGCAGAGCATGCGCTGCACGATGATATCGACGGCGAAGATGTGGGCGTGCTTCAGGGCACGCTGCAGGACGGCGCGGTGTATCAGATTGATACCACATGGTCCCGCATGGGGCGGGACCCCATGTGGGGCGACGTCACCTTCCGCATTGTGGGCACAGAGGGCACGGTTTCCATGGATATTTACAACAACCAGCGCATCGATTTCTATACGCAGGGAAGGCTGGAGACACTGTATGCCAACAATATCGTGCGCGAGCACGGCGAGGTCTTCTGCGATTACTGCGACGCAGTGGAGAAGGGCCTGCCATCCATCAATGCGGGCGTAGTGGACGGCCTGCGCGGCGTGGAGCTTGTATATGCGGGCTATGAATCCCTCCAAACCGGCGCGCCGGTAATGGTGAAGCACTGGTAAAGCTGAAAATGCTGTGCCGGTTCCCCAGAATGCCTTCCGGCCAGCATGGCCAGCCTCATTTTCAAATGAACGGATGCGGCGCGGCGGAATGATCCTGAAAGGCCCCGGCCGCAAAGGTATATTGACGCAAAAAGCAATGGTTTTGAACTGACGGCCTTGCCGCTTGACAACTCCGTCCCCCGGCAAAGCCGGGGGCCGGTAGTATGCCCTGGAAGGGCATACTACCGGCAAGCCTCTCAGGAGGCACTGAATTCTCTGTCTCCTGCATTATTTGCCCCGCCCTCCGTAAACGGGCTTCTTCCCATTACGTGCTGCATCTTTTGGGGCTTGAATACCATCCCGCTTCGCTCGAAACCGGCAGCGAAAGCCTTTTTACTCTCCCCGGCACATGTCGATTCGTTAAAGCAAAAAATACAAAAAACGCGCTGCACAGCCTGAAATGACTGTGCAGCGCGTTTTTCAGATGGTACCGATGTTCGTAACGAAACTTGAGAAATAAAAATTCGAGTGTCCATAGGAACACTCGGACTGGTGCGAGGGACGAGACTTGAACTCGCACGGTGTAATCACACACCCCTCAAATGTGCGCGTCTGCCGATTCCGCCACCCTCGCACAAAACGCGGCGCCGCCGCTGTGCTGCAAGCATGCGGTTTGCGGCAAAGCTCTGCCGGGGCTTTGCCGCTCTGTGCGGGAAGGAAGCTGTTTTACACTCCTGAAACAGAAATTCAAGCCGCAAAGCAGGGAAAAGCGCCGCTTTCCGCCTTTGGCGCTGCCTGCTGGCCTGCCTATGCGCAGGCATTTCACTTCGCAAGCCGGCGGGCTCCTCCGTGCGCGTTAGGGAATACGCGGCGGCACATGGCATGGCCTCCCCACCTGCCGGAAAACACAGGCCGCGGCTTTCGTTCTTCCCATGCCTTTGGCAGTGTTATAGCCCTCCCACTTCGCAGACCTCCCGTTCCTGCGTCAGCGCACGGAAGCGCACGGAAAGGAATATAGAACATTTTTTGAAGCCGGGAACCGTCAGGCATGCGCAGGAGACCTCCCCGCCGGTGCGCTCAGGGCGTGCGCCCGTGCTTTTCGGGACGGTATTTCACAAGCAGAAGTGCTCCCCACACGCCGCCCAGCAGCATCACCTCAAGCACGCCAAGGAAATGAAGGGAAAGCATGGTGCGGTGTGAATAAAGTGCAAAGAGGTGGTTGGCCCCCAGAGCCCAGCACAATATGGCGGACTGAAGCACAAGCAGCCTCATGGCGGATAGGCATTTTTTTCTGAGGGCGGCAAGGATGGCGGAAATAAGGGCGGCATTCCACAGGGCGATCTCCCTCTGCCAGCCGGGGGCGCTGCCCCAAACAGAAAAAGAACTGCCGATTTGCGGCAGAAAAAGCTGCCACAGACATGCGCCGCAGCAGGCGATAAGAATAAAAACCAAATAATATCTATATGGGCGCAGGCAATGGGGTGAAGCTGACGGCTGCATGGTATGCCTCCAAAACATGAAATTTATTTCATGTTCTATGTTACATCAAAACTGTGTGGCTGTCAATCAATATATGAAAAATATTTCATGTTTGTTGCGGCGGTTTTGCATATGAGGTATAATGTTTTTCAGAAAGGGATGAGTAAAATGCAGGCAGGCGGTATAAGGATGCCGAGGCAAAAACGCTCCATGGAGAAAAAGGAAGCTATTATTCAGGCAGGCTACCGCCTGTTTTGCAGCAAGGGGTATTATAAGACCAACACGGCGGAAATCGCGCAGGCCGCAGGGGTTTCGACTGGGATTATCTACAACTACTTTTGCGATAAAAAGGACATTCTGAAAGAGGCCGTCGGGTTGTACATTTTGAGCCTGGAGCAGCGCCTTGACAGCATATGGAGCGGTTCTGTTTCCAGGGAAAACCTGCCGGAGCTTGTGGGGCGGCTATTCGACGCGCTGGCCGCGTCGCATACAATGGATGCTTCCGCACATGACGAATTCCTTGCCCTGGCCCTGCTGGAACCCGAAATACGGGAGGCGTTTTCCGCCTTTGAACGGCGGCTCATGGGCAGAGCGCGCGGCAGGCTGGCCGCGTCCGGCTTTTCTCAGCCATATCTGGAGGAGAAGCTTCGTATCAGCTTTGGCATCATGGAACAGGTCTGCCATGATTACATCCGGCTCAAAATAGACAGAGCACAGATGAAAAGGGAACGGCTTATTGCGGTGAACACGATTGCGGCGCTGCTGAACGAAGAAGGGGGCAAGGCCTGAAAAGGCGGGAAGAAGGGGCTGCAGGGGGGAATATCCCGTTTTCTTTACAAACTGATGAAAGCAGGTGCGCGGCGCGCGCATTTGTGGTACTATCAGGGTGACAGGCAGGCCGGAAGGAGGCTTTTTTGTGGGAAGCAGGGAAAAGCTGTTCGCCTGGGGCGACGCATATGATATTGAGGGCACGCAGCAGCTTTTTGTGGACGCGGTGCGGGAAAACTGTGCGTTTCATGCCGCGCACTGCGAGGCATACGGCAGGGTGCTATGCCATGCGGGCTTTTCGCCGGAAAGCCTGCGCACGCCGCAGGCGCTTGCGGCGCTGCCCGCGCTGCCCACGGTGTTTTTCAAAAAGCACGAGGTGTATTCCATGCCGCGGCGCAGCATGCTCGTCCGCGCCACGTCTTCGGGCACGCAGGGCAGCATGAGCCATATCGGCTTTGAGGCCGGCGGGCTGTGGTGCGGGCTGCGCATGGTGCTGCGCGTGGCGCGCTGGCGCGGCCTGCTCTCTGCCTGCCCGGCGCATCACATCATTCTGGGCTACAAGCCGCACAGGGGCAACCAGACGGCCGTGACGAAAACTGCATACGGCGCCACGCTGTTCAGCCCGGCGTTGAGCCGCACCTTTGCGCTGAAATATGGCGAAAACGGCTATGAGCCGGATTTGGAGGGCGTGGTGCGGGCCGTGGTGCGGCACGCGCGCGCCCGTTTCCCCGTGCGCTTTATGGGCTT
The DNA here is from genome assembly GCA_047030735.1 of Ruthenibacterium sp. Taxonomy (GTDB): domain Bacteria; phylum Bacillota; class Clostridia; order Oscillospirales; family Ruminococcaceae; genus Ruthenibacterium. Next base: position 71,559 of record JBKYIE010000002.1, read on the forward strand.
TCCCTCCTACGCCTATTTCATGCTCAAAATGATGGAGGAGCAGGGCATCCGCGTGAAGCTGCCGGAGGGCTCGCTGCTGATGCTGGGCGGCGGGTGGAAGCAGTTTTACACCCAGCGCGTGGAAAAGAAAGTGCTGTATGCGCTGGCGCAGAAGGTGCTGGGCATCCCGGAGACGCATGTGGTGGAGTTTTTCGGCGCGGTGGAACACCCCATTCTGTACTGCGACTGCCCGCGCCATCACTTCCATGTGCCGGTATACAGCCGCGTCATCATCCGCGATGTGAACACCTTGCAGCCTGTGCCGAACGGCCGGCCCGGCCTTGTGAACCTCATCACGCCCATGGTGAAGGCCACGCCCGTCACCAGTATCATCACGGACGATCTGGGCGTGCTGCACGACGGGGAAACGTGCGGCTGCGGCCTGCGCGCGCCGTATTTGGAGATATTGGGCCGCGTGGGCATGCAGGAGATAAAAACGTGCGCCGCGGGCGCGGCGGAGCTTCTGAAGGGGGCGGCGGGATGATACTGGCAAACGGACGCCTGTATGAGCACGGCAGCCAGGCGGAGATATTGCAGCGGATGGGAAGCGAGATAGACGCCGTGCGCGCGCAAAAAAGCCTGCCCGCGGATGCCGTGGTGGACGCCCTGGATGCGCTGTCCCGGCAGATAGAGGCGGGCGGGTTTGCCCGGCGCGCGCTGGCGCTGGGCGTCACGGCGCAGCAGCTGGCGCAGGCGGTGTGCATGCTGCGCCGCGAGAGTGTGGAATACCGCCTGCGCACCGAGCTGGGCCCGCGGCCCTTTGCCCCGCGCACGCTGGCCCCGCCGCTGGAAAAGGGGCGCCGCACCGTGCGGCTGTACCCGCTGGGCGTGCTGCTGCACATTGCAGCGGGCAATGCGGACGGCCTGCCCGTGCTGAGCCTGGCCGAAGGGCTTGTGACGGGCAATATCAATATTCTGAAGCTGCCGCAGGCCGACAGCGGCCTTTCGCTGGAGCTTGTGCAGGCGCTTATCGGCCTTGCGCCGGAGCTGGCGGATTTCATCTATGTGTTCGACACGCCTTCCAGCGACATCGCCGCCATGCGGCAGATGGCTGCGTACAGCGACGGCATTGTGGTGTGGGGCGGCGACGCGGCTGTGGCGGCCGTGCGGCAGATAGCGCCTGTGGGCGCGAAGCTGATTGAATGGGGCCACCGCCTCAGCTTTGCCTACCTTTCCGGCTATGAGGACAAGGCGCGGGAGCTGGCGCAGCTTGCCGCGCATATCGCAGACACGCGTCAGCTTTTGTGCAGCTCCTGCCAGGTGATATTTCTGGATACGGAGGACATGGGGCAGGTGCATGCCTTCTGCGAGGAGTTCCTGCCCATTCTGGAGGATGCCGCACAGGCCGGGCCGCCGGAGGACTTTGGCACCCGCGCGCAGATCACCCTGCGCCGCTATGCGGCCGGGCTGGAACAGGCGGCCTTCGGCACGGAGGCGCAGGCAGGGCGGCGCACATATACCGGCAGGCTGTGCCAGCTTATTGCGTGCGAAGACCACGGGCTGGAGCTGTCCGGCATGTTCGCAAGCTGCCTTGTCAAGCGCCTGCCCGCCGCAAAGCTGGCGCCGGTGCTGCGCAGGGCGCAGGGCAGGCTGCAGACGGCGGGGCTTGTGTGCGCGCCGGAAAAGCGGGCCGCGCTGGCGCGCTGCCTTGCGGGGTGCGGCGTGGTGCGCATTACGCGCGCGGGCGCCATGTCGCACACGCTTTGCGGGGAGGCGCACGACGGCGAATACCCGCTGCGCCGCTATGTGCGCTTGGTAGAAACAGACGAATAAAATAGAAAAACAGGCTGCGCCGGGAACCTGCTGTTCCCGGCGCAGCCTGCCTGCTTTGCGGCTCATTCCTGCGCAAGTGCATAGAATTCGGGCATCTCGCGGCAGCCCTTCAGATAGTTGTATTCCAGCATGGAATAATCATGGATAGCAGGCAGCGCGACGCCCTCCTCCGGCGGGATGAAGGTGCCGTCAGCCGCCATGAGGCCCACGTTTGAAACAACGGGATATTCGCTGTGCAGCTGCCACAAAAGCTTCTGCATGCCCGTCATCGGAAGCCCGGCCGCCTGCACCAGCATGGGGGCCAGATAGTTGGACGACAATGTCATGCCGCTTTCAAAGGCGGAGAAATCGGCGTCGTAATTGGCCCACAGCACGAACGGCGTGGTGCGCCGTGCGAACGGGTCGCCGGCATCCAGAACGGCATTCAGAAATTCTTCCTCTACGGAGGGCAGGTGGTCGCCGAACATCAGCACCACGGTGGGCTCGTCCAATTCCTCCAGCATTTGGGTGAAGGCGGCAAAGGCGCGGTCTGTCTCCTGCACAAGCTGCAAGTATTCCCCGGCTTTTGGGTAGCTTCCGGCCGGGGCGGTGATGGAAAAGCCGCTGCCGTCATCATAACCCGTCTCATAGCCGCCGTGATTCTGTATGGTGACGCAGAACACAAACTGCGGCGCATTGCCCTGCGCCAGGGTGTCGCAGATAAGCGAGAAGGAATGCAGGTCGCTGGCATAACTGCGGACAAAATCTTTTTCCTGTGTGGGCCTCATGTTTTCTATATGAATAAATTCGTCAAAGCCCAGGCGGGAAAAACCGGTGCTCCGGCTCCAGTTGGAGGGCTGGGCCAGATGAATGGCCGTTGTGCCGTAATCAAGCTGGGAAAACTGGCTGGCCAGCGAGGGCATGCCCTGATAAGAATAGGCCGCATACGGGCTGGTCATCAGGTTGAACAGATAGCTTGCCCCGGTAAGCGCTTCAAACTCGCTGCAGCATGTGCCAGAGCCAAATACAGGCACCACCACGTTTCCCGTTACGGCATGGGCGTCATTTTTCAGGGAATGAAAAAACGATGTCAGCTCAGCACTGGCGCTGAGCGTGCCATGGGCGGAAAAATCCGCCCATGATTCATTCATGATGAGCACCACATTCGGCGCGGCCTGTGCCGATGCGGCATCGCTTTTCTGCACTGCCGCCTGTGCCAGCGCCTGCGCGGAATATCCCTCCGGCTTGGAAAGGCGGGAGGAGGCTGTCATGGACAGAAAATTTGCCACAAAGCCGTTGGCCTGCATGGTGGAAAGAGGGTCCCAAGCCGAGGCAGTGCAGCCCAGCGCCGCATAGAGCGAGGGCTGGCCCAGACACAGGGCGACGGCCATGCCGCCGGTAAGGGCTGCAAGGCCCGCAAAAAGCCGTTTTTTAGCGGCGCCGCGGCGGAAATATCTCACATTCATCAGCGTGGCCGCCAGCAAAGCTGTGAACCCAAGGCAGAGAAAAGCAAGGCATACGGGCATGGGGAATGTGATGCGGTAGCTGCCCAGTACGTTGAAGGCTGTCCCGGCTGCCAGAATATCGGACGGCATCATGATGGTGCCGCGAAATTCCTGTGTATAATAGTTGGCAATGGCAAGCCCCTGCCACAGCAGGCTTGCCAGAAAGACGCCGGCCCCAAGGTGCGTGGTAAGGGCAAAGCCGATGCCTACCGCGGCGCAGAACCCAAGTGCCGTGAGAAGCAGCGCTGCGGGAGGAAGAAGAAACACATGGATATTCTGGAACAGATGCACGGTTTCCGCCGTGAGCGCAAGCACAAGCACGGCCGCTGCGGCGGCCGCCCCCCAGCGAAGGCGGCGGCTTGTGAAAACGGGACGGAACAGAAGAAGAAAAATGCAGCACGCGCACAGCCCAAGCAGCAGCAGGAAATTCGTGCAGTGCAGGGCGCGGCCGAAGATATAGCAATCGAAGGATATTTCTTCAAACGGCGCATCAGAGTGCACGATACAGCCTGTACCGGCCCGCTGCAGGGCCTCGAAAGCGGAAAAGGTGTCACTGTCCTTTCTGTCGGAGATTACCACACGGTAGGTTTCACCTTTTTCCAGCTTTCCCTCGAAGGGAAGCACGGAGCAGTCGTAGGCGTTCATCTCCAGTACGGCAAGGTCACCGCTGAACACCGCCCTGCCCTGCATGTCATACATGTACACATACAGCTCCATATCTTTGGCAATGGGATAGGCGGGCCGCAGGCGCACCTCGATATGCTCCAGCTGCGGGTAGAAAATGGTGACATCATGCGAAATCAGAAATATCTCTTCGCCATCGGGCGAAGGGGCAGCCGCAGCCTGCTGCGCCGTATAGGTGACGGTGTATTCGCCGGAGTCTGCCGAAGCAGTGGTGGTGTAGCACTTTGGCAGCAGCAGAAAAAACAGCACAGCCACAGCCAGTGCCGCCAGAATGCGCAGAGGCTTTGGCTGAAACGATAGATGCAAGGCGGCATCTTCCTTTCCGTCACTTGTACAAGCTGGGTACAAGTGTAAAAAATCTGTACAACATTATAGCCTGCGAAAGAAAAATTGTCCAGTTTAGGCGCATTTTCCCGAAACGGGGGAGGCGTGCGTCCCCCGGATGCATAAAAAAGCACGGGGCAGGCCGGTGCCCTGCCCCGCGCGGCGGCGCGCCCCTGCCAGGGGGCGCCTGTTCAGCCGTCGACGATGTCGGCTGAATATTTTCTTGCATGCTCCAATATTTTCTGGAAGGTCTCTTCGCTGATGTCGTGCTCTATTTTACAGGCGTCGGCGGCCGCCGTCTGCTCGTTCACGCCAAGGGCTACGAAAAAGCGGGTGAGCAGCTTGTGGCGGTTATATACGCTGGAGGCTATTTCATAGCCCTTGTCCGTCAGGGTGATGAACCCCTCTCTGTCCATCTCAATATAGCCGTTCTCGCGCAGCTTTTTCATGGCCACGCTGACGCTCGGCTTTTTGAAATGCTTTTCGTTCACCACGTCGATAGAGCGCACCATGCCCAGCCGTTCCTTTAAGATAAGGATGGCTTCCAGATAATCTTCTGCAGATTCATGAATGACCAAAGCGTTCCCCTCCCGTATTTTATAAGGAAACGGCGCCCCAGCGGGCGCCTGCCCAAAACAGGCACAAACTTGTGTACTGATACTAAATTAAGCTTAACATATCCGCGCGAATTTAGCAAGGAGTGCAAATCAACCCTGAAAATATGAAAAAAGTGTTGACAAAATAAGTTAGTGGGAGTAAACTTTTTGCTGGTAAGGAAGTTAGTAGCTTCTAACTTTGGCCGGTCAAATCCATAATTTTGTGCAGGGTTTTGCAGAAGGGGGGCGTGGCCTTGATGCCTTTGACGATGGCAAAGCCGGGTGAGACTGTGACAATACGCAAGATCACCGGCAGGGACGAGGTGCGCCAGCACCTTGCAGAGCTTGGCTTCGTGGTAGACGGCACTGTCACGGTGGTCAGCGAAATAGCGGGGAACCTGATCCTTCAGGTGAAGGACAGCCGCATCGCGCTGGACAAAAGCATGGCGAACCGAGTGATGATTTGATGGGAGGAATGACGATGAAAACTCTGAAGGATGCCAAGGTCGGCGAGAACGTCGTTGTGAAAAAGCTGCACGGCGAAGGCCCCGTAAAGCGCCGCATCATGGACATGGGCATCACCAAGGGCGTGGAGATGCACGTGCGCAAGGTGGCGCCTCTGGGCGACCCGATGGAGCTGAACGTGCGCGGCTATGAGCTGAGCGTGCGCAAGGCGGACGCCGCAATGATTGAGGTGGAGTAAAAGCCGCCTTTTCTTTTGCGGCAGGGTTAGCTTTTTCTAACTTCTGCGGTGTAAGCATGGGATACGAATCGAAAGATTTTGGAGGAGTGAAAACATGAGCATTACCATCGCGCTTGCCGGCAACCCCAACTGCGGCAAGACCACATTGTTCAACGACCTGACGGGCTCCAGCCAGTATGTCGGCAACTGGCCCGGCGTTACTGTCGAAAAGAAAGAGGGCAGGCTGAAGGGCCATAAGGAGGTTGTCATTCAGGACCTTCCCGGCATCTACTCCCTCAGCCCCTACACGCTGGAGGAAGTGGTGGCCCGCGGCTATCTTGTGAAGGAAAAGCCTGATGCCATCATCAACATTGTAGACGGCACAAACATCGAGCGCAACCTGTACCTTACCACACAGCTTATCGAGCTGGGCCTGCCCGTGGTGGTGGCCGTAAACATGATAGACCTTGTGCGCAAGAACGGCGACAGGATAGACCTTGCAAAGCTGGGCGCCGAGCTTGGCTGCACAGTGATGGAGATGAGCGCCCTGAAGGGCGAGGGCAGCATGGCGGTGGCCGAAAAGGCCATCGAGGCCGCCAAGGCCCACAAGGCGGGCGAGCATCCGCATGTGTTTACCGGCAGTGTAGAGCACGCCATCGCCCATATTGAGGAATCCATTTCCGGCAGGGTAGAGGCGCAGAACCTGCGCTGGTATGCCATCAAGGTGTTCGAGCGCGACGAGAAGGTGGGCGCCGAGCTGAAGCTGGACACCGCGCTGGCAAAGCACCTGGAAGAGCATGTTCAGGACTGCGAAAAGGAAATGGATGACGATGCCGAGAGCATTATCACCAACCAGCGCTATGCCTACATCAGCAAGGTGGTGGACAAATGCGTGAAGAAAAAGGCGGCCAAGCACAGCCTGTCCGCCTCGGATAAAATCGACCGCATCGTCACAAACCGCGTGCTGGCGCTGCCCATTTTCGCTGTGGTGATGTTCCTTGTGTACTGGATTGCCATGGGCCCGTTCGGCAGCTTTTTGACAGACTGGACGAACGACGTGTTCGGCGCCGAGTTCCTGCAGGGCAGCGTGGGCGGCCTGCTGGAGAGCTGGAGCGTCGCGCCCTGGCTGCAGGGCCTTGTGGTAGACGGCATCGTGGGCGGCGTGGCCGCCGTGCTGGGCTTCGTGCCGCAGATGCTGGTGCTGTTCCTGATGCTTTCCATTCTGGAGGACGTGGGCTATATGGCCCGTGTCGCCTTTATCATGGACCGTATCTTCCGCAAGTTCGGCCTTTCCGGCAAAAGCTTCATCCCCATGCTCATCGGTTCCGGCTGCGGCGTGCCGGGCGTTATGGCGTCCCGCACCATCGAAAACGAGCGTGACCGCCGCATGACCATCATGACCACCTGCTTTGTGCCCTGCGGCGCAAAAATGCCCATTATCGGCCTGTTTGCCGGCGCGCTGTTCGGCGGCAGCGGCCTGGTGGCTGTAAGCGCCTACTTCATCGGCGTAATCGCCATCATCGTCAGCGGCATCATGCTCAAAAAGCTGAAAGCCTTTGCGGGCGAGCCCGCGCCCTTCGTAATGGAGCTGCCTGCCTACCATGTGCCCAGCGTGAAGAACGTGCTGCATGCCACGTGGGAGCGCGGCTGGAGCTTCATCAAGCGCGCAGGCACCATCATTCTGGCCTCCTCTATCATTCTGTGGTTCCTGCAGGGCTTCGGCTTCGTGGACGGCGCCTTCGGCATGGTGGAGGACAACAACTCCAGCCTGCTGGCCGCTATCGGCAGTGCCATCGCCTTCATCTTTGCGCCGCTTGGCTTCGGCGACTGGCAGTCTGCTGTGGCTGTGTTCACCGGCCTTATCGCCAAAGAGAACGTGGTTTCCACCTTCGGCGTGCTGTTCCATGTGGGCGCTGAAGTGGCTGAGGACGACGCCAACCTGTGGGCGCAGGTGGCCCTGCACTACACGCAGCTCACGGCTTACAGCTTCATGATTTTCAACCTGCTGTGCGCGCCGTGCTTTGCGGCTATGGGCGCTATCAAGCGCGAGATGAACAATGCCAAGTGGACGCTGGCGGCTATCGGCTATATGTGCGGCTTTGCATACGCCGTTTCCCTGCTGGTGTACCAGCTGGGCGGCCTTATCACCGGCGAGGTCGCGTTCGGCCTCGGCACTGTTGTGGCCATTGCCGTTCTGGCTGTGCTCATCTACTTCCTGGTGCGTCCGAACAAGTACAACGCTGACTACCAAAAGGGCTCTGCGCCTTCCGTGAAGCTGGACGACAAGGTGCGTGCCTGAGCGAGGCATTCTTATGACTTGGAATCTTCCTACTATCATTCTGGGGCTCATCGTGCTTGCGGTGTTCGTTGCCATTGTGGCGGGCGGCATCCGCAAGCGCAGAAGGGGCGGGCATAGCTGCAGCTGCGGCGGTGGCTGCGGCGGGTGTGCCTGCTCTGGCATGTGCCACCCCAAAAAAGACTGACACGCAAGTGGGGAAGGGCCGCTGTAAGCGATTTACAGCGGCCCTCCTTTTTACCGGAGGAAAGGAGAAGGACGGTATGGAGCTTCATGCCGCGGGAGAAGATTATCTGGAGGCGGTCCTGCTGTTGGAGCAGGAAAAGCAGATGGTGTATTCGGTAGACCTCGCCAAGCGCATGGGCGTCACGCGCGCCAGCGTCAGCCGGGCCGTGGGTATTTTGTGCGACGGCGGCTTTCTGTGCGTAGAGGGGCGTGTGCTGCGCCTGACGGAAAAGGGCCGCAGCATGGCGCAGCAGGTGCACGAAAAGCAGATGTTTTTCGAGCGCTGGCTTGTGCAGGCCGGGGTTGCCCCCGCCTGCGCGCGGGCGGATGCCTGCCGCATCAAGCATGCCGTCAGCGAAGAGAGCTATGTGCGGCTGCGCGCCGCAGGCCAAAAGGAAGGGGAAGGTAAATGCTGAATAAAAGGCTGCTTAGCATTGTGCCCGGCTGCAAAAGGTATATTGTGCAGAACGTGGCGCTTCAGTGGTGCGCGCTTGCCGCCAATATCGCCATGATATTCACGCTGGGCCTGTTTCTGCAGGCCCTGCTTCGGGGCGGCGCACAGGCGGGTGTATTCTGGGGCATGGCGGCTGTGATGGCCGCCGCGGCTGCGGTGCGCTTTGCCTGCACAAAAAAGGCGGCGCGCGCGGCCTTTTATGCTTCGAAGGAAGTGAAAAAAACACTGCGCGGGCTTATCTACCGCAAGCTGCTTCGCCTGGGTGCGGCCTATACGCAAAGCGTGCCCACCGCCGAGGTGGTGCAGCTTGCGGGCGAGGGCACGGAACAGCTTGAAACCTATTTCGGCGCCTATCTGCCCCAGCTTTTTTACAGCATGCTGGCGCCCGTTACGCTGTTTGCGGTGCTGTGCACGGTAAGCGTGCGCGCGGCCGTGGTGCTGATGGTGTGCGTGCCGCTTATTCCGGTGTCCATTGTGGCGGTGCAGAAGTTTGCAAAGCGCCTTCTGGGCAGGTACTGGGGGCAGTACGCCGCGCTGGGTGACCACTTTCTGGAAAACCTGCAGGGCCTTACCACTTTGAAGATATACGGCGCGGATGAAGACCGCCACCGGCAGATGAACCGCGATGCCGAGCATTTCCGGCGCGTTACCATGAAGGTGCTGACGATGCAGCTGAATTCTATCATCGTCATGGACGTCATTGCGTATGGCGGCGCCGCGCTGGGCATTATTGTGGCTGCTAGGGAATTTGCAGCCGGGCGCACCGGCTTTGCCGGGTGCTTTGCCATCGTTCTGCTTTCGGCCGATTTTTTCCTGCCCCTGCGCGCCTTGGGCTCTTATTTCCATGTGGCGATGAACGGCATGGCGGCCAGCGGCAAGATATTCCGCCTGCTGTACCTGCCTGAAGCGCCGGAAAAAACGGCGGCCCCCGGCGCACAGGGCGGCATTTGCTGCGAGGGCCTGCGCTTTTCCTACCAGGAAGGGCACGAGGTGCTGTGCGGCGTAAATATGGCCTTTGCGCAGCGCGGGCTGTTTTCCATCGTAGGGGAGTCCGGCTGCGGCAAATCCACCATGGCGGCTGTGCTGCTGGGGCGCAATACCGGCTATCTGGGCAGCGTGACGGTGGGCGGGCGCCAGCTTCGGGACATCAATGAGGCCGCCCTGATGCGCCACATCACGCTGGTAAGCCACAACAGCTATCTGTTCAAGGGCACGGTGCGCGCCAATTTGCAGCTGGCCCTGCCGGACGCGCCGGACGAGGCGCTGTGGGCCGCGCTGGAGAAGGTGAAGCTGGCGGGCTTTCTTCGGACGGAGAACGGGCTGGATACGCCTGTTGCCGAGGGCGGCGCAAATCTTTCCGGCGGGCAGCGCCAGCGCCTGGCTTTGGCGCGCGCCCTTTTACACGACAGCCCGGTGTATATTTTTGACGAGGCCACCTCGAACATTGATGTGGAGAGTGAAAACGACATCATGGCCCTCGCGCACGAGCTGGCGAAGGAGAAGACGGTCATCCTCATTTCTCACCGGCTGGCCAATGTAGTGCCGTCCGCCCGGATTTATGTCATGGAGCACGGCGCCGTGGTGCAGGCGGGCACCCACAGCAGCCTGCTGGCACAGGGCGGGCTGTACAGCACGCTGTGGGCGGGCCAGCAGGCGCTGGAGCAGGTTGGAAGGGAGGCCGGGGCATGAAAAAGACAAGAGGCAACTTTGCCGTGATGGCCCGCCTGGTGGGGCTTGTAAGGCCGCTTCTGGGCGTGATGGCTGGGGCCGTGGCCATGGGCGTGGCGGGCTTTCTGTGCGCCATCTTTATTCCTGTGCTGGGCGGCTGGGCGCTGCTGGATGTCCTTGGCCTTGAGGCGCCGCTGGCACTGGGCACCATATTTGCCTGCGTGCTGGTGTTTGCGCTGGCGCGCGGCGTGCTGCACTATGCAGAGCAGGCGTGCAACCACTTTATCGCCTTCAAGCTTTTGGCGCTTATCCGCGACAAGGTGTTCACCGCCCTGCGGAGGCTGGCCCCCGCCCGGCTGGAGGGGCGGGACAAGGGCGAGCTCATCTCCATCCTCACGGCGGATATTGAGCTGCTGGAGGTGTTCTACGCGCACACCATTTCGCCGGTATGCATTGCGGCCGTTGTGTCTGCGGCAATGGCCCTGTTTATCGGCGGGTATCACCCGGCGCTGGGCGTGCTGGCGCTGGCCGCTTACCTTGTGGTGGGCGTGGCGGTGCCCCTTGCCGCAGCCCGGCGCGGCCGGGCCGCGGGCGAGGCATTCCGCGCGCGCTTCGGCGCCCTGAACGCGTTCGTGCTCGATTCCCTGCGCGGCCTGCGCGAGAGCATCCAGTACGGCGCCGGCATGCGCCGGCTTGCCGGGATGGACGCGCAGACGGATGCCCTGTCGCAGGAGGAGGAAAAAATGAAGGCGGGCGCCGGGGCGAACGCCGCCGCTACGGGCGCTGTTATTCTTACATTCTCTGCGGCCATGCTGTTCTGCTCGGCCTGGCTGTACCTGCGCGGCGCCGTGGGCTTTGACGGGGTATTGACGGCCACCGTAGCCATGATGAGCTCTTTCGGGCCGGTGGTGGCCCTGGCGAACCTTGGCAGCAGCCTGCAGAACACCCTTGCGGCCGGCAACCGCGTGCTGGATATTTTGGACGATGTACCTGCGGTGGAACAGGTGGAGAATGGAAAGGACATCGTATTCTGCGGCGCCGGGTGCGAGAGGGTGAGCTTCTCGTACGGCGGCGCGCCGGTTTTGCGCGATGTCTCCCTTTCATTCCCGGAAGGGGCCGTGGTGGGTATTGTGGGGCGCAGCGGCTGCGGAAAATCCACCCTGCTCAAGCTGCTGATGCGCTTTTGGGATGCAGACAGCGGCACCGTGCGCATCTCCGGCGAGGACATCCGCACAGTGAACACGGCCAGCCTGCGCGGCGCCGAAAGCTTTGTCGTGCAGGATACGCAGCTGTTTCACGACAGTATTGAAAACAATGTGAAGCTGGCAAAGCTTTCGGCCACGCATGAAGAGGTGGTGCAGGCCTGCAAAAAGGCGGCCGTGCACGATTTTATCATGACGCTGCCCCAGGGGTACGCCACCCCGGTGGGCGAGCTGGGCGAGACGCTTTCTGGCGGCGAGCGCCAGCGCCTTGGCCTTGCGCGCGCCTTTTTGCACGACGCGCCCTTTGTGCTGCTGGATGAGCCCACCAGCAACCTTGACAGTCTGAACGAGGCCGTCATTCTGCGCTCTATCCGGCAGGCGCGGCAGGGCAGAACGTTTGTGCTGGTGTCGCACAGGGAATCCACCATGCGCATTGCAGACATAGTATACAGTGCTGAAAACGGGAGGGTGAGCTGAGATGAAGCGCAGTGCCTCTGCCGAATCGAAACGAAAGAAAGAGACGCAGGTGGTGCAGATGATGATAGAGCTGTACTGCCGCGGCCGCCACGGCACGCCCAAAGGCCGGCTGTGCCCGGAGTGTCAGGCCCTGGCGGAATATGCCGCCCAGCGCGTGGCACATTGCCCGCATATGGAAACGAAGACCTTTTGCTCCAACTGCAAAACGCATTGCTACCAGCCGCAGATGCGCGAGAGAATACGCCAGGTGATGCGCTATTCCGGCCCGCGCATGCTGCTGCATCACCCGGTGATGGCTGTGCGGCATGTGGTGGAAACCGTCAAAGAGAAAAAACGTCTGAAGAAGGAGAGCTGCTGATATGATGAAGCTTGTATACCTTGTGCTGGGCGTCCTCAGCACGGCCCTTGGGGCTGTGGGCGTGGTGCTGCCCATCCTTCCCACCACGCCGTTCCTGCTTCTGGCCGCGTTCTGCTTTGCGAAAAGCTCCAGGCGCATGCACAACTGGTTCATTGGCACGAAGCTGTATGAAAAGCACCTCAAAACGTTTGCTGAAACGCGGGCCATGACCATGAAGACAAAGCTTTCGCTGATGAGCATGGCCTCCACCATGATGCTGATCGGCTTTCTGCTGATGGGCTCTGTGCCGGTGGGGCGCGTGGTAATTGCGTGCGTATGGGTGTTCCATGTGTATTATTTTTTGTGCCGCGTAAAGACTATCCCCGCGCCCGGCCCCGGCAAGGGGCGGGACGCCGCATGATGAAAAAACGGCCCGGCCGCGGCTTAAAGCCGCGGCCGGGCCGTGCGGCAAAAAGTCTGCTGCAAAAAATAGAAAAAATGCTTGACAAGGCGCTGACGGTATGGTATCTTATAGACACGGGGTTAGTTAAAACTAACTGAAACGGAAACCGGGAATAACGCTGGCCGCGTTTTTTCTTTTTCCAAAAGGTTAGTTAAAACTAACTTTTGCGAAAGGGGCGTGGCTCGCTTGCAGGGAAGGCTGGACGGTTACCTTGCGCGCCACTGTGCACCCACCTTATTGGGGGCAAAGGCAGCCAGCCTTGTGTCGCTTCCGCAGAAGGAATTCTCCGACCTGCCCCGCCTGGCAGAAGAATACACGGCGCGCTATGCCGCCTGCGGGCTGGCCTTTCTGCCGCTGTGTGAATGCAGGCAGCGCAGCCTTTTGCTTGTGTACCGCCCGGCCAGCCTGAAAAACAGGCTTTCGGCCCCGGGGGCCGCCGCGCTGCTGGAGGGGCTTGGCTATGATACCTGCCAGGGCCTGAACGGCCTGCTGGCGGCGCTGCGCGGGCGCTTTGACGGAGGCTGCGGCTTCCCGCATGAGATAGGCCTGTTTCTGGATTACCCTCCGGAGGATGTGCAGGCGTTTATAGAGACGGGCGGCGAGGGCTGCAAGCTGTGCGGCTACTGGAAGGTGTACCACGATGTGGAGGCCGCCAGAGAACGCTTTGCCTGCTTTGATGCGTGCCGCGCCTGCCTTTGCAGGATGCTGGCTGCGGGAAACACGATTTCACAGCTGCTTTGCGCGGCTTGAAATAAAGGCGCCGCGGGGCGCCTTGCAACACGATGCTAAGGAGGCATTTTATGAGCAAGATCGCGGTTATTTATTGGTCCGGCACAGGCAACACGCAGGCCATGGCCGAGGCGGTTGCCGAGGGCGCGAAGAATGCCGGAGCGCAGGCGGACCTTTTCTCTGTCAGTGACACCTCTGCCGACGCTGCGGCGGCGTACGATAAATTGGCGCTTGGGTGCCCGGCCATGGGCGCCGAAGTGCTGGAAGAAAGTGAATTCGAACCGTTCTTCACCGAGCTGGAGGGCAGGCTTTCCGGCAAAAAGGTGGCGCTGTTCGGTTCCTACGGCTGGGGTGACGGCCAGTGGATGCGCGATTGGGCAGACCGTCTGGCCGCCAGCGGCGCTGCTGCCAGCGGCGAGCCGCTGATCGTGAATGAAGCGCCGGACGACGACGGCCTGGCGCAGTGCCGCGCTTTGGGCGCAGCCCTGGCTGGCGCCTGAGCTCTCTTTCTCCTTTGCGGGCAGGTTCCATATACGGCTGAGGCCGTGCCGCTTATACAGGCTGCGGCGCGGCCCCGCCGGAACCATGCCCCGCACATCTTTCTTATTTTTGCTTACTCCTTCTATTCAGATAACCTTCCTCCGCGAAGCCGCCTTTTTACGTCTTGCAACAGCCGTAAAAGGGCGGCTTTCCTTTTATCTGCTTTCGAAAAGCAGGCCCCTCTGTTCGTTCTGCCGGGGAGGGCAAAAAGGCTTTTGCCTCGGGCTTCGGGCAAAGCGGGGGAGGCGTATCGCGGCCCTTTTTGTAACGCAGGGGCCGCTTTTTTACACAAAGCGTCCATTTATGGGCCGTGAGGCAGGGGATGCAAATGGCGGCTTTCCGCGCCGCCTGAGAGGCTTGACGGTATTGCCCTTCCAGGGCTTGCGTAGGCTCCCGGCCTTGCCGGTGAGCCTGACCTTACGTGCCGTACAGGGTGAAAACAGAAAAAATTTTCGCCCTGCATTGACAAACCGGCGGTGCCAGGTGTAAACTTGTGCCGGAGTTTGGCGAGTGCGGACTCTTTTTTTACGGGTGAAAGTTAGCTTATGCTAACTTTTTGGCCCGAAGCAGGAAAGGTGGGCTTGCATGAAACAGCACAGATTTTGGGCCTGGGCCATGGTGGCGTGCGCGGCCATGGCGTTCTGGACCGGCTATCACCACAAATAACGGGTGAGACAACGTATGCTTTGACAGATATGGAAAGGATGAAATGAAACGATGGGTTACAAACACATGAAGGAATTGGTCTGCTTCGCGGGCGGCGTGCTGTTCGGCACGGCCGGCATCAAGGTGCTGGCAAGCAAAGATGCTAAAAAGGTATATGTGCAGACGGCGGCCGCCGCGCTGCGCGCGCGCGACTGCGTGATGGACACTGTAAACAAGGTGCAGGAGAACGCCGAGGATGTGCTGGCCGAGGCCAAAGCCGTGAACGAGGCGCGTGCACAGCAGGCACAGGACGCCCAGGAAGAGGAAGAAGTGCCTGCTGAATGAAAATACGCATTGAGCACGAGATAAAAGGGCGCATCCGCTTTTCTACAAGCTATGGCATTTTGAGCGCGCAGCATGCGGACAGGCTGGAATACTACCTTCTCAGCCTGCCGGGTGTGCAAAGCGCCAAGGTGTATACCCGCAGCGGCAATGCCGTCGTGTGCTATACGGGCCCGCGCACAGAGCTGCTGCAGGCTGTATGCCGCTTTTCCCCGCAGGACGAGGCGGTGCGCGCCCTTGTGCCGGAGCACACCAGCCGCGCGCTGAACGAGGCCTACCGCGAAAAGCTGGTGAGCCGTGTGGCGGGGCGGCTGGTGTTTCAGCTGCTGGCCCCGGCGCCGCTGCGCGCCGCGCGCGCCTGTGTGCAGGCCCTGGGCTATGTGCGCGCGGGCCTGCGCTGCCTGCGCCGCGGCAGGCTGGAGGTGCCCGTGCTGGACGCCGCCGCCATTACGGTGTCGCTTGCCCGGCGGGATTTTTCCACCGCCTCCTCGGTGATGTTCCTGCTGGGCATTGGGGAGCTGATGGAGGAGTGGACGCACAAGCGCTCTGTGGCAGACCTTGCCAGCAGCATGGCCCTGAATGTGGAAAAGGTATGGGTGAAAACGCCGCAGGGTGATGTGCTGATGCCGGTGCGCAGCGTACAGCAGGGGGCCTTCATCCGTATGGAGGTGGGGGCCATGATCCCGCTGGACGGCGTGGTGGCCGAGGGGGAGGCCATGGTAAACCAGGCCTCGCTTACGGGCGAAAGCGTGCCCGTGAAAAAGGGCCCCGGCTCTGCCGTATATGCCGGCACCGTGCTGGAGGAGGGCGCGCTGACCATTGAGGTGCGCAGCACGCAGGGCGGCACGCGCTATGAAAAAATTGTGGCCATGATAGAGGAGTCGGAGCGCCTGAAATCCTCTCTGGAGGGCAAGGCGGCCCATCTGGCGGATAAGCTGGTGCCCATCAGCTTTTTCGGCACGGTGCTCACGGGCCTGCTCACGCGCAATGTGCAGAAGACCGTGTCCATTTTAATGGTGGATTTCTCGTGTGCGCTGAAGCTCTCTATGCCGTTGGCCGTGCTGAGCGCCATGCGCGAGTGCAGCCAGCACCGCATCACGGTGAAGGGCGGCCGGTTTCTGGAGGCGCTGGCCGAGGCTGACACCGTCGTGTTCGACAAAACGGGCACGCTGACAAAGGCGCAGCCCACGGTGCGCGAGGTGGTGACGTTCGGCGGCGCGCAGCGCGAGCAGATGCTGCGCGTGGCGGCCTGCCTGGAGGAGCATTTTCCGCACTCTATTGCCAGCGCCGTGGTGCGCTGTGCCGCCCAGGAGGGGCTGGAGCACGAGGAGATGCACTCCCGCGTAAAGTATGTCATTGCGCACGGCATCGCCTCAGAGATAGACGGCAGGCACGCCTGCATCGGCAGCTACCATTTCATTTTTGAGGACGAGGGCTGTGTGGTGCCGCCGGGCGAAGAAGAAAAATTTGCAGCGCTGCCAGCTGACTGCAGCCTGCTGTATCTGGCGCTGGGCGGCCGGCTTGCGGCCGTGCTGTGCATCGAGGACCCCCTGCGGGAAGAGAGCGCGCAGGTGGTGCGCATGCTGCGCCGGCTTGGCGTCCGCCGCACTGTGATGATGACGGGTGACAGCGAGCGCACGGCCCGCACCATTGCGCAGAAGGTGGGCGTGGATGAATACTACGCCGAGGTGCTGCCGGAGGATAAGGCCGCCTTTGTGCAGCGCGAAAAGACAAAAGGGCATACGGTGGTGATGCTGGGCGACGGCATCAACGATTCCCCCGCGCTCAGCGCGGCGGACGCCGGCATCGCCATCAGCGAGGGCGCCCAGCTTGCGCGCGAGATCGCAGACATCACCATCTCCGGCGCGGACCTGTATGCGCTTGTCACGTTAAAGGCGGTGAGCAATGCGCTGATGCGGCGCATCCGCGCAAACTACCGCTTTGTGCTGGGCTTCAACTCGGCATTGCTGGCGCTTGGGCTTTTGGGCGTCATCACACCGGGGCTTTCCGCAGGGCTGCACAACCTCTCCACGCTGGGCATCGGCCTGCACAGCATGACAAACCTGCTGGAAGAAGACGCTGCCGGCACAGAGAACCATATGGTGTAAAAATAAGCGCCCTGCTTCGGGCAGAGAGGGCCCGGCATGCCTTTCCGGCGTGCCGGGCCGTTTTCA
Organism: Ruthenibacterium sp.; assembly: GCA_047030735.1. Lineage (GTDB taxonomy): Bacteria > Bacillota > Clostridia > Oscillospirales > Ruminococcaceae > Ruthenibacterium. The sequence continues at coordinate 88,693 of JBKYIE010000002.1, forward strand.
TCCCTCTGAAGGCGGCGCGGGCACCGGGGAAGAAAAAGGAGGCAAAGGGAATGGAGCACAGCATGGGGCATATTCTGCCGGATGGGGCACATGTGGAAGCAAAGCAGGACGGCGCCACCGTATACCGTGTGGATTACCCGGACGGCTGGGGCCGCATGACCGTGTACGATGTGATGCCCGGCGTTTTGCTTTCGTTCAACGATTTCCGCACGGCTCTGGGCGGCCAGCAGCACGAGGCGTGGGAGAATATGGTGGAGATAAACCACTGCCTGCGGGGCGGCTTTTCGGCGCAGATGCCCGGCGGCATGGTGGCGGAGCTTGGCCCGCAGGATTTTGCCGTCAGCGATATGGCCCACCCGCCGCGGCGCGCCGGCTTTCTGATGGGCGGGTATTACGGCATCAGCTTGGTGGCCCAGCTGGAGCAGGCCCAGCGATCGTTGGATGCCGTCATCGGGCCGGGCATGGTGCGGCTGAAGGCGCTGTTTGAACGCCTGTTTTGGGACAGGTCTTTTCTTGTGCTGCGCCATGACAGGCGCATCCAGCATATTTTTTCCGAGCTGTATGCTGCGCCCCGCGCCCTGGCGCCCGCCTATTTCCGGCTGAAGGCGGCAGAGCTGTTTGTATTTCTTGCCCTGTATGAGGGCGGGGGCCATATGCCCGCTGCGGAGTACCGCGGCGAGGACGTGCACCAGCGCATGGAGGCCGCCGCCCGCGCCCTGACGCAGGACCTTGGCCGCCGCCTGCCGCTGGCGCAGGTGTGCCGCAGCATGGGGCTTTCCAAGACGGCGCTGTACCGCCAGTTTCAGGCGGTGTACGGCGAAACGCCCTATGCCTATGCAAAGCGCCGCCGCATGGAGACGGCGGCCCTCTGGCTGCAAACCACAGACATGCCCGTGGGGCGCATTGCCGGGGCGCTGGGCTATCAGAATGCCAGCAAGTTTTCTCAGGCGTTTGCAGCCTTCTACGGCGTGCCGCCCACTGCCTACAAAAAGGGATTACTTTTGGATTGAACGGGACTTTCAGAGTGGTAAGGCGTCCTTCTTTCTGCTATACTTTCTGCGTAAAGGTTAGTTAAAACTAACTTCTTTTGTAAGGAGGATATCCGATGAAACAAGAAAAGAAGAACGGAGTGGCGGCCCTGCTGCACTATGCGGGCAGCTACAAGGGGCTTACCTTTCTGGGGCTGGCCCTGTCGGCAGTATCCATGCTTTTGAGCATGGCGCCCTACATCTGTATCTGGCTGGCCGCGCGTGACCTGATTGCCGTGGCGCCGCAATGGACGCAGGCGCAGGCGGTTACACAGTACGGCTGGCTGGCCTTTGCCTTTGCGGTGGGCGGCATCGTCCTGTATTTTGCAGGCCTGATGTGCACGCATCTGGCGGCCTTCCGCACGGCAGAGAATATCCGCAAGCAGGGTGTGGCCCATGTGATGCATGCCCCGCTGGGCTTTTTTGACTCCAACGCCTCCGGCCTGATTCGCAGCCGGCTGGACCTTGCGGCGGCCGATACGGAAACGCTGCTTGCCCATAACCTGGCGGACATTGTGGGCACGGCTGTCCTGTTTGTGGCCATGCTGGTGCTGATGTTCGTCTTTGACTGGCGCATGGGCGCCGCCTGCCTGCTGGCGGCGGTGATTTCGGTGGCGGCCATGTTCTCTATGATGGGCGGCAAAAACGCCGGAATGATGGCGGAATATCAGGCTGCGCAGGACCGCATGACCAAGGCGGGGGTAGAGTACGTCCGGGGCATCCCGGTGGTTAAGATATTCCAGCAGACAGTCTACTCCTTCAAGGCGTTCCAGCAGGCCATTGAGGATTACAGCACCAAGGCCGAGCACTATCAGTCGGATGTGTGCCGCGTGCCGCAGTCCGTCAACCTCACCTTTACCGAGGGCGCCTTCATCTTTCTGGTGCCGGTGGCGCTGTTTCTGGCGCCCGGTGCGTTATCCGGCGGCAGCTTTGCCGGCTTTGTCACAGATTTCGCCTTCTATGCGGTGTTTTCCGCCATCATTTCCACGGCGCTGGCAAAAATCATGTTCGCCTCTGCCGGCACGATGCTGGCGAACACCGCTATGGGCCGTGTCAACCAGGTGATGGATGCCCCCACGCTGGAGGCGCCCGCGCATCCGAAGAAGCCGCAGGGCAACAAGGTGGAATTCAAAGATGTGAGCTTTACCTATGATGGCGCCGAGCTGCCTGCCCTGTCCCATGTTTCCTTCACAGCGCAGCCGGGGCAGACGGTGGCGCTGGTGGGCCCGTCCGGCGGCGGCAAGACCACCGCGGCCAGCCTGATCCCGCGCTTTTGGGACGCCACTTCGGGCACCGTGGAGGTGGGCGGCGTGAATGTAGCTGAGATAGACCCCCATGTCCTGATGGACCAGGTGGCCTTCGTGTTTCAGAACAACCGCCTGTTCAAGGCCTCCATTCTGGAAAATGTGCGCGCGGCGCGCCCGCAGGCCACGCGCGAGCAGGTGCTTGCAGCCCTGGCGGCAGCCCAGTGCCAGGATATTCTGGAAAAGCTGCCGGACGGCATTGACACGCAGATAGGCACGGACGGCACCTATCTTTCCGGCGGCGAGCAGCAGCGCGTCGCCCTGGCCCGTGCCATTTTGAAGGATGCGCCCATTGTGGTGCTGGACGAGGCCACCGCCTTTGCCGACCCGGAGAACGAGGTGCTCATTCAGAAGGCCTTCGCTGCGCTTACCCGCGGGCGCACGGTTATTATGATAGCGCACCGCCTGTCCACCGTGGTGGGGGCGGATAAGATTATCGTGCTGGAGGAAGGGCGCATTGCAGAGCAGGGCTCTCATGCGCAGCTTGCCGCCGCGGGCGGGCTGTATGCCCGGATGTGGGCCGATTACAACCAGGCCGTCCAGTGGAAGATCACCAGCGAAAAGGAGGCGGAATAAATGTTCGGTGAAAAATTTCAGCGGAAATACGCCCTCACCGATCAGGGCGTAAAAAACACCAAAAAGGGCGCCTTCTGGACAGTCATCGTAAACCTTGTCGTGATGGGAAGCGTCAGTATTCTGTATCTGATTATGGCAGGCTTCATGGGTGCGCTGACAGACGGCGGCCCGCTGCCCGGCATGGCGCTGGTTATCGCCATGGTCGTCCTTTTTGCCGCCCTGTCGTTCATAACGCACCTGCAGCAGTATAAGGCGACCTACGGCCTTGTGTACAACGAGGTAAAGACAACCCGCCTGGGCCTGGCAGAGCGCCTGCGCAAGCTGCCCCTGGGGTACTTCGGCAAGCGCGACCTGGCCGACCTCACCGAGACCATCATGGGCGACGTCAACCGCATGGAGCACGTCTGGTCTCATGTGCTGGGGTACCTGTACGGCGCCTATATTTCCACGGCGCTCATTGCCGTATGCCTGCTGGTGTACGATTGGCGCCTTGCCATAGCCTGCCTGTGGGGCGTGCCGGTGGCCTTTGGCCTGCTGTTCGGCAGCCGAAAGCTTGCCGCACGCAGCGCCGAGCGCACCAAGAAGGCCGCCGTGCGCGTGTCTGACGGCATTCAGGAGGCGTTGGAAAATATCCGCGAAATTCGTGCCACCAATCAGGAGGAGCGGTATCTGGAGGGGCTGAACCGCAAGATAGACGAGCATGAGCGCATCATGATCCGGGGCGAGCTGGGTACGGGCATCTTCGTCAACGCCGCCAGCGTCATCATGCGCCTGGGTGTGGCCACCACCATTCTTGTGGGGGCGGACCTTATCCTCTCCGGCCGCATCGACTTTATGCTGCTGTTCCTGTTTCTGCTGGTTATCACGCGCGTGTATGCGCCCTTTGACCAGAGCCTGGCGCTGATTGCCGAGCTGTTTGTATCCCAGGTGTCGGCAGACCGCATGATGGAGATTTACGACACGCCCATTGCCGAGGGGGCAGAGCACTTTGAGCCGCAGGGCCACGATATCGTGTTCGAGCATGTGGGCTTTGCCTATGACGAAAAAGAGGTGCTGCACGATGTGAGCTTTACTGCAAAGGAAGGGCAGGTGACGGCGCTGGTAGGGCCGTCCGGCTCCGGCAAAAGCACCTGCGCCCGGCTGGCGGCAAGGCTGTGGGATGTCACCAGAGGCTCTATCCGGGTGGGCGGCGTAGATATCTCCACCGTGGACCCGGAGGTACTGCTGCGCGATTATTCCATGGTGTTTCAGGATGTGGTGCTGTTTGACGACACCGTGATGGAAAACATCCGTCTGGGCAAGCGCGGCGCCACGGACGAGGAGGTGCGCGCCGCGGCAAAGGCCGCAAACTGCGATGAATTCGTCCGCAGGCTTCCGCAGGGCTATGATACGCCCATCGGTGAGAACGGGGCCAGGCTCTCCGGCGGCGAGCGCCAGCGCATCTCCATTGCGCGGGCCCTGCTAAAGGATGCGCCCATTGTGCTGCTGGATGAAGCCACAGCGAGCCTGGACGTGGAAAACGAGACAAAGGTGCAGCAGGCGCTTTCCCGCCTGCTTGCGGGCAAGACTGTGCTGGTGATTGCCCACCGCATGCGCACGGTAGAGGCAGCTGACAAAATTGTAGTTTTGGCAGGCGGCAGGGTAGCGGAAGAGGGCGCGCCCGCACAGCTGATGGAAAAAGGAGGCCTGTATCACCGCATGGTGGAGCTGCAGCGGCAGAGCGCCGGCTGGAAGCTGAAGGCGTGAGCCGGGGCGGTGCGAAGCCAGGCCCGGAAAGGGAAGGACATTGGCAGGCCTCTCAAAAGATACTGAGAAATCCGCCGCTTGCAGCACCTGCCCCACAGCCCGCAAACGGGTATTGCTTTTCAAGATTAGCTTTTGGCCAGCCGCGGCGTTGCCGTTCATTTCCCGCTTCGCCCGCTGCCTGAAGCGAAAGCTTTTTACTCTTCCCGGCAGGGCTGGGGGCTTATATCGCCAAAGCATCTAAAAAGGCGGGGCCCGGAGATTTCCTCCGGGCCCCGCCTTTTTTCACTTTACCGGGCGGGACGCCCCGGCAAAGCGTGCGTTTTTTCAAAATGCTTATCCGGCTGTGCCGCCCTTGCCCGGGGCGGGCTGTCCGGTGGCATGGAAGGGCGCGGTACCGGCATACCAAGCGGCCCCCTCCTTCACCCGGGCGGCAAGCTGAGGCGTCACAGGGCCGCGCACCCTGCCGGGCACGCCCATCACCACACTGTTTGGGGGCACCGCCATGCCCTCTGTCACAAGGGCCCCTGCGGCCACCACGCTGCCCGCGCCGATGTGCGCGCCGGAAAGCACGGTGGCGTGCATGCCGATAAGCGCGCCATCCTCCACCGTGCATCCGTGCACCAGCGCACAGTGGCCTATGGTGACGCCGCAGCCCACGCATACGTCGTGCCCGGCGGCGGTGTGCAGCACGGCGCCGTCCTGAATATTGGTGTTTTCACCCACTGTGATGCTGCCGGAGTCGGCGCGCAGCACCGCGCTGTAATATACGCTGGTGCCGCGCTTCAGCGTCACGCCGCCCACAATGGCAGCGGTTTCAGCCAGAAAGGCGGGGCTCTCCAGCCTGGGGGCTCTGCCCCTGTATTCCTTGATGACAGCCATGGAATATGCCTCCTTTTTTCATGAGAAATTAACCTCTGCTGCCTTGAATAAGCAGCATCATAAGGACGGAAACGGTACAAATGCTTTCATACCTGCTGAATCAAACAAAAGAGCTTTGGGCCATATTAGCCCGAAGCTTTTTGTTTCATGGAGCCTTAGTATCGGTGCACAGAGGCAACAACGGTTTTCAGGCACGCGGCGGCACTACTGGCGGCGTTATCCTCCTTGCCTTCCGTCAGGAAGGCCGCGCCGTCTGCCTTGCCGGCGATACCGCCGCGCGGCTGAAAACTCCGCAGGCACCAGCCGGCCTCACAGGCGGCGGCTGGCTGACGCCTGCCGGGCCAGAGAACGCAGCCAGCATCCGCCCGGGCGCTGTTCCCTTTGTACACTGACGCTATTTTCTCTTGAGAAAAAATCAAAAGGGCGCGGCCGGGGCATGCCGGGCCGCGCCGCACAGCTTATGATGGGAAGAAGCAGATCAGTCCGGCATGGCGCGCACCACGCCGCGCTCGGCGTCCACCGAGATATGCATGCCGTCCTCCAGCTTTTTTGTGGCGCCCAGCGCGCCCACAATCACCGGCTTGCCCAGCGTCAGGCCCACAATGGCCGCATGGCTGTTGGCCCCGGCCTCTTCGGTGATGATGGCGGCCGCATGGCGCACGGCGGTGAGCATCTCGTTATCGGTGGCGGGCACCACCAGCACGTCGCCGTCCTTGCATTTGTGGTTGGCCTCCTCGGCGCTGTGGCACACACAGGCGCGCCCCGTGCCGTTTTTGCTGCCCACGCCCACACCGGTGAGCAGGGCGTCGCCCACAAGGTGGGCCTTTATCATGTTCGTGGTGCCCGAAATGCCGACGGGCACGCCCGCGGTGAGCACTACAAGGTCGCCGTCCGCCACCATCTGCGCATTTTTGGCCGTGGCAACAGCCTTGTCGATGAGTTCGTCGGTGCTGTGCGCATATTCCATGCACAGCGGCGTAATGCCCCACGAAAGCGAAAGCTGGCGGAACACCTGACGCGTCAGCGTGCAGGCGAGAATATCGGTGTTCGGGCGGTATTTGCAAAGCAGCCTTGCCGTTTCGCCGCTCTTTGTCACGGTGATAATGGCATTGGCGTGGATATCCATGGCCGTGGTGCAGGCAGCATGGGCCACGGCGTCGGCCACGCTCATGTGCGCCTCGGGCGCGCGCTGGCGCAGGCGCTTGCCGTAGTTGATGTCGCTTTCCGTGCGCCAGGCAATGGCGGCCATCGTCTGCACGGCCTGCACGGGCCAGCGCCCGGCCGCCGTCTCGCCCGAAAGCATGATGGCCGAGGTACCGTCATAAATGGCGTTGGCTACGTCTGTAATTTCGGCGCGGGTGGGGCGGGGGTGCTCCATCATGCTCTCCAGCATCTGGGTGGCGGTGATGACGGGCTTGCCCGCGTTGTAGCAGCGCCAGATGATGTCTTTCTGGATGATGGGAATTTCGGTGAAGTCTATCTCCACGCCCATGTCGCCGCGGGCCACCATGATGCCGTCGGATACAGAGAGTATCTCTTCAATGTTGTTTACGCCCTCGCGGTTTTCTATCTTGGCAATAATCTTGATAAAATCGCATTTGCACTCGTCCAGCACGCGGCGTATCTCCAGCACGTCGGCGGCGCTGCGCACAAACGAAGCGGCGATGAAATCGAACCCCTGCTCTACGCCGAAGCGGATGTCGTCCTTATCCTGCGCCGTCATATACGGCATTGAAAGGTGCACGTCCGGCACGTTCACGCCCTTGTGGTTCGACACGGGGCCGTCGTTCTTTACGGTGCACACAATGTCGCCGCCGTCGATGTCCTTCACCGTCAGGGCGATAAGCCCGTCGTCCAGCAGGATGCGCGCGCCGGGGCGCACGTCCTGCGGCAGCTCTTTATAGGTGATGGAGCAGATATTCTCATCGCCCATCACTTCGCGGGTGGTGAGGGTGAACGTCTGCCCGGCCTTCAGCTGCACTCTGCCGTTTTTGAAATCACGCAGGCGTATTTCAGGGCCCTTTGTGTCCAGCAGGGCGGCGACGGGCATGTCCAGCTCGTCGCGCAGCTTCTGCAGCTGCGCCAGGCGGCGCGCGTGGTCCTCATGGGTGCCGTGCGAGAAGTTGAAGCGGGCCACGTTCATGCCCGCGCATATCATGTCGCGCAGCACGCCCTCTTTGTCGGTGGCGGGGCCCAGCGTGCATACGATTTTCGTCTTTCTCATAAAAACACACCTCTCTTTTCTTTAACCTGCATTATTATACACACTTTGGGCGCAATACGCAATGAATCTCGTGACACTGTACAAAAAATTTGCTATACTATTACAAAGAGCTTGCGCTGTGTGCCCGCCTGCGTGCGGGCGCTGCAAAAAGGGCCGCCCCGGCGCGCTGTGCGCCCGGCAGAAAGGATGTTCCGTTTATGGCAAAGCGTGTGTTTCTGATTGTGCTGGACAGCTTCGGCATCGGCGAAATGCCGGACGCCGCCAGCTTCGGTGACGAGGGGTCCAACACTCTGGGCGCCATTGTGAAAAGCGGAAGATATGCCACCCCCATGCTGCAAAAAATGGGGCTGTTCAATATTGAGGGCGTCGCCTGCGGCAAACCGGCCAGGCGCCCGCTGGCGGCGTTTGCGCGCCTGGCCGAGGTGTCCATGGGCAAGGACACCACCACCGGCCACTGGGAAATGGCGGGCGCCGAAAGCGAGAAGCCCCTGCCTGTGTATCCGCACGGCTTCCCGGCAGAGCTTGTCCGTGCCTTTGAGGAAAAAGCAGGCCGCAAAACATTGTGCAACAAGCCCTATTCCGGCACGGAGGTGCTGAAGGATTACGGCGAGGAGCATATGCGCACCGGCGCGCTCATTGTGTATACCTCGGCAGACAGCGTGTTCCAGATAGCCGCGCACGAAAGCGTGGTGCCCGTGGCCGAGCTGTACCGTTACTGCGAGCTTGCGCGCGGCATGCTGGACGTGGGCCGCGTGATCGCACGCCCGTTCACCGGCACCTGCGCGGCGGATTTCAGGCGCACGGCGAACCGGCACGATTACTCCTTAAAGCCGCCGAAGCCTACTATGCTGGACGCCATTCACGCCGCCGGGCTGGACACCATCGGCGTGGGAAAAATTTACGACATTTTCGACGGGCAGGGCGTCAGCGAGAAAATCAGGACGACAGGCAACGACAACGGCATGGAAGTGACGCTGGAGCTGGCAAAGCGGGATTTTTCCGGCCTTGCCTTTGTAAACCTGGTGGATTTCGACATGCTGTACGGCCACCGCAACGATGTGGACGGCTATGCCGCCGCGGCCACGCGCTTTGATGAATATCTGGTGCAGCTTGTAAAGCTTCTTGGGCCGGATGACCTGCTGCTTATCACGGCGGACCACGGGTGCGACCCGTCCACCCCTTCCACAGACCACTCGCGGGAATATGTGCCCCTGCTGGCCTTCGGCAGCCATGTGCGCGAAGGGGCAGACCTCGGCACGCGCCGCAGCTTTGGCTGCGTTGCCTGCACGGTGTGCGATTATCTGGGCGTGCCCGCCCGGCTGGACGGCGAGAGCCTTTTGAACGATATTCTGCGCTGAAGGCGTCCGCATGATGCAGGCCCGTGCGAAAACAGTGCAGGTTCTTGATTTTTTTGGAAAAACAGGGTAAAATCCTGTTGTAAAGGCTGCGCGGCGAAAGGGGCCCCTTTCGTATCCTCCGGAGTTCCGGAGGATAACCTGCGCCCATGCGGCAAAGAACAGGCCCGGCAGGGCGCCGCACTTTGCAGGCGCGCTTTGCCGGGCGTGTGAAAATTTTGCCGCTTTGTGAAACAGGATGGATACAAATGCCGTTTATAGTAGAGGAATGAAACAGGGGAAAGGGGCGCTGCGCGCGTTCAGCCAAACACCCACACATGGCATACAGCCAGCACTTCGCGCAGATAGCTGGGGGCAATGGTGCCGAAGCTGATAGAGGCAGGGACGGCGCGGGCATTTGTGAACCCGGCCTTGCGCGCAAAAATGCCGGAACGGTAGATGTGAAAGCGGTTCGTGACATAGGCGATGGGTTCGTCTGCGCCGACGCCTGCCTGCTCCAGCAGCGCGCGGGAAAATTCGAAGTTCTGCTGGGTAGATTCGCTTTTATCCTCTTTTATGATGCTCTCCTGCGGTACGCCGTGCGCGGCCAGGTAGCGCGCCATGGCCTCGGCTTCCGGAATGACCTCGTCCGGCCCCTGGCCGCCGCTCACCACCAGCAGAACGTCCGGGTTTTCGCGGTAATAATCCAGCGCGGCGTCCAGCCTGCGCGCCAGAAGGCCGCTTACCTGTTCGCCCCGCAGCCCGGCGCCCAGCACCACCACGGCCTTTTCATTGCCCGTGGCCGGGCGGGCAAAGCTGGCTGCAAACAGGCCCAGGGCAAACAGAAGGTAGGCCCCGCACCCGGCAAAAAATACATATTTCAGCACGCGCCCCGCGCCCGCGGCGCAGAAGGCGTCGATGCGCTTTTGAAACAGGGCATACACCCACACCGCCGCAGTGATGCCGTACATCATGGCATTGCCCAGCGTCAGGCTGGTGCGCGCGGCCCGCAGGGCGCTGTCGCCCAGCAGAAAAATGGCGATGAGCCATACAAGCTTTTCTTTCATATTCAGCCCTCCGGCGGGCATGGCCCGCTGGTCTTATTATACCGGGCCTGCGCCGGCTTTGCAATTTGGAAATTCCTTGCCAAAGCACAGGCGCTGTGATATGATAAATTAGAATATAAAATATGGTTTTTCTTTTATTTTCGCACGGGCTGCCTGCCTGCCCGGTGCGGCGCTTGCCGCGGTGCGGAAAACCGAAAAGAGGGAGGCGCAGCGTGAGACCTGTCATCACTGTGGAGCATTTGCGCAAGGTGTACCGCGTGGGCGATGAAAAGGTGGTGGCCCTGAACGATATTGAGCTGGAGATAGGCAAAGGCGAAATGTGCTGCATCGTGGGCGCCTCCGGCTCGGGCAAATCCACGCTTTTGAACCAGCTTGCCGGGCTGGAAAAGCCCACAAGGGGCCGTGTGCTCATTGGCAAGCACGAAATATCCGCCATGACAGAGGACGAGCTGGCCCTGTTCCGCCAGCAGCATCTGGGCTTTATTTTTCAAAGCTACAACCTTCTGCCCAGCCTGACGGCGGCGGAAAACGTGGCTCTGCCGCTGATGTTCAAGGGCGTGCCAAAAAAGCAGCGCGAGAAAATAGCGCGACGCGAATTGAAGCGCATGGGCCTGCTGTCCCGCGCGGGGCACAAGCCCACCGAGATGTCCGGCGGCCAGCAGCAGCGCGTGGGCATTGCCCGCGCCTTTGCGGCAAAGCCCGCCGTTATTTTTGCAGACGAGCCCACCGGCAACCTGGACTCCGTTACCACACGGCAGGTGCTGCGCATGATGCTGGCCATGACGAAGGAAAGCGGCATCACCTTTGTGATGGTGACGCATGAAAATGACCTTGCCGCCTGCGCGGACCGCATCGTCACCATCAAGGACGGCCGGGTGCTGTCCAACCGCCTGCTCACCGATGCAGAGAAGGAAGAGAACCGCAAAAAACTGTTCGGTGAAATGGAGCAGGCCGATGTGGCCGAGCCGCAGACGACGGTGCACGGCGATACGGACATCATAGAAGAGCCGCACACCACCCTGCCCGGCAGGCAGAAGGGAAGAAGGCCCGCCCGGGCGGCGAAAAAACAGGAAAGCGCGCAGCCTGCGCAGAACACCGGCGGGGCACAGCCCGCGGAAAAGAGAGGGAACAACGATGAAACGAAAGAATGATTTTGCAGCAAAACTGCTGGCGGTGTGCCTTGCACTTGTGCTGGCTGCCGGCATGCTGGCCGTGCCGGCAATGGCAACGGGCGCGGCCACGCCTTCCCCGGCCAATTCGACGGCGCCCGGCGGCGAAGGCGGCGGAGGCGGCGATGATACCGGCAACGACGGCAACACTGGTATTGCTAGCGGCACGCCGTATATTACGGGCTACACCATTGCGCCGCAGCTGGGCGTTGCGGGCGAGCTGCAGCGCATCCAGCCCGGGCAGAAGTGCTGCATCATCGTGAGCATCTGCGACCCTCGCTTTACGAAAATGGCGGGTGATAGCAAGGAAGCTACGGAGCATAACGCGGCCTTACGTTCTTTAATGACAAACGCTTTCCCCAACATTAAAATTACATCTACCTACAACTTCGCCTCGCCCAGCCTGGGCGATATTCAGATAGGCGGTTTTGCCTATGATAAAAAGCTTTCCAGCGGCAATGACTGGACATCCGGCCCGCTGGAATACCATGTGGCCTTCAACGACATCACCTACATGGGCGGCTCGAACAAGCTTTCGTTTGATGTCTCCTATTCCGGCCAGCAGGGGCTGGAGCTTGTGAACCTTTCGCAGAATATCAGCCAGTGCGTGGGCGCCACCAACGTGGAGGGCGGCAAGGCCAGCGCCATTGTGGTGCGCAGCGCCAGCTATGGCGGCGGCAGCGTGGTGGCGGGCCAGCAGTTCACCCTTACGGCGGATGTGTTTGTCACTGCGGGCACCACCGGCGCAGAGAACGTGGCCGTCAGCCTCACTTTGCCCGAGCAGATTACGGTAGTCAGCGGCTCGTCCCAGATATTTGTGGGCAACATGGCGGCCGGGGAATCCACCAGCGTGAACTTCCTTTTGAACGCCTCGGCCACGGCCGCGGCGGGCAGCGCCAACATCACGGTGAACGTGAACGGCAACGCCGCGTCGGACGGCGCGGCCCTCACCACCACCATGCCCATCACGGTGCCCATTGTGCAGCCCGAGCGCTTTGAAATTTCCCGCACAGATTTCCCGGAAGTGATAAACATGGGCGAAGAGACCTATGGCAGCGTCTCGTTCGTCAATAAGGGCAAGGGCATCATTTACAATGTATCTGCCGAGCTGCGCGGCGAGGGCTTCACTACCTCAGAGGGCAACCAGTTTATTGGGAACGTGAACTCCGGCACGGAATCCAGCGCCGATTTCACCATTTCGCCCACACAGGCGGGCACCCTTAACGCCCAGCTTGTCATTACCTACGAGAACGAGCAGGCCGAGGAGAAAACCATCACCAAGGACCTCACCTTCACAGTGGAGGAAATGGTGTTTGACGACCCCGGCATGATGCCCGGCATTGACGATATTCCCATGGAGCCCGCGCAGACGGGCATGCCCATTTGGGCATGGGCTGTCATTGCGGTGCTGGCGGCGGGCGTGGCGGCCACTGTGGTGGTTATCGTGCGCAGGAAGATAAAAAAACGCAAAGAGAACGAGAAGCTGATGGAGGACGACGATGAAGATATCTGACCTGCTGAAGCTCAGCACAGATAACCTTCGCCGCCGCAAGGGCCGCACGGCGCTTACCGTCATAGGCGTGGTGGTGGGCACCTGCGCCATCATTGTGATGATATCGCTTGGCATTGCGCAGAACCAGCGCACGGACGCCATGCTGGAAAGCTGGAGCGACCTTACCCTCATCACCGTGTATAACTACACGCAAAGCGCCGAGACGCCTGCGCTGGACGACGACATGGTGGCCCAGTTCCAGGGTATGGAGAACGTGGTGGCGGCCACGCCCATGTATCAGTTTCAGAACATGAACGCCGAATTGTACGCAGGCAAGAACGACAGATATTCTTCTTATCTGGACGCAACGGGCATGGACGTTTCCGCCATTGAGGCCATGGGCATCGAGCTTGTCAGCGGCAGCTACCTCTCGGGCCAGCAGCTTGGCAAAAATAAGATACCTGTCATGGTGGGCGAGCAGGCGGCCTTCAACTTTGAAGACACGAAGAAGAGCTACCGCAACCCCAACCGCTACCGCTGGGCCGAAACGGACGAAGACGGCAATATCATCAACGAGCCGTTTTTTGACATCACAAAAGAGCCGCTTACCCTGCGCATGATATATGACTACGACGAACAGGGCAACCCCAAAACGCGGGATTATGAGCTTGTCGTGGTGGGTGTTATGAAGACGGACTACACCAAGCAGGGCACCACGGGCATCGTGATGAACATTGAAGATATGCGCCGCCTGGAGGAAGAGTTCAAAAAGCTTTCCAAGGGTACCGGCGTGGGCGGCGGCGGAACGGTGATCATCGGCGGCAGCGGCACGCAGAAGGTGGAAGGCTACAACCAGGTATATGTAAAGGTGGACGATGTGAACCATGTGGCCGACGCCGAGGCGGCCATTAAGGCCATTGGCTATGAGACAAGCAGCATGTCGCAGTACCGCGAGGACATGCAGAAGCAGGTGGCGTCGGGCCAGATGATGCTGGGCGGCTTGGCGGCCGTTTCGCTGCTGGTGGCTGCGCTGAACATTGCCAACACCATGACCATGGCTATTTACGAGCGCACGAAGGAAATTGGCGTCATGAAGGTGCTGGGCTGCAAACTTTCCAAAATACGCCAGATGTTTCTGATAGAGGCCGGTTTTATCGGCCTTCTGGGCGGCATTGTGGGCGCGGTGCTCAGCCTGCTGCTGAGCCTTGTGCTGAACAATATCAACACCTGGCTGCAGGCGCTGGCCATGTTTTTTGCGCGTTTCGGCATCGTCCTGCAGATTACCAATGTGGACATTGGCGCGCTGTTCGGTATGGGCGGCATGGGGGACATGGGCGGTGCGCTCAGCGTTATTCCGCTGTGGCTCATTCTGCTGGCGCTTGTGTTCGCCACAGTGGTGGGCGTGCTCAGCGGCATTGCCCCGGCCAACCGCGCGGTGAAGATAAGCGCGCTGGAGGCCATTCGCCACGAATGACCGGTGTTTTCTGAATCAAAGCCCTGCGGGTGCCCTTGGCCGGAACCGGCCCTGCGGCGGCCGCGGGGCCTTTTTGCAGCCTGCCGCCCCGCCCGCGGCCAGGCTTGACGGCACCTGTGGCAGGCCCTATAATAAACTATATACCGGAAAAGGCATGGCGGGAGGAGGCTGTTTTATGAGACAGTGCATGGATTCGGAAAACCTGCACCGGCGCCTGAAAAAAATTATTGGGCAGGTGCAGGCCATTGACAGAATGGTGGACGAGGATATTCCCTGCGAGGATATTCTGGCGCAGATAAACGCGGCAAAATCCGCCCTGCACAGGGTGGGGCAGGTGGTGCTGGAAGGGCATATCAACCACTGTGTGCGCGACGGCATCGAGCACGGAGACGCCGACAAGACTATTCAGAACTTCACAAAGGCTGTGGAGCGCTTTGCCAATATGACCTGACGCGCCCGCACAGGGTCAGGCTCCAGCTAAACGGGGCATGTGTAAGCTTTGGAAGGGCCTCATACCGGCGGCCTCTCAGGGGGCACGGAGAAAATTCACCGCCTGCCCGGATGCCTGTAAACGGGCGTTGCTTTTTCATAATCCCCCTTTTCCTAATCGCAAAGCTGCTTTTTGTTTCCCGCTTCGCCTGAGGCTTTTGAAGCGAAAGCTTTCTGCCCTTTCTGGCAGAGCGGAGGGACTGTTGAGTATAAGTGAATACTGCAAAGCCCAGGGGCCATGGAATTATGTCATGGCCTCTGGGCTTTTACAGTTTTACCGGCCGCGCCGCAAAAAGGGCTGCCGGCCTATGCCTGCGCGATGGGCTGTGTGCCGAAATAGCGGCAGATGGCCTCGTAATACACGCGCGCGGCGCGCTGGCAGCCCTGCGGCGTGGCCCAGGCCTCGTAATCGCCTCTGTTGGAGAGAAAGCACTGCTCGGCCAGAACGGCAGGGCAGGGGGCCTTTTCCAGAATGCCGAAGCTTTTTTCCTCGCGCACGCGGGTGTCGCTGCTGTCCACTATTTTTTTGCTTTTGCCCTGATAATACACAAAGCGCACGCCTGTCTCGCCGCGCAGGCGGTGGCCGGCGCTGCCCATGCCCTGTGCGATGCACTGGGCAAAGCGGCTGGCCTCTTCATAATAAGCGCGCCCGGGCGGCGTGGGGTAACACTCGAACCCGTGCGACTGGCTGGAGGAATCCAGATTGCCGTGAATGCTTAAAAGCAGGCATGCGCCCGCCTGCCCGGCGCGGGCGGCGCGGTCTGCAATGGGCGCGTCCTGCCCGTTTTCGCGGCAGCGCACAGGCGTGTAGTTGGCGTCTGCCTCTAGCAGGGCATACAGGGCGTCTGCCGTTTGCTCGCACATCAAAACCTCATCTGTGGGGCCGGCCGCGCCTGTGTCCATGCCGCCGTGGCCCGCGTCCAGCGCAATGACGTGCGGCGAGCCCTGTGCGCAGGGCTGCGCACCCAGCTCATCCAGCGTGCCGAAGGTATAGCCCATTTCTTCCCATTTGGTGAGCAGTTCGTCCAGAATGGCGGCGTTGGTGGCGCTGGTGGAATGCAAAAGCACAATGGCGCCCGCATGGGTGCGGGGCAGAAGCTTGGAAAAGGCCTGCTGGGCGCTTGGCTGGCTTTCCTGGTTCCAATCCACATAGGCAAGGCTCCAGAAAATGGTGCGGTAGCCGAGCTCCTCGGCCCAGGCCAGGTTTTCGTCGCTGAATTTGCCTTCCGGCGGGCGGTAGAACTTCGGCATCTGCTGCCCGGTGGTCTGGTAATAAAGCGCCTCGGTGCTCTGCAGCTCCTGCGTGAACTGCTCTTTGCTCTGCGTGGTCATGTCGGGGTGATGATTGGTATGGTTGCCCACGGTGTGCCCCTCGGCTGCCATGCGGCGCACAAGGTCCGGGTTTTCTTCAATATAGGGCGCCACAACAAAAAATGCGCCGGGGGCGTTGTGCTTTTTCAGCGCGTCCAGAATGGCAGGCATATTGCCGTTTTCATAACCGCAGTCGAACGTCAGGTACAGCCGCTTCTGGCTTGCGCTGCCGCAGTAATAGGCGCTGTGCTGCGCAAGCTGTCCGGCCGAAAGGTTCGGCACGGGCGGCTCGCCCTCGCCGCCCTGGAACGAAAGCCCCCATTCATATTTCTGTGCGCTTACCGCCGCGGGCCAAGCCCACTGAAACAGGGCTGCCCCACCCCATGCCGCGGCCAGCACCAGTAGCATGGCGCAGCACAGCACTGCGCGCCCCATCCGCTTCCCCACACACCCGAACATGCCGCCATTCCCCCTTTTGCTGAAAGGGTATGATGTGCACGGGGCAAAAAATGCACGGCGCACCGGGCGGCTTTTTGGCGGGAAACGGCGTTTTTTGCGCCCGGCAGGCCGTTTTTGCTTGAACAACGGGTGGCTTTACGCTATAATCAAAACATATGGAACAAGGCCCGCGCGGCGCGCGGGCACTTCTTGTGGAGGGGAAAGAACGGAATGGAAAAGCCCAGCAACTTTATCACCGAGATCATTGATGAAGACCTTGCGCGCGGCGCAGTGAAGGAGATACACACGCGCTTTCCGCCGGAGCCGAACGGCTATTTGCACATCGGCAGCGTGAAGGCCATCTGGATCAACTGGGGCATTGCACAGGCGTACGGCGGCAAGTTCAACCTGCGCTATGACGACACGAACCCCGCGCGCGAGGATGTAGAGTATGTGAACAGCATCCGGGAAGACCTGGAATGGCTGGGCGCGCACCCGGACGGCGGCGTGTTTTATGGTAGCGATTATTTTGACAAGTGTTATGAATATGCCGAAAAGCTCATTATGGAGGGCAAGGCGTATGTAGACGATTTGACGCGCGAGGAGATGCAGGCGTACCGCGGCGATGACGCGGGCGTGCCCTCGAAGCCCTCGCCTTACCGCGGGCGCACCCCGCAGGAAAACCTGGAGCTGTTCCGGCGCATGCGCGCGGGCGAATTTGCGGACGGCGAAAAGACGCTGCGCGCCAAAATAGACCTTGCCAGCCCCAATATGAACATGCGGGACCCCGCCATTTACCGCATCAAGCATGTTTCGCACCACCGCCAGGGCGATAAATGGTGCATTTACCCGCTGTACGATTATGCGCACCCCATTCAGGATTATCTTGAGGGCATCACGCATTCGCTGTGCAGCCTTGAGTTTGAAAACCACCGCCCGCTGTACGAGTGGGTGATAGAAAACATCGCGGGCGGCGAGTTTCCAAAGCAGCGCGAGTTTGCCCGCCTGAACATCACCAATACCGTGATGAGCAAGCGTTACCTGCGCGAGCTGGTGGAGCTTGGCATCGTGGATGGCTGGGACGACCCGCGCATGCCCACGGTGTGCGGCCTGCGCCGCCGCGGCTACACGCCCGCCAGCCTCATCGATTTTGTGCAGCGCGCGGGCGTGGCCAAGGCAAACAGCCTGCTGGACGCGCGCATGCTGGAGTTCTGCATCCGCAGCGAGCTGGACGGCACAGCCCTGCGGCGCGTGGCCGTGCTGGAGCCGGTGAAGCTCATCATCGACAATTACCCCGCGGGCAAAACGGAGTATTTTGAGCTGCCCAACAACCCGCAGGACGAAACAGCGGGCACGCGCAAAGTGGCCTTCACCGGCGAATGCTGGATAGACAAGGCCGACTTTGCCGAGGTGCCGCCGCCCAAGTTCAAGCGCCTGCGGCCGGACGGCGAGGTGCGCCTGATGGGGGCGTATATCGTGAAGTGCACGGGCCTTGAAAAGGACGCCGGGGGCAATGTGACTGCCATCCACTGCACGGCAGACCTTGAGACCGGTTGCGGCATGCCTGCGGACGGGCGAAAGGTGCGCGGCACCATCCACTGGGTAAGCTGCGCGCACGCGGTGGACGCCGAGGTGCGCCTGTATAACCAGCTGTTCACGCTGGCGGATATGAACGCCATGCCCGACAGCGCAGATTACAAGGATTACCTGAACCCGGACAGCCTGCAGGTGCTGCGCGGCTGCAAGCTGGAGGCCGCGCTGGAAAATGCGCAGCCGGGCCAGCGCTTTCAGTTCGTGCGCACAGGCTATTTCACGCCGGATTCTAAAAACCCCGGCGTATTCAACCGCATCGTCACGCTGAAGGACAGCTTTGCAAAGACGATGGAGGCGGCCAGAGGCTGAGCCCGTACGCGCCCGCGCGGGCGCAAAAGCAAAACAGAAAGGCGGAACACCATGGAATTCAAACGCGTGAGAACGCGCTTTGCCCCAAGCCCCACGGGCTATATGCATGTGGGCAACCTGCGCACGGCGCTGTACACCTACCTCACGGCAAAGCATGAGGACGGCACGTTCATCCTGCGCATCGAAGACACCGACCAGGGTCGTTATGTAGAGGGCGCGGTGGACGTCATTTACGATACCCTGCGCGAAACGGGCCTTGTGTGGGACGAGGGCCCGGACGTGGGCGGCCCTGTGGGCCCCTATGTGCAAAGCCAGCGCATGGGCATGTTTAAGGAATATGCCGAGCAGCTTGTAAAGCTGGGCAAGGCGTATTACTGCTTCTGCACGGAAGAGCGCCTGGGCGCTTTGCACGAGAACCAGAAGGCCGCAGGCGAGGCCGTGGGCCATTACGACGGCCACTGCCGCGAGCTGCCGCCCGAAGAGGTACGGCGCCTTTTGGACGCGGGTACGCCGTATGTCATCCGCCAGAAAATGCCCCGGACGGGCAAAACGGCCTTTGACGACCTTGTGTACGGCCATATCGAGGTGGAGAACGTAGAGCTGGAGGACCAGATCCTGCTGAAAAGCGACGGCATGCCCACCTATAACTTCGCCAACGTGGTGGACGACCATCTGATGCATGTGACGCATGTTATCCGCGGGTCGGAATACCTTTCCAGCGCGCCGAAATACAACCTTTTGTACGAGGCGTTCGGCTGGCAGGTGCCCACTTACATCCACTGCCCGCCCGTGATGAAGGACGCGCACACCAAGCTCTCAAAGCGCAACGGCGACGCCAGCTATCAGGACCTTGTGGCAAAGGGCTACCTCAGCGAGGCCATTTTGAACTACCTGCTTCTGCTTGGGTGGAGCCCGAAGGGCGAGGAGGAGATATTTTCACTGGAAGAAATGGTGAAGATATGGAACCCGGCCAACATCAACAAATCGCCCGCCATCTTCGACACGCAGAAGCTCACGGCCATCAACGCGGCTTATATCCGCGCGCTGCCTGCCGGGGCCTTTATGCAGCTTGCCGCGCCATGGCTGGACGAGGCTGTGAAAAGCGAGGTGGACCGCGCCCTGCTGTGTGCGAACCTGCAGCCGCGGTGTGAATTTTTGGGCGATATCCCGCCGCGCGTGGCCTTTATCGACACGCTGCCGGATTATGAGCTTGATTTGTTCGAGAACAAAAAGCAGAAGACGACGCCCGATACGGCGCGCGAGGCGCTGGCCGCCCTTCTGGCCGTGCTGGAGCCGCTGCAGCCCTGGAACAAGGACGCTATTTTTGAGGCCTGCCGGGCAAAGGCCGAGGCTATGGAAAAAAAGAACGGCTGGCTGATGTACCCGCTTGGCATTGCGCTGGCGGGCCAGCGCTCTACCCCCGGCGGCGGGACGGACCTGGCCGCCATACTGGGCAAGGAGAAAGCCTTGCAGCGCATCCGCCTGGCGCTAGAAAAGCTGGGCGTCTGAATTTGATTTGCAAAAAGGGCAGAGGGCGTGCTCTCTGCCCTTTGGCGCGCCCGGGCGCGCCGGAAAACGACCTTTTATGACGGAGGTGCCGCCTTATGGGCCACACACAGGAAAAGCCGGGTTCCGGCGGAATGAATATCAGCGTAAAATCGTTCATCACGGCCATTGCCATGCTGGCGGCCCTGATGGTGCTCACCTATGTGCTCACGTTCTTTGTGCCTGCGGGCGCGTTCGAGCGCACCGAGCTGGACGGCCAGATGGCCGTGCTGCCCGACACCTATCATGCCGTTGAGGGGGGCATCCCGTTCTGGAAATGGCTTCTCAGCCCCATTCTGGTGCTGTTCAGCGAGGGGAATGTCACCATCATCGCCATTCTTGTGTTCCTGTTTGTCATTGGCGGCGTGTTCCACTGTCTGGATGAAAGCGGCCTGATGCGCTACATGCTGGGGCGCATTGTCCGCGCCTTCCGGCACAGGCGCTATCAGCTTATCTGCATCGTCACGCTGTTCTTTATGGCCATGGGCACGCTGGTGGGCTCGTTTGAAGAGTGCGTGCCGCTGGTACCCATTGCGGCGGCATTGGCGGCCAGCATGGGCTGGGACGCCATGGTGGGCCTTGGCATGAGCCTGCTTGCCATCGGCTGCGGCTTTGCCACAGGCATATGCAACCCCTTTACCGTGGGCGTGGCCCAGCAGCTTGCCGGGCTGCCCATGTTCTCAGGCGCGCTGTGGCGCGCGGGCGCCTTTGCGGTGCTGTACCCGTGCCTGTGCCTGTTTCTTGTGAGCTATGCGAAAAAAATAGAGGCACGCCCCGAAAAGGGCGCGCTGGCGGGCCGGGCGCCCGGCATGCAGGCGCCGGAGGCCGGGCAGGCCTTCGTGCGCGACAGGGGTATGGACAAGGGCCTTGCGCTGTTTGCGGGCATATTGGGCGCGGGCATCGTGCTCATCTTTTCCTCCAGCTTTATCCCGGCGCTGCAGGGGGTGCTTTTGCCGCTGGTGGCCGTCATCTTTCTGGTGGCGGGGCTTGCGGCCAGCATAGCCTGCGGGCTACGCGGCAAAAAGCTGGCGGGCTTTTTCAGGGACGGCGCCGTGAGCCTTGTGCCTGCGGTGGCGCTCATTCTCATGGCGTCCAGCGTGCGCTATACGCTGGAGCAGGCGCATATTCTGGACACCGTGCTGAACGCGGCCACCCAGCTTACCCAGCACATGCCAAAAGGGGCGACGGCGCTGTTTTTGTATGCGCTGGTGCTGGTGATGAACTTTTTCATCTCCTCCGGCTCTGCCAAGGCGTTTCTGCTGATGCCGCTTATCACGCCCATTGCCGATTTATGCGGGCTGTCGCGTCAGGTGAGTATTCTGGCCTTCGCCTTTGGCGACGGCTTTTCCAACGTATTCTATTTCACAAACCCCGTGCTGCTCATCAGCCTGGGGCTGGTGGGCGTCGGCTACGGCGCCTGGGCAAGGTGGAGCGGTAAGTTTCAGCTTATCATTCTGGCCGTTACAGGCGGCATACTTCTGCTGGCCTCGGCGGTGATGTAGGGGGCAGGGCCCTGGTATGCGCCGCAGGGTGGTACGCGGCGGCCGGCGGGGTGCATTGCCGCGCCGGGAAAGCGCCGTGCCTTGCGCGGAGGCTCATTCGGGCAGGCGCGGCGGGCGTGCGGCGCCGCGGCCGAAGCCGGAAAAAGAGGAAAGAGGAAATGGGGAATGGACGTGGAAAACAGACAGGCGCAGGCCGTGCCCGCGCAGGAGCGCATGCGCTTTGGGCTGTGCCTCGTGTTCGTGGGCGGCTTTTTGGAATCGTACACATATCTTCTGCACGGGCATGTGTTTGCCAACGCACAGACGGGCAACCTTGCCCTGATGATGCTGTATGCGGTGAATATGGACGCACACGCCTGGTATTACCTTGTGCCCGTGGGGGCGTTTCTGGCGGGTGTGTTCGTCAGTGAATGGATGCGCGGCGCCATGACTACGCGCAGGCGCGCGGCGTGGTATCATGCGCTGCTTGCGGCGGAGGCCGCTGTGCTGGGAGGTATCGCCTTTCTGCCGGCGGGCGTGCCGGATGCCGCCGTCATCGTGCTGGTGTCGTTCGTGTGCTCCATGCAGTTCAACGGCTTTCGCAAAACACACGGCATGCCGTATGCCACCACGTTCTGTACGGGCAACCTGCGCAGCGCGGGCGAGCACACCTTTCTTGCGCTGAAAAAGCATGACAGGGGCGAGGGGCTTGCCGCGCTTCGCTATTGGGCGGTGATCGGCGTGTTTTGCCTTGGCGCGCTGTGCGGCGCCGCCCTCAGCAGCTGGTGGGGGCAGAAGGCCATTCTGGTGTGCGCGGCCATGCTGTTGGCGGCCTATGCTGTTCTGTGGCATTTCAGCCGCCTTCAGCTGGAAGTGGTGGAATAAAAACAGGGGGGGCTTTTCCTTTTCGGCACCGGCTGCTTTGGGAATGAAGACAGGCGGGGAGACCCATGCTTCCAAGCCGCTCTCCTGTGGGCATATCAGAATGAATGAGCTTGTAAGAAGGCTTCCGCCTGTCAAATCGAAAAAACGAAAAAGCATGTGTCGGTTGCCGCCGCTTTTCCGCTCATTTCCTTTTCGCAGGGGCTTTCTGCTTTGCCCCCATAGCTTTACGAAATTATTCTTCACGGTTAGCGATACAGGTAACTGTCACCTCATGTGAGCAGGTACGTCTTGTTCCAGGATAACGGCACGGATAAAATGCGTAGAACAAATAATGGATTTTTTACTGCGAGGATATGCCCGTTCCTGATAATTCGTTTCCGTTCTTGCTTTACTTTGCAATGTGATAGGTTTTGCAGAATACACTGTATTTTGATTGTTGGAAATTTCCCAAGCCCTCTGCTTTTCCTTTCGCTGTCTGCTACACCGTACAGGACGGTTTTGCCGAAAATCTACGAAAAATTTTGATTTTCTTTCTCCACTCATTGATATGGAAAATTTTCAAAAATGCCAAAACAGAGGATAGAGAGCTTGGATTGACAGCGAAAGGGATTTATGCTATTCTATATACAGACCAATGGTTTGTAAGGAGGGGTAGAATGGCAAGGAACAAATATCCGGAAGAAACTGTCAAATTGATTTTAGATGTGGCTACCCGTCTGTTCGCGGCAAAAGGTTATGACAGAACCTCTTTACAGGACATCATCAATGAAACCAGGCTTTCCAAAGGCGCAATTTATCATCACTTTTCTTCAAAGGAGGAGATACTGGAGGCCATTTTCGACCGTATCGGAGAAGAAAATACGGCAGTATTGGCAAAAGTGAGAGATGATAAAGAAGTAACTGGCTGGGAAAAGCTTCGGAAGATTATCCGAACCGCAGTGCTCAATTCCAATCAAAGCCTTATGCTGACGATTACGCCAAGCCTGTTAGACAATCCAAGATTTTTGGCTTTGCAAATCGGGCAGGTTTATC
Source organism: Ruthenibacterium sp. (assembly GCA_047030735.1). Taxonomy (GTDB): domain Bacteria; phylum Bacillota; class Clostridia; order Oscillospirales; family Ruminococcaceae; genus Ruthenibacterium. Next base: position 112,069 of record JBKYIE010000002.1, read on the forward strand.
AAATAGTGGCACCCAAATTTATTGAGCCGATTTTGAGACAGGGCATGGAGGACGGCTCTATTCAAATTGAACACCCCAAAGAGGTGGCAGAAGCGATTATGATTTTAGCAAATACATGGCTCAATCCGTTGGTAACCCAAACGGACGCACATGGTATGCGGGAAAGATGTAATACGTTCAATAATCTGATGAAAGGCATTGGCATTGATGTCCTGTTAGATGAAGCTTTAATTGAAGCATATATTGGCTTTTGCAAGCAGCAGTGATGCCGTTAAAATAATCTGTCCTTTACAGGGCAGTTTATTTTTAATCATATACAAACCGACGGTTGGTTTATATAAAATATAAAATATTGAGGAGAATTCAGATGAAAGAAAAATCAACTCTTTTCAAACGTGACTTTACATTGGTTGTTATCGGGCAAATCATTTCGCTGTTTGGAAATGCCATTTTGCGTTTTGCCCTGCCGCTTTACTTATTGCGGGAAACAGGCTCATCCACCCTGTTTGGAATGGTAACTGCCTGTTCTTTCGCACCGATGGTAGTATTGTCGATGATAGGCGGCGTATTGGCCGACAGAGTGAATAAGCGGAATATTATGGTCGGGCTGGATTTTTGTACAGCGGTATTGATACTGATTTTTTATTTTACTTTAGGAAAGCTGCCAACTGTTCCGTTGTTCATTGCGGTGTTAATGCTTCTGTATGGAATTTCCGGCACCTATCAGCCGTCTGTACAGGCAAGTATTCCGTTATTGGTGTCATCAGAAAAGCTAATAGCAGGAAATGCGGTTATCAATCAGGTAAATACTCTTTCCGGTTTGCTGGGACCCGTCATGGGAGGCATCATGCTTGGAATGTGGGGGATTTATCCCATTTTGATTTTAAGTATTGTATGCTTTGCTTTTTCCGCAGTAATGGAAATTTTTATCCATATCCCGCATGAAAAGCGCATAAGGGAAAGCGGTATTTTAGCAGTTATAGGAAATGACTTGAAGGATAGCTACCAGTTCGTAAAAGCTGAAAGGCCAATTTTCCTTTCCATCGTGCTTCTGATTTCCATTTTCAATCTGGTATTAAGTGCGGTCATGATTGTTGGAACGCCTGTTTTAATCACACAGGTACTTAAGCTTTCAGATACCATGTATGGCTTTACCCAAGGCGCACTTGCCTTGGGCGGTTTGTGCGGCGGGGTTTTAACAGCAGTAATATCAGAAAAATTGAAGCTGAAAAACTCTTATATTCTGCTTTTAGTTTGTGCAGCTGCCGTAGCATTGATGGGAATTTCGCTGACGCTTCATATTCCTGCAATTATATCCTATTGGGTTATTACACTGATGAGCTTTACCATAATGGGAGCCTCTACGCTGTTTGTTGTGCAGATTTACACGATGGTACAAAGACAGACACCTCCGCAATTAGTTGGTAAAATTATGGCAGCGTTGATTTCCATAGCTATGTGTGGCCAACCCATAGGGCAGGCGGTTTATGGTATTTTGTTTGATATTTTTGAAAGCCGGGCATGGATTGTACTGCTTGTTGCAGCCGCAGCCGCTTTTTTGATTTCTCTTTACTCCAAAAAAATATTCAGCCAATTAGAAGACAGCGGCGAATGAGATTATTCACTTTTTCAGGCCATGGCGATACAAAGCAGGTATCAATATGATTTCTGTATCTTTGACTAAATTATCTCAAAGACCTTTTTTCCGTTATAGGATATTCTGGTTATGACGAGCATACACATCATTTTGCCACAGCTATTAAAAAATCAGTATACCATCCGTTATGGATGATATACTGATTTTAGCGGCATCTAGCGGCATCCTGTATGGCAGCTGCCCAATTTCAGTAATGCTGTTTTATGAGCAGCTGCCTTTGGGACGCGTGCTTTTTGCCGTACAGTGCTTAAATTTTCATGCAGACATCCCACGCGCGCCAGATGACAGTGCGCAGGTTGCCTACCGCGTTTGCGTCGCCCACAATATGCACATGCTTCGAGGCGGCGGCCAGCGGCTTCGGCGCATAGCCGATGGAAACGACGGTGGAATCGCACGCGACGTCGAATTCTTTGCCGTCCCTGCCGCACAGCGTCACGCCGTCCGGACGGATGGCCTTTACCGACGTCTCCAGATAAACGGGCGTTTCATGCAGCGCCAGCGTCTCGCGCAGGAACGACGAGTTTGCAAGGCACACGCCGCGCGCGGCGATGAGGTCGTTTTTCATCTCCACCACAATGGGCTTTTTGCCTTTCAGAATAAGGTCGTACGCGATCTCGCAGCCGGTGAGGCCGCCGCCGATGATAACGACGCGCTCGCCCACCTCGCGGCCGCAGAGGTATTCCGTGGCCTCCATGGCGTGCTCCAGCCCGGGGATGGGCGGCTTTTTGGGCGCGGCGCCTGTGGCGATAATTACTTCGTCCGCGTGCAGCGCGGCAAGGTCCGTCACCTTGGTGTTCAGGTGCACCTCAATGGCCTGGCGGGCCACCTCGCGGCGGTACCATTCAATCAGCTCACGGTCTTTTTCTTTGTAAGAGGGGGCCGCGGCTGGAATGAACACGCCGCCAAGCCGGTCTGTTTTTTCGTACAGCACGGGCTTGTGCCCGCGCGCGGCAAGCACCAACGCGGCCTCCATGCCGCCGATGCCGCCGCCCACCACGGCCACACGCTTGGGGCTGGCTGTTTTTTCAATGCGGTATTTTTTCGTCTGCATGGTGCGCGGGTTCAGCGCGCAGCGCGCCATGTGGATGGCGTCCATCAGGTCCTGGTCGTTGGCCGAGCCCTCGTACCGCGCCATGGTGAAGCAGGCGTTGTGGCAGCAGATACAGGGCTTGATGTCCTCTTCGCGGCCCTCCATCAGCTTGGTCACCCAGGCGGGGTCCGTCAGGAACTGGCGCGCCACGCCCACGGCGTCTATCTGGCCTGTGCGCACGGCTTCCGCGCCGTCCTGCGGCGTCATGCGCCCGGCGCATACCACGGGGATATCCACAAATTTCTTGATATGGCTCACATAGCTGAGGTTGCAGTTCAGCGGCATGTACGCGGGCGGGTGCGCCCAATACCATGCGTCATAGGTGCCGTTGTCGCAGTTCAGCATATCGTAGCCCGCGTCCTGCAAAAATTTTGCCGCAGCCTCCGATTCCTCCATATCGCGGCCCACTTCCACATAGCTGGCTTCCTCCGGCAGGGCGCCCTGGCGGAAGCCCTTTGTTTTGCTTACCACGGAATAGCGCAGCGAAACAGGGAAGCCGGCCCCGCACTCGCGCTTGATGGCCTTTACGATGTCTGCCGCAAAGCGGTAGCGGTTTTCCAGGCTGCCGCCGTATTCATCGGTGCGCTGGTTTGTGTATTTCAGGGCGAACTGGTCCAGCGTATAACCCTCGTGCACGGCGTGCACCTCAATGCCGTCCACGCCCGCGTCCATGCACAGCTTCGCCGTTTTGGCAAAGGCCTCTACAATTTCGTTTATCTCTTTTACGGTGAGGGGGCGGCTCGTTACGCCGTCGCACCAGCGGTTCGGCGTGGCAGAGGCGCTGGCGCACACATAGTCGATGTCCAGAATGGGCTTTGCCAGCGTGCCCAGCACCTTGTTTTTTGCAAGCAGGGCCATGGCGCCGTTGATAGCCATGGAGCGCCCCATGCCCGCTGTGATTTGAATGAACAGCTTTGCGCCCGTTTTATGAAATTCCTCCATGAATTCCTTCAGCTGACGGAACTTGCCGGTGTTCTGGTACAGCCAGCGCCCGCCCAGCGTGTCGCGGATGGGGGCGATGCCCGGAAGGATCAGCCCCACGTTGTTGCGCGCGCGCTCCAGCAGAAAATTGGCCGCCTCTTTGTCAAAATGGTTTGGCTCCATCCACCCGAAGATGGACGTGCCGCCCATGGAACACATCACAATGCGGTTTTTTATCTCCACATTGCCTATTTTCCATGGGGTGAACAGTGCTTCATACTCCTGCTTCATTGCTTCCTCCTCTTTATCCTTCCACCATTACGGTGCCGTCCTCGGCCACGCACAGCGTCATTCCGTCCTTCACATAGGCCAGAAATTCTTCGCCCAGGCTGTCCACCACGGGCATCTTTGCCTGCGTCCAGTTTGCGGCCAGAATGGCGCCGGACGCGGCCAGCGAATCAATGGGCTTTGAAAACAGCATGCACGCGGGCTGCTTGCCCATGGCGCAGGCTGTGTACAGCACCATGCCGCCCGTGGTGGAGCCGATGGTCTCCGGCAGGCACAGCGCCTTGCCTATCATGGGCTTTTTGTACAGGTCGGGGTTGTTCTGGTCGCCGCACTTCACCTGCTTGTCGCCGAACATCAGCGCCATCTGGTAGCTGGCCAGCGTGTTGAAGCCGCCGTGAGAGACAAGCGCCTCTGCCTTTGCCGTGCCGGGCGTGACGGCGCGGCCCTGAAACGTTCTGCTCATCTTATTTGCCCCCCTTCGTTATCATGGCCAGTATCTCATCGTCGGAATAAAAGCGCGCGCTGGTATAGGTGCGCAGCTTGTTGGACGAGGTGATGACGGGCATTTTTTTGGAAAGCGGGTTGTTCATGTACATCAGCGGGCAGATATAGCTCAGAATAACGCCCGCGGCCTTCAAGCGCGGCGCATATTCCGTCTTGTTGAATTCGCGTATCACGCCCGGGGCCGAGGTGAACACCGTGGGGATGCACACGCGGCTGCGGCCCGCCTCGCGCAGGGCGGCTTCCACTCTCACCGTCCAATCCTGCAGCTGGTGCAGCGTCATGTGCGGGCAGCCCATAAAGCACAGCTTCGGCTTTGCGTCAAGGTCTTTCCAGATGCAGGGGTAGCTTTCTTTCACGCGCGCGAGCTCGGCGTCGTCCACCACATAGACGGGCGCGTCCTTCCGCACAAGGGCTTCGCCCTCGTCCACAGCCTCCGGGGTGAGGTTTTCGATATGATACAGCCCCACCGAGCCGTTGGAGGCGCAGGCCGCGCCGAAATCCTTCAGGTAGGCGCAGGCGGCGTCGTCCAGCCGCGTGCCCAGCCATTTGTCCAGCCCGCGCACATACGGCACCTTTTCCAGCACCTTCATGCCCACGGCCGAGCCCAGAAGCTGTGCGTCCGGCAGCTTTGAAGTGCGCACGTCCACCACCCAGTCTGCACGGCGGCCGTCGTCTGTCAGAAGGCCGAACTCCGGCACGAAACCCGCAATAGAGCCCATCAGCTCGATGATGCCGGAATTGCGGTTGCACCGCGCGCCCAGCACGCTGTTGGCGTATACCACGGCGGACGATTCCGCCCACGAGAGGATATCGCCGCGCCTGGGCACATTGCCCGCCTGCGGCAGATAGCATGCGCAGGTGTAGGCGTCCTCGCTCATCAACCCCAGCCCGCGCAGCTGCTCTTCATAGTGCGCCTGCTGGCTGTACATGAAGTGGAACACCACGTCCTGCAAAAGGGAAGAGGGCACGTTTTTATCCAGCGGGCGCGGGTCCGCCGAGAAGGGCTGGCCGCTCACTGCGCCCGCGCGCAGAAGCTCGTCGTACAATTCGTATACGGGCTTCATCACGCCGATGCCGAAGCTGATTACCGTATGGCCGTACTGGCCTGTCACCGGCACCATGCGCTGCGCGCCGAACGCCTCGCCGTACATCACCAGCGTTTTGACGATTTTTGCCATGGTGGCGCCTTTTTCGCCGTCCAGCATGGCCTGCTGCTCTTTATTCAGGTTCACCTTCACACCATCTCCTTTTCCCGCCGCAAAACGGCGGGCTGTGCTGCTCTCAGTATACTACATTGCCGCGCGAAGGAAAAGGGGGCAGCGGCATCCCGCACGCTTGACGCATGCGGGTGAAATAGATATAATGTTGCCAGCGGGCGCAGATTTGCTGTAAAAAAAGAAAAAGCCCGGGCTTTTTCTTTCCCTGCACAGTGCAGGGAAAGAAGGGGCCTTATCCGCAGCAGAGGGGAGTGTGAGAAAGAACGGCGCGCCGGCGTGTGCGGGCGAGGCAAAAGCACCGCATGCAGGCCGGAAAGCAAACACAGCGGCGAAAAGACAGAATGACAGAGACGGCCGGCGGCAGCCCGGTAGAGGGGCCGTGCGCCGCCGCGTTGCAGGCCGCGGCAGATTAGGCGGCAGGCCTGCCCTGCCTCTTTTACAATGCGCTCTGAGCATCTGGCGGCCTGACGCCCGCAGGGCTGCTTTTGCATGCCGGACATCTGCGTCTGGCGCCCGTTTTTCCGGCACAGCAGCTTTGAGGGGCAGGCTATGAAAATATTTTGAGGAGAGATTTTTACATGAAATTCAATATCAAATGGAACGCACTGGAAAAACGCCAGCTTTTGATATTTGTGCTGGCGGCCTTTGCAGTGCCCTATGTGCTGGGCATCGCCATGGGGGTTGGCTTTTATGCGGGCAGTGACGTAAGCTTTTTTGCCTCTGCCCAGATGTTTTACCCGGCGGCAGGCGTGATGCTGGCGCTGCTGTTCACCCGAAAGGGGGACAGTATGCTGCCGCGCAAATTCTTTGTGTGCTTTTTGGTGCTCACCGTGCTGATGCTGGCGTGCAGCCTGGCCAGCGTACTGGTGCCGGCGCTGCCGTGGGCGCTGATTGGCAATTACGTCATGATGGGTGGCACGCTGGCCGCCTGGGTGTGCTATTTTGCCGACGGCAAGGCCCGCCGCGCGGCCTACGGCCTGCGCCTTACCGGAACGGGCGGCACAAACTCTTTTTTGATGCTTGCTCTGTTTATGGTGCTGTATTTTGCGCGCATTTTTATCCTGAGCGGCCTGATGACGCTGGCCGCCCCCTCGCTGGCTGCAGACGCGGCCATGCCCGAGTGGTGGAGCCCGCTTATCGCCCTTTTTAATCTGGCGCTTATGCCGCTCAGCTTCGTGCTGGCCTTCACCGCCTTCTTTGGGGAAGAGTACGGCTGGCGCGGTTTTTTGCAGCCCCTTCTGCAAAAGCAGTTTGGGCCCAGAGGCGGTATTCTGGTGCTGGGTGCTGTGTGGGGGCTGTGGCATCTGCCCATCAATATTTTTTATTACAGCCCCGACACATGGGGGCTCAGCGTGCTCAACCAGGTGTTCTTGTGCATCTGCTACAGTGTTTTCTTTGGCTTCGCCTATGCCAAAACAAAGAGCATTTGGGCGCCTGTGATGATACACTTTTTCAACAACAACGCCGTGCTGCTGTTCGCCAGCGCAGATTCCATCGGCAGTCAGGTGCTGGATTGGCTCAGCATCCTGCTCAGCCTTGCGGTTATGGGCATTCTGTACCTTCCGTTTTTTGCCAGCCGGGTGTTCCGTCAGGGCGGCGCCGTGCCCGGGCTGCCAAGGCATGAAGGGGCGGCCTGCGCCGGGGCCATTTCAGAGAGGGAATGAACGAAATATAAGGCGAAGCCCCGCAGGGCGCTGCCTGCGGGGCTTTTCTGTTCAAAAGCCGCTTTCTGCGCCAACCGGAAGCTGGCCATGGCGCTGGAAAAGCGAAAGCTTCGCTGTTATGGAGCCACAGAGGCAGTCAGAAAAGCAAAGGGGCTGCCTGCGGTCCAGGCAGCGGAAAGCACACCCTTAATGCAGGGCGGGCAGCAGAAGAATGACAAAAGCCCCGGCCCGCAGTGGTGCGGAACAGATGGAATATGCCCATTTCTACTTCAAGGTGTGAACAAAAATGTGAACAGTAGGCAAGGGAAAAGCCCATGGAAGATGGCTTCCACGGGCTTTTTATGGGTTTGTGCTGTAAAAAGACACCCGCTGAAAATAAGAATTCCGAATTCAGAATGAATTCACTTTCATTTTTACACAGTGATTTTTTGAGTTTTACTTCTGGGTATCCCGTTTTGGTAAAAGAGGACGAACCTGAAAAAGGCTTAAACGCTGGATTTGTGACATGAAGACAGAGGCCGGAATTTGGATTGTCTCATTTTTGAGCTCCAAATTCCGGCCTCTGTTCAACTGGGTTTACGCGACAAAAAGATGCAGTAAGGGGCCGTAGTGGCAACCTGCAAAAAGTTGGCAGCAAGCCGAAGCGCTGTGAGTGCGTTTACAAGCGAACAGCGTAGACGCAGCGTGACTTTTTGCGGAAAAGGAGGAACCGTGGAGCGGGTGACTGATTTTTTATGAAATAAAAAATCGGAACGGGCGCAACTCGTTCCGACGTGGAGCAGATGACGGGAATCGAACCCGCGTGGCCAGCTTGGAAGGCTGGAGTTCTGCCATTGAACTACATCTGCATACAGGCTCTGCCTGCACAGCGGCAAAGCTATTAAATACTTATCTATTATACTGTGAGAAAGGCTTTTCTGTCAAGGGGCAGGGGCCGCCTGCTTCAGACAGGTGAAGTTTATTTCCTGCTTGACAGCTTATACCCATATGGGTATAATATGCATATACCCATATAGGTATAAGGGGGCTTTGCAGTGAAATTTTTGGAGCGTGTTCTGGAGTGGGGCGGCATAAAGCGGGATATTGTTTTCCTCGCCATTTCCGGTGCTGCGCTGGCGGCCAGTATAGCAGGCGTTCCGCCTCTGCCGTTCGATGCCGCATGGGCCGCCATTATTCTGTGCGGCGTGCCTATTGTTCTGGAGGCTGTTATCGGCCTTGTAACGGCTTTTGACATCAAAGCGGACGTGCTTGTGTCACTGGCTCTGGTGGCATCTGTGCTCATTGGGGAAGATTTTGCCGCGGGCGAGGTGGCCTTTATCATGCAGCTTGGCGGCCTGCTGGAAGAACTGACTGTTGCAAAGGCGCGTGCGGGCATTGAAAAGCTGGTGCACCTTACGCCACGCACGGCGCGCCGCGTTACGCCGCGGGGAGAAGAGACGGTAGAGGCGCAGGCAGTGCAGGTGGGCGATGTGCTGCGTGTGCTGCCGGGTGAGACTATTCCGGTGGACGGGGTGATTACCAGCGGGCACACTTCTGTAAACCAGGCGGTGATGACGGGGGAATCGCTTCCGGTAGACAAATCGGAAAGCGATGAGGTGGCCAGCGGCACGGTGAACCAGTTCGGCGCCTTTGATATGCGCGCCACAAGAGTGGGGGAGGACAGCTCTATTCAGCGCATGGTGCGGCTGGTGCAGTCTGCGGATGCGGGCAAGGCGAAGATAGTGGGCCTTGCAGACCGGTGGGCCACATGGATTGTGATAACGGCACTGTCCAGCGCGGCGCTGACGTGGCTGGTGACGGGCGAAATTCTGCGCGCTGTCACAATTCTGGTGGTATTCTGCCCCTGTGCGCTGGTGCTGGCCACGCCCACAGCCATCATGGCGGCCATTGGCAATGCCACAAAGCATGGCTTTCTGGTGCGCGAGGGCGATGCGCTGGAGCGGCTGGCAGATGTCTCAAAAATTGCCTTCGATAAAACAGGCACGCTCACTTACGGTACGCCGGAGGCAGAGGCGGTGTGCACCGTTTTGCCCCAGTGGCCGCGCCCGGCGCTGTATGCACTGGCCGCAGGGGCAGAGCTGCGCTCTGAACATCCGCTGGGAAAAGCCGTCGTGCGCGGCTACAGAAAGGCGGGCGGCCCCGCGCCTGCCCAGCCGGAGGCATTTGCCATGCTTCCGGGGCGCGGCGTGACAGCCACAGTGGCCGGGGTGCATGTGGCGGCAGGCACGCAGGCCCTGCTGGCCCAGCAGGGGGCGGAGGTGCCGCCCGATGTGGAACGGCAGGCAGCCGTATACACAGCGCGCGGCTGCACGGTGATATACCTTGCGCTGAATGGCGATGCCGCCGGGTTTATCGCCCTGGCAGACACGCTTCGGCCGGATGCGGCTGAAGTGATAAAGCGGGTGAAGGCGTGCGGCCCGTCGCCCGTGCTGCTCACGGGCGACCATGAGGAGGCGGCCCGCACCATTGCGGGGCAGCTTGGCATAGAGGAGCTTCGGGCGGGCTGCCTGCCGGAGGACAAGCTGGAGTGGATAGGCGCCAGCCAGCAGCAGGGCAGGCAGGTGTGCATGATAGGCGACGGCGTGAACGATGCACCCGCGCTGAAAAAGGCGCATGTGGGCATCGCCATGGGCGGTGTGGGCAGCGATATAGCAGTAGATGCGGCGGATATCGCCCTTGTGAACGACGACCTCAAAGAGCTGCCGCATCTGCTGCAAATGGCGCAGAAAATGATGCGCACCATCCGGTGGAACCTTGCCTTTTCCATGGCGCTGAACTTTGCGGCCATTCTCCTTGCCATGACAGGCGTTTTGAACCCAGTGGTGGGCGCTCTGGTGCATAACGCCGGGTCTGTTTTTGTCATCCTTCACTCATCCCTTCTGCTGAAATGGAAAGAACGGATATGACAGGAAAATTGTTGCCCTGCTTATAGGCATGCCTCCTGCTTTGGGCCGCGATGCTTTTGCCGGGGTGAGGGAACGGGGCGGCGCACAGGCAGCCGGGCTCTGCAAAGCGTTTGCCGGTGCCGGGGCCATGGTGCCCCATGGCGGTGCTGGCGCCGGTGTTCATTTGAAAAAAGCGCCGCGGCCTGGCTGAAAGGCTTTTGCAAAAAATATTTTCTGGAAACCGGCACGGCCGCCCTGGCCGTGCCGGTTCTTTTATATGCCGCATAAAGCTGCCCGGCCTGCGCCGTTTTCAAAAAAGTATTGCTTGTGACGCGGCGTCATGATTTATAATACATGCCAGAGAAGGGGGAAGGCGCTATGGCAAAATACAGGGCAATACCGCCCGGGTTTATGACAGTCGGCGAGGCGGCGAAGAAAATGGGCGTTACCGTCCGCACTTTGCAATATTACGACAGAGAGGGCGTTCTCTCTCCATCGGCGGCAAGCGAGGGCGGGCGCAGGCTCTATACGTACAAAGAGCTGGTGCAGCTTCATCAGATATTATCGCTGAGGTCGCTTGGCTTTTCGCTGGAGGATATCAAGCAGCGCGTGACCGCCTTGGAAACGCCCGCCGACGTTGCAGAGGCCCTTGCGGGGCAGGCAGAAGAGCTTCGCAAAAAAATAGAGGAGCTGACGGCCTCCCTGACGGCGATAGAACAGTTGAAGGCGGAGGTGCTGCAAATGCAGACGGTGAGCTTCAAAAAGTATGCGGATATCATTGTGAACCTGCAAATGAAGAATGCCTCCTATCATCTGATCAAGCGCTTCGACGATGACATGCTGGATTATATCCGCAGTCGGTTCGACAAAGAAAGCGGCCTGGATTTTATGCAGAGGTTTGACCGCATGAGCGACGCCATTGTGCGGTTGAAAAAAGCGGGGGTGCCGCCCGGCAGCGAGAGGGGCCGGCAGGCCGCCAAGGAATACTGGGGCCTTATTATGGAATTTACAGACGGGGATATGGGCATGCTGCCGAAGCTGATGAAAATAGGCGAAATCGGCACGGCGGCAAACACATGGGAGGAAAGGCAGAAGTTGGTGAACGAGTATATAGAGCCTGCCCTGCAGCTCTATTTTGCAGAGTTGGGGGCGGACCCGTTTCAGGAGGCGGAGGAATGAGCGCAGCGATACAGGTTTGCGGGCTGAAAAAAAGCTATGGCGGCCATGCCGTCCTCAAAGGGCTTGATTTCCATATCCGGCAGGGGGAGATATTTGCCCTTCTGGGTGTGAACGGCGCGGGGAAGACAACGGCGCTTGAATGTATGGAGGGCCTGAGAAGCTGCGACGGCGGCACAGTTACTGTATACGGGAAAATAGGCATTCAGCTTCAGTCGGCGTCGCTGCCTGCACACATCAAACCAATGGAGGCTGTAAAGCTGTTTTCCAAGTGGAGCGGGGCAGAGCCGGACGGCTCTGTACTGGCAGCCCTCGGCATACGGGAAATGGAGAGAAAACAGTATGTTCAGCTTTCCACGGGGCAGAAGCGGCGGCTTCACCTGGCCCTCGCCCTTATAGGAGACCCGGACATCATTTTTCTGGATGAGCCGACTGCAGGGCTTGACGTGGAGGGCAGGCTTGCGCTGCATGAGCAGATACGAAGGCTGAAGGCGCAGGGGAAAACCGTCATTCTGGCCAGTCACGATATGGCGGAGGTGGAGGCCCTGTGTGACTGCATCGCAATATTAAGCGGCGGGCGCATTTCCTTCTGCGGCACGGCCTCTGAGCTGACTGACAGAGTGGGGAAAAAATACTTTATCCATATCAAGACGCAGCGGGGAGACAGCACCCTTGAAACAGAAAGCATAGAGGACACTCTGCTTTCGCTTCTAAACAGGCTGAAACGCGAGGGAACCAGGGTGCTGGACATCAAAGTGGACAGGGGCACGCTGGAGCAGCACTTTATGGAAATGACGGGGAGGGCAGGGCAATGAACGGTTTTTTATACGGCCTGGCACTTCAGTGGAGGCTGGATATCAGAAGCCGGGCCATGCTGGTTACCTGCTATCTTGTTCCGCTTGTTTTCTTTCTTCTTATGGGCGGCATTTTTACTTCCGTCATGCCCGAAATGAAAAGTACGCTGATAAGCTCTATGCTTGTGATGAGCGTTTCCATGGGGGCGCTTATCGGGCTGCCGCCCTCTCTGGTGGAGACATATGGAAGCGAGGTGAAACAGGTGTATAAGGCGAACGGGGTGCCCGCATATTTGGGGCTTGTCACAATGACCTTTTCTGCATTTATCCACCTGATGCTCGCCGCCGCCATGATACTGCTGCTTGCCCCGCCGCTGTTCGGCGCGGCTCTGCCTGCAAGCCTTTTCCGGTTTTTTCCTGCACTGGCCCTGTATACCATTGCATCGCTGAGCATAGGCGGCGTGCTGGGGCTGGCTGTAAAAAGCCAAGCAAAATTGACGATGGCGGCACAGCTTGTATTCCTGCCGTCCATCATGCTTTCCGGCATCATGTTCCCTTCAAGCCTGCTGCCGGGCCCTTTGGAGGGCGCGGGGCGCATTTTTCCTGCCTTCTGGGGTTACAGAGCGATGCTGGACGGCGGCCTTCAGTTGGAAAACCTGTGGTATCTTGTGCTTGTATCCTGCCTGGCGTTCGGCGTGTGCGGCATACTTCTGAAAAAGCAAAACGCTGCCTAGCGGGGGCAGGCGCCCGGGCACGGGGAAAAAGGCGCCCCGCGGCACACCGCGGCACACTGAGAAAGAGCCTGCCAGGGAAGCTGCGCCCGGCGGGGCATGCTCATGCGCTGCAAAACAGCACACGGGAAATTGGCAGGCAGCCGCCTGTTATTCCAAAAGAAAAAGCACCGGCCATTCAAGCCGGCCTGCCTCAACAGTCATTCAGGCCGAGGCGGGCTTCTTGACAAGCCGGCGCTTCTTTTTTATAATTATAGTCAATTAATTGACTATAAAACAGGCCGGGGACAGCGGGATATGACAAAGGAAGATAAGAAAAACGCATATTTGTATTGTAAATTCAGGGATGAACAATTTGCCCTGTATGACGAATATGCAAAACGTCATGGCATGCTGATGAAAACGCTGCTGGTGGTAAACGCACTCTTTTACGCAAAAGACGGAATGACACAGGCCGAAATTTGCAAAAGAACCTTTCACTCCAAGCAGACGGTAAATTTAATCATCAAACATCTTTTGGCAGACGGTTATGTTACAGTTGCCGAAGCGCCGGAAAACAGGCGGAATAAAATTGTCCAAATGACGGATGCAGGGCGCGCGTACTGCGAAAAAATTGTGCGGCACATCACATGGGCGGAGGATACCGCCATGTCCATGTTTACGCCGGATGAACAAAAGCGGCTGATCGACCTTTCAAGAACATTTACCAAAAACCTTATCATATTGGTAAATCAGGAAATGGGGGATTAAATTATGGAGCTTTACGAAGCAATCAGCAAAAGAAAAACGACGAGGGAATTTTTAGATACGGAAGTTGATTTCGAAGCCATCAAAAGAATTTTGGCTGCAGGAAACAAAGCCCCCACCTGGGACCACAACCGTAATTGGCAGTTTATCATTTTGAGAACTGATGAAGAAAAAGAATATGCCTTTTCCGAAGCAAAAGCGGCTGCGGATAAATTTGATGCCGGCAGATATCTGAATATGCCCAGACCTTACCCTATTACATTGGGGCAGAAAATGTACGGCTACGCTATGCCTAAACAATATACGATGCTGAAAGAAGCGCCGTATGTCGTTATTCCTGTATTCAAATCGAAAGAGCTGAACGGCGAATATGTTTCAAAATTGAACCCTTTTGCCACGATTTGGTGTGTGATAGAAAATATCTTTTTAGCGGCAACGGCAGAAGGGCTGGCCTGTTCCATGCGCATTCCGCTGAATAAGGAACACGATGCTGTCAAGAAAAAGCTGAAGGTGCCGCCAAGCTATATGATACCCGTATTTATTGGCATTGGCTATGCAAACCCGAAAGAAGTGCAATTAGAGCAATACAGCCCTGATATAGACAGGCAAATACGCTTTGGAAAATGGAAATGATGATAAAAGAAATTGAAGTCAAAAATGTCATAACAAAAACCAGCCTGCCAGTGTGCGAATACTCCGTCAACCCATATGTGGGCTGTACCCATGCTTGCAAATACTGTTATGCTTCTTTTATGAAGCGGTTTACAGGGCATACAGAGCCGTGGGGCGAATTTCTTGATATAAAGCATTGGGACAAAATTAAAAATCCGAGCAAGTATGCGGGCAGAGAATTGTTTATTGGCTCTGTAACAGACCCGTATAATCCGCAGGAAGAAGTCTATGAACGCACAAGAGCTCTGCTGGCCGAGCTGCAAGGCAGCGGGGCCAAGCTTTCTATTGCAACAAAATCAGATTTGATTCTGCGTGATTTAGATTTGATAAAGACCTTTCCGGACGCTCGCGTATCATGGTCAATCAACACGCTTGACGAAGCCTTCAAAGAGGATATGGATAAGGCAGTGTCTATTGAACGCCGCCTTGCTGCTATGAAAGTATTTTACAAGGCCGGTGTTCGCACCACTTGCTTTATCTCACCGATTTTTCCGGCGATTACTGATGCAAAAGCAATTATTGGGCAGGTAAAAGGATATTGCAATTTGATTTGGCTGGAAAATCTCAATCTTCGGGGTAATTACAAGGCGGCTGTCATGGACTATATTGCCGGGAAGCATCCGAACCTGCTGCCCCTCTATCAAGAAATTTATAACCGGGGAAATCGCGGCTATTGGAAAAGGCTTGACGCAGAATTACGGGAATATGCTGCTGAAATCGGGCTTGATTATGTGACAAATAACGATAGCGTGAGCAGGCCTTTTTCTGCACCGCCTGTGATTGTCAATTATTTTTATCACAGTGAAATCAAAAAGCCGGCACGAAAAGGCGGTGAAAATAATGCCTGAATTACCTGAAATAGAAACAGTTAAAAGTGTAGTTGGGCCGCAGATACAGGGGCTTACAATCGAAAATGTGCTTATCAGCCGCCCGGAAGTCATCGCACACCCGACGGCGGATGAATTCTGTAAAGAGGTGACAGGGCGGGCAATCCCCTCTATGGCGCGCAGAGGGAAATTTTTGATTATCCATTTGGACAACCAAGACAAAATAATTCTGCACTTGCGAATGACAGGGTGCTTGCTTGTTGCGCCGACCGATTATCAATCGGAAAAGCACACACATATCATTATGCAATTAAGCAATAGAATGGAATTGCGATTTTCCGACACCCGCCGTTTTGGGCGGTTTTGGCTGATACGAAATGATGAAAAAGATATATACAGCGGGGTTGAGAAGTTGGGAGCAGAGCCGCTGTCCGCCGGGTTTAACGCCGAATATTTACAATCCAGATTAGGGAAACGAAAAAAAGCAATCAAGGAGTGCCTGCTCGACCAAAGCGTGATTGCTGGAATAGGTAATATCTATTCCGATGAAATCTTATATCGGGCAAAGATAAATCCCTCTGCTCCGGCAAGCAGTTTGAGCATTAGCGAATGGAAACGCCTTGCCTTTGAGATTCCCGCCTGTCTGCGGTATTTCATTGATAAAAACAGTATCTCACAAGAGGACTACTTGATAACAAAAGGCAGGGACTACCGCAATACTCCATTTCTGCAAGTGTACGGCCGCGCCGGTGAACCCTGCCCGAATTGCGGAAATATATTATGCCGTGCCGTGCTCGGCGGCAGAAGCAGCGTGTATTGCCCGAATTGTCAGAAAAGGCGTATCAAAGCATTGTGATGTTGCCGTAATAGGCGCAGCGCGGGAGCGGCGGATGGAAGCGGCCGTATTTTTACATTTCTATTGCTTTTGGGCCGCATGCCAAAAGCGGCAGGCTTGTCCCATTGCCAGGGCGTGCCGCTTGAGCGCCCGCGGGCTTTCCCTTTTGCCGGGAGGATGGTATAATGGAGAAAATTCCTTGAAAGGGGAGCGCGGGCAGTATGAAAAAAGCAGCGGCTCTGTTTCTTACACTTGCCTGCCTGACAGCTTTGACGGCGTGCCGAAGCATGGGCGGCGCGAATATAAATAGCGCGGGTACTGTCATCGAAATGCAGATGGATAAGAATTATGACGATGCAGACCCGTTTGTGAATGAGAGGCTGTTCTGCGTGTCGGAAGATATGGCGGCGCTGACGGTAAAGGTGAATGCGGAGGTGTCGGGTGAAAAAGGCGTTCTGATGATAAAAAACAATAAGACCAATGAAGTGCTGTGGAGCGGTGCGGCATGGGAAGGGCCCGGCAGGGCAGAGAGCTTTTCAATTTCACTTGAGGGCCTGAAAAGAGGAGAGGAATATGCCGTCTGCTTTACAGGGACGAAAATAGACTATGCCGCAATAGAGCTTGCCTTTGAAAGCAGCCTTGTGCAGGAGAGGGAAAGGCCCCTGTAAAAGAACCTTCACCCTGCGGTGCGGCCCGCGTGAAATGACAGCGAAAAGGGCCTGCCGGGCAAAGCCGGCAGGCCCTTTTTTACAGCTTGCCCTCCCGCGGCCCGGCCTTCAGGGCAGGCAGAGGCGCCTGAAAAGCGAAGTCAGGCGCCCGTGCTCTCGCGCGAGGGGTAGTACAGGTTGTTGGAGATGAACTCCAGCTTGTCGCGCAGTGTATGCTCCAGCTCGTTGATCGTGCTCACCATGCTCATCACGGTATCGTTCACGTTCATGATTTCTTCCAGCGTCACTTCGCCCATGCTGATGGCCTTGTGAAGCTTTTCGCTTTCCGCATGCAGGATATGGCTGAGAGCCGTCTCCTCCAGCGCGATGGATTCAATCAGGTCTGTGATGGCCTGGCTCATGGAAATAGGGTTTGCAGACGTGGCAATGGTCATTGGCATAGAATAGCTCCTCCCTTTCGTGCCCGGCCCAAAAGAGCAGGGCTTTGCCCTTATTCTATGCCTGCAAAAAGAAAAGGTGAGAAAACGGGTGCCTTATACAGAGGGAGGCGCCCCAGGCCCGCCGCATTTTGATGCGCACCTTTTACGAGCACGGCACAGGGCCGATGCGCAAAATGCGAACAGGGCCAGAGAAAGCCACTGGGATGTGGAAAGGCCGAACCAGATGCCGCGGACTGCGTCGCCGCGCAGAAATTCCAGCAGGAACCGCACCGGGGCATATAAAAACAGATAAAAAGGCAGTGCCTTGCCATGCCCTTCAGTGCGCAGGGCAAAGCGCCACACAAGCAGAAAGATAAGCGCCTCGAACGCAGCCTCTGCAAGCTGAACGGGGAAATAGGGCACGCCGTTGGGCGCGCTGAGCGAGCGTGTAAAGGCAAGGCCAAAGCGCCTGCTTTCAACGCCGTAGCAGCATCCGTTCAAAAAACAGCCAATGCGGCCAAACACATGAAACAGGGGCAGAGCGGGCGCGAGGCAATCCCAAAACAGCGGGGCGTTCAGGCGATACCGGCGCAAATACCAATGTACCGCGGCAATAAAGCCCAGAAGACCGCCGTAGTATACAGTGCCGCTTGTCAGCGTTATCTCTGCAAGCAATGCGGGCGCCTGCACAAGCTGACGCCAGTTTTGAACCAACAGCGGCGCGATAGTGAGCAGGTACAAAAGCTTTCCGCCGGCCAGAATGCCGATGAGCCCCATGGCGCCTGCATTGGTGACATCTACGCCGGGCAGAGCCATACGCCTGCTGCGGGGCAGCACAAAAGCACAGCATACGCCCGCGCCCGCCAGACACATCAGCCACATGCTTTGCACAGAAAAACCGAACAGAGAGACAGAGGGAAGCATACAAAACCTCCAGACAGATAAAAAAGAAAGGCAGCGAAACGGTGTTCCGCTGCCTTTTTGAAAATGCCGAGCTTACATGTTTGCGGCCGCGGCACCGAGGCTGGCAAGAGCGCCCAGAGCGCACAGCGCGCACACCAGCAGAGCGGCACTCAGCGCAGTGCCGACAATGCTGCACACAAAGCCGGCTGTGGCAATACCGGAGGGCGCCTGCTTGCGGGCCTTTACCCCCAGCACGATGCCAACGATGCCCAAAATCAGGCCGACATACACATACAGGAAAGAGAACACGATAGAGAGAATGCCCAGCACCAGCGAAATGATGCCCAGCGTGTTATTGCCGCCCGCGTTGCCCGGCTGCATGCTGCTGTCCATGTTAGGCTGCATCTGTTCCATAATTGAATACCTCCTGAAATCACCTGTTTGATTTGACATGCCCTTGCATCAGGGTGCAAACCGCAAAGCATGTCTGCTTTCATTTTAAGGGCGTGCGCAGATCTTGTCAATAGAGGCTTGAAAAAGGCGTATGAAAGCACTTAGAAATAGCTGACGCTGACGCGCTTGCCCATTTTTTCCAGAGCCTCGCTCAGCTGCTTCACAAGCTGTATCTTGATGCCGAAGGTGATGGGAAGGTCCGGGTTCTGGTGGGCCGGGTTAATGGCGCGCCCCACAAAAAAGCTGATATCTGTGGCGTATTCGAACAGATACTGCGCAATGCGCGAGGCGCCGTCTGTCTGAAGGCTCCACAGGTTTGCCAAATCGCTGTTGTTCAAAAACACGTTGGCATATTCCACAACGCGCGAAAGGGTGATGACGCCCTCTGTCACAAGGTCTATGCCCCGGATTGTGGCAATGGGGGGGATGTCCGGGTCTGTGCCGTAATCCAGGCTGGTCACCACATCCTCGTGCAGATAGCCTGCCGCCAGCTTTGACGTGGTGCCGCCGCACACGATTTTCCTGCCCTCTTTGGCAAAGAACAGGGCCATCATCTTGCCCACATCCGCCGGGTCTGCCGGGGGGCCTATCATCAGGTTCACAGGCTTGCGCTCGCGCACGCGCACGGCTGCCACTGTGGTGTCGTCGCCCGGCTCGCCCGCATACAGGCGGTTGCATTCGTCCACAATAAGGGCCGCCATCATTTTGGCGGAAAGCGTGTCCTCATACATGCGCTCGGCAAATTCCACCACATTGTCGCGCTGCCAGCCGAAGTTCATGCTCTGGCCCACACCGGCCCAAATGGCTCCGTCGCTCATGGCTATCATCATGTCGTTCAGCTGCAGAGAAAATTTGCTCTCCAGAATGGTCTTGCCCTCTATCACGCGGCTGGTGGTGGGGTAGTCCCAGTGCTTGCCGCCGCGCAGCAGGATGACGTTCGGGTTATCGAACTGGATGAGCGTGGCGGTGGTGTTGTCCTCCACATGGATGATGGTGAAGGTGGAATATGCCACCTTGCGCACGCTGCAAACAGGCAGCGTTTTCACAATGGTATCCACACATTCCTCAATGGGCATGCCGTTTTCTATCATGGTAGAGAGGATCTTGCTCGTCAGCGTGGAGAGGATATTTGCCTTCACGCCGCTGCCAAGGCCGTCCGCCAGAACCAGCGTCAGGCTGTTGTCGCTGCGGGCGATGATCTCCACGCGGTCGCCGCAAAGCTGCTCGCCCTTTTTGTTCAGGCTTACATAGCCGGTATCCGTGCAAAGCTTGTCCATTCAGCGCCGCCCCTTCGTCATTCCTCTTTCAGTGCGTCCTTCAGCTTGGTGAGGGCCACCTTCGTCTCCGCCGTCGTCTCGCCCAGAAGCGAGGCTATCTCCTGCACCACGCGCATCTGCTTTTCTATCACTTCGTTGGTGATGTCCACCGTGCGCTCGGTGATTTTCGCACGCTCGGCCGTGCGCGTCTCTTCCTCGGTGATGTCGCGCATGATGCTGAAGATAATGCGGTATTCTTTGTCGTATACAATGCTCTCGCTCACATACTTGCCGTATTCCGCCAGATACTTTTTCTTATCCTTTACCGGGATGCCCGTGGCCATGGCCTCCATATAATCCGCCGGGTTCAGAATGCGCACCACCGGGCACGAAAGAATATCGCCCGGCTGCTTCAAATTGAACAGCGCGCAGGCCGCGCGGTTTATCTGCTGCACGCACAGCTCCTCGTCCATCACAAAAATGGCGTTTGGCGTGTTGTTGATGACATAGCCGGAGAAGGTCTCGGCGCGCTCTTTCAAAAAAGGCAGGCACATGGTGAGGTCCGCCTTGCCCTGATATACGGCAATGGCCTTTTCGCGGCAGGTGGCGTAGCCGCAGCTGCCGCAGTTCAATTCCTGCTCGGGCGCTGTTTTTCCCATTTTGGCAAGAATGTCGCGGATAGCCGCCTCGCCCGGCATCTGCTCGTGCGTACCGATATACGGCATGTGCTTTTGCAGCTCTTCGCTTTCGGGAATATCCAGCGCATGGTCTGCTTCGCCGGCAAACTGCAGCACCTTGCTTTCGCCGCGCAGCACAGAGGCGTGGTGATGCCGGATGCCGGGGCCGTTCACGCACGCGCCCTCGCAGGCGTTCATCTCGATGAAGCAGTGGTGGAACGTGCCGGCCTCTATCTCTTTCAGCGCGGCAATGCAGTTCTGCACGCCGTCCACGGAAAGATAGGTGAAGCCGCTGTTTTCCGTGTGCATGCTTTTGATGACGCCGCCCTTGATGGGGAAGAACTGGGCGCGCTTGCCGCCGTCCGCCTCGGGGGCAGGGCAGGCAAGCTCCACACCGGCCTCGTTCAGCCAGGCCTCCAGCTCTTCAAACGTCAGCACGGCGTCGCACAGGCCGGGGTACAGGTCCGCCTCTTCCTTTTTCGAGATGCACGGGCCGATGAATACGGTGGCGGCGCCCGGCTGCTGCTGCTTTACACGCTTGCAGTGCGCCAGCATGGGGCTGAGCACCGGCGCCAGATACGGCAGCGCCAGCGGGTGGTATTTCTGAATGAGCGCGTTGATGCTGTGGCAGCACGAGGAAATGATGACGTCGTGCTCGCCGGAGGCCACCATGCGCTCGTATTCCGTTTTCACAATGGCGGCGCCAATGGCTGTTTCTTCCGCGTCCGCAAAGCCAAGCTGCAAAAGCGCGCGGCGCATGGCGGCAAAATCCCTTGTGGGGAACTCTGCAATAAAAGAGGGGGCCACGCTGGCCACCACCGGGCGCCCGCTTTGCAGCAGCGCCTTTACAGCGGGAATATCGTCGCGCACCTGCTTTGCGTCCTGCGGGCAGTTCACAAAGCAACAGCCGCATAAAATGCATTCATCCGAAATAATGTTGGCCTGCCCGTCAGAAAACTTAATGCTTTTCACCGGGCAGTGGCGGATACATTTATAACAGTTTTTACAGTTGGACCTTTTCAGCCCCAGCACCTTTTCCATATCGTCAGCCCTCGGAAGGTTTCAAAACATCCAGCACCTTTTCCTTGAAGATGCCGTCGAACGTATCGGCGTTCAGCCCTGTCACAATCTCGTCGTCCACCTTGATGGTCACGCCGTTCTGGCAGTGGCCGAGGCAGAAGGCCGCGCTGAGGGTAACCGTGTCCTCCAGGCCGTGCTCGCGCAAAGCCTTTTTCAAAAGGTCTATCACGGTATAAGAGCCTTTCAGATGGCAGGACGAACCTACGCACACACAAATCTTCACGGATGTCATCACTTTCCTTTCGCCCGTGCCGCACGGGGCTAGTTACTATTTGTATTATAACGAAAGCGGCAGGGAAGGTCAACGCGCGGCGCGAAAATAGCCGGAGGAAGGCGGCGTTTTGCATGGGCGCGGCCTGCCGGGCACCCGCGCTCTGCCCTGCAGCAGAAGCGGAAGGCCGGATGCTGCTGCCGCTTTGCCGCGAAACGGGAAAAATACCTGTGAAAAGGCAGATATTCTCTTGACAAACGCCCCGTTTTTCGCTAAGATAGAATGGCGCCGCGGAGAGATGGCTGAGCTGGTCTAAGGCGCACGACTGGAAATCGTGTGTGCCCCATAAAGGCACCGAGGGTTCGAATCCCTCTCTCTCCGCCATGAAAAAGCCCCGTGAAACGTCGGTTTCACGGGGCTTTTTCTTTTCGTATCGGCCTGCTTTGCAGCGCGGGGAAAAGCCCGGCGGTAAAAACAGGCGGCACGGCGCCGCACACACTGAAACGGGAAAGGCGTGAAAAAAAGCAGGGGCTTAACCGGTGCGTCACAGTGTGGTATAATGTTTTCAGGCGGCGGCACAGGCGAAGGCGCGGCGCCGTGTTCGGTGAAACAGGCGCCGCGCCCTTTCTGCATGCAAAAAGCAATGGAGAGCGCCGGGCCGGCCGGCGCTGCGCCGCGAATGAAAACGGCCGTAAGCAGAGAGAACAGGAGGCGTATGCCATGGAACCATGTAAACGCGCCCTGCGCGCGCTGGCGGTTTTTGTGCTGGCGAACCTCGGCCTGCTGGAAATGCTGCATCCGCTGCCCGGCGCGGTGCACTGGCTTTTGCTTTTGGGGCTTTTGGGCTTTTACGTGTGGCTGCATATCTGCCCGCGCCGTGCAAAAGGCGCGGCGCGGCGGCTGCGCGCCATGATAGGCGGATACGAGCTGCTTTTGGTCTCTTTTCTGGTGCTGGCGGCCGAGACACTGTTCTATGCCGCCCTGCTGTTCGCCGGGCTGCCGCTTGTGCCTGCCCCGTATTCTGCGCCGCGGTGGGTGGCGCTTGTGGCAAACCTGCTGGTTTTCCTTCCGCTGGTGGGCGCGCTGCTGATAAACGGCTTTTTCCGCGTGGCCCTCACCTCGCGGCATCTTCGGGTGGTGTGGCGCGTGTTGCTGCTGTTTTTGTGGTGGCTGCCCTTTTTTAACATCTATCTGTTTTTCCGCGTGCTGAAAACAGTACGCAGCGAATATTTCTTCGAATGCGCACGGCAGGAGGCCGAGGCCGCCCACGCTGAAAATGAAGACTGCAAAACACGCTATCCCATCGTGCTGGTGCACGGCATCTTTTTCAGGGACTGGCAGCTGCTTGGCTACTGGGGGCGCATCCCGGCGGCCCTGCGCCGCTGCGGCGCACAGCTTTATTACGGCGGGCAACAGTCCGCCCTGCCGGTGACGCAAAGCGGGGAGGAGCTTGCCCGGCGCCTGCGCGAGGTGCTGCGCGAAACGGGCGCGGAAAAGGTGAACATCATTGCGCACTCGAAAGGCGGGCTGGACAGCCGCTGGGCCATCACAAGGCTGGGGCTTGCGCCGCAGGTGGCCTCGCTTACCACGGTGAATACGCCGCACTGCGGCTGCGTGTTTGCCCAGCATCTGCTGGACACGATGCCGAAGGGGCCTGTGGCGTGGCTTGCGCGCAAATATAACACGCTGTTCCACACGCTGGGGGATACCTCGCCCGATTTCCTGGGCGGCGTGAAGGACCTGACGCGCCAGAGCTGCCTTGCCTTCAACGAAGCCGTGCCGGACGCGCCGGGCGTTTTATACCAGAGCGTGACGAGTACTATGCGAAAGGCCTCCAGCGCAGGCTTTCCGCTGAATATTACCTGGCATCTTGTGAAAAAGTACGATAAAGAGGCGAACGACGGCCTTGTGGCGCGCACCAGCGCTGAATGGGGGCGCTTCCTCGGCTGCCTTGCCGCGCCGGGAAGGCGCGGTATCTCGCACGGCGACATGATAGACCTGATGCGGGAGGACGTGCCCGGCTTTGACGTGCGTGAATTTTACATTGAGCTTGTGAAGGGCCTGAAAGCGCGCGGGCTGTAAAAGGAGGGAGGAAAAGCCGTGACGAACAGGGAGATCCTGCGCACCGCCATGCGCCAGTCCGCCATAGACAGCGGCTGCAGCCCGGAAGATTTTACCCGGCCTGAAAATGTGGTGGTGCGCTCTTGCGCGTCGCCCGGCGCGCGGCGCTATCTGGCGCTGCCGTTCTTCTGCGACCTTGTCTCGTACGGCGGCAATGTGGTGGCCTCTGTTTCCCCGGAAATAGAAGCGCCGGTGCGCGCATATATAAACGCCCGCACGCCGGAGCAGTGCTTTGAAACGCCGGATATCTACCGCCTGAATGAAGTGCTGGCTGCACACGGTATGCGCGTGCGCCATATGGCGGAATATTTTCTGCCGGATGTAACGGCCCTGCGCGCGCTGCCCTGCCGGTATGAAACACGGCTTTTGAGCCCCGCGGAGTTTGCCCCCTATTACACGCCCCAGTGGGCGAACGCGCTGTGTGAAAAGCGGCGCGAACTGGACGTGCTGGCCATGGGGGCGTTTGACGGGCAGGCTTTGGTGGGCCTTGCGGGCTGCTCGGCGGACTGCGGCACCATGTGGCAGATAGGGGTGGATGTGCTGGCACAGTACAGGCGGCAGGGCATTGCCAGCGCGCTTACCAGCGGCCTTGCCGCAGAGGTGCTGCGCCGCGGCATTGTGCCGTTTTACTGCTGTGCGTGGGCTAATATGAGGTCTGCCCGCAATGCGCTGAAAAGCGGGTTTCGCCCTGCGTGGGCGCAGCTAACGGCCAAAAGCGCCCTGCAGGAAGAAAAGCCCTTGTGACAAAGCGCCTGCGCCATGCGGCTATAAAAGCCGCCCCGCGGGGCAGGCTGTGTGGAAAGAGCGCGCGGGAGGCCGCGCATGCCTTTGAAAAGGCAGAAAGGAATAGGAATATCATGGAGCAAATTTTATATTATGGCGGGCCTATCCTCACTATGGAAAAGCCGCTGTACGCCGAGGCGCTTTTGCAGCAGGGCGGTGTCATTCGCGCGGTGGGCCCGTTGGAGGCACTTGCCGCCATGGCGCCCGGCGCAAAGCGGGTGCACCTTGCAGGCCGCGCCCTGCTGCCTGCATTCATCGACGCGCACAGCCATTTTTCCGGCTATGCCAACGCGCTTTTGCAGGTGCGCCTGGAGGGGGCGCAAAGCTATGACGATATCAGGGAAGCGATAAGGCGCTTTATCCGTGAAAACAATATCCCGGCAGGGCAGTGGGTGATGGCGCGCGGGTATGACCACAATGCACTGCGGGAAAAGCGCCCGCCGCACAAGCGCCTGCTGGATGAAGCCGCGCCGCAAAACCCGCTTGTGCTGCAGCATGCCTCCGGCCATACCGGCGTGTTCAACACACTGGCCCTGCGGGAGCTTGGCGTGCAGCCGGCTACGCCCGCCCCGGCAGGCGGTGCCATTGGGGTGGAAAACGGCGAACTGACAGGCTATATGGAGGAAAACGCCTTTATCGAATATCTGCAGCGCGCGCCCATGCCGTCGCCGGAAACGCTGATGCATGCCTTCGAAAGGGCGCAGCAGGCATATGCCTCCTATGGCATCACTACTGTGCAGGAGGGGATGATGACCGATGTGATGGCGCCCCTTTATCGCGCCCTGTGCGGCGCGCAGGCATTGTATCTGGACGTGGTGGGCTATGCAGACCTGCGCGGCTGCGAGCAGCTTCTGCATGAATTTGCCGCCCATACGGACACTTACCGGGCGCACTTCAAGCTGGGCGGCTATAAGACATTTCTGGACGGCTCGCCGCAGGCGCGCACTGCATGGATGCGCACGCCGTATGCAAATGCCGCCGATGGGTATACCGGGTACGGCACGCTTTCAGACGAAGAGCTTCTGGCGCGCTGCCGCCGGGCCCTGCGCGAGGGCAGGCAGCTTCTGGCGCACTGCAACGGCGATGCCGCGGCTGAGCAGTATATCCGCGTGTTTAATAAAGCCCTTGGCGAGCTTGATGATGCGCCGGATATCCGCCCGGTGATGATACATGCCCAGCTTGTAGGGCAGGACCAGCTGCCCCGCATGAAAGAGATAGGCATGATCCCTTCGTTCTTTGTGGCGCATGTGTACCATTGGGGCGATGTTCACATGGAAAACTTCGGCCCGCAGCGGGCGGCCAATATCAGCCCGGCTGCTGCGGCCGGGGCGCTGGGCATCCCGTATACGTTCCATCAGGACGCGCCTGTGATAGAACCGGACATGCTGGAGACCATCTGGTGTGCGGTGAACCGCATCACAAAGCAGGGTGTGCCCCTGGGCCCGCAGCAGCGCGTCAGCGCGCTGGACGCGCTGCGCGCCGTCACCCTTCATGCGGCGCACCAGTATTTTGAAGAGCACCAAAAGGGCAGCCTTGCCGCGGGCAAGCGCGCAGACTTCGTCATCCTCTCGGCAGACCCCACGGCTGTGCCGCCCATGCAGATACGCAATATAGAGGTGCTGGCCACTTTCAAGGACGGCCGCTGCATCTTTCAGAAAAAAGGATAAAGGCGCTTTTTTGGCAGGCCGGAGCGGCGCGTATGCCCTTGCGCAGCCTGCCGCCATGCGGGGACAAGGACGCTTTGCCCCTGACGCGCGCATGTTCCCTCCTTGCGGGCGCATATACTGCCCCAAGGGGGGAACTATCATGTTCGGCGTTATTCTCAGCTTCATTGCCACACACATGCTGTACTTTGCGCTGCATCTCGAATCCAGCAGCTTTCCAAAGCCGCTTTCGGCAAAG
Source organism: Ruthenibacterium sp. (assembly GCA_047030735.1). Lineage (GTDB taxonomy): Bacteria > Bacillota > Clostridia > Oscillospirales > Ruminococcaceae > Ruthenibacterium. Next base: position 138,550 of record JBKYIE010000002.1, read on the forward strand.
GAAGAGATAGAAGCCTTCGCCGCCTTTAAGGCGGGTGATATGGCAGCGCGCGACAGGCTTATCCGCCACAACCTGCGCCTTGTGGCGCACATCGTGAAAAAATATTACGCCCAGCCCGGCGGCCAGGAGGATTTTATCTCTATCGGCACCATAGGCCTTATCAAGGCTGTGAACAGCTTTGACAACACCAAGGGCGCGCGCTTTGCCACTTATGCCTCGCGCTGTATTGAAAACGAGATACGCATGACGCTGCGCAGCACGAAGAAAACACAGGGGGACGTATCCTTGCACGAGCCGCTGGAAAATGAGAAGGGCTCGGGCGCGCTTGCCATCATTGATGTGATGGCGGACGAACAGGATATCCGCGCAGACTACGAGCGCAAGGAGGAGGTGGAAAAGCTGCGCGCCCTGGTAAAGACGCTGGGCGGGCGCGAGCGGCAGATCATTGTGATGCGCTACGGCCTTGCGGGGGACGACCCGCTCACCCAGCAGCAGGTGGCGGGCTGCCTTGGCATCAGCCGCAGCTATGTGTCGCGCATTGAAAAAAAGGCGGTGGAGGCCCTGCGCACCGGCATGCAGGCCTGACCAAAACAGAAAGCCGCTGTGCGGTGATTTTTGTATATTGCATAAAAATCGTCAAAAAAGGAAAATTGGGGCTTGAGCAGGGCCGGCCGATGTGCTATAATAACAAAAGTGTAAATTTGAAATGGGGGTGCGCAGGATGAAGCTGACGGCATTTCCCATTTCATCTCCTGCGCTGGCGCCGTCCCTGCTTCGGGGGATGGGTGCTTCTATTTTCCGTTTTTATCATTTCGTTTTTTTGAAACAGGCATTTTTCTCCGCTTGAAGCGGCAGAAGGATGCCTCTTTTTTTGCCCGCCTGCGGGTGCGGCGGCCTGCCTGACGGCAGGAAGCCCACCGCGGCGCGCACGGCTGCCGGATACATCCGCATGGGTGTTTTGGAAGATATGGAACTTTAGAGGAGGAGAAAGCTTATGGGAAAAGAAAAGGAAAAAATCATGCTTGGTGCCGAGGGCGTTTATGACGCCCGAAAGCTGGGCGTGCCGAAGATGCTGGTGCTGGGCTTTCAGCACACATTCGCCATGTTCGGCGCCACAGTGCTGGTGCCTATTCTCACGGGCATCAATGTATCTACGGCTCTGCTGTTTGCGGGCCTGGGCACGCTGCTGTTCCACCTCATCACAAAAGGAAAGGTGCCCGCCTTCCTCGGCTCCAGCTTCGCCTTTTTGGGCGGATATGCCGCCGTCGCGCCGCTTGGGGCGGATGGAACGCCCAGCGAAATGCTGCCGTATGCGGCGGGCGGCGTAGTGGTGGCCGGCCTTATCTATGTGGTAATGAGCGGCCTTATCAAGGTATTCGGCGTAAAACGCATCATGCACTTTTTTCCGCCTGTGGTCACAGGCCCCATCATCATTGCCATCGGCCTTATTCTGGCGCCCAGCGCCATCACGAACTGCCAGTCCAACTGGCTGCTGGCCTTCATTGCGCTGGCCATTATCGTGGTGTGTAATATCTGGGGCAGGGGAATGGTGAAGATACTGCCTATCCTCATCGGCATCGTGGGCTCGTATATTGTTGCCCTGCTGATGGGAGAGGTGAATTTTGACGCCATCAATCAGGCCGACTGGTTCGGCCTTGCCATCCATACAGGCAGCATGGCAAAATTCAGCGTCAGTGCCTGCATCACCATTGCCCCCATCGCGCTTGCCACCATGATGGAGCACATCGGAGACATTGCGGCCATCAGCGCAACCTGTGAAAAACCCTACCTGGCAAACCCCGGCCTGCACCGCACCCTGCTGGGCGACGGCCTTGCCACCAGCTTTGCCGGGTTCTTTGGCGGCCCGGCCAACACCACCTATGGCGAGAACACAGGCGTGCTGGCCCTGACAAAGGTGTATGACCCGCGCGTGATGCGCATTGCAGCCTGCTGCGCCATCCTGCTCAGCTTTTTCCCGAAATTCGGCGCGGCTATCCAGACGGTGCCCACGGCTATTATCGGCGGCATCTCGTTTGTCCTGTACGGCATGATCTCTTCCGTAGGCGTGCGCAATATCGTGGAAAATCAGGTGGATTTCACCAAATCCCGCAACCTCATCATTGCGGCCGTTATCCTGGTCTCTGCGCTTGGCTTCAACAGCGTGGGCGGCATCACGGTGCCTTTGTGGGGCGGCTACAGCTTCACGCTCAGCGGCCTTGCAATTGCGGCCATTGTGGGCATCCTGCTGAACGCCGTCCTGCCCGGCAATGATTACGAGTTTGGCAAAGACTTGGAGGGCGACACAGCCGTGAGCTTCAAGGTGTAAGCCTGCGCCCGGAGGGCCGCATGGCAACAGGTGAATGTCTGCGCCGGCAAAATATGAAAAGAGGCCCCGCCGGGGCCTCTTTTTTGTGCCGGAATATCTGGAGGAGGGAACATGCCTCCGCGCCTCAAAGTGTCACGACAGGGCACAGCTCGTCTACTGCCTGCGGCGTCAGCGCGCGCAAAAGGGCGCCTGCAAGGGCCAGCGCAGCATCATAGTCCGCCGCGGCACTGTAACCGTAATGCGTGTGCGCATAGCGCACCGGAATGCCCAGCACAAGGGTGGGCACGCCGCCAGGCGCAAGGTGGATGGAGCCGCCGTTTGTGCCGCCGCCTGTGCGCACGGCAAGCTGATGGGGAATGCCTTCCTTTTGGGCTACCGTGCGCGCAAATTCCACAAAGCCGGGATGCGCCACCATGCTGCCGTCGCGGTGGCGTATCTGCACGCCTGCCCCCAGCACACCCTGCGCCTCGCCCGCAGGGGTAAAGCCGTCATCCGCGGGCGTGCCTTCCAGACAGATGGCAAGGCGCGGGCGCAGCTTTTCCGCCGTCACTTTCGCCCCGCGCAGGCCCACTTCCTCCTGGGTAGAGAAGGCGGCCACAGCGTCCACCGCGAGGCGGGCACCGTGCAGGGCGCGGGCCAGCTCTACAAGGCAGGCACAGCCAAGGCGGCAGTCAAACGCCTTGCCCAGCGCGAAGCCGGTGGCCTCGTTATAAGAAAAAGCGGCCTCTGGCGCGACGGGGCAGCCGGGCTCTATGCCGAGGGCCAGCGCCTGTTCGCGCGAAGAGACGCCTGCATCCAGCAGGATGCTGTCCAGCGAAAGCGGTGCCTGACGCTCGGCGGCGCTTAAAAAATGGGGCGGCTTCGAAGCTGTCACAGCGCGCACGGTACTGCCATTGCGCGTGCGGATATGAAAGATGTGCGCGGGCACATTATGCTCTACCCAGCCGCCCAGCGGCACCAGCTTTGCCAGACCGTTTGATGTGATGCTCTGCACCATGAAGCCCACTTCGTCCATATGGGCGTCCAACAGAACTACGGGCTTGCCGCCCAGCGGGGCAAAGGGGGCGTATACATTCTGCATGGCGTCGCGCTGTGAGGCACAGGGCAAAGCCGCCTGTACGGCCCCGGCCACCTCATCTTCAAAGCCGGAAGGGCCAAAGGCGTTCGTGAGGGTTTCGCAAAGTTGCAGGTCCATGGGCATCGTTCAACTCCTGATGGTTATTTTATTCCGCATCTTGTTTTATTTATCATATCACATTTATAACGCAAGCGCTTATCTTGACAAAAAATTTTTTTCACAGTAATCTAATATAATGTGTGAAGAGAAATAATGTTTTCTCAAGCAAAAGGGGTCGCTTCAGCACTTTTTATCCTATCCTTCGCAAAGGGGAGGGGTGCTGTGTATAGGCGAGCTGAAAAAGACAGTGTGAGGAGAATCATGGGGAAATTGAATACAAACCGAATGTGGAGCAATTCGTCTGCACCTCTTCGATGGGCAGAAAAGACATGGATGATGGCTAAGACTCATCCCTTTATAGCCATAGGCTTGATGTGTGCTGTGCCCGCATTTTTATTCCCTGGAACGGGTGCGTATCTGCGCCTTCGCTCGCTTCTAGTCGTATTTGCAGCTTGCGGTATATTATGGCTGTTGGCCATATGGCTTCGCAAAATCTGTGGCAGGTGCTTTACATGGCGTACGTGGGCTGTGTGGATGACATTCGCGTTGGCTCTTGCCGGGTTGTTTGCCTATTCGATATTAATAGGAGAAAAGAATGTTCTTATTACATTGTATATAGGCATATGGGCTGGCGCGCTTGTTCTCTACAGCTTATGGGGTACGGGGCGTCTCACTGCGTCGCGGGCAGCAGCTGCGATTGCATTTGTAGGCTTTTCGCTTCGTTTATGCTATGTGTTTTATACAAATATTTATACGCGGTCGTATGATGTGACGCCGTGGGGTGGCGTTGGACATTTGGCTTATATCGAGGCTTTACTGGAGGGCAAGTTACCAGAAATGGTGTTTCATCCCGAAGTCGGGGCTTGTCAGTTTTATCATCCGCCCTTTCATCATTTTATTATGGCCATATGTCTTAAAATCGGTACACTTCTTGGCTGGGCCTTTGAAAAGACTGGCCAAAGAAGTGCTGCACCGGAGGCCATGCAATTCATCACTCTATTTTATGCTGCTGCTTGCCTTGTTTATTTTTATCGCCTGCTGAAGCGGTTTGGCGTAACCGGCAGGGCGTTGGTAGTGAGCGTGGCTGTCATAGCATTTTATCCCATGTTCATCTTGCTGGGCGGCTCTGTGAATAACGATATTTTGTCTATTTTACTTGCAGTTGCCGCACTCTGGTATACAGTTCAGTGGTATGATGTGCCCACGATTAAAAATATTTTGAAAATTGCATTGTGTATTGGCTTTGGGATGATGACCAAGCTTTCGGTATGGATGGTAGCGCCGGGGATTGCAACAGTGTTTTTAGTGGTTTGGTGGCGCGAACGAAAGCATCCTTGGCGGTGTATAGGCCAGTTTTCTCTTTTTGGCCTTCTCTGTGCCCCGTTAGGCCTATGGTGGAGCATACGAAATTATCTTCTGTATAAAATGCCGCCTACCTATGTGCCGGGTATGCCCATAGATGATGCTCAGTACATCGGCTATCTGTCTGTTGGGCAGCGGCTTTCGAATTGGGATATGACTAATGTATTCCATGATATTCCAAATACAAATAACAGTAATCCGATAGTGGAACTTTTGAAATCTGGTATATTCGGCGAAATGAAAGTGGATTGGCTTGTCGGTTGGCCGCAGGTGCTGTTTTGGGTAAGTGTAGTGCTGGCTGTTGCTGCCTTTGTGGCGATGATAGCTCTATTTGTAAAAAAAACACCGGAAATATGTCCCACTTTGAAAGCCATGTTGGGTATTACTTATGTGGTGATAATGGTTTCCTACATTATTTTCTGTTTTCAGTTCCCGTTTTTGTGTACAGAAAATGCGCGCTATGTCATGCCTGCTATTGTGATTACCGTATTATTTTTTGGTATGGGGTTATGCCGGATACAACACAGAAAAAAATGGCGTTGGCTTGTTCGAGTAGCGGAAGCTGCGACGGCTTTGTTTTGTGCGTGTACTTGTGTAGTGTATGGGGCGACGGGGCTGTTGTGAAATGAATTAATAGAAAAAACGCCTTTGGCAGCAGGGAAATACTTTGTTGCCAAAGGTGTTTCTTATTTTATTCCGCAGGCGGTATAGCTGTGGCCCACAGCGCAAATGGTGTAATGGAATAGCCTTGTTTTGCGTAAGATTCCTGCTGAACAAAAGGTATTACATACACAGCCTGGTATGGGCTGGAGGAATCATAACCCATAGTGATACCATCAAAATGCCGCACGTCATCATGTGAGAACTCACTGGGCGGAACTTCAGCAAACAATAGCACTTGTGAGTAATAAGCATTACCATTTACAAATACAGGCAAATCGCCGCGTACCTGTTGAGCATATACCACCGCTTGCCGTAGGCCTTCATTAAAATCTGCCCGGATAGCATCATTATAAGTGGTGACTGTTTGCCAGCCAAACAATAAAAAGCATATGCCATACAAGAGGCAAAATAGTACTTTTATCCAAAGTCCAAAATTTCGGCACAGGAAGTATATGCCATAAGCTATACATAATAGAATAGGAATATGGATGGCGTTCATTCTTACTACATTTACTTCTTCAATTAAGGCACATAGAACGACAGCACCGAACAGATTGAACAAGATGAATGGCTGAAAAGTAAAAACATGCTGTTTTACAGCGGAAAGGCTTTCTGTCACGAGAGCATACAACCCTAAAGCTGCCAGAGGGAGCCAAAATGGATAATACAAGCCAAAAGGCATTTGTTCTGTCCAGGAAGAGGAATCGCACTGATTCCATAAAACGCGCCAAGCTGTGCGGAGATTTTCTCCGATATGGGAAAGGGAAATTTCGTTGCCGCGGAATTCCAGCATTTTGGGAATGCTGAAAACGGCTGTTCGAATTTCAGATAAAAAGCCCATTTGCACACCTAAAAACCACAAAAGCGGTAAGGCAAATAGAAATAATATCACAGCAGGGCCCAGAAGTTTTTTTACACATAGTTTACGATAAGCAAGGGCATATCCTGCCTGGAGTAATACGATAAGAGGTACAATAGGCCAAATAGTGGCATAGGCATAAAGGCTCAGCCCATATGCCACTGCGCTGGCATACAGCCAGCGCGTGCATGTCAGGCCACGCACGAAACAGTATAATCCGAACAGCAAAAAGCCGGGTGCAAGGTTGCTTTCCATAGCCCAGCGCGACATGATGATATGCCAAGGGCATAACGCCAGAACTGCCAGTGCACCAAGCGCAAAGCGGCGCCCAAAAGCGCGTTTCCCAAAACCATACACAGCAAACAGAGAAAGGCACCCAACAATGGCCTGTGGTAGACGAAGCGCTGTGGTAGCAGTACCAAACAACGCCACAAAAGGCAACATCATATAGATTTCCAGCGCGTTCATGCCAGAACCCCAAGATGTGAAATAGACTGGGTTGTGATATCCTACAGAGTCTGTTCCATGGTTCAGCAGAGCCCACGCTTCATATCCGGCAAAGGCCTCGTCCTGGTGAAGCCCACAGGGAAGTGTGCTTAACCCCCACAGACGGACGGCACATCCAACAAGAAGCAGAACTGCGGTTGCGCAATAATAGACATCTTTTCGTTTCAAAAACTTTTGCATAAGTTCCCTCCGCTTTTACTCGGCTCAAACGACTATTAAGTTGTTACAGTTCCACAATATTTGCCTCATAGCCCATGGCCTTCAAAAACGCAAACATGTCTTCCATGGAGAGAAACAGCGTTTTGGTATTGTCGTTCGGGTGAAAGGTGATGACCTTTTCTGAAAGCATCTCTTTATCCAGATATACTTTTACTTCATGCTGCGCATCGTTCAAAAGGCCGAACAAAGAGACGCTGCCGGGCGTGAGGCCCAGCTTTTCCAGCATGCTTTCCTCGGGGGCAAACCGCATGCGGCTTTCGCCCGCAAGCGTCTTGAAGGCGTCCATATCAAGGCGCTTTGCCTCGTCCATCACAAGCAGATAAAAGGCCGTCTTTTTCTTGTTGGTAAGAAACAAAGATTTGGTGCGCACGCCCTCGCGCCCCTCAATGTATACATCGGCCTCGTCGGTGGTGTATACAGCGGGGTGCTCCACTACGTCATAGGGGATGTTCAGCTCGTCCAGTTTTGCGTACACCATATTGCAGGCTTCCATTATGTCATTCCTCCCAAATCATAAAATCGCATGCCGGGGTAGTTAAGCCATTATAGCATAAAACAGCATTGCACAACAGCCCGCGGCGCCTCAGGCTCCGGCATCTTCGCGCCGCAGATACTGCCGCAGGATAACCACGAACCACACGGGGATGATAAGCCCTTTCAGGATGCTGGAAAGAGTGATGGCCCACCACACACCGTTCAAAGAGAGCGCCGTGGCGGAGAGGATAAGCGCCATGGGGATGCGTGCGGTATTGAATATCACAGACACAACAGTGGGCACCATGGGCCTGCCAAGGCCCTGGAAGGCGCCGGTGCAGGTGATCTCCATGCACATGAACAGCTGGGAATAGCCCAGAATACGAAGATAATCCACCCCCATGGGCAGCACGGCTTCCTCCTGAATGAAAACACGGAACAGTGCCTGCGGGAAAATCACGAGCAGCGCGCCGGTCAAAAGCCCCCAGCCAGCCATCAGCGCCGCTGCGCCCGCCGTGCCGCGGCGGATGCGCGCAGGCTGCTTTGCGCCGTAGTTCTGTGCCACAAAGGCGTTCACTGCACTGGCAAAGCCGTCCGCCGTCATCCAGGAGATGGATTCTATCTGGCTGCCCACCTTCTGAACGGCCACCGCCGCATCGCCCCAGCCCGCGATGAGCCGCGCAATTATCATGGAAAGGCTGGAGAAAAAGATGCTTTGCACGGAAACGGGCAGCCCGATGCGAAGAATGTCGGCATAGTCGGCACGGCTGCGCCTGCGGCGCAGCTGCAGGTGCGGGAACAGCGCGCCTTCGCGCCGTGCGGCCAGCAGAAAAAGAAGGAACACAACACCCTGTGCCAGCACGGTGGCAATGGCGGCCCCGGCTACGCCCAGGGCAGGCAGCGGCCCCAGGCCGAAAATGAACAGGGGGTCCAGCACGATGTTGGCGGCAAGGCCCGCGGCGGTGGAGCGGAAGGTGACTGCGCTGGCGCCCATGCAGGTGAACAGCCCGGTGAATATCTGGTTGAAGAACGAAAAGAACAGCCCCAGCGCCACCACAAGCAGATAGCATTCGGCATCCCGCACCACGGCAGGGTCGTTCAGGCGAAAAAAGGCCGTAAGAGGCTTATAAAAAATGAGATATACTGCTGTGCACGCCCCGGCCAGCACGGCCCCCAGGCGGAAGGCCGCTGCGGCATAGGCCGCAGCCTTTTCCGTGTCCCCGCTGCCCAGCGCGTGCGCGGCTTTTACCTGCCCGCCCAGCCGCGGGATGGTGGCAAGCCCGTTGGCCAGCCACAAATACATGCCTGAAGCGCCTACGGCGGCCACGGCGCCGCTGCCCACGCGGCCTATCCATATCATGTCCGTGAGGTTATACGCCATCTGGATGAGCTGGGTGGCCATGATGGGGAAGGCCAGCTTTGCCAGCGAGGGCAGGATATTCCCGTGAAGAAGGTCTACCTTCTGCATGCCGTTTTACACATCCTTTCTGAATGTTGAAAACAGTGAACCAGAGAAAGCGCCGCCAGAGTGCACCCCGGCCAGTGCCGGCTGCGTTTTCAGGCCCGGCTGACGGCAGCCGGGCGCTGCCATGGGGCCCTGGCAGTGCTTCGCAGCTTTCGGCCCATGGCAACACCACCGGCTGCGTTTGCCCTCCATACCTTCCGGCGGAAAGGCTGTGCCGCCTGTCCGGCCGGCGGCCCGGCCATGGGCTGAAAACCGGTGCTGTCTCTGTTCACTGACGCCATTCCTGATGCTGCAGCAATACGCGGCGCCGCTGGGCGCGCCGCCTTTATCTTTATGCCCATACTGCCGCATGAACTGGAAATGCCGTGCCCGGAATGCGGAGCATATGCCGCGGAAAAATGAAGATGAGGCTTTCCCGGCCGGCAAGGCGCGCCTGTATGATGGATGCGAGGTGTTCAGGGCAGTTCCCCCAGAAGGGCTTCGAGGAAAAAGCCGTCTTCACACGGCGGCTGGCCTTGTGCCTGTTCAAATGCTCTGCTCAGAAAGCGCACGGCGGCGCTTGCGCTATCTTCAAGGCTCTGACCGCGCATCAGGCAGCCCGCCAGCACGGCAGAGAAGGTGTCGCCGGTGCCGAAACGGCGCACGGCGCTGTGCCGGTAGGCAATACGGAACACGGCGCCGCCGGCGCTGCGGCCATACACATAGTGCGCGTTTTCCCGCGCAAGAAAGCAGCCCGTCACCACGGCGGCCTTTGCCCCCAGTGCCAGCAGGCCGCCCAGCAGCGCGCGCACGTCCGCGTCGGAGAGCGGGCCGCGCAGCAGCCCGGCCTGGCCGGTGAGCAGGGCGGCCTCCGTCACATTCGGTGTTATCACGCCGGCATAGGCGGCCAGCATGCGCATGGCCTGCGCTGTGGCTTCGCCGAGGCCGCTGTAAAAAGCGCCGTTGTCGGCCATCACAGGGTCCACCATCACAAAGGCAGGCGTCTGCTGCCGCAGCAGGCCCTCTATGACGCGAGCCTGGCGCGGCGTATGCAGGTAGCCCGTGCACACCCCGTAAAACGAAACGCCCTGCGCCTGCCATGCGGCCAGCGCCTGCCGCATATATTCTGTGGTGTCGAACGCCGCCACAGGCCCATAATTCAGCGTATTGGAAAGAAGCGCCGTGGGCAGGCGGTACAGCTCAAACCCCATGGCGGAGAGCACCGGCCCCATGGAATTCAGCGCCACTTTGCCATAGCAGGGAAAATCGTTTATAAGCAGAACAGCTTTTCTGTGTTCGTCCATGCGGGAAACCCTTTCTGGTGCAGTGTATTGAAAAACAGACGGCGGCCCTGGCCGCGGCGCCTGCCGCCCGTCAGATGAACTCTATCACCTGCGCTTCGGCGTTTACCCGGGCTCTGGCGCCATAGGGCAGAGCCGCCCGGGGCAGTGCGTGCCCGAAATTCACATTGTACAAAACCGGCAGACTGCGGCGGCCGAGGATATCCCGGTAAACCGCCTTGTATTCCTGATAGTACTGTTCATCCTGCGGCTTTCCCACGATGACACCGGCCACGGCGTCAAAGGCGCCTGTGCTTTCAACTGCGGAAAGCTCCTTGTGAAGAAGCTCCGGCGCGGGCTTTTCCTCGCAGGTTTCAAGGAACATGAGCTTGCCGCGCCATTCCTCCTTGCAGGGGAACAGGTGATACCGCTGGCAGATTTCGCGCTCGTCTGCGTGGCGTGCCGAGCTCAGCATATCATAGATGCTCTCCAGGCAGCCGCCCAGCAGCTCGCCCTCGAATACGCCGGGCCCCTGAAGAAGCTCATAGCCGTGGGCTTCTTTATGGCATATGCGCCTTGTGCCAAGGACGGCGGCGGAGAAATCGGCCCGCTCCTCATACCACACCTCGCTGGGCCTGATATGCCATGCAGTATATTCTGAAAAGTAGCCCTCGAATGCGGCCCTGGTATAGGGCAGCATCTGTGGTTCCATTTCACACAAATCGCAGATAAAGCAGGGCCCGTAAAAGGTTTGCAGGCCGATGCGGTGGAACATGAAGTGGTTCACTGTCGTATCGGAAAAGCCTGTGAACAGCTTGGGCGTGCGGCGCACGGCCTCCAGAAACTGTTCATCCTCCATCAAAAATGGAAGCAGGCGGTAGGTGTCATCGCCGCCGATGGCGCACAGGATGCCATGGATGGAAGGATCGAGAAAAGCCGCCTTCAGGTCTTCGGCCCGAAGCTCCGGGTGAAGGCTCAGCGTCTGGAGGCCTTTTTGGGAATTCGGCATGAAAACGGGCTCAAGGCCAAACTCCCTGAGCCGCTTTGCGCCAAGCCCGATCAGGTGGCTGCAAAACGGCTCGCCTAGCATCCCGCCGGAAAGGCTCACCACTGCCACACGGTCGCCGCGGCGCAGCGCGCGCGGTTTTATCATTGCAGCATCTCTCCTTTTCAGTGTCAGAGCTTTTATAATGCCTGCCGGGAAAACCGGATGACGGCCTCTACATGCTTTGTGCGCGGGAACATGTCCACCGGGCGCACAGCCTCGGGGGCATAGCCGTGCGCGGCCAGCCAGGCGGCGTCGCGCGCGGCGGTGGCGGCGTTGCAGCTCACCATCACCACGCGCCGCGGCCCCATGGAGGCCACGGCGGAAAGCGTGGCCTCGTCACAGCCCTTGCGGGGCGGGTCCAGCACCACCACGTCCGGGCGCAGGCCCTCGGCCAGAAGCTGCTGCGCTGCCTCTGCGGCGTCCGCACACAAAAAGCGCGCGTTGCCCGCGCCCATGCGCGCGGCGTTTGCTCTGGCATTTTCCACGGCCTCCGGCACGATCTCTGCCCCTACAAGCTGCCGGCAGGCCGCCGCCATGGAAAGGCCGATGGTGCCGGCGCCGCAGTATAAATCCAGCAGGGTGCCGCCGCTGTCAAGCTGCGCCATGCGGGCGGCTTCGCCGTAAAGCTGTTCGGCGCCCAGCGTGTTGACCTGATAGAAGGAAAGAGGGGAAAGCCGCACAGGCACGCCGCACAGCGTATCGGCCAGCGTGTCCTCGCCCCAAAGCGTGCGGCACTGCCGCCCCAATATCACGTTCGTGGCGGCAGGGTTCACATTCAGGATGACAGAACACACCTGCGGGTGCGCGGCCGTGAGGGCGGCGCAAAAGGCCTGCTCGAAGCCGAGACGGGCCCTGGTGCACACAAGGCACACCATCACCCTGTTTGTGCGCACGGCGTGCCGCAGATAGATATGGCGCACAAGGCCGCTGCGGCTTGCTTCGTCGTATACGCTGGCGCCCGCCTGCTCCAGCAGGCGGCACACCGTGCGCAGAATGGCGGCAAACAGCGGCGGCTGAAGGGCGCAGCTTTCGCATGGCACCACGCGGTGGCTGCGCGGGGCGTAAAACCCGGCGCGGATATGCCCGTCGCCGTCGCGGCAGAGCGGATACTGCGCCTTGTTGCGGTAGCCCTGCACGCAGGGCGAGGGCAGAATGGGCAGAATTTCGCACGAAAGCCCGCCGATGCGGCGCATGGCGTCTGCCACAAAACGGTGCTTCTGCACAAGCTCTTCGTCATATGAAAGATGCGCCAGCGCGCAGCCGCCGCATTTGCCGAACACCGGGCAGGCAGGCTCGGCGCGCCCCGGGCCGGGCGTTTCCACCTTCTGCACAATGGCGAAGGCGTGCGTTTTGCACACCTTTACAATTTTGGCGTCCACCACGTCGCCCGGCGCGGTGAAGGGCACGAACACTGCCATGCCGCCCGCGTGCGCCACACCGGCGCCGTCTGAGGCGAGCGACTCGATGGAAAGGCGCACCGTGCTGTTTTTTTGAAGGCTTGCGTTTGGCATATATCCTCCTGCGGATGAGACGGCTCAGACAGACCATACAGGCCGCCTGTGCTTATTTTGCGGGCTTTTCCTTCGCCTTTTCCTTGCTGATGCTGGCGAGGTAGCGGCTGGGCGGCACGCCCTTGGCCTTTTTGAATACGCGCGAAAAATAGAATTGGTCGAAAAAGCCCACGCTCACAGCAATTTCAGCAATGGAAAGCTGGGAATTCTTCAAAAGATAGCACGCCTCGCTGATGCGGTAGCTGGTGAGGTAGTCGATGGGGCTTTGCCCCACATTTGCCATAAATACGCGGTACAAATGGCTGCGGCTGACGCCTACGGCCTTGGCGATGTCGTCTATGGATACATCGTGAAAATAGTTGAACTGGATATACTTGATGGCGTTGATGACATACTGCGAGGAAGAGCTTGCAGAGTGAGGCTCGGCATCCAGTGCCTCCTGCATCAATTCCGCAATGAACAGATACAGGTGGCCCACCATCATGGCTTCGTTTTTTGCTTCGAGCCCGCGTGAAAAATAGATGTCCAGCAGTGTCTTTTTAATTTTTTCAGGATGCTTGCAGTGATGCACAGGCATGTCCTCCCGGAAGGGAAGCTGCTGCACCAGACGGTTTGCACAGGCGCCGTTGAAGCCTACCCAATGGTATTCCCACGGGTTGTCCCTGTCCGCTGTATAGGAGATAAGCTGGTTCGGCTTGGCAAGAAAAATATCGCCCGGGCCAAGCTCGTACACTTTTCCATTCAGGGTGTAAGTGCCCTTTCCGGCTGCGACCAGATGAATAAGATAGTGGTCGCGCGCGCCGGGGCCCCAGGTATAGCCGGCCTCGCAGCTTTGCAGCCCGCAGTTGTAAATGGATATCTCCACATTATCGGTATAATTTTGCTTGAACGATTGCTTGTAGGTGTTTGCCATGCCTGCATGCCTCCTGGGCCTTACTTTGCGCCGCGCGCAAGGCCATTATAGCAAATGGAGAAACAAAAGTCCATATTTTGCGCGGAAATCAAGGAAATTCCGTGCAAAATGGATACAGCCCCTCGCTTTCTTCGCAGGCATTTGTTATAATAAATTTCAAACAGCAGTGTGTTTTTTTGGAGACACGCAAAAAACAGCTCCTTTTTGGTTCAGAAAGGAAGGAAAGGCTCATGCCAAACGCGAGAGAATTGTCGGGCCAAATTATGAACGGCCAGTGGGACGGCGCGCTGAGAAAGCTGTACGGCGCCGCCTTCGAGGCACAGCGCGGGCGCTATGCCTCTGTGCTGGAGGGCTTTATGCAGACGTTCGGCACGCAGCGCGAGGTGCGCATTTATTCCGCCCCGGGGCGCACTGAGATAGGCGGCAACCACACCGACCACAACCACGGTATTGTAATGGCCGCAGCAGTGGACCTTGATATCATTGCCGTGGCGGCGCGCAGTGAGGGCAGTGTTATCCGCGTAAAATCCAAAGGCTTTCCGGGAATGGATGAGGTGGATACCGCCGCGCTTTCCCCGCAGGCGGGGGAGGAGGGCCATTCCGGCGCGCTGGTGCGCGGCGTGGCGGCGGGCATTGTGGAAGCAGGCGGCAAGGTGGGCGGCGCAGATATCTACACGTCCTCCAATGTGCTGCGCGGCTCCGGCCTGTCGTCCTCTGCGGCCTTCGAGGTGGTTCTGGGCGCCGTGCTGAACGGCGAATTCAATGAAGGACGCTTTTCAGCCGTCAAGATAGCTCAGATCAGCCAGTATGCGGAAAACGTCTTTTTCGGCAAGCCCAGCGGCTTGATGGACCAGATGGCGTGCAGCGTGGGCAGCGCCGTTACCATTGATTTCAAAGATACTACCGCGCCTGTGGTGGATAAGGTGGCGTTCGACCTTGCAAAACACGGCTATGCACTGTGCATCACCGACACAAAGGGTAGCCATGCAGACCTGACGCCCGATTATGCCGCTGTGCGCGGTGAGATGGAAGCCGTGGCTGCATTTTTCGGGAAAAAGGTGTTGCGCGAGGTAGAGGAGACGGCATTTTATGAAAGCCTGTCGGCCGTGCGGGAAAAAACCGGTGACAGAGCTGTGCTGCGCGCCGTCCACTTTTTTAACGAATGCCGCCGCGCAAAGGCGCTGTGCGCCGCTGTGAGGGAAGACCGCTTTGAGGCCTTCCTGCGGCTAATTGTGGAAGGCGGGCACTCCTCTTTTGAATACAATCAGAATGCGTACAGCATCAAGCACCCTGCCCGGCAGGGCGTGCCGCTGGGCCTGGCGCTCAGTCAGCGCGTGCTGGAGGGGCGCGGCGCCTGGCGTCTGCAGGGCGGCGGCTTCGCGGGCACCATTCAGGCATTTGTGCCGTACAGCCTGCTGGCGCAGTATAAAAGCGTGCTGGAGGGGGTATTCGGCGAAGGCGCGTGCTATGTGCTGAATATCCGGAACTACGGCGGCGTGCATGTGCACGAGAATATGTAAAAGAAAGGCGGATAGCAGAATGCTGGTTTTATGTTACCCCAAATGCACCACCTGCCAGAAGGCGCTGGCCTGGCTGGACGCACACGGGCTCAGTTATGAAACAAGAAATATCAAAGAGCAGAACCCCACTGAGGAAGAGCTGCGGGCATGGCATGCAAAAAGCGGCCTGCCGCTCCGCCGCTTTTTCAATACCAGCGGCCTTTTATATAAGGGCTTTGAGCTGAAGGAAAAGCTGCCCGCAATGCCGGAGGGCGAACAGCTCGCCCTGCTTGCCCAGCACGGCATGCTGGTAAAGCGCCCGCTGCTGGTGGCAGATGATTTTGTGCTGGTGGGCTTCCGCGAGGCCGAGTGGAGTGCCGCGCTGCTGTAAGGGGGAAAAAGATGCGCTTTATCGACGAAAAACGCAAAAATCTCTTTCGCGCTTACGTGGCGCAGGCAGCCAGCGTGCTGGAGATTGTCATTGCCGTGCTGGTGCTTGCCGCCATCCTCATCACCGGGGTGCGCGCGGCAGGCGAGGTGTTCGGCCTGTTTTTTGCCGAAAACTCTTCACAGGCCTTCACTACCGTGCTGGAGCACGCCTTTAATCTCATCATTGGCGTGGAGTTTATCAAGATGCTGGCGAAGCACACACCCGGCTCCGCCATTGAGGTGCTGCTGTTTGCCATTGCGCGCCAGATGGTGATAGAGCATACCACACCCGTGGAAAACCTGGTGGGTATTGTCACCATTGCGCTTATTTTCATCATCCGCAAGTATCTGTTTGTGCCCTCGTTCGGCACACATGTGCCGGGCACGGAGGCCGCGCTGGAGGCCATGGAAGAAAAAAAGGCGGCAGCTTCTAAAGCGTGCGGCGGGCAGGCAGGTGCGTCGGATGCTGCCGGTGAGCAGCCCCGCGGCCCGCAGGCGGAGACAGCGCCCGGTCCCGCGCCGGAAGAAGAGGGCACGGCGGGCCCGCCGGCCTGAAATTTAACACAGGGCACAGATAAACGCGGCTGTCCAGCCTGGACAGCCGCGTTTGTGCAGGGGGGACCGCTGGCCCGGCGAACGGCGCGGCAGAAGGCGGAGGCCAATGCAAAAAGCCCTGTTGAAACAGAAAATGGGGCAAAGCCGGGCTGCAAGGGCTGAAAATTGCAGAAAGGCTGTTCAAGCGGGGGGTGAGGCAGCGGCTTTTGCCGGCACGGGGCCCCGAAACGCTGGATGTGAAGCTGGAGAAAGGGCGCCGCAAGCCTTGTCGGCTTGCGGCGCCCTTCTGAAATGCTTTATGCATTCAAATTGGAAGGCAAAGCCGCCGCTTTTTGTGCAGCGCCTGCTTTGCCAAAGGCAGGTGTTTACGGCTGTGAAGAGAAATCCCCATCGGCCCCGTTCTGCGCAGCAGGGGCTTGGCCCCGGCGGCTTCCGGCAGCGTAAAACGCACGGCGCTTTTCGAAATAACAGGCAGGGCAAAGGCTTTGGTATTCTACGTTGTTCTCCATATCAATGGCCACCTGTGCGCCCTCGAACACAAATTCGCCGTTCACCTTGCGCCCGTTGAACATGGCCTTGCGCCCACAGGTGCAGATGGTCTTCATCTCTTCGATGTTATGGGCAAGCTCCAGAAGGCGGGTAGAGCCGGGAAAGCCCTTTAAGGAGAAATCGGTGCGCAGGCCGTAGGCAATCACGGGCACGCTCAGCTCCACCGTCACCATAAACAGGCTTTCGGCCTGCGCGGCGGTAAAAAACTGGCTTTCGTCCGTCAGAACGCAGGCAAGGGGGCCGTGCGCTGCAATATCGGCCCTCACAGTCTCAAGCGGGTCCATATCCGGGGTGAGGGCGACGTCCACCCGGCGCTCCACCCCAAGCCGCGAGACAAGCTTTTCGCCGCCCTTGGTGTCGATGGAGGGCTTGATGATAAGCACGCGCATGCCGCGCTCTTCATAATTGTGCGCCACCTGCATCAGGGCGGTGCTTTTGCCGGAGTTCATTGCGCCGTAGCGGAAATACAGCTTTGCCATGGTTCACGCTCCTGTCGAGGCTTCCGGGTTGCGCACGCGGTAGCCAAGGCTCATCAGGCTGTCGCCAAGGTGCGCGTTTTCCACGGTGATGCCGCTGAAATCTACCGAGAGGTCATAGTGGCTGAAATTCCAGAAGCCCTTGATGCCCAGCGAAACCAGGGTGGGCGCAAGCTCTTTGGCGCTTTCACGCGGGATGCACAGCACAGCCACCACAGGGTGATGCTTTTTGCAGAAGCTCTCCAGCTCCTGCACGTCGCGCACGGGCACGCCGCACAGCTCCCGGCCTATCACTTCGGCTTTTTTGTCAAACGCGCCGGTAAGCCGGTAGCCCTTGGCCTCCACAGTGAGGTAACTGGAGATAGCCGTACCAAGGCGCCCGGTGCCGATGAGAATGGTGTCCAGCTTTGTTTCGCTGAACAGCAGGTGGCCCACAGCCTCGAGCAGAACGTCCACATGGTAACCGATACCCTGCTGGCCGAAACCGCCGAAGCAGTTGAAATCCTGCCGCACCTGCGAGGCGGTGGTGCCCATCATGTGGGCAAGCTCGGAGGAAGACACCTTCACCACGCCGTTCTTTTTCATATCTGCCAGATACCGGTAATATTTCGGCAGCCGCTTGATGACGGGAAGCGACACCTTGCTATTTTGTAACGACATTTTCTTCACCAGTTCAGAAATTTTGTTTTCGATGCAAAGCTCACAGCGCCTCGATGGTGCGCATCACATAATCGCCGAACTCTTCGCATGTGCAGCCTGTGTCGCGCCCTGTCACCGCCATGGCCTTTTCCTCGAACATGCATTTGTCCAGCGCGGCTGTGAGCTTGTCGGCTTCGGCCTGATACCCGATATGGCTCAGCAGCATGGCCGAAGCGCGCAGCATGCTGCACGGGTCGGCATATTTGCCGCGCCCCTCTTTCACCATGCGGGGGGCAGAGCCGTGGATGGCCTCAAACATGGCGTATTTCTTGCCGATATTGCCAGAGCCCGCCGTGCCCACGCCGCCCTGGAACTCGGCGGCCTCGTCGGTGATGATGTCTCCGTACAAATTCGGCAGCACGAACACCTGAAAATCGCGGCGGCGCTTTTCATCCACCAGCTTTGCCGTCATGATGTCGATGTACCAGTCGTCTGTTGTGATGTCCGGGTATTTTTCGCCCACGGCCTGGCAGAGCTTCAAAAACTTGCCGTCCGTGGCCTTCACGATGTTGGCCTTTGTCACAATGGAAACGCGGCTTTTGTGGTTCTTGCGCGCAAAGTCGTATGCAAGCTCTGCAATGCGCTGCGTGCCGTCCGTGGTGGTGACGGTGAAATCCACCGAGATGCCGTCCTCTGTCTCGAACCCGCACGAGCCCAGCGTATAGGCGCCCTCGGTGTTCTCGCGGAAAAACGTCCAGTCGATGCCCTGCTCGGGCACCTTCACCGGGCGCACGTTGGCGAACAGGTCCAGCTCCTTGCGCATGGCTACGTTGGCGCTTTCGATGTTGGGCCATTCATCGCCCGCGCGCGGCGTGGTGGTGGGCCCTTTCAAAATGACGTTGCAGGCCTTCAGCTCGGCCAGCACATCGTCCGGAATGGCCTTGCCGCAGGCCGCACGGTTTTCGATGGTGAGGCCGTCTATCTCTTTGAATACGACGCGGCCGCGCTCTACGTCGCTTTTCAAAAGGAAACGCAGCACGCGCTCGGCCTCATGCGTGATTACAGGGCCGATGCCGTCGCCGCCGCACACGCCGATGACGATTGTATCCAGCTTTGCATAATCCACAAAGCCGCCCTGTGCGCGCATGGCCGCCACGCGCCGGCGCTGGCCCTCCAAAAGCTGCGCAAACCGTTCTTTTGCCTCGTTGATGTCTACCATATTGCCGCCTCCTTGTCATTTTCCGTGCTCTGCCCGCCTTCAGCGGCAGGCAGGGCCTTTTGCAGCAGGGCGCGCCGCGGGGCAGCGCGCCCTGAGGGGATGAATTTTTATTTCTGCTGCTGCTTTGTATAGTTCAAAAGGCCGCCCGCGCGGATGATTTGCGCCTGGCGCGCGCTGATATCGCACACGAGCTCGGACGTTTCGCCCGTCTCTACATTCGTCAGCGAAACACAGCCGCCTGCAAGCCCGGCAAAGATGCCGGAAAGGGAAAGCCGCTGGCCCAGGAATACTTTGTCGTAATCTTCCGCATGCTTGAATTCCAGCGGCAGGATGCCCGCGTTTACAAGGTTCGCCTTGTGGATGCGCGCAAAGCTTTTTGCGATGACGGCGCGGATGCCCAGATACAAAGGCACCAGCGCGGCGTGCTCGCGCGAAGAGCCCTGCCCATAGTTGGCGCCGCCCACGATAAAGCCGCCCTCGGCCTTCATGGCGCGCTTTGCAAAACCGGCGTCGCACACCTCAAAGCAGAAGTTCGCAAGATAGGGGATGTTTGAGCGGTAGGGCAGTATCTTGCTGCCCGCAGGCATGATATGATCTGTGGTGATGTTGTCGCCCACCTTCAAAAGGCAGGGCAGGGCCATTGCGTCCGTCAGGGGCAGGGCCTGCGGCAGAGGCTTGATGTTTGGCCCGCGCAGCACCTCCACCTGTTCGAAGGCATCCTCCGGCGCGGGCAGGTCTATCATATTGTCATTTATGGCAAAATGCGCGGGCATTTCCACCGGGGCGACAGGGGGAAGGGTGGAGGGGTCTGTCACAAAGCCCGTCAGGCAGCTTGCGGCGGCCGTCTCCGGGCTCACCAGATACACGCCCGCGTCGCGCGTGCCGCTGCGCCCTTCGAAATTCCGGTTGAACGTGCGCAGCGAGATGCCGCCGGAGCTGGGGCTCTGCCCCATGCCGATGCACGGCCCGCAGGTGGACTCCAGCACGCGCGCCCCTGCGTTCAAAAGGTCTGTCAGCGCGCCGTTGGCCGAAAGCATGGCCAGCACCTGCCGTGAACCCGGCGAGATGGTGAGGCTCACCTCGGGGCATACCGTCCGGCCCTTCAGCATGGCGGCCACCGTCATCAGGTCTGTATAGCTCGAATTTGTGCAGCTTCCGATGCACACCTGGTCCACCCTTTGCAGGGCAAGGCTCTTTACGGGCTTCACATTGTCCGGTGAATGAGGGCAGGCCACCAGCGGCTCCAGCGCAGAGAGGTCTATCTCCAGCACCTCGTCGTATTCGGCATCCTCATCGGCGCTCAGGGGCACATAGTCTTCGCCGCGGCCCTGCGCCGCAAGAAAGGCGCACGTCACATCGTCCGAGGGGAAGATGCTGGTGGTGGCGCCAAGCTCTGCGCCCATATTGGTGATGGTGGCGCGCTGCGGCACGGAAAGGCACGCCACGCCCTCGCCGCCGTATTCAATAATTTTGCCCACGCCGCCCTTCACGGTCATGCGGCGCAGCACCTCCAGTATCACATCCTTGGCGCTCACCATGGGCCGCAGCGAGCCGGTAAGCTTCACCAGTGTGAATTTCGGGTAGGGAATGTAGTAGGCGCCGCCGCCCATGGCCACGGCTACGTCCAGCCCGCCCGCGCCCATGGCCAGGCACCCGATGCCGCCCGCGGTGGGCGTGTGGCTGTCGGAGCCTATCAGCGTTTTGCCGGGCTTTGCAAAGCGCTCCAGATGCACCTGATGGCAGATGCCGTTGCCCGGGCGCGAATAGCGCACGCCTATTTTCTTGGCAATGGTACGGATGAAGCGGTGGTCGTCCGCATTCATAAAGCCGCTTTGCAGCGTGTTGTGGTCGATATATGCCACGCTCAGCTCTGTTTTCACGCGGGGGATGCCCATGGCCTCGTATTCCAGATACGCCATGGTGCCGGTGGCGTCCTGCGTCAGGGTTTGGTCGATGCGAAGGCCCACCTCGCTGCCGGCAGACGGGGTGCCGTCCACAAGGTGCGCCGCAATGATTTTCTGTGCAAGCGTCTGTCCCATCGTCTTTCCTTCCTCTTCTCATGGCGGCCCGCCGCAGGGCGCCTGTATTATACCTATTTATATTATTACTTCGTCTGTTTTTTGTCAATGTAAAACAGAGGCAAAAGGTAGCGCATGGAATTGTAAATTTCCACAATATTTTGCGGTGCATGGGCATTTTTCGGGCCGTCCTTCGGTGCTGTGCACCGCTGCCGGCGCACGGGGCGGGATTGAAAGCAAAATGCTCTGTGTGGTATAATGTGTCCGTTTCATAAATGCGGGCGGCATGCGAAGCGGGGCCGGTACTGCGGCAGCCGTATCCGTGACGGGGCTGCAGCGCAGGGAGGGCAGGCCTGGCAGATGGCAGAGTGTCTTTTGCCCGGCGGGTGTGCCGCCTGCCGGGTGCGGCGTGCGCCGCGCCCTGAACAGCCACATGCAGAGACGGGAAGCGTGCATTTGAGCTGTGCGGCACCGCCCATTTCGTAAATGCATGCGGAAAAGCCGGGCGCGGCTTTGCGCGTGCGGGACAGAAAAGTATATGGCCGCTGGCCGGAAAGGGGCGCCGCCTGTGAAAAAACTGGGAAAGCTGCTTGCGGGCAGCCGCTTTTGGGCGTGTGTGCTGGCGCTGGTGCTGGCGGCCAGCCTTGTGCCGCTGCTTGCCGTTGCACAGTACAGCCACCCAAGTGCGGACGACTATCCCTATGCGGTGGAGACGCACGCCGCATGGCAGGAAACGGGCAGCATCTGGGCTGTGCTGCGCGCTGCAGGGCATACGGTGGCCCAGCGGTATCAGACATGGCAGGGCTCGTTTTCCGCCATCTTTTTATTTGCCCTGCAGCCGGCCATTTTCGGCGAGGGGCTGTATGGGCTTGGCACCGTGTTTCTGCTGGGGGCCGCCCTGGCGGCGGTGGCAGCGGCAGCGGCGGCGCTGCACAAGGTGACGGGGGCGCCGCTTTCTGCCTGTGCGGTGCTGGGGCTTTTATATGCGCTGGTGTGCATCCAGCTTCTGCCCAGCCCTGCCCAGGGCTATTACTGGTGGAACGGCGCCAGCTATTACTGGCTGTTTTTCTTCGGCCTGCTGGCGCTGGGCGCCCTTCTGGCAAGGCTGCTGGGGCCGGGGCTTTCCGGCCCGGGCACGCTGGGGGCGGCGCTGCTGGCGGCCATGCTGGGCGGCGGCAACTATATCACGGCGCTTCAGATGTGCGAGGTGCTTGCCCTGACGGTTTTGGCCGGCGCGCTTTGGCGCCGCGCGGCGGTAAAACGCGCGCTGGCTGTGGCGCTTTGCGGCTTTGCCGCCTTTGCGGTCAACGCAGCGGCGCCGGGCAATGCCGTGCGCGCCGCCACAACGGCCACGCAGGGCAAAGGGGCCGTGTGGGCCGTGGTGCAGTCGTTTCCCATGTCGGAGCACTATGCGCGTGTGTTCACCACGCCTGTGCTGCTGGCGGCGCTGGCCTTTGCCGTGCCGTTCCTTGTGCGGGCGGTGCGCGGCGCGGCGCCCGGCTTCCGCTACCCATATCCGCTTGCGGTGCTGGCAGGGCTGTATTGCTTTTATGCCTCCTCCTTTACGCCCACCCTGTTCGTCTACGGCACAAATGATGAGAAGCGCGTGAAGGACATTCAGTTCTGCCTGTGGGTGCTGGTATGCCTGGCCGCGCTGTGGTATGTGCTGGGCTGGGCGCTTCGCCGCCTTGGCCCCGCGCGGGCAGGCGGGCTGCGCCGCCTTGCGCTGCCGTACCTTGCCGGGACGGTGCTGTTCAGCGCCCTGGCCTTTGTGCCGCAGGTGCGGGGCGGGCAATGGAGCGGTACCGCCTGTGTGAGCGCGGTATATTATCTGCGCAGCGGCGTGGCGCAGGCCTATGATGAGGCTGTATACGAAAGGCTGGATATGCTGGCGGGCGAGGAGATGGACATTGTGTTTCCCATGCTGCCGCCGGAGCCCTGGATCTGTTTTCACGAAGACCTTGCGCGCGAGACTTATAACTGGAAAAATGAGGCGTTTGCCGAATATTACGGCAAGCGCACAGTGGCAGTGGCTGCGCCGGAATGACGGCGGGGGCGTGCTGCGCGAAAGGGGGCGGCTCAGTTGGAACAAAACGGCGCGGCGCGCTGGAAATGGGCGCTGCTTGCAGTGCTTTGCATCTGCATGGTGCCGCTTGTCATTCTGGCGGCGTACTGTTACCCCTGCGCGGATGATTTCCGCTTTGGGCTGTACCCGCACCTTGCCTTTGAGCAGACTGGCTCTGTGTGGGCGGCGCTGGCGGGTGCGGCGAGGGAAGTGTACGAGACATATTTTGACTGGCAGGGCACCTTTTCCGCGGTGTTCCTGTTCGCTTTGCAGCCTGCGGTGTTCGGTGAAGGGCTTTACTGGCTATGCCCGGCGGTGATGCTCTCAGCCCTTTTCTGGGGTGCGGCGCGCATGTTCCGCGCGGGCGCAAAGCTTTTCTGCATGCCGAGGGGCACGGCGGCGCTGGCCTGCCTTGTTTATCTTCTGGTTTGCACTCAGCTGGTGCAAAGCCCTGCGCAGGCGTTTTACTGGTGGAACGGCGCGGTGTATTATGTGTTTTTTTATGCGCTGATGCTGGTGCTGGCGGCGCGGGTGCTTCGCATGCTGGCGGGCAGGCGCACTGCCCGGCACACGGCGGCCACGGCGCTGCTTGCGTTTTTTGTGTGCGGGGGCAATTATGTAACGGCTCTTCTTTCGCTGGAGCTGCTGGCGCTTGCCGCGCTGGCGGCGGCGTGCAGGCGGCGCGCAGCCTTGAAAAGCGTGCTGGCCGTATTGGCGTGTGCGGGCGCGGCCTTTGCGGTGAACGCCGCTGCGCCCGGCAACGCGGTGCGGCAGGCGGCAGATTATGGCAGCGCCGTCCTTCCGGGGGCGCTGGGGGCGGTGCTGCGCTCGTTCCCGGAGGCGCTTCGCTTTGCCGCGGGGCACCTTTCGCCGCTGGTGTGTCTGGCCCTGTGCTTTCTGGCGCCGTTTTTCTGGCATGCGGCCGGCAGGCCCGGCATCTTCCGCGCGCCGCTGCCGGGGCTTGCAAGCGCGCTTGCGGCGTGCTGGTTTGCATCGTCCTTCACGCCCACGCTGTACGCCATGGGCAGTATAGGGCCCGACAGAGTGCAGAATATCCAGTTCTTCCTTCTGGTGCTGCTGCTTATCCTGCTTGAGTTTTACTGGCTGTGCTGGGCAAGGCGCGCGCTTGCCCGCGGCCTTTGTGCACACACAAAGGCAATGCGGCTGGCCCGCCGTCTTGTGCCCGTATATCTGGGGCTGTGCGTAACGGCTGCGGCGGGCACGGCCGCGCTGTATGTTGCCACGGGCCATACAGAAAAGCTGGCCTGCGCTTCGGCGGCGCGTTCGCTGTGGAACGGAACAGCCGGCCGTTATTCCGAGCTGATGCAGGCGCGTGAGCAGGTGCTGGCCGGGCCGGAGGACGTGGCTGTTCTGCCCCGCATCACGCAGGAGACGCTGGTGCCGGCGCTGTTTTTTGACGATATTGTCTCGGACGCATCCGATTGGAAAAACGAAGCCATGGCGGCTTATTACGGCAAAAGCATGGTGGTGCCGGAAAAGGTGCCCTGAAAGGGTGCCGGCGCAAAAATGTCCCTTGTGAAAAGACGGTAAATCAAGCCCGCGCGCTTTGCGCGTGGGCCGCACGGGGGCGCAAAGGGGATAATTACGGGCAGGCCCCTTTTCAGAGGCGGCAAAGCTGCTTTTGCCTGCATCGCCTGCCTGGCAGTCCGGAAAAGGGCGGTTCCCCGCCCGGACGGAAGCTCTCCCGTTTTCAAAAGCCTGCTGCCGGCAGCTTGCCGGTGCCCGGTGCCGGAAGCGAAAGCCTTTACAGGCGCATGGCCGTTGGCTCCAAAAATGAAGAAAAGCGCGCGGCTCTGTGTTTACAGAGCCGCGCGCTTTTGAGTGCAGAGAGGGGCAGGCTCAGTCTGCCAGCAGACTTTCCTCCTCTTCCTCTGAGGGCGGCTGCGGGGCGAGGTCTGCGTCCGGGAAGGCATCCGGCGCTGCCAGTGTGCTGATGTTTTCCGTGCCGCTGACACGGGCGTACAGGTAATCGCCGCGGCCGCCCAGCATTTTCAGAAGGGTCTCGGCGGCAAATATACAGGTGACGCCGGCGAACAGGACGGTGCCCGCTATGCCCGCAAGGCCGGGCACCGTGGAGGCCCGGCAATCCAGCGCGGCGTTCAGGCAGCGCAGCGCATACCCCGGCGCAGGAAGCACAAGCCCATACAATAAGCCGTAGCGCACCAGATATTGCCACAGGCGGGGCCAGCGGCCGTCCTGGCGGCGCACCAAGCGAAGGTGGAAAAAGCGCTTGCCCGGCGTGCGCCCGCCCATTGCCTTTTGCAGCAGGATGAAATATACGGCAATATACAGCCAGCGCAGCGCGGCAAACGCCCATTCCGATTTTGCAAGCCCCGGCAGGGCAAGGTGCATCACGGCACGGGCGGGCAGCGCCAGCGCGGCGAACAGCAGCCAGTCTGCACACAGGGCGAACAACCGCCGCAAAAACGGCACGCGCCGGCCCTTGCGGTAGGCGATGGCGTCCAGCCTTTCACGGCTGGGCAGAAAAAACACCAGCGCGGGCGTGAGCCAGAAGCCCACCAGCGTGCCTAGGCTGTTGTTAATGAGGTCGCTTGTGTCGAACAGCCGGTACGGCCGGGGATAAATGCCGTACAGCCCGGAAAGCTGCGTCAGCTCTAAAAACATGCTCAGCGCGAAGCCGAGGCAAAGCGCCTGCCACCAGCGGCGCTTAAAGTAATAGCGAAGATATACGCCCAGCGGCACAAACATGCACACATTGAAGAACAATTCGCGCACGGCGCTGGAACGAAGAAGGTTCCAGTAGGCAGAAAGCTGAGAAAAATCCTGCGGGTGCCTTTGCAGAAATTCAAAAACGCTGGCCGCAGGCACCAGGGAATAGCGCGGCCCAGTCATGGCGGCCACACTCTCAATGCTGGGCAGAGGCAAAATGGCAAGAAAGTATACTGTCATCAAATACAGGATAAAGGAATACACCACCGCTGTGCGCAGCGCCGGAATGGCCCCGAATTTTTTATATTCCACCACCATATAGGGCAGCGTCACCGCCAGCGCGGCCAGAGGGAAAAGCAGAAACGCCGTTTTGATTACTTCGATGTATTGCGCCATATGATATGTTCCTTTCGCAAAATGCCTCTTTTTTATTATACAGTGCGCCGCCCTGCTGTCAAACCGCGAATAAAAAACGGCGCAGGGGCGAACACTGTAATGCGATGATAAAAAGGGAGGAAAAGCGCCATGGATAAAAACCGTGCACAGAACAAAAAGGAGGAGGCGGCCGAAGAACTGCGCGCCCAGCAGGAATACCTGCTGGAGATGGGCGGCGTGTTCTCCACCAAGGGCAAGCACGCCATCCACTGCCTTACGGTGATTGGGCAGATAGAAGGCCATTCCCTTGCGCCGCAAAGCCAGAAAACGACGAAGTACGAGCATGTCATCCCGCAGCTGGTGGCAGTGGAGGAAGACCCGGCCATCGAAGGCCTGCTGGTCATTTTGAATACAGTGGGCGGCGATGTGGAGGCCGGCCTGTGCCTTGCCGAGCTGATAGCAGGCGTCTCGAAGCCGTCGGCCACACTGGTGCTGGGTGGAGGACATTCCATCGGCATCCCTCTGGCCGTCTCGGCCCAGCGAAGCTTCATCGTGCCCAGCGCCACCATGACGGTGCACCCCGTGCGCCATTCGGGCCTTGTGCTGGGCGTGCCGCAGACACTGCGTTATTTCGAGCAGATGCAGCAGCGCATCACGCGCTTTGTCACCGGCCATTCCGCCATCAGCGCCGAGCGCTTTACCCAGCTGATGCTGCACACAGGCGAGCTGGTGATGGACATGGGCAGCGTGCTGGAGGGGGAAATGGCCGTGCGGGAAGGCCTAATAGACGAGCTGGGCGGCCTGCACGAGGCGCTGCGCTACCTGTACCGCGCCATTGAAAAGGGGAAAAAGAAGCCCTCTAAAAATTCATAACGAAAAACGGCGCCCTGCGGCGCCGTTTTTTTGTGACAACCTGCATTTTACAAGCAGAAGATTTGGTGGTACAATACTATTGTATCACTTTGCGCTTTTGAAAGGGCAAGCGAAAATCTATCGCGGGAACAGGGGAAAAACGGGAAAGATGGCACAGACAAAACGCAGGACTACCACAAAACGCAAGGCGGCACCGCGCAAAAGAAAGCCCCAGCCGAAGGCGGATATGAGCGCCAGCTGGAGCATTCTTCTGTTCGGCCTTGCCATTCTGGTGGCAGCTATGACATATGTGCCCGGCGCCAGCGCGTGGGCGTGGCTGCGCATGAACGTTCTGTTCGGTGTATTCGGCGTCAGTACCTACCTGCTGGCCCCGGCGCTGGCATATTTGGCCATTTTGGTGGCGATGGGCCGCCCGGCCCGGCTGAAAATGGCCTTCGGCGCGCTGGTGATGGCGTTTGCCTGCGGCGTGTTTCTGGTGTTTTCCAAAACAGATATGACGGGTCTGGCCTTCGCGGACGGCATGAAGGCGCTGCATGAAAGCGGCAAGGCCGCCTGGGGGCTTGGCGGCGGCGCGCTGAGCGCCGTATTCGGCTGGTCTCTGCTGGCGGCCTTCGGCCGCCCGGGCGCGAATATCGTGCTGGTGGTGCTTTTGGTGGTGAGCGTGATGTTCTTCACCGGCTGCACGCCGCTGGACATCTACCGCTATTTCACGCGGGGGGCGCGCACGGCGAAGGAAAAGGGGGCCGAATTGTCGGCCCAGATGGCGCGCCAGCGCGAAGAGCGCGAGGCCCAGCGGGAGGCCGCCCGTGCCGCTGCGCAGGATGCGGCGCGCAAAAAGGCGCTTTTTGCCGAGGTGGAAAAGGAAGTGCGCGGCTACGACGCACAGAAATATGAGGTGCACACCTTCAACGCCCAGCCGGGCCGCAGGCGCAGCAGCATCGACATCGACCTTGGCGACGCGGCCATGGCGCAGAACACTGTGAAGCATGAAGAAAAGCCGGAGATAGGCCCCGGCGGCACCTTTGGCATGTACCCGGACCCTTACGCCGGGAATATGCCGCGCGGCGAGGTGCTGGACGCCCCGTTTGTGGATAAGCTGGGCCTTGACGCGCAGGCGCCAGCCGCGCCCGCTGCGCCGCATATGCAGCGCAGCGCCCCGGCGCCGGGGCAAACTGCCGCCCAGCCTGCCGCACCTGCCCAGCCGGCTGACGAGCTTGGCCGCCTTGTGCATAAGGCGGCGGGCGCGCCGCAGCCAGAGCAGGCGCAGCCGGCCCCGCCGCCCGCCGCCGAGGACACAGGCTATGCCTACCCGCCGCTCAGCCTGTTTCAGAAGCAGAAGGCCGCGGACGAGGGCGACATTGAAGCAGAGCTGCGCCATAATGCAGACCTGCTGGTGAGCACGCTGGAGAGCTTTGGCGTAAAAACGCGCATGCTGGATATTTCGCGCGGGCCGTCTGTCACGCGGTACGAGCTTCAGCCGCAGGCGGGCGTGAAAATAAGCCGCATCACGGGCCTTGCGGACGATATTGCCCTGAACCTTGCCACCGCGGGCGTGCGCATTGAGGCGCCCATTCCCGGCAAGGCGGCGGTGGGCATTGAAATACCGAACAAGACGCGCACCATGGTGACGCTTCGCAGCCTTCTGGAGTCGCCGGAGTTTGCAACCAGCAAGGCGCCGCTCACCTTTGCCCTGGGCAAGGATATTGCGGGCAAGTGCCAGGTGGGCAACCTTGCCAAAATGCCGCATCTGCTGATTGCAGGCACCACCGGTTCGGGCAAATCGGTGTGTACGAACAGCATCATCATGAGCTTTCTGTACCGCTGCTCGCCTGAAAAGCTGCGCCTTATCCTGATAGACCCCAAAATGGTGGAATTTGCGCAGTACAACGGCATCCCGCACCTTTTGATGCCGGTGGTGACCGAGCCGCGCAAGGCGGCGGGCGCTCTGGGTAGCGCCGTGGCCGAGATGGAGCGCCGTTATAAACTGCTGGCCGAAAACGGCGTGCCCAATATTGAGGAATACAACACCCTGGCCGGGATGGACGAGAGCCTCGAGAAGATGCCGTATATCGTCATCGTCATCGACGAGCTGGCAGACCTGATGATGGTGGCCGGCAAAGAGGTGGAGGATTATATCTGCCGCATTGCCCAGAAGGCGCGCGCGGCAGGCATGCACCTCATCGTCGCCACACAGCGCCCGTCTGTGGATGTTATCACCGGCCTTATCAAGGCCAATATTCCAAGCCGAATCGGCCTCTCGGTGATGAGCCAGATAGACTCGCGCACCATCCTTGACACGGGCGGCGCGGAAAAGCTGCTGGGCAACGGCGATATGCTGTACATGCCTGTGGGCGTGAACAAGCCCGTGCGCGTGCAGGGCACGTTCGTGCGCTCGGCCGAGATACGCGCGGTGATTGATTTCATCAAAAAGCATTCCGTCGCCGATTACGACGAAGAGATGATTGCCCAGATGGACAAGCTGGCCGCGGCAGAAAAGGGCGGCGCGGCCGACGGGGGCGAGGGCGGCGATGCGCGCGACCCCATGTTCAGCCAGGCGGCCGAGGTGGTCATCGAGGCCGGGCAGGCCTCCACCAGCCTGCTGCAGCGCCGGTGCAAGCTGGGCTACGCCCGCGCGGCGCGCATCATCGACGAGCTGGAACAGGCCCATATCGTGGGCCCCTACGAGGGCTCGAAGCCGCGGCAGGTGCTTATCACGCGCCAGCAGTGGCTGGAGATGGAGCAGAACGGCACTGCGGGCCCGGCGCCGGAGCCTGTGCCGGATGAATTGATGTAGCACTATGCCTTTTTCCCGCAGCGGGAAAAAGGGGCGAAACACAGGCAGGCGGGCGAGCGCGTTCTCACCCGCCTGTTTTGAAGCAAAAAGGCGGAAAGGAAGCTTTATGAACGAGCAGTTTCTTCCCATCTGCAGGGCCGACATGCTGGCCCGCGGCTGGCAGGAGGTAGACTTTGTGGTGGTGATGGGCGACGCCTATGTGGATCACCCTTCCTTCGGCTCTGCCATTATCGCGCGCCTTCTGGAAAAGGAGGGCTGGCGCGTGGGCATCATCAGCCAGCCGGATTGCCGCACCTGCGGCAGCATGAAGGAATACGGCCGCCCGCGTTATGGCTTTTTTATCGGCGGCGGCAATGTGGACAGCATGGTGGCCCATTACTCTGTGGCAAAGGTGCGCCGCGCGCGAGACGAATATTCGCCCGGCGGCATAGCGGGAAGGCGGCCGGACAGAAGCGCCACCGTCTATACGCGCCTTGCAAAGCAGGCCTACCCGGCCGTGCCTGTGGTGCTGGGCGGGCTGGAGGCCTCGTTGCGCCGCTTTGCGCATTATGATTACTGGGCCGACACGGTGATGCCCAGCATTTTGGAGTCGAGCGGCGCGGATATTGTCTCTTTCGGCATGTCAGAGCATCAGACGGCAGAGCTTGCCCGCCGCCTTGCCGCGGGAGAAAGGGCGGAGGATATCACAGATGTGGCGGGCACCTGCTTTTTGACGGATTTTGCCCGCCTGCCGCCCAAATATGCCGAGTGCGCTTCTTACAAAAAGGTGGCGTCTGATAAATTGAGTTATGCGAAGGCCTGCCGCATCCAGATGGACCAGCAGGACCCCGTCACCGGCCTGCCTGTGGTGCAGAAGCAGAGTGAAAAATATCTGGTGCAGAACCCACCCGCAAAGCCGCTTACCCGGCGCGAGCTGGACGAGGTGCACGCCATGCCCTTCACGCGGCGGTATCATCCCAGCTATGAGGCACAGGGCGGTGTGCCCGCCATCAAAGAGGTGGAGTTTTCCATCATCCAGAACAGGGGCTGCTTCGGCGGATGCAACTTCTGCGCCATCGCCATGCATCAGGGCCGCCGCGTCACCTCGCGCAGCGCCGGCAGCATCGTGGCGGAGGCCGAGGCCATGACGCATGCCCCCGGCTTCAAGGGGTATATCCATGATATCGGCGGCCCCACGGCCAATTTCCGCCTGCCAAGCTGCAGTCAGCAGATGACGAAGGGCATGTGCCAGGGCGGCAAGCACTGTCTGGCGCCCTCGCCCTGCCCGAAGCTGCTGGTAGACCATTCCGATTACCTCGCCATTTTGCGGCGCGTGCGCGCGCTGCCCGGCGTGAAAAAGGTGTTCATCCGTTCGGGCATCCGCTATGATTATCTGGTGCTGGATAAAGATGAGACGTTTTTCAAAGAGCTGATAGAGCACCACGTCAGCGGCCAGCTGAAAGTGGCGCCCGAGCACTGCGCGCCCAATGCCCTGAAATATATGGGCAAGCCGCCGGTAGAGGTGTTCGACAAATTCTCCAAACGCTTTTATGAGCTGACGCGCCGGGCAGGCAAAAAGCAGTACCTTGTGCCGTACCTGATGAGCAGCCACCCGGGCTGCACGCTGCGCGACGCCGTCACCATGGCGGAGTATTTATATAAGCACCATATGCGCCCCGAGCAGGTGCAGGATTTTTACCCCACGCCGGGCACGGTGTCCACCTGCATGTATTACACAGGGCTGGACCCTTATACGCTCAAGCCCGTCTATGTGGCGAAAACGCCGGAGGAAAAGGCCATGCAGCGCGCGCTGCTGCAATATTATGAGCCGAAAAATGCGGCCAGGGTGCGCCGCGCGCTGGAACTCACCCACAGGGAGGACCTGATCGGCACACTGTGCCCGGGCAGGCCGCCTCAGAAAAAAGCAACGCCGCGCGGAGCCTTGCAGGCAGGGGCTGCACAGCACGGGAAAGGGGGCAGGCCATGGCAGGGCGGAAAGCATACCGGCGGCGCACACGCCCGTTCCAAAGGCAGGTAAGGCGCTTTGTGCGGCGCATAGGCGCCGCCCTTCCGGCGGCGGCCGTGCTGTGCGCACTGGTGCTTACGCTGGGCGGGCGGCTTGGCTGGCCCGTGCCCTCGTGGAACGAGGTGTACCGCGCATTCGGGCTCGGCCCCTCTGCGGTGCCGGCCGCGGCGCAGGACGCCGCCTCCTGCGCGCACATCATAGACGTGGGGCAGGCAAGCGCCATGCTGCTGGAGCAGGACGAACGCTTCGCCCTGGTGGACGCGGGCCTGGCCGCCACACAGGAGGAGCTGGCGGCCTATTTGCAGGAGGCGGGCGTGCGCAGCCTGGATTTTGCCGTGCTCACACATCCGCATGCGGACCATATGGGCGGCATGCAGTATATCCTTGAAAGCTTTCCCGTGGGCACATTGTATGTGGCGGACCTTGCCCAGTGCGCCGAACAGCCGGGCACAGGCTATGAAAAGCTTTTGGAGGCCGCCCGGCGCGAGGGCGTGCCCGTGCATACCATGCAGGCGGGTGAACGGTATGCCCTGGGGCAGGCGGCCCTCTGTGTGCTGGCCGAAGGCGAGCCGTGCGAAAGCCTGAATGACACAAGCCCTGTGCTTCGTTTCGAGGCGCCTGCATTCAGCCTGCTGTGCACGGGTGATGGGGAAGAGGCCGCAGAACAAAATGCCCTTCTGTATGGAGGCAACCTTTCGGCGGACGTGCTGGTTGCCGGGCACCATGGCTCTTATACCTCCAACAGCGAGACCTTTGTGCAGACAGTGGACCCGCGCGTGGTAGCCGTCAGCTGCGGGAAAGACAATGATTACGGCCACCCGCACGGCGCGGCGCTGGCCGCCTTTGCCAGCGTGGGCGCGGATGTTTACCGCACGGATACGGACGGTAGCATTGTGTGCTATGCCGGTGAGACGGGCGGGCTGCAGGTGGCCTGCGGCGGCAAAGAAAAAGAAGCGGCGCAGGCCGCATGACGGTACAAAATGCAGCCTGTATTCAGGCTGCATTTTTGGCAGCAGGGCCTGCCCTGGGCTGCCGCTGCCAGGCTGAACCTTTGCCTGTATAACAGAGAAAACAGACAGTCAGAAATACCCGCATAAACTATCGGCAAAGCGGCCGGAGAAAGATTGCGGCGAAATTACAGCAGACGAAAAGCCTGATATGACGCGAATGATAAAGAAAAATACAAAGCCGCAAGAAAGCTGCACCTGAAGCAGAGAGCCTTTTTCTGTGCAGGGCGGCAGCATGCTGCTCATTTTCGCTGCTTGCCCTAAAGCTTGTCAGGCTGTGGTTTGTCAAGGGCCTGTTGTGCAAGCGGTGCTGAATGGCTCTCTTTACAAAATATAGACTGGTAAGCAAATTTTCAAAAGCAGAAAAGGCGTGGCGATATGAAAGCATCGGGCTGTTGCGTATATAAAAATTGGCAATGGTGCCGGTGAAAGAAATTTTGAAGAAGGGCGATAAAAATGATATTTGGCATCGTTGTTGTAATCGGGCTCATTTTTCTGGTAAATCTGCCCGGCAGTCTGGAAATACTGCTTACAAAGAGGCTTGCTGTTAAAAGCTGCGAGGCGCGGGATAACTTTACATTGCCGCAATGGCAGCCGTTGTCAAGAATAGAATGGCTTCGCTTATATCCGTTAAAAAAGCTGTTGATTGGCGGGTTGTGGCTATTCTGTTTGTTTTATTCTGTAAGGGGCATTTTCTTGACCTGGAAAGAACAGCGGATAGATTTTTTATGGATTACGCTTGTCTTGTGTTTTATAACAATTTTGACAGCTTGCAAGGCGTGGCGCTATGTTACAAGGCCTTACCATTGTATCCCGACACTGAATTGCTCTCAGGCAAAAAATCAGCTAAAGGAGGCGCTGCGGGGAGAGTGCTTTGAACTGATTCCATTTCAAGACAAACTGCTGAGGCGGTATGCTCCTGTTCTTCTCAGCAGGAATTGGGCAATCATAGATGGAACTCTCATTTCACGAAAATTGATTCAGAAAATATATTTTTTGCATGACATCCCCGGCACAAGAAATGCACAGATTAAAATAAAATATCTCAGCGGGGAAGAATTTTGTCTGCGGAGAACGAGCCTTTATTCCAGAGAAGAGCGTGCGGCTGAAATGCTGGCGGCACTGCATCAAATAACATCACAGGAAATTGAAGAAAAGGAAGAGATATCACCCGGCAAGGATAAATCTTTCAATTATTGGAAGATGAATTATCGGGGTAAGTTCAAAAGAACATTGTGGTTTATTCCGGTTGTAGCCGTTTTATGTTTTCTGACGCCGTATTTTATGGGGAAATTTTGGCTGTTGTATGATATTGTTTTGGTAGCAGTTCTAATAGCACAACTGATATATACATATAGGAAAATGAAGGATGAAACGGAAAAGAAATAGTAACGCACATTAGAGCCCTCGCAACGGATTATGCTCTATATTAAGATTATCTGTGAGGGCTTTGATATTTGTTACAGCCCCGGCCGCTTACACGCTTTCTCTTTTCAGAAAAGCGAGAGGAAAGCACCGCATAAAATAATACCTGCCGGCTTCCATGCCCGCAGGCGGCGCTATGCTTTACGCTGCATGAGCACGTTAAAAAGCGAAAAGCCCTGGGCTGCCAAGGGCTTGTATGCAAGCAATGCTTTATCGGCTTTTGTAACGCCATAGGCCGGCAGACGCCCTTCAAAAGCGGAAAAAATGACGGCGCTGCAATATCTGCACGGCGGAATGCGCGTTAAACGTGCAGACTGGGGCTGCCCGCCCGAAAAAGAGGAGGCCCAAAATGGGGAAAAAGAAAATCGGGATAGCGCTTGCAGCAGCGGCTGTATTGGGGCTGGGCCTCATATTATACAAACAGATGCTCTATGGTGAGTATGTGCCCGCTGCCGACGAAATAGCTGTGCACATACAGTTCGATATAAAAGAGGATGTTGGCTTGCTGGTGTTTGATTACTGCGCAGACGGCTCCGAATACAGCGGCG
Source organism: Ruthenibacterium sp. (assembly GCA_047030735.1). GTDB lineage: Bacteria > Bacillota > Clostridia > Oscillospirales > Ruminococcaceae > Ruthenibacterium. The sequence continues at coordinate 173,500 of JBKYIE010000002.1, forward strand.
GCATATCAAATGCGGATAAATCGTTGCTGGAGCATGATTCTTCCAATATTCTGGTATGGAACAGGCAGGAGCTGAACAGCTCCTCCGATGCGGTAGAGCTTTCGGTGCAATTTAGAATTATAACGGAATATGTGGCCCCCAATTATGAAAACATCTATCCGGAGGAGATAACCAGATATCTGGCGCCTGTTTCGTGGAAAGCCAGCTTCGGAAAATCGTATTTTATCACCATTACCGGCGGCAAAACGCACGGGTATAAGGCTGTATTGACGGGATGAAGCGGCCTTTCCTTTTCAAGCGCAGCGGCTGTGAAAGCAAAGTGTGTTTTATGCCTGCCGCCAGACGGAACGCCATAGCAGGCTCGGCCTGTTTGCCCATATATCAGTGCCCGGACTGCCGGCGGCAGGCAGGTAAGTGGGCGGCAGGGATATTTCTAAATGATAAATGACGCAGCACTGTGCAGCAGCAAAAAAGACACCCGCAGGGGGGCCTGGCCAGGCTATCCTCTGCGGGCGCTTTTTATTCTGCCATGCGCGCGGGCACGGCGGCCGGGGCATCCAGCGCCATGGCGCGGCGCCCCATCTGGCCGTATATGGCGGCGAACCTTGCTTTTTCCACAGCCTGATAACCATACAGCGGGTCGCATAAGTAGTAAAATTCCTCATCGTAGCCATACAGCAGCATACAGTGCAGGTTCGAGTAGGGGATATATTCTTCTCCTGTCCCTGTCAGAAGCCAGGAATGTGTGGTGCTTTGCCGGGGCGGCTCAAACTGCAGGGTGCCCCACACAATAACAGGCCTGCCTTCACACAGCAGGCGCTCCAGCCCGGCGGGGCTTGTGCCTGTCAGATCCAGCGCGCGAAGCGTCTCGCCCGCCTGCTCCAGGTAAAGGTTTGCGGCCTTGCACAAGGGCTGTGCATAGCAGTAATAGCCCTGTGCGGCTGGGTCGCCCGCGTAGGCTTCCTCCGGTGCCGGGCCGTATACGGCGCCGTTTTCTTCATAAAACTCTGCGCGGGGCAGATATTGATAAGCAAGCTCCGCCTTGCCGGCGGCGATGCCGTAGCTTTCCAGCAGCATGGCGAGGCTGGTGGCCTCGCAGCCGTTGGGCAGCTCCGGCAACTGGTACAGCAGCACGGCCGGCACGCTGTGCCTGTACGCGCGCAGAGCTTCCAGCACCAAAAGCGGGGCCTGCCCGCCCTGCGAGCCGTCCGGCGCCGCGGCTGCGCGGGCCGGCAGAGAGGGGGCTGGCGCGCAGGCGGCCGCCAGCAGGGCGCACAGCACCAGCAGGGCTGTATGGCGCAGCTTGCGCAGAAGCATGGCGATGCCCCCCCTTTTCGGTAAAACTGCGGCGTCTGGCGTCATAATTTGATGCTTTCAGTATAACACATGCCGTGCGCGTCAGAAAACCGGAAGGAAGCATTTTCTTTGTGTGAAAATTGTGATATAGTATAGAAAAATCTTTCGGGCCTTTTGCAGCGGCACCGCAGCACGGGAAATTTGCCGGATGCAGGCTGCACGGCTCTGGGAAAGGACGCGGTTGGATATGCAGAAATTTGATGCGGTGCTGTTCGATTTGGACGGCACGCTGATTGATTCCGCGCCGGGAATTCTGGCCACCTTCAAAAAGACGTTCGAGACATTCGGCCTTGCTGTAGACGAGCAGCGCCTGCGCCCGTTTCTGGGCCCGCCTTTGCGCAGCAGCATGGCACAGCTTCTGCCGCAGAGCCGGGTGGAGCAGGCTGTGGAGACATATCGGAGGCTGTATAAAATACACGGCCTGGACGGCTGCGCGCCATATGAGGGCGTGCCGGAGATGCTGCGGGCGCTGCGGCAGGCAGGCTTTGCGGTGTGTGTGGCCACATCAAAGCCCCGCCCGGTGGCGCTGCGCGTGCTGCGGCATTTCGGGCTGGAGCAGGCGTTTGATTATATCGGCGGCGCCAGCATGGATGCCAGCCTTGATACAAAAACGGCTGTGATGCAGCTTGTGCTTGGCCAGCCGCAGCTTGCGGGCAGGCGCGCCGTAATGGTGGGCGACCGGGAAAACGACATGCAGGGCGCGCGCGACTGCGCCCTGCCCGCGGTGGGCGCGCTGTACGGCTATGGCAGCGCGCAGGAGCTGGCGCCGTTTTCGCCCGTGTTCTGCGCGCAGGACGTGCATGCGCTTTGCGCATGGCTGCTGGCCCACAGGGCATGCGAAGAGGGGGCGCGCGCATGAATATCACAGTGCTTGGCTGCGGGCGCTGGGGCTCGTTTCTGGCATGGTACCACGGGCAGAAGCACAATGTGGCCCTTTGGGGGCGCGAGGGCTCGCGAGGGTTCGCGCAGCTTTGCGAAACGCGCGCGAACAGCTATGTCGCCCTGCCCGAAAGCGTGCATACACAGCCGGAGCTTGCCCGCGCGCTGGAATTTGCAGATACCGTGGTTATCTCCATCAGTGCGCAGCAGCTGCGCGCGTTTGCAAGGCGGCTGAATGGGTTCCCCGTTTCGGGCAAGACGTTCATCCTGTGCATGAAAGGGCTGGAGTGCGAGACGGGTAAGCGCCTGACGCAGGTGTTTCTGGAGGAGGTGCATCAGCCTGTGGCGCTTGCCGTATGGGCAGGCCCCGGCCATGTGCAGGATTTTACCGCCGGCATCCCCAACTGCATGGTGGTGGACAGTGAGGACGAGGCGGCCACTGCGCGCGTGGTGGATGCCTTTTCGTCTGATTTAATTCGCTTGTATAAGGGGCACGACCTTGTGGGCACAGAGCTGGGCGCGGCAGCAAAAAACGTCATTGGAATTGCGGCCGGCATGCTGGACGGCCGCGGCCTTTCCAGCCTGAAGGGCGCTCTGATGGCGCGCGGTGCCAGAGAGGTGGCGCGGCTTATCCGCGCCATGGGCGGCAGCGAGCTGTCGGCCTACGGGCTGTGCCATCTGGGAGATTATGAGGCCACTCTTTTTTCAGCGCACAGCCACAACCGCCGCTTTGGCGAAAGCTTCATCCGCGGGCAGGCTTTTCACGAGCTTGCCGAAGGCGTGCCCACAGCAAAAGCGCTTGTCACGCTGGGGGCTGCGCATGGGGTGGAGCTGCCCATCAGCCGGACGGTATATGAAATTCTGTATCTGCACGCAGACGCCGGCGCGGCGCTTCGCCGGCTGTTCCAGCGCAGCGTGAAGGGCGAGTTCGACACCTGAACCTCTTTCTGTGCATAGGATAGGGCAAAGGAGGCGCTTTGCTCATGGCAGAATATAACCAGTTTGCGGAAAGCATGCCGCAGAAAGACCTTGCGCTGTGTGACGGCGACACAGAGAACAACGACCTCACCAGCTGGAACGATACCCCGCCCCATGAAAATGGCGAAGGCCCTGACGGGAACGGCATGGCAGTGATACCGAAGGAAGAGCCGCCGGTATGCGGCTGCGAAGGTGCCCAGCCCGCCCGGGTGCCCGGCGGCGCGTCGTATGAGGACGAGATTATACAGGAATAAAATGCCGCGCCCCGGCCGCTGCGCCCTCTGCCCAAGAGGGCGCAGCGGCCGGGGCGTTTTCTCAAAGCCCTTCGATGACGGTATATGCTTGACGAACCGCACCAAATGTTGGATAATAGCACTGATATGATTTTTGCAAAGGGGGTATGCGGACGTGGCATACTACCATTGCCTGCTGTTCGATTTGGACGGCACGCTGCTGGATTTCGGCGCAGCCGAGGATGCGGCCATCCGTGAAACACTGGCATATTACGGCTTTGAGCAGCCGCAGGAGGCCGTGGAAGCATATAAGCAGATAAACAGTGCGCTTTGGGCCGCGCTGGAGCTCGGCGAGGTGCGTCAGGAAAAGCTGGTGGTGCAGCGCTTTGAAAAGCTGCTTGCCGGTTTCGGCATGCAGGGCGACGCCGTGGCCATGAATGACCATTATCTTACCAGGCTGTCCGAACGGGCCGATGTGTACCCGGGAGCGCACGAGGTCCTGCAGGAACTGGCCGAGGTAGCCACCCTGGCCGTGGTGACAAACGGGGTGGACAAGGTGCAGGCCGGCAGGCTGGAGCGTTCGGGCCTTGCGCCGTATTTCGACGGCGTGTTCGTGTCCTCCCGCGTGGGGGCCTCAAAGCCGGCGCGCAAGATATTCGACAGGGCCCTCTCCACGCTTGGGGTGGAGAACCGCGAAAAGGTTTTGATGATAGGCGATTCCCTCAAAGCGGACATCGCGGGTGCGCACAATGCCGGGCTTGCCGCCTGCTGGTGTGATTACGCGGACAGAGGCCTGCCGGAAGGCGTGAAGCCGGCCCATGTCATCCATGGGCTGGAAGAGCTTTACCGCATTGTGATGGAGCCGGAGGAACTGGAACATGTCGGAAGTAAAGAAAAGCGCCATCAGGTTTGATTCCGCAAGCGGAACGGACAGTGTGGCCGGGTATTTTTACGAGCAGCCGGGTGTTTCGCCCAGGGCCGTCGTGCAGCTTTCGCACGGCATGTGCGAATATGTGGGCCGCTATGACGATTTTGCCGGTTTTCTTGTGAAAAACGGGTATGCGGTGTGCGGAAACGACCATCTTGGCCATGGTGCTACCAGCGGGGAAAACGGGGTGGACGGCTATTTCGCCGCCCGGGATGGCCGGAAATTCGTGCTGCAGGACCTGCACCGCATGAACAGCCTTGCCAGCAAGCGTTGGCCGGGCGTACCGGTTATTCTGCTGGGGCACAGCATGGGCAGCTTTTTTGCCCGGCTGTATGCTGCCACATACCCCGAAACGATAGCGGGCCTTGTGCTCAGCGGCACCGGCGGGCCGAACCCGCTGGCAGGCTTGGGCCTTGCGCTCACCTCGCTGCTGGCTAGGCTGAAGGGCCCGCAATACCGCTCCGGCTTTGTGCAGAAGCTGGCCTTCGGCGCATACCTCAAGCGGGTGGCTTCGCCCGCCACGCCCTATGACTGGATCAGCCGCGACACCGATATCGTGGAACGGTATGCAAACGATGCAAAGTGCACGTTTGTGTTTACGGTAAGCGCCTTTCACGAGCTGATGCACATGGTGCGGGACGTGAATGCCCCAGGCTTTGCACAAAAGCTTCCGAAGGGCCTGCCCATCGCCCTGTTCTCCGGCGATATGGACCCGGTGGGCGATTACGGCAGGGGCGTTGAGAAGGTGTACGAGGCCATGCGGCAAGCGGGCATAAAAGACGTGGCGCTGAAGCTGTACAGCGGCGGGCGGCACGAGATGATTAACGAGACGAACCGCGCCGAGGTTTACAAAGACATTCTGGCGTGGTGCAACGAGCATGTGTGAACGGCAAACGCAGAAAGCCCCGCCGGTGCCGGCGGGGCTTTTTCAGGCCGCTTTTCACACGGCACTTACACAAAACAGGGATGACGGGCTATGTTGTTACAGGCAAATGGAATACAGAAATATTTTGGCGCCGAGCTGTGCCTCGCGGACATCAGCTTTGATGTGAACGAGCAGGACCGCATCGGCATCATCGGCCAGAACGGCGCGGGCAAAACGACGCTTTTGAAGCTCATCACCGGCGAGTACGAGCCGGACGCGGGTGAGTTCAGCTTTGCCCGCGGCGTGCGCGTGGGCTATCTGGAGCAGAACGCCGCGCTGCACCCGCAGCGCACGGTGTATGAGGAAATGCAGGATGCGTTTGCACCCGTGCTGGCCGCCATGCGGGAGCTACGGCAGGTGCAGACGCAGATGGCGCAGGGCGATGCCCCGGCGCTTGTGCAGCGCCACAGCGAGCTTCAGGCCGTGATAGACGCGGCCGATGGCTATGGAATAGATACGCGCATTAAAAAAATATTGAACGGCATGGCGTTCCCGCAGGCCGAATGGGAAAAGCGCGTGGGCGTCCTCTCAGGCGGCGAGCACACGCGCCTGCGCCTTGCAAAGCTGCTTTTGCAAAGCCCGGATATCCTCATTCTGGACGAGCCCACAAACCATCTGGATTTCGTCACCATGCAGTGGCTGGAGGGGTATCTGAAAGCCTATTCCGGCGCGGTGCTGGTGGTCAGCCATGACCGCTATTTCCTGGATGAGATATGCACGCGCATTTTTGAGGTGGAGGACCACGCCCTTGCCGCTTACAAGGGCAATTATTCCGCCTATCTGCCCCAGCGGCAGGCAGCGGACGCCCTGCGGCAGAAGCAGCACGATGCCGATGTGGAAAAGGCAAAAAAGCTGGAGGATTACATCGCGCGCAACCTCGTGCGGGCCTCCACCACCAAAATGGCGCAAAGCCGCCGCAGGCAGCTGGAAAAGCTGGAGATAACCGCGGCCCCCAAAGGCGAACGGCAGGGCCTGAAATTTCGCTTTGAATTCGACGTCACGCCTTATAAAGACCTGGTGGCGGCGAAGGATATTGGCATTTCCCTGGGCGGCCGCTGGCTGGTGCAGCACTTTACGCACACGGTGCACCGCGGCGAGCGCCTTATCATAGCCGGGCCGAACGGCGCGGGCAAATCAACGCTGCTGCGCGTTCTGGACGGCAGGCTGCGCCCCACGCAGGGCAGCGTGCGCTATGGCGCCGGGGCAAAGCCGTCCGTTTTCGAGCAGCAGCAGCTTCGCCGCGCAGGCACGGTGGAGAGCGCCATCTGGGATAAATACCCCCAGATGACGGAGCTGGACGTGCGCAGCCATCTTGCCCGGCTGGATTTCAAGGGCGAGGATGTGTTCAAGCCGTGCAGCGCGCTCTCCGGCGGCGAGCTGGCGCGCCTGCGCTTTGCCGAGATATTGCTGGAAAGGCCGAACCTGCTGTTTCTGGACGAGCCCACAAACCATCTGGACATTTATACGCGCGAGCATCTGGGCGAGGCGCTGCGCGCCTATGAGGGCACGCTGCTTCTCGTCACGCACGACCGCTACCTGATGAACAGCCTGGGCTGCCCGGTGCTGTATCTGGAAGACGGCGCGGCCACCCTGTATGCCGATTATGACGCGATGATGCGCCGCGACACTTCCATGCCGGCGCAGAAGAAGGAGGAAAAGGCCGAAAAGCCTGTGTGGGGCAAAGAGCAGAGGCGCAAAAAAGCGCAGCTGCGCCAGGACATCAAAGCCGTGGAGGATGAGCTGGAGGCCCTGACGCTGAAAATTATGGACCTTGAGGCCGCGGTGAATGACCCGGATGTGCTGCGCGACCATATCCGCCTGCGCGAGGTGTGCGACGGGCTGGACGACGCCCGCTTCCATGAAACGGAGCTGGAAGCCCGCTGGGAGGCCCTTGTGGAGCAGCAGGAAAGGATGGAGGCAGAAGAGCGCGCCGTTGGAGGAGAGGAGGAAAAATAATGAATGTAATTTTGGCGTTTCTCTTTTTATTTGGGCTGGCCTTTCTGATACAGGAGAAGTGGGAAATAGGAGGCGCTGCCCATTTTGCCGCTTTTCTGGTAAGCCTGTGCTGGATATATTGTACAGCGCTGCTTCGATGTATGGGCATGGGCGGCGCGGTATGGTATGCTGGCATCGCGGGGCTGCTTGTTCTGTATGGCAGAAGGCATGGCGCCAAAAAGGCGTGGCTGAGGTTCCGCGCCTTTGCGGGCAGTATGCCGAGTATATTTTACACGGCAGGCTCAGCCTTGTTTTTTGTTGTTTTAGCTTATCATCAGCCTGTTTTTTCCACCTGGGATGAATTTTCATTTTGGGGCGTTGCGGCAAAAATTACCTCTGTGACAGATGAGCTATATCTGTTCCAGCCCGGCGCGTATCTGAATGCGGTGACACCGCCGGCTGTTACGCCGCCGGGCGTCATTTTAATTGGGTATCTGTTTCAATTCTGGAATGCGGAGTTCATGCCATGGCAGCATTATGCGGCCATTGATATTTTTTGCGTAAGCGCGCTTACGCCGCTTCTTGCGCTGGTTCAGCGCAAGAAATACTCTTGCCCGGGGCAGAGCCATGGCGGCGCAGGGCATGGCAACATGCAGTGGGCATATGGGTTCCTTCTGCTCTTTTCCGGCCTGATGGTTCCGTTTCTGTGCACGGCAACACAGGCTCCCTCCACCCCGGGCAGCACATTGCGCACTTATCTTGCCTGCTTGGCTGATGTTCCACTGGCCTTCTGCATGGCGGGCGCCCTGGCGCTTTATCTCGTGCAGCCCAAACGCCCGTTCTATTGGCTTGCGCTGTTTTTTCTGCCTCTGATAAAAGATATTGGGTTTGCCTATGCGCTGCTGGATGCCGGTATCCTCTGCGCCCTGCTTGTGTTTTCCGGGGACAGGAAAAAGCTTTCTGTCAGGGAAAAAGCGGCCGGGGTATCGGCTTCACTGGTGCTGCCGGTGCTCTCTTATTTTGGGTGGAGCTATTACCGCGGGGCCGTGCTTTCTCAGAACCCCATGGAATTGGGCGGGGAAGAGAACATGTCCATGGTGCAGATGATGCTTACAGGGCTGAAGGAGCTGCTTATTCCTTCCGCCAGAAGCGAAAAATTTCAAAATATTTTTTCGGCGCTGTGGCAGAATTATCTGCATAAGGGCATTACTGTGTTCGGCACGGGGCTGATGCTCACAGCCGTATGCCTGATGCTTTTTCTTATTGCATTTCTCTTTTCGGAAAAGGGAAAGAGAAGCAGGCCCTTTTGGCTTGCGGCCGGCACATCTGCCGCCTGCTTTGCATATATGGTCTTTTTAGGCTTTACCTATGTGTATATATTTCGCGGCGGCGAGGGCGAAGCACTGGCTGAATACGACAGGTATGTTTCATCGTTCTATATGGCCTGGCTGTTGATTGCCCTGAATACGCTGGCCGGATGCACCCGCTTGAGGTGCATCGTACCAAAGGCGGCCGCCGTATGCTTCGCCGGCTTTGGCATCCTTGTGTTTTGGGTTATCATTGGGCCGGACCACACACTGTTCGCCCCCTCCTCACGCCTGTTTGATTTCGCCGTGACAACGCGCAATGCGGCTGTGGGCGTGCGGCCATATGTGCAGGACGCAAATGTTCTGTATCTTTCCCAGGGGGATGACGGCAGCGAGGCGCTTAGGTGGAGCTACGAGCTTTTTCCGGCACGAATACAGGGCTCGCCTGTGGGCACCGTATGCTCCCCGCAGGTGGCGAAAAGCGTGGACGCACCGCTTTATGCACAAGGCTATACTTGTGAAGAGCTGGCCTCGCTTATCAGCGAAGGCGGCTATGAATGGGTGCTGGTCAGAAACACAGACGAGCATCTTCAGGAGTATTATCCGCTGTTTTCAGACGGCGGCGCTTCTCTGCCGCGGCCGAATGAAAAAATGTGGGCGCTGTACCGCGTGCAGCACACCTCCGCCGGCCCAATGCTGTTATTTGAAGAGAGTGGGGTGATGTGATGAGGCTGAAAGCCTGGATGTCGAAGCTTGCAGATATGTCTGCGGGCAAGTGGTATCTTCTGGTTTATTCTCTGGTGCTGGGCGGCTGGCTTCTTTTTACAGCGGCAGGCTTTGCCGCAGATGCTGTTATCTATCTCTGCGGCGGGTTTTCGCCCTATACCTGCACTTTGGATGATTTCGATATGCTATCGCTGGAAAGGGCGGACAGCATGACCTGCATTACCCTGGGCGAGGATTCTCAGATGCTTTTGAAAGACGTTCCGCCTCATGTGCGCACTTTGGATACAGACGTGCAGTTCAGTACAGAAATTGGAGAATATATTTTATTTTATACAACAGAAGAAGGCCAGGCCTTTTCTGCCGAGAGGGCTGTCTATGGGATACCATACCCGGGCGGCTGGCATTTTGAGTTGCCGCGCGGCCATATCGAGCAGCTTCGCCTGGATACCGGGGTTATCCCGGCAGTGACATGCAGCTTTGGCCGCATAGAATGGAACGCGCTTTCCAGCATATGGCAACTTTGGCAGATGGATACGTGCGCTTTGTTCTGGTGTGCTGTTTTGCCCGGTTTTGCAGTTTCCGCAGTTTTGATATTTCGAAAAGCAAAGCAGCCGAAATAAGTGCAGCCGCAGGGCGGTGTGGTATTCTGCCACGCCGCCTTTTTTACAGCTGTGCGCTGTCGGTGCTGGCGCTTTGGGCTTTGCCGGTGCGCTGAAGCTGCACAAAAATGGTGACAGCCACCGGCAGGCCGAACAGCCCCGCAAAGCCGAACAGCTTTGCGCCCAGAAACATACTGATCAGCGTCACCAAAGGGTACAGGCCTATCTGTTGGCCGACGACGCGCGGCTCCAGCGTTTGGCGCACAACACCGATAATGGCATACAAAATCAAAAGCCCGGCGCCGAGCGGCCCGTTGCCTGTGATAAGCGCCCCCAGTGCCCACGGCACCAGAACGGTGCCGGTGCCGAGTATCGGCAGAATATCCACGAGGGCAATCACCGCAGAAAGCAGAAAGGCATACTGCACCTTCAGCAGGGTAAGACCTATCAGAAGCTCGGCAAACGTCAGCATCAGCAAAAGCACATACGCTTTGCCGAATTTGAGCAGGACATCCACGCCGCTTCTCTTTACGGCAAACAGGGTGCTGCGCGCCTTTTGCGGCAGCAGCCGTGCAAAAAAGGAGGTGATGGTGTAGTAATCCATGGTGCAGAAAAAAGACGAGATGACGGTGAGAAGAAAATTCATCACAAAGGCCGGCAGGCTGCCCGCCAGCCCTGTCACGGCGCTGAGCGCGCCCTTTGAAATGTCCATCACAAGGCTGGACAGCGTCTGGTCTATGCTCTGCCCTGCGCTGGAAATGAAATCCAGAAGCATGGGGTCCAGCGCGGACACAAAGTGCTCGACAGCCTGCTGCACTTCATCCAGCGCAGGGGCCATGTAGCCGTCATAGATGCCGGGAAGAAGGGCAATGGCGTCCTGCAAAAATATCACAAGGCGCGTGCCCAGCACAATCAGCAGCGTAGCGGCCAGAACGTAAAATACGGTAAGGCAGCATGCAGCCACGAGCCTGCGGGCGCGCTGGGTAGTTTTCGTGAGGTGGTTGATCAGCGGCTTCAAAAGAAAGGCGATGCAAAAGCCAATCACGAACGGGGCCAGGGCGGGCAGAAGGTATTTGGCACAGGCATATATCAGCCCGGCTATGATGCACCAGTACAGCACATGCAGGATAAACGCGCGCATTTTTTCTGTCTGCATTCCTGTCCACCTCTTTTTTGAAATATGGCGGCTGCCGGTTTTAGTATGGCCCCGCTGCCCAAGCCCAAACGGCGAAGTGCGAAAACAAGAGGAAACCCAAGGCGCCAAAGCGGGCCTGTTGTGGTATGCCTGCCGGGGTGCAGAAGGGCAAAAAACAGATTTTTGCTTGCGCCGGGCGGCACATCGGTTTACAATAGATACCGGTGGCCGTGCTTGGCTGACGGCAATGTTTTCGGCACATGGCTGCGGCACAGGCAAAGGGAACCGGGCGCCTTTACGTCCTGCAATGAAGAAGGGAGGCCTGCTTTATGCGTACACTGGTAGAACTTTATGACAAGGAGCCGCTGGAAAATGTACTGGCAGGCTGTATTTTTTGCCCCAAACGCGTGGTGTACCTGTGTGACGAGCGAGATTCCTCCCTGAGAAAAGAGCGTGCGGTGGGCCGCCTGTTCCAAAGCCGCGGCCTGCATGTGGAAACTCGGTTTTATTATATGGACACAGCAAACCCCGCGGCAATTGAGCGCGTGCTGCTGGCAGTCGCGCAGGATTACCCGGGCTGTGTGTTTGATTTTACCGGCGGGCGGGACCTTGTCCTGCTGATTGCAGGCCTTGTGTGCAGGGAAAAGCGTTTGCCCGGCTTTTATCTTGATGTCCGGCGAGGCCGCTTCATCGACCTTGGCGGCTGCGAGGCCCTGGCACAGCAGTTTCGCATGCCGCAGCTCCGCGTGGAAGATGTGCTGGCGCTTTCGGGGGCAAGGCTTGCCGGGTGCGGGCACTATGGGCTGGAAGAGCTGGGCCCCGAGTTTGAACGGCAGGCGAAGGACATCTTTTCCATGGTGATGGAGTCGCCGGCCCGGTGGGGCAGGCTGGTGCGCTGGCTGCAGGCGGCAGACGCAGAGAAGGACACCCTTCGCGTGCATGCACCCGCGCAGATAAAGGTGAACGGCCAGTTCACAGCGCACTGTGAAACAGGGCTGCTTGGGCGCCTGGAGAAGGCCGGCGCGTTGAAAGAGCTTGCTGTGAATGGAGCGGTCTCTTTCCGTTATGCGGATGGGCGCATGATGCGAAGCCTGCAGAACGATGGCATCTGGCTGGAGCTTGCGTGCTTTTTTGCCGCGCGCGAGGCAGGGGCTTTCTGCGATGTGCGCACCAGCGCGGTGGTAGAGTGGGACGCCAGCGGGGAAAGGGAGGCCCACCCCACGCGCAATGAAATAGATGTGATGTGCGTTGCGGGCACGGTGCCGGTATTTATCTCGTGCAAAATGGCCTCACCCTCGCCGCTGGCGCTCTCTGAGATAGAGGTGCTTTGCCGGCGCTTCGGCGGTGAGGCGGCCCGCGCGGTGGTGGTCACTGCGGCAGACCCGCGCCGCGACAGCCCGGCCGTATATCAACGCGCGAAAGACCTTGGCATCACGCTGATTGGCGGGGATGCCCTGCGCGCGGGCAGGCTGGCGCAGTGCCTTGCCCGTGCTGCCAAATGAATTGAAAAGAGGGAACGGAACTATGACACCGGACAGGTTTGAAGAACGCTTTATTATCCATGACCATGAAGCAGACTGTATGCGCCGCTTTACGCCCGGCGCCGTGCTGCGCCGCGCACAGCAGATATCTACGGACCACTGCAATGCCCTGGGCCTCACAGCACAGGTGTATGAGCAGACACATACGGCGTTTCTGCTGGCAAAGCTTTCCGTCCAATGGCATCAGCAGCTGCACACCGGCGACGAGGTGCATGCCGTGACATGCCCCAGCGCACCCCAGCGCGCCGCCTATTACCGCCTGACGCAGTTTTATAACGCCGGAACGGGCCGGCTGGCGTGCGAGGTGGACACGCGCTGGGTGCTGGTGGATACGGAAACAAAGCGTATTCTGCGCAAGGCCCCCGATGCGTTGCCCATCCCTTTTACGCTGCCCCCGCAGCAGGCGGCAAAGCTGGAGCTGACGAAGGCAGAGACTGTGCCTGCAGGGCAGGTGACGGCCGGGTTTTCGCGCTGTGACATAAATGAGCACTTGAACAATACACAGTATGCCGATATCCTGTGCGACTACGTGCCGCCCCTCCAGATGAAAAACAGCGAGGTGCGCCGCCTGGTGCTGGCTTATCACAGGGAGGTGCCCATGGGCAGCAGCTTTGTGCTGTGCCGCGGCCAAGTGGAAAACGGCTATTATTTTGTGGGAGAAAGCGAAGGCGCAAAGCATTTTGAAGCAAACCTGTTTTTTGAATAAGAGTTAAGCTTGAAAAAATATCTTGAACCGTGTAAGACGCCTGCGAGTGCCGCTTTGGGCCTTCAGGCAGAAAAAAGACAAGAGACCGCAGCTTTTTCACAAATTCTTTACAAATTAATGACAAAACACCCTTGACAACCGATGACAAAAGGGTTACAATTTAGTTGCAAGGAAGTTACAAGGCTTCTGCAAGTGCACTTTTTCATCGGGTGCGGGCCCTCTCCTCCGCCACAGTCTTCTCCTATCTGTGGTTTTCGGGTGCCGCACAATCTTTTCAAACTCCATTTCACAAGGCAAAAAGCCCCCGTGCAAGGCACACGGGGGCTTTTTGTATGTTTTGCCCACAAAAGCGTTAGCGCCTGCAGCTTTTTTCGGCGCTGGACAGAATAAAACAAGGCTTTCGAAAACAGGCGAATTGTGGTACGATAAAGAAAAATTGAAAAGAGGGGCGGGAGACCTGCCTGCCCCGCAGGAACACAGAAAAGGAGAACGAGACGATGGCAACTTATTTCAGCGAACCCTCCCGCACGTTCGGGGAGTACCTGCTTGTGCCGGGGTATTCTTCCGCCGCGTGCATCCCGGCGGCCGTAAGCCTGAAAACCCCGCTTGTAAAATATAAAAAAGGGCAGGAAGAATGTCCACTCTCTATGAATATCCCGATGGTGTCGGCTATCATGCAGTCTGTTTCAAACGATACCATGGCGATTGCGCTGGCAAAGGAGGGTGGCGTTTCCTTTGTATACGGCTCGCAGAGCGTGGAGGATGAGGCGGCCATGATCGCGCGGGTGAAAAGCTATAAAAAGGGCTTTATTACCAGCGATTCCAATGTTCGCCCGGACGCCACGCTGGCCGATATTTTGGAATTGAAGCAGCGCACCGGCCATTCCACCGTAGCCGTTACAGACGACGGCACGGCGCACGGCAAGCTGCTTGGCATCATCGGCAGCAGAGACTACCGCATTTCGCGCATGAGCCCGGATGTGCCGGTCACAGAGTTCATGACGCCGTTCGAGCATATCGTGACGGCACCGGCGGACACTACGCTGAAAAAGGCGAACGACATCATCTGGGACAATAAGCTGAATGCGCTGCCCCTTATCGACGAGAACCAGCATCTGCAGTATATCGTGTTCCGCAAGGACTATGATTCTCACAAAGAGAATGTGAACGAGCTGCTGGACAAGAACAAGAGCTATGTGGTAGGCGCGGGCATCAATACGCGCGACTATGAAACGCGTGTGCCCGCCCTGGTGGAAGCCGGTGCGGACGTGCTGTGCATCGATTCGTCCGAGGGCTTCAGCGAGTGGCAGGCGCGCACGCTGAAATGGATACGCGAGCGCTATGGCGACACGGTAAAGGTGGGCGCGGGCAATGTGGTGGACCGCGATGGCTTCCGTTTCCTGGCCGAGGCCGGGGCCGATTTTGTGAAGATCGGCATCGGCGGCGGCTCTATCTGCATCACGCGCGAGACAAAGGGCATTGGCCGCGGGCAGGCCACAGCCACCATTGAGGTGGCGGCCGCGCGCGATGAATATTTCAAAGAGACGGGCATTTATGTGCCCATCTGTTCGGACGGCGGCATTGTGCACGATTACCACATCACCCTGGCGCTTGCCATGGGGGCTGACTTTGTGATGCTGGGGCGCTATTTCTCGCGCTTTGACGAAAGCCCCACCAACAAGCTGAAAATCAACGGCCAGTTCGTGAAAGAGTACTGGGGCGAGGGCTCGAACCGTGCGCGCAACTGGCAGCGGTACGACCTTGGCGGCGCGCAGAAGCTGAGCTTTGAAGAGGGTGTGGACAGCTATGTGCCTTATGCCGGCGCTTTGAAGGACGGCGTCAGCGTCACTCTTGCCAAGGTGCGCAGCACCATGTGCAACTGCGGCGCACTGTCCATTCCCGAGCTGCAGGAAAAGGCCCGCCTGACGGTGGTTTCTTCCACCAGCATTGTAGAGGGCGGCGCACATGATGTGATGCTGAAGAACAAGGCTTCTTCTGTATCGGAATAAAGGGAGGTTGTTGGATATGGAGCTTGCATTGCAGCAGGAGAAGGCAAAGCATCTTCGCGCAGATATCCTGAAGATGCTGTGCTGTGCAAAATCCGGCCATCCGGGCGGCTCGCTCTCGTGCCTGGAGATTTTGATGGCGCTGTATTACAATGTTATGAAGGTGAACCCTGCGGCCCCGCACTGGGAAGAGAGAGACCGCTTTGTGCTCTCGAAGGGGCATGCGTGCCCGGCGCTGTATGCCGTGCTGGCGGATAAGGGCTTTTTCCCGCGGGAAGAGCTGTGGACGCTGCGCAAAACGGCAAGCCATCTGCAGGGGCACCCTGATATGCGCAAAACGGCAGGTGTGGACGTGAACACCGGATCTCTTGGGCAGGGCGTTTCCATTGCGGGCGGCCTTGCCATGGCTGCAAAATACAAGGGGGAAGGCCACCGTGTGTTCGCCCTTGTGGGCGACGGCGAAATGCAGGAGGGCCTTGTGTGGGAGGCTGCGATGAGCGCCGCCCATTATAAGCTGGATAACCTCACCGTTATTCTGGATCACAACGGCCTTCAGATAGACGGCAGAAACGATGAAGTGATGAGCATTGGAGACCCCGTGAAAAAATATGAGGCCTTTGGCTTTGCCTGTGTGAAGGTAGAGAATGGCCACGACATCGGGGCCATTGTGGAGGCGCTGAATACGCCGCATGAGGGCAGGCCCCTGTTTGTGTGCTGCGAGACACACAAGGGGCATGGTGTTTCCTTTATGGAAGACCAGGTGGGCTGGCACGGCAAAGCGCCCAGCCGGGAGGAATATGAAAAGGCGCTTGCGGAACTGGGGGTGCAGGACAATGGCTGAGGGAAAATCTTTGAGAATTGCCTATGGCGAAGAGCTGTGCGAGCTTGGCAGGGAGAATGAGAAAGTAGTGGTGCTGGACGCAGACCTGGCGGGCGCCACGATGACAAAGCTGTTTAAGGCGCAGTATCCACAGCGCTTTTTTGACTTCGGCATTGCCGAGGCCAATATGGTGTGTGCGGCTGCAGGCATGGCGCATGAAGGGCTGGTGCCGTTCGTTTCCACCTTTGCACTGTTCGGCGCGGGGCGCGCTTATGAGCAGATCCGCAACAGCGTGGCGTATGTGAATGCCAACGTGAAGTTCTGCCTGACGCATTCCGGCCTTTCGGTGGGCGAAGACGGCGGAAGCCACCAGAGCATTGAGGACATTGCCCTGATGCGTGTGCTGCCCAATATGACGGTGCTGGTGCCCTGCGATGCACTGGAGACTCAGAAGGCCGTGCGCGCCGCGGCAGAGATAGAGGGCCCGGTGTATGTGCGTGTGGCGCGCCCTGTGTGCCCTATCCTCACCAGTGAGGATACGCCGTTCGTGCCTGGCAAAGCAAATGTGCTGCGCGAGGGGAAGGACGTTGCCATTGTGGCCACGGGCCTGATGGTGCAGCGCGCGCTTGCGGCAGCGGAAATGCTGGCGCAGGAGGGCATAAGCGCTGCCGTGCTGAATGTGCACACCATTAAGCCGTATGATGCACAGACGGTTCTGGCGTGGGCTGAAAAATGCGGCGCCGTTGTTACGGCAGAGGAGCATTCGCTGATCGGCGGCCTGGCGTCCGCCACGGCAGAGGCCCTGATGGGCAGGACCAGTGCAAAATTTGCCGCAGTGGGCATTGAAGACAAGTTTGGAAAATCCGGGAACCCGGACGAGCTGTTCGAGGAATATGGCCTGACAGCAGAGCATATCGCAGAAAAAGCGAAGGGCCTTCTGGCCTGAGGCTTGTTCGCTTTGGGAAAAAGGCAGGGCCGGCATAAGCCGGCCCTGCCTTTTTTGTGCCGTGCGGCGTGAAAAAGCAGGAGGGGAAAGTGTACGTGGACTGGGCACAATAATGACAAAAAGCTACAAAATGATGAAAACCTGCAGTTTTTGAAATATTATGGATACATCCGGCGTATATTATAAATAGAAAAGAAATATGCCGGAAGGGGACAGGCATTATGGCACAAAAAGAGCTGCAGGCGCCGAACACGGCGTCCTTTATGGATAAGCTGAAAAGCGTGTTCGGGGCGGTTTGCCCTGAAAACACACAGGAGACGGACGAGGAAAGCGAAGAATATGAGGATTGAACTGTTCTGAAATGCAGTAGACAGCCCGTGCAGGCATTGCCTGCACGGGCTGCTTTTTTACTCAGAAAAGAAACGCCAGGCGGCGTGTTCTGAATGTGGCTTCACAACTGTGAAAATAGCGCCGTACAGGCTAAAAGGCTTGCTTTTTGCCTGATGTGCCGTTATAATATTCATTGTAGTGGGTAGAAGTGGGGGAAAATGGGTAATTTGGCTGGAAAGGTGGTGTCCACTGTGCTGCTGGGCGAGTACAACTACGCAGTGGACAGCAAGGGCCGCCTGAATTTTCCGGCTAAATTCCGCGAGAAAATGGGCCAGACGTTTATCGTGACCAAGTGGCTGGATAATTGCCTTGTGGCCTTCCCGCAGGAAGAATGGGAGCGCATGGACGCGCTGCTGGAAGACAAGGGCATGCTCAAGCCGCGCCAGGTGAAACGCTTTCTGTACGCTTATGCCTGTGAGGTGGAGCCGGATAAACAGGGCCGCATTTTGCTTTCGCCGTCACTTCGCGCCCACGCGGGCCTCACCAAGGACGTCACAGTAATCGGCGTGGGCCGCTATGCCGAGATATGGGATACGGCCGCATGGCGCAAGGCCGAGCAGGAGCTTGACAGCGCCCATGTAGAGGCGGCTATGGAAGAAATGGGGTTCTGAGGCCATGGAATTTCATCACATCCCTGTCCTCCTCACGCAATGCCTTGAGGCGCTTGCCATCCAGCCGGACGGCACATATCTCGACGGCACCGTGGGCGGGGCAGGGCACTCAAAAGAAATTGCGGCGCGCCTGCACACCGGCCGCCTGATCTGCCTGGATCAGGACCCGGACGCCATAGAGACGGCGCGTGCCCGTCTGGCGGGGCTTCCGGCGGTTGTCATACAGGCAAATTTCCGCCATGCCGCCGCCGCGCTGGACGGCGCCGGTGTAGCCGGGCTGAACGGTGCGCTGCTGGACCTTGGCGTATCCAGTCATCAACTGGACGAGATTTCGCGGGGGTTTTCGTATCAGGGGGATGCGCCGCTGGATATGCGCATGAGTCAGGCTGGCCCTACGGCCGCTGACCTTGTGAACAGCCTGCCGCGTGAGGAACTGAGCCGCATCCTGCGGGAATACGGCGAAGAGCCGTATGCCTGGCAGATCGCGGGAAAAATATGCGCTGTGCGGCAGCAGCGGCCGATAAGCACCACCCTGCAGCTGGCACAGCTGACAGCAGCGGCTCTGCCGCCTGCTCAGCGCAGAAAGGCGAAGAACCCGGCGCGCCGCACATTTCAGGCGCTTCGCATTGCCGTGAACGGAGAGCTGGACGCCCTGAGCGAAGGCCTGGATACCATATTCGAACGGCTTTTGCCAGGCGGGCGCCTGTGTGTTATCACCTTCCATTCGCTGGAAGACCGGCTGGTGAAGCAGCGCTTCCGCCAGTGGGCTACGGCCTGTACCTGCCCGCCGGAATACCCGGTGTGCGTGTGCGGAGGGAAAGCCAGAGGAAGGCTTGTGTTCAGAAAACCTGTGGAGGCTTCCCAGGCCGAGCAGGAGGCAAACCGGCGCGCGCGCTCTGCAAAGCTGCGCGTGATAGAAAAATTATAAAAAATACCTTCTGCAAAAGCAGAAGAAGGAAGGGGGCGGGGCCACATGCAGCAGGCGGCCGCGTACGATTTGAATGTATATGCGCGCAGCGCACAGCGCGCGCAGCGGGCGGGGCGGGAAAGGCTTCGCGTGGAAAAAACAGAAAAGCATGTGGCGCTTCGCAGGCTGTGGCAGCGCGCCCAGTTCGTGGTGCTGTGCGCTGTTGCGCTGGGGCTTATTTGCAGTGTGCTGGTGGCACAGTCTACATTGACAGAGCTTGGCGGGCAGATAGGGGACAAGCAGGACGAGCTTGTGGAGCTTCGCAGCGAATACGATTATCTGAACAACCAGATGGAGATGCAGACGAACCTTACCGAGGTGGAAAACTACGCCCGCACCGAGCTTGGCCTTGTGAAAATGGATAAAAGCCAGATTACTTATGTGGCCGGCGGGGAGGAGGCGCGCGTTGTGCGTCAGGCATCAGGGTTCCAGCGGTTCATGCAGCATATTACGGGCGGCTTTTTAAGCTTCATGGCATACCTTGACCCCTAAACCCATAAGAATTATCACCGCAGCCGCAAGGGCGAAAACAAGCGCCGTGGGTGCGGTGATTCTTCTTTTTGCCGGTATGTGCTTCGGCGGAAAAAGCGGGTGCACATGGCCTGGCTGCCGTGTGCGGCGGCCTGCAAATAAGCGCGGCTCATGGGTGCGCGCTGTAAAGCTGTAAAAAGGAGAGAGCGATTTGGCACGACCAGAGCAGAATCAGGGCCAGCAGCGTCCGCAGCAGCCGGCGCCTCAAAGCAATGTAACGCGCAGCATGCGCCTGCGGGCCGCCGTCGTGGCGGCGGTGTTCGTGCTGGGCGGCTTTGGCACGCTTATCTATAACCTTGGGGTGCTGCAATTCAAGCACCATGAAGAATACAGCACACGCGCCGCCGCACAGCAGCTGCGCGACGAGCCCATTGAGGCAAACCGCGGCACAATCTACGATGCAAACATGAATGTGCTGGCCAAAAGTGCCACAGTATGGAATGTGGTGGCTTCCCCGAAAGACATGAATACAGCCGGCACAGATATCTATATGGTGGCAAAGAAGCTGGCCGAGATACTGGAGCTGGAGCTGGAGCCAGTTGTGGAAAAGCTGTCTAAATCGGAATCCAATTACCAGACCATCAAGCGCCAGGTGGAAAAGCCTGTGGCGGATGAAATCACCCAGTGGATCACGGAGTATAATGCAGATAAAAACAATAAGGATAACCCCATCCGGGGCATCACGCTGGAACAGGCCTCCAAGCGGTATTATCCTTATGGGGATATGGCGGCCACAGTCATCGGCTTCACCAATGCCGACGGCGACGGCACCATTGGGCTGGAGCATCACTACAATGAAACGCTGAAGGGCACAGACGGCCGCGTGGTATCTGTGAAAAATGCCCGCGGCGAGGACATGCAGGATGAAGAATACAGCACGGTATACGAGGCGCAGGACGGCAACAGCCTTGTGCTGAGCATTGATGAAAATATCCAGCAAAGCCTGGAGACACACCTCTCTGCGGCTATTACGGAGTACGGTGTGAAAAACCGCGGCGCAGGCATTGTGATGGACGTAAACACGGGCGAGATACTGGCCATGGCGGTAGAGCCTTCCTATGACCTCAACGACCCTTTCACCATCACAGACCCTGTCATTCTGGAAGAACTGGAGGCCATCACAGACGAAGAAGAGCGCGCGCAGGCAAAGACGAATGCGCTGTGGCAGCGCGTGTGGCGCAATAAAGCAGTGTCAGATACATACTTTCCCGGCTCTGTGTTCAAAATGATCACGGCTGCCGCCGCGCTGGATTCCGGCCTGGTCGATACTTCCCAGACGTTCAGCTGCAGCGGCTCGCTGGAGGTAGTCAAGGGCGTCACGATGCACTGCGCCGAGCTGAACGGCCACGGCACGCTTGATTTTTACGGCGGGCTGGATAACTCGTGCAACCCGTATTTCATCCAGATGGCGTGGAAAATGGGCAAGGATGTATTCTGCGATTATTTGCAGGCGTTCGGCTTTCTGGAGCGCACCGGTATTGATATGGATGACGAATCGCTCACACAGACCGTTTCGCGCGAGCGAATGGGCGTGGTAGAGCTCTCGTCCAGCGCCTTCGGGCAGACTACCTCGGTGACGCCCATCGCGCTTATTACAGCGGCGTGTGCCGTTGTGAACGGCGGAAAGCTGCTGGAGCCCCATGTGGTAAAGCAGATATTGGATGCCGACGGCAATGTGGTGGAAAATATCGAGCCCGTCATCAAGCGGCAGGTGATTAGCGAAGACGTCAGCAATACCATCTGCACGATGCTGGAAAACAGCGTAAAGGAGGGGCACGGCAAAAACGCCTATGTGGCAGGGTACCATGTGGGCGGCAAATCCGGTACCAGCCAGAAAAACCAGGGCATCGGCGTGGGTGATGAAGAGGAAGAGCAGCAGTATATTTCTTCGTTCCTTGGCTTTGCCCCTGCGAACGACCCGCAGATCGCGGTGCTGGTGCTGCTGGATACCCCCACGCTCGTCACCAATTACGGCGGCAAAAACGCGGCCTTTGTGGTGGCCAACACCATCAACGATTCGCTGCCCTACCTTGGGGTGGAGCGCGAGTATTCTGAAGAGGAGCAGGCCATGGCGGAGGTGAGCGTGCCTGCCGTTGTGGGCATGGATTCCGCCAGTGCACAGGTAAAGATGAACCAGACGGGCCTGAACTTCGTGGTGCGCGGCAGCGGCAGTACGGTCACCTATCAATATCCGGCGGGCGGTACGGCCATTGCGCGGCAGAGCACGATTGTGCTGTATACGGACGAGGGCGCCGGGCCGTCGCTGGTGAAGGTGCCCAATGTGGTGGGCCAAAGCTATGACACCGCTATGCGCGTTCTGAACCAGGCGGGGCTGAACATGCAGGCAAAGGGAGCCCTGGTCGATTCAGCCAGCGTCCAATGCTCGGCCCAAAGTGTGGCGGAGGGAACCGAAGTGGAAGAGGGCACGGTGATTGAAGTGACCTTCATGGATACGACCAATTACAGCGACTGAAAGCAGCCCGGCCTTGAGCCGGGCACAAGGGAGGGGCCCATATGGAACTCAAAACATTGTTCGCCGGGGTGGCATACACCGGCAGCCTGCCGAAGGGAGAGGCGGCGCTCGTCACACAGGATTCGCGCCGCGCCGGCCCGGGGGCTGTATTCGTGTGCGCAAAGGGCCATACGACAGACGGGCATGCCTTTGCGCAAAAGGCGCTGGAGGCAGGCGCGGCGTGCATCGTCACCGAGCGCCCCCTGGGCCTGGAGCGCGAGGTGACAGTGGAAAACGGCCGCAAGGCATATGCGCTTTTGTGCGCCAATTACTTCGGGCATCCGGCAGAAAAGCTGCGCCTGGTGGCGGTGACGGGCACCAATGGGAAGACGACTGTCAGCACGGTGATAAAGCAGGTGCTGGAGCAGGCGGGCTATAAGGCCGGGCTGATAGGCACGGTGCACAACGAGATAGACCAGATGGAGGTACCGGCCAAATTCACTACGCCGGAAGCGTGGGATTTGAACGCCCTGTTCAGCCGCATGGTGCTGGCCGGCTGCACATTCGCCGTGATGGAGGCCTCCAGCCAGGCTTTAGACCAGCTTCGGCTGTGGGGGCTGAAATTCGAGGTGGGCGTATTCACGAACCTGACGCAGGACCATTTGGATTACCATGGCACGTTCGAAAACTATTTTTCTGCCAAGAAAAGCCTGTTCAGCCAGGTGCACACCATGGTTGTGAACCAGGATGATCCATATGGTATGCGCCTGATTGCAGAGGTACATCCGCCTCAGGTCATCACCTATTCGGCCGGAGATGACACGGCGGATTATACGGCCCGCAACATCCAGCTTTCCGCGGCGGGCGTGAAATTTGAAATGGTGGGGCGCAGCTTTATTCAGCGCGTAAAATTCCCCATGCCGGGCGAGTATTCCGTGTATAACGCGCTTGCAGCCGCAGCCACAGCCATCGCGCTTGGCATAGACGCTGCAAAGGCTGCCACCGCGCTGAATGCGTCGCGCGGCGTGCGCGGGCGCAGCGAGGTGCTGTATCACGGCGCTTTTACCATCCTGTGCGATTTTGCGCATACGGGGGATGCAATTGAGAAGGTACTGGCCGGGCTGGCCCCCTTTGTGCCGGGCAGGCTGATTGTTCTGTTTGGCTGTGCAGGCGAGCGAGATGCCCAAAAACGTCCGCTGATGAGCAAGGCTGTTGTAAAGTATGCCGATTTTGCCATTTTGACATCAGATAACCCCCGCAAGGAAAATCCCTATGATATAATAAAGGACGCTGAGCCGGTGCTGGCGGCCTCCAAGACAAAGTATATTGCCGAGGTGGACCGCCGCGCCGCCCTTGCAAAAGCGCTGGAAATGCTGCGCGAGGGCGATGTGCTGGTGCTGTGCGGAAAGGGCCATGAGGATTATCAGGCTGTGGACGGCATAACGCTTTACTTGGACGAACACCGCATCGTGCACGACTGGCTGTGCGAAAAAGGCCTGGCAGAAGGGTGAAACACACCCCTGGAAGGGCAGAGGGAGATGCAAAATGCAGCCTATTCGGGCGAATGTATTATGCCGCGGGCTGGGGCAGGTGGAGGGCAACCCCCTTGTGACTGCGGTGGTGACGGACAACCGCGCCGCAGAGCCGGGAAGCCTGTTTGTATGCATCCGCGGCGAACGCGCAGACGGCCATGATTATGCCGCAAAGGCGGTGCGGGCGGGCGCGTGCGCCGTGGTGGCGCAGCACCCTGTGCAGGGGGTGCCTGCCGGGCGCTGCGTGCTGGTGAAGGACCCGCTGGATGCCATGATACGCATGGGGACCAATTACAGGGCGGGCTTTTCCCCGGTGCTGGTGGGCGTCACGGGCAGCGTGGGCAAAACCACCACGAAGGAGTTCTGCTACGCGGTATTCTCCGCATTCGGCAAAACACTGAAAACAGAGGGCAACCAGAATAATGAAATCGGCATGCCGAACACCTTGTTCCGGTTGGACGGTGCCACGCAGTATGCTGTGATAGAGATGGGCATGCAGGGCCTTGGGGAGATAGAAAAACTCACACAGGCGGCGCGCCCGTGCGGGGCCATCATCACATGGATCGGCCAGTCTCATCTGGAGCAGCTTGGCACGCGCGAAAACATTCTGAAGGCGAAAATGGAAATATGCGCCGGCCTGCCGGACGGCGCGCCGCTGGTGGTGAACGCAGACAATGATTTGCTGTCCGGCGCGCAGGTGCCTGTGCGGCTTCGCCGCATCAGCTTTGGCATTGAGGCAAAGGCGGATGTGCGCGCGGAAGGCATTTCCACCGGCCCGAACGGAACAGACTTTACCATTGTGGATAACCGGCGCGGCAAATTTGCCGCGTATATCCCGGCCATGGGGGTGCACAATGTGTACGATGCCCTTTCGGCCTGGACGCTGGCGGTCTCTCTGGGGCTGGATGCGAAAAAGGCTGCTGCGGCGCTGGCAGGCTACAAAACAACGGGCCACCGGCAGAATATCGTACAGTTCCGTGGGCTCACCATGATAGAAGACTGCTATAATGCCAGCCCGGACAGCATGCGCGCTGCGCTGCATACGCTGGCGGCTTACCCGGTAAAGGGCAGGCGCATTGCGGTGCTGGGGGATATGTTTGAGCTGGGCAGTGCGCAGCGCAGCGCCCATGAAGAGGCAGGGCGGCAGGCCGCTGCCGCCGGGGTAGACCTGCTGCTGACCGTAGGCAGCGCCATGCGCCATGCACATATGTGTGCCGGGGCCCTTGGGGTGCCTGCCGTCCACTGCGAAAGCAGGGAGGCTGCCCTGGCAGAGCTGCTTCGCACCTGCCGTACGGGCGACGCGGTGCTGCTGAAGGCCAGCCACGGCATGCAGTTTGAAAGGATACTCAGCGCGTTCTATGCGCAGTATGAGGGGAGGCAGCAGCCATGATGGAGAAAATGTCTCTGCTCACAGCGGCATTTGCCGCCATGCTCGTCACAGCGGTAAGCGGCCTTGCCATCATTCCGGCGCTGCGGCGGATGCATTTCGGGCAGACGATAAAGGAGATAGGCCCTACATGGCATGCGGGCAAGAACGGCACGCCTACCATGGGCGGGCTCACCTTCTATTTGGGCGATGTGCTGGGTGTGGGCGCCGGGTATGCCGTGCTGGCAATTTGCGCGCCCGCGCTGATGGATGGCTATTTCTCCGTGCAGAGCATCACGCTGTATATCTGCCTGCTCACAGCTTTTGCCTTCGGCGCCGTAGGCTTTGTGGACGATTACATCAAGGTGGTGAAAAAACGCAACTTGGGCCTGCGCGCCCGCGCCAAAATCGTGGCGCAGGTGCTCATCACAGCGGCATTTCTGTGCGCGCTTACGCTGAACGGCACGCTCACTACGTATGTCACCCTGCCGGTGCTGGGAACGGTGGATTTCGGCTATGCGTTCTACCCCATCTCGTTCCTTCTTATCATCGGCATGGTGAACGCTGTGAACCTGACGGATGGGATTGACGGCCTGTCCTCCAGTGTGACGTTTGTTGTGATGCTGGGCTTCCTGTTTGCGGCGGGCTTTTTGGGCAATACCGCAGTGGCGCTGTTCGCGGCCGCCATCGCGGGCGGCTGCGCCGGCTTCCTCTCCTGGAACTTCTACCCGGCAAAAACCTTTATGGGAGATACGGGCAGCATGTTTCTGGGCGGGGCTGTGGTGGCCGCGGCATACGGCCTGCGCAGGCCGGAGCTGCTTATCTTCTTCGGCGTGGTGTATCTGGCCGAGGCGGGCAGCGTGATGCTGCAGGTGGCTTATTTCAAGCTGACGCATGGCAGGCGCATTTTCAAAATGAGCCCTATCCACCATCATTTTGAGCTCAGCGGCTGGAATGAAGTGAAAATCGTGTATGTATTCAGCTTTGTGGCGCTGACGGGCGTGGTGCTGGGGTGCATGCACATCTATCTTTCCTGAAAACAGGCAATTTGAAAGGGGGCTGGCTGAATGCCGCCACAGGCGAAGGCGCTGCATGCGCTGGCAAAAAAGCGGACGGCCCGCCCGCCGATGGACTGGCCGCTGCTTATTATTGTGCTCACGCTGGTGGGCTTTGGGCTGGTGATGCTGTTCAGTTCCAGCTATCCGGCGGGGTATTACCGCTTTGGCGACAGCTATGAATTTATCCGCCCGCAGATGTTTTACGCGGCGGTAGGCATTATTGCCATGCTCATCATCTCCCATATTGATTATCATATTCTGCACCGCTTTGCCCTGCCCCTGATGGCGCTTTCCATCGTACTGCTCGTTCTGGTGCTTGTCATCGGCTCGGAATATAACGGCGCAAAGCGCTGGATAAACCTGGGCTTTGGAACACTGCAGCCGTCAGAAATTGCCAAGTTCGCAGTTATTGCACTGTTTGCGCACATTGTGTCCCTCAATCACGAAAAAATGAAAACCTTCCGCTACGGCGTGCTGCCCTTTCTGCTGGTGCTGGGCACCATTGCAGGCCTTATGCTGCTGGAGCCTCACCTCTCCGGCACCATCATCATTCTGGGCATCGGCGCCATCATGATGTTTGTGGGCGGCACGGGGCTTGCATGGTTTGGGCTTGGCATCGGCGTCGGCGGCGCGGGCATTGCGGGCGCTGTGCTTCTTGTGCCGGACCTTGTGCCCTACGCGATGACGCGCATCCAGATGTGGCAGGACCCGTTCAATGACCCGAACGGCTATCAGACGGTGCAAAGCCTGTATGCCATCGCCTCCGGCGGGCTGACGGGCCTGGGCATCGGCAATTCGCGGCAGAAGCATCTGTATGTGCCCGAGCCGTACAACGACTTTATCTTTTCCATCACCTGCGAAGAGCTCGGCTTTATCGGCGCGCTGCTGGTTATCTTCCTGTTTGTGGCGCTTTTGCTGCGCGGCATTTATGTGGCGGTGAATGCGCGGGATAAATTCGGCTCCATGCTGGTGGTGGGCGTCATCGTGCAGATAACCCTGCAGGCGGCGCTGAACATGGCTGTGGTCACCAACACCATCCCCAATACCGGTGTCAGCCTGCCTTTCTTTTCCTCGGGCGGCACCTCACTGGTCATGCTTTTATGCGAAATGGGTGTTGTGCTGAGCGTGTCGCGGCAAAGCGCAGTAAAACGGCTGTGATATTTACCCCGAAGCGGCCTTTGGGCCGTTTCGGGTTTTCGTGCTTTTCAAAACAGGGCGCACAAAGCCCGCCAGCCCTTTGAAGGAGGAACTGCTTATGAAGGTATTGATCGCTGCCGGCGGCACTGCCGGGCATATCAACCCCGCACTGGCGATTGCAGGCGAGATAGCGGCGCGCTGCCCGCAGGCGCAGGTGCATTTTGCCGGGCGCAAAAAGGGGATGGAGTACGGCCTTGTCACCAGGGCGGGCTACCCGTTTCACCCCATTGAGGTAAATGGCATCCAGCGGCGGCTCACGCCCAAAAATATGGTGCGAAACGCAGTGGCGCTGTATCATCTGGCGCTCAGCGCGCCGCGCGCCGCTGCGATTTTGAACGAAGTGAAGCCGGACCTTGTAATAGGTGCGGGCGGCTATGTCAGCGGCCCGGTGGTGCAGGCGGCCCAGCGGCGCGGTATTCCCACGGCGATTCACGAGCAGAACGCATTTCCGGGCGTGACGAACAAAATACTGGCAAAGCGCGCCAGCGTGGTGCTGGCCGCCATGCCGGATGCGGTCAGCCGTCTGGGCGCTGCGGGAAAGACGGTGGTGGTGGGCAACCCTGTGCGCGCGGAAATGTTCCGCGCAGACCGCGCGGCTGCGCGCCGTGCGCTGGGCGTGCAGCCGGGGCAGGTGGTGATCGTATCGTTCGGCGGCTCGCTGGGCGCGCAGGTGTTGAACGAGCGCGTGGCCGATTTGGCCGTGTGGGAGCTGGCAAACCGGAATTTCCGCCACATCCATGCCACCGGCAGCATCGAAAAGGCAGACTTTGCGGCCCTGAGCGAAAAGCTGGGCATTGCGCACGATGCGCGCTTTGAGATACGGGAATATATCGATGACATGCCGGCCCTTCTTGCGGCGGCGGACCTTGTCATCGGCCGCGCCGGGGCGCTGACGCTGGCAGAGATATCCGCTGTGGGCCGGGCCAGCGTGCTGATCCCCTCGCCGAATGTGGCGGAAAACCATCAGTACCACAACGCCATGCAGCTTGCGAAGCTGGGCGCCGCTGTTGTTTTGGAGGAAAAGCAACTTACAGGTGACGTGCTTATCGAAACGATAGACAGGCTGACGCAGGATCCGGCCGCCCTTTTGGAGATGGGGGCCAAAGCGCGTTCGCTTGCCCAGCCGGACTCGTTAGAGCGCATTTGGCGCGAATTGCAGAAAATTTGCAGGCCCGGCGCCTGAAGCCGGGCGCATTTCACCGAAACCGCCCTGTTTGCATAGGATGGGCTAGCACTGGCGAAGGGCATCAAGCTTTTTCAAGGCCGGTGCCGGCATCATGGCACGGGCGGGCCTTCGCTTCCCCCGTGCGCATGCTGCGCCATTAAGGGGGAAACGGGGTGTTTGGATGCAAGTGCTGGACGTTTGGGGGGCGCAGGGGCTTCATGGCACCGTGCGTGTGCCGGGGGCAAAAAACAGCGTGCTGCCGCTTTTGGCGGCGTCCCTTCTGTGCACGCAGACGGTGACGCTGGAAAATGTGCCGGGCCTTACAGATGTAGCGTGCGCGGTGCGCATCCTGCGCGAGCTGGGCTGCGGGGTGCGCGGGCCGTACAAGAGTGTGCTTGATGTGCTGCCCGCCAGCGAACCGGGCAGCACCGTTCCGCCGGAGGACATGCGTGCCATGCGCTCGTCGCTGTTCTTTCTGGCGCCCATGCTGGTGCGGTCAGGGCGGGCGTGCGTCGGCCTGCCGGGCGGCTGCAAATTGGGCGCGCGCCCTATCGACATGCATCTGAAGGGCCTTGCTCAGATGGGTGCACAGGTAGAGGAAAGCGGGGCATCGCTTTTCCTTCGCGCCCCCCGCGGCCTGCAGGGCGCGGATATCACATTGCGCTTTCCCAGTGTGGGCGCCAGCGAGACGCTGCTGATGGCGGCTGTATGTGCAAAGGGGATGACCGTGCTGCGCGGGGCGGCCACAGAGCCGGAGGTGCAGGACCTTGCGCGTTTTCTGTGCAGCGCGGGGGCAAGCATCGAGGGCATTGGCACGCGCACCCTGCGCATCATGGGCACGCCGCAGCTCGGCGGTGCAAGACATATTGTGTGTGCAGACCGCATTGTGGCGGCTACCGCACTGTGCGCCGTGGCGGCCTGCGGCGGAGATGTGTGCCTCACCGGCGAAAACGGCGCGCATCTGGCAGCTTTGCTGCATATTCTGCGGCGCATGGGCTGTGAAGTGTGCCGCACGCCGGGCGGCCTGATGATGGCGCGGCAGGGGCGGCTTTGCGCCCCGGGCGCTTTGTATACGGATGTTTATCCGGCACTTGCCACCGACGCGGCGCCGCTGCTTGCGGCGGTATTTCTGAAAAGCGAGGGCTTTTCTGCTGTGACAGACACTGTTTTCGAAAACCGTTTTGCCTGCGCGGAGGGGTTTGCTGCCATGGGCGGCAATGTGAGGGTGTCGGGCCGCACGCTGCTGGCAAAAGGCCGGCGAAGGCTGCATGCGGCTGATGTGGCCGCGCCGGATCTGCGCGGCGGCGCAGCCTTGTGCATCGCGGCCCTGTGCGCAGACGGAAAAAGCACCATCCGTGAAGCACAGCATATTGCCCGAGGCTATGAAGATATGGCGGCTCTTATCCGCACTTTGGGCGCGCGGGCCCAGTGGCGGGAGGATGAGCTGCGGCAGGCTGTGAACGCATAAAGGAAACAGGGAAAATGGTTAAGAGTACATCCGGAGGGGTTGAGCCTTTTGGGCCGCAGGACGGCCTGCACCTTTTCCGGACGCAGTGCTCAGGTTGAAGCCGGCGGGCTTTTTGAATTTGAGGCGATTGCTTTCCAGCCCGGTGATGGCGGCCTGCCTCTGCCTGGCACAGGCAGGGGCAGGCAGAATAGCTTTGGCATATGATGAGAGGAGGTGTGCGCAATGGCACAGCAGAAACGGCCCCAGAGGCCGGTATATCCGCAGGACGAACAAACGGCCAGGCGCACGCCGCAGCGCCCTGTATACAGCGGAGAATATCCGCCGCCGCACCAGAGGCGGAAGGCGCCTTCCCGTGTAGATTACAGCGGCGTTTCTCCCAGCATGCCCCGGCGCAAAGAGCCGCAGGCCGCCCCGTTTGTGAATGACCTGCCCGGCCGCCGCCCCGCAGCCGCACGGAGGTAGCCTCAGGCGCCGGCGCGCAGGCAGGCCGCCTTCGGGGGGCAGGCTGTGCCGCAGCGCCCGGCCAGCGCCGGGCAGGCGGCCGCCAGTGCACCGCGGCGCCAGCCTGTGCGCCAGCGCACCTGGCATGAGGGGGCTGCCCCGTCTGCGCGCCCCAAGCCGCATGCCCCTGTATATGACCAGAATGCAGGCCGCGCCGCGCCGCAGCAGAGCCGCCCTGCCCCAAAGAAAAAGCGCCGGAAAAAACGCGCGCTTACGCCTCGGCAGAAAAGGCTGCGCGGCCTTCTGATTGGCGGAATGCTGTGCATTGCGGCGCTTGCCGCAGGCGCTGTGTTCAGCATGAAGGTGTTGTTCAAGCTCTCCAGCATAGAGGTGCGTCAGCCGGAAGAAGAGCCCACAGTGTACTCAGATGAACAAATCACTGCCGCCCTTGGGCTGGAGATGGGTGCACAGCTTTTTTCCATTGATTTGGAGCAGGCGGAAAAAACCTTGAGCGCGTCGCTGCCCTATCTGCGCGAGGTGCAGGTAAAGCGCAGGCTGCCTGCATCGCTTGTGATCAGCGTGCAGCCTGCACACGAGACCTATGCTGTGGCTTATGAGGGCGGCTGGGCAGTAGTAAGTGAGGATATGAAGGTGCTGCGCATCTCGGCCGAGCAGCCGCAGGAGGTGGCCGCCGTCACAGGGCTGGAAGCTTCAGCGCCTGTGGAGGGGCAGCCCTTGAAGGTGGCGGAAAAGGACAAGCTGGAGGCCCTGCAGGCTTTGCAGGCGCAGGCGCAGCAGGCCGGGCTGGAACAGCTGACGGCGGTGGATGTAACAAGCCTTTCCGAGGTGAGCGCCGTGTATGCGGGCCGTGTGAGAGTTATCTTCGGCACCATGAACGATATCGAGTACAAATGCAGCTGGGCGGCGCGCCTGCTTCTTGGCGAGGAGGACGGCACTGTCATTGGCGAACATGAGACGGGTACGCTGGATGTGAGCCACCGCACGCAGGAGGGGAAAGGGCAGGCGATTTGGCGGGCAGGGGCTATTTGATACCTGTGGAAAGCCTGAATGCTTTACATGCAAATGGTGCTGAAACGGGCTGAAAGTGGAAAAGCCTTTACAGAAAATCGGAAAAGTATTGAAATCGCGCGTGAAATCTGCTATCCTTATAAATAATGTAAACTACACGAGTTGTCTTTTAGGAGGAGTACCTGTGGCTTTCATCCTGGATGTAGAAAATGAAAATATCACCAATATCAAAGTGGTGGGTGTTGGTGGCGGCGGCGGAAACGCGGTGAACCGAATGGTCACCAGCGGCCTGCGCGGCGTGGAGTTCATCAGCATGAATACGGACCAGCAGGCCCTGTACGCCTCGAAGGCGACGCAGAAGGTTCAGCTTGGTGCCAAGCTTACCAAGGGCCGCGGCGCTGGCGCCAACCCTGAAATCGGCCAGCGCAGTGCAGAGGAAAGCCGCGATGAGATAGCCGCCGCGCTGAAAGGCGCGCAGATGGCGTTCATTACGGCGGGCATGGGCGGCGGCACCGGCACGGGCGCCGCGCCGGTGGTGGCCGAGGTGGCCAAGGAGCTTGGCATCCTCACCGTGGGCATCGTCACAAAGCCCTTTGCCTTTGAGGGCAAGCGCAAATTGAATATTGCCGAGATAGGCATTGAGGGCCTGCTTGACCGGGTGGATTCTCTTATCGTTATCCCGAACGAGCGCCTGAAGCTCATCAGCCAGGAGAAAATCACCCTGCTGAATGCCTTTGAGGCTGCTGATAATGTCCTGCGTCAGGGTGTAGAAAGCATTTCTGCCCTGATCAACGTAGCGGCGTTTATCAACCTTGATTTTGCCGATGTGCGCAGCATCATGAAGGATGCAGGCTATGCCCACATGGGCGTGGGCCGCGCCAAGGGTGTGAACAAGGCGGAGGACGCAGCCAATGCGGCTATCTCCAGCCCGCTGCTGGAGACCAGCATCTCCGGCGCGCGCGGCGTTATCATCAACATCACTTCCTCGCCCGATATTGGTCTGGATGATGTCGAACGCGCTGCAACGCTCATCACCAATTCAGCCCATCCGGATGCCAATATCATCTGGGGCGCTGCCTTCGACGAGTCGATGAAGGATGAAATGTGCATTACTGTAATTGCCACCGGGTTTGAGGCCGGTGGAGATGCGGCGGATGTGCCCGTGGCGGCGGTTGCCGGCCACGAGGCGGCACAGCAGTATACCTTTACCAGTGAAAAGGCGCCCGTGCAGCAGGCGCAGCCTGTTGCGCCCGCCCAGCCGGATCCGGTGCCGACGCCGCCTCCCGTTGCACCCGCGCCGGAGCCTGAGGATGCATTTAACCTGGACGATATTCTCACTGTGTTGAATAACCGGCACTGACCGCATTGAGCGGGGCCATGCGCCCCGCTTTTTGCCTTGCTTTTACTCTCTTGGCAAAGGAGGTGCGCGTTGGTGGACGAGCACCTGTTGACGCAACAGCAGATGGAGGCCATTCAGAAGAACGGCTTCAAAACGGAAATGTTCGGTTTTCACCGGGCACAGGTATTGTCTTATCTGGAAGGCCTGAGCCAGCAGTATGCACAGCAGGAGGCGGAGCTGCGCGCGCGTGCGGAAGAGCTGCAGGCCCAGCTTATGAGCGCGCAGAACATGCTGCGCGAGAGCTCGGCACGTGAAAACGCCCTGACGGTTTCCCGCGACGAGCAGGCCCGCCGCGTGCATGTGGCGCAGGCAGAGACGCAGGCGTTCCGCGCAGAGCTTATCAGCACGCGGGAAGAGATTAACAGCCTGCATGCAAAGCTGGAGGAAGCGGAAAAGAAGCTGGCGGCGCTGCAAAAGGAAAGAGACGAGCTTCTGGCGTCGAACGACAGCATAGCGGCCCAGCTGCAGCAGGTGAGAGATTCCCTTGCCCAGCAGCGTGCCCGCGCCGACCAGGAGAGCCGCCGCGCCAAGGAAGAAATGGTGTCTGCCCAAATCCGCGCGGCAGAGCTGGCACAGAAGGCCAATGTGCAGGCGCAGAAAACGCTGGAAAAAGCAAAGACGGATGCCGAACAGCTTTTGCAGGATGCAGGGGCAAAGGCGTCTGTGCGTATAGAGCAGGCCAACGAGCAGGCAGAGCTGATTGTGGCGAGGGCCCACAGTGAGAAATCTCAGATGCGTGACATGGTGGCGCGCTCGGCGGACGATATTGCCGCAAGCGTCAAGGTGTTGAAGGCACAGCTTGCCGCCGTGGATGAAAAAATCGTTGCGGCGGCCAATGATTTGCAGCGCGCCACAGACGGCATTGCTGCGGCTTTGTCAAATGCAGAGCGCGGCTTGCAGGCGCTTGGCACCAAAATGAAAGAGTTCCCCGGCCAGCCGCCGGAACGTGCGGCGGTAGAGGTGAAGCCCGCTTTTCCGCAGCCTGCGGCTGAAAAGCAGGCTGTGCCGCAGCCGCCTGAATTTCCTGAGGATATGGCGCAGGACGGAAAAGAAGGACGCGAGATGCCGCCGGAGGCACCGCCCTGTGTGCAGCAGCCGGATATTTTTGAGCAGCCTGCGGTTGCCGCATCTGGCAGGGCAGCAGAGGAGCCCTTCTTTGATGTGCTTTCTAAAATAGAAGAAGCACAGGCCATGCCGGTAGAGGCGGACCCTGTGCCGTCGCTTTCCCGCCCGGCGGAGGAGCTGACTGGTGCGCCGTCAGCGTCCGGCAGGGCGGCCGCGCCCGTGCAGGAGGCTTGGCAGGCGGCGCGTGTGCGCCCGGCGGGGCAGCGCGTGCCGGGCCAGCGGCCGGCTGCTTACCGGCCTGTGCACGCACGCAAAAAACGCACATTCCTGGACACGCTGGCAGATTTGCTGCGCTGAACTGTATGGAAAAGGAGAATGAATATGTCGATTGAATTGTCGGCCGCGAATTTTGAAAAGGAAACACAGGTAGCTGGCCCTGTCATCGTAGATTTCTGGGCACCCTGGTGTAACCCCTGCCGGATGCTGGCGCCTGTTCTGGAGGAACTGGCGAAGGACAAACCGGATGTAAAGGTGTGCAAGGTGAACATTGACGAGGAGCAGGCCCTGGCCGAGCGCTTCGGTGTGATGAGCATTCCCACCGTGGTATGCCTGCTGGATGGTGTGGAAAAAAGCCGCAGCGTGGGCCTGATGCCGAAAGATAAGCTGATTGCCGCGCTCGGCCTGTGAAAATGATATAAAAAAACGCCGCTTCCCCTCCAGGGGAAGCGGCGTTTTTTGTAACTGTTTAACATACAAAGCAAAGACCCCGGCGCTTCAAACAAAAATGCCGCTGCCGGTGGCTGCGGGCCTGTGCTCAGCGCCTGTTCACACTGCTGGTGCCCTTTTCCACAAGATAAGTGGCCTCGAGGTCTGCCAGATGCAGCTTTACCGCAAGCGGGTATTCGTCATACGCATTTGAAATGGTAAAGCTGCCGCCGCGCACCGCATCGTCGAACCCGCCCATATGCCAGCGGATGGCCACGGCTTCCGCCGGCTTCAGGCGCACAAAACGCTCAATGAGATAGACGCTCTTTTCCCCGTGCCCATAGGGGAAGGCATCCTGTACGGTGAAGGTGGGCACACGCTCCCATTGGCCGGTGGCGTCGTTTTTTACATTGCGAAAGCCGGGCTTATAATAATTGGCCTTGCAAAGGTCGTGCAGAAGCGAGACAAGGGTGAACGTCTCCTTATTGTCCTCCGCTTCATCGAAATACCGCTTCATCAGCACATGGTATACGTTCAGGCTGTGCATCACAAGGCCGCATTCACATGCGCCATGAAAACGGGTAGAGGCGGGGGCGGTGAAGAAATCTGTGTTGCAAAGCCATTCCAGTAGCTTGTCTGCGCCGGGGCGCGTCACATTTTCCCGGAAAATGCTCAAAAATTCTTCTTTATAATCCATAGCTCAAATTTCCATTTCTTCCAGAATGCCCTTCAAAATGGCGATCTCATCATGAGAAAGGCTGATACCCTTGCCCATTTTGCTGCCATCGGGGGCCCAATCGCGGATGTCATATTTGGGCTCGCGGCCATTCCAGCTCACCATATTCAGCTGGCGCTCCCAGCCGTTTGGGCTTTGTGAAAGCACTGCAATGCGCTCTGTAATTTCGTACTTGAATTCTGCCATCTGTCTTACACCTCACAATATGATTCAGTGCACCGCCCGGCCTCTTTGGCTTTGCGGCGGGCACAATGCCTGCTTTTCCATTGTAGCGGAAAGCAGGGGGAAATGCAAGCATGAGGAGAGGGGCGGTTTTGCGGCCCGGGTATATTCAAGGCGGGAAATTTTACAAAAAAGGGGTTGACAATGTGCGGCCTTCTTCGTATAATAATAAAGCACTCAATTGAGGGCGATGCGGAATTGTGTAATGGTAGCACCTGCGACTCTGACTCGTATTGTGAGGGTTCGAATCCTTCTTCCGCAACCATAACGGCAGCCTCTGCGCTGCCGTTTTCTTTCGGGGTATAGCGCAGATGGTAGCGCGCTTGGTTCGGGACCAAGAGGCCTGGAGTTCAAATCTCCATACTCCGACCACGCCTCAGCAGGCATCCGCCTGCTGGGGCTTTTCTTTTACACATGAAAATGCTCCATTGCCATGCCTGCGCACAGTATTGTATAATATCTCCATCCTGGCATGGGAAAGGGAGATGACGATATCGCGTAAGTCCTTCAAAAAGATTCATGAAATGATGAACAAAGGAAAGGACTTGAAAAATGAAAATCGAGATCAGGACAGAAAGGCTGAAGCTGCTGCCCCTTATGCCGGAACAGCTTGTTTTACTGGCTGCCGATGCGGAAAAGCTGGCGTGTGCGCTTGGCCTGAGTTATCAGGGGGAAAAGATAGCGCGGCGCTTTCGGGACATCCTTCTGGAACAGGCGGAAAAAGCGAAAGCGGATATTCAGAATTATTTGTGGCACAGCTTTTGGCTCATCATTCGAAAAGAAGATGGCGCTGTGATCGGAATGGTGGATTTTAAGAATGTTCCCGATGAAAAAGGGAATATCGAGATAGGCTATGGCCTTGGGCGGCAGCACGAGCGCCGCGGATATATGACGGAGGCGGTGCATGCCATGTGCGGCTGGGCCAAGCGGCAGCGGGCGGTGGCGCACATCCTTGCGCAGACAGAGCCGGGAAACCTTGCGTCAGAGCGGGTTTTGGAAAAATGCGGGTTCAGGAGATATGTGGAAGGGCCTGCGGCGTGGTGGATATTGTAAAGTACCGCCCAGCGGAGCGGTATGCTGCAATGGGAATGTAACGAAAAAGCAGAAATACAGAAAAAGCAGGCCGCCGGGCGTACGCCCGGCGGCCTGCTGGTTTATTTGTTTTAGCGAAACGGCAACCCGCGGCTGTGCCGTGGAGAGTAAAAGGGCTTTCGCTGTCAGTTTCGAGCGAAGTGGGATGGTATGCAATGTCAAAAAGATGCAGCACGCAGCGGGAAGAACCCCGTTTACAGGGGGACGGGGCAAGTGATACAGGAGACAGAGCATTCCGTGCCTCTTGAGAGGCTTGCCGGCAGCATGCCCTTCCATGGCTTACGCAAGCCCCCGGCTTTGACTTATGCTGTTATGGCACAGGCCGTTATTCCTCCTGCGTCAGGCGGCCGATGAGAAGCTCATACAGTTCGTCGCCGTGGGCGATGAACCGTTCCCGTGCAAGCTTTGCGGAAAACTTATCCGGCATAGCTACGGTCAGGCAGAACAGGGGGGCGCCCTCCTCTTCAATGCTGCAATGCACCAGATATCCGTTCGGCGCCTCCTCCAGCCGCACTTTGTGCTGGGCGCTTTTACGGGCAAACAGCTGCGCGCGCACCACCGCACGCGAGGCGCACTCACGCACCGTAAGCGGAACGTCGTCCTGCAGGGTGTCCGCCACCTCGCGCCCTTTGGGCAGAATGTGGTAGCCGTCTTCGCGCTTTTCCACAAGGCCCTGCTCGCACAAATCAGAAAGACAGGCGGCAAACTCAAAGTAGTTCACCAGCGCCTCATTCAGAAGGGCGGCTTCCAGCTCTTCACCGGTGAGGGGGGAAGCGGCATTTTTGATAAGATAGCACAGCAGAATGCGTATTTCAGTGGAAGAATTCAGCCCGCCCGGCTTGACACCGGCAGTAAAGGCGTTTCCAGCCATCTGGCGGCCTCCTTTTTAATACCCCTGTGCGCACAGCCGGCCGCTGTGCAGGGGCGCTCTCTTTTGACTTTATTGTACCCCAAACCGGCCCGCTTGTAAAGAATTGGGCGCGCATGTGAAAGGGACAGAGGGCGTCCATGCTCAGGCAAACACAGTTTCCATACGCTTTGTGCTCTCCGGCGTGGAATAACACCATGCATCCATGTGGCTGCCCTGAAAAAAGCGGCGCAGCGGCAGGCGAAGGCCGGCTTCCTCCAACACCTGCGTCACGGCAAGCTTTACCTTCATGCGCTGGGGGCATATGCTTTTGATGTATACGCTCACCAGCTGGCCGGGTGCCAGCGTGTCGTCGGGCTCGGCCAGCCCGGCCAGGTTCGGCGCAAGCTCTATGAACACACCGTAGCTTTCCACGCTGCGCACAACGCCTACAACGGTCTGCCCGGCGGCAAAGCGCGCGGCGTTTTCCTGCCATGTGCCCAGCAGCTCCTTCATGGTGAGAACGAGGCGCCCGGCCTCATCCCGCGCTTTGACAAGACATTCTATATCCTGCCCGCAGGCCACGCGGTCCGCCGGGCTTTGGATGCGCGAGACAGACATACAGTCTATCGGCATCAGGGCGGAAATGCCGCAGCCCACATCACAGAAGGCGCCGAAGGGCTCCAAACGCGTCACCCGGGCGCGCAGCACGTCGCCGGGCGCAAGAAGGTCCAGATATTCTGCTTTGCACATCTGCTGTGCCTGTGCGCGGGACAGCGTAGCCACGGGCGGCTGCTGTGTCTCGTCCAGCGCCTGCACGGTAAAACATACTGTGCGCCCTACGCGGGTAATCAGCGCCACATCGCGCACGCAGCCCTCCCGCACGCCCCAGGCGCACTCTTCGTGGGGCATAATGCCCAGCGCCGCGCCCAGGTTCAGCCGCAGGGCCTTGTTTTCATCAAACATCAGCGCGCGCCCGCACAGAAGCTCCCGCGCCCGCATTGCATTTTGCAGTGCGGCCAGGCTGTAGCCATCGGGGCAGCGCATGGCCCCTTCGGCGGAGAATTTCATGTAGTCCACCATCCTTTTCGGCAGGCGGCTTGCCGGCCGCCGCCCGCACCGTTTCTCGCCGCGGCATTGGCGGCGCAGTAAAATATATGTGAACTTTGCGCCGATTATTTGCAAGCTTGGGGGTTTTAGGCTATACTATATGAAGATATGGGGCTGGGGACGCGGCCGGGGCGCTGCTTTCAGCCCGCAGCTTTTCAAAAGAAGGAGGCCGTGGGATGGACGTGCGCGTGGGCGACCACATCCTGACAAAAAAGCCGCACCCCTGCGGCGCCAGTGAATTTGCGGTTCTTCGCGTGGGGATGGATTTTCGCATCCGCTGCGTGAAGTGCGGCCGCGAGGTGATGGTGGCGCGCAGTAAAATTGAAAAGAATATTAAGAAAATTGTGCGCGAGGCTCTGCCGCTTTAGCAGGGCTTCTTTCTATGCAGGCGCAGGGGGGCAGCCCCTGCGCGCAGACACGTTATTTCAAGCAGGAAGGAAGCTTTGCACATGACAGAAAAGCTGCGCGCCGTGCGCGCGCGATACGACGAATTGGGCCAGCTTTTGCAGCAGCCCGGCATTGCGGCAGACCCGGCGCAGTATGCCCGCCTGATGAAGGAATATAAAAGCCTGACGCCGCTTGCCGAAGCGTGCGATGCCTATGCGGCGGCCCGGCGCGCCTTTGACGGCGCAAAAGAGCTGCTGGAGGAGGGCGGCCTTGAGCCGGAATTGAAAGAGCTGGCCCAGCAGGAGTACGGCGAGACAAAGCAGCGCCTGGCGCAGCTGGAGGAAGAGATAAAGCTGCTGCTTTTGCCGAAGGATGAAAATGACGATAAAAATGTCATCGTGGAAATACGCGGCGGCGCGGGCGGCGAAGAAGCGGCGCTGTTTGCCCACAGCCTGTACCGCATGTACAGCATGTACGCCGAGGCGCAGGGCTGGAAGACCGAGCTTATCGGCGCAAATGTCACCGAGCTGGGCGGCATGAAGGAAGTGAGCTTTTCCGTGGAAGGGGCGGGCGCATACAGCCGTATGAAGTTCGAAAGCGGCGTGCACCGCGTGCAGCGCGTGCCGGAGACAGAGGCCCAGGGCCGCGTGCACACCTCCACCGTTACCGTGGCTGTAATGCCGGAGGCCGAGGAGGTAGAGCTTGAGCTGGACCCCGCAGATTTGAAGATAGACACGTTCCGTTCTTCCGGTGCGGGCGGGCAGCATATCAACAAAACATCCTCTGCCATCCGCGTCACCCACCTTCCCACCGGCATGGTGGTGGAATGTCAGGATGAACGCAGCCAGTACAAGAACAAGGACAAAGCCCTGCGGGTGCTGCGCAGCCGCCTGCTGGCGCAAAAGCAGGCGGAACAGGACGCGCAGCTTGCCGCCCAGCGAAAAAGCCAGGTGGGCACGGGCGACCGGTCAGAGCGCATCCGCACTTACAACTACCCTCAGGGCCGTGTGACAGACCACCGCATTGGCCTTACCCTGTATAAGCTGGACGCCATTTTGGACGGCGCGTTGGACGAAGTGATCGACGCGCTGGCAACGGCAGACAGGGCGGAAAAGCTGAAGGCGGCCGGGGAGGCGGGCGCATGATAAAAACAGAGCTTCTTGCGCCCCGGCCGGACGCCATTGAAAGGGCTGCGGGCCTCCTGCGCGCGGGCGGCCTTGTGGCCATTCCTACCGAGACGGTGTATGGCCTTGCAGCAAACGCGCTGGACGGCGCCGCGGTAAGCGCCATTTTTGCCGCCAAGGGCCGCCCGCAGGATAATCCCCTCATCTCGCACATCGCGTCGATGGATATGCTGGGCATGGTGGCCGGCCGCGTGCCGCCGCAGGCACAAAGGCTGGCGGAATGCTTCTGGCCCGGCCCGCTGACGATGGTGCTGCCGCGCGGCGGCGCTGTGGCAGACGAGGTGTGCGCAGGGCTGGAGACCGCCGCCGTGCGCATGCCCAGCCACCCGGTGGCGCAGGCCGTAATACGTGCGGCGGGCGTCCCGCTGGCTGCGCCGTCGGCCAACCTTTCCGGCAGCCCAAGCCCCACCACCGCGCAGGATGTGCTGGCGGATATGGCCGGGCGCGTGCCGCTTATCTTAGACGGCGGGGCCTGCGAGGTGGGGGTGGAGTCCACCGTTGTCTCGCTGGCGGGGGCCGTGCCGGTGCTTCTGCGCCCCGGCGGCGTCACCAAAGAGCAGCTTGAAGATGCTTTGGGCTGCGAGGTGCAAATGGCCCATGCAGTGCTGCACGGCCTGCGCGAAGGCGAGACGGCGGCCTCGCCGGGCATGAAATACAAGCATTATGCGCCGAAGGCCGAGGTGACGCTGGTAAAAGGCGCGTTTTGCGCATATTGTGATTATGTGGCCCGGCATGCGGGGCCGGGTGTGTTTGCACTGTGCTATGAAGGCGAAGAGGCCGCGCTGTGCGTGCCCGCCGTTGCCTATGGGCGCAGGGAGGACGCCGCCAGCCAGGCGCATGCGCTGTTTGCGGCCCTGCGTGAGCTGGACCGGCGCGGCGCCCGCGCCGTGTATGCGCGCTGCCCGCGGGAGGACGGCGTGGCGCTGGCAGTGTATAACCGCATTTTGCGCGCAGCGGCATTTCGGGTGGTGGAGGTATGAAAACAGTTGCCATTACAGGCCGCTCCGGCTGCGGCAAAAGCACCGTGGCGGAGTATTACCGCAGCAGGGGCTTTTCTGTGCTGGACGGCGACGCCGTGGCACGCGAGGTGACACAGCCCGACAGCCCGTGCCTTCCGGCACTGGCAAAGGCATTCGGCGCCGATATTCTGGACGAGGGCGGCGCGCTGCGCCGCGGCGTGCTGGCACAGCGGGCGTTTGCCGCAAAAGGGGGCGCCCGCCGTCTGACGGACATCACCCACCCCGAAATCGTGCGAAGGCTGCTTGCGGGTGTGGCGCAGGCGCGCGCTGCGGGTGCGAAGCTTGTGTTTGTGGACGGCGCCGTTATTGTGGGCGCACCGTTCGAGCCGTTCTGCGACGCCATTATCGTGGTGCGGGCCCCGCAGCAGGCGCTGGAGCAGCGCATTATGCGGCGCGACGGCATTTCGCGGCAGGCTGCACAGGCCAGGCTGGCCTCTCAGCCCGCGCAGGAGAGGCTGGACGCCGCGGCCACCTTTCTTCTGGACAACACCGGCAGCGAGCAGGCTCTGCGGGCTCAGGCCCGGGCCGTGCTGGAAAGCCTTCTAAAAGAGGGGATGAAATGAGCAAGCGACGCAAGCGTTTTTTACTTTTTGCCCTTTTGGCTGCATGCATCTGCGTGTTCCTGTTCTTTGCCCGCGTGGGCGGCAATATCTGGCGCGCTGTTTACCCGCGCACCTACCGGACGTATGTGGAGTATTATGCAGATAAATACGGCCTTGAATATGCGCAGGTGTATGCTATTATCAAAACGGAAAGCGGCTTTAAGCCGAACGCGCTCTCGGCCGTGGGGGCGCGCGGCCTGATGCAGATTACGGAAGAAACGTTCGATTGGATCAAGACCAAAATAGCCCCCGGCGAGCCCGTCACCTTTGACGATTTGTATGACCCTGAGGTGAATATCCGCTTTGGAACCTATTACCTGCACTATTGTATGGAACGGTACGCCGGAGACCTTGCCACGGCCAGCGCGGCCTACCACAGCGGCCAGGGCCTTGTGGACCGACTGCTGGAGGATGCGCGCTATTCCGACGACGGTGTGACGCTGCACACCTTTCCGTATGAACAGATGAACCTGTATGTGCACAAGGTAGAACGAAATTACAAGAAATATCAGGAGCTTTATACCTGACATGGCTTGCAAATAAATGGAACAGAAAGGAAGCAGAAACAATGGAACAGAAAACTGCAAAAGAGCTGGAGGAAGAGCTGCTGTTCAGCCAGCCGCATATTTCAGACGAATGGCCTGACGCACGCGAAGAGGCAGAGGCCTTTTGCGAAGACTACAAGGCATTTCTGGATAAGGCAAAAACCGAGCGCGAGGCCGCCGCAGAGATAGAAAAACGCCTTGTGGCGGCAGGCTACCGGCCGTTTGACCACATGGCGAAAACCGTGCTGAAGCCGGGCGACAAGGTGTATTACAACAACCGCGGCAAGGCCATTCTGGCAGCCACCATCGGCACGCGCAGCCTGGAGGAGGGCGCGCATTTCATGATAGCGCATATCGATTCGCCCCGGCTGGACCTGAAGCCCAACCCCTTGTATGAGGACGGCGGCCTTTCGCTGTTCAAAACGCATTATTACGGCGGCATCCGCAAATATCAGTGGGGCGCCACGCCGCTTTCCCTGCACGGCGTTGTGTATAAGCGCGGCGGCGAAAAGGTTGAATTCTGCGTGGGCGAGGCGCCGGGCGACCCTGTGTTCTGTGTGACAGACCTTCTGCCGCACCTCAGTGCAGATCAGAACAGGCGCCCCCTCAGCGAGGGGCTGAAGGGGGAAGAGCTGAACATTGTGGTGGGCAGCATCCCCTATGCCGGCAAAGAGGCAAAAGAGCGCATCAAACTTTATACCATGCAGCTTTTGAACGAGCGCTACGGCATTGCGGAGCGCGACTTCACCCGCGCTGAAATAGAGGCCGTGCCGGCGTTTCGGGCTGTGGACGTGGGCTTTGACCGCAGCATGATAGGCGCCTATGGGCATGACGACCGTGTATGCGCATACACGGCTCTTCGCGCCGAAATCGACGCGAAGGCGCCTGCCTTCACCACGCTTTGCGTGCTGACCGATAAGGAGGAGGTGGGCTCGGAGGGCACGACGGGCCTGCAGGGCGATTATACCTTCCATTTCCTGAAGGCGCTGGCGCGGGCGCAGGGGGCAGATTATGAAGAAATGCTGCGCCGTTCTGTGTGCGTGTCGGCAGATGTGAACGCCGCGCTGGACCCCACGTTCCCGGACGTGCACGACCCGCGCAATGCCGCCCGCATGAACTGCGGCGTGTGCCTGACAAAATATACGGGTGCGCGCGGAAAGGGCGCCACGAATGACGCCAGCGCCGAGACGCTGAGCTATGTGACAAACGTATTTGACGAAGCGGGCGTTGCATGGCAGACGGGCGAGCTTGGCAAAGTGGACCAGGGCGGCGGCGGAACCATCGCCAAATTTGTGTCGAACCGCAATGTGGATACAGTGGATATCGGCGTGCCCATGCTTTCGATGCATGCGCCGTTCGAGCTTGTGGCAAAGCAGGACGTGCTGATGACATACCGTGCGTTTTTGGCCTTTGCCACGGCCATGCAGTAAGCTTTTACATTATTGTGCAGTATGCAGAAGGGGCGCCCGCCGGCCGCATGGCCGTCGGGCGCCCTTTGTAGGTAAAGCCGGCGGCACGGCCGGCGGCTGGCGAAGGCTTAAGGTGCAGCAGGCGGCAGGGCGCCCAGTGTTTCATGCAGCCAGGCGGAAAGCTGTTCAAGCTGGCTAGGTGTGTGAAAGTAGTGCTCTGCGCCCGCAGCCGTTTGGATGCGGCAGGGGAACCTTTGCGCAAACGCCTGAAGGGTCTGCGGCCCGCAAAGGACGTCTTCGCTTCCGCGCAGGATATAGGTGGGCGCGGCCCATGTGCACACGGGGTTTTCCCTCAAATAACATAAATCAGACCAATACAAGGCCTGTCCGTTTGGCAAAAGCAGCTTTTCCCGGCGGCGCAGCACCTCCTGCGGAATGTGGGACTGCGCCATCATGTCCTCCACCATGTGCGCCATATCCAGCACGGGGGAAAGAAAAAGGGCGGCCTCCAATGCCTCCTTGCGGCAGGCAAGAAGGCCGGCATAAGCCCCCATGCTGCACCCGAACAGGGCCAGACGGGGCCATCGCGGCCTGGCGTATTGCATCACGGCTTCAAGGTCTGCCGCACAGCTGCGCATGGTGCAGGGCCTGCCGCGCTGCGCCCTTGCGCCGTGCTGCGGCAAATCGAAGCTGAGCACCTGCCAGCCGTGCGCCTGTGCCGCCTGTGCCAGCAGCACGATGGGGACATCTTTTTTGTGGGACATGCTGCCGTGTGCGGCAACGATGCACCGGCCCGCGGGCATGCCCCATACGGCAGCCGGGATACGGCCTGTATGTGTCTTTATCTCCATCTCTTCACAATGCATGGGGCGCTGCGCTCCTTTCCATTTGCCGGGCCCTGCCGGATAAGCAGGGGGGCGCTATTTAATGTAGCACAAAGCACGCCCGGCTGGCAACAGGGCCTTGCTGCCGCCTGAAGCCGGGTGTCCCGCGCAGGCAGGCAAGGGGGCTTTTTG
Organism: Ruthenibacterium sp.; assembly: GCA_047030735.1. Taxonomy (GTDB): domain Bacteria; phylum Bacillota; class Clostridia; order Oscillospirales; family Ruminococcaceae; genus Ruthenibacterium. Next base: position 218,065 of record JBKYIE010000002.1, read on the forward strand.
CATTTTGCCGGGCGTGCGGCTTGCTTTTCGCATGGGGGTATGGTACAGTCATCTTATTATGTTTGCCTGCGCGCGGAAGGCCCGTGCGCAGGGTATGGAAAGGGTGGACAAGCATGCAGAACATCGGTTTGGAAGATTTTCTGGAATACCGCTTTCTCTCCAGGCTTCAGCTTTCGCCGGACGGCTCAAAGGCGGCCTTTGTAGTGAGCAGGCAGGATAAAAAGGAAAATAACTATGCCGCGGACATTTATCTGGCGCACTGTGCGGAACGCAGCATCACGCGGCTGACGCACACCGGTAAGGAGCACGATTTTGTATGGGACGGCGCAGACACGCTGCTTTTCCCATCGTGCCGCTGCGAGGCGGATGAGCCCCGGCGCTTTTATCACAAAACGGTGTTTTACCGCCTTTCGCTTTCCGGCGGCGAGGCGTGCCGGGTCTTCGAGGTGCCGTACGATGTGAAGGAGGTGCGCCCCTGCGGCGACGGCGTGCACTATGCCATGGCGGTGCGCCTCGACCATACAAAGCCGGACCCGCGCACCCATACCGCAGAAGAGTGCGAGGATGCAGAGGATTATATCCTTTTGGAGGAAATGCCCTTTGCCACCAATGGCGAGGGCTATACCAGCCGCGTGCGCATGGCGCTGGCCCTGTATGACGCCGAAGCAGACGAAACAAGGCTGCTTACGCAGCCGTATTTCATGCTGGGGGCCTTCGAGTGGGCCGGGCGGCAGCTTGTATATACCGGCCATGCGTATACCAAGGTAAGGGCGAAAACAAGAGGCATGTATGCCTACGATATGGCCACAGGGCAAACGCGCACTCTGGTAGAGGACGGCGCGCTTGCCATTTATCACATTGGCGTAACCGAGGGCGGCGTGCTGTTCACAGCGTCGGACCTGAAGCAGTACGGCAGCGCCTCCGGGCAGGATTTTTACAGGCTGAGCCTTTCGGGCGGCGGCTGTGAAATGCTGCTGGCGCACGAGCTCGTGCCCGGCACAAGCCCCATTACCGACAGCACCTACGGCGGCGGCAGCGGTTTTGTATGCGGGCAGGGGGCCGCGCACTACATTGTGCTGGACCGTTTTGAAAGCCGCATCCGCAGCATAAATTCCGCCGGGCAGCAGCACGAGGCGCTGGCGTTCTGCGGCGGTATTCAGATGTTCGATACGCGCGGCGGCGCCACCGTGTTTGTGGGCATGGAAAAAAACAGCCTGCAGGAATTATATGTGCTGGATGGCGGCAGGGCCGTATGTATTTCGGCCTTCAACCGCCCGCTGCTCTCGGCGCGCGCGGTGCAGCCCGTGCATTATACGCCGTTTACAAACCGTGCCGGGCAGCAGATAGACGGCTGGGTGCTTATGCCTGCGGGCTATGAAAAAGGGAAAAAGCACCCCGGCATTCTGGAGATACACGGCGGCCCGAAAGCGGCCTACGGTGAAGTGTTCTTCCACGAGATGCAGGTGCTGGCGGCGCGCGGCTACTTTGTGTTTTTCTGCAACCCGCGCGGCTCGGACGCGCGCGGCGTGCAGTTTGCAGATGTGCGCGGGAAATACGGCACCATTGATTATGAGGATTTGATGGATTTCACAGACCATATCCTTGCGCAATATCCGGACATCGACGCCTCCCGCGTGGGCGTGACGGGCGGAAGCTACGGCGGCATCATGACGAACTGGATTATCGGCCACACGCAGCGCTTTGCCGCAGCCGTAAGCTGCCGCAGCGTGGCAAACTTTGTAAGTGATTTCGGCCAGTCTGAAATAAGCTATGACGACGACCTCGCCCTGGATTCCAGGCCCTGGGCCGCGCCGGAGCTTTTGTGGAGGGAATCGGCCGTGCCGTATCTTTCCGGCTGCAAAACGCCCACGCTGCTTTTGCATTCCACCGATGACCATACCTGCTGTGTAGAGCAGACGAAAGAGATATTTACTGCCCTGACGCTTCTTGGCGTGCCCACGCGAGCGTGCCTGTTCAAAGGGGAAGACCACGAGCTTTCCCGCAGCGGAAAGCCGCGCCACCGCGTGCGCCGCCTGAAAGAGCTGGTGCAGTGGATGGACGCATGGCTGAAGCCGCAAAGCGGCGGCGCAGCAGGCGGCTGAAATGCGCAGCAAGCGCACCCTCTGTGTGCAAAAGGCCCCGGCCTTAGCAAAAGGCGCGCTGCCGCAAAAAAAACACCGGCTCTGGCTGACAGCTTTGACGCCTGATGCACGCAAAAAGCCCGGCAAGCCTTCAGGCTTGCCGGGCTTTTTGCACGCTCTTTCTCCAAAGCCGCCGGGCCAAAGCTGTGCGCCACCCCGCAAGCGGCAGCTTTTGATGCAGGGCAGGAAGGCCTTCCGCAGGCTCCTTTGGGGCTGCCAGGGAAAGCCGAAGAGACTGTGCGCGAAAACCGCCTTCCAGGGGTGATGGTTTCCCGCGCCAGCGCGCCTGAAGCTGGGCCTTTTGCAATGCGGGGTGAATGAAGTTGAAAAAATTTTACCCATTTTCCAGAAAGTTCTACAAAAATTTACAAAAAACGCGGGCTTCTTACCCGCATTTTGCTTTCAAAACAGGTGGTATATGTGATATGTTATATGATATAGACCTGCGGGCATTTCACAGACGGCCCGGCAGCGGGGACGGAGAAGTATGAACGCAGATACATCCTTTTTTGCGGCGCTTGCAATCTATGGGCTGCACATGTATATGGCAACCGTGCTGCTGGTGCTGCCCTTCGGCCAGCCACGCAGGCCAAGCTATTGGCGCATCGCGGTTTATTGTGTTGCTTCGGTGGCCTTCTGCATGGTGTTCTTCTGGCCTGCGTCGCCTGTGGTGAGCATGCTGCCGCCGCCCGTTTTGCTGGGTGTGCAGGGCCTGCTGATGCTTGCGGGCTTTGGCGCCGCCTTCTGGCTTACCAAAGCGCAGCTTTGGCCCATGCTGTTTGTCTCTGCGCTGATGGGGCAATACCTGAATGCGGTGTATGCCATGGCGGATGTGCTGGAGCAAAGCTATTTCCCCTCGGCGGAAACAAAATGGGTTTATTTCGGGCTGTTTACCGCTGCGCTGGCGGCCACGCTGCCCATTGCGCTGCCGGTGTTCCTTTTAGAGCTGCGCCCCCTTGTGCAAAAGGGCGGGGCCCGCGTCTCCTGGAAATGGCTTTGGCCTGTTCCGGTGCTGTTTAATGTAGTGTTCCATGTGAAATTTTACAACGGGAATTTTACCGCGAAGGTCACCAATATCAGGGCGGACCTCGGTGCGGCGCTGCTGTGGCTGCTGGCCACGTTTGCGGCGTGCATGCTGATGCTGCACGCGGTGCGCAGGGGGCTTGCGGGGGCCGAGGCGCAGGAGGAGCTGAGGCTTGCGGCGCTGCGCTCGGACATGCAGCGCCAGCAGAACGAGCAGCTTTTGCGCCATATGGAAACGGTGCGCAGGGCAGAACACGACTTAAGGCACCATCTGCATGCGCTGAACGGCCTTGCGCAGGCACACGGCTGCAAAGCCGTGCAGGAGTATATCGGCGCGCTTCAAATCACAGAAGAAACGCAGGGCGTCCTGCCCTGCGCCAACACGGCGCTAAGCGCCGTGTTGAATTATTATTTATCCGGCGCAGCTTCCGCAGGGGTGCAGGTCTCCGGCCATGTGGCGCTTCCCGCGGCGCTGGGCAAGGCGGAAAGCGATGTGTGCCTTGTGGTGGGCAACCTGGTGGAAAATGCGGCTGCTGCCGCCTGCGGGCAGCAGCAGGGCACGAGGTTCATTCAGGTGGACGCCCGCATGCAGGGCAGCCTGATGTCGCTGTGCGTAAAAAACAGCGGCGCGGCCCCGCCGGTGTACCGGCACGGGGTGCTGTGGTCTACCCGTCGAAATGCGGCGGGCATTGGCACGGCTTCGGCAGCGGCGGTGTGCGCGCAGCGGCATGGCTTTGCGCGCTATGAAGAGAAGGACGGCGTGTTCACGGCCCTTGCCTGTATGGATATTGAACAATAAAAGCTCTGCAGCGGGCATTGGCGGCATGCCTCGGCCCGACCGCCGGAGAGGAGGAAGCATAAGCCTTGAGAATTGCTATGGTTGATGATGATGCGTCCCTGCGCACTGCGCTGTGCAGCGCGGTGCGCCGCTATGCGGAGGGGGCGCATATCCCTGTGGAGGTTGCGGAATTTGAAACAGGGGCACAGCTTATGGAGCATGTTGGCAGGGCGGAGTTCGACGTCATCTTTCTGGATGTCTATATCGGGGAAGAAAACGGCATGGAGCTTGCCCGTGCGCTTCGCCGGCATGGAAATACAAGCCTGCTTGTGTTTATCACCATCAGCGCGCAGCATGCGGTGGAAAGCTACGAGGTGGATGCTTTCTATTATCTGGTAAAGCCGCTGGAGGAAAGCGCGCTGTTCCGTGTGCTGGATAAGTGTGCGGCGGCCTTATATGATAAAAAACTGCATATCCAGTTAAAAGAGGGCTGGTCGTATGTAAATATCCCGCTGGACGATATCCTGTTTGTGGATATGTATAATCACTACGTGCTGGTGCATACGAAGGCGAAGATAAACCGAAGCCACATGCCCTTTCAGGAGATACGCGAAACGCTGCTGAAATACCCGCAGTTCGCCTGCTGCTACCGCAACTGCATTGTCAATATGGACAATGCGCGCGGAATGGAAAACCGGGACTTTGTGCTGGAGGGCGGTGTGCGGGTGCCTATTTCCCGCAAGCTTTACACCACTGTGCAAAAGCAGTATGCCGATTATCTGCTTTTTAAGCTGAGCAGCGGCAGGCCATAAGCGGAAGCCGGGGCGGAAACCACCAAAAAACGAGCTTTTTTACCGAAATGCACATCAACGCAAAATATACGGCATGGTATAATAAATCGGATTCTGTACGGCTGCCCGGCAGAGCCTTCAGCGCTCGTGCCGGGCGGTTTTGTGTGCAGGGCCGCGGCAGGCATCAAAAGCAGGCAAGGCGGAACGCCGGGCCTTCTTTCCGGTGCGAATGATGAGAGAAGACAGGAGAATGACAGAATGAAAAAGTGGTTGGCTGTAATTGCATGTGGCCTGCTTGCCGTACTGGCGCTGGCCGCATGCGGCGCAAAGGACGACAGCGGCGCCCAGAACACGCTGGAGGCGTCGCTGGTGGCATTGAGCGGCGACCTGCTTACGGTGCAGGGCACAGACGGCAGCGAGCTGGTGTTTTCCGTGAAGGGCGTGGAAATTGAAAATGCAGAGGCCTACAAGGCCGGGGATGCCGTCACCATCACCTATACCGGCGAGGTGAAGGGCGCCGACACCAGCAGGGCCGTGGTGGTATCGGTGCAGAACCCCTCGGCTGAAAGCGCCCAAAGCGCCGCCCAGCCGGAGGAAAAGAAGCTTACCGGCACGCTGGTGGACGCCACTATGAACGCCATTACCCTTGCGGTGGATGAGGAGGAATACGTTTTCGCCACAGAGGGCGCCGAGATGAAGGTGCTGGACGGCCTTGTGGTGGGCAACACCATCGAGGTGACCTATACGGGCGAATTGAACGGCACCGACACCAGCGGCATCACTGTGGTGCGCATTGTAGACGACGCGGTGAACACGGTAGAGCAGGCTGCGTCCTCCTCGCAGGCGCAGAGCACGGTGAAGATAACCGAGACGAATGAAAGCGTGTGGGCCACAGCGGGGCTGAACGTGCGCAGCGGCCCGGGCACGGATTATAAGCGCATCGGCGGCGTAAAGACGGGCGCCGAAGTAAAGCGCACCGGCGTGACGGACAACGGCTGGAGCCGCATTTTGTACGACGGCAAAGAGGCGTACGCTTATTCGGAGTACCTCACCACAAAGCAGCCCGCAGCGCCCGCGGCTACCCCGGCGCCCGGCACAAGCACCCCTGCGCCGTCCCCGGCGCCCACGCCTGCGCCGCATCCTGAACATACATACGCTGAAATTTCCGGCACAGTGGTGGATGCTTCCATGAGCACCATCACCATTGACACCGGCGCAGGCGGCTATACCTTCAATATTGAAGGCGCCGCACATGATTATAAAAACGGCCTTGCCGTGGGCAACTGGGTGACAATTCAGTTCACCGGTGCTTTGAACGGCACCGATACCAGCGGCGTCACCGTGCTGTGTGTGACAGACCTGGATGACAATGTAAGCCTGGCCGGCGCCGAAGCGGGCATAGGCACCGGCGCGCAGCCGGAAAACGAGATAGGCACCGGCGCAGGCGCCGGCGGCATTGGCAACGGCGTCACGGTGGGCTGACCAGGGCCTTTCAAAAGGCGTGAATGAAAAAAGAATAAGGAGGACAGTGCAATGAAGTACTACCTGAAGCAGAAGCTGGTATCTCTGCACCATGCCATGAAGATTTTTGACGAGCAGGACGAGCTTGCCTACGAGGTGGAAAGCAAAATGCTTTCTCTGCACGACAAGACGTACCTGAAAGATGCACAGGGCGGCGAGGTGGCCTACCTGCATGCCAAAGCCTTCAGCCTGCACGAGGTGCATTATGTGGATATGGCCGACGGCACTTCTTTCGAGCTCAGCACAGAGCTGTTCCACCTGACGAAAGATATTATTCATATTGATGCTCTTGGCTGGGAGCTGCACGGCGACATCACCTCGCACGATTATCAAATTATCGACGAAGCCTCGCACAGCATTCTGGCAACGGTGCACCGCAAATTCTTCTCGCTGCACGACGTGTACGAGATAGAGATTTTCAACGAGGAAATGCGTGATATTCTGATGGCGGCCATCATCGTGCTGGAGCATATCCACTCCGGGCGGGATACTGCGCGCGCCGCTTCGGCGGGTGCCGGCGCTGCGGCAGCGGCTTCCGCCAATGCAGAACAGGATAGCTGAACCGGCACTGCCGGGCTGGAATGGAAAGGAAAGGGGTAAACCGGGATGGAAAACCTTTGGGCGGTAATACTGGCCGTGTTGGGCGCTTATCTGGCTGTGGCTCTGGCCATTGCCGTGCTCACTGTCATTGCGTGGTGGCGCCTGTTCAGCAAGGCGGGGCAGGCCGGCTGGAAATCTGTTGTGCCGGTGCTGAATGTGTATACGCTTTATAAAATATGCTGGAAGCCGGTGTATTTCTGGCTTGCGCTTTTAAGCTCGGCGGCCGCCGCCGTATGCGGCGTGTTCATTGACCTTGAACAGCCGCAGACGGCGCTGGCGCTTGCGGCGCTGGCGTTGATTGCGCTTTCCGGCGTGCTGTATATCGTCATGAATTTCAAGCTGGCAAAGGCCTTCGGCCATGGCGCGGGCTTTGGCCTTGGGCTTATGCTTCTGCACACGCTGTTCGTCATGGTGCTTGCCTTCGGCGCCTCGCAGTATGTGCATGCGGCCGGCAGCGGCGAACACACGGCCTGAACATATACAGAAAACAGAAAAGGCCGGGCGCGCTGAAAAGCACGCCCGGCCTTTTGTCAGCCGCCCTTTGCGCGCAGCCGCCCGTAATAAAACATGTACTGCTGGATGACGCCCTCGAACCCGGCATAGGGGGCAAGCTCGAAATGGCCGCCGTATTCTTCATCAATGACGCGGTTGATCCACACATCGCGCGGAAAGCCGTCCAGCCGGTGATAACCAAACAGCATCACGCAGTTCGCCACCTTTACCCCTACGCCGGGCACGGCCAGCAGGGCCTGCTGCAGCGCAGGGCTTTCTGCACGGCACAGGGCGGCAAGGTTCAGCGCGCCCGAGGCGGCAAGGCGCGCCGCCTCATGCACATAGCCCGCGCGGTAGCCAAGGCCGCAGGCCGCAAGCTCGCCCATGGAAAGGCCCGCAAGCCTGCGCGGCGTGGGAAAAGCAAAGAAGCCGCCGCCCGCATGGCGGATGGGCGCGCCCGCGCGCAGGCACAGCTGCTGTACGCAGCGCCGGATGGCCGGAATGCTTTTGCGCTGTGAGATAATAAAGGTGATAAGCATTTCCCATGGCTGCTGCCGCAGGATGCGGATGCCGCGCCCTGCCTCGGCCGCGCTTGTAAGAAAGCGGTCGGAGGCGGGTATGGCGGCGCGGAAGGCGGCGTAGTCTGTGTCCATATCAAAATAGGCCCTCCACACCTCTTCGTACTGCTTTCGGGTGCAGTGCAGCGCACAGCCGCCCGCCACGGCGTCTATCCTCAGCACACGGCCCAGAGCCGTCAGCGTATAGCGCCCGGCCCCTGTCTCATCCATGCGGAAGCACTGGCCGCTTTCCGCTATTTTCTTGATGTCAAGGTCGGGGGAATACAGCGTTACCATGGCAATTCCTTTCCGCCCAAAAGCCGGGCGTTAAAATATGTGCCGGGCATCCTGCACAAAGCGCCGCTGCGCGGGGCTGCCCTCTGCACGCCATACGGCGCGGCGCTTCAAATCATACAGGACGGCCCACACCGTGCCGCGCCCTCTGTGCCTGTCATACTGGCAGAGAAAGCCCTCTTTTCCCGCAAGCAGCGCCATGGCGCCCGAAATATCCATTCCGGCGGCTTTGGCGCCCAGCGCGCGCAGCATAGTCCGGTAGCGCGGCGCTGCCGCCCAGTCGTCCACGCCCTCAAGGAGTTCGGCGCGCATGGCTGGGGTGTGAAAGGCATTGACAGCGCACACAAAGGGCTGGCGCGGCGCGGGGCGCAAAACCTCCACGCGGCGGCAGCTGCATTCCACCAGCGCAATGGCGCCGCCTGCATCGGCCAGCGTCAGTGTCTGCGCGCTGGCAACCGGCACGCTGCGCAGCAGCGTCAGGGCTTCGTTCACAGTGCGGCAGGTCTCCAGCATCAGTCGCAGAAGCATGCCCGCGTTCAGCCCGGGCCGGATATGGCTGGGCGCCACCGCGGTAAGGCCCGCGGCAAAGCCGTGCTCGTTCACGCCGTCCTCTATTTCCATAAAGGCCGTCGTATTGCCTGTGAAATGAAAGCCCCCGTCAAGCCTGTATATGACGTTCAAGTTCAGATGCCGCAGTGCAAGCAGAAAATCGCTGTTGCGCGCAAGAAACGCCTGCGCCCCGTTCGATACCGCAAAGCAGGAGCAGCGGCAGGCGGGCGGCATGGCATACATGCTGAACAAAACGGCCTGCAGGGCCTGAGGCGCACAGCCCTGCCCCTCGGCAAGGCCGTCTATCTCCTGCAGAACGGCGGGGAAAAACTGCCGGTATATGGGAACACACTGCTGTGCGAACTGCAGGCGCGCCTGCGTGATGGGGAAAGGTACGTTCTGCAAAATTAAATTGCCGTGCGAGGCCAGGCGGCGCCCCCAGCGAAGCCCGGCTTCGCGGTGGGTGCCGCGGTAAGTGACATGGTACATGGTTTGTGCCCTCCTTTTAATTGGTTCATTGGAGAGCTGCCGGCAGTTCTGAATGCACCCGCGCACGCAAAAGCCGCGCGGTACTTCATTCAGCATAAAGGAATAAAAAATAGTTGTCAAGGCGGGTACCCTGTGCAAACGATGCCATGCAGGGCATGCCGTTGCGGACGGCGGGAAAACAGGATATAATGGTAAAAATAACCGAACTTATTTCGACAGAAGGTGCCAGCAAATGTATATTGCCGATTTGCATATCCATTCCCGTTTTTCGCGTGCCACCAGCAGGGACGGCGACGCGCCGCATCTCGATTTTTGGGCCCGCCGCAAGGGCATTGGGCTGGTGGGCACGGGGGATTTTACCCACCCCGCATGGCGCGAGGAACTGCGGCAGCACCTGGAGCCGGCGGGGCAAGGCGTATACCGGCTGAAAGAAGAGCTGCGCCTGCCCGGGGCGGCGCCGGGGCCGGCCCCGCGCTTTGTGGTGACGGGCGAGATAAGCTCTATCTACAAGCGCGGCGGAAAAACGCGCAAGGTGCACAATGTCATTCTTCTGCCCAGCCTAGAGGCCGCGGACGAGCTTTCCGCCCGGCTGGAGGCCATTGGAAACATCCGCTCCGACGGCAGGCCCATTTTCGGCTTGGACAGCCGGGATTTGCTGGAGCTCACGCTGGAGGCATGCCCTGAGGCAGAGTTCATCCCCGCCCATATCTGGACGCCGCATTTTTCCATGTTCGGCGCATTTTCGGGCTTTGACACCATAGAGGAATGCTTTGCAGACATGACGCCTCATATCCACGCGGTGGAAACGGGCCTTTCGTCCGACCCGCCGATGAACTGGCGCGTATCCATGCTGGACGGGCTGACGCTGGTGTCGCATTCAGACGCGCATTCGCCCGCAAAGCTGGGCCGCGAGGCGGACCTGCTGGACACAGGCATCTCTTACCCGGAATTAGTGCGGGCCATCCGCACAGGCGAAGGGTTCTGCGGCACGGTGGAATTTTTCCCGGAGGAGGGCAAATACCATCTGGACGGGCACCGCAGCTGCGGCGTGTGCCTGACGCCCGCCGAGGCCATGCAGCGCGGCGGGCTGTGCCCCGTGTGCGGCAAAAGGCTGACCATTGGCGTAGAGCACCGCGTGGAGGAGCTGGCGGACAGGCCCGCGGGCTTTCGCCCGAAGGGCGCGAAGCCGTATGAGAGCCTGGCGCCGCTTCCCGAGGTGATAGCCGCCTCCACGGGCTTTTCGGCGGGCAGCAAAAAGGTGGCGCAGCAGTACGAACAGCTCTTGGAACGGCTTGGGCCGGAGTTTGCTATCCTGCGCGAAGTTCCGCCGGAGGACATAGAGCGCGCGGCGGGCCCCTGTGTGGCCGAAGGCATCCGCCGCCTGCGCGCGGGCAGGGTACAGCGCCGCGCCGGGTTTGACGGGGAATACGGCGTTATTTCTCTGCTGACGCCCGCGGAGATAGAGCAGCTCAGCGGGCAGACCTCGCTGTTCGGGTTTGAGGCTCCGTCCCGGCAGCCGGCCCCGGCCCCGGCGCAGGCGGGCGGCGCAGTGGCAAAGGCCAGGCCCGCGCAGGGGCCCAAACCGGCACGGCGGCAGGAGGAAAGCCTGAACGGGCAGCAGCTTGCCGCCGTGCATGCACAGCAGCCCTGCGTGGCCGTTGTGGCGGGCCCCGGCACGGGCAAGACGAAAACGCTCACCGCGCGCATTGCATGGCTGATAGAACAGCAGGGCGCGCGCCCGGAGGAGATTACCGCCGTCACCTTTACCAACCAGGCGGCCGCCGAGATGCGCCAGCGCCTGTGCAGGCAGATGGGTGGCAGGCGCGCGGCCGCACGCCTCACCATCGGCACGTTTCACGCCATATGCCGGAGCCTTCTGGGCGACGTGCGGCTTGTCAGCCGCGGCGAGGCGCTGGAGCTTGCCGCCGACGCCCTGAAGGAGGACAGCCGGAAGATAAGCCCGGCGGCGCTGGTGCAGGCGGTATCCCGCATCAAAAACGGCGCTGCGCCGGAGGCGGCAGGCATCTCCCCGGAGCTGTTTGAGGCGTATCAGGGCAGGCTGCAGCAGCTTGGCATGCTGGACTTCGACGACCTGCTGACACAGGCGCTGAAGCTGGACGTGGCGGGCAGGCGCTGCTTTACCCACCTGCTGGTGGATGAATTTCAGGATATTAACGACACGCAGTATGAATTGGTGCGCGCATGGAGCAGGGCGGGCAGCACGCTGTTTGTCATAGGCGATCCGGATCAGGCCATTTACGGCTTCCGCGGCGCCAGCGGCCGCTGCTTTGAGCGCCTGCAGGCAGATATGCCCGGCCTGAGGCAGATACGCCTTGAGCAGAATTACCGCTCTGCGCCGCAGATATTGCAGGCGGCTGTGCCCGTCATCGAACAAAACCCGGGCGGGCCGCGGCTGCTGCATGCAAACTGCCCGCCGGGCCCGGCGGTGCGCCTTGTGCAGGCGGCGGACGACTTCAACGAGGCTGTGTTCATCGCAAAGGAAATAGGCGCCATGACCGGCGGTGTGGACATGCTGGAGGCGCAGAAAGCCCCGCACGAGCGCGAGGCGCGCGCCTTTTCCGATATTGCGGTGCTGTGCCGCACGCACCGCCAATTAGAGCTGGTTGAATCATGCCTGCGGCACGACGATATTCCCTGCATCGTCAGCGGGCGGGAGAGCTGGCTGGAGGACGGCAGCGTGCGCGGCTTCCTTGCCTTCTTCCGCTGGCTGCTGCAGCCGGATGACGCGGCCGCGCTGGAGACGGCGCTGCGCCTTGTGTGGCAGTGCCCGGAGGATATCATCCGGCAGGCGCAGGCGGCCTGCGCGCGGCAAAGCAGGCTGGATACTGCGGCGCTGCGGCAGGCCATGCCCGAAAGCGGCCACGCCGGGCAATGGCTTGCCTGCGCGGAGAAATGGCTGGCCCCGGCAGAAAAGGAAAAGCCGTGGAAGCTGGCGCAAGGCTGGGAGCAGGAGTATGGCGCCTGCGATGCGATGGACAAGCTGCGGCATGTAGCCGTGTTCCACTCCGATATGCCCGCCCTGTTGGATGCCCTTGCCCTTGGGCAGGAGGCGGACATCTGCCGCGCCGCAGGCAGAGGCTGGCAGGCAGGCGCTGTGCGCCTGATGACGCTGCACGGCGCCAAGGGGCTGGAATTTCCCGCAGTGTTCCTTGCGGGGGTAAGCGAGGGCACGCTGCCTCTGGAGGCCAAAGGGCGCCCGGCGGACGTGGAGGAGGAGCGCAGGCTGTTTTATGTGGGCATCACGCGCGCAAAAGAAGAGCTCATCCTCACCACGGGCCCCCGGCCCTCTGCCTTCCTGCAAAGCCTGCCCCGCACCGTGGCGCGCGAAAGTGCCGTGCGGCGCACCCGGCAGGTGGAACAGCTCAGCCTGTTCTGAGGATAAAAAGCCGTAACCACGGCCGAAGGGCATGGTGTGAAGAGCAGGCATCTGAAAGGGCAAAAAAATCAGCAGCGCCGGAGGACGCAAAAAAGCAGCGCCAGCCGTAAGGTGTATTGACGCAGGAAGCTATCGCATCTGGAAGGCAATTTTTGCGCACAGCTTCTTCAGAAATTTCCCTGGACAATCACAAAGGCGCCTGCGGAAAGCTTTCCTGCGCGGTATCAAAAGCTGCCGCTTGCAGGGCGGCGCGCAGCTTTGGCCCGGTGGCTTTGGAGGAAGTCACATACTACCGGCAAGCCTCTCAAGAGGCGCTGAAGGCCCTGCCTCCTGCATCACTTGCCCCGCCTCCCGTAAACGGGGGTTCTTCCCGTTGCGTGCTGCAGCTTTTTGGTAATGAATGCCATCCCGCTTCGCTCGAAGCTGACAGCAAAAGCCCTTTTACTCTCCCCGGCACAGCCGGGGAGTTGTTGTTTCGCTAAAGCAGACCAATGCAAAAAAGCCCGGCAAGCCTGACGGCTTGCCGGGCTTTTTGCGTGCATCAGGTGCCAAAGCCGTCAGCCAAAGCCGGTGTTCTCTTGCGGCAATGCGCCTTACCTGGCGCTGCTTTTACTTTGCAAAATTAAAAGGCGGGCCCGCCTTTTTCTATTGACAACTATTACGTTTACTGATATATTATATATTACAGTAAACGTAATAGGTGAGGTGGGAAGTGACAGTATGCGTGACAATGCAAGGGGCGGCGCTTTGACAGAAGTCACCTTCTTTATCCTGCTTGCGCTGTACCGCCCAAAGCATGGGTATGCCATTATGCAGTTCATTGAAGAAAAGACGGGCGGGCGCCTGGTGCTGGGCGCGGGCACCCTGTACGGCGCCCTGAACGCCCTGCTGGATAAAGGCTGGATAGAGCCGTACGGCGCACAGCAGGGCCGAAAAAAGGAATACAGCATTACACAGCAGGGCAGGCAGGCGGCGGAAAAAGAGCTGGCCCGCCTTCGGCTGCTGGTACAGGCCGCCGGAGCTGTGATGGAAGGGGGAGATATATGATGATGCGGATAAAAAAATACCGCTATTTCGGCGGCATGCTGGCCGCGCAGGAAAAATGGCTGGGCCGCATGGCGCAGAAAGGCTACAGGCTGGCCGCGACTGGAACGGCTGTATACGAATTCGAGCCGTGCAAGCCGGGGCAGGTGCAGTACAAAGTGGAGTTCATCGGCCATATGCCGCAGCAGCGCGCGCAGGATTATTGCAGCTTTCTGCAGGATATGGGCTACCGTGTGTTTTACAAAAGCATGAACCTCAACTGGTCTGCCGGTAGGCTTCGCTGGCGCCCCTGGGCGGATAAGGGCGGAAAGCTTGCATCAGACAGCGGCACATTCGGCAGGGAGCTGCTTATCGTCGAAAAGGCAAACGACGGGCGGCCCTTTGAGCTGCATACGTCGCTGGAGGATAAGGCGCTTTATTTCCGCACCCTTTGCAGGCCGTGGGCGTTCCTGTTCCTGATGTTCGCAGTCTTTGGCCTGCTCTGCCGCTCGTATCTGTTTGGCCTTTTCGCATTGCTTTCACTGGGGCCGGCTGTTTTTTACCGGGTTCAGGCCATAAAATTCAAAAAACAGGCAAAGACCGAGGAGTGGTAAACATATGCAGAACAGTAAAAAGGCAAAAAGCTGGAAGGCCGCCCTGCTCATGGTGCTGGCATTTTTTCTGGTCATGGCGGCGCTGGCCGCAGCGGGCCTTGTGCCCATGGGTGGCAGCGGGCTGCGCATCGGCTGGCAGGAGCATAAGTGGGCCGGTGAATGGTCTGCCGGTTACAGCTATTTTCTTGGTACGCGCAGCGCCCGCCTTCAAGGGGAGGGCGGCACGGTGCACATAGAGGTGGAGACGAAGGGCGGCAGCCTTGCCGTCACAGTAAAAGATGAGAGCGGGGCAGAGCTGTTCACCCGGCAGGGGCTTGAAACAGCTTCGTTCGATGTGCAGGCGCAGGGCCCGGTGACGGTTTCTTTTACAGCAAAGGGGCACAGCGGCGGCTTTTCCGTCCGCTATGCCTGACCCCGTTCCCCAAAGGTGGGCAAAGCCGCCCGCAGCTTATCCGGCCGGTGCCGGGCTGCGGGCGCTTTTTGTGTCTGGGGCAGGCTTTCAGGCCGGGGCACCCTGCTGGAAATCATAGATGAAAAAACGCATCTTTTCCTGAATGCCGCTGGCCGAAAAGGTGTGCTCCTCTTCTGCGCGCCGCACCATGCCCCGGTGCTCATAAAACGGATAATTGCAGCTTGTGTCTGTGAACAGGAAAAACTCCCGGATATTCTGGCTGTGCAGATAGGCAAGGTGTTTTTCAAACAGAGCCTTTCCGATGCCGCTTTTGCGCATGCAGCGGCTGACGGCAAAAAGGGCAAGCTCGCCCGGGTAATTTTTTTGGCACTGTGCCAAAAGCCGTGCGTCTATTTCCTGCACACACTGAAAAATGTCTGAAACGGCCCGTCCCTCCCGGGTGCTGTACAATGCCAGAATAGCCGCTGCCATGTTGAGGCGCACACGGGCCGGGCACCGGTGTATGCGGCTGTTCTTGCTCATGATGATGCCCACCGGCCTGCCTTCGGCAAGGGCCACCTGGGTGAAGGTCTGGTTGGCAAGGCAGCTGCAAAGATATACCCTGGCCAGCCGCCTGGCTGTTTTGGGGCTGCAAAATGCATCGTAATGCCACGTTTCCCGTATGATGGCCTCCAGGGCTGGCCGGTCTGATTCTTGAAATTCCCGATAGGTGATATTCTGTTTCATAAATAAGGCTCCTTCCAGATTTTATTAGGTGCGCGGCGCCGGGCCGGTGTGCACAGCGCTTGCGCGCCGGCACCGCATGAAGTATAATAAACCGTACAGTAACAGGACGGTCAAGGGGGGATGGACATGCGCGGCGCAAGGCAGGCGCTGTTTACCATAGGCCAGTTTGCAGCCCTGCACGGCATCAATAAAAAGACGCTGATGTGGTACGATGAAATAGGCCTGTTCAAGCCGTTTTCTGTGGATGAAGAAAACGGATACCGCTATTACAGCTATTACCAAAGCTCTCTGCTGGAGACTATTCTGATGCTGCGCGATATGCGGGTGCCTGTCTGCGAGATACAGGCTTTTGTTTCAAACCGTTCGGCAAGCGGCATGATGCAGACGCTGCAAACTCAGATAACGGAAATAGACCGCGGCATCGCCCGCCTGAAAGAGACGCGCAGGCGCCTGGAAGAATACCGGCAGGAGATGGAGGCGCTGCTGAACGAAGACTTGGCGCGCATCTGCGTCGTTCAAAGCGAGGCACGCCGGCTGGCCACTGTTGAGATACTGCCGGGGCAGCCGTTTGAAGAGCAGATAGAGAAAATGATAGCCAAAACGAAAAGGTACGGCCTGCCGCGTATGTACCGTGCCAGCTATGGCTCTATGCTGCCAGTGGAAAGCCTGTATGCCGGTGAGTTCGACAGATATGCGATGCTCTTTATGGACGCGCCGCATGTGCGGCCGGGCAGGGGCGTTCACAAAAAGCCGCAGGGCAGCTATATACGGGCCTTTTGCAAAGGAAGCTGGGATAAGCTGCCTGCCCGCTATCAGGACATCCTTCGCTATGCTGCCGAAAACGGCCTTGTTCTGACAGGCTTTGCCTATGAAACGGGCATCAATGAAATGGTGATAGATTCCATGGAGGATTACGTCACAAAAATCGAGATCCCTGTGCTCAGCGCCGTCAAAAAGGCATAGCAAAGGGCCCGGCCAGATGGCCGGGCCCCGTTTTGTGTTGTTTAAAGAAAACAAAAAATCCGAACCCATCTCCTATCGGAAACAAGTTCGGATTATATTGGTTTGGTGCGGGTAACAGGGGTCGAACCTGCACGCCGTGCGGCACCAGATCCTAAGTCTGGCGCGTCTGCCAATTCCGCCATACCCGCATATGTGCACTCCTGTGGGGGGGAATGAATCTTATTGTACCTGCACAGAAACACTTTGTCAATCACACATTTTTCTTGTGTTCATCGACAAATTCACTTATAATAAAAGTAAATAAGGCCGCGCGGGTGCGGCACTGTCGGATATGACAGGGGGATAGGAGGACGACATGGATTACATCATCGAGATGTGCGGCATCACCAAGGAGTTCCCGGGCATCATTGCGAACGACGATGTAACGTTGCAGCTCAAAAAGGGCGAGATCCATGCGCTTTTGGGCGAAAACGGTGCGGGAAAATCTACGCTGATGAGCGTTCTGTTCGGCATGTACCAGCCGGAAAAGGGCGTCATCAAGAAAAACGGCGAAGTGGTGCAGCTCAAAGACCCGAACGATGCCAACCGCCTTGGCATCGGCATGGTGCACCAGCACTTCAAGCTGGTGCACAATTTCACCGTGCTGGAAAACATTATCCTGGGGGTAGAGAGCACGCAGGGCGGCTTTCTGAAAATGGACAAGGCCCGCGAGAAGGTGATGGCTCTGTCGGAGAGGTATGGTTTCCGGGTAGACCCGGACGCCCTGATTTCCGATATCAGCGTGGGTATGCAGCAGCGCGTGGAAATTTTGAAGATGCTGTACCGCGAAAACGAGATCCTCATTTTCGACGAGCCTACGGCTGTTCTGACACCGCAGGAAATAGACGAGCTGATGAAGATTATGAAGGAGCTTGTGAAAGAGGGCAAAAGCATCCTGTTCATCACGCACAAGCTGAATGAGATCAAGGCGGTGGCAGACCGCTGCACTGTTCTGCGCAAGGGCAGGTGCATCGGCACGGTAGACGTGGCCTCTACCTCAAAAGAAGAAATGAGCGAGATGATGGTGGGCCGCAAGGTGAACCTTGTGGTGGAAAAGGGCCCGGCGAAGCCGGCAGACGTGGTGCTGGAGGCAAAGGACGTCTGCGTGCGCTCAAAGCGCACCGGAAAAAATGTGGTGGACCATGTGAGCTTTCAGGTGCACCGCGGCGAGATTGTGTGTGTGGCGGGCATCGACGGCAACGGCCAGACAGAGCTTGTGTATGCCCTGACAGGCCTGCACGAGCCGGACGGCGGCCATGTGCTGCTGAAAGGGGAGGACATTACCCATGCGCATATCCGCACGCGCAATATGGGCGGCCTGGGCCATATCCCGGAGGACAGGCACCGCCACGGCCTTGTGCTGGATTATAACCTTGCCTATAACCTTGTTCTGCAAAGTTATTTTGAACCGCGCTTCTGCCAGCATGGCTTTTTGAAATACGACGCCATTTATCAGTATGCGGACGAGCTTATCGGTAGGTTCGACATCCGTTCCGGCCAGGGGGCGCGCACCATCGCGCGCAGCATGTCCGGCGGCAACCAGCAGAAGGCCATTGTGGCGCGCGAAATTGACCGAAACCCGGACGTGCTCATTGCAGTTCAGCCCACACGCGGGCTGGACGTGGGCGCCATCGAGTATATCCACAAGCAAATCGTGGCCGAGCGCGACGCGGGAAAGGGCATCCTGCTCGTCAGCCTGGAGCTGGATGAAGTGATGCAGCTTTCAGACCGCATCCTTGTCATCTATGAGGGGCAGATCGTGGCAGACCTTGACCCGAAGGCCATCACTGTGCAGGAGCTGGGCCTGTATATGGCCGGCTCGAAGAAGGGGGCGGGGAAATGAATAAAAAGCAGAAGACGCCCTTGCTCCAAAAGCAGGGCTTTACCAGCTTCATGGGCTCTGTGCTGGCTATTTTGTGCGGGCTTGCGGTGGGCTTTATCGTGCTGCTCATCTCAAACCCCGCAAATGCGGTGAACGGCTTTATCTCTATCCTCACCGGCGCGTTTTCCGACATGAAAAATCTGGGCCAGGTGTTTTATTCCGCCACGCCCATCATTCTCACGGGACTTTCGGTGGGCTTTGCCAACAAAACGGGCCTGTTCAATATCGGCGGCCCGGGCCAGTTTGTGGTGGGGGCCTATGTGGCGGTGCTGATTGGTGTGAAGTGCACGTTCATCCCAGGCCCTCTGCTGTGGCTTGCCTGCCTTGTGGGCGCTATGCTGGCCGGGGCGCTGTGGGGCTTTGTGCCGGGCTTCTTGAAGGCCGTGTGCAACGTGAACGAAGTGATTGCCTGCATCATGATGAACTACATCGGCATGTACGGTGTGAATTTTCTTGTGGTGGAAACTATCTTCGATTCGCAGAAAAACCAGTCTCTTCCTGTTGCGGCCAATGCCAACGCCCCTAAGCTGGGCATGGACCAGATATTCCGCTCCGGCGCTTCTGCATCCAGCGTGAACGCGGGCATCTTTGTGGCGATTCTGGCGGGCATCATCATCTATTTCCTCATTGAAAGGACAAAGTTCGGCTATGAGCTGAAGGCCTGCGGCTATAACCGCGATGCGGCGAAATATGCGGGCATCAATGAAAAGCGCAGCATCATCCTCTCCATGGCCATTGCCGGTTCACTGTGTGCGCTTGGCGGCGCCTGCCTGTATCTGGCCGGCGCGGGCAAAGGCATCGAGGTGGTGGACACGCTGGCCGCAGAAGGCTTCAACGGCATTCCGGTGGCCCTACTTGGCCTGAACAACCCCATCGGCATCATTTTTGCAGGCCTGTTCATGGCGTATCTGAACCAGGGCGGCTTCAACATGCAGCTGTACGGCTTTGCGCCGCAGGTCATTGAAATCATCATTGCGGTGATTATCTACTTCGCGGCCTTCTCGCTGCTGCTGCGCGGCCTTGTGAGCAGAGTGGTAAAGCGGACGGGCAAAAACAAAACACCGGACGGAAATGCCAATGCAGAGCCCGGAAAGGCTGCGGGCACGGTGAAAGGAGGCGGTAAGGAATGAGCACGGTCTATTTCCTTGTCCAGCAGATGATGTTCTTCTCCATCCCGCTTCTGGTGGTCGCTTTGGGCGGCATGTTCAGCGAGCGTTCCGGCGTTGTGAACATTGCGCTGGAGGGCATCATGATTATGGGCGCCTTTTCCAGTATCCTGTTTATTGACCTGATGCAGGAGGGCGGCGTAAATCTTCCGCCGCAGCTTTTGCTGGTGCTGGCCATCCTCATTGCCGCCGCCGTGGGCGTCGTGGTGTCTCTGCTGCACGCTTACGCGGCCATTAACATGAAGGCGGACCAGGTTATCAGCGGCACTGCCATCAACATGTTCGCCCCTGCGTTCGCCATCTTTGTGGCGCGCATGATCCGCACGGTGCAGCAGATCCCCTTCACAAACACCTTCCGTCTGGAGAAGGTGCCTGTGCTGGGCGATATTCCCGTGCTGGGGCCGCTGCTGTTCCAAAACACATACATCACCACCTACCTGGGTTTTGCCATTCTGGCGGTGGCGGCTATCGTGCTGTATAAGACAAAGTTCGGCCTGCGCCTGCGCGCATGCGGCGAACACCCGCAGGCGGCGGATTCCGTGGGCATTAACGTATACAAGATGCGCTATGCGGGCGTGGCAATTTCGGGCGCGCTGGCCGGCATCGGCGGACTGGTGTTCGTCATTCCCACCTCCACACAGTTTAACGCCACGGTGTCCGGCTATGGCTTCCTGGCGCTGGCGGTGCTCATCTTCGGCCAGTGGAAGCCTGCCCGCATCCTGTTTGCGGCGTTCTTCTTCGGCCTGATGATGACCATTGCCTCAGTGTATTCCGGCATCCCGCTTTTGAACGGCCTCGGCATCCCCAGCGACATCTACAAGATGGTGCCCTATGCGGCCACACTGGTGGTGCTGGCGTTCACCAGTAAAAACTCGCAGTCGCCCCGGGCGTCCGGCGTTCCGTACGACAAGGGCAGCCGCTGAGAGAAAACTGCAAAGGGCGGGCGCGTTTTGTGCCCGCCCTTTTTGCCCAAAGGAGAATGTACCATGCTGAGAATGTACGATATCATTGCAAAGAAACGCGACGGCGGCACGCTGACGCAGGAGGAAATATGCTTTTTCGTAAAGGGCTACACCGAGGGCACGGTGCCGGATTATCAGGCAAGCGCCCTGCTGATGGCCATTTATCTGAACGGCATGACGGCACAGGAGACGGCGCAGCTCACGGCGGCTATGGCGGGCTCCGGCGATATGGTGGACCTCTCCGCCATATCGGGCGTGAAGGCCGATAAGCATTCCACCGGCGGCGTGGGCGATAAAACGACGCTGGTGGTGGCGCCCATCGTGGCGGCGTGCGGCGTGAAGATGGCGAAAATGAGCGGCCGCGGCCTTGGCCATACCGGCGGCACGCTGGATAAGATAGAGGCCATACCGGGCTGCACCGTCTCCCTGACGCCTCAGCAGTTTTTTCGACAGGTGAACGAAATAGGCCTTGCCGTGATAGGCCAGACGGGCAACCTTGCCCCGGCGGATAAAAAGCTGTACGCGCTGCGGGACGTAACGGCCACCGTGTCCTGTGTGCCTCTCATCGCTTCCAGCATCATGTCCAAAAAGCTGGCCTCCGGCTCAGACTGCATCCTGCTGGATGTAAAGACGGGCAACGGCGCTTTTATGAAGACGCTGGAGGATTCCATTGAGCTTGCCAAAGCCATGGTGGAGATAGGCGAGCATAATGGGCGGCGCACCGCGGCCCTCATCACAGACATGGATGTGCCGCTGGGCCATCTGGTGGGCAACAGCTTGGAGGTGCAGGAGGCAGCTGAAACGCTGATGGGCAAAGGTCCGCAGGATCTTTTATTGGTGTGCAAAGCCCTGGCGACCAATATTCTTGTACTGGCGGGCAGGGGAAGTGCAGAGCAGTGCAGGGCCATGGTGGACGAGGCGCTTGCAAGCGGCGCCGCGCTGGAGAAGCTGTGCCTGATGGTGCAGGCGCAGGGCGGCGACGCGGCCTACATCCGCGCCCCGCACACTTTGCCGCGCGCAAAGCATGAAAGGCAGGTGCTGTGTGAAACGGAAGGCTATCTGTGCGCCATGGACACAGAAAAAATAGGCATCAGCGCCGTGCTTCTGGGCGCGGGGCGCGAGACGAAGGAAAGCGTTATCGACCCCGCCGCGGGCCTACGCATCGAAAAGAAGACGGGCGAGAAGGTGGCCCCCGGCGATGTGCTGGCGGTGCTGTATGCGGAAGATGAAGCCAAATTTGCCGCCGCGGAGGCGGAATACCGCAGCGCGCTGACCTTTGGCGCAGAGGCCCCTGCGCCCATTCCGCTGGTGTATGCGCTGGTGGAAAAGGACAAGGTGACAAGGCTTTAATACCAAAAGTTCCGCGTCTGGCGGTAGGACGCGGCGGCCCTTTTTTTGATGCGGGGAATAGAGTGAAAAGCCGGGCCTGCGGGAATACAATCCCGCAGGCCCGGCTTTTGCATGTTTTTACATCCCCAAGGCTACCCGCCGTATGGTTCAGGAGAAGGCTTGCCCCTGCGCGGAGGAAGCGCCCCCAAACTGGAACAGTGTGGAAGATAAGGAAAGGCAATAAAGGCATGCCCGGCGCGCGCTCCCCGCATGCAGGGGCGGAAAAGCCTCCACGGCTGACGGCCTGTACCGATGCTGCCCGGCGCACGGACCTGTGAGGTGAGGCTTTGCCCATATATGCAACATCCCCCGGGGAAGCCGGGGGATGCTTGGTTTACAGCCGGAATATGATTATTCAACCCTGTGTTTTTTGCCTTCTTCCAGCAAAGGCTTCAGATACATGCCGGTAAAGGAACTTTTGTTTTTTGCAACCTGTTCCGGCGTGCCCTGCGCCACGATGCGGCCGCCTTCGCTGCCGCCCTCAGGGCCAAGGTCGATGATGTGGTCCGCGCGCTTGATGATGTCGAGGTTGTGCTCTATTACAATTACGGTGTTGCCCGCGTCTACCAGCGCATCCAATACCTTTACCAGCTTGTGCACGTCGGCCACATGCAGGCCGGTGGTGGGCTCGTCCAGGATGTATACTGTCTGGCCCGTGCCGCGGCGTGCCAGCTCCAGCGCGAGCTTTACGCGCTGGGCCTCGCCGCCCGAAAGGGTGGTGGCGCTTTGCCCAAGCGTGATATAGCCGAGGCCCACGTCATACAAGGTTTGCAGCTTGCGCTGGATGCGGGGGATATTGGCGAAAAAGCCGCAGGCCTCCTCCACTGTCATTTCCAGCACGTCATAAATGCTTTTTCCCTTGTATTTCACTTCCAGCGTTTCCCGGTTGTAGCGCGCGCCCTTGCAAACCTCGCACGGCACATAGATGTCCGGAAGGAAATGCATCTCTATCTGCAAAATGCCGTCGCCCTCGCACGCCTCGCAGCGGCCGCCCTTCACATTGAAGGAAAAACGCCCCGCGTCATAACCGCGCAGCTTGGCCTCCTGTGTCTGGGCGAACACATTGCGGATGTCGGTGAACACGCCGGTGTAGGTGGCCGGGTTCGAGCGGGGGGTGCGCCCGATGGGGGACTGGTCAATGCCAATCACCTTATCCACATATTCAAGCCCCAGCATATCCCTGTGGGCGCCGGGCTTGATGCGCGCACCGTTCAGGTCGCCCGCAAGGCGCTTGTACAGGATTTCGTTGATAAGCGAGGATTTGCCCGAGCCGGAAATGCCCGTTACACATGTCATGACGCCGAGCGGGATTTTCACATTGACATTCTTCAGGTTGTTCTGCGTGGCACCCAGTATCTCGATAAAGTGCCCGTTGCCCTTGCGGCGCTTTTGCGGCACCTCTATCTGCTTTTTGCGGGAAAGATACAGCCCTGTGATGCTGCGCGGGGCTTTGCAGATATCCTCCACAGTGCCCTGCGCCACCAGCTCGCCGCCGTGCACGCCGGCGCCGGGGCCGATATCCACGATATGGTCCGCCGCGCGCATCGTGTCTTCATCGTGCTCCACCACGATCAGGGTGTTGCCCAAATCGCGCAGGCGCTTCAGTGTGGCAATCAGCTTTTCATTGTCGCGCTGGTGCAGGCCGATGCTTGGCTCGTCCAGCACATAGAGCACGCCCGTGAGGGCAGAGCCGATTTGTGTGGCAAGGCGGATGCGCTGGCTTTCGCCGCCCGAAAGGGTGGCGGCGCTGCGGTTCAGCGTAAGATAAGCGAGGCCCACATTCTGCAGAAAGCCCAGTCGCTCGCGTATCTCCTTCAAAATGCCGTCCGCTATCATATGTTCGCGCTGCGTCAGCTCCAGGCCGTTGAGAAAGGCAAGCTCTTCGCGCACGCTCATCTTTGTGAAATCGCTGATGTTCACGCCGCCCACGGTTACGCCCAGCACAGTGGGCTTCAGGCGGTCGCCGTGGCAGGCAGGGCAGTCCACGCCGGTCATGAAGCCGCTGATCTCGTCCTTCATCCACTGGGAGTTGGTTTCGCGGAAACGGCGCTCCAGGTTGTTCACAATGCCCTCAAAATCATTCACATAGCTGCCGGTGCCGCGGTCTGTCTCGCGCGTCATGTGCAGCTTTTCGCCGTTCGTTCCGTACAAAAGGGCCTGAATGCCTTCTTTGGGGATGTCTTTTATTTTAGTGTCCAGCGTAAAGCCGTATTTTTCGCCCAGCGCCCTGTAGTACATTTCGCTGATGGAGCCGGGGGCATAATACCAGCCGCTTGCCTTGATGGCGCCTTCGCGGATGGAGAGCTTTTTGTTGGGAAGGATGAGGGCCGGGTCCACCTGCATGAAGGTGCCGAGGCCCGTGCATTTTTCGCACGCGCCCAGCGGGTTGTTGAACGAGAACATGCGCGGCGCCAGCTCGTCGATGGAAACGCCGTGCTCCGGGCAGGCGTAGTTCTGGCTGAACATCATCTCCTCGCCGCCGGCAACGTCGATGGTGACGAGCCCGCCCGTCAGGCCGATGGCGGTCTCCAGCGAATCGGCAAGGCGCGTCTGGATATCGCCGCGCAATACAAGCCTGTCCACCACGATCTCCACCGTGTGCTTGCGGTTCTTTTCCAGCGCGATTTCTTCATCCAGCTCATAAAGGCTGCCGTCCACGCGCACGCGCGCAAAGCCGCTGCGGCGCGCGGCTTCAAATTCCTTCTGCTGGGTGCCCTTGCGCCCGCGCACCACGGGGGCAAGCACCTGAAAGCGCGCGCCTTCGGGCAGCTTCATAATCTCGTCCACCATCTGGTCCACAGTCTGCTGGCTGATGGGGCGCCCGCACACAGGGCAGTGGGGCACGCCGATGCGCGCGTACAGAAGGCGAAGATAGTCGTAAATCTCCGTGACGGTACCCACGGTAGAGCGCGGGTTTTTTGAGGTGGTTTTCTGGTCGATAGAGATGGCGGGGGAAAGGCCGCTTATCTCGTCCACGTCCGGCTTTTCCATCTGGCCCAGGAACTGACGCGCATAGCTGGACAGGCTCTCCATATAGCGGCGCTGACCGTCGGCGTAGATGGTGTCAAACGCCAGGCTCGATTTGCCGGAGCCGGAAAGGCCCGTCATCACGATAAACTTATCGCGCGGCAGGGTGATGTCAATATTTTTCAGGTTGTGCTCGCGGGCACCCTTGATAACGATTTTGTCGTTTGCCAAAATGCTTCCTCTTTCCAGTATCAAAGTTTGGTTTTGTGCTCTAATTGCTTGCGCAGCTTGTCGATGCGGTCCCGCAGGAAGGCGGCGTGCTCAAATTCCAGTATCTTGGCAGCCTCTTTCATTTCGCGCGTCAGCTGTTCTATCTTTTTCTGGCATTCCGCGCGGCTCAGGCGCTTGTCGTGCTTTGCGCCGTCATCCTTGCGGGATATTTCCAGCACGCCGTTATCGCGCAGCTCTTTCACAATGGTCTTCGGCACGATGCCGTGCGCCTCATTGTACGCCTGCTGGATGCCGCGGCGGCGCTCGGTCTCCATGATGGCGCGCTCCATGGAAGGGGTGACGCTGTCCGCATACATGATGACCATGCCGTCCGCATTGCGCGCCGCGCGGCCGATGGTCTGTATCATGCTCGTCTCGCTGCGCAGGAAACCCTCTTTGTCGGCGTCCAGAATGGCGACAAGGGAAACCTCGGGAAGGTCCAGCCCTTCGCGCAGCAGGTTGATGCCCACAATGACGTCGATGGCGCCCTTTCGCAGATCGCGCATCAGCTCCACGCGCTCAAAGGTATCTACCTCATGGTGCATATATTTCACTTTTACGCCGTGGTCAGAGAGGTAATCCGTCAGGTCTTCGGCCATTTTTTTGGTCAGCGTCGTCACCAGCACGCGCTCGCCGCGCGCAGAGCGCGTGTTAATCTCGCCCAAAAGGTCTTCGATCTGCCCCTCCACCGGCTTTACCACCACGCGCGGGTCCAGAAGGCCGGTGGGACGGATGACCTGCTCGACAATCTGCCTGGAATGCTGGCGCTCGTATTCGCCCGGCGTGGCAGAGACAAAAATAGTCTGGTTCAGATGCGCCTCAAATTCCTCAAATTTCAGCGGGCGGTTGTCAAAGGCAGAGGGCAGGCGGAAGCCATAATCCACAAGGCTTTTCTTGCGCGCGAAATCACCGCCGTACATGGCCCGAAGCTGTGGCAGCATCACATGGCTCTCGTCCACAAAAAGGAGGAAATCGTCCGGGAAATAATCCAGAAGCGTGGTAGGGGTGGACCCCGGCGCGCGCCCGGCCAGCACAGCGGAATAATTTTCCACCCCTTTGCAGGTGCCGACCTCCTGCAGCATTTCCACGTCGTAATTCGTGCGCTGGGCGATGCGCTGCGCCTCGATAAGCTTTCCCTCTGCGCGGAACTGCTTTACCTGTTCGTCCATCTCCATGCGGATGCGCCGCAGGCCTTCGGCCTTCTTTTCGTTCGAGACGATATAATGGCTGGCGGGGAAGATGGCAGCATGGCGGATCGCCGCTTTTTTTTCGCCTGTCAGAGGGTTCACTTCGCTGATGCGGTCCACCTCGTCGCCGAAAAACTCCACGCGGATGGCTGTCTCGCTGGCGTATGCAAGGTTTATCTCCACCACGTCGCCCCGCACGCGGAATTTGTTGCGCACAAAGTTCACGTCATTGCGCTCATACTGAAGGCTCACAAGGCGGCGCATCAGGTCCTCCCGGTTCAGCTGCATGCCCTCGCGGATGCTGATGACCATGCTGCGGTAATCGATGGGGTCGCCCAGAGAATAGATGCACGACACGCTGGCCACGATGATGACGTCGCGCCGCTCGCTGAGGGCCGCCGTAGCGGAATGGCGCAGGCGGTCTATCTCGTCGTTGATGGCGCTGTCTTTTTCGATATAGGTATCGGTGGAGGGAATATAGGCCTCCGGCTGGTAATAGTCGTAATAGCTTACGAAATACTCCACTGCGTTGTTGGGGAAAAATTCTTTGAATTCCGTGCAAAGCTGCGCGGCCAGCGTTTTGTTGTGCGCCAGCACCAGCGTGGGGCGGTTCACCTGCGCGATGACGTTGGCCATGGTGAAGGTTTTGCCCGAGCCTGTCACGCCCAGCAGCGTCTGACCGGAATAGCCCGCGCGCAGCCCGGCCACCAGCTTGTCGATAGCCTGGGGCTGGTCGCCCGTGGGCTTATAGGGAGAAACGAGTTCAAAGTGTTCCATGTGATGCGGCACCTTTATATCCTTTCACAGAGTCCATATAGTTCGAATCGGCAAAGCTGAGATAATCTGCATCGCAGAAAATGAAGTGGTCTACAAGCTCGATATTTACCACACTCAGGGCCTGCACAAGGCTTTTGGTCACAGCGAGGTCGCTGTTCGAGGGCAGCGGCACACCGCGCGGGTGGTTGTGCGCAAGAATCACGCCCGTGGCGCGCCAGCGCACGGCAAATTCCACCACCTGCGCTGCGCTTACACTGGTGGTGTTGGCAGTGCCGTAAGAGAGGCGCTCGAAGCGCAGCAGGGCACGCCGGTCGTCCAGCGCGGCAATATAAAATTCTTCTACTGTCTTGGCAAAGAAATGCGGCATCAGGAATTCGGCTGCGGCCGCCGGGCTGTCCAGCGGGCGGCGCGCATCCCGTTTGTTCTCAAGATAGTATGCGCACATCTGGGGGATGAATTTCAGCACGGCTGCGCTGGAGGGCCCGATGCCGGGCACCTGCACAAGCTCTTCATACGGCGCGTCCAGCGCTGCGGAAAGGCTGCCGAAAGTGCGGATAACACGGCGCGCAAGGCTGTTCGTATCGCCGCGTGCGTGTGCCAGAAACAAAAGAAATTCCATGGCGTTGTGCTCTTCAAAGCCCATCAGCCCTTCACGCAGAAACCGGTTATATATGCGCTGACGGTGCTGGTCGTGCTCACCCACGTTTATCCCTCCCGCATCCTTATGTTATTTTACTACTTAAAGTAGTAAAAGTAAAGAAAAACATAAAAAAAGTTGTAGCTGTGAAGCTTGCAATTCCAGGCAGGAACCAGTAACATTATACATAAAGATGAAGGTTTTGGAAAGGGCGGCAGGCAGGATGAAGCAGTTCACAGCTGGAAAAAATGAGCAGGATATGCGGCTTTCGCGCTTTGTGCAGCGCGCGGCGCGAAAACTGCCTGCCTCCGCCATGTACAAAGCGTTTCGAAACCGGCGCATCAAGGTGAACGGGCGCCGCGCTGCGCCGGATGCCCTGCTGTGCGCCGGGGATGTGATAGAGCTGTACCTCAATGATGAATTTTTCGAAGAGGAGGTTTCTCGTCCGCAGGCGAAGCAGGCGGGGAAAAGCCGCTTCCCCATGCGGGTGATTTACGAGGATGCCGATATTGCGGCCCTGTATAAGCCGGCGCACCTTCTGTGCCATTCAGACCGAACGGGCGACGACAGCCTGGTAGACCAGTTTATCCGCTATCTGGAGAAAAAGGGGGAATATGCCTGCGAGGGTGAGAACAGCTTTGCCCCGGCGGCGGCCAACCGGCTGGACAGGGGCACCGAAGGCCTTGTTCTGGCCGCAAAAAACCGCCCCGCCCTGCGGGCGCTGAATGAAATCATCCGGCAGGATATGCTGCAAAAGGAATACCTGTGCATTACCGCGGGCCGCCCGCCGCAGGGCGTTCACGAGGCGTATCTGCGCCATTTTGAAAAGAATAACAAAGTGCATGTGCAGGGCCAGGCGGCGCCGGGGTATAAAAAAATCATCACCCAGGTACAGGTGCTGAAAACGTGCGGGCCATACAGCCTGTGCCGCATTGGGCTTATCACGGGGCGCACGCATCAGATCCGCGCGCATCTGGCGTTCCTCGGCGCGCCGGTGCTTGGCGACATTAAATACGGTAACCGCAGGATGAATGCGCGCGCTGGCCTGAGTACGCAGGCGCTGTGCGCAGCGTGCGTCACCTTTGGGCAGCTTCCGGAAGGCAGCGCGTTGGCCCGGCTCTCCGGCCGGTGTATCGCATTGCAGCACACCCAGGTGGAAAAGCAGTTTGAGGCACTGTGTGCGGCAGGCGGGTGAAAATATCCAGAGGCCGCAGCGGCCCTCATCCTTTTCATGGCGCCCGAAGCAATGCGGGGCGGCTGCCTGCGGCAATACCGGACGTTTGCGGCGGAACAGAGCAGCTTGAAAAAATTGACTTGAAAAAGTGAAAAAACTCTTGACGAAACATAAAAAATTCTTATAATAGATAAAGACGCTTGTTGCGCCTGAAACCACAAGATGCTACTGTGGCTCAGTTGGTAGAGCAGCTGATTCGTAATCAGCAGGTCGCCGGTTCGAGTCCGGCCAGTAGCTCCACAAAACGCCGTACCCTTGCAGAAGCTGCGGGTACGGCGTTTTTTGCATTTGCTGCTTTAACGAAACGACAAGCCGCGGCTGTGCCGGGGAGAGTAAAAAGGCTTTCGCTGCCAGTTTCGAGCGAAGCGGGATGGTATTCAATAACCAAAAGATGTATCACGCAAGGGGAAGAACCCCGTTTACAGGGGACGGGGCAGGTGATGCAGGGAACAGAGTATTCAGTGCCTCTTGAGGGGCTTGCCGGTAGTAAGCTCTTCCAGGGCTTACGCAAGCCCCCGGCTTTGCCGGGGGGCTGCCGGTTTTAGCAAAAAGCAATCCCCGGCTTGGACGGAGGCTCTGGCTGCAGGGCAGATGAAAAGGCCAATGGCGCCGCTTGCGGCGCGGTATGAGAATGCACACCCCTTGTCTTTATCTGCCGGAGGCTTCCTGCTTTGCGGGCTGCGTACATTTAGAAGAACAGGCGCGGTAAATGCACTATGCCCAATGAAAGCTCTCTTTGCCTGCGGCGGCTTCAAACTGGAATTTGAAAACTATAAAATTATGAATGATTATTGCTCTCCATAGGTTATCAATAAAATTCTCCAAAAGCCTTGAAAATAAAGGATTTATCGCAATATGTTCGCCTTATTCCTTTATATGATTTCACACAAGTTTACTCTTTCCCTGACTGCTTATAAGGGCAAAATCAAGGGCAAGAAAATCTCATAACAAGATATAACAGAGTGTGGCAATCGGAGAACTGTGATGTATGTGCGAATATATTATACTGGAGGATTAATTATATGGACAAGTACATTTTTGATAAAAAGAATGGTTTATGGTATGAGTTGCAGGGAGATTATTATATCCCTTGCCTTACTTTACCAACCGAAAAAGAACACAAACCTATCGGCTTATGGGGGCAGCGGCACAAACGCTACTTACAGGAACATAAACGGGCGGTTTACACCACGCTACTCACAAGCGGAAAATTGAACCGTTATCTTGCTGATATTGACGAACAGGCAGCGGAAATGATGTTTCGATTGGTCGAGCAAATGGCTGGCAAGGAGGGGGTAACCGAACAACTCAAAGCAGAAAACTCGATGTTGTGGGTTGGAAGAATGAACGAGATACAAGCAAGGGCAAGAGAAATCGTCAATATGGAAATTATTTACGCATAAAACAAAGGCGGCAGAGATTTCTTTCTGTCGCCTTTATTTGTAAAATTGTATTGAGTGATGTCGTATTACAAAGTTGATATTCTTTGTTTAAGCGAATAAAATATATATAATCTGCAATAAGGGGTATTATACTTGAATATAATTCGAGAGTGTCCTGTTCTTAAAAATTCAAAAAATATTGCACAGAAGGCTGAAAGCAAACAAAAACAGATTAGAAGAACTGAAAATGAATAAATTTTGAAATTTGTAAAAATCCCCCTGCGTAACATATTGCTTATGACGCTGCGTAATGAAATAAGATAGTGATGAAAGGAGGTGGAGGCTATGTCAAAATATACAACTGGAGAAATTGCAAAGCTCTGCGGTGTATCTGTCAGAACGGTACAGTATTATGATACCCGTAACATTCTAACACCCAGCGAGTTAACAGAGGGCGGAAGGAGACTTTATTCAGAAGAGGATTTAAAACGGATGAAGATTATCTGCTTTCTTCGTGATGCTGGCATTTCAATAAACAGCATAGGAGAGTTGTTGTCTGAACATGACCCTGGTAGTGTTATTTCCGTTTTGCTTGAACAACAAGAAAATATTCTGAAAGAAGAAATACATGAAAGACAAGTAAAACTTGATATGCTCGATGGTATTAAACAAGAACTAAAAACCATAGAAAATTTCTCCATTGAATCTATTGGTGATATAGCTTATGCGATGGAAAACAAAAAGAAAATGAGGAAACTACATGCTACCTTGTTGATTACAGGTCTTCCTATTAACATAATCCAATGGACATCTATTATTCTTTGGATAATTACAGGAATTTGGTGGCCGTTTGCTCTTTATGTTTTGGTAGCCATCCTATATGGAATTTGGGTCACTAAATTCTATTTCAAAAAAGTAGCATATATCTGTCCGCAATGCCATGAGGTTTTTAAGCCGAAGCTAAAGGAGGCTATTTTCGCAAGGCATACTCCTACTCTTAGAAACCTGACATGTACTTGCTGTGGGTATAAAGGCTTGTGTGTGGAAACCTATGGAGAGGAGGAAAAAGAATGAGTGAATTTATGGAATTACTTCCGTTTTTGCTTCCGTTGGCAATCGCAGAAATTGTTTTGTTGGGGTATACAATCTATCACATTTTAACCCATAAGAACTATAAAAGAGGCAATCGCACTTTGTGGCTTATTGTTGTGATTATTGGTATGCAGTTTATCGGACCAATTCTCTATTTCTTGCTTGGCAAGGAGGAATAAGATGAATGTACTAACAATACAAAACCTAATTAAGAGTTTTGGCAGTAAAAAAGTGCTTTGCGGACTTGAATTATCTGTTCAGGAACACAGCATTTTTGGGTTTATCGGTAAAAACGGAGCTGGAAAAACGACAACAATGAAAGCAATCCTTGGTCTTACAAAATGTGATAGTGGTGCAATCTATGTTATGGGAGAAAAAGTGCATTTTGGACAGACTAACACCAATAGGTATATCGGCTATTTGCCTGATGTTCCAGAATTTTATTCCTATATGACAGCGACAGAATATTTAACTCTCTGCGGTAATTTATGTGGAATGGATAAAGCAGATATTACAGCGAGAAGTACAGAGCTGTTGAAACTAGTTGGTCTTGGTCAGGAAAAACGGCGCATAAAAGGATTTTCAAGAGGAATGAAACAACGCTTGGGAATTGCACAAGCACTCCTAAATCGTCCAAAACTTTTAATCTGCGATGAACCGACATCAGCACTTGATCCAGCAGGGCGCAAGGAGATTTTGGATATACTTCTTGCAGCCAAAGAACAGACGACAATACTTTTTTCCACGCATATTCTTTCTGATGTAGAGCGTATCTGCACTGAGGTAGCTTTTTTGAATGACGGAAAAATTGCTATGCAAGGAACTATTGCAGAACTACGAAACAAGCAATCATCTAACGGATTTATTATTGAAATAGAGAAAAAAGAAGTTGCTGATATGCTTGCAGAGGCATTTAATGAACTTCAACATGCAGAGGAAAATGCGCTTATTTTTCAGGGAAACGAGAATCGTTTTTTTGATATGATGCAATATATTTCTGAAAACAGAATTCCTATACAAAAAATTGAACGATTAGAGCCTACGCTTGAAACTCTGTTTTTGGAGGTGACAAAATGAAATCTCTGTTAGCTCTTATGAGAAAAGAATATATGGAAGCTACACGAACGGGTAAAATTATGATTATTATATTACTATTTGTACTGTTCGGTATTATGAGTCCTGCGGTTGCGAAGCTAACACCATGGATGATGAAAATGCTATCTGACTCAATGGCAGAAAGTGGGTTGATTGTCACAAATGTTCAAGTGGATGCTTTGACTTCATGGACACAATTTTTTAAGAACATTCCGATTGCGCTGATTGCTTTTGTACTTATATTTAGCGATATATTTACTAAAGAATACAAATCTGGAACATTATTACTTGTGCTGACAAAAGGCTTGTCACGATATAAAGTTGTACTTGCAAAAACTGTGCTGTTGCTGTCAATTTGGACAGTTGGATATGAGATATGTTTTACCATTACTTATGGATACAATGAGTATTTTTGGGATAACAGTATTGCGAATAACTTATTTTTTTCAGCAACTATGTGGTGGATATTTGGCGTGTGGGTTATATGCCTTATTACTCTATTTTCATCATTGTTGAAGAATAACACAGGCGTTTCTTTGTGTATCGGAGGGACAGTACTATTGGCATATTTATTGAGTATCATACCGAAAGCAAAGTGGTATTCTCCTACTATATTGATGAATACCAACTCACTTTTGATGGGTGTAGAGGAAATAGACGCATATATAAAAGCTATAGTTATCACTGTTTTCTTGTGTATAGTATGCGTTGCTGTAAGTATTCCGATTATAAACAAGAGGCAGCTTTAAGTATGTGTATGAAGTATATGGATGCTTTGTCCTGTCTGCGGCAATAAAACCTGAACAATGATACAAGAAAATACTGAGATGAAAAACTTTCCTCTCTACTGTCCGAAGTGCAAGAAAGAAACAATCATCAATGTTCAAGATATGAAAATCACGCTTGCAGTCAGTAAATAATTATGTATGCCGCCGCTATGGGTAACGCCATAACGGCGGTTTTTTAATGCCTATCTGCTATCTCTATCAATGGATTTCTTACGCTGTTTTTGCGTAGGTTTCTGCTTGTTGCGTTCCTGTATCTCACGCAGATGTTTTAACACGCTCTGCTTTTCAGGCGGTCTGTGCTGTTCTTTAGCGGTGGCTGTTGGTTTCCTGCTGACTTGATATTCCCACTGGGCAAGGTCATGGTTATACTGTTCCACAACGCTTTCCATTTCTCGGAAAGTCCGCATAAATACCTGCACATCGGGATAACCGTCCCCTTTGAGCGTATCGGGGATTTTATCTAGCCTGTCGGCAATCTCCACTTCGGTTTCTTTGATTTTTACCTCCAACGCTTTTCGTTCTTTGCCTTTGAAAATTCCCTTTGTATTGGCAAGCTGCTGTTTCAACTGCGGCAAAACTTTATCCTGCAAGGTTTTGATTTCCCTTGCCCTATCCTGTACTTTTATCATCAGGTTTCTCATATGGCAAAACTCTGCCATATCAATGTCAAGCGTAGGCTTGGGTGGCATATCTTTCTCCCGAATAAGGTTTTGCAGAAAATCTTTTGCCTTTGCCACAATCCCACGGAACAGATTAGGCAGCCAACCTTTACTCTTGATGGATTGGCTTGCTTTTTCGTGTATCTCGGTCTGCTTGACTTCTAAAATCTTTGCTT
Source organism: Ruthenibacterium sp. (assembly GCA_047030735.1). Lineage (GTDB taxonomy): Bacteria > Bacillota > Clostridia > Oscillospirales > Ruminococcaceae > Ruthenibacterium. The sequence continues at coordinate 252,137 of JBKYIE010000002.1, forward strand.
CGGAAATACCTGATAACAACGCCATATCCGCTGTCCTGTTCCATTCCTGCCTTGCAGTGTTATCCGCTTCAATCTCGGCGGCTTTGGGATTGTTCTTGCCGATTTTCTTTGTGGGAAGATAAACGCTGTTCTTATCAAAGACCTTTAACTGCTGTTCGGGATCGGAAATATGGCGATTGATAAGGTCGGTGTAAATCTCCTTTACCTCCCGAAGAAAAGGCTCGCTTTTGAATTTATCATCTTTTACGGTAAAGAGGTGGCTTTCATAAATTTCTCCCTTTTTTATGACGGTGCAGCCTTTTCGTATCTGCCCGTCCTCCCCTGTGATTTCTTTCTTGGTGCGTACCCTTTTGCCTGTTTCATCA
>JBKYIE010000003.1:0-237781 GCA_047030735.1 Ruthenibacterium sp.
TTATATTATATCCCATCCGTCCCCTTTTGTCAAGAACTTTTTTTCGGGATTTTTTTGCTGCCCTTGCGCCGCTGCGCGGCACAGAGGGGGTGTGATTCAGTATTATAGGCACTTTTTACCTGTTTGTCAACGGTTTTTCTCAAAAAAAGTCGCTTATTTTTTTCACATCAAGATGTGGTACTTTTACCTCAAAACTGGCACAATATCTGTCTGTGTGTTTTGCATAAAAAAGCCTTGCGAATTTGCACGCCCTATATTACTATAAAGAAAAGCGGCATGTGGGCCCGGTTGGCGGGCATTATTTTTGCAGGGAAAATTTTCTGCATGCCGCCCCAAATTCCCAAACCTCAAACAAAAAGGCGGTAATAGTATGCTGCTGGCAGTTAATGTGAGCAATTCGCATATCCTTCTGGGCGGCTATGACGGTACACACCTGGTGTTCTGTGCGCGCGTGCACGCTGACCGCGCGTGGACCTCAGACGAATATGCCGTTCAGTTCTCTCGTGTGCTGGCGCTCTACGGCTGCGATGCAGTCGGGGTAAGCGGTGTTATTTTTTCCTGTGTCGTGCCCGCTTTGGCAGAGGCCGTGCGCTGCGCCCTGGCCATGCTGTACGGCGGACGCATCTATACAGTGGGGCCCGGCCTGAAAACCGGCCTGCAGATGCACATGGATGACCCCGCCCAGCTTGGCGGTGAGCTTGTATGCTGTGCTGTGGCCGCGCGGGCACTGGGCACGCTTCCGTGCGTGGTGGTGCTGATGGATACCGCCATTTCCATGGTCGCGCTGGATAAAAACGGCGTGCTGTGCGGCGGCGCCATTCTTCCAGGCGTTCGCACCGGATATGACGCGTTGTGCGAGCGCACGGCCCAGCTTACCCAAATTGAGCTGCTCGCCCCTTCCTGCGGCGTGCTGGGCACCAACTCTGCAGCCTGTATGCAAGCTGGCGCTGTATTCGGCACTGCCAGCATGCTGGACGGTATGCTGGATCGCTTTTCTCTGGCACTGAAGGGCGAGGCCGCCTGTGTGGCCACCGGCGCCTTTGCACCCGTGGTTCTGAAGTACTGCCGCCACACGGTGCACTATGAAGAAAACCTTCTTCTGGACGGCCTGCGCTTGCTCTACGAAAAAAACACGCGCTGAATTCTGATGCTCCCTTCTATATATTACATTATATAGGGGGTTGGCATAAATTTAGGTTACGCTGTATCCGCGAAGAGGCGGAACGGCAGTAAAGGAGAAATGTTAATATGGAAAAGCAAAAAGGCACACACCGCCTGGTGCAGCTGGCGCTGCTGGTGGCGGTGGAGCTGGTGATGACGTATACCCCGCTGGGTTATCTGCATGTGGGGCCTTTGTCCATCACCTTTCTGATGGTCCCTGTGGTGCTGGGCTCCATTCTGGCAGGGCCGGCTGCAGGGGCTGTGCTGGGGGGCGTGTTCGGGCTTACCAGCTTTGCGCAATGCTTTGGCGCAGAGGCCTTTGGCGTTGTTTTGATGGGCATCAGCCCGCTGCGTACCTTCCTCGTATGTGTGCCCACGCGCATCCTGGCGGGCTGGCTGCCCGGCGTCATCTTCCGGGCTGTCTATAAGGCAGAGGGGGCCCGCAGGCATTGGCTTTCTTTCGCAGCTGCCAGCCTTGCAGGCCCTGTGCTGAACACACTTTTCTTTATGGGTGCACTGGTGGCCTGCTTTTACAGCACCGAATACATTCAGGGGCTGGCGCAGTCTATGGGGGCGGCAAACCCCTTTGTATTTGCAGCGCTGTTTGTGGGCGTGCAGGGTGTTGTAGAGGCTGTTGTCGGCTTTCTGGCCTGCACCGCCATTTCTAAAGGCGTTTGGGCGCCGCTGCACCGAAACCGCTGACCGGCGCGGAGCAGGCGTTTTTCGATTAAAACTTCTTGGCAAATTGTTTTATTTGTGCTATGATAATGGATGTTCGAGGGCGGGCATCCATTTTTACTTTTCATTTCACCGCAAAAGCAGACGTATATGTTTTTCTGCGTACCTGGGCAGGCAGCCCGCCTTGCATTTGCAGGTGAAAAGCGGCCCTGCTCTTCGTCCGCCCGAAAGGGCACTTATATCTGCGTCCGTAGCTCCGGTGGACCTTCGCAGAAGGTTCTTGCCCTCCGCAGGAGGGTAGAGCGTTCGCCTGCAAAAGCAGGCGAAAAGACATCCCCTCCCCTTGCATGCCCGAAAGGGTACTCATATCTGCGTCCGTAGCTCAGGTGGACCTTCGCAGAAGGTTCTTGCCCTCCGCAGGAGGGTAGAGCGTTCGCCTGCAAAAGCAGGCGAAAAGACATCCCCCTCCCCTTGCACGCCCGAAAGGGCACTCATATCTGCGTCCGTAGCTCAGGTGGATAGAGCGTTCGGCTCCGACCCGGAAGGCCGCTGGTTCGAATCCAGTCGGGCGCACCAAGCAAAAAGCCTTGAAAAGCCTGTATTTATGCGCTTTTCAAGGCTTTTTCCTTTTTGCTCCCCGTTACGTAAAATCCCTTAAAATGCGCAAAAAAACACTATTATGCAAGTCAAATGCAAGTCAAATTGCACTGCTTTTTTGCATTCAAATACAAAAGCCCCGGCGCAACAGCGCCGGGGGCAAATATTTTGCTCTATTTTTTGCCGGCCTCGCCGGTCAGCTTATCGCCTGCACCTTCGGCGGCTCCCTGCAGCGCCGCCAGCATTTTGCGCAGAAAGGCGGGCATGGGCGCACCCATGGCCCCGGCATTTTCCAAAATGCTGCCCAGCTCGGTGAGCACATACCACACCAGCACCAGCGGACATATAAGTACACTGTACTCAAACGGCAAGGTGATGGCCGGAATATTGCCCAGTATCATGCCTATCAGGATATCCAGCCCCAATGACACGGCCACCACCATGCCGGCCTTGTGCCATATGCCGCTGCGGGCTGCCGCGCTGCTCCACTCGCCGCTGTGGGCAGCGGCAACGCTGCCGGTGATGTAATCCGTCACCATGCACAGCGCCTACACCAGCCAATCCGGCCAGCCTTTCAAAGAGCAGAAACTGAACGGCCCTTACCAGTAGCCGCCACATTGCAGAGGAGAACCTCAGCTGCCAGCACAGCTGCGCAAAACACAAGTGTCACTGCGGCTGTCTTTTTATTTCATTCTCATTTTCCCCGGCTGCTTATGGACATTCGCCATGCCAAAATGGCCCATCCCTGGCTTTGATACTAAAGGCAGGCTATTTCTGTTCGTCCTCTTTTGCGTTGCCCGCCGGCGCTTTGAGATAAGTATTACTTTTCTTTCGGGCAGAAATCAAAAAACCCCTTTCTCCCTGCACAGCAAAGAGAATTCCTCTGTGTATTTTTCACTGATAAAAGGAAATAAAAGTTTTGCCAGAACGCAGGAAATACGAAAAGAGGGAAGCCCTTCGTTGTTGGATGGAGCGATGTCCTGCATCCAGACGGCATTCAGCGTAATAATAGCGCAGGCCACAGATTGAATAGCGGAATCGTCCATTTCGGATTTCAAAACGCCATCCTTCTTCAAGGTGTTTAGAATGAATGTGTAATGCGCAAACAGCTTGACCTGAAACACATCGTTCTTTTCCTTGATTTCAGAGGAATCCTGCGACAGCATAGGGATATTTCGATAATAAAATGAATTTTCCTTTTGATTGCGCTCTGCCAGAAGGAAGGAATCAAGCAGAGCAGACAGCAGCTCCGCCCGATGAATATTCCGTCTATCCTCCATCAAAAATTCAGAATGAAGGCTTTCCACAATGTTCAGCAAGAGGGCTTCCTTTTGTGGGAAATGGTAGGTGAGGTTGCCAATGGTAGTGCCTGCCGCTTTCGCGATTTCCCGCAAGGATACTTTGCCATATCCTTCTTCATTGAACAGCCGAATAGCCGCTTCGCAAATTTGCTCCTTTTTATTCACCAGCCACCCTCCCATGCACGCCTCATATTTTTTAATCATAATAGAAAACCAGGGGCATGTCAAATGCCCCTGGTCGGGTGCGCAGCTTGTCTTTACCTTGCCAGCATACGTTTGACCATCCAGTCCGCCCCAAAGCAGCCCGCAGAATCCATCTGGTCATTGACGCAGTGGGCACTGCCTGGATATTCAGCATAGTACTTGTCGGTGGAGGATACCAAATCAAAGATGCGCTTGGCGCCATCCACGCCTATAATAGGGTCCTTTTCCGTATGAATGATGAGGGTAGGCACAGTGATATTGTGAAGCTTATCCGTGACGCACATCTCGGTGGACATACGGGAACAAATCTCCAAATCAGGCTGATTAAATTTCAGCTGAAAGCCGCCAAGATAGAAGTTGGGTATCCCCATCCAGGGATGTTTTGTAAGGTCGTCGGTACGGTCAGTACCTCCGCGGACGATCAGGCCGCAGATGTCATCGTTCAGCTCACATGCAGCCTGCACAGCCAGAAATCCACCGTAGGATATTCCATACAGGGCAATTTTGTCTCCCAAGCGGGCATCCGCCTTGACATAGTCAATAACCGCCTTCACCGCACCAATATAGTTATTTACTGTAAGCCACATTCCGCGAAAGTAGAGGCTTTCCCCCTGGCCAGGGCCATCGAAAATGATAAAAGGAACTCCGCGCTGGTAGAAATAGTATGCCGAAGAAAAATTTTCTTCTTTGAAGCCAGTCGCACCAGGGACAAACACCAGAACCGGTGTATCCTGAGGACAATTGTCGGGAATACAAAGGTATGCCGGCATGGTCTTGCCTTCGTAAGGAATTTCCAACATTTCAAAATTCGTCTTGGAGAGGCTCCACTGCTTCTGAAATGTCATGGGAATCTTTCCATAAATACGCTTTTTTTCTTCTGTAATAGCATCATGGATACCGTAATCTGCCACACGGAACAACGCATTCGCCCGCCCATAAAAGCTGCTGGCCGAAAGAAGGTTTCCCTCCTCCTCCAGCTTTTGGGCATAGGCCAGCCTGCGGTCACCGATTTCCTCAGCAACATCGACGAAGTCTTCGCGCTGGCTTGCAGGAACAACCTCAAAGCTCTTCCCCACGCAAGTGCAATCACATTCGGTTCGCTTTGTCAGTTCAAGAAAATCCTCAATGTCCATACCACCTGAAATCATTCTGCCAGGGTTTTGTGCACCCGGACGAGGACGTACCGCCATAATATTTCCTCCTTTTTAATTTCAAATTGCAGTACATTGTACTGTATTTACTATAAAAAATTATATTTCAGTACTGTTTTGCTGTCAATAGAAAAAATGCACAAAAAGCAAATGAGAGTTTGTATAGCCTGTACAAGTCTTATCCGAAAAACGCCGTCTTTCCATTCTTCGGCCCTCTTGTGAAAGGCTATATTTTTCAGGACGGCTCAAAGTCATTGACATATTTATAAACAAATCAGACAGCAAACAGCATCTGGCCCAAAAATTTTCCGCAGCCCCCACAGGCGGGCTGCCGGCGCTTTGTGAAACAGCAGCTTTTCTGCAGTTGGAGACAGCTTGTATTCCAAGGCCAGCTTTTTATTTTACTGTTTTATTCCCGTTTATTCCGCAGAGCCTCTCTGCGGCCGAAAGCCATCAAAAGCATTACATTTATGTGTTTTTCTGTTTTCTTGCCTTTTGTATTTTTTCCAATACCACTAAAAATATAAAAACAGCTCGCATCCAAAAGGCATACTGCCACAAGAAAGTATCGGTTTTGGCTGACGCTTTTGGCGTCTGATGCACGCAAAAACCAGCAATCCGTCAGAATTGCTGGTTTTTGCACACCCTTCCTCCAAAACAGTCCGGCAAAAACTGTGCCGCACCTCCAAGCGGCAGTTCTTGATGCGGCGCAGGGAAGCTTTCCGCAGGCACATAGCTGTCAGGGGAACCTGAAAAAGCTATGCGCAAAAATTGCCTTCCAGGGGCGATGGCTTCTTGCGGCAACGCGCCTAAAGCCGCCGCCTTTCTCTCCGAAAAGCTGTGTCACTTTAATACAAAAGTCCTTTTTATGGGACGAAAAGCCTGCTATGATACAGTCAATGGGAAATATTTCCGAAATCTCTTTATTTTCAGGAAGGGAAGATGCTTATATGATAACGTCAGAATACATTGCCCATACGCGCGAAGACGGCGCGGTGCAGCGCGTTGACGAGCACCTGCGCGGCACCGCACGGCTGGCCGCACAGTTTGCTGCCGATTTTGACGCGGAGGCACTCGGAGCCGTGTGCGGCCTTCTGCACGATATCGGCAAATATTCCGATGCCTTTCAGGCGCGCATCCGCGCCCCGGAACGCCATGCCACGGTAGACCATTCCACTGCCGGGGCCAAGGAAGCCTGCCGTCTCGGGCTGCTTCCGGCGGCCTTTGCCGTGGCCGGCCACCATGCGGGCCTGCCGGACGGCGGCTCGGAATCAGACGGCCCGGACGCCTCCACCCTGCTCGGCCGCGTAAAGCGAGGCACAGATACCTGCGAGCCATGGCGGGCGGAAGTTTCTCTGCCGGAGGCCGTGCTTCCGGAATTCTGCACGAAAGACGGCTACGCACTCTCTTTTTTCACCCGCATGCTGTATTCCTGCCTGGTGGACGCCGATTTTCTGGACACCGAGGCCTTCATGCTGAAAGGGAACGCCGGCCGGGCGGGCACCGCACCCCTGAGCCCACTTTTGGAAAAAGTTCGCGCCAGATGCAGCAAATGGCTGAACGCCCCCGCCCCTTCCGAGGTGGACAAACGGCGCTGCGAGGTGCTGCGCACCTGCGCACAGCGCGGCCAGGAATGGGGCCCCGGCCTTTTCACTCTTACTGTGCCCACCGGCGGCGGCAAAACAGTGGCGTCGCTGCGTTTTGCACTGGAGCACGCGGTAAAGAACGGGCTGAACCGCGTGATCTATGTCATTCCCTATACCTCCATCATCGACCAAACAGCCAGGGTTTTCTGCGAAATACTGGGTGAGGAAAACGTGCTGGCACACTATGCGGGCGCCAGCTACCAGCTGCAGGAGAAGGGAAGTCTTTCACCGGAGGAATACCGCAAGGCGCTGGCCGCCGAGAACTGGGACGCCCCTGTCATCGTCACCACGGCTGTGCAGTTTTTTGAGTCTCTGTACGCGAACCGCAGCTCCCGCTGCAGGAAGCTGCACAACATTGCCAAAAGCGTGGTCATTTTCGATGAGGCGCAGACCCTGCCCGTGCCCTATCTGCGCCCCTGTATCGCGGCCATTGGGCAGCTGGCGGCGCACTACCGCGCCAGCGCCGTATTCTGCACAGCCACACAGCCCGCTTTGGGCGCCCTTTTGGAGGAGCTGGCACCCGGCCTGACGCCCCGCGAGCTCTGCCCCCGGCCGGAGGAATTGTTCCATGCGCTGCGCCGCACCACGCTGAAGCCGATGGGCGAGTTTTCCCACCAGGCCCTGGCAGACGCGGTGAACGCACAGCATCAGGCGCTGTGCGTGGTGAACCGCCGTTCTGCCGCACAGGAGATATACGGCCTGCTGGCCCCGGAAGGGCGCTATTGCCTGACCACGCTGCTCTGCCCGGCAGACCGCACCCGCCTTTTAGAGGATATCCGCCGGAGGCTTCTGGCCGGCAAGGCATGCCGCGTCGTCTCCACCAGCCTGATTGAGGCGGGCGTGGATGTGGATTTCCCCGCCGCCTACCGGGAAGAGGCGGGGCTGGATTCCGTTTTGCAGACGGCGGGCCGTTGCAACCGCGAGGGCCGCCGCACCGCGCAGGAGAGCGTCGTGGGCATCTTTTCCACAGCGCAGGGCGCCCCGGCCATGCTTGCCCAGAATGTCTCCGCCTTCCGCGCCGTGCAGCGGGCTTTTTCAGATTGGGCCCTGCCGGACGCCGTCGCACACTATTTTCACGCCTTGTTCCGCCTGAAGGGGCCCGAGGCGCTGGATGCAAAGCAGGTGCTTCCTGCCTTCTGCTGCGGGCTTGCGGGCAGTGTGCTGCCCTTTGCGCAGGTGGCGGAGTCTTTCCACCTGATTGACGCCCCCATGCGCACCGTATATGTGCCCATAGAAGCAGGAGCAGAGCTGTGTGAACAGCTTCGCCAGGGCCTGCACAGCCGGGCGCTGTTCCGGGCGCTGGGGCGCTATGGCATATCTGTATACGCACAGCATTTCGCCGCACTGCGCGCAGCCGGGGCATTGGCCATGGTGGATGAGGAGAGCGCCGTGCTGGCAGACCTCTCCCTCTACAGCCGCGAAACGGGCCTGGCCCTGGATGTGGAGGACGGCCAGGGGTTCATCCTGTAATTTTCATGAAGCACCCCATTTGCTCTATCTGCAAACTGCCCTAAATTCTGCTTCGCATCTTGTGCGCTTTTCCGATTTGCTCCGCTATTGATTGACCTGTTTCCCATTTGCCGGTATCCTGATTTCAGAACATGTATCACAAAGGAGATGATGCCTTGTCCATTCAAGTAGAAGTGTGGGGGCCATATGCCTGCTTTACCCGGCCGGAGATGAAGACCGAGCGCGTTTCCTATGACGTGATGACGCCCTCGGCGGCGCGCGGCATTTTGGAGGCCATTTTCTGGCACCCGGGGCTGCGCTGGCATATCGACTGCATCCATGTGCTTCTCCCCATCCGCTTTGCCAGCATCCGGCGCAACGAGGTGAAAAGCGTGGCGCTGGCCACAAAGGCGCGCACCGTGATGCAGGGGGGCGAGGCCGAGCTTGCCATTTATACCCCGGCGGACATCCAGCAGCGCGCCGCGCTGGTGCTGCAGGAGGTGCGCTATGTCATTGAGGCCCATTTCTCCATGACAAAAAACGCCGCCCCCAGCGATAACCCCGGCAAATTTCAGGACATCATGCGGCGCAGGCTGGCACGCGGCCAGTGCTTTCATACCCCTTACCTCGGCTGCCGCGAATTTCCCGCCTGCTTCCGCGAATGGCGTGGCGGAGATATCCCCGCCATAGGCGATTCACGCGAGCTGGGGTATATGCTGTACGATTTGGATTACTCCGACCCGTGCGAAATAAAGCCGCTGTTCTTCCGCGCAAGGCTGCAGCACGGCGTGCTGGACGCCCGGAACTGCGAGGTGGTCTCATGATTTTGCAGGCACTGACGCGCTATTATGAAGTTTTACTGGCGCAGGGGCGCATTTCTGCGCCCGGCTGGGGCAAGGCCAAGGTTTCCTTCGGGCTGGAGCTTGCCGAGGACGGCACCCTGCTGGATGTAGTGTCCTTCCTGACCGAGCAGGCGCGCGGCAAAAAGATGGTGCTGGCGCCCCGTGTGATGGAGGTGCCCATGCCCGTAAAGCGCTCGTCCGGCGTGGCGCCGAACTTTCTGTGCGACAATTCCAGCTATCTGCTTGGCGCCGACGCAAAGGGGAAGCCGCAGCGCGCAAAAGAGTGCTTTGAAGCCTGCCGCGCCCTGCACCAGCGCCTGCTGGCCGGTGCCGGCAGCCCCGCCGCGCGCGCCGTGACGGCATTTTTCACCCGGTGGCAGCCGCAGCAGGCCGCGGCCCATCCTCTGCTGGAAAAAATATGGGAGGAGGCTGCGGGCGGCGCAAACCTTATTTTCTGCCACGGCCTTGTGCCGGTGTGGGAAGACCCCCTTGTGAAAAAGGCCTGGCAGGAGTATTACAGCGCCGGGGCGGATATGCCGCAGGGGCGGTGCCTTGTCACAGGGCAAAAAACAGCCATTGCCGCAGTGCATCCATCCGTCAAAGGGGTGCGGGGCGCGCAATCCAGCGGGGCGGCGCTTGTATCCTTCAACGCGCCCGCCTTCTCCTCCTACGGGCAGGAGCAGGGCTATAACGCCCCCGTGGGCGGCTATGCCGCCTTCGCCTACACCACAGCCCTGAACGCCCTGCTGGCGGACACACAGCACTGCCAGGTGATAGGTGACACAACGGTGGTGTGCTGGGCAGAGCATGGCGGCGCCGCCTATCAGGACGCCGTTATGGCCGCCCTGTTCGGGCGGGCGGAGGCAGGCCTGACAGACACGGCGCTGCGCGGCGTGCTGAACGCGCTGGCCGAGGGGCGCTCGGCCCAGTGGAACGACGGCGTCCTGCAGTACGGCGAGCACTTTTATGTGCTGGGCCTTGCGCCCAATGCGGCGCGCATCTCGGTGCGCTTTTTCTTCTCCGACACATTCGGCGTGCTGATGAACAATCTGCGAAAGCATTTTTCCGATATCGAGATACGCCGCCCCGCCTACGACAAATTCGATATGCTTCCCCTGTGGAAGCTGGTGGACGAGGTGGTGAACCAGAACTCGCGCAGCAAAACGCCGCCGCCCCAGCTTGCGGGCGACCTGCTGCGCGCTATCCTCACCGGCGGGCCCTACCCCGCCACGCTGCGCAACGGCGCGGCGCTGCGCATCCGGGCGGACCATCAGGTGACGCGCGGCAGGGCAGCCATTCTGAAAGCATATTACCGCAGGTTCAACAACGGATATGGGCACCCTCACTGCCCAAAGGAGGTTTTACAAGTGAACGGAAGCGACAACACCACCAATATTCCCTATACGCTTGGCAGGCTGTTCAGCGTATACGAGAGCATCCAAAGCGCGGCAACCCCCGGCATCAACACCACTGTCAAAGATAAATACTTCAATTCCGCGTCCGCCGCGCCGGCGCTCACTTTCCCCATCCTCGGCAACCTTGCCGAAAAGCACATGCGCAAGCTGAGTTACGCGCTGCGCGTGTATTACAGCAAAAAGCTGGGCGAGCTGATGCAGATAGTGGGCGACAAATACCCCACACAGCTGGATCTGGCGCAGCAGGGCTCGTTCCAGCTTGGCTATTATTTTGAAAACCTTCGCCGGTATGAAAAGAAAACAGAAAACAAGGAGGTCAACTGACATGTCTGAGCCCATTAAAAACCGCTATGATTTCGTGATTTTATTCGATGTAGAGAACGGAAACCCCAACGGCGACCCGGACGCCGGCAATATGCCCCGCATAGACCCCGCAAGCGGCTATGGCCTTGTGACGGACGTGTGCCTGAAGCGCAAGATCCGCAATTATGTAGAGACCGTGCGGGAGGGACAGCCCGGGTACGGCATCTATGTGAAGGATAACGTGCCGCTGAACCGCAGCGACGCGGCTGCCCTTTCCTATTTGGGGCTGGAGCCGAAGGCCGATTTGAAGGAGACCCGCAAGGCAGACCCCTCGCTGGACGTGAAGGTGCGCGACTTCATGTGCCAAAACTTTTTCGACATCCGCACCTTCGGCGCCGTGATGACTACCTTTGTGAAGGGTAACCTGAACTGCGGGCAGGTGCGCGGGCCGGTGCAGCTCAGCTTTGCGCGCTCGGCAGACCCCATCGTGCCGCAGGAGGTCACCATTACCCGCGTGGCTATCACCACTGAAGAGGACGCTGAGAAAAAGGGCACCGAAATGGGGCGCAAATACATTGTGCCCTATGCGCTGTACCGCTGCGAGGGCTATGTGTCTGCCAACCTTGCCCGCAAGGTGACGGGCTTTTCTGAAGAGGACCTCGCCCTTCTGTGGCAGGCCATTTTGAACATGTTTGAAAACGACCGCTCTGCCGCGCGCGGAAAGATGGCCGTGCGCAAGCTTATCGTCTTCCGCCACGATTCCGAGCTTGGCTGCGCGCCCGCGCACAAGCTGTTCGAGCTCGTGCATGTGCGCCGTGCGGAAAATGTGCTGACGCCGCACGCCTATTCCGATTACACAGTATCTGTGGAGGACAGCCTGCCGGAAGGCGTGAGCTGCACCGTAATGGAGTGATGGAATACCCCGAAGAACAATGGCTGATGCTTTCGGGCCTGCAGCATTTTGCCTTCTGCCGCCGCCAGTGGGCGCTGATCCATCTGGAGCAGGCATGGCAGGAAAACCTTCAAACGGCAGAGGGCATGCTGATGCACCGGCGCGCACACGACGCAGGCCAGGCAGAAATGCGCGGCGGCAGGCTCACTCTCCGCGGCCTCAGCGTGCATTCTGCCCGGCTGGGTGTCAGCGGCGCCTGCGACGTGGTGGAATTTACGCCCTCGCCCGCCGGCGTGCCGCTGGCGGGGCGCCCCGGCCTGTGGCAGGCTTACCCGGTGGAATATAAGCGCGGCAGCGCCAAGCTTACAGACGCAGACCGCCTGCAGCTGTGCTGCCAGGCCATGTGCCTGGAGGAAATGCTGTGCTGCCAAGTGCCCGCCGGGGCGCTGTTCTATGGGCAGACAAGGCGGCGGGAGGAAGTCTGCTTTTCCGCCGGGCTGCGGCAGACCGTACGCGCCATGCTGTGTGAAATGCACCAGCTTGCAGCCCGCGGCTATACGCCGAAATGCAGGCCTGCCCGCCGGTGCGGCGCATGCTCGCTGAAGCCGCTGTGCCTTCCGGGCACGCTGCGCGGGCGCTCTGCGCAAAGCTATATGGCCATGCGGCTTTCCGAAATGGAGGGTTCACCATGAGAAGCCTTCTCAACACACTGTTCGTCACCTCGGAGGATCTGTATCTGGCCCTGGAGGGCGAAAACGTTGTTGTGCTGCGCGGGGAGGCCGCCGCCGCGCGTTTTCCGCTGCACACGCTGGAAAGCATCCTCTGCTTTTCCTACAAGGGCGCCTCCCCTGCGCTGATGGGCGCGTGCGCGCAGCGGGGCGTCTGCCTTTCCTTCTATTCGCCCCGCGGCAAATTTTACTGCCAGACGTCCGGCGCCCAGCAGGGCAACGTGCTCTTGCGGCGCGAGCAGTTCCGCCGGGCAGACAGTCCGCCTGCCTGCCGCGCCCTTGCATGCAGCTTTCTGACGGGCAAATTGTACAATGCCCGCTGGGTGCTGCAGCGCACCGTGCGCGACCAGGCCATGCGTGTGGACGCCCCCAGGCTGAAGCATGCTGCGCAGGCGCTGGCCGAGGCCGTCAAGGCGCTGCCGCAGCAGCCGGATGCCGGCGCCCTGCGCGGGGCCGAGGGTGCAGCTGCGGCGCTGTATTTCGATGTGTTCGATGAGTTGATTCTGCAGAACAAGCAGCATTTCTTCTTCACCGCGCGCTCACGCCGCCCGCCGCTGGATAACATGAACGCACTGCTTTCTTTTGCGTACACCCTGCTTGCTTCCGACTGTGCGGCGGCGCTGCGCGGGGCCGGGCTGGACCCGTATGTGGGTTATCTGCATACCGACAGGCCGGGGCGCGCCTCCCTTGCGCTGGACCTGATGGAAGAGCTTCGCCCCCTGCTTGGCGACCGCTTCTGCCTGACGCTGGTGAACAGCCGCATCATCCGTCCCGAACACTTCGAGCCGCAGGAAAGCGGAGCCGTATTTTTGAATGACGCCGGGCGCAAAGCGGTGCTGGCCGCCTGGCAGGAGAAAAAACGGGACACCCTCACGCACCCCTTTCTTGGCGAAAAGGTGCCGTGGGGGCTTGTGCCGTATCTGCAGGCCCTTCTTCTGGCGCGGCATCTGCGGGGCGATTTGGACGCTTACCCACCTTTTTTATGGAAGTGACGCTTTATGCTGGTGCTTATCTCCTATGACGTGAACACCGAAACGCCTGCCGGGCAAAAACGGCTTCGCAAAGTGGCAAAGGTATGCGTGGACCATGGACAGCGCGTGCAGAACAGCGTATTTGAATGCAGGCTGGACGCCGCACAATACGCCGTTTTGAAGCACAGGCTCACAGAGCTTATCGACACACAGGCAGACAGCCTGCGGTTTTATAACCTGGGCGACCGCTACCACAGCCGAATTGAACATGTCGGCGCACGGCCCGGCTACGACGCCGAGGGGCTTTTGATGGTATAAACGCAGGGTGCGGCCCGCAAGCTGTCATGGATTTTGCGTATCCTTCGCACCTTGTTTTCTTGCCTTTTGCGGCTTTTTTTGCTTTTGTTCTCCAGACAATGCAGGCTTTTTGGCCTCTTTTTTCCGTTTTTCTCAGTATAATAAGACATTCTGCCAAAATTTCTGCGTTTATTTTGTGCAGGTTTGCAGTCGCTCCCCTCACGGGGAGCGTGGATTGAAATATCTGCGAAGGAAGCAGGTGGAGCCCGCGCGACGGTCGCTCCCCTCACGGGGAGCGTGGATTGAAATTCTGGACCCAGATCCAGCTGGCCTACGCTGCCATCGTCGCTCCCCTCACGGGGAGCGTGGATTGAAATAGATCCGGCCAGCTGATGACAGTGCTGCCCGGTCGTCGCTCCCCTCACGGGGAGCGTGGATTGAAATACCGAGCCCGCAGGTCTACGCGCAATGGCAGGCCGTCGCTCCCCTCACGGGGAGCGTGGATTGAAATAGCTTCTGGATGTTATTCAGGCCGACGCCGACACCGTCGCTCCCCTCACGGGGAGCGTGGATTGAAATCAACCTGGAAGCGCACCACAAGGCGCTGGACATCCGTCGCTCCCCTCACGGGGAGCGTGGATTGAAATCTCGTAGTTACCAACCTCATAGACAAACACCGTGCGTCGCTCCCCTCACGGGGAGCGTGGATTGAAATATCCCAACCCATAACGTATTCAGGAGAAGAACCCGTCGCTCCCCTCACGGGGAGCGTGGATTGAAATCTGCTGCCTGCTACTGTTTCCGGCAACTCTGCCAGGTCGCTCCCCTCACGGGGAGCGTGGATTGAAATAGTTAGAAGGAGGCGACCTAAATGGCAGACACAGTCGCTCCCCTCACGGGGAGCGTGGATTGAAATCTGTGCGGGCTTGTCAAAGTGCACCCGCAGGGAGGGTCGCTCCCCTCACGGGGAGCGTGGATTGAAATGCCTAGCTGTGCGCGGCTGTAAGCGCGCTCGTCAGTCGCTCCCCTCACGGGGAGCGTGGATTGAAATTTACGGCGCTGGCGCTTGTGGCAGCCATTTCGCCGTCGCTCCCCTCACGGGGAGCGTGGATTGAAATTTTTTTGCCGCCCGTTTTAAGGGTTTCGAAATTAGGTCGCTCCCCTCACGGGGAGCGTGGATTGAAATTGCACCATAGGTGGAAAGGGCAAGGCGGTATATGTCGCTCCCCTCACGGGGAGCGTGGATTGAAATAGCATGCGCGACGGAAAAAAATGAGGCGAAGGACGTCGCTCCCCTCACGGGGAGCGTGGGTTGAAATGGGTACGTCGCACCAATACAAACGGGGATGTTCAGGTCGCTCCCCTCACGGGGAGCGTGGGTTGAAATACCACCTTCCATGCGTGTCACAATATGTGACTGTGTCGCTCCCCTCACGGGGAGCGTGGGTTGAAATGAGATTCTCAGAGTTTTCCACCACCTCATAGCCCGTCGCTCCCCTCACGGGGAGCGTGGGTTGAAATTCCGTACCTGTTCTGCGTCGCAAAAGCAATGCACGTCGCTCCCCTCATGGGGAGCGTGGATTGAAATTGCAATGTGCTGCCTATGCTATGCTGGCAGCCCCCGTCGCTCCCCTTGCGGGGGGCGTGGATTGAAATACGGAAAGGCTTTGCAAGACGCTGGAATACCTGTGTCGCTCCCCTTGCGGGGAGCGTGGGTTAAAATTTTCAGCACTGAGTGATGGGAAACTGTTCGAGGGAAGCGGGCATACAAAGGCTTACTGGACAGCCAGTGCAGACAACCGGGCATTGGAGATATTTGCGGAGTTGTTAGTGCTGGAGGCGCAGAACAGCCCGAAGCTGAAAATTGTAAAGGCTGCATGGCCGGAGCTGTGGGAGGCATACAAAGAGCTATTCTAAGGAGGTGTGTGAAATGATCGAGCTGAAAATACGGCGAAGGGAACGCCCCGAAGGCGAGGAGCCGATGCTGCTGGTTGAGAGGTTTATCAGCGACTGGGAGAGCCAGTATATGGATGAACACGGCTGGTATGCGCTGACGAAAGAATACGAGGCGCGGTTCGGGAAACCATACCCCGGTTTGTGCGAACATGATGTCAGCGTGGAGGAATACATGGCCGACCTGCGCGCCGTGTTTGACGGCGAGGACATTGAGGCCATTATAAAAAAACACCCGCAGCCGGAGCCGATGTCTATTGAAGAAATTCTGGAGCTGCTGAAGCACAGGAAGGGCGTGGAGTAGTCGCTCCCCTTACGGGGAGCATGGACTGAAACAATTCGGTGTAGGCGTCGCCAAGGATGCCCCTTAAAAAATCCAATGCCATTTGGTATTTCTCCTTTCGTTTTGTGGTGGCTCGTCTCTTGCCGCTGCCCTTTTTCTCCGGCCAGTCCCGGTTTTGCGGCGCCCGTTTTCTTGTCCGCCGGGCCAACGGTATTAAAAATGCCCTTGAAACGGGCTTTAAGCCCGCTTCAAAGGCAATATAAAAAGGGCCTCGAAAAGCCCTTTCTATTTCTCTTTGCTGTCGAGTTTTACCAGAACATCCGGATAAGGGTTGTTTTTTAGATATTCTTCGCGCGCCAAGCGGCTGAACCGTGCGGCAATCTCGGCATCTGTCTGCTCCGGGTGAGCCTTTATCCAGCGAAGGATTTCTCCGGATGTTTCCGCTTGCAAAATTTCTTCTTTTGTCTTATCCATCTCACACAACTCCGTAATACAGCTGAATTTAGGCTTGCTCCGCCTTGCGGATGCGGATATTGTTGCATATCATAGCGAGTGTTTCACCTGCATCGAGGGCAAAGTCTCCTAATTCCTCTGCGGTGATTCCTTCTCTTTCAATAAACTGGTGCACCTCGCTTTCCAGCTCCAGCCATTCATCCTCTGTCAGGGAAGGGCGTGAAAAATGTCGGTCAAGGGCACGGTTTCGCTGTTCTTCGCTCAGCACGGGCGTTTCTCTCTGAAGAATTGCCACAAGGTCCCGTATCGCCTGCTGTTCCTCTTCATCCGGCATGCCACGCTTTCCATCCAAAATCATTATGCGGTAATTTTCCAGCCGCTTCTTTGCCTTATCTGTCAAATCAATTCACTCCCACAGGTTATACGCCGCTTTTCTAAGAGTCTCTTTTTCATGCGGCCCAATTTCATGCGCTGGAATATAATCCTCCATACGCTCAACCAGCCAGTCATATCGTCTGGGTAGTTCCGCTTCAAATAATGCCTGCGCAAAAGCCAAGGTCCGTTTCGTACATGCCGGTAAAATTATTGACTGCCTGCAGCAAATCAACTTCTCCTCTATACGGGCGGCTATAAGGAATGCTGTTATCCTTGCAGATTTTCTCTGTAAGAAGATGTACCACGCCTTCTTCCATTTTCTTGCTCTGTAAATAGACAGTATGAGGCTGCTGAACAGCAGACCTCATATGAATAAGCTCGTGAACCACAGTAGCAATACCTGCATTATTCCGCAAATAGCTTTCCCGGTTCCATCCAGCTTCACCAACATTTTTATCATGTGTCAGTGTATTGATACGTCCGTTCCAGACACTTGGCCTCTTCGTGTACTTGTCCAATCCGACATTGGCTAGTGTGGCTGCTGCCTGCATCTGCTCCGGCGTGGCAAAGCTTTTTGCCGCTTTTAGTATATCATCACTGGGCATTTTGGGCGAGTGGGTTCTTTCGCTTGGCCGAACGCCCTGCTTCCGTACCACCCAGGCATCCCGGCCAGCGCGGATGGCCGTTCCCTTCACAGGGAACGTGGGTTAAAACAGCATGCCCGGCGCGCTTTGCTGCCGCCTGTACATCGCTCCCCTCGCGGGGGGCGGCGGTCGAAATTTGATATTACTACTCTAGCGTAGTATAATGAAATCGCCGCTTTCCGTGCGGAAAGTGACGGTTGAAACACATCACCACGGCATATTTAATTGGAATAGGCGGAGAAAAAGCTATCCCTCCTGGCTTCACGCCTCTCTCTGAAACCTGTAAGGCGCCCCTTTGGGGCCGTATTGCCTGCGGGCAGCCCAGCACCGCCGGGGAAAGCATGAAGTTAGCGGTTCCCAAAGGCAGGCTGGTGGCTTTTGGCCTGCCCCGCGAGGGGGGCAGCATGACAGATGCGGGTACAGACAGTAGGGATGCCGTCTGCATCCGCAGGCAGCCTGATATAGCGAACGGCCAAATTGCAGCAGTTCGCATAGACGATGAGGCAACCTTGAACCGTGTTTATAAACACCTGAACCGCCTGGTGCTTCGGCCGGAAAACAGAAGCTGCCTTCTCCGTATTGGAAAGCACAACATGAGCATGACGGTTTTTTGTTTTCGCGTCAAGAGGAAAAGCTTTTGCGGGAAAACGCTTGAAATAAAACGAGGGATAAAAACAGGGCCGGTGCTGGAAGAAGTTTGCGAAGCGTATGCGGGCATGATAACAGCAGTGTCCACCGGGAAGCAGGCCCTGGAGGTAAATGGTGAAATAGCCGGAAATATTTCGGCGGGTTATTTTTATCAAATTACAGAGAAACCCAATATGGGGCAGGAGTTTTACTTGGGGTCTCATGCACATCAGATTGATGGGGCATTTTCAGAAGAAAAACTCTCCAGCGTGGCTTTTGGCGGAAATTGCAGCGAATCAACATGAGGCTTTTAATATGCCGGCTGATATCTCGAATGGGTTCGTGAGTGATGTGCCTATTGCATAGCAATCAATTTTCAGAGGGGATTACAATGGCAGATACCGATACCAGAAACCTGTACCGCAGCATCGCTGTGCTGGGCCGCCGTTACGGCGCGCAGAGGCTCGTGCTGTTTGGCTCACGTGCGCGCGGCGACAACCGCCCGGCAAGCGATATTGACTTGGCCGTGTACGGCATGCCGGAATCTCAGCGCGGCGCTTTTGGGGCCGCCTGCGAGGAGCTGCCCACCCTGCTGAAGCTGGATATTGTCCACATCCGGCCGGGTATGGCCCCCTTGTTTTTGCAAAATATTGAAAGGGATGGTATAGATTTGATGAACAAATTCAGTGAAAAATACCAGCAGCTGGTGGATGCTGTGGCGCGTCTGCGCGAGGCACTGGCCGATTATGACAAAACGGCGCTTGAATCTGTCCGGGATGGCGTAATCCAGCGTTTCGAGTTTTGTACCGAACTGGCGTGGAAAACAATGCGCGAATACCTGATAGACCAGGGCTACACCGAATTAAACAGCCCGAAGGCCACCATCCGGCAGGCCTTTGCATCCGGGCTCATTTTGGATGAAGCCGGCTGGCTCGGCCTGCTGGAAGACCGCAATTTGACAAGCCACATCTACAGCGAGGTGACGGCGGCAGAAATTTTCGGGCATATCAGCCAAAGATACCTGTCTCTATTTGATGCGGTCATAGATTACATGCAATAAAAAACTGCCCATGGCGGTAACCGCAGGCGGTTTACACAGACAGCTTGCCCGAAGGGGGACATACAGCCCCGCCAATTTATCCCTCTTTCAGGGAGGGTTTTGCGCTGGAACTGGCGCAAACACAGCTTGCAAAGGCCAAACCGGCAGAGAAACAATCGTAAAAAACGATGAAGACAGCCATTTATGCCTGGTATTCGTCACATAAGCCGCAGGAATTGTCTATCGAGTGCCAGCTTCGCGAAATTCCGGAATATTGCCAGAAAAATGGCTGATAATGGTGCGCGTGTATATAGACTGGGTAAAATCCGGCCGCACCGGCACCAAATGCGTTGAGTTCCGCCGCATGCTGAAGAATGCGAAGCAGGGTTAGTTCGATGCCTTCATAGGTCACAAATCCAACCGGCTTTCCATAATCTCGCCAAGCAGGTCGCACCGCAGCCGGAATTGAGCATACCGGCGCACGGCCCGGTTACGACGCCGAGGGGCTTTTGATGGTATAAACGCAGGGTGCGGCCCGCAAGCTGTCATGGATTTTGCGTATCCTTCGCACCTTGTTTTCTTGCCTTTTGCGGCTTTTTTTGCTTTTGTTCTCCAGACAATGCAGGCTTTTTGGCCTCTTTTTTCCGTTTTTCTCAGTATAATAAGACATTCTGCCAAAATTTCTGCGTTTATTTTGTGCAGGTTTGCAGTCGCTCCCCTCACGGGGAGCGTGGGTTGAAATTGATGTAATGGATCAGAGCTACCACGACCTACTGTCGCTCCCCTCACGGGGAGCGTGGGTTGAAATTTGCCTTTATACAGGGCCTTGCCCGTATCAACGAGTCGCTCCCCTCACGGGGAGCGTGGGTTGAAATAGGTTATCGACCACGGCATAAGTGTTGTAGGCCCGGTCGCTCCCCTCACGGGGAGCGTGGGTTGAAATATATGGGTGCAGCAAAGCGGCGCCGTGAGAGTTGTCGCTCCCCTCACGGGGAGCGTGGGTTGAAATATCAAGTGCAGTTGCGTCTGAAAGCATCAGTTCGGTCGCTCCCCTCACGGGGAGCGTGGGTTGAAATTTTTGTTTCGGTGTTGGTCGCGCCGCTGATGCTGGTCGCTCCCCTCACGGGGAGCGTGGGTTGAAATCATTATTGGCAATCGGCGTTTTCAAGGGGAGCAATGTCGCTCCCCTCGCGGGGAGCGTGGGTTGAAATCTCAAAAATAGAGGAGCGGCTGCATCTGGCAAAGGGGTCGCTCCCCTCGCGGGGAGCGTGGATTGAAATTATAAGCCGCGCTTGACACAAAAGGCTTTTTGTAGGTCGCTCCCCTCACGGGGAGCGTGGATTGAAATACTTTGCCCGCCTTCGGGTCGCCCTCATATCGGGTCGCTCCCCTTGCGGGGAGCGCGGGTTGAAATTTTACTCGCAGAGAAGAACCCTGACTTATATCAATATATAAAGGAGCTGGTACGCGATGGATAAAACAAGAGAAGAAATTTTACAAGCGGAAACAGCCAGAGAAATCCTCCGATGGATAAAGGCTCACCCGGAGCAGACAGATGAAGAAGTTGCCGTACGGTTCAGCCGCTTGGCGCGCGAAGAGTATCTAAAAAACCACCCTTATCCGGATGTTCTGGTAAAACTCAACCGCAAAGAGAAATAAAAAGGTCGCTCCCCTCACGGGGAGTGCGGGCTGAAACACATGCCAATGATATATCACAGCGCCTTCGGTGCTTTGCGGCCCCGCCCCTGCGGGAAGGCACGGGGCCGCAAAGCACTGCGGGCCGCGGGCAGGGCCGCCCTGAGGCGGCAGACGCGCACATACAAAAAGCCCCGGGGCTGATGGGCAGCACCCGGGGTTTTTCTTCCTTATGTGTGAGGAGAAGGAATTCTATCAGGCCGGCAGCATACCGGAGATAGCAGTGAATACAATGCCCACAACCGTCACCACAATCATGAACTTCCAGCAGGTCTTCCACCACTGGGGGAAGCTGATCTTGCACACGGCAAGGCCGGCAACCGTCATGCCCGCCACCGGGCTGATGGTGTTCATGGTCTGGTTCGAGATGCAAAGCGCCGTAACAGCGGCTTCGGGGTTCACGCCCATCAGGTCCGTCAGGGGCGCCATAACCGGCATGGTCAGCGCGGCGAGGCCGGAAGAGGACGGCACCAGCAGGCTGAGGAACGCCTGAGCAAAGTACATCATGGTGGTGAACACAGCGGTGGGCACGCCAGCCAGCAGGTTCGCCAGCGCATTCAGAATGGTGTCGATAATCATGCCGCCTTCGGCCACCACCAGGATGCCGCGGGCAATACCGATAATGACGGCGGCGTACACGAAGTCCGCCATGCCTTTCACGAACTCTTCTGCCATTTCCTTTTCGCCCAGGCCGCCCACGATGCCGGACAGCAGGCCGATGGCCAGGAACACCATGCTGATCTCATCCATGTACCAGCCCTTTGTCACAAGGCCCCATACGATGACGCCCATGCCAACGGCAAACACGATAAGAACCAGCTTCTGACGCAGCGTGAAGGGCATGTCCGCATCCATGGAGCCCACAGCGAACTCCTCGCGCTTTGCAATATCGTCGTGATAAGTAATAGAGCCGGTGGGGTTCTTTTTCACTTTGCGCGCATACATCATCACCCACACGATGCCGATGATGGTGAAGGTGGCATACTGGATGAAGCGGAACCACAGCTGGGGGTTGCCCTGAATGCCGGCGATGCCCTGCGAAATCAGGACGTTGAACGGGTTCACCGTAGAGCCGATGTAGCCCATTTGAGGCCCAAGGAAGCACACCATGAACGCCGTCATGGAGTCGTAGCCAAGGCTCATGATAATGGGCATGAAGATGGCATAGAACGGAAGCGCTTCCTCCGACATGCCGAACGAGGTGCCGCCGATGCTGAACAGGATCATCACCACAGGGATAAGCAGGATGTCCTTGCCCTTCAGCTTCTTGATAACGCGGCTCATGCCCGCATTGATGGCATTCGTCTTGGTGAGGATGGCGAAGGATCCGCCAATCAGCAGAACGAACGCAACCACGTCAGCCGCCGCCTGGATGCCGCGGGTGGGGGCCATCAGAACAGCGCCCAGGCCCTGGCGCATATCGTTGCCCTCGGCGTCCACCTTCGGAACCTCCTGATAGGTGCCTGCCACGGCAACTTCACGCTCACCGGCCGCCGTCTCCATCATCGTCCTCTCGAACTGGCCGGAAGGAACGATCCATGTCAAAATCGCGAACAGGATAATAAGCAGGAACGCGATTGTATAGACATGGGGCAGCTCAAATTTTTTCTTCTTTTTCAGCATGAGATACCCTCCTTAAAAGGTTTTCCCCCGAAGGGGCCATAATGCGACGTTCTGTGTCGTATTATAACGTCATATATAGAATAAGACTTGCGTCAGTTTTCGTCAACCCCAACGGCAATTTTTCAGTGTTTGTTATAAATATTGCCAGGCTTTTTTGGCACTTTGCGAAAAAACCTCGACAAAAGCTTTGTTTCTGCGCGCTTTTCTGCGGCAGGGCAGGCTTTTCCAAGCGCGCACGCGCACAAAAGCGCCCCGTTTTCCGCGGGGCGGAAAACGGGGCGGCTCTGCTTTTCAGTTTGTGCCTGCCGCGTTATTTGCGGGCGTACTCCTGCTCGCAGTACAGGCAGCGGTACTGCGCCTTTTCGGGGTTTGTCAGGCAGAACACCTGGTCCAGCTCCTGCTCTACGCTGGTGATGCAGCGCGGGTTTTTGCACTTCACCACGTTGGTCACGCGCTCGGGCAGCTTCATCTGCTTTTTTTCGATGATTTTGCCGCCGTCGATGATATTCACCGTGATATGCGGGTCAATAAAGCCCAGCACGTCCAAATCGATGTCGATGCGGTCTTCGATTTTGATGATGTCCTTGCGCTCGGTTTTTTTCGAGCGCGCGTTTTTGATAATGGCCACGCTGCAGTCGAGCTTGTCCAGCTCCAGCACGCGGTATATCTCCATGCTCCTGCCGGCCTGAATGTGGTCGATGACAAGGCCTTTTTCCAAACTGTCGATATTCAGCATCTCACTCAACCTCCAGCATTTTCAGAATAAGGGCCATGCGCACAAACTTGCCGCACAGGGCCTGGCGGAAATAGGCTGCGCGCGGGTCGGCGTCCACTTCAGTGGAAATCTCGTTCACGCGGGGCAGCGGGTGCATCACAATCATGTCGTTTTTGGCAAGCTTCATTTTCTCTGCATCCAGAATATAGCTGTCGCGCAGGCGGATGTAGTCCTCCTCGTTGAAGAAGCGCTCGCGCTGCACGCGCGTCATGTACAGGATGTCCATGGCGCCGATGGCGTCCTCCAGGCGCTCTACCTCCTCGAAGTCAAAGCCGCCGTTCACGAGGTCGTCGCGGATATAATCGGGCACCTGAAGCTCCTTCGGGCTCACAAGGATGAAGCGGATATTCCGGTAGCGCATCATGGCGCGGATAAGCGAGTGCACGGTGCGGCCGAATTTCAAATCGCCGCACAGGCCCACCGTCAGGCCGTCCAGGCGGCCCTTCTCGCGGTGGATGGTAAGCAGGTCCGTCAATGTCTGCGTGGGGTGCTGGTGGCCGCCGTCACCCGCATTGATAAGCGGGCAGGCCACGTTTGCCGCCGCCACTGTGGCGGCGCCCTCCTTCGGGTGGCGCATAGCGATAATGTCGGCATAGCACTCTACCGTGCGCACCGTATCTGCCACGCTTTCGCCCTTTGCCGCGCTGGACGAATTGGCCGAAGAAAAACCCAGCACCTTGCCGCCTAAACTGAGCATCGCTGCTTCAAAGCTCAAACGGGTTCTGGTGCTGGGTTCAAAAAACAGTGTCGCCAATATCTTGCCGTCACATTTGTGGGCAAAGGCAGTGGGGTTTTCCATGATCCTGTCTGCCAAAGCGATAATTTCATCAATCTCGCCGGTAGAGAGGTCAAGCGGGCTGATCAACTTCTTCACTGGTTTAGCCTCCTTCTATTCTTTGCGGGGCGGCCCCGCATTCCGTTATCGTGTAATATCATACAGTCTGTGCCCAAAACTTGCAAGCGCAATTTTTCTGTTTTTCCGCTTTTGCGCGAAACGTGCAAAAAAAGCGAAAAAACAGGCCGTGTTTTTGGCGTGTTGGCACGGCGCCGGGGCAGGGCGGGTCTGCGCGCTTGACTTCCCCCTGGGCATCCAGTATCATGGAACAAAATACGCTGGGGCGCTGTTCCCGGAAAGGAGCCCTTTATGGCTTGCCGCATTACAGACCGCACGCCGAAGCAGGACGGCTTTTTCATGCCGGCGGAATTTTCGCCCATCCGCCAGGTGTGGATGCTTTGGCCCGAACGGCCGGATAACTGGCGCGACGGCGCCAAGCCCGCACAGGCTGCCTACGCGCGCGTGGCCGAGGCCGTGGCCCGCTTTGCAGACGTGACGGTGGGCGTGTCGTGTGCGCAGTATGAAAACTGCCGCGCAAAGCTGCCGCCCAGCGTGCGCGTGGTGGAAATTGCCAGCAACGACGCCTGGGTGCGGGACTGCGGGCCCACCTTTCTGAAAAACGCCGCTGGCGAAACGCGCGCGGCAGACTGGGAGTTCAACGCCTGGGGCGGCCTGTACGACGGCGCCTACTTTCCATGGAACAAGGACGCCGCCGTGGCGCGCAAGATCTGCGAAATAGAGCGGGTGGATTCTTACCGCCCCAGGGGCTTTGTTCTGGAGGGCGGCTCGTTCCATGTGGACGGCGAGGGCACCGTGCTGACGACGGAGATGTGCCTTTTGAGCCCCGGCCGGAACCCGCATTTGGACAAGGCCGGAATTGAGCGCATGCTGTGCGAATATCTGGGCGCGGAAAAGGTGCTGTGGCTGAAGGACGGCATCGACCCGGACGAGACAAACGGCCATGTGGACGACGTGGCCTGCTTTGTGCGCCCGGGCGAGGCGGCCTGCATCTGGACGGACGACGAGGCCCACCCCTTCTACCGGGTGGCGCGCGAGAGCTACGAGGCCCTGTGCGCCATGACGGATGCCAGAGGCCGCCGCCTGAAGGTGCACAAGGTGTGCCTGCCGAAAGTGCCCGTGCGCATTGGCAAAGGCTTTGCCATCGACGCCGCCGAGGGCTCGTTCCCGCGGCAGGCGGGCGAGGTGTGCCCCGCCTCTTACCTGAATTTCCTCATTGTGAACGGCGGCGTCATCGTGCCGCAGTTCGGCGATGAAAACGACGCCCTGGCGCTTGCGCAGCTTGCCGCCATTTTCCCGGATAAGGAAGTGGTGGGTGTGGACACGCTGGAGGTGGTGTACGGCGGCGGAAACGTGCACTGCATCACCCAGCAGCAGCCGCGCTGAGGCCGGGCCCGGCAGGGCTTTTTGCGCGCCGGACGCAGGGCCCCTTGCAAATGCCGCCCGCACCCTGTATAATGGAGTGCAGGCAAACGCGCGGCGGCCCTTTGGGGCCGGCGGCGCGGCACGGGGAATGAAGTTCTCCCCTGGCGGGCGCGCCCGCCAGAACCGCTTTGCACGCAAGGCTGATGACTTCTGTGACGGATAACCCGCACAGAGGCCGTCGGCCTTTTTCATTTGCAAAGGGGCCGTGCGCCTGCATCAAAAGGAAAAGGGGACGTTTTGTAATGCTGTTCAGCCTTGCACTCGTATTTTTATGCGGCATGGCGCTGGCCGCCGTGTTTGAAAGGCTTCGCCTTCCACCGCTTTTGGGCATGCTGGCCGCAGGCATTGTGCTGGGGCCCGGCGTGCTGGACGCGCTGGACGGCTCTCTGCTGGCCGCCTCGGCAGACCTGCGGAAGGCGGCGCTGCTCATCATTCTTACGCGCGCCGGCCTCAGCCTGGATACCGCCCAGCTTCGCCGCACAGGGCGGCCCGCCGTGCTGATGTGCTTTGTGCCCGCATGCTTTGAGATATGCGCCGTGACGCTGCTGGCGCCCGCCCTGCTGGGCTTTTCGCCCGCAGAGGCCGCCGTGCTGGGCAGCGTGCTGGCCGCCGTTTCGCCCGCGGTGGTGGTGCCTAAAATGCTGCGGCTGATGGAGGAGGGCTACGGGGCAGGCCGCGGCATTCCCCAGCTCGTCATGGCCGGGGCCAGCGTGGATGATATTTTCGTCATCGTGCTGTTCACCTGTTTTACCTCTCTGGCCGCACAGGGCAGCTTTTCCGCCTGGACGCTGGCACGCATCCCCACCTCCATCCTTCTGGGGCTTGCGGCGGGTGCCGCACTGGGGCGGGCGCTCAGCGCCCTGTTCCGTTCCGTGCATATGCGCGACTCCGCCAAGGTGATGCTGCTTTTGTCCCTTTCGTTCCTTCTCGCCTGGGCGGAGGACCAGCTCACCGGCCCCGTGGGCTTTTCCGGCCTGCTGGCCGTAATGGCCATGGGCGCGGCAGTGCACAGGCGGCTGCCCGCCGCCGGGGCCCGGCTGTCGGCCAAATATGCCCGGTTGTGGGTAGCGGCAGAGCCGCTTTTGTTCGTGCTGGTGGGCGCCGCAGTAGACGTGCGCCTTGCGCTGGGCGCCTCTGCCGCCGGGGCCGCCGTCATCCTCGGCGCGCTGTGTGTGCGCATGCTGGGGGTGCTGGCATGCCTTGTGCGCACCCGCTTTTCCCGGCGCGAGCGCCTGTTCTGTGCGCTGGCCTACACGCCCAAGGCCACGGTGCAGGCGGCCATCGGCGGCGTGCCGCTTGCCATGGGCCTTGCCTGCGGCAGCAAGGTGCTGGCGGTGGCCGTGCTGGCCATCCTTATCACAGCGCCTTTGGGCGCGCTTGCCATCGAGCACACCTACCGCCGCCTTCTGCCCGGCCCGGAGGCCTGCGCCGCCAGGCGGCGCGGCGGCGCATAGCGCAAGGGGGCGGCGCGCGGAATTGGATTTCTGTTTCACCCGCGCGCCTGCCCCGCAGCCCGCAAACGGGCGGCCGCTGCTTTCACGAAGGCTCTTCAAGCTTTGACAGCCGCTTTCAGCAGCCCGCCCTGCCTGCCGCCGAAGGCGAAAGCTTTTTGCAGGCGGCTTGCCCTTCCGGCAGAAGGCGGCGCCCGGCCTCTGTCTGGAGGCCGGGCGCCGCTTGCACACCGGTATTTTATTTTACAGGATGCAGGCGCTCGTACTCGCGCGGCGTCTGCACCTTTACATTGCAGAACTGTTCCGCATAGGCGTCGCGCAGGGCGTCCTCCGTCACAGCCTGGGCCATGGCATGCTTCCACACCCAGTCCGGCACGGGGCCGTCTTTCGCCTTGGCGCCCCGCAGCGCAACGCGCGCGGCAAGCAGCAGCACAAGGCGCACAAGGCCGTACAGCGCAATGGCCGCGGCAAAAATGCCGGGCACGCTGAACAGGCCCTTGCTTGCCACCACGAACCAGCAAAGCTGAAGCCCCGCGCCGAAGCCGATGCCGTAAAAATTTTTCCGCATGGCCTCATAGACGCAGCCGGCGCACACGGGCACGGCCTTTTTTTCGCCGTCCATATACACGCCCGCCTCGCGCACGCCCTCTTTCTCTTCGCAAATACCGCACTGTGCCATTGCCGCATCCTCCTGCCAAATGCCTGCTGCTTACAGGCTTTTCATCAAATCTTTATTGCGCGCGTATAACTCGTTGAACACCACGCGCTGTTTTTCGTACACCGCATGCGCGGCCATGTCCGGGCGGATGACCTTGTCCGCCGTGACCACGCTGGCCAGCTCGTCCCAGCTGGCATAGGCGCCGCCTGCCAGCGCCGCCATGATGGCGTCGCCGAACGCCGCGCCGAACGTCACCTTCGCGGTGCATATCTCGCGGCCCGTCACGTCCGCCACAGCCTGCAGCCACACGGGGTTCTTGGTGCCCCCGCCCACCGCCATAATGCGGCGCAGCGGCTCGCCGTGCTCCTTCTCCAGAAGGTCCAGATGGGCGGCGATGGTATAGGCGATGCCCTCCAGCCCCGCCTTCACCATGTGGGCGCGCGTATGGTTCACCGAAAGGCCGAAATACACGCCCTTGGCGAACGGGTCGTTCAGCGGCGTGCGCTCGCCCGCAAAATACGGCAGGCACACCAGCCCCTCGCTGCCCGCGGGGACGGCGGCGGCCTCCTGCGCCATGGCGGCATAGGCGTTCCCGCCGCCCGCGGCCTCGGCGGCCACGGCGTCCTTATAGAACTCGTCGCGCATCCATTTCGTCAGCGTGCCCGCCGTATTGGTACCCGCGCACACGGAATACACGCCCGGAATGATGAACGTGCCGGGCCACAGGCGCGGCTCCTTCAGCAAATGGTCTGTCAGGTACACGAAATAGCAGCTTGAGCCCATCTGCACCATAATGTCGCCGGGGCGAAACACGCCGGTGGAAATGGCCTCTGCGCCGGAATCGCCCGTGCCCACCAGCACCGGCGTGCCCTCGGCAAGGCCCGTCTGCGCGGCTGCCGCGGCCGTGACGGTGCCCGCAATGTCGGTGGCATTGCGCACCTGGGCCAGCTGGTCCGGCCTGCAATACAGGCCGCAGTGCTCTTCATCCACGGTGTCGTTTGTTAAATTATACAACGGCGCGAAGTCTTCCGCAAGATAGCGGTCGATGGTAAATTTCCCGGTGAGCTTGGCGCACAGGTAAGAAGAGCCCGTCAAAAATTTGGCCGTCTTTTCATATACCTCCGGCAGGTTGTTCTTCACCCACAGTATTTTGGGCGCAATGTCGGAGGAGCACAGCTCGTGCCCGTACAGGCGCTCGGCCTCCTCTTTGCCGTAATATTCATACAGCCACTCTATCTCTTTATGGCTGCGGCTGTCCACGCCGTAGAGGATGGCGTTGCACAGCGCCGTGCCCCCGGCGTCCACGGGCACGCAGTCGCACCCCAGGGCCGAAAGCCCCACGCAGCCCACGTCCCTTGCGTCCACGCCGCTTTCGGCCAGCAGCTGGCGGGACAAATGGCAGAAATCGCCCCACCAGGTCTTTTCTGCGTCGTGCTCGAAAAAGCCCGGCTGCGGGTTCAGCAGGCCGTGCCCGCGGCTGGCAAAGGCCGCTATCTCGCATTTTTCGTCGATGAGCACGGCCTTTGTCTCGTTCGTGCCCACGTCGATGCCCATGAAGTATCTCATCACGCGTTCCCCCTCATCTGCTTTACAGTATCCATAAATTCCTTGACGCGACGGGCGTCCACACGGTTTTCAAACACACCGTCCTTTTTGAAGGTGGTGCCCACGAACGCGCCGTCGCAGTTGTGCAAAATCTGGGCCACCGTCTCTTTTTTGCAGCCCGTGCCGCACACCACGGGCACGCCCTTTGCCGCGGCGCGCACCTCCTCCAGCAGCTCGCCGCCCGGGCCGACGCCCGCGGCGGCGCCGCCCACCACCAGCGCGTCCGGCCGGCAGTTGAACAGCATGCTTCTGGCAATATCGGGGTAGCTGCGGTCGTTCAGGTACACCTCGCCCTCGCTGGTGACGAAGTAGAACAGCTTCAGCCCATCCAGCCGCAGGGCAGCCTTCAGGCGCAGCGTTTTCGCCACGTCGCGGTCCACAAGGCCCAAATCGCCCGCCCAGGCGCCCGTGAACAGGCAGCGGGTGAAAGCGGCGCCCGTGGCGGCGCATATCTCCATAGTGGCATCGCCGTCGTAAATGGCCTCCACGCCGTAGGGAACGGTGAAATGCTCCTTCAGGGCGCCCACCACCATGCCCATGGCGCCCAGGGTCACGCCGGACACCTTTTTCTCGTACGGGATGCTGAGCTCATTTGTCACCAGCACGCCGTCCACGCCGCCGCTTTGCAGGGCGTCCAGGTCGGCCCTTGCACAGGCAAGGACGTCGTCCAGGCTGCCGTTTGGCGCGTAAAACGGGTCGCCCGGCAGCGGCTTGAGGTGAAGCAGGCCGATGATGGGCTTTTCTGTGCCGAACATTTTTTTCAAAAATGACATCTTGTTCCCTCCGAAATCTGTATGTAACGTTATGGTACGTCTTACATCATATCTATAACACAATACAAAAGTTTTTTCAAGCGCAGGGCAGAATTTTAGCGTTTTAACTAAGCGAAACTTGAAAGATTCAGTAAAATGCGCTAATATAATAGCAGTATCTGTGCGCGGGGCCGTCAGAGGCTTTCGCCGCCGGCTCTGCCCGGCGGCGCAGAAGGCCGCGGCCTTTCCCGCAAACGGATGCTGGCCACAATTTTACCCCCGCGCCGCGCGCGGGTGAAAGGCGGGAAGCGTCATTATGGGTTTTCAGTTAAATGAAGATTCCCTCACCCCACTGTATCAGCAGCTTATGGAGGATATTAAAACCTCGCTGGCAGAAGGAAAGTATATGCCGGATGAAAAGATACCCTCCGAGCCGGAGCTGTCTGAGCTGTACCATGTCAGCCGCATTACGGTGCGCCGGGCCATTGAAGAGCTTTGCACCGAGGGGTATCTTGTAAAAAAGCAGGGCAAGGGCACCTATGTCAGCCAGCCGAAGGTGATGCGCAAAATAGCGCAGAATGGCGATGTGATGGGCTTTTCCGAGGCGTGCCGCGCCTGCGGCATGAAGCCCGGCGCACAGGTCATCAGCATCCAGCGCTGCCCGGCGCGCTCGGATGAGGTGCGCTTTTTCGGCCTGCAGCCGCATTCAGACGTGATATACCTTCAGCGCGTGCGCACAGCCGACGGCGAGCCCGTGATGCTGGAGAACAACTTTTTTCCCTATCTGCCCTTCCAGGGCCTTTTGGATGCGTACAAGGCGCTTCAGGACGCCTCTCTGTTCGATTATCTGGGCGCCGCCTACGGCAGAAAGCCTGAGTCCACCTCCTCCTGCACGCTGGAGATTGTGCGCGCCTCGGCCGAGCAGGCATCGTATCTGGATATCATCACCGGCGACCCCATGTTTTATATGAGTGCCTATTTTCTAGACGCCGGGGGCCAGCCCCTGGTCATAGGCCGCCAGTATATTGTGGGCAGCCGCTTTGTGTTCAATATCTGACGCCCCGGCGCGCATTGACGCAGCCGCGGCCCAAAGGCCGAAGCAGCGTCAGGCCCCCCGGCCAAGCCTGGGGCCTGCGTAAGCCCCGGAAGGGCATACTGCCGGCAAGCCTCTCAGGAGGCGCGGAATGCTCTGTCTCCTATATCGCTTGCCCCGTCCCCCGTAAACGGGCTTCCTCCCGCTGCGCGCTGCAGCTTTTGGGTATTGTATACCCTCCCGCTTCGCCCGGAACTGGCAGCGAAAGCCCTTTTCCCCTCCCCGGCGCAGCCGGGGGCTGCCGTTTCGCCAAAGCAAAAAACAGCGCCCGCGCGGCACCATTGCGGTGCCGCGCGGGCGCTGCTGCTTTTTCAGAAGGGGCGGCGGAAGGCCTCCGGCGCCGCCGCAGGCGCCGAACGGCTGTTGGAGGTGGATTCCCGCACGATAAGCTCTGTCTCCAGCAGCACGC
Source organism: Ruthenibacterium sp. (assembly GCA_047030735.1). GTDB lineage: Bacteria > Bacillota > Clostridia > Oscillospirales > Ruminococcaceae > Ruthenibacterium. The sequence goes on from JBKYIE010000003.1 coordinate 31,349, forward strand.
CCTTCGAGGGCAGGGCCGGGTTCGCAATTTTTTCCACCAGCAGCTCGCAGGCCATCAGCCCAAGGCGGATGCGGGGCTGGTCTATCGTGGTGATACTGGGGGTGGTGACGGTGGCGAACTCGATATTGTCAAAGCCCGTCACCATCACGTCCTGCGGCACGCGCAGGCCCACCTGCCGCGCGGCGCGTATCACGGCGGCGGCATACACGTCCGAGGTGGTGACAAAGGCGTCGGGCGGCTCGGCCGTGCGCAGAAGCTGCATGGTGCTGGCAATGGCAAGCTCACAGCTCACCTCCGGAAACTGCACCACCAGGTTCTGGTCCGGCGAGATGCCCGCGGTGCGCAGCGCCTCTTCATAGCCGCGCAGGCGCCAGCGCGCGTATTTGTAGCGCGAGGGCCCGCTTAGAAAGGCGATGCGCCTGCACCCCTGCGACAAAAGATATTCCGTGGCCTTTTTGCTGGCGGCAAAATCGTCTACGGAAACATAGGGAAGGTCTGCGCCCTCGTCATACTCGCAGCACTGCACCAGCGGCACCACGCTGCTCAGCGTGTGCAGGATATCGGCAGAGATATGGTTCGTTGTGATAAGCCCGGAGATGCGCAGGCTGCGCACCAGCTCCAGAATGGCGGGCAGGGTGTTGTGGTTGATGTGGCTTTCGTTGATGATAAGGTGGTAGCCGTGGCGCGTTGCGCCGGATTTTGCCCCGCGCACAATATCTGCATAAAACGGGTTGTCCAGCGAGGGCAGGCTGATCATCAGCACGTCGGAGGGGTCTGCCCTGCCCGCCTTTTCCACAAAGGGGTAGCCGTTGGCCTGCAGCACGGCCACCACCCGGTTGTAGGTGTCTGCCTTTACGATGCCCTTGTGGTTCAGCACGCGGGACACCGTGGCGGGCGACACCCCCGCCGCCTGCGCCAGCTGTGCCACAGTGGGCAGCTCTTTCTTTACGGCCATGCCGCTTCCCCCTTTTTTCTGTGCGCGTCAGGGCCGTTTGGGCCCAGCAACAGTATACCACCCTTTCATGAAAAAGAACAGTGTTTTTCAGAAATATTTCAGAATTTTCTGAAAAACAGAAATAAGATGCCTAAACAGAGGATGATTTGGTTATGCAAAACAGGGGAAATGTCTCTTAAAGCTAAATATTTGTTGCATTTCGCACAGCCGCCTTGCTATAATTATTTCAGAAAATGAAACGAACGGGCAGGAGAAAAACGCGGCGCACGCCGCAGAGGAGGCCCGCCGTTTCATAAAAACGTGCCCTGTAAAGCACAGGGCTACAGTACATAAGGAGGCTCGTTTTATGAAAAAGTTCCTGGCAGTTGTTTTGGCAGCGGCACTGGCGCTGAGCCTGGTGGCCTGCGGCGGCGCGCCCGCTTCCAGCACGGCTTCTGCGGCAGGCTCCACGGGTGGCTCTACCCCCGCAAGCACGCAGAGCTATGATTACAAGATTGGCGTGGTGACGCCCTCCGGCGACCATGGCTTCACCGGCGAGAGCGTTGCGCAGGCGAACCTGATGGCCGAAGAAATGATGGAAAAATACCCCGGCATGGATATCACCGTGCGCGACGGCATCGACGCCGCGGCGCAGATTGAAGCCATTGAAAACCTGCTGGCCGGCGGCGACATCGACATGATTATCCTGTGGCCGATGGAGGGCGAGGCCCTTCGCAGCGCCGCGCAGAGCATTGTGGACGCCGGTGTGAAGCTGGTGGTGTATGACCGCCTTATCGAAGGCTTCACCGCCGACACGTTTGTGGGCGACATCATGGGCGACAACGTGGGCATTGGCAAAAACATGGGCGAATACCTGAACGAGTTCTTTGCGGAGGACGACGATGTGCAGTACCTGCGCTTCGTGGGCGACAGCTCTACCGTTACCAGCCAGCGCAGCGACGGCATGGACGGCGTGCTGGGCGACAACTTCAACCAGGTGTCCGAGACGCTGGTGACCAACTGGTCTACCGAAGAGGCGCAGGGCCAGATGGAAGACTGGCTGAACGCGCACTCTGTGGAAGAGATTGAGGCCCTTGACCTCATCGTGACGCACGACGACGAAATTGTGGACGGCGTTATGAACGCGCTGGACGCCTATTCCGGCGAGGCCACCATCAACGTGAAGCTCATCACCTCTGTGGGCGGCCGCGAAGAGACGATGCAGAAATTTGAGAGCACGAAGCTGGGCGTCAAGTTCTGGACGAGCTTCTTCTCGCCGTCCTTCATCCGCGACGCGTTCGAGCTTGGCATCGGCGACCTGATCGGAGAGCCGTATTCCGCCGAGCAGGACGAGAACGGCACGTACCTCATCCCCTCCTTCTCCATCACCAATGCGGAACTGGCCGGCGATGAAGATTTCGAAAGCTACCGCGCCAGCGATGCGTATGCCACGCGCTATGCCATCAACGAGTGATGCACGGCACCTAGGCAAAGCATGACATTCTGGGGCCGGCCGGCCTTTGCCGGCTGGCCTCTTTTTTATCAAAACAAGGAGGAGACTGCACGATGCTTGTGGAAATGAAAAACATCGTGATGGAATTCGGCCCCACCCGCGCAGTGAACGATGTCAGCATCACCGTCGAGCCCGGTACGATTCTGGGTTTGCTGGGCGAAAACGGCGCCGGAAAATCCACGCTTATGAACGTGCTGGCCGGCACCTACCTTCCCACGAAGGGCGGCGTGTTCATCGACGGCAAGCGGGTAGTGATGGCAAGCGCCAAAGTGGCCAACCAGCACGGCATCCGGTTTATCCATCAGGAGCTGAACCTGTGCAACGACCTGAAGGTATTCGAAAATATGTATCTCGGCAGCGAAATAAGCCGCGGCGGCCTGCTGCGCGAGGACGAGATGAAGCGCCGCTGCGCCGAAGTGCTGGCGCGCATGCAGGTGGCCATCAACCTGGATATGCTGGTGTGCGACCTGAACGCCGCGCAAAAGCAGCTTGTGGAAATAGCAAAGGCGCTGCTGTTCAAATCGGAGCTCATCATTATGGATGAGCCCAGCACAGCCCTTTCCACCCACGAGATAGAAAACCTGTTCGGCATCATGCGCAGCCTGAAAAAAGAGGGCGTCAGCTTTATTTATATCTCGCACAAAATGCCCGAACTGTTCGAGATATGCGATAAATACTATGTGCTGCGCGACGGCTGCCTGGTGGCGGAGGGAAAATTTGAGGATACCGACGAGGACGGCATTACCGAGCTGATGATAGGCCGCCAGCTTCACGATGCGGAGTTTGAAAACCATGAAAACCATATCCGCCCGGATATCGCCATGGAGGCGCAGGGCCTGTGCGGCGATGGGTTTGAAGATATCAGCTTCCGGCTGCATAAGGGCGAGGTGCTGGCCATCACGGGGCTTCAGGGCTCCGGCCGCGACGAGCTGGCAGACGCGCTGTTCGGCGTGATACCCGCCAGGGGCAGGCTCAGCTTCGGCGGCCAGACGCTGGAAAGCGCCAGAAGCATCAAGTTTCACATGAACCACGGCGTGGCGCTTGTGCCGCGCATGCGCAAGGAGCGCGGCATCCACGACGACCTTTCCATCACAGACAATATGTCCATGGCGTTTCTGAACACCAAGTGGAAAAGGCTGCTTATCAGCGGCAGGGCCGAGCGCGAGCGCTTTGCGCGCCAGCAGAAGGCGCTGCAGATAAAGGCCGGCAGCCCGGCCAACCCCATCACCTCGCTTTCAGGCGGCAACCAGCAGAAGGTCATTCTCGGCAAATGGCTGGAGACGGACGCCGAAGTGCTTTTGTTCGACAACCCCACGCAGGGCATCGACGTGGGCACAAAATTTGAAATCTACCACCTTATTCTGGAGCTTGCAAAGCAGGGCAAGGCCATTATCGTATTCTCGTCTGAATTCCCCGAGATATACAAGGTGGCAGACTCCTGCATGGTGCTTTACAAGGGCAGGGTGAACGCGGTGATGAGCCGCGGGGAAATGACCGAGAAAAACGTAATGTACTATTCTACCGGCGCGAATGTGGAGGGTGCGAAAAATGCTTAAATCCTTGAAAAAACAAACTCCAAAAGAGTTTTTCAAAATGGTGGTGAAAGAATACAGCTTTATTCTTTCCCTGATTCTGCTTCTGGTGATCGCCACCTGCGTGAACCCGAACTTCTTCTCCTGGACCAATATTACGAACCTTTTTGTGCAAAGCTCCATGGTGGGGCTGATTGCAATGGGCATGAGCATGGTCATTTCGGCCGGGCAGATCGACATTTCCGTGGGCGCCCAGCTTGCCATCATCGGCGGCTTCGGCATTGAGGTGCTGAACAAGACGGGCAGCGCCATTGTGATGCTGCTGTTCTGCTGCGCGTTCGGCATCGTCATTGGCACCATCAACGGTCTGCTTGTCACAAAGGGGCACATGCCCGCCATGATTGCCACGCTGGCCATGCAGAGCGCGTGCCGCTCCATCATCAACCACTTCGGCTCCGGCGGCCCGTTCACTGTGGACAAGGCGCTGTACGATTCCTTCCGCCAGCTTGCCGTGGGCGGCATCGGCTTCGGGCGCTTCAAAATCCCTTATCTGATGATCATCTTCATCGCCGTCACCATTGTGTTCCATATCATTATGAAGCACACAAAGCTCGGCAAGCACATTTACGCCGTGGGCTCCAACGAGACCAGCGCGCGCCTGGCGGGCATCAACGTCACGTTCATCAAAACCATCATTTTCACCATCACCGGCCTGATGTGCGGCCTTGCCGCCGTTATCTATGCCTCGCGCATGACGGCCGTGGCCGCCTCCAACGCAGGGCTGAACTTTGAAATGGATGCGATTGCCGCCGTGGCAATCGGCGGCACCGCCATGTCCGGCGGACGTGGCAAGATTGTGGGCACCTTTGTGGGCGTGCTGATGTTCCGCATCATCTCCAACATCCTCACAGCGGCGGATGTCTCCACCTTCCTGAACGGCGCCATCTCTGCCGCCATCATCGTCATTGCCGTGCTGCTGCAGGGCTTCCAGAACCACAAAAAATAAAAGGCGGCTTTCAGGGCAGGTGCCCTTTTTGAAGAGGAGGCAGTGAAATGATAAAAATAGGCATCATCGGGTGCGGCAAAATCACCGAAGTGAGGCATGCGCCCGAATATGTGGAAAACCCGAATTGCGAGCTGGCCGCGTTCTACGACCTTGTGCCCGGCAGGGCCGAGGAATTTGCGCGCAGGTTCGGCGGCAGGGCGTACGGCTCTGTGGAAGAGCTGCTGGCAAGTGGCGTAGATGCGGTGAGTGTGTGCACGGCCAACACCTCCCACGCGGCCATGGCCATTCAGGCGCTGCGCGCGGGCAAGCATGTGCTGTGTGAAAAGCCCATGGCCACCACCCTGGCAGACTGCGAGGCCATGGTGGCCGCCGCGCGGGAAAGCGGCAAATACCTGATGATAGGCCAGAACCAGCGCCTTGCAAAAGCGCATGCAGAGGCAAAGAAAATACTGGACAGCGGCGAAGTGGGCACGCTTGTCACCTTTGAAACGCATTTCTGCCACCCCGGCCCCGAGGGCTGGACGGGCAAAAAGGATTCCTGGTTCTTCGACAAGCGCCTGGCCTCGTTCGGCGCCATGGCAGACCTCGGCGTGCACAAAACAGACCTCATTATCTGGCTCACCGGCCGGAAGGTGGTGCGCACCTATGCCGTGCTTGCCACGCTGGATAAAAAATTCCCCGACGGCAGCCCCATCACCGTGGACGACAATGCCTTCTGCACTTACACGCTGGAAGGCGGCGCCGTGGGCACGCTGGCCGTGGGCTGGACGAATTACGGGCAGGAGAACAACTCTACAAAGCTCTACTGCACGGGCGGCGTCATCCGCATGTATGACGACCCGCGGTATTCCCTCATTGTGGAAAAGCGCGACGGCACCGTGGTGCCCTACGAGCTGGATAAGCTCACCTCAAACAAAGAGCAGACCAGCGGCGCGCGCACGTCCACAGGCGTCATCGACGCATTCATTGAAAGCATCCGCACAGGCACCCCGCCCGCCATCAGCGGCGAGAGCGTGCTGCCCGCCATGAAGGCCGTGTTTGCAAACCAGCTTTCCTGCGAGCAGAACAAAGCCGTGGATGTAGAATAAGGAGGCAGCAGCATATATGAAACGACCTATCACCATTGCATCCGGCCAGTTCGGCGACCTTTCGCTGGAGGAGCTGTGCAAACTTGTAAGCTCCATCGGCTACGAGGGCATCGAGGTGGCCTGTCAGGCCCATATCAATGTACACAAGGTGCTGGAGGACGACGCCTATGTGGCGCAGTTCCGCGCCACGCTGGAAAAGTACGGGCTGAACGTGTGGGCGCTGGGCGCCCACCTGATCGGCCAGTGCGTGGGCGACAACTGGGACCCCCGCCTGGATAATTTCGCCCCCAATGCCCTTGCCGGCAGGCCGGACGAGATACGCGCCTGGGCGGTGGAAGAGATGAAAACCGTGGCGCGCGCTGCGCAGAAGCTGGGCGTCAAGGTGGTCACCTGCTTTCTGGGCAGCCCCATCTGGGCATACTGGTATTCCTTCCCGCAGACACCGCCCAGCATGGTGGACGAGGGGTTTGCCCGCATCAAAGAGCTGTGGACGCCCATTTTCGACGTGTATGACGAATGCGGCGTCAGGCTGGCGCTGGAGGTGCACCCCACCGAGATTGCCTTTGACTATTACAGCACCAAAAGGCTGCTGGACACGCTGGAATGGCGCCCCACGCTGGGCCTGAACTTCGACCCCTCCCACCTGCAGTGGCAGGGAATGGACCCCTGCCTCTTCCTGCGCGATTTCGCAAGCCGCATCTACCATGTGCACATGAAGGATGTAAAGGTCAAGCTGGACGGGCGCAGCGGTATTCTGGGCAGCCACATCGAATTCGGCGACAGAAGCCGGGGCTGGAACTTTGTATCTCTGGGCCACGGCGACGTGGATTTTGACGGCATCATCCGTGAGCTGAACCAGATGGGCTACGACGGCCCGCTGAGCGTGGAGTGGGAGGACAGCGGCATGGAGCGCACCTTCGGCGCCGCCGAAGCCTTCGAATTCACAAAGAAAATCAATTTTTCACCCTCAGACGTCAGCTTCGACGCCGCCCTGAAGGTGGAATAAGCATTGCAGAAACCGGCGTAAAAGGGCTGTGCGGCCGCGGGGCAGAGGCCCTGGCCCGCACAGCCCTTCTGCGCGTCAAAAAACATGAGGGAAAGAGAAAGGTTTTGACTATGGAATACAAAACGCTGGAGGTGATGCGCCCCAGGGGGGCGCACAGGGAATTCCGCTATGCCGTGTTTGATTTCGACGGCACGCTCAGCCTCATCCGCGAGGGCTGGCAGGGCATCATGATACCCTATTTTGCAAGCGAGCTTGCCGCCGCGCCCGGCGCGGCGGGCAGAGCCTATGAGGATATCTACGAAGAGGCAAAGGAATTCATCTTCGTGAATACGGGCAAGCAGACCATCTACCAGTGCATCGAGCTTGCCCGGCGCATCAGCGCCCTGGGCGGCAGCGCAAAAGACCCGCAGGAATACAAGGACGAATATGTGCGCAGGCTGCTGCATGCGGTGGACGGGCGGCGCACCGGCCTTGCCAGCGGCGCCTGCGCCCCGGAGGACTGGCTTGTGCCCGGCTCGCAGCAGCTTCTTGCTATGCTGCGCCGCCGCGGTGTCACCCTGTACCTCGCCAGCGGCACAGACGACGGGCACGTGAAGGAGGAGGCTGCGCTTTTGGGCCTGACGGAGTATTTCGGCCCGCATATCTACGGCGCGCAGCGCGACTACAAAACATTCTCGAAAAAAATGGTTATCGAGCGCCTCCTGCGAGAAAACAGCCTGCCGGGCGAAGCCCTGCTGGGGTTTGGCGACGGCTATGTGGAGATAGAGGACGTGAAGGCGGCCGGCGGGTTTGCCTGCGGCGTGGCCTCGAACGAAAAGACAAGGCAGGGCGTTGACGAATGGAAGCGCCAGCGCCTCATCCGCGCCGGGGCGGACATCATCATCCCCGACTACCGCCGCCTGGATGAGCTGGAAGCATTTTTGTTTGAAAAGGAGGCACAGTGACATGCCGTTTGAACAGTTTGACCGCTCGCGCCTGAAGCTTCTGCCCCTGTGCGAGCGCGTGCACGACCTTGATTTGAGCGTGATGGTAAACCCGGACGAACAGCCCGAATACCGCCATGACACCATCGACCTTCTGGCGCAGCGCGTGCGCACGGCGCGCGAAAAGGGCGCCAGCGTGCTGATGATGATGGGCGGGCATGTGGTGCGCGCCGGGGTGGGGCCCTGCCTCATCCGTCTGGCAGAGGAGGGGTATATCACCCACTTTGCCTTCAACGGCGCCACCGCCATCCATGATTTTGAATTTGCCATGATAGGCGCCACCACGGAAAGCGTGGCAAAGTATATCAGTGAGGGGCAGTTCGGCCTCTGGCAGGAGGACGCCCAATACATCCGCGCCCTGAACGAGGGTGCAAAGCTGGGCCTTGGCGCCGGTGAGGCGCTGGGCAAATGGATTGTAGAGCACGATTTCCCCTATGCCCGGTACAGCGTGCTGGCCGCGTGCTACAAGCTGCACGTGCCCGCCACGGTGCACATCGGCATCGGGTGCGACATCGTGCACGAGCAGCCGGAGGCCGACGGCGCGGCGCTGGGCGAGGCCACCTACACCGATTTTCTCATCTACGCGCACACCATTGAAAATCTGGAAAACGGCGTGTTCCTGAATTTCGGCTCGGCGGTGATTGGGCCGGAGGTATACCTGAAGGCGCTTTCCATGGCGCGCAACGTGGCAAAGCAGGAGGGGCGCAGCATCGGCCATTTCACCACGGCGGTGTTCGACCTGCTGCCGCTGGAGGGAAAAAACATCCACGAGGCGCCGCCGAAAAGCGACCCGCGCTATTATTTCCGCCCCTGGAAGACCATCATGGCGCGCACCGTGGCCGACGGGGGAGAGAGCTATTATGTGCAGGGCGTGCACCGCGACACTGTGCGCGCGCTGAGCTGGCAGCTTCTGCACAGCAGGCCGTGAACAGGAGGCGAGCGATATGACACAGGCACGCTTGCAGGAGCTGCTGGCCGGGTTCGGCCGCCTGCATATCACCGTGGTGGGCGACTTGTTTCTGGACCGCTGGTGGGAAGTGGACCGCAGCCTGGACGAGCCCAGCGTGGAAACTGGCCTTACCGCCTACCAGGTGACGGGCCGCAGGCAGAGCGCCGGGGCCGCGGGCACAGTGCTGAACAACCTGGCTGCGCTGGGCGTGGGCGACGTACAGGCCGTGTCCATGGTGGGCGACGACGGCGAGGGCTTTGAGCTGCTGCGCCTGCTGGAAAAAGCGGGTATCGGCACCGCCGGGGTGGTGCGGCGCGGCGATATTTTCACCCCCGCCTACACAAAGCCGATGTTTCTTTCCCCAAAAAGCAGGGCAGAAGCAGAGCACAACCGCTTCGACATCAAAAACCGCAGGCCCACGCCGCCCGATGCGCAGCAGCAGCTGATATGCAATATGCAGCGCGCGGCGGCGCAGAGCGATGCGCTGATTGTGCTGGACCAGCTGACGGAGCCCGACGCCGGGGTGGTGACGGCACAGATGCGCGCGGCGCTGGCTGATACGGCGCAGAAATACCCCGAGCTTCTGATTTTTGCCGATTCCCGCGCCTTTGCAGATGAGTTCACCGGCGTCACCATCAAGTGCAACGACAAAGAGGCGCGCAGCCTTGTGCTTGGGCCGCAGCATGCAGACGACGCCTTCAGCCATTCGGTGATGAGCCAGTGCCAGCGCGAGCTGCGCAGGCGCACCGGCCGCCGCGCCGTGATAACCTGCGGCAGCAGGGGTGTGCTGGTAGAGCAGAAGGGCGCCAGCGTGCTGGTGCCCGCCCTGCCCGCCCCCAGGGTGATGGACGTGTGCGGCTGCGGCGATGTGTGCACCTCGGGCATGGTGAGCGCGCTGTGCGCGGGCGCCACCTGGCAGGAGGCGGCAGAGCTGGGCAACCTGTGCGCCTCCGTCACCATCCGCAAAATAGGGCAGACGGGCACCTCCCGCCCGGATGAGGTGCTGGCGCAGTACCGCAAATTCTGTAAAAGAGAGGGCGAATGATGCAAACCTTCCTGTGCTTTGACATTGGGGGCTCGAAATATAATGTGGGCCTTGTCCGCAGGGACGGCACCGTGCTGGCCCGTCAGAAAAGCCTGTGGGCCGGGCATACGGTGCAGGCCATGCTGAGCGAGCTGTTCTGCGCGGGGCACGCCGTGCTGGCCCGCTGCCCCGGGCAGAGGCCCTGCGCGGCTGGGGCCACCATTCCCGGCCTGGCCGACGCCGCCAGCGGCATGTGGGTGGAGGCCAGCTTTTCCGGCATTCGGGAGCTTCCCATCGCGCACCTGCTGAGGCAGGAGTTCGGCCTGCCCACAGCCATTGAAAACGACGCGCGGGCATGCGCTTTGGCCGAGCGGCTGTTCGGGGCCGGAAAAGCTGTGGACGATTTTTTCTATGTGACGGTATCCAACGGTATCGGCGGCGCGCTGTTTCTGAACGGGGCGCTGTATACCGGGGCCCTTGGCAACGCGGGCGAGCTTGGCCACTGCACGGCGGTGGAAAACGGGCGCCCGTGCGGCTGCGGCAAACGCGGCTGCCTGGAGGCGCATGCCGCGGGGCCTGCCATCACTAAAAATTATATGGAGCTTGGCGGCACGCCGGGCGAAGACGGCGCGCCGCCCACGGCGAAAGAGATTGCCGCCCGCGCGCGGGCGGGCGAGGAGGCTGCGCTTCGCACCTTTGCGCTGGAAGGGCGGCTTTTGGGCGCGGCACTGGCGCAGGCCGTAAATATTCTGAACCCGGCCCGCGTCATACTGGGCGGCGGCGTAAGCCTCGCATACGATGTGTTCGGCCCGGCGCTTGAACAGGCGCTTGGCCGGAATATTTACCGCAAAGCAAGCGGCAATGTGGACGTAATGCCCACGCCGCTGGGCTATGACGGCGGGCTGTATGCCGCAGCCGCACTGGCCATCCTGCGGGCAGAGAAAGGATGATTTTGATGAAAGAATATCTCGACACCTACAAAAAAAGCCTCACGGACGCCATCTGGGCCATTGAAGAACCGGAGTTTGCCAAAGCGGTGGAAATTTTGAGGCAGGCATGGTTCCATGACAAACAGGTGTTCATCATGGGCAACGGCGGCAGCGCGGGCACGGCAAACCACTTTGTGTGCGACTTTGGCAAAAACGCCGTGCAGACCCCGGGAAAGCGCCGCTTCCGTGTGCTGTCTGTCTGCGACAACATTGAAAAAGTTACCGCGCTGGGCAACGATTTCTCTTTTGAGGACATTTTCAGCTTTCAGCTCGGCAACCTGATGAACGACGGCGACGTGCTGATTGCCGTATCGGCCTCGGGCAATTCGCCCGATCTGGTGCGCGCATGCGAGTTTGCGGCGCAGAAGCATGCGCACATCATCACGCTCTCAGGCTTTGAGGGCGGAAAGATTAAAGCCTTTGCCGAGGCAGCCTTTGTGGTGCGGCGCGAAAGCTATGAGCAGATTGAGGATGTGCACCTGAACATTCTGCACATGCTCACCTATTATTTCAAGACGCACCCGGAATGCCTGGAGGCATAACGCCCCCTTGCGGCGCAATCCGCAGACAAAAGCCCTCTTCCCGCAGGAAGAGGGCTTGCGTTTTGTGAGGTTGGAGAAGCCGCCGGCAGAGCCGGCAAAGGCACCCCGTAAAAAGGCTTTCGCCTCCAGTATCAAGCAAAGCGGGCCGCTGACAGCCAGCCTTACAGGACAGAAAAGCTTTTGCCAGAGCGGGGGCTCATCCGTTTGCGTGCTGTGGGGCGGCCGTGCAGGCGGCAGAATTTTCGGCGCGTCTTGAAGGCGCTTGCCGGTAATAATGCCTTATAGGGCTTACTCAGGCCGCCTGCTTAACCGGCGGCTATGGCTTCAGGGCAGCTCAGGAAAACAGCGCCTGCACGGCCGCCGCGGCGCGGCGGGCCATTTCGGCGTGGTCCTGCGGCGTGAAATGAATGCCGTCCTCACCCAGGACGGCAAATTGCCCTGCATCGAAATAGCCGCAGCCGAAGCGCCGGGCAATGCCGGCGTAAATGGGGGCCAGCTCTTTTGATTTCTCCACACTGGATAGAGAGAACTCAATGCCCTCTTTGCAGCGCAGCGGCGCAGGCGATACCAGCACCACCTTCGGCGCAGGTGAAAAGGGGCATGCTGTGCGAAGGCGAAGCAGAAGCTCCTCCATGCCGTAGCCTATCTCCTGCGCGCACACATGATAGCGCGTCTTGGTATCATTTGTGCCCAGCATCACCACCAGCGCGTCCGGCGCATGGCTCTGCACGATGGGCACGATTTGCTCGATGCCTGCACGGTACGGCTCAATATAGTCGGAAAACACTGTGGTACGCCCGGAAAGGCCTTCGGCCACCACCTCATACCCTTCCCCCAAAAGCTGTGCCATGCGACAGGGCCAGCGCACCTCGCGCGCATAACGCCCGCCGGTGCCGGGCACATAGCCGAAGGTGTTGGAATCGCCAAAGCACAAAATTGTTTTCAAAAGACGGCACGCTCCTTTTTTCAATATCTGCGGGCCTGCCACGCTGTGCGCGGGATGCCGGGGCCCGCCATGGCACAGGGCCCTGAACGGCCGCCTGCGCCGCGGCCGGGCGAAAAGCTGCTGCCCGCCCGGCAGGAACCGCGCCTGGCCTCCGGCAGGCGGCTTGTTCAGTCCTCCAGCGCCATCTGGTTCATCACCGCAGCAATGATTTTAATATCCTCAATATAAGAAGAGATGGTAAGGTGCTCGTTGGGCGCATGAATCAGAGAGCGGTCGCTGGTGGCGCCAAACATGGCGGCAGGAATATTCTGCTCTTTGCAGAACACATGCATGGGCGACGTGCCGTCCATGCTGTAATGCAGGGCGGGCTCTTCGCCGTACAGGCCGCGCAGGGCGTTCACCACAGCGCGCGCAAAGGGAGAGTGCGGGTCGCTGCGGAAAGCGGGCGCGGCAGCCGTCACCTTCAGCTGCACATCTGCAAAGCCGTTGTCGTCCAGATATTTGCGCAGCGAAGCGGCAATCTCTTCCGGGTCCTGGTCGGGCACAAGGCGGAAATCTATCTTCACACCGGCCTTTGCGGGCAGAACCGTCTTCTGGCCCGGGTCAATATAGCCCGAAACGAGGCCACAGATATTGCAGGTGGGCTCATAATACATACCGCGCAGCACTTCATCGCGCGTTTTGTCGTTCAAGAAATGGTCGATGCCGAAATATTCCTTGGCCGCCTCGGTATTGTAGGGGTCTGTTTTCAAAATGTCTATTTCTTCCTGCGTCAGTGGGCGCACCTTGTCGTAAAAGCCCGGGATCAGCACACGGTCCGTCTTGTCCTTCAGGGTGCTCAGCGCCCACACCAGGCGCCATGCCGGATTTGTGACAATAGGGGCATAGCAGGAGTGTGAATCTGTCTTGGGGCCCTGGCATTCCAGCTCCACATACAGAAGGCCCTTGGCGCCGAAGTGTACCTGTGCGGGCTCGCCCGGCTCCTTCACGCCGCCCTCCCAGTTGTAGCCGTCACAGGCCAGCAGCTCGGGGTGGGCTTTGGCAAACACCTCCAGGTTGGGGCTGCCTATCTCTTCCTCGCCTTCTACAATGAACTTCACGTTTACGGGCAGCCTGCCGTACACCTTCAAAAACGCGTCCACTGCACATATTTTAGAGGCAAGGCCGTTTTTATTGTCCGCCACGCCGCGGCCGTAAATGGCGCCGTCGCGCACATCGGCGGAATAGGGCGGCGTCACCCACTCGTTCAGGGGGTCTACCGGCTGCACATCATAGTGGTCGTAAAAGCCGAAGGTCTTATCGCGCTCGCCCTTTATCTCGGCATAGATGACGGGGTTGCCCGGCGTGGGCACCTCCTGCGGCTGCGCCCCTATGCCTCGCAGAGACTTTTTTACCAGCCTTACCATGTCCTGAATGCCCTCGCCCGTGTCGGCGATGCTGGGCTGGCGCACCAGCGTGCGCAGGAATTCTGTATATTCGTCCGCATGCTGGTCGATGTAGTCATATACTTTCTTCATATCAAAGGTCATTGTTCTCCGGTTCCTTTCTGCGCGGTCCAAGCGGCAAACTCTTCGTCTGTGGCCAGTACATAGTGTGTGCCGCCCACAAGACGCCGGGTGCCGTTTTCATAGCGGATGCCGCTTTTTGCATAATCATATCCCACTGCCTTGCGCTGCTTTTCCACACGGGGGTTCGTGTGCGGAATAGCGGAAAGAAGGCTTTTCGTATAAGGGTGGACGGGGTTTTCAAATATCTCTTCCTTCGAGCCCGTCTCTACCAGATGGCCCAGGTGAAGCACGCCAATGCGGTCTGAGATATATTTGACCATGGAAAGGTCATGTGCAATGAACAGATACGCACAGCCCGTCTCTTTCTGAATATCCTTCATCAGGTTTACCACCTGTGCCTGAATGGATACATCCAGCGCGCTGATGGCCTCGTCGGCAATGACAAGGTCCGGGTTCATCACCAGTGCACGCGCAATGCCGATGCGCTGACGCTGCCCGCCGGAAAACTGGTGAGGGTAGCGGTTGGCGTGCTCATGCGAGAGGCCCACGCGCTCCAGCATGCGGTACACCTTGTCGCGCCGCTCGGCGGCATCCTTGTACAGGTGGTGCACGTCCAGCCCCTGCGCAATAATGTCTATTACCTTTTCCCGCGGGTTCAGAGACGCCATGGGGTCCTGAAAAATCATCTGCATTTTTGTGCGCAGCATCTTTGTCTGCGCCGCCGTCAGCCTGCCGGTGATATTTTCGCCGTTAAAGATAATGGTGCCGCCGGTTGGGTCATACAGGCGTATGATGCTGCGCCCCGTGGTGGATTTGCCCGAACCGGATTCGCCCACAAGGCCATAGGTCTCGCCCGGGAATATCTCGAACGAGATGTCGTCTACCGCCTTCACGGTAAAGGTTTTGTTCACTTTGAAATACTGCTTCAGATGCTCCACTTTCAAAAGGGGCTGCCTTGCCGCGGTATCCATATCACCGGCCCCCTTTCAGCATGGCGTCTATGCGCCTTTTCAGCTGCGTCGGCATCTCTACCTTGGGCGCCTGCGGATGCAAAAGCCAAGTGG
Organism: Ruthenibacterium sp.; assembly: GCA_047030735.1. Taxonomy (GTDB): domain Bacteria; phylum Bacillota; class Clostridia; order Oscillospirales; family Ruminococcaceae; genus Ruthenibacterium. Next base: position 46,433 of record JBKYIE010000003.1, read on the forward strand.
CTGCTTTGTGATGGCTGTTGATTGTGAACATGGGCGGCTCCTCTTCAAAGTCTATCGCCATAGCATATTCATTGCGCGGCGCAAAGGCATCGCCTTTCACCGGGTGAAGCAGGTTCGGCGGTGAGCCGGGAATGGTGTACAGTTTTTCATCGGCGGTGTCAAGGTCTGGCATGGAGGACAAAAGCCCCCAGGTGTATGGGTGGCGCGGCTCATAGAAAATGTCGTCTACCGTGCCCGATTCCACAATTTTTCCTGCATACATCACATCTACAAAATCGGCTATTTTCGCCACCACACCCAAATCGTGCGTGATATAAATAACGGCGATGCCGGTGCGCTTTTGAATATCCTGAATAAGCTCCAGAATTTTTGCCTGCACTGTTACATCCAGCGCCGTGGTTGGCTCGTCGCAAATCAGAAGCTGTGGCCTGCATGCAAGCGCAATGGCTATCACCACACGCTGGCGCATGCCGCCCGAAAGCTGGTGCGGATAGTTTTTCATGCGCTTTTCCGCATCTTCAATTCCAACCTCTTCCAGCAGCTCTACTGCGCGCTTGTACGCCTCTGCCTTGGCCGTTTTATAATGGTAGCACATCCCCTCCATAATCTGTTTGCCAATGGTCATGGTGGGGTCCAGGCTGGTCATGGGGTCTTGAAACACCATGGCAATGCGCTTGCCCTTAATGCGCCGGCGCATTTCTTTGGCAGAGAGCTTTACAAGGTCTTCCGTCACTTCTTTTTCCCCATCGCGGTAAGTGAATTCCACGCTGCCGGCGTTCACCGTCTCATTCGAGGCACGGATGCCCATTACCGTTTTCACTGTGACAGATTTGCCCGAACCGGATTCGCCCACAATGGCAAGCGTCTCGCCCTCAAACAAATCCAAATCTACCCCGCGCACGGCGTTTACCATACCGGCAGACGTCTTGAACGACACATCAAGGCCGCGTATTTTCAGAACATGTTTTCTCTCGTCCATTGCTGCGGCCTCCTCACTGCTCTTTCATCTGCGGGTCAATGGCGTCCCGCAGGCCGTCTCCCAGCACGGTGAAGCTGAGCATCAGAATGGCCAGAATGACCACCGGCGCCACAATCATATACGGATATGTCATGGCGGATTTATAACCGGTGTTGATCAGAGAGCCAAGCGATGCCATGGGCTCCTGCACGCCAAGGCCGATGAAGGCAAGGAATGCCTCCAGAAAAATGGCGTCCGGAATGGAAAAGGTAAAGGTGATAATGATTTGTCCAAATGCATTGGGCAGCATGTCCTTGCGCACGATGCGCAGGCTGGGCGTGCCCAGTGTTTTGGACGCCAGGACAAATTCCTGGTTTTTCAGCTTCAGCACCTGTGCGCGCACGATTCGGCTCATGTTTACCCATGAGGTGATAGTGAGCGCAATGACAATGCTTGCGATGCCGGGCTTCATCACAAGCAGCAGAAGCGTCAGAATGACCATGGACGGTATGCCCACCAATATCTCGATAAAACGCTGCATCACATTGTCTACCCAGCCGCCGAAATAACCTGAGATAAGCCCATATACCACGCCGATAAGCAGATTTACCGTGATGGACAAAAAGGCTATCATCAGCGAAATGCGTGTGCCTTCGCCCACACGGGTGAAAATATCGCGCCCAAGGTTGTCGGTGCCGAAATAGTGGTATTCCTCAATGCCCTTCTGCGCATATATGTCTACGCCGTTCAGCGTGCCGTCAAAGATGCCAAGCTTTTCAAGGCCGGGTATCTTGGGCGGCAGGTTCGTTGCCGCCGCATTGACATCCTTATATGTATAACCGCTTACCATGGGCGCCACAATGGCGAACAGCATCACCAGTATGATGAGCACAAGGCCGATAATGGCGCCCTTGTTGGCGCACAGGCGCGCCAGCACATCGCGCCCATAAGACTGGCTGGCATAGTTTTCGTCTATCTCCGCCTTCGGATGGCGGTTTACAAAGCGGAAATCCTCCGCTGTGAGGGTGCGTTTTTCTTCCACTTTGTCATTCCTCCTTCGCAAGGCGGATACGCGGGTCTATCACGCCGTACAGAATGTCCACAAGCAGCATCACGCCAATGAACATCACGCTGTAGATAAAGCTGATGCCAAGGATGACATTGTAATCGTTGTTCTGGATAGCCGTAATAAAATAACTTCCGATGCCGGGGATGGAAAATGCCTTTTCCACCACAAGCGAGCCGGTCATCAGGTTCACCACAAGCGGCGCCAGCACAGTAATGATGCCGATGAGTGTGTTGCGCAGCGCGTGCCGGGTGATGAGGCGTGTGCGCGAAATGCCCTTGGCGTCTGCCAACTGAATATAATCGGAGGTGAGAACCTCCACCATCTCGCTTCGCGCGTAGCGCGCAATGGAGGCCACTGTGAACATGCACAGCGAAATGGTGGGCAGCACGCTGGAAAGCCCCGGCTCTGCCGTGCTGTAAATCAGAGGAAACATTTTTATTTTGAACCCCAAAAAGTAGGAAAGCCCCAGCGCAAACACAAAGCTTGGCAGGCTGATGCCCAGCACCGACACAATGGTGGCCAGCGTGTCGAACCAGGTGTTGCGCTTCAGCGCCGCCACAATGCCCAGCACAAGGCCTATGACGCTGCCCACGGCCGCTGCCTGCAGCCCCAGCCGCAGCGATATCAGAAGCCTTGGCCCCAGCATATCTGCCACCGGCATGTTCTTCTGAATCGAATAGGACACGCCAAAATCGCCGGTGAGCATATTTTTGATATAATTGAAAAAGCGCACCATCACAGGCTTATCCAGCCCATATTTCTGGTTCAGCATCATTTTCTGTGTTTCCGTCATTTTTTCGTCGTTGAACGGCGAGCCCGGCATCAGTTCCAGCATCAAAAACAGAACGAACAGAATGACGAACACCGTCACCACTGCAATGCACAGGCGCTTGAACACATATTTTTTCATGGAAGGGCTCCTTGCCTGCCCGCACAAGCGGGCTTTTTTACAGGTCTCTGACGGCCTGTTTGAAAAAAGCGCCGTGGGATATGCCCAGCATATCCCACGGCGGCCAGGTTCCGTTACATGCGGGTTTCGCCTTGCGGGATTCCCCTTATGCGGAAGTCTTGTTCAAATCGCGGTAAATCCATTCAATGCCGATAAAGTGGTAATCCATACCCGTGACACCCGGGCGGGTGAGGGTGGCCTCGCCGTTCTGATACAGCGGGATCATGCCCATCTCATCCATCAGGATAGCCTCGGCATCAATCAGTGCCTGCCAGCGCTCTTCCGGCTGCAGGGCAAGCTCGTTCTGTGCAGCGTCCAGCAGGGCATCATATTCCTCATTCACCCATTTGCCGTAATTCGAGTTTGCAAAGCGGTCGGACGTATACAGGCTCAGCAGGGCATTGGGGTCGTCATAGTCCGAGCCCCAGCGGTGCAGCACAAGGTCGAAATCAAAATTCTGCATGTTTTCGATGCGAACCTTCTTGGGAACGCTCTGCATTTCCACCGTCACGCCGGGCAGCGTCGTCTCTATTTCAGACTGCACAAAGGCCGCCACATTCGAAGCCGACTCGCTGTCCTCATACATCAGGGTGAAGGTAACAGTGTCTGTACCAAGCTCCTGTTTGGCCTGTTCCCAGTATTCCACAGCCTTTTCCTTATCGGTAAAGGTGTAAGAGGGGGCCGTTTCACGGAAATACTTGCCGTCCGGGCCCTTGGCAAAATCCTGCAGCACATAGCCCTGCGCCACCACAGAGCCGTCGTTCAGAATAGAATTGACAAGGGTGTCGCGGTCCACTGCGCAGGAGATGGCGCGGCGCAGGTTCACATTGCTGAGATATTCATTCTCGCAGTTGGGCGTAAGGTTCCAGATATAGCCGCCAATTTGCGTGGAGAAGCCCTCTTCATTGCGGTACTGGTTCACAAGGTCGCCCGTCAGCTTCACATAGTCGATATCGCCGTTCTCATAGCTCATCACTGCCTGCTGCGTGTCGGCAATGATTTGGTAGTTGATGACATCGGTTTTGATGCTGTCGGCATTGTAATAGTTCTCATTTTTCTCAAGCACCATACGCGTGCCGCCCACATCCCATTCGGTCATCTTGTAAGGGCCGCTGAACAGAAGGCCGTCCACTGTCAGAGCAAAGCTGTCGCCCTGCTCGGTGACAAATTTTTCATTCAGCGGGAAAAACGGGGTGAATACCATGGCGTGCTCAAAATAGGGTACGGGGCGCGTCAGCTGCACTTCAAAGGTGTAGTCATCCGGTGCAGAAACACCCAGCTCATCCACAGGCAGTTCGCCCGTGGCAATCTCAGCCGCGTTTTTCACGCTCAGCACTTCATCCAGCATCCAGGTATAGGCACCGGCCACAGCAGGGTCCGCCAGGCGTTTCCAGGCAAAGACGAAGTCGTGGGCCGTCAGCGCATCACCGTTAGACCATTTCGCGTCTTCCCTGAGCTTGAATGTGTACGTCATGCCGTCTTCACTCACAGTGCATTCTGTGGCAAGGTCCGGCACCAGGTTATCGTCTGCATCCAGCGTATACAGGCCGCTCATCGTGGCGCCAATCAACTCCATCGAAAAGCCGTCCTCTGCATTGATGGGATCCATAGATTCCGGTGCCACATCTTTTGCAAGGTTCACAACAACCTGTCCATCTGCTTCCCCGCCGGCAGATGCACCGGAAGCCGTGGATGCCGGGGCGCTGCCGCAGGCGGTGAGCATGACGGCAGCCATGCAGACAGCCAGAACGAGTGCACACAATTTCGTTGCCTTTTTCATATTTCTCCCCTTATTTCTTCTGAATTTATTCACATGCGCCGCAAAGCGCCTGCTGCCTGTAAAAGCGGCCTTTTGTACCTTTCGGCACGGGCAGCCTGAAAAAGATATTCTATAACGTATTGATATGTCATGCAAAAGTTTTTATTTATTATAGAACATTCTGCTATGAAGTCAAGTTAAAATCGTGTAATTTACTGCCGTAAAGCAGGAAATGGGAAACCTGCACAAGCTTTGCCGGAAAAGCATGAATATTTTTGCGTCCTTTTGTGTATATATGCGGTTTTTTGTCGCTCAAAACTTAAAAACAGAGAATACTTATCTGAAAGGACATGTTTTCTACATATGTTTTTGAAAAAAATGAAAAAATTATCAGGCGTAGTAGTCAAATCAGCCCCAGCCGCTGCAAAGCGCCCGCCACGCCTTCCTCCTCCAGCGCACCGGTGACAAGGGCAGCCTCGCGGCATACTGCATGCGGGGCCGAGCCCATGGCCACACTGGTGCCCACCGTGCGGAACATGGGCAAATCGTTCTGGCTGTCGCCAAATGCATAGGTATCCTCTTTGGCAACGCCGTATTTTTCACACAGCCAGCGGATGGCCGAGGCCTTGTCCTGCCCCTTGCGCACCATTTCAAAAAATCGGCCGTCCGGCCGGGCATAAATATCATACACAGGCGCAAGGCAGGCGGCCAGCGGCGCAAACTCCGCCTCGCCGGCCGTGTGGGCTGTAAATTTTTCCACGCACATTTCGCGCGTGATTTCGCCCGCGCGCGTCACGCGTGGGAAGTCCCAGGGCAGCCTTACGCTGCCCTGGCCCACATAGTAAAAGCCGTGCGTGCCTTCGAGGATGCAGGACACATGCAGCCGCAGTATCTGTGCAGCCGAACGGCGCAGAATGCGCAAAGGCAGAAGCTTTTCGCGCACACATACCCCGTCCATTTCAATGCGGGCGCCCGCGCCGGAAATGACTCCGTCCACGTCAAAGCACAGCAGCGTCCTGCCAATGTCGCACTTGGTGCGCCCTGTGCATAAAAACACCCTGTGGCCCTGCGCGCGCAGCGCCGCTAGTGCCTCCAGTGTGCGGGGCGAAGGGCGCGCATTTTCCCCAAACGGCACCAGCGTGCCGTCTATGTCAAAAAAAAGCCACTTGCGTTCCACTTTCCCACTTCCTTTCACCGCACGGGTGCGGTCATTCCCCCATTACTTCCACAAACACCTTCCGTAGCTGCGGGCCGTCGAATTCCACAAGGTAGATATCCTGTGCGCCGCCGCAGACGATTTCGCCGTCCACCACCGGGAACATGCAGTGGTTTCCGGTGAGCACGCTTTTCAGGTGGCCCTGGGAATTGTTGCTGGTGGCGCCGTAGGTGGGCAGAAAGTGCGCATGCAGGTAAGGAGCCTCCAGCGGTACAGACTTCTCCAGCATTTCAGAAATATCGGCCTCCACACAGGGAAGGGCCTCGTTCACCACGATGCCCGTGGTGGTGTGGGCGGTAATGACGGCCACAAAGCCGTTTTTCACACCGCTTTCGCGCACGATGTCGTGCACCTGCCGGGTGATGTTGAAATATTCCTCCACACTCTCGCTCAAATGACGGATGGTTTTCAGCACAACCATGGCTCACACCTCCCCGCCGCTGAGAAAACGCAGCGCATTTTTATAATACAGGTTTTCGCGGGCAAAGCTCCGCATGGGCACTTTGTCCAGCGCGCGCTTCAGCTTAAAAGCGCGGAAGCGCGGCCCATTGGAGCCGAACATCACCTGCTTCGGGAAGCAGCGCTCGAACCACATGGGGCCCATATCCTTCGTGAACAGCTCCTGCATCTGCTCTTCCGGAGAATCCACATACAGAAGCGATGTATCCGTATAGACATTCGGATATTTTATCATCAGCATCACCATCTCCCGCACCCACGGCCAGGCAAAGTGCGCAAGGCACATGCGCAGCTTCGGATGGCGGATGGCAATCTCTTCAAATGCAAGCGGATGGGCGTATTTGGAGGGCGCGTCCGGCTCCCACGAAAGGCCTGCATGGAAGATGATGGGCTTGTTTTCTTTTTCGCACAGCGCGTAAATGGGCTCCATAAAATCCGCATTCGGGTCAAACTTTTGTTTTGCCGGGTGAAGCTTCAGCCCGCACAGGCCCTGCTCGTGAAAGGCTTTTTTCAAAACCTCCAGCGCGTCCGCGCGGTGCGGGTCCACACTGGCAAAGCCATAGAATTTATCCGGGTGCATCTGGCAAAGCCTGTGCACCTCATCATTCGTCACCACCCAGCCGCCTGCCGTTGTGGTGACGTCCAGCGGCAGCAGCGCCGCCTGTGTCAGCCCGCAGATATTCCATTCTGCAAACAGCTCATCAAACCCCATGGGCCCCTGCTTCCACACGCCGAAGGTGTCGCCGCGGAACTGCAGCTCGTTTTCATCGCCGCAGATTGGGCCGTAAAAAATGGGGTGGATATGCATATCAATCAGCATGACCGTTCCCTTCCTTCTGCAGCGGCGCGGCAGATCTGCCGCGCCGCCTGCTTTTTATAAAACGCCTGTGCACCTGCCGGGGATAGCCCGGCGCACAGTGCAAAGCAGCGCCCGGCCTTTAGTACGGCTCGAACTTTGAAACCACGGCGCTGGAGACTTCTGCGCCCTTCTTCATACATTCCGGCACGCTCCAGCCGTTCAGGATGCCATAGGTAAAGCCAGCGATGTAGCTGTCGCCTGCGCCCACCGTGTTCACCACTTTGGCGGGCACAATGCCGAACTCATGCAGGGTAGTACCGTCATAGCAGATGCTGCCCAGCTCACCCATGGTGGCGGTGACCAGCTTCGGCCCGTAGGAGTGGATTTTTTTCACCCATTCCTTAATGTGATCGTCCTTTTTTCCGTCATAGGAGAGGAACACATAGTCCACATAGGGGAACAGCTTTTCACATTCATATTCGGGGTCCTCGCTGAACACGGAAAAATCCATCACCACTTCCACGCCCTTTGCCTTCCAGGCGGGCAGTTTGTCCAGCACCTTGCCGAACAGGTCTGTGTGCAGCATGCTGTGCTTTGCAACAAAATCAAATTCATCGTCCGTGAGGGCATAGTCCGCCATCACACCCTCTATCTCTTCCAGATGCACACGGTCTGTGCCGTTCTTCAGGTCCATCATCATCTTGCAGGTGTCGCCCTTTTCCGTGCGCAGATGCGAGATGTCGATATGCTCGGCCGCAAGGGCCTGCTTCATCTTTTCGCCGTAGCTGTCGGTGCCCACCACGCTCACCACACTGACGGGCACGCCCATGCGCGCCAGATGCACACCCCAGTCCACACCGTTGCCGGTGGGGTAGAACTTATTCAGCTTTTCGTACACGTCCGCACAGCAGAAGCCCACAGCCGCCACAGTTTTGCTCATAAAAATTCCCTCTTTTCTTATTTCAAAATGGTGCAAAGCGGGGGGCGGCAGCGCCACCTCCCGCTTTGCTGACAGGTTGGTATTCCGTTTCTGCTTATTCGTATACCTTGCCGTGGCCCCAGCTACCCGCCAGGCCGCAGGTATTTGCGGCAAAGCCCGCCGCGAGGTCCAGGCTTTCGCGGATGGCCTGCGGGCCGCCCTGGCCCTCCTTCTCTTTGGAGACATAGCTCACCAGGAAGGCCGTCAGCAGGCTGTCGCCCGCCGCCATGGTGTCCACCATATTGGTGACAGGCTTGATGCCCTGCACATAGAACTCATTGCCGTCGAAGGCGATGCAGCCCTCGTCGCCGCGGGATGCGCACACAAATTTGGGCCCCAGGGCAGACACCTTTTTCAGCTTTTCGTAGGTTTCTTCCTTCGAGATGTCGCTGCAGGACATGAATGCATAATCCACCAGCGGGGCGATGCGCTCATAGTATTCATCCGTGGAATCGTCTGAAAAGTCGAAGCTGATGGGCACGCCCGCGGCCTTAACCTTCGGAAGCTCGCGCTCGGTGAAGCAGTAGTTGCCGGAGTGCACAAGGTCGAAGCCCTTCACATATTCGATGGAAAAGCGGTCCAGCGCGTACAGCATGTCGCCGCGGATGCCGCCCTCGTTGGAGCCCAGGAAAATGCGGTCGCCGTTGTCGGGGTTCACCGTCACGCGCGCGGCGCCGTTCTCCCCGATGACCTGCCTGCACTTCACCAGCTCCACGCCCTCCTCCTGCAGAGAGGCAATGACGTGCTCGGCCTCTTTGTCAGAGCCGAAAATACCCATATAGGCGCTGCGCTCTGCGCCCAGCTTCTTTGCAAACACGGCAAAGTTCACGGCGTTGCCGCCCGGATACATGGTTTTGATATGCTCGTATTTATCCACGACGTTGTCGCCGAAGCCAAGCACTTTTACATTGTAAGACATGGTTTCACAGCTTCCTTTCCAAAATTGAACTTTATAGTTCAGAAATCAATACTGTTCGATACCCATATAGCGGCGGATCTCGGGCGAATGGTCGAAGCGCTTGCCGCGGGCAGCGCGCAGCTCCACGTTCATGGCGTAGAACAGCGCAGGCTCCAGATAGGCGCGCACGCCCTCATCCACAGCGCCCATGCCGTATTCCATGGCATCCAGCACCATCAGGCGGTCAGTGTGCGTCTTCAGGAAGGCCAGTGCACGCTCGTCCATCACACGGGCAGAGGAAGAGCCCATCTGCAGGAAGTAGAACACGCCCTTCTCCGTGCACTCGAACGGACCGTGGAAATATTCGCCGGAGTGGATGTAGCTGCAGTGCTGCCACTGCATCTCCATCAGGCTGCAGATAGCAAAGCCATAGGTCTGGCTGAAGTTGGCGCCGGAGCCCAGAATGTAGAAGAACTTGTTCTCTTCGCACAAATCGGCAAATTTTTCGCCCAGCTCGGCATTCACCTTCACCTTGGCGTTCTCGATAATGCCGTCCATCTTGGCAAGGCCGTCCACCAAGGCATCGTACTTGTCAAAGCCCTCCTGCGCCTTGATCAGCTCGGCGGCAAGCATCGGGCAGATGCCGAGAGGCACCTGCGAGGTGGGAACGCCGTCGCCCCACGGATATACCCAGGCGATGAAGCGGGGGTCGTCCGCCTTGGAGCCCGCATTGTCCGTCAGCGTCACCACGGCGGCGCCGCGCTCATGCGCCAGCACAGCGGCCTCCACGGCCTCCTTCGTATTGCCGGAATGGCTGCACATCACAACAAGGCTGTGCTTGCCCAGCTTTTTCGGCGTAGCAACCAGGAATTCCTTGGCCGTATGCCAGCCGGAAGAGGTTTTTGCGCTCTCCACCGTCATCAGAAAATGAGAGGGGTACAGGTCGATCAGGCTGCCGCCGCACGCCACCCAGTATACTTCCGTGATCTCGCCGTGCTCGTCGAGTACCTTCTTGATAACTTCATTTGCCTTCATGATTTTCTCTCTCCTTTTGCAATGGATAAAAATTTGAAAAACTTAATCTTCGATATATCGCTCGAAGTTTTTCATGTTGCGAAGGTCGGCCGCCGCGGGGTCCATATAATAGCGGCCGTCGGTAATTTCCTGCCCAAGGTAGCCTTCATAGCCATAGCGGTTCAGCACCTCGATAAACCGGCCCAGATGGTGGCTGCCGTCGCCCCACACAAGGTGGCCGTACGGCGTGCCGTCAATGAAGTGCATATGGCGGATGTCGCCGCCCAGCGCCTTGAACCAGTCCTCCGGCGTCTCGCCGGCCACGCCCATGGCGCAGGTATCTATCATGGCCTTCAGGTTCGGGTGGCCCACATCCTGCAGCATCTTCTGCGCGGCGGGAAGGTTTGTGACAAGCTGGCTCTCCTCCGGGCGGATGGACTCCATCACCAGGGTGATGCCGTTTTCCTGCGCCACGTCGGCCAGGCGGCGCAGCATGGCCGCGCTGCGCTTCCACGCTTCCTCCTTGTCCTCATTCCAATAGCCCCAGCCGGAGTTCACTTCCATATAATCGCAGCCAAGCTCGTTTGCAAGGCGGATGCCGTTCGAGAAATAGCCGAACGAGCGCTCGATATGCTCCGGCTCTTTGGCGGCGAACTGATACGGATAGGTGCAGTTTTCCGGCGTGAGCACATGCACGGCAAGGCCGCGGCTTTCTATTTTGCGGCGGATCTCTTTCGCGTCATAATAGCGCATATGATCCAGCCACACATGCGGCGCGGCGCACCACAGCTCGATGCTTTTGAAGCCGATGCGCTGCTGCGCGTCGAGGAAATAATCCAGCGAATAGTTCACATAGTGGATATTCATGCCCGCCACCTGTTCGCGGCGCAGTTTTGGTGTCGCCATATCATTTCCTCCTTTCAATTTTCAAAGAACGGCTCAAAGGCCTTAAAATTGCGCATATCGGCGGCGGCGGGGTCGTCAAAATAGCGCCCGTCGGTAATTTCCTGCCCAAGCAGGCCCTCATAGCCGAACTCGTTCAGCACATTGAGGTATTTTTCCAGCGGGTACAACCCGTCTCCCCATACAAGGTGGTTATAGGGGCGTCCATCGATAAAGTGCAGATGCACGATGTCCCTGCCCAGCGTTTCAAACCACTGGCGCGGCGTTTCACCGGCCACGCCCATGGCCACCGTGTCCAGCCCGGCCTTTACATGGGGGCTGTCCACATCCTTCAGAAGGCGCACCAGCTCCGGCAGGGTGATGACGACGCGGCTCTCTTCCGGGCGCACGGTTTCCACCGCAATGGTGACGCCGTGGTCCGCGGCCGTTTTGGAAAGCTCTTTCAGGCTGCGCACGGCGCGGTCGTACGCGCGGTCATACTCTTCATCAAACGGCGCGCCGATGCAGTTGGTGAGCAGCTTTTTTGCGCCCATTTTCTCCGCCGCCTCAAGGCCGCGCTTGAAATATTCCATGCTGCGGTCGTGAAAGCCGCCTTCCGGCGCGTTCATGGTGTAGTAATAGGTGGCGCATTCCGGGGTGTAGCAGCCGATGGTCATGCCGCGCGCCTCCACCTTTTTGCGAAGCTCTGCAGGATCCTGATATCCTGTCTCGTCCATCAGGTAATGGGGCGCCATGCCCAGCATCTCGATGGTTTTGTAACCGGCCTTTGCCTGGGAATCCAGCATGTAATCCAGCGGATAATACACATAGTGGATGCCGATGGCGGCAAGCTGCTCGCGTTTGATATGTGCCATAAAAGACCTCCCCTTCTGTTTTGTGTGTATGGCTGCGCCTACGCTCCGGCACAGCCTTGCTTCTTACAGCGCCTTGTGCACGATGCGCCCGTCCGAAATGGTGAGGGCCACCTTCACGTCCTTCACCTGCTCGTTCGGCATGGTGAACACATCGCCGTCCAGCACGGCAATATCGGCCAGCTTACCGGCCTCCAGCGTGCCCAGGCGGTCTTCATTATAGCAGTTGTACTGGCCGTTCTTTGTCCATGCGGTGAGCATTTCAGGCACTGTCAGCATGTTCTGCTCGTTGTAGGTGCCGCCGTCTGCAAAGTGGCCGCCCACGCCGCAGTAAATGGCCTCCGGAATACTGGGCAGCAAAAGGGGAAGGTCTGTTCCGCAGGAGACGGTGATGCCGCTGTCCCACATTTTGCGGCGGTTCCAGTAATTTCTGCCGCGGTCGCCGCCAAGCTGGGCTGCTATCATATCCATCACGTCCTGCTTGTTGTCCAGCGACTGAATCTGCGCATATACCTCTGTAATGCCGCCGATGGCGCCGAATTTTTCAAGGTCCACCGGGTTTGAATATTCAAGGTCGGTAATGGCATGGCGGTTTTTCAGCCTGCCGTTTTCATCCTTCCGGCAGGAATCAAACAGGGCCACCGTGTGGCGGATGGCGCCGTCGCCCTGACAGTGCAGAGAATAGCGGAACCCGTTTTCATCCGCAAGATGCGTCTCCTTTTCAATCAGGTCCCATTCCACGGGCACTGTGTTTGTCATGCCGGGGTGAGATTTGTACGGCTCGATGAGCTCTGCCATGGAGGAGGGGATGGAGCGGTCTGTCATGCGGTTGTAGCCGGAGAAGGAGACAAAGGGCCCTGTGAAACGCTTCTGCATGGCCTTGCCGTGCTCGATATTGATGCCCTCGCCCACAGGCTGGCTCATCATCGATACGCGCACCGTCAGCGCGTCCTCCTTTTCCAGCTCTTCCATCTTATCGGCAAAGCCGTAATAGGTGTCGAACGTCATCTCCTTGATGGTGGTGACGCCGCGCTCGTTCAGCATCTGCATATATTCCTTGTATTTTTCCTTCATGCCGGGAAGCTGCAGATACTCGCGGATCATCTTCCAAATCATTTCCGCATAGCATTTTTCCGGGCCGAAGCCGTAGCGCTCTTTCGCCGCCTTGTTCATCCAGCAGTTGCCGCGGTCGGCTGTGAACACGACAACGGGCTTGCCGGGCCAGGTTTTATCCAACAGGGCTTCATCCGTCACTTCAAAGGAATCCGGCTGCCAGTTGTGGCCGAACAGCGCGGTGCCAGCCGGGGCCGTCTTTTCATATTCCTTCAGCGCGGCCACACCCTGCACATCTGTTTTCACGCCGGAAAAATCGGCGCCCAGGCTCAAAAGCGCCCAGCCGGTGAAAAATGTGTGCACATCCACAAAGCCCGGCGTCACCACACGGTCGCCCAGCTCCAGCACCTGAGTGGCCTTTTTTACCCATTCGTCCGCCTGTGCGCGCGGGCCTACCGCCGCAATCCTGTTGCCCTCTATGGCAACAAAGCCGTCGAACGGCGCCGCCCCTGTGGCGGTGAACACATTCTTCGAAAGCAGCACCAGGCATTTCTGACGTTCTGTCATTTCGATGATCCACACCTTTCCTATTGCAAGATTTCTAGGTTCATAATATCATAATATGACGTTATAATACAAGTTAAAAAGTGTACAACTTTCGCATTATATTTTTGTCATATATGTATATTTCTTATTTTTTACCCTGTATTGCGGCTTTTGGAAAGAAAAAAGAAATGCATGCTGAAAAGTTTTTGCACACCCCCCTCGACAAACTGCCGGGGGCGGTGTTATGATGAAGTAAAGACGGAAACACCGGGCGCGCCATGGCGTGCCCGGTGCGTGATTGTATATGAAAGGGGCTGTGGAATGAGACGGGAGCAGCTTGGTGTAAATTCCATTCTGGAAGGGCCTATTCTGCGCCAGCTTCTGACGCTGTTCTGGCCTATTCTGCTGGGCACATTTTTCCAGCAGCTCTATAATACGGCAGATGCCATCATTGTGGGGCAGTATGTGGGCGCCGCAGGGCTTGCCGCTGTGGGCGGCTCTACCGGCACTATTATCAGCCTTGTGGTAAACCTTCTGGTGGGCGTGGGCGTCGGCACATCGGTGGCCGTGGCGCAAAGCTACGGCGCACGCCGCTTTGACGACGTGAGCCGTGCCGTGCACACCTCGGTGGCACTCAGCATCGTGGGCGGCGCCGCCTTCACAGTGCTGGGCCTGCTGGCGGCGCCGCAGGTGCTGGTCTGGATGGAGACACCCGCAGACGTAATGCCGCACGCGCTGGGGTATATCCATATTTATTTTCTTGGCGTCATCCCCTCCTTCTTTTACAATGTGGCGGCAGGCGTGTTGCGCGCTGTGGGCGATACAAAGCGCCCGCTGTATTTTCTGATGGTGTCCTGCGGGGCGAATATCGTGTTCGACCTTATTTTCGTGGCGGGCTTCGGCATGGGCGCGGCGGGCGCCGCTGTGGGCACCGTGATAAGCCAGTGCATCAGTGCGCTGCTGGCGGGGTATGTGCTCACCCGCGACGAGCAGGCCTATCAGATAGACTGGAAGAAAATACGCATCCACGGCCCCACGCTGTGGGAGGTGCTGCGTGTGGGCTTTCCCACCGGCATGGGCAACAACATGTTCACCCTTTCCAACCTCATTCTGCAGGCGTCTATCAACTCGTTCGGCACCGTAGTAGTGGCAGCCTGCGCCGCCTATGGAAAAATAGAGGGCTTCCACTGGATGATACTCGATTCCCTGGGCATGGCTCTCACCACCTTTACCGGGCAGAACTTCGGCGCCGGAAAGCTGGCCCGCGTGCGCCAGAGCGTGCGCGTGGGGCTTGCGATGGGCGCCGCAGCCTCTGCGTTTGTCAGCATCATTATGTGCCTGTTCAGCCAGCCGCTGCTGCGTATGTTCACACAGGAGGCAGACGTGCTGGCCCTGGGCACGGGGCTGATGCACCGTGTGGTGCCGTTCTATGTCACCTATATCGGGCTTGAGATATTCAGCACTGTGGCGCGCGGCTGCGGCGACGCGCTGCGCCCCATGCTGATCATGCTGTCCGGCATATGCCTGCTGCGCATCGTGTGGGTGATTTGGGTGCTGCCGCTTTCGCGCAATGTATTCACCCTGATGTGGAGCTACCCCGTGAGCTGGGTTTTGACGAGCGTTCTGTTTCTTACCTACTACCTGCACGGCGGCTGGCTGCGCCGGTGCCAGGCAAAGCTGGAGCAAAAGCTGGCGAAAAGCAGCGCATAAAAATTATTTTGCACTATATGAAAGCGCCGGCATTCTGCCCCTGTGCAGAGGGAGGATATACAGATGAATGAAATGCAGGTGAAAATATGCCCGCACTGCAAAAGCACAAATATCGGCATTGGCTATCAGCTTGGCGGCGGCAGGCTGTTTACAGACCGGTACGCCTACCACAGCGCAGCCCGCTGCTCAGAAATTGAAACCTATTTTTGCAAAAGCTGCGGAAGCGTGCTTCTGCAAAAAGTAAAAAGGCCGGATATTTTTGAAAATGCGGGAGATGCCCGCGGGGAAGAGCTTCTGGAATATTTTGAAAAAAACGGCTTTCTTTTGATGAATGAGCATGAGGCATTGCCCTCTGTTTCAGCTTTGGGCTACAGCATGCAGGACCTTGTGTATCTGATTGAAAACAGAAAAGTGTTTTACTGCAAGGCGCTTGGAAAAAAGCCGGTGTATCTTTCCAAAACGGCGTATCAGCTTCTGAAGCGTGCAAAGCCTGCCGCGCCCTTAAGCGGGGCGGCCAAGAGCATCTTAAGAGAGATGGAAAAGTACGAAGCTGTGGACAAGGCCGATTTGAAATTGCTTTTTTCCATGGATGCCAGGGCCTTTCAAAGGGAATTTGATTTTCTTCTGGAGCATCTGTATATCACGGCCTGCGCCGGAAAAAAGCTGAATTCCAACTGGTATTCCTATCTTTACTGCACGGCAAGGCAGTTTGACAAATGTGTGGAAGGGCTTCACTGTAACGCAGACCCGAAGCAGGCCCTGTGGAATATGGTAAAAGGCACAATGGACAAAAAGAGCTTTGAACTTTTGTGCAAATGATGAAAAAGCGCCCCGGTACCGATTTGAACGGACCGGGGCGCTCTTTGCTGACAAAATATTTTTGAAGTGAAAAAGGCATCTGCCTTTTTTGCATGCAGGTTATTCCGCGGGCTCCTGTTTCTGTGCCTCTTCTTCAAGCATTTCATTTCCGGCAGGCACGGCGGCTTCCTCTGCGGCAGGCTCTTCAGCGGGCTCTGCCGCTTCCTCCTGCTTTTTATCGCCCATCAGAAGGAATACAACGGCCACGGCCACCAGCAGCACCTTCACGGCGATCACCGCATAAATGGCAATGTCGCTTTCCATCAGGCTGCCCATATTCATCAGGCCCATCATGGCAAGGCTCTGATGCACGGAGAAATACAGCCCCACATAGACGATGTACAAAATGCCGGCCATAGCAATGGCCCTTTTCTTTGCCCCGGACGCCTCAAAGCAAAGCAGATAAACGGCGACAGCGGCAAAGGCCAGAATGGCTGCCGATTCCAGCAGCATGGAAATGGAAATGCTGGTGATGGCGGCATTTTCCCACACATATTTCTGCAGGAACATCTGCAAAAATACATAGACGGCAAAAAATGCGCCCGAGATCAACTGGTTTTTCTTCAATGGTAAAACTCCTTTTTTCCGCGCTTTACGCGGTTGCTCGCGCAAAGCGCGGCCTTATCCAAAGCGGCGGCCCGGAAAGAGCCACCGCAGCGGGACTGATGGGGTGCTTATTCTTCGCTTTCCTGTTCTTCGGCCTGCTCAAGGGCGGCGGCCTCCTCCGGGGTGAGCTCCGGCTCCTGCTCATCCTGCTCGGGCTTTGCAACCTCTTCCTCGTCGCTGCGCTCGGTGCGGGCCACTGTGACCACGCGGTCTCCCTCGGAAAGGCGCATCACACGCACGCCGCTGCCATAGCGGCTCTGCACGTTGATATCCCCGGCATGCATGCGGATGATGATGCCCTCCAGGCTGATGAGAATGATGTCGTCCTCCTCGCTGATGACACGGATGCCCGCCACATGGCCCTTTTCGCCATAGTTGCGGATGCCCTTGCCGCCGCGGTACTGCACGCGGTAGTCCTCCATGCGCGTGCGGCGGCCCTTGCCCTCTTCCGTTACGGTGAGCACTGTGGCGCCCTCGCGCACGATACCCGCGCCCACCACCTCATCGCCTTCGGCAAGGCGGATGGCCCGCACGCCTGTGGCCGTGCGGCCCAGCACGCGCAAATCGCTTTCTGCAAATCGGATGGCCATGCCCTGCTTTGTGGCCACAACCAGCTCGTTTTCACCGCTGGTGATGCCGCTCCAG
The DNA here is from genome assembly GCA_047030735.1 of Ruthenibacterium sp. GTDB lineage: Bacteria > Bacillota > Clostridia > Oscillospirales > Ruminococcaceae > Ruthenibacterium. The sequence goes on from JBKYIE010000003.1 coordinate 63,705, forward strand.
GCAAGGCGGTCTCCGTCGTTCAGGTTGATGGCGATAAGGCCGGAGCGCCGGATATTTTCATAAGCGGAAAGCGGCGTGCGCTTGATGACGCCCTGCTTTGTCAGCATGGCAAGGTAGCTTTCGCCCTCTGCCGCGCCTGCCGGCACACGAAGCATGTTTGTGACGTTTTCCTCCGGCTGCAGCTGCAGGAGGTTCACGATATTCACGCCTTTTGAAGTGCGGCTGCCCTCATAGATCTGGTAGCCCTTCAGACGGTGGATGCGCCCGCAGTCTGTCACAAAGAGGATATGGTCGTGCGTGGAGGCAAGGAACAGCTCCTCCACAAAATCCTCCTCTTTGCGGGAGAGCGCTGTGATGCCGCGGCCGCCCCGGCGCTGGGCCTGATAGGTGTCGGCCGGCTGGCGCTTGATATAGCCCGCATGAGTAAGGGTAAACACGCAGGTCTCCTCTGGAATAAGGTCCTCAATATCTACTTCACCCGAAACATGGGCGATTTCCGTGCGGCGTCCGTCGCCGTACTTTTCGCGCAGCTCGTTTAATTCGTCCATCACAAGCTGCAGCACGCGCCTGTCATCCGCCAGCGTCTCGCGCCAGTCGGTTATTTTGGCGTGCAGCTCGCCCAGCTCATTTTCTATTTTCAGAATTTCCAGCCCGGCCAGCTGGCCGAGGCGGAAGGCGCAGATGGCGGCGGCCTGCGGCTCGTCAAAACCGAATTTGTCCATCACGGCCTGCTTTGCCTCTGCCTGGCCGCCCCTGCAGGCGCGGATGGTGGCGATAATTTCGTCCACGATATCGGTGGCGCGCTTCAGGCCCTCCAGAATATGCGCGCGCTCTTCCGCTTTTTTCAAATCATGCTGTGTGCGGCGGCGCACCACGGAATCCTGAAAATCGACATACTTCTGCAGCATGTCCTTCAGCGTCATCACCTTGGGCACGCCGCCGTCCAGCGCAAGCATGATGACGCCCACGGTGTCCTGAAGCTGTGTATAGCGGTACAGCTGGTTCAGCACCACCTGGGGGTTGGCCTCGCGCTTGAGCTCGATGACAATGCGCATGCCCTTGCGGTTCGACTCATCGTTCAGGTCTGAAATGCCCTCGATGCGCTTATCCTTCACAAGGTCTGCGATATTTTCTATCAGGCGCGCCTTGTTCACCATGTAGGGTATTTCGGTGACGATAATCTGAAAGCGCCCGTTTTTCTTTTCTTCTATTTCAGCGCGGCCCCGCAGGGTTATTTTTCCGCGGCCCGTGGCATACGCCGCGCGGATGCCGCTTCGGCCCATGATGATGCCGCCGGTGGGAAAATCCGGCCCTTTGATATGCTCCATCAGGCCGGCCAGCTCAATGTCCGGGTTCTCTATCAGGGCGGCGATGGCGTCCACCACCTCGCGCAGGTTGTGCGGGGGGATGTTGGTGGCCATGCCCACGGCAATGCCGGTAGAGCCGTTCACCAGAAGGTTCGGCACACGGCAGGGCAGCACGCTGGGCTCCTGCTTCGATTCATCGAAGTTGGGCACAAAATCCACCGTGTCCTTGTCGATATCGCGCAGAAGCTCCACTGCAAGCCTGCTCATGCGGGCCTCTGTATAACGGTATGCGGCAGGGGGGTCGCCGTCTACGGAGCCGAAGTTGCCCTGCCCGTCCACCAGAGGGTAGCGCATGGAAAAATCCTGTGCGAGGCGCACCATTGCATCGTACACAGAGGCGTCGCCGTGCGGGTGGTAAGAGCCCAGCACGGCGCCCACCGTGTCGGCAGACTTGCGCGTGGGGTGGCTTGGGTCGTTGCCGCGCTCGTGCATGGTATACAGAATGCGGCGGTGCACCGGCTTCAGGCCGTCGCGCACGTCGGGCAGCGCGCGCTGCGTGATGACGGACATGGAATAGTCGATGAAGGCAGATTCCATTTCATCGTTGATGTCCCTTACGATCAGGCGCGTGCCCTCGGTGATCGAATTTTCAATCATAGTATTAACTCCCAATCAGATATCCAGGTTTGCATACTGCGCGTTTTGTTCAATGAACTCCTTGCGCGGCTCTACTTTATCGCCCATCAGAATACTGAACGTCTCGTCCGCCTTCATGGCGTCTTCAATGGTTATCTGCACGATGACACGGTTATCCGGGTCCATCGTTGTCTCCCAAAGCTGCTCGGGGTTCATTTCGCCAAGGCCCTTATAGCGGCTCACCTTTGTGCCCTGGCCCATTTCCTCCGACATGCTTGCCATTTCCACTTCATTGTAGGCATACTTTATCTTCTGGCCCTTCTGTATCTTAAACAGAGGCGGCTGTGCGATATATACATGCCCGTTTTCAATAAGCGGACGCATGAAGCGGAAGAAGAACGTGAGCAGCAGCGTGCAGATATGGCTGCCGTCCACGTCGGCATCGGCCATGATGAACACTTTGTGGTAACGAAGCTTCGACAAATCGAACTCTTCCCCAATGCCGCAGCCCAGCGCCAGCACCACCGGCGTGAGCTTGTCGTTGCCGTACACCTTGTCGATGCGGGCCTTTTCCACGTTCAGCATTTTGCCCCACAGGGGAAGGATGGCCTGAATATTCGAATCGCGGCCCATCTTGGCCGAGCCGCCGGCCGAATCGCCCTCCACGATGAATATTTCAGTTTTCGTGGGGTCTTTTTCACGGCAGTCCGCCAGCTTGCCGGGCATGCGGCTCGTCTCCAGCGCCGATTTGCGGCGCACAAGCTCCCTTGCCTTTTTCGCTGCTTCGCGCGCGCGGGCCGCCTGCATGGCCTTTTCATACACGGCCTTTGCCACAGCGGGGTTTTCTTCAAAGAATTCCTTCAGCTTGTCATATACCATGCCGGACACAAGCGTGCGTATTTCGGTGTTGCCAAGCTTTGCCTTGGTCTGGCCCTCAAACTGTGCCTCTGTCAGCTTCACGCTGATGACGGCTGTGATGCCCTCGCGCACGTCCGAGCCGGAAAGGTTGTCGTCCTTTTCCTTGATATAGCCCTTTTCGCGGCCAAAATCATTGAACACACGGGTGAGGGCCGCCTTGAAGCCCTCCTCATGGGTGCCGCCGTCCGGCGTTTCCACATTGTTGGCAAAGGAAACCACGCGCTCGTTGAAGCTGTCGTTATACTGAAGCGCCACCTCGGCCACAGAGTCGTTCAGCTGGCCCTTCAGATAAATGACGTCCGGATGAAGCACCTCCAGCTTGTTCTGCGTATTGATATACTCCACAAAGCTGCGGATGCCGCCCTCATAGCACATGCTCTCCGTCTTTTCCATGCCGGGGCGCTCGTCCGTAAGGGTGATGCGCACGCCGGCGTTCAGAAAGGCCTCTTCACGCAGGCGGCGGCACAAAATGTCGTAGTCATATTCCAGCACTTCAAACATTTCAGGATCTGGCTTGAAGGTGACGGTGGTGCCCGTCTGGCCGTCCGTAGGGCCGAGGTTTTTCAAATCACCGTCCGGCACGCCGCGGTGAAAGCTCTGCTGATAGGCGTTGCCGTCGCGGCGCACCACAACCTCCAGCCACTCGCTCAGCGCGTTTACCACGCTGGCGCCCACGCCGTGCAGGCCGCCCGACACCTTATAGCCGGAATTTTCGCCGCCGAACTTGCCGCCGGCATGCAGCACCGTATATACCACGGTCACAGCGGGAATACCGAGCTTCGGCTGAATATCCACCGGGATGCCGCGGCCGTTATCCGTCACCTGAATGACATTGCCTTCCTTGATGGAAACCTCAATATGGTCGCAAAAGCCCGCCAGCGCCTCGTCCACGCCGTTGTCCACAATCTCATACACCAGATGGTGCAGGCCGCGCGGGCCGGTGGAACCGATATACATGCCCGGGCGCTTGCGCACGGCTTCCAGCCCTTCCAGTACCTGGATCTGGCTGCCGTCGTATTCGTGCTGATTGTTCTGTGCCATGCTCACTTCTCCAAACTCTTTTTTCTTACCGTTTCAGCGCGGGCGCCGCAAAAAGCGCCCTCACAAGAAAGCGCCGCCGTTACAGCTCGATAAGCTGACGGCGCGCGCCGCTTCTTTTTTTCAATGTGGCCGCGGATATCTGCGTGATGTACACGCCCGAGGCCTGCCCCTGTGTGACAATGAAGCTTTTTGGCAGCTCGCCCGTCACATTCACCACGCGCCCCTCCCTTTCCGCGCGGGCCAGAAAATCCCGCGTGTGCTTGGAAAGGGTGGCGGTGTCGAGGTCGAAGATGCCTAAAATTTCCTTTGTGCGCAGGATAGTGTCCTGCCCGAGATGCAGATACATGTTTTCCTCCCGCGCATGTTATGGTTCTTCAAAAATTTCGCCCTGCTTTACATACAGTACTTTGCCGTCCGTCTTGCAGAACAGCCCTGCGTCACAGGCCGTTACAATAGTCTGCCGCTGTTCCATGCGGCTCAACAGATAGCTTTGGCGCATATCGTCCAGTTCACTCAGCACATCGTCCAAAAGCATCACCGGGTGCTGGCCCGTGACGCTCTGCGCCGCGGCGGCCTCCGCCAGCTTCAGGCTCAGCACAGCCGAGCGCTGCTGGCCCTGGCTTGCAAACAGCTTTGCCTGCCTGCCGCTCAGGATGATGTCGAAATCCTCCCTGTGCGGGCCCGCGGTACAGAAGCCGGCCGCAATATCGCGGCTGCGCGTCTCTTTCAGCTTATGGGCAAGGCCGCGGGCATCATAAGAGGGAAGATAGCATATCTCCATCTCTTCGCGCCCCTGTGAGATATCGCGGTAATTTTCACGCGCCAGCGGGGCCAGAAGCTCCAGATAGGCGCGCCGCTTTTCACTCACCTGCTGGCCGGCTTCGCTCAGCTTTTCGTCAAACACATCCAGCAGCTCGGCGCCGCCGAAGGTGGCGTGATAATTTTTCAAAAGCGCGTTTTTCTGCGTGACAAGGCGCGTGTATTTCCGCAGCAGGGAAAGATACCCCGGATAAAGTTGGCACAGCGCCGCGTCCAGAAAGCGGCGCCGCCCGTCCGGGCTGCCCTTGACAAGGCTGAGGTGCCCGGGGTCGAACACCACGGCCGTAAATGTTCCTGCAATGGAGGCGGCGCGGGCGTATTCCACGCCGTTCACTTTGGCCCGGCGGCCTTTTTTTTCGCAGCTTTCGCCGGCCACCGTAATGCGGATATCCTTTTCCAGGCCGCCGCACTCTGCGCTGCCCTGCACCACGGCAAATTCCCCGCCCTGGCGGATAAGCTGCGCATCCTTGGCATTGCGGAAGCTTTTCGAGCCTGTCAAAAGCCACACGGCCTCCAGCAGGTTTGTTTTTCCCTGGCCGTTTTCGCCGCACAGCACCGTCAGCTCTTCACCCGGAGCAAACCGGGCGGCCCGGATATTGCGGTAATTTTCCACGCAGAGGCTGTGCAGCTTCACGGCGCGCACACCTCAATGCTTTCATTTTGAAACAGCACAGTGTCGCCGGGGCGTATTTTTCTGCCGCGCATGGTGCACACTTCGCCGTTTACTTTCACAAGGCCTTCCAGCACGGCATTTTTGGCCTCGCCGCCCGTGGCACACAGATTTGCAAATTTCAAAAGCGCGTCCAGCTTGATAAATTCCGTATGGATGCTTATTTTCATACTCTGCCCGCCCTTAATCGTTTTTGAAGCGCACGGGAAGCACCAGGAACAGAAAATCGCCGCCGTCTTTTGCCGTCACCTTTACGGGGGACAGCGGGCCGGACATTTCCATGACGACCTTGTCGCAGCGGGAATAGCGCAGCGCGTCCAGCAGATAGCGGTTGTTGAAGCCTATCTCCACGCTTTCGCCCTCCATCTCTGCGGGCAGCTCGTCCACCACCTTGCCCAGCGTCGTCTGGCAGCGCACGGTGATATTGCCGTCGAACGTGATGCGCAGCGGGTTTTTCAAGCGCTCGGTGATGATAAGGCTGGCGCGCTCGATGGTGTTCACAAAGTCGCGCACGTCCACCGTGACGCGCGTTTTGAACCCTTCGGGAATAACGCGCTTATAATCCAGAAATTCACCCTCTATCAGGCGGCTGATCACGGTGTATTTTGCGTTGGAGAACACCACAAAGCGGCGGTTTGCCGCCACATGCACCACGCCGTCCTCTTCCCCAAACAGCTTTACCACTTCGCTGAGCGTTTTTGCCGGAATGATGATGCTGATTTCCTTTGCCGCCTTTACCGGCTTTTCAATAATGGCAAGGCGGTAGCCGTCCAGCGCCACCACGGTCAGCTTTTCCGGCTCGATGGCAAACAGCTCGCCCGTGTGCGCCGGCTTTTTATCGTCGGTAGAGACGGCGTACAGCGTGGTCTCCACCATTTCCTGCAAATCTGCCGTGTCGATATCCAGCGTCTGGTCTGCGCCCGGGTTCGGCAGTGCAGGGAAATCGCCGGGGTTCAGCGTCATAATATCAAACTCTGTAATGCCGCCCTTTACTGTGGCGACGCCGGTGTCAAGGCAGGTTATCTCCACCTCGTCGCTGGAAAGGCGGCGCACCATATCGCCCAGAAGCTTTGCGGGCAGCACGGTTTCGCCAGGCTCCAGCACGTTGGCCTCCACCGTGGTGGTGATGCCCATTTCAAGGTCATACCCCGTCAGCGTGAGGGCAAAGCCCTCTGCCTTGCACAGGATACCCTCCAGCACCGGCACGCTGGAGCGCTGGGTGACTGCCTTGGACACGCCTGTAACGGCGTTTGAAAGAACGTTTCTGTCGCAGATGAATTTCATAGAGGTTCCTTCCTTTTTTCGATTTCTGAAAGCTTTAACTTTTTATAAACTCGTCATAGTAGTAGGGGCTGTGGAATTGTGGAAAATGGGCCGCGGCCCCTGCCGCTGCGGGAAAAACGGGAGGTACAGCCTTTTTTTAATGGCTGTGGAAAACATGTTGAGGCGTGCGCGGCAAAAAGGGCTGTGTCAGCTTCTGTGGAAAAAGCATGTTGAATGTGGAAACTTCTGTGGAAAATCAGGTGCGGATATTTTTAATGATATCCTCCACCGTTTCGCGCAGCGTTCTGTCGGCAGGAAAGTGCTTTTGCACGTCGTTGATGCAGTACACAACGGTGGAATGGTCGCGCCCGCCGAATTCGCTGCCGATGTCCTCCATGCTCATGCCTGTAATTTCGCGCACGATATACATGGCTACCTTGCGGGCGGAAGAGACGGTGGCGCGCCGTGTGGGCCCGCGCAGGGCCTCCGGTGTGGTGTTGTAGGTGCGCGCCACTTCGCTCAGTATTTTTTCCACCGTCACGGGCACGGGCTGCGTCTCGCTGAGAATATCCTTGATGGCGTTCTGCGCCGCGCCTATCACAGGCTGAATGCCCTCCAGCTTGCGGTAGGCGTCCAGCTTTTTCACGGCGCCCTCCAGCTGGCGGATGTTGTTTTTCAGGCGGTTGGCGATATATTCCGCCACATCGTCCGGCATATCCAGGCCGAGCAGGTCCGCCTTGCGGCGGATAATGGCTACGCGCGTTTCAAAATCGGGCGGCTGAATATCGGCAATAAGCCCCATTTCGAAGCGCGTGCGCAGCCTGTCCTCCAGGCTTTTTATCTCGCGCGGGGCGCGGTCGGATGCAAGCACGATCTGCTTGCCGGAATTGTAAAGCGTGTTGAAGGTGTGGAAAAATTCCTCCTGTGTGGATTCCTTTCCCCCGATAAACTGAATATCATCCACCAGAAGCACATCCGCCGCGCGGTATTTGTTGTGAAACTGCGCCGTGGTGTTGTCATGGATGGCGCTGATAATTTCGTTTGTAAATTTTTCGCCGTCCACATAGACGATATTGAAATCGGGGTGGTTTTTCTCCACCTCGCTTTTAATGGCGTGCAGAAGGTGCGTTTTGCCCAGGCCGGAGCCGCCCCAGATGAACAGAGGGTTATATGCCCCGGAGGGGTTTGCCGCCACGGCCTGTGCGGCTGCGTGCGCAAATTTGTTGGTGGAGCCCACGATGAAATTTTCAAAGGTAAAGGCATAATTCCCGCCGGAGGGGGCCGCCTGCGCGGCGCTGGGCGCCGGAGACAGCGACTTCTGCGGCAGGGTGAACTCTATTTCCACTTCAAAGCCCAGAAGCTCGCGGAAGGCATCCTGCAAAAGCTGAAGGTAGCGGTTTTCCAGCGTGTTTTTCACAAATTCGCTGCGCACGCTGAGAAGGGCCTTGTTTCCGTCGAAGGAAACAGGCTCAATGTCATTGATGAAAAGGTTGTACGTTGCAATGACGACGTGTTCTTTGCAGTATTCCTTCACTGCGGCGAATACTTCATCAAAAGAATCCATGTTTGGTTTCACAGCCTTCCATAGCGTTTCTGGACAGGAATCCATATATGTTGAAATTATACCACATTTTCAAGAGGAATACCAGCATAAATAAGCTTGTGTGCCGGCATAAATATTGTATTTATAGAAAAGGCCCGGCTTTTCCGGCTTTTGATATGGAGGCAGCTGTGCGGGGCGGGCGGCCATTTTTCAAAAAAAGGTTGACAGAAAGCCATTCTTTCAGGTATACTTCTACTTTGCAGGGCTTTCTTTTGCACAGTGCGGATAAGCCTTGTGAATGAAGATAAAATTCTCCACAATATGTTGGGGGTTTACCCTGAAACAGGAGGTGCGAAGCATGAAAAGAACATTCCAGCCCAAAAAGATTCACCGCGCGAAGAAGCACGGCTTTCTGTCCCGTTCCAAAAGCGTGAACGGCCGCAAGGTTCTGGCTGCCCGCCGCCGCAAAGGCCGCGCGAAGCTGGCCGCGTAACTTCCTGTTTTGGGAAAATGAAGTGAACAGGCAGCGTCCTTTCGCTGCAAGAAAGGCCACGCATGTGGCCTTTTTGTGTATCTGATAGCAAAAGAGGCCTTTTATGCGTTACTGCCCCATTACCCGCAACTGTGAATTTGCACGCGCATATGCGCGCGGAAAATCGTATGTGCACCCGTATGTGGTACTGTATGTGAACAAAAACCGTGCAGGCTGCACGCGCGTGGGGCTTACGGCTTCCAAAAAGGTGGGCAACGCGGTGACGCGAAACCGTGCGCGCCGTGTGCTACGCGCCGCATTGAGCGAGGTGCTTCGCGGCGACGTGGGCCGCTATGACATTGTGCTGGTGGCCCGCGGCCTCACCCCAAAGCTGAAAAGCACAAAGCTTGTTCCTGTTTTGAAAAAGCTGTTCAAAGACGCAGGGCTGGCGGTATGAAGGGGCTTGTGAAAAAGCTGTTTATTCTGCCGGTGCGAGGCTATCAGAAATTTATTTCACCCCTTTTGGGGGATAACTGCCGCTTTATGCCCACATGCTCGGCCTACATGATAGAGGCCATTGAGGTGCATGGGGTGGCAAAAGGGCTTTTGCTGGGGCTGTGGCGCATTTTGCGCTGCAACCCGTTTGGCAAGGGCGGGTTTGACCCCGTGCCGCCCAAGGGCCGCTGGCGCAACGGGCCAGAGGCCTGAGCGGCGCAGGCTTAAAATGAAGGTCTTCGAAATACGCGCGGCTGCGCACCGCGCGTCCCTCTAGAAAAAAAGCCCTTCGCGCCGGGCAAAAAGGATGAGACAATGCAGTTTTTAGGTTTTCTCGCTGTAATCTTCGGGCCCATTATGGAATGGATATACCGCTTCATTCCCAATTACGGCTGGGCCCTCATCGTGTTCACGCTGCTCGTGAACCTGGTTTTGCTTCCGCTGCGCATCAAGCAGCAGAAGAGCACCGCGCGCATGTCGGCCTTCCAGCCGAAAATGCAGGAAATTCAGAAAAAGTACGCCAAGGATAAGGCCCGCCAGCAGGAGGAGCTGATGAAGTTCCAGCAGGAATACGGCTTTTCCATGACGGCAGGCTGTATGCCCATGATACTGAACTTTCTGTTCATCTTCGGCATCATTGAGGTGGTGTACCGTCCGCTGAAGTACATTCTCGGCGTTTCGGATGCTGTTATCTCTCAGATGGTAGAGGTGGCAAATTCTACGCTTGGCCAGAGCCTGATGGTGAATGATTACCGTGTGCAGAGCACGCTTATCAACCTGGTAAAGGGCAACGGCGAGGCATTCAGCAGCGTGCTGGGCGACAAGCTTGCCGACGTGCAGAACTTCCAGATGTCCTTCTTCGGCATCGACCTTGGGCAGACGCCGCTTTCAAGCTGGCCCTCTGTTGCCATCATCATCCCCATTTTGTCTGTGGTGACCATGATTGCCGTGCAGGTGGTGACCATGAAGATGTCCGGCCAGCAGATGTCCGGCAGCATGAAGGCCATGCCGTGGATTATGAGCATTATGTTCGGATATATTGCCTTTACCATTCCCACGGGCTTCTCGCTGTACTACACGGTTTCCAACATTGCGGGCTTTGTGCAGTCTCTGATTGCAAAGCGCATCTATGACCCTGAAAAAATAAAGGCGCAGGTGGAAGCTGAAATTGAAGCAAAGCGTGCGGAAAAGAAAAAGAAAAAGCAGGTGAAGGTAAAGAGCGAAAGCGGCGAGACGGTGATGAAGGAAGTTTCAGAAGCCGAGCTTGCCCGCATCCGCCTGGCCCGCGCCCGCGCCATTGATGAAGAGCGCTATAAGGACGAGGAGCCTGCGCCGAAAAAGGAGGCCGAAAAGCCGAAGCCTGCCGCAGAGGAAAAAGAGGAAAAGCCCGCCCCGCAGCCGGAGCAGGCGCCTGATGCTGCCCAGGCAGAGCCTGCGGCGCAGGAAAGCGGCACCCAGACAGAGGCGGAAGAAGAGCAGACCCCTGAAAAAATGCCCTGGGAAGAAGACAAGGAATAACAGCGGGGAAGGAGGAAAAAGGATATGCGTGAAAGCATCATGACGGGCAAGACAGTGGAGGAAGCAACCCGGCTTGCCCTGGTAGAACTTGGCGTTGCGGAGGAAGAGGCCACCGTAGAAGTGCTGGAGCTTCCGCAGAGAAAATTGTTCCGCACCATTCCTGCAAAAGTGCGCGTATGGGTGGACGAGCCTGAAGAAAAACCGCAGGCGCCCGCCCCGCAGCCGCAGGCTGCCCAGCCGGAAAAGGAAGAGCCTGCCCGGCCTGTGAAAAAGCCGCAGGCTGCGCCGCGCGTAAAAGAAACGCCGCCGGTACAGCAGGAAAAGCCGCAGGCGGCCCCGGCCCCGCAGCAGGCCCCTGCGCAGCCTGTTTCTGTGGAGGGCAATGTACGCCTGGAAGCCGCGTGCGAATACATTAAAGCTGTGGCGAAGGCCATGCATGCCAGCGAGCTTTCGTTCTCGGCGGAAAAGGCCGGCGAGACCACCATTTTGAAGGTGGGCGGCGAAGACGCAGGCGCCCTGATAGGCCACCGCGGCGAAGTGATGGAGGCCATGAGCTACCTGTGCAGCCTGGTGGCCAACCGCGCGGGCGGCGAATATGAAAAGATGAGCCTGGATGTGAACGGCTACCGCTCGAAGCGGGAACAAAACCTCATTGCGCTGGCAAAGCGCATTGGCGCCAAGGTGGCACGCACGGGCCGCAGCCAGATGCTGGAGCCCATGAACCCCTACGAGCGCCGCATTATCCATTCCACCATCTCTCAGATGGAGAATGTGAAAAGTGAGTCTACCGGCGAGGGCGCGGCCCGCCGTGTGGTAATCTCCTGCACGGGCGAAAATGCCCGTCCCCAGCGCGAACGCCGTGACAGCCGCGGCCCGCGCCGCGGCGGCAGGGGCGACAGGCCCCGCCGTGACGGCGAGAGGAGAGACCGCCGTTCCAGCGTGCCGGCCCGCGAATATGCGGATGCCCCGCGCGATGCAAACGCGGCGCCCATGGCGCCCCGCCGTACCGAGACCATCAACGACGGCGCAGACCTGCCCCTGTTCGGCAAAATAGAGCTGTAATATAAAATAGCCCCTTTCCAAACGGAAAGGGGCTATTTTTATATTGTTGCTGCTTTAGCAAAACGGCAGCCCCCGGCTGTGTCGGGGATAGTAAAAAGCTTTCGCTGTCAGTTTTGAGCGAAGCGGGATGCTATTCAATACCAAAAAGCTGCAGCCTGCAGCGGGAAGAACCCCGTTTACGGGAGGCGGGGCAGGTGGGGCAGGAGACAGAGCATTCAGCGCCTCCTGAGAGGCTTGCCGGCAGTATGCCCTTCCAGGGCTTACGCAAGCCCCCGGCTTTGCTGAAGGGCCTGACTTCAGCCTGACGCATGGGCTGTGCCGGTGACGCTGAAAGGCGCTGAAAGGCTTAGAATAAAAATTAAAAAAAGAAGCGTGCCGGTTGTATCTGCCTCAGGGCTCTGCTCAGATGGAAAGCATGTTCAGCTTTCATGCGTTCGGGCAAGAAAGAGCCGCCTTTAAGACGAAAAACCAGGCGCATGGCGCCGCCGCTTTTGCCGGGAAAGCTTTTTTCCGGCCTCTGCGCCGCCGGATAAGGGCGGAAAACCTTGGTGCATCCCACCAAATATTCCATGCTGGCGTGTAATAATCGTCCAGCTTTATGGCAAGGTCTGAGGGAAGGAAACGCCCTCCGCGCTCGTACTTGGAATACAGAGATTGGCCGCACAGCAGCATGGCCGCAATTTGTGCCTGTGTCAGATCGCCGTTTTCGGGCATATCACGAATTCGAAGCCTGTACAATCTTCATCACCGCGTCCATCACGGCAGTGGATATATCGTTCTATCTACATATTGGACTATATGTCCTGAAATAAACAGAAAGGACTAAGGAGGATGAAAGGATAAACGAAAAGCAGATGTGCTGATTTACCGGCCGCCGCGATTGGCCGGTATGGGAGAAAAACTCCATTTTCAAATTTCATCCCTAAAAAGAAACACGGCAGCCTTGTTGTTCGGCTTGCCGTGTTTTTCTCGTCTGCTGCTGAGGATGATTTTACTTGTCATCTTCCTTAGTAATTTGCAGATGGAAGGCAACGCCCCGGCTCGTATTCTCAATCCCGTATTTCAGCCCATGCAGATCAAGGATAGTCTTTACAATATATAATCCCAGCCCGCTGCCGCCTGTGGATTTATTTCTTGACTTGTCCGTCCTGTAAAACGGCGTAAATAGCTGCGCCAGCTTATCCTCGTCGATGTTTGCTTTCGTGTTCTCCACAGTGAGGACATTCTGCTCTACATCAAAATTGATGAACACTTCTGCACCGGCTGGAGAATGCCGGACGGCGTTTCCAATGATATTTGACAGAGCTTTTTGGAACAGGTTGCGGTTTACTCTGACAGAAAGCGAGGCAGGATAATCCTGATGAATGGAAATGTGGTTTCTGGCAGCCAGAGGCGCAATTTCTTCCACAAGCCGGGAGAGCATTTCCGACAGAGAAACGCGCTCCAGCGTATCGCCAAGCCGCATGGTTTCCATTTTGGTAATAGAAAGGATCTCCCGCACCAGATATTCCATTTCTTCTGTGGTTTTTAGAGCCTGTGGTAAATACTTATCGCGGTTTTGATAATCTCCATATCCTAAAATCATGTTTTCGATCTGGCCTTTCAGAATCGTCAGGGGCGTCTTTAATTCATGGGATACCGCAACAAAGAAATTCCTGCGCTGCTTTTCCATGAGCTGGAACTTTTCTACGTCCGCCATAAGCTGCCTGTTGGCGATCTCCAATTCCGACATGGCCTTTTGCAGCCGCTCGGCCATTATATTCAGATTTTCCGCAAGGCTGCCCACTTCATCCTTTCTCTTTACCTCGCAGCGCCAGGTCATATCCAGGCCCGCCATCCGTTTTGATATTTGATCGATTTTTTTAATCGGCGCTACAATGACCCTGCTGCATAGGAAGGCGCATAAAACAGAGAGCAGCACGATCACAAGGAGAATGACAGGAATAAAGGTCAAAAGGACGTTCAGTATTTCATGGGCGGTATCCGAAAACTGCCTCACAAGGAGCATGTAATCTTCGTCTTTATCGGATAGCGTAATATCTGCAAGCTGCGCCTGCGATACTGCGATTTCTTTTTCCACTTCGGGAAGGCTACCAAAGGACACGGAGTCCTCATCCGTCATCAGCTCCGCTACGGCGTTATTTTGAATACAGAAATTGAGGATGATATCTGTTGCCTCATCGTATGTCTTGTTGTTCAAAGACGCAAATAACGTATTGGTATCCTCTGAAAACTGCATATCCATCACCGCCTGGTAACGCTGTGGGATTACGGTGATAACAATTCCGTAAATCACCATACTGCAACAAGCCAGGATCGCAAATACGAGGAAGAATACCTTAACACTTAAAGAATGACTAAGCCTCTTTCGCAATTTTATATCCCACCCCTCTGACCGTTTCAATATAGTTTACATTCAGCTTTTTCCGCAGATTCATAATGTGGAAGTTGACGCTTTCTTCGTTTCCGGCGAAATCATATCCCCAGACAAGATCGAGCAGCTCATCCCTGGTGAATACCCGTCCCTGATTTTTCAGGAACAGCAAAAGGAGGTCAAACTCTAAGGGCGTAAGCGCGATCTCATGGCCTGCGACAAAAACCTGCCTCTGCTCCTCGCTGATTTGCAGCTCTTTGTATGCAAGATTGCCGGCTTCCCGTGTTTGCGCTGTCCGGCGGAACAAAGCCTCTATCCGTTTCAGCACCAGTGTGATAGAAAACGGTTTGGTAATATAATCGTCTGCCAACAGGTCAAAGCCCTTTACCTGGTCATCTTCCGTATCAAGAGCCGTCAAAAGGATAATGGGAATTTGAGATTCCTGGCGGATCATTTCACAGACGGCATAACCGTCAATTTTCGGCAGCATGATGTCCAGCAGAATCAGGTCTATATGCCGGGAATGAAAGAGATTGATCCCTTCCAGCCCATCTAAAGCAGTGACAACCTCATAGCCGCAGGCGGTAAGCGGTTCTGCCAGTATCTTCTGTATCTCTATTTCATCTTCAATCAGTAATATTGTTTTGCTCATACAGAAAACCTCTTGCGATAAACTTTTATGCCGCGCAGCGCGGCATAGCCACGGATGAAAGCTGGTTGCTCCCTTTCATCGTAATTATAGCAAAGGTTTATTAGTTTTTGGTTAGCATTTCTCAAATTTTTGCGTTTCCCTTTTGGGCAGCTAATAAAAAACTCATAGAAAACTAACCAAAAACTAATGGACAAAAGGTACAATAGAGCGCGGAAAGGAGATGAACAGCATGGTGGATTTCAAAAAGCGAGCCGCTCTGTATCTGCTGCGCAAGAAGGGAAAAACCGTCACCCTTTTTCTGCTTTTCTTCCTTATATCCACGCTCCTGCTGATTGGATTTTCCATCCTGTCCGGCACTGAACAGGCAGCAAAGGATTTACGCTCGAATATCGGTGCGGCTTTCTATATCCGCCCTTATGAAGAAATGAATTTCACAGGCGGGCAGATTTCCAGCACCGGTACGCCTGTGATTACAAATGAGGCGATTGAGGAGGTTATCAGCGCCGCAGGGGATGAATTGAAAGCATATAACACAGAACATTATGGATATGCAAAGGACGGGCAGCTTGCATTTATCCCCGGAGCCGGTCACAGTGACGAAAGCAACATGGGGCAAGTGACTGCGGTAAGAAGCTCCGCGTTATATTCCCACTTTTTAGATGAGGAATACACCCTTTTGGAAGGACGGCATATCGAACCGGAGGATGAGAATAAAATCCTTATCAGCCAGGAGCTGGCGGCATACAACCATTTACAGGTTGGCGATGAAATCGAACTGACCCATGCCAAGCTCACAGAAGAAAATGGCGTCTATACGGACGCGATCCCAGAGAAAACCGCTTTTGCAAAAGCAGAAATCATCGGTATCTACCAAATTGAAAATCCAAGCGACGATCCGGCTGTGCCTACGGCCGGAAAAGGAGCGAATCACATTCTCTCAGACAACCGCCTGCTGGTAAACCTTCAGGAGCAGCAGGCAGGCGTCTACGAGGGAGAAATCACCTTTTATATCACTGATCCTCTGGAACTGGACGAGATACTTGAAAAGGTAGAAGCTGTTTCTTCGGTAGACTGGAACAACCACATCCTGCGGGAAAACGATTTTCAATATGAGAAAATCGCAGGCCAACTTCAAAATCTTCAAAAGTTGGTGTTTACCTTGATTATCATTTCTTCTGTTCTGGGGATAGCTGTCCTTGCATTGTTATTGACCATGCAGATTCGGGGCCGGGTACAGGAAGCGGGCATTTTGCTTGCAATCGGGAAATCCAAAAAGGAGATTATCGGGCAATTTGCGCTGGAGAAAATCATTCTTTTGCTTTTCGGTTTTCTCGCTGCCTTTGTACTGCTGTTCCCCTTATCAGATTTGCTCAATCAGCTTTTGTTTTCTCCGCTGCTTGTTGAAACGCCTGCAAGCGTACTGGCGGAAAATGAAATGGTGGGGAATTATCTTCAACCACAGATGTTCCATGCGCTGCTCTTGCTTTTAGGAGAGGCGGCGGCTGTCCTTTTCGCCGTAATTGCGGCAAGCGGAGCGGTCTTATCATTAAAGCCAAAAGAGATTTTAAGCAGAATGAGTTAGGAGGATTTGACGATGAATTTTTTTAAGCGAGCTTTTCTTTACTGCTGGCGTCAAAAGATACACAGCCTGATTTTATTATTACTGTTTTCTATCCTGTCTGCAACTGTAATCATTTGCATTTCCAGCGGTAAAGCGGCTAAGCAGGGAACGACCGAGGTAAAGGAAACCGTGGGCGGTTCCATACACATAGAGATTGAAGAAAGTCAGGAGAATTACGGCGAGGGCGTACAGAATGAAAACGGGATCACCTATCAGTACAACGGGGATTACATTACGGATGAGGTGATAGAGGCCATTTCTAAAGTAGACGGCGTAGTGAATTATAACGCAAAAATTTCTCAGGGATATTGGGGGGCTGCGGTAGGATTTGAATTTATCCCCGGCGCTTTCAACATTGATACGACCGGAGGACACGGCCCCTCTATCCCCATGCCGGCTGTTTTCAATTCTTCTTTGGATTCCAATTTCCTGGACGGAACCTATACATTGGAGGAAGGCAGGCACATCCAGCCGGAGGATTCGTATGTTACGTTGATTTCAAAGGAACTGGCGGATAAAAACGGACTGTCCGTAGGGGATGAGATTACCTTCTGGAACAGAGAGGCGCATAACGGCAATGAAGATACCTTTACCATCATTGGAATTTTCAGCGGCACGGAGGGAACAGGCGAAAACGCAATGATGGCCGCCTACGTTCCGGCGAACCAGTGCTATATTGATCTGAACGCTTATAACGACATCTTTGAACACGGAACAAACGGCAGCGCCCTTGACGTTTTCGTGAGGTCTGCTGAAAATACCGAGGACATATTGGAGGAAATCAAAAACCTGCCGGAGGTCAAGGGAAAAACCTTTTTATTCCAGGTGAACAACGAGGATTTTGAAATGGTTTCCACACCGCTGTCCTCACTTGACAGCATGGTCAATACGGCTGTCCTGGCGGTCAGTATCATTGGTACGGCCCTGATCGTCCTGCTGCTGCTTTTGTGGACGAGAAGCCGCAAGCGGGAAATCGGTATCCTGCTGGCGATTGGCCGGAGCAAGGGAGAAATTATCGCACAGTTCTTAACGGAAAACCTTTTGATTGCGCTGGTGGCAATGGCGGTATCCAGCGGTTTGACACTGGCTCTCGTAGACAAGATCGGCTCTTTCCTGATTAGTCAGTCGGGCGAAAATGTGGCGGAGCTTGCTATCACCGCAGCGGCTTCCGATATGATACTGGTATTTGGCATTGGCCTGCTGCTGGTCTGCGCTGCGGTAATCATTGCCTCTCTCACCGTTCTTCGGCTGAAACCGAGAGATATTCTTGCAAAAATGAGCTAAGGAGGATTCGATATGAGTATCTTATCATTTTCAAATTTGAAATACAGCTATGATGGAAAGCTAAATGTTCTGAAAGGCGTCAGCGGGCAGATGGAGATTGGCAAGCTCTATGCCATTCTTGGCCCGTCTGGCTGCGGCAAAACAACGCTGCTTTCCCTGCTCGGCGGCCTCGACAGCCCCACAAGCGGGAGCATCCTGTTTGACGGAAAAGATATAGCCCAGACGGGTCTTGCCGATCATCGGAAGAATCATGTGTCCTTTATCTTTCAGGCGTACAACCTGATTGATTATCTGACCCCGGCGGAAAATGTGGCGTTGACAAGCGAACTGCCGCCCCTGCCTGTTTTGGAACGTCTGGGACTGACGAAAGAGGAAGCCAAAAGGAATGTGCTGAAGCTCTCTGGAGGCCAGCAGCAGCGTGTGGCTATCGCGCGGGCGCTGGCCAGCGAAGCCCCGGTCATTCTTGCCGATGAGCCTACGGGAAATCTGGACGAGGATACCGCACAGGGAATTATTGATGTGTTGAAAGAGAGCGCCCACCGGATGAGCAAATGCGTTGTAGTCGTTACCCACTCCAATGAACTGGCAAAACAGGCGGATGTAGTGCTTCGATTGAAAAAAGGAACCTTAGCCGCAGAATAAAAAAATACCATAGGAGGTGATACCATCGGAGAAATAATCATTATGAAGCTGAACGAGGAAGAAAAAAAGGTTTTTGAAGATTTCCTTTCATTTTTACAGCTTCATCCAGAACTGAAAAAGTGAGAGATTTCCTCGGAGCCGGTGCTATCTCTCCCCGATCTTGAGATTGACCCCAGCCAAAGGCTGGTGCGCTGTAATCAAAAAGAAGTAGCCTTAACGACAAAAGAATATAATCTCCTTTGTCTACTGGCAGTTAATAATGGGCGGGTATTAAGCTATTCCCAAATTTATGAAAAGGTGTGGGGCGAAGCCCTAACTGTAAATGAACGAGGCACCATAGGCTACCATGTCCAAAACCTACGCAAAAAACTCTACTCCGCCGATCCGCACCACCCCTTTATCATCGAGAGTATTCGTGAGATCGGGTATCGCTTTCAAACAACTTCATAATATCCACAAAGCGCAGTCTTGATAGAGGCTGCGCTTTTCCTTTCCATAAAGTGAGGTCATTCGGGACGGTTTTTCAAATCTCATACCTTTTTACAGAATATACAAAGAGCTGCATGCACAAAAGAAACCGGCGAATTGTCGAAATGAGCACCATTTGCGTCACAAATCTTTCAAGGCCCACCGGCGGCGCATATGCGGCGGCCTATACGGCAAAAAGGAGCCTCAGCAGCATCAATATTGCCTGAAACTTTTTATTATCGAAAAACAATAAAAAATACTTGTAATTCAATAATAACTGTGTTATACTTGGGCCAACATAAGGCATATGTGAGTGCCGGTATGCAAAAAGGAGGGCCTGTGCCCATGAACTGGACAATGGATAAAAGCCTGAAGCTGAGCCGTGTGTGCGTGGCTGTGTTCAGCGCCCTGCTGGCAGCGCTGTGCATTTCCGGCCCGTGGTTCTGGAGGGCTGTGCTGTACCGCGAAAGCATCGCATGGCTGTATCTGGCCGTCACCTACTCTTCTGCAGTGCCTGCGGCGCTGGTGCTGTTCTGCCTGCACAGGCTTTTGAAGAATATTTCTGAAGAGGACGTGTTCTGTGAAGAAAACGTGCGGCATCTGCGCACGATGTCGTGGTGCTGCATTGCCGCTGGGCTCGTCTATTTTGCGGCGGGCTGGTTCGACTGGTACCTGTTCGTGTTTGCCGCTGCAGCTGCCTTTGTGGGCCTGATGCTGCGCGTGGTAAAAAACGTGTTTGCGCAGGCCGTGGCCATCAAGAACGAAAACGACTATACCATTTGAAGGGGGGCTTTTTCATGCCCATCGTAGTAAACCTGGATGTGATGATGGCAAAGAGAAAGATATCCTCTACCGAGCTGGCCGCCGCCATCGGCATCACGCCCGCAAACCTCTCTATTTTGAAGACGAACAAGGCAAAGGCTATCCGCTTTTCCACGCTGGAGGCGCTTTGCAAAACGCTGGGCTGCAAGCCCGCTGATATTCTGGACTATACAGAGGAGTAACACAATGGAACAGCAGAAAAATATGGTGGGCATGCCGTGCCCGCCCTGTGAAGGTGCACCCTTTTTGCAAAAGCAGGGGCAGCCCGCCGGGGGGCAGGGCCCTGACGCGCCGCAGAAACAGAAAATAGGCTTTACGTGGCTGGACAGCGCCTTTGCCCTTGTATTTCTGGCTGTGGGCCGGCTGTTTTGGGAATTGCAGGCTTTTCATGAATGGTTTCGCTTTTCCCTTGCAGGCCTTGGCACGGCCGTCTTTTGCGCGCTGTATGCGGCTGTGGTGCTGGGTTATGTATATCTGGCCGGAAAAAAGCCGCCGGGGGAAAGCTGGTTCTGGCTTGGCATTGTGCTGTGCCTGGGGTTCGCCTATGCCCTGCCCTACGGGGGCACCCTGCTGGGGCTTTTGCATTACGCGGCACTTTTGCTTGCGGCACAGTATTGGACGCTGTGTGCCGCAGGCAGGCTTTTGAAACAGGGGAAAACATCAAACTGGCTTGCCTTCGACCTTTTGAATGCGGCTGTTGTTGTGCCCTGGGGCAACTTTATGCGCCTGCCCGCTGCGCTTCTGGCGGGGGCGAGGCAACTTTTTGCCCGGCGGAAAAGCGCGCCCGGCGGCGCCCGGAAGGGCGCGGGGGCAAAACGTGTGTGTGCGGTGCTGGGCGGCGTGCTGGCGGGGCTTTTGTGCCTGTGCCTTGTGCTTCCGCCGCTGATGCAGGCCGACGCGGGGTTTGCCGCCCTGCTGGAGGGCTTTACACAGCAGTTTTCCGGCTTTGTGGAAAACCTGTTCCGCCCGCTAAATATCGGCGCGTTTTTGCTGAAATGGATGTTTGCCCTGCCCACTGCGATGTTTTTATACGGCACTGTGTACGGAAGCGTGCGCGGGCGGCGCACCTGCATCTACAGCAGGCAAGAGGTGTGCGGCATCCAGCGCGGGCTTCGCCTGCTGCCGCGCGCCACGGTGGCCGCAGCCCTGTGCGTGCTGTGCGCGGCATATGTG
This sequence comes from Ruthenibacterium sp., assembly GCA_047030735.1. Taxonomy (GTDB): domain Bacteria; phylum Bacillota; class Clostridia; order Oscillospirales; family Ruminococcaceae; genus Ruthenibacterium. Next base: position 84,485 of record JBKYIE010000003.1, read on the forward strand.
CTGTTCATTGCCGTGCAGGCCAAATATCTGTTCGGCGCCTTCTGGGGCGCGCTTCCGCAGGGCTTTTCGTATGCAGAATATGCAAGGCAGGGCTTTTTCGAGCTGTGCCGGGTGGCGGCTGTGAACATTGTTATTTTGCTTGCGGCCAACATGCTCAGCCGCAGGCAGATAGACGAAAACAGGCTGCTTCGCGCATGTAACACGGCTGTCTCTGTGCTTACACTTCTTCTGCTTGCCACGGCGGCGTCCAAAATGGGGCTGTATATTTTTGCCTACGGCCTTACGGTAAAGCGTGTGCTGGTAAGCGTGTTCCTTGTGTGGCTGGCTGTGGTTTTTATTTTCGTCATCGTGCGCCAGCACAGAATGCTTCCGCTTGTGCCGCTGGCCGTATTCACAGGGGCTGTGCTGTTCACGCTTTTGTGTGTGCTGCCGGTGCAGCAGGGCATCATGGCCTATAACCGCATGCGGGTGGAAAACGGCACGCTTGCGGGCAGCATGGCGCAGGCCAATTCTTATCTGCCGTTTGACGGCGATCCCATTCCGGCACAGTTTTGACGTGACGGTGAAAAACAGGGCGCAGGGACTGTGCGGCCTGCGGCTTGACTGTTACGCGCGGGGCGAAAGCGTGGGCGGGCAGGTTGTGATGACTGAGGGGCAGGCATTTGCCGGCGGGGAGAATATCACCGCTGCGTTGAAAGAAGAGATGTTCCCGCAGGGCGGCTGGGGGGATTTTGGCCTTGCCGTGTTCGCGCTGTGCGGGGACGGCGGCGAAATTTTGCTGGATGATTACTGGAAGTGGAGCGCCCGAATGGGCGACACATACCGCTTTGTGCTGAATGGAAGCAAAGAGACGGGCTATTCACTCAGCACAGAGACGGAGGCATGGCAGTACAGCCGCACCCCGTGGGAAGAGCTGCCGGAAGAGATGCATCCGGCAGCGCAGGCGCCCGCTTAAGCTTTCAACAAATGAAAAAGCGAAAATGAAACAAAAAGCGAACAGAAAAAAATGGTGCTGCCCGGCCATTTCGCTTGGCCTTGCTGTGCTGCTTTTGCCGTTCAGCAATGGCTCAGCCCCTTTCTTTTTTTGGGGCAACCTTTGTAATGATGCTGCTGTTTTTGGTAAATGCAGCTTCCGGGGTTATCTTCTATGTGCTGAAAAAGGAAAAAGCATGGCTTACTGCGGCCTTTTTATGCTGGAACGCCGCCGCCCTTTTCTTGCGCTGTATGGCTTTTCCATACAGGCAGGGGGCTTGCTATGAAAGGAGTGAGCATTGATGCCTGATGCGGGCTGGATGAACCTTGCAAGCCTTTGTCTGGGCCTTGCGGCATGGGGCCTGCCGCTGACGGCGCTGGCGTTTCGGAAAAAGGCCGGAGGCAGGCTTTGCCCGGCGCTGGTGTGGGCCGGTATGGCGGCATGCGCCGCAGCGATGTATTTCCAGATATGCTATCAGAGCCATTTGGTAAAGCTTCATGACGTTGCCGCCATTCTGGACACCACCGGCGCGCTGGTATTCGCGGCGGGCATGCTGCTGGCCGTGGCGCTGGCGCTGGATGCCGTTGCGCTTGCCGCATGGTGCACAGGAAGAGGAAAAAGCGGCGCAGGCGCTTGACGCGGCGGAGTTTTGCGGGTACAATGCTGTTGCATCATAGAAAAAGGAGCGAGAAAGCATGAAGGCGCGCATTCCCAAACACCGCGAGTTTGTCATTCAGTTTCCGGAGAATTATGAAAAATCGGAAGAGTGCTGGGGCAGGCTGCAGGAGATTATGGACGCATACAAAAAGCAGGGCAAATCTGTCTACACGGAAAGCTTTATTGAGGACAATGAAGCCAAGGTGAAGGCGTTGCAGCAGGAATATGATTTTACCTATACCATTGAGCTTCGCTGAATAAAATGCACAGCGCCCATGCGGAAATTCCGCATGGGCGCTGCCCTTTTATAAACGCAGGCCGCCGGCTTGCGCTGGTTTTGCAGAGGCTATTGCCGGCATGCGTCCCAGCACGCGCGGAATTTTATTCTGCCCGCGCGCCCGCCCCCGGCCCGCAGACGGGCAGCGGCTGTTTTCATGAAAGCTTTTGCTTCCTGCCAACCTGCTGTTGGCGATATACGTTGCCCGGCACTGAGAGCAATGGCTTTTTACAGGGTATCTCCGCTGGCTCTGCCGGCGGTGTCAAAACACTCTTGCCGTGCTTGGGAAAAATTTTCAGGCGAAGCAAAAACAGTAAAAGCAAAAGAAGAAAAAGAAAACAGCGGTCGGAAATAAGCATGCGCGCCCCGCGGCCGCCTGGACAGCGGCATGGCACCTGTGCGGGCGGAAGCATCATGCAGGCCGCCGGAAGGCCCCAGGGGGCCTGTAAAAATCACCGGCGCGGCTGGCGGCTGTGATTCTGCACAGGCGTTATTCAGAAAAAAGGAGGACGCCTGTATGCTCTGCACATTTTCCTGCGTATGGGAAAAGCCCTGGAAGCTGACAAAATTCAGCAAGAGCAGGGCGGCGGTGAAAACGGCAAGGCCGATGAGAAGAATGACCACAGCTTTCCAGATGCGGCGGCTGCGGGCGTTGCGCTGGGCTAAAAGTAGGTTCAGCTGCTCCAGCTTTTGGGCGATGCTCTCTTCTGTCTGCGGCGCCTGCTGCGCGGTGCCCAGCAGCTGGCTGACAGGTGCTTCCAGTATTTCCGCAAGGCGGATAAGGGCGCCGGCGTCCGGCACGGACAGGCCGTTTTCCCATTTGGACACCGTCTGCCGGGTGACGTACATGCGCTGTGCGATGGATTCCTGCGAAAGCCCTCTGGCCCGGCGCAGGGCCTTCAAATTTTCACAAAACATAAAATCCCCTCCTTTTTGTGTCACCAGCATAGCAGAAACAGGGGCGTTGCGGCAAGCAACGAAGTATAACAGCGGCGGAAAACGGCGGCGTGCCGCCGCAGGAACGTTTTCTTTTGCCGCCGATTGTGGTACAATAAGGCACGCAGCATTACAGTAAAGGCATGGGCGGCCTGTTTTGCCGGAAGGCGCCGCGCATGAGGAGAGGGGGCCCCTGTATGGAACACACCATCGCCGCGCTGGCCACGCCGCCGGGCGAGGGCGGCCTTGCCGTGGTGCGTATCTCAGGCGAAAGGGCCTACGAGGTGGCGGGCGCGGTGTTCCGCCCAAGGGCGGAGGGCCGCAGCCTTGCAGACGCAAAGGGCTATACGGCCATGCTGGGCTTTTTTGAAGAAGACGGGCAGGTGCGCGACGAGGTGGTGGCCCTGTGCTTCCGCGCGCCCAAAAGCTACACCGGCGAAGATGTGGTAGAGCTTTCGTGCCATGGGGGCAGCGCGGTCTGCGCCGCGCTGCTGCGCGCCTGCTGTGCGGCGGGCGCACAGCCCGCCGGGCCGGGCGAATTTACAAAGCGCGCATTTTTGAACGGGCGCATTTCGCTGACGCAGGCCGAGGCCGTGATGGACCTGATCGGCGCCTCGTCGCGGCAGGGTGCGGCTGCCGCCGCCGCCGCCATGGAGGGCGCGCTGTACCGGAAAATAGAGGCCGTGCGCGCTGCGCTGGTGGCGCTGGCCGGGCACATTGCCGCATTTACCGATTACCCGGAGGAGGACGTGGAGGAGCTTTCCGCCGGCGCTCTGCGCCATACGCTGCGCGCACAGAAGGCCGTGCTGGACGAACTGGTGCGCGGCTATGATACGGGCGCTGTGCTGCGCCGCGGCGTGCAGGCGGCCATTGTGGGCAGCCCAAATGTGGGAAAATCTACCCTGCTGAACCTTCTTGCGGGCTTTGAAAGGGCCATTGTCACGCCCATTGCGGGCACCACGCGCGACGTGGTGGAGCAGGAGCTTTCGCTGGGCGGCGTGCGCCTTCATCTGGCGGATACCGCGGGCATCCGGGAAACGCAGGACGCGGTGGAGGCCGAGGGCATCCGCCGCAGCTATGCCAGGCTGCGGCAGGCCGGGCTGGTGCTGGCCGTGTTTGACGCCTCGCAGCCGCTGGGCCGGGCGGATATCGAGCTTGCCATAGCATGCGGGGGCCGCCCCGCGCTTGCCATCCTGAACAAGACCGATTTGGAAAAGCGCGCCAGAGAAGAAGAGCTTGCGCCGTATTTTACAAAAATCATCTCCATTTCGGCAAAAGACGCCGCGTTTCTACCCGCAGTAGAACAGGCGGTGGCCGAGGTGCTGGGCGTGGCCCATGCAGACCCGGACGCCCTTCTGCTTGCAAACGAGCGCCAGCTTGCAGCCGCAAAAGCGGCGCAGGCGGCCCTTGCCGACGCGCTTGCGGCGGTGGAGGGCGGCTATACGCTGGACGCGGCTGGCGTGTGTGTGGACGACGCCCTGAATGCCCTGTATGCGCTGACGGGCGAAAACGCCACGGAAGATGTTATAGAGGAAGTGTTCTCCAAATTCTGTGTGGGAAAGTGAGGCGCCCGGCATGCTGGATTTTATCCGCCCGCAAAAGCATTTTCCGCTGGCTGTCACGCGGCACGTGCTGCGCGGCGGCGCCGCGCTGCGCGTAGTGCACCTGACAGACCTGCATCTGGAGGATGGTGCAGACGCGGCCTGGCTGAGGCGGCTGGTGCGCATTGTGAATGCGCAGCGCCCGGATATCATCTGCTTCACGGGCGATTTTGCCTGCCGCCGCGCGCGGTTTTCCACAGCGGAGAGGTATTGCGAAATACTGCGCGGCCTTTGCGCCGGGCACGGAAAATTTGCCGTCACTGGCAACCACGATATTCTGGGCGCGGCGGGAAAGGCGCCGCAGCTTATCCGCCGCGCGGGGTTCACCCTTTTGCAGAACGAGGCGGTGCGCACTGTGATAAGCGGACAAAATGTGGACATTTTGGGCCTTTCCACCATGAAATACGCCACGCCTGCCGCGGCGAAGCGCCGCTTCCCGCTGAAGGGAGAGCGGCCGGGCGCAGCCTTCCGGCTGGGCCTTGTGCACGAGCCCGCGGCTGTGCAGCTTCTGCCGGAGGGCTGGGCGGGCCTTATTCTGGCCGGGCATACGCACGCGGGGCAGCTTCATGTGCCGCGGCTGGAAAGGCTGTGGCTGCCGAAGGGCTCCGGCCCGTATGCGCACGGGCTTTACCAGACGCCCGCAGGGCCTTTGTATGTTTCGGCGGGCCTTGGGGAAAGCGGGCCGCGCATGCGCTTTTGCGCGCCGCGCGAGGCGGCGGTTTTCAACATCAGGCCCTGACAGTGTGGAAAACTTTGCGGGATGGAGGAGCAGGGGATGGCCGGAGATTATTTGATGCGCCAGATCGAGGATATGGCGAGGCTTTGCAGCGAGGTGCTTTTTGCGAAGCACACCGAGCCGCTGCCCGTGTTTGACGAACAGGGAAATGTGACGGAAAACGGAGTGCTGTACGGGCGCCTGTGCATGCTGTGCAGCGCGGGGCGGGTGAATGAGGCAGAAAACCTGCTGTTTGACAGGCTGGACGCCCCCGGCGGGGAGGCGCTTCTGCCGGCGGCCGTACAGTTTTATAAAGATATTCAGAAGTGGGAGGACGCCGCGCTGAAGCAGGCGGGTTTTTCCCGCGCAGAAATTCGGGACGGGCTGGCCGGGGTGCGGGCCCGCCTGAAGAGCGCACGAATGGAACGGAGCGATCATGCATGAACCGGCTGGGAAATTATGATGTGATTGTGGTGGGCGCGGGGCACGCGGGCATAGAGGCCGCGGTGGCGGCGGCGAAGCTGGGCGCGCGCACGGCGCTGTTCACCCTTACGCTGGACGGCGTGGCAAACCTGCCCTGCAACCCCTCTATCGGCGGCACGGCCAAGGGCCACCTTGTGCGCGAGATAGACGCCCTGGGCGGCGTAATGGGCATTGCGGCGGACGCCACATTCCTGCAAAGCCGCATGCTGAACCTTGGCAAGGGCCCGGCGGTACATTCCCTGCGTGTGCAGACAGACCGCAGGCGGTACCACGCCTACATGAAGTATCTGCTGGAGCGCACGGAAAACCTGGAGCTGAAGCAGGCGCAGGTGACGGCCATATGCACAAAGCGCGGCCGTGTGACGGGCGTGGAAACGCAGCTGCATGCCTTTTACGGCGCAAAGGCTGTGGTGCTGTGCACGGGCACTTATCTGGGTGGGCGCATTTTTGTGGGCGATGCAAGCTATGACAGCGGGCCGGACGGCGTGTGCGCCGCCGTGCAGCTTACGCACAGCCTGCGCGCGCTGGGCCTGCCGCTGCGCCGCTTCAAAACGGGCACGCCTGCGCGCGTGCACCGGCGCAGCATTGATTTTTCAAAGCTTGTGCGCCAGAAGGGCGACGATACCATCCAGCCGTTTTCCTTTCTGACAAAGGGCGAGATGAAAAACCGGGTGGATTGCTATATTGCCTTTACAAACGAAGCCACCCATGACGTTATCCGCGCAAACCTGCACCGCTCGCCGCTGTACGGCGGCGCCATTGAAGGCATCGGGCCGCGCTACTGCCCTTCTATTGAAGACAAGGTGGTGCGCTTTGCGGAAAAGCCGCGCCATCAGATATTTGTAGAGCCGTGCGGCGAGGACACAGAGGAGATGTACCTTCAGGGCATGTCCTCCAGCCTGCCCGAAGACGTGCAGAACGCCATGTACCGCACCATAGAGGGCTTTGAGCATCTGGAGCTCATGCGCCCGGCCTACGCCATTGAATACGACTGTGTGGACCCGACGGCCCTTGGCCCCACGCTGGAGGCGAAGGCGGTGAAAGGGCTGTACGGCGCGGGGCAGTTCAACGGCACCTCCGGCTATGAAGAGGCCGCCGCACAGGGCCTGCTGGCAGGCATCAATGCGGCGCGCGCCGTGCGCGGGGAAGAAGGGGTGGTGCTGGCCCGGCAAGAAAGCTATATCGGCACGCTGGTGGACGACCTTGTGACAAAGGGCGTGCTGGACCCCTACCGCATGATGACCAGCCGTTCGGAATACCGGCTTTACCTGCGGCAGGATAACGCCGACGAGCGCCTTACCCCTCTTGGCCGCGCCATCGGCCTTGTGGACGACGCGCGCTGGGCGGATTTCTGCGCCCGCAAGGCCGCCAAGCAGGCCGAGCTTGCCCGGCTGCAGCAGACGGTGGTGCGCCCGGCGCAGGCAAACCCCGTGCTGGAAGAAAAGGGCGAGCCCCCGCTGCAAAGCGGCGCCGCGGCGGCAGACCTTCTGCGCCGCCCGGCCCTGCACTATGCGGACGTGGCCGCCATGGTGGGCGAGGGGCGCGATATGACGCCCTTTCTGTGCTACTGCGTGGAGGTAGAGCTGAAATATGACGGGTATATCCGCCGCCAGAAAAGCCAGATAGAAAAAACACAGCGCTATGAGCACACGCCCATCCCGCCGGATTTTGACTATGCGGCGCTTGCGGGCGTCAGCCTGGAGGCGAGGGAAAAGCTGGCGCGCATACGCCCGCGCAGCGTGGGCCAGGCCTCGCGCATTCCGGGCGTCAGCCCGGCAGACACGGCCTGCCTCGCCGTGGCGCTGGCAAGGGCACAGGGCGAGGCGGCGCGCGCCGCGGCCCGTGTGCGGAAGGATGAGGAGGAAATATGAGCGCGATAGATACACAGCGCCTGTGTGAAAAGGCCGCCGCATACGGCATGGATATCTCGGCCGCGGCCCCCCGGCTGGCGGCCTATGCGCAGATGCTGGTGGAATACAACGAAAAGGTGAACCTCACGGCCATCACGGACGCCGAGGGCATCGAGGACAGGCATTTTATCGACAGTCTGCTGCTGGCAAGCCAGCCGGAGGTGGCGGGCAGCCTTGTGGACGTGGGCACGGGCGCGGGCTTTCCGGGCATCGTGGCGAAGCTGTATAAGCCGCAGCTTGCCCTGACGCTGATGGAGCCCACCGGCAAGCGGGTGGATTTTCTGCGCTATGTGTGCGGCCAGCTTGGCCTTGCGGCCGAATTTGCCAAAGAGCGCGCGGAGGAGGCCGCCCGCAAGCGCTGGCGCGAGGCCTTTGACGTGGCCAGCGCGCGCGCTGTGGCGGCGCTGCCCGTGCTGCTGGAATATTGCTTGCCGCTTGTAAAAAAAGGCGGGCTGTTCATTGCCATGAAGGGAGCGGGCGCCGCGCAGGAGGCGCAGCAGGCTCGGGCCGCCGCGGCAAGGCTGGGCGGGAAATATGCGGGCAGGCGGGATTTTACATTGCCCGACGGCAGCGCCCGCAGCCTGTTGTTTTACGAGAAAATATCGCAAACTCCGCCGGTTTACCCCAGAAACGGCGGAAAAATCGCAAAAGCGCCGCTGAAGTGACAGTTCTGCTGTCGAAAGCGGTAGATGGAAATAACTGGAAATTAAAACGCCCCCGTGGTATGCTTTTTTCGAAGAAGGCCACGGGGGCTTTGTGTGCCCCCTGCGCTGTGCAGGCCGTGCAGCCTGCGGGCCCCGGCGCTGTGAAAAAGGAGGAACACACATGAAGGAAAAACTGGAGGAGCACGCGCGGGTGGTGCTTTTGGATGTAGAGCGCATCACGCCCTCCCCCTATCAGGCCAGAAAAACATTCAGTGAGAAAGAAATTAAAAAGCTGGCCGTGAGCATTTTGCAGAACGGCCTTTTGCAGCCTATCAGCGTGCGCCCCACGGTGGACGGGCGCTGGCAGCTTATTGCGGGCGAAAGGCGCCTGCGCGCGTGCAGGCTGGCAGGCATGCGCACCATTCCCGCCATTGTATATCACTTTGAAGATGAGAAAACAGCAGCCCTCAGCCTTTTGGAGAATATCCAGCGCGAACAGCTCAACCCGTTCGAGCAGGCGCGCGCCTTGCGGGAGCTGCTGGACCTATGGGGCTGCACGCAGGAGGCCGGGGCCCGGCGGCTTGGCATAGCCCAGCCCACGCTGGCAAACAAGCTGCGCCTTTTGACGCTTACCCCGGCCCAGCAGGAATTTTGCGTGGCGCAGAGCCTCACAGAGCGCCATGCCCGCGCCGTGCTGCGCCTGCCCACGGAGGAGCTTCGCTCGAAGGCGCTGAAGGCCGCCGCGCAGCGGGGCTATACTGTGCAGCAGACGGAAGCCATGGTAGAGCGGGTGCTTTCAGCGCGCCCAAAGCCGAAGCGCAAGCTGATGGTAAAGGATGTGCGCATTTTTGTAAATACCATTGAGCACGCCCTGAAGGTGATGACGGGCAGCGGCATTCCCGCCACGGCCACCCGGAATGAAAGCGACGAATATATCGAATATGTCGTGCGCATCCCTACACGGCCGCCTGCCCGCCCGCCTGTGCAGGAAAAAGTGGGTTCCGCAGAAGGAGGCAGGGATGAAATAAAGAAAAACGGGCCCTCTTCCGGTAGCGGCAGAAAAGAGACGGAGCCTGCGGCCCAAGGGGAGGCTGCCCCGCATCCACAGGCGGGGCCAAAGCCACCGCAGGTGCAATACACGCAGGCAAAGGAAGTTCCTCTTTTGCCTGAACTAGAAGAAAAGGCGCCTGCCCCGCAGGCGAAAGAATAGCAGCAGGCTCTGGCAGAAATCAGGCTGTGCAAAAAAGCGGAGGCCTCTTTATGAGGCCTCCGCTTTGTCCGTTTTATAAGATGAAGCGGAAAGGGCCTGAAATGGGACCTTTTGTCATCATTGCTGCTGGGTAGTCACCGTATACCCGGCCTCTTCCAGCAGGGCCATGGCCTCCTCGGCGGTTTTCTGGTAGTAGGGGGAATATTCCAGCTCATCCGAGCCGTCCCGGCCATAGCTACCCTTCCCGATTTCCATGCTGGAAAAATAGTGATAGACCAGTTCGCCGTCCTGAAACTCAAGGCGTTCCAGGCTGGAGGGGTCGCTGTCTTTTGTGGCTTCCACCACCCAGGTGCCGCTGCCGTATTCTGTGGCCGCGGGGGCGGGCTCGGACGTGGGAACGGATGAGAACACAGGTTCCGGCCCTGCCTGGCCTGCCGGGGCGCTGACGTCGCCGGTGGGCGCGCCGGAAAGGGCGGTGCTGTCCGCGCTGCTGGACGGCACGGCTTCGCCGCCGCTGCAAGCGGCCAGCAGCAGCGCGCACAAAGCGGTTATCAGGCAAAAAGCAAACTTTTTCATTTCAGGTATCTCCCTTTCTGTTCAGAGTCATTTTTTTATGCGGCTTCCCTTTGCGCGCAAAGGGAAGCTGCCGGTTGCGAAGGCAGAGGGCGGGCATGCCGGAGCGGGCATTTTCCTGCGGGGTGCTGTGAAATGTTCCACGTGGAACATTTGAGGCCGCGCAAAGCGGCATGCACAAAAGCCAGCGCCGCTTCTGCATAAAAAGCAGCCGCCCACTTGTGAAAAAGCTGCTGTTATTTGCCGTTCCATTCTTTGATTTTATGCACTGTGAACTGGGCCAGGCCCACGCTGGCCAGAAAGGCGGCGAACAGGCAGATGACGGCGAGCGTATTTACAAGGCCGTTCACAGGGAGGAAGCTGAAAAGCCTGTCCACAACAAAAAAGAATATTACAAAATATACTGCGGTGAACACAAGCATCAAAAATTTTTTCATGGCTGCCCTCCTCAAAAGTCCGGTGTGCTTTCGCACAGGCCTGTGTAAAAGCCTTACCTGTTTACAATTATATCAGACAGGGTGCCGAAAGCAACAGCTGTGCATAAAAAGCGGCATGCAGAAGGCTTGAAAAACAAATTTGCGTGAAAACAGGGCGGCTTTTTTATAAATGTTCCACGTGGAACATTTGTAAAAAGAAGCTCGAAAAAACTTTTCAAAAAATGCGCCCTGTGCTATACTGAAATGGCGAAACAGAGGGAACGATGAAAAGGGGGCCATGCCTTGGGCAAGGTGATTGCAATAGCCAACCAGAAGGGCGGCGTGGGCAAGACGACAACAGCGGTGAACCTGGCCGCGGGGGTGGCGGCGCAGGGCAAGCGCGTGCTGCTGGTGGATATGGACCCACAGGGCAACACCACCTCCGGCTACGGCGTGCAGAAGCGCGGCGTGCAGAAAAGCGTGTATTCGCTGCTGATTGGCGAGGCTGCGGCCGGCGACGTGGTGCTGCACACGCAGTACAGGGTGGATCTGATCCCCTCCAATATCCAGCTTTCCGGCGCGGGCATCGAGCTGGTGGCGCTGGAGAGGCGCGAAGCGCGCCTGCGCGAGGCTCTGACGCCCGTGGTGCGGGATTATGACTTTATCTTTATCGACTGCCCGCCCTCGCTGGATCTGCTGACGCTGAACAGCCTGTGCGCCTGCGATACCGTTCTGGTGCCCATCCAGTGTGAATTTTTCGCGCTGGAGGGCCTTTCAGAGCTGATGAATACCATCCGCACGGTAAAAAAGCTGTATAACCCCTATATTGATGTGGAGGGTGTGCTGCTCACCATGTACGACGGCAGGCTGAACCTGACGCTGCAGGTGGTGCAGGAAGTGAAAAAATATTTTGGCGCGAAGGTGTATAAAACGACGGTTCCGCGCAATGTGCGCCTTTCCGAGGCGCCGAGCTACGGCATGCCGGTAAATTATTACGACCCGGGCTCCAAGGGCACAGAGGCCTATGCCTTCCTCGCGGCGGAGCTTATCAAGAACAATAAGGAGAGGTGGTAATATGTCTCCAAAACGCGGCGGCCTCGGGCAGGGGGCCAGCGCGCTGTTCCAGCCGTCAGAGCTTTTGGCTGGGGAGGAGGGCGGCACCAGCACGCTGCGCCTTTCTGAAATAGAGCCGGATAAAGGCCAGCCCCGAAAGACCTTTGAGCCGCAGGCGCTGAACGATCTGGCCGACAGCATTGCCGCGCACGGCGTGCTGCAGCCCATTGTGGTGCGCCCGGCCCGCGGCGGCTATGTCATTGTGGCGGGCGAGCGCCGCTGGCGCGCGGCCCGCCTCGCAGGGCTGAAGGAGATACCCGCAGTGGTGAGGGAGCTGACGGATGCCGAAGCCATGGAGCTTGCCCTGGTGGAAAACCTGCAAAGGGAAGACCTGGACCCCGTGGAGGAGGCAATGGGCTACCGCCAGCTGATGGACGCCTGCGGCTATACGCAGGCGCAGGCGGCGGAAAAGGTCTCGAAAAGCCGCAGCGCAGTGGCGAACAGCCTGCGCCTTTTGAACCTGCCGCCGCAGGGTCTGGATGCCCTGCGCAGCGGCGCCATCACCACGGGCCACGCCAAGGCCATCCTCGGGCTGTCCAGCCCGGAAAAACAGGCCGAGGCCGTGGCGGCCGTGCTGAAGCAGCAGCTCACCGTGCGCCAGACAGAGGCGCTTTGCAAAAGGCTGGCCAAAGCCCCGCGCAGGCGCAAAGAGGCTTTGCCTGTGCCGCTTGCGGGCGAGGTGGAGGCTGCGCTGCGCGAGGCGCTGGGCACGCAGGTGAAGGTGCAGTATAAGGGCGGCAAGGGCAGCCTTCAGGTGTATTTCAATTCAGACGAGCAGCTTCGCCGCTTTGCGAACCTGCTTGGCAACGAACAATAAGAGGGGAAAAGAAATGCTGGATATCAAATTCGTGCGGGAAAACCCGGAACTGGTGAAGGAAAATATTAAAAAGAAATTCCAGGACGCAAAGCTGCCTCTGGTGGATGAGGTGCTGGAGCTGGACGCAAAGCTGCGCGCGGCCAAAAGCGAGGCCGAGGCTCTGCGCGCCAGCCGCAACAGGCTTTCCAAAAGCATCGGCGCGCTGATGGCGCAGGGCAAAAAGGAGGAGGCCGAGGCCGTCAAGCGCCAGGTGACGGAGAATGCAGACCGCCTGAAAGAGCTGGAAGCACAGGAAAACGGGCTTGCGGAGCAGCTGCGCAGGGATATGATGACGATACCCAATATCATCGACGCCAGCGTGCCCATTGGCAAGGACGACAGCGAAAATGTGGAGGTGCAGCGTTTCGGCGAGCCCGCCGTGCCGGATTTTGACGTGCCGTACCACACCGATATCATGGAGCGCTTTGACGGCATCGACCTTGACGCCGCGCGCCGCGTGGCGGGCAACGGGTTTTATTACCTGATGGGCGATATCGCCCGCCTGCACTCGGCGGTTATCAGCTACGCGCGCGATTTTATGATAAACCGCGGCTTCACCTACTGCGTGCCGCCCTTCATGATACGCGCCAATGTGGTGACGGGTGTGATGAGCTTTGCCGAAATGGACGCCATGATGTACAAGATAGAAGGGGAAGACCTGTACCTTATCGGCACCAGCGAGCACTCGATGATAGGCAAATTTATCGACCAGATTCTGGACGAAAAAAGCCTGCCGCAGACGCTGACAAGCTATTCGCCCTGCTTCCGCAAGGAAAAGGGCGCGCACGGCCTGGAGGAGCGCGGCGTGTACCGCATCCACCAGTTTGAAAAGCAGGAGATGATCGTGGTCTGCAAGCCGGAAGAGAGCCCCATGTGGTTCGACAGGCTGTGGCAGAACACGGTGGATTTGTTCCGCTCGCTGGACGTCCCCGTGCGCACACTGGAGTGCTGCTCGGGCGATTTGGCCGATTTGAAGGTGAAAAGCGTGGATGTGGAGGCGTGGAGCCCGCGCCAGAAGAAGTATTTTGAGGTGGGCTCGTGTTCGAACCTTGGCGACGCACAGGCACGCCGCCTGAAGATCCGCGTAAAGGCAGAGGACGGCACAAAGTATTTGGCGCACACGCTGAACAACACCGTGGTGGCCCCTCCGCGCATGCTCATCGCCTTTTTGGAGAATAACCTGCAGGCGGACGGCAGCGTGCGCGTGCCCGAGGCCCTGCGCCCGTATATGGGCGGCCAGGAGATGCTGGTTCCCAAACACTAAACTTTTTATTCATAAAACATAATATTTGGGGCCGGAAGGCGGAGCCCTCCGGCCCCGTTTTTGCATGAAGCACTTCAGGGCAGGGCGGTTTGCCCTGCGCATAAAGGAGGCATGCCGGATGACAGCTGCCCTTCAGTGTCTGCCCGAAGGCTACCGCGAAATATGGCGCGCAGACCTGCAGAAAAATAAAAAGCAGGCCCTGCTTGTAAACGGGCTGGCGCTGGGCCTGGCCGCCGCCATGCTGGCGCCCTTTGTATATGAAATATTTCGGGCCTTTGGCTCGCCCGGCGGCGTCAGCTTTCGCCTCACGCAGCTTTTAGCCCTGCTGGCAGGCCTTCTGGCTTATATCCCCCTGCACGAGCTGGTGCATGGGCTGTGCATGAAATATTTCGGTGCAAAAAGGGTGCGCTACGGCTATACGGGGCTGTATGCCTGGGCAGGCAACAGCGAGTATTTCGGGCGAAGAAGCTATGCCGTTATTGCGCTGGCGCCGCTTGCCTTCTGGGGGCTGGTGCTGGCCGCCCTGTGCGCTGCCGTGCCGGCGCAGTGGTTCTGGGTATTTTATCTGGTGCAGGTGACGAATGTCTCCGGCGCGGCAGGCGACCTCTATATCACATGGAAGGCCCTGCGCATGCCGACGGAGGTTTTGATTCAGGATACAGGCACCGAGATGGCCTTTTATGCCCCGCAGGCGCCCGGCTGAAACCGGGCGGCGGGGCGGCGCCTGCTTCCTGCGTGCCCAGCTGTGCCGGGCGCGGCGGCAATTTTCCGCATTTCAACAGGGAAAAGCGGGCAAAAGGTGTTGACAAGCCCGGCCTTTTTCTATATAATTACTCATGCGCCGTTTCTCATGGCGCATATATGGCGGTATAGCTCAGTTGGCTAGAGCATTCGGTTCATACCCGAAGTGTCACCGGTTCGAATCCAGTTACCGCTACCACATTACAGGGTTTTGCTGAAAGTTGCGGGGTACTTGCTGCAATCGCGGCGGGTGTGAGGCTTTGGCAATATTCAGCAAAATCCTGTATTATGGCCCGATGGTCAAGCGGTCAAGACATCGCCCTTTCACGGCGGTAACCCGGGTTCGATTCCCGGACGGGTCACCAGATGAAAAGCACGCTTTCGGGCGTGCTTTTTGCTTTGGTCAGCTTTAGCGAAACAGTATCCCCGGCTGTGCCGGGGAGAGTAAAAGGGCTTTCGCTGTCAGTTCCGGGCGAAGCGGGAGGGTATTCAATGCCAAAGAGATGCAGCACGCGACGGGAAGAACCCTATTTACGGGAGGAGGGGCAAGTGATGCAGGGAAGAGAGAATTCAGTGCCTCTTGAGAGGCTTGCCGGAGCCTGACTTGAAAAAATATGCCTCAGGGCTTCAACCCCTTGGCGGCCCGGTATAAACGCTTTAAGAAAAGGCATTTATACCCGCCGCATAAAACAGAAAAGCCCATGTAAGGCTGCGCTTGAAGGGCTTATATGTCCGCTATAACATATCAGTGCTGTTTTTCAGCCGCACACGCTCTTTTCGGCATACCGCCTTAAATAGAAAAGGGCTCTTAGATACATATATATGCCTACACTGAAGGCGAGAGCCCATATTACCGTCCCTGATATTAACAGTAATATCAGCCTTGCTTCTTTTGCCATGTCCGAGCCAAATTCCGACAGCATGGCAATTTCCAGCGAGAACATAGACACCAAAGCCACAACGAAATTAACAGATTTTGAAGCGGACAAAACGGGGCTTTTGTGTTTTCTGAATTTTATCACATTATAAACGGATAAAATGATTTGATAGAACGAGTATGCTGCCATTATATAAATCAATACGCCGCTGTAATGGACGCTGCTGCTTTCGTGGGCGGCAAGAATGATAATTCCGGCTAAAGCAATGTTCATCAGCAGGAGCAATACGCTTGAATATTGATATTGCCTGTATTCGTCCATTATATTTTTGCTTAATGGCTTTTTACCCATATAGCGCAGCAGCACAAACCTTGCGACAGATAAAAACAGATAGTAGACCGCTAAGGTTATTGCCCAAAAGGAAAAATAGTAAATTCCCGAACAGAGGTTAATGCCAGCATAAAGGACATTGATTGTCAATGCCACATACAGTGAACAGTGGGTGCGAAAAGCGGCATCGCAAATAATTTTTTTCAACAAAGGGTTTGCTTCAGCCTTTTTTAAGCATTTGGCCTTTATGTATCGGAATGAACAGCACAGGACAATAGTGAGTGTATAAGCTGACACCAAATAAAGAATATATTCGCAAATACGTTTTAATTCTGCAGAGATAAAAACGCAGGCTGTCAAAGCCAGTATCAGGAATGCAT
The DNA here is from genome assembly GCA_047030735.1 of Ruthenibacterium sp. Classification (GTDB taxonomy): domain Bacteria; phylum Bacillota; class Clostridia; order Oscillospirales; family Ruminococcaceae; genus Ruthenibacterium. Next base: position 100,442 of record JBKYIE010000003.1, read on the forward strand.
TACTTATCAGCACTGACACAGAGGGAAAGAAGATCCTTTCACAAGCCCGTTTGAAATGCTTCATTTTATTTTTCGGCTTCACATTCAGCTATTTTATTCCCCCTTTACAGACAGGAATTAAGCATAACAATAATACAATACCAAAAATCCCAATAACAATGCCTTGTATCATTATGCCCTCCCAGACCATAGTCATGCACATGCCCACGCCGAGGGCCAATGCACCGGTAAGCCCCAGCAGAAAGCTGCCGATTGATTTAAAACTGGGTAGCTGAAGCTTTTTTGCCCTTGTCCTGATACGAAAAATAACCATAATAAGCAAAATGCCTGCCCCGGCGGCTGACATTTTTACACCTGCGGAAAAAGCGTTCCACTCTGGAATCAAACACATACACATTCCCAATGCAAAAGTCAATCCGCCCAGGGTGCTTAGAATCAGTGTAATAAAACCTCGCTTTGTCATTTCCACGCCTCCGAAATATCATTCTAAATTCGTGACAGGCTCAACATGAAACGCCGTTTAAGCCGACACTTGTTGCGTTAACCTGCTTTTAGTATAATAGAACTGAAAATGCAAAACAATCATCAAAACCTCTGCGATTGTTGGAATAAAGGCGGAAATGAAATGAATAAGAAAAACAACAAAAGAAAAAGGGCCTCCAGGGAAAAAATCGAGCAGGCATTTTTTCAGCTTATCAATCAGAAGGAAATGGAAGAGATTACAGTTACAAATATATGCGCGCTAGCACAGGTAAACCGTTCAACATTTTATGCGAATTATGTAGATATAAGCAATTTGGTCGAGCAGATAAAAAACAATATGCTTACTGACATTAAAAATCTTTATGCAGCCGAAATTGAAGAAAATTTAACCCTAAACGATTGGGAATACCGCTTTACGAAGCTGTTCTACCACATTAAGGAAAATCAAGTATTTTATAAAATATATTTTAAGCTGGGCTTTGATTTGAATTTTCACCACAGCCAAAATATAGTTACTACTTTATCCTCAAAAATAAACAACGAATTTTTGAAATATCATATGGAGTTTTTAAGAGGCGGCATTATATCGCTGACGAAGATGTGGCTGAATAATAATTGCGAATTGAGCCCGGAGGCCTTGGTTGATATTCTTAAAAATGAGTACAAATATCTTTTTGAAAGCAATCTGTAAGGAGAATTCTGCTCCCTACAGAAAAAGGCTCTGCCGGGAATGAGGCCGCAGCGAAGCGGCGCGAAGTATTCCTGGGCGGCCCTTTGCTTTTTCTGCAATAAATGTACGCGCTCTTTTTTACAGAAAAACATGCTGTACTTTTCTGCTGCGCTGTGCTATATATAGGGTGCTGTCTTCTGCAAAAGGAGGATATGCCGGTGGAGCTGGCTGCAAATGGCGTGCGCCTGCATTATGAGGTGTCCGGGCGGGGGCCCGCCGCTGTGCCGCTGCATGGCAACGGTGCAAACCTTCATTTCTTCGATGCGCTCACCGCTCTGCTGGAGCCGCTGTACACGTTTTACCGGCTGGACAGCCGCCGGCATGGGAAAAGCGAAAAAACAAAAGAAATCAGCTGCGATTTGATGGCGCAGGATACGGCCGCTTTTATACAGGCGCTGGGCCTTTCCCGGCCCGCCCTGACAGGCTCCAGCGACGGCGGCATCACAGGGCTTTTGCTGGCTGTCGGCTGGCCGGGGCTTCTTTCCTGCGCAGTGGTGTGCGGGGCCAATACGCATCCGCGCAAGCTGAAGCGCTGGTTTTACTGGGCGTTCAGGCTGGGCGGCATGAAGCCGGGCCAGCAGACGCTGCGCATGGCGGCCCGGCAGCCGGACATCACGCCGCAGCAGCTTGCGTCTATCCGCACGCCCGTTTTGGTAATGGCAGGCGAGAAGGATATTACGCTTCCGAGCCATCAGCGGGAGATTGCTGCAGCCATACCCGGCGCGCAGCTTTGCATCCTGCCCGGCGAGGGGCATGTCAGCTATCTGAAAAAGCCGCAGGTGCTTCTGGCCCATGCCGGGGGGGCCTGCGCGCCCATGCGGCCATTGAGAACGCAGAGGCGGAAGGCGCCTGCAATGGGAAAAGAAAGGAAGAACCATGATACTCCGGCCATATAGAAAAGAGGACTGCGCGCAGACGGCCCGCCTGTTTTACGAGACGGTGCACGCGGTAAATGCGAGGGATTATTCCCCCCGCCAGCTTGCGGCCTGGGCCCCGGCGCCGCCCGGGCCGGAGGCCTGGCACGCCAGCTTTTGCGGGCATTATGCCCTTGTGGCGGAGGAAAACGGGGTAGTCGTCGGCTTTGGCGATATTGACGGCACGGGCTATCTCGACAGGCTGTATGTCCATAAGGACCATCAGGGCAGAGGCATCGCCGCGGCCCTGTGCGCGGCGATGGAGCGGCATGCCGCGGGCATGCCCGTCACCGTGCATGCCTCCATCACGGCAAGGCCCTTTTTTGAAAGGCGCGGCTACCGCGTGTGCAGGCGCCAGCAGGTGCTGCGCGCAGGCGTGGCGCTGACGAATTTTGTGATGATAAAAGGCCCCGGGCCCGCCGCCGGAGCCGTATAAGCAGAAGGCAGAAAAGGCAGGCCCCAGGGCCTGCCTTTTCAGTCGTATTTCCGAATGGTGAGCGTCGCAACGGCGGACTGCTGCGGCAGGCCGGTGACGAGGTCCTGCGGGCCGGGAATAAGAAGCATGAACCCCTCCGGCCCATACCGCTTTGCATAGCCCTGGGCGTAGGCCCTTTCCACTGAAATATGCCGCACCTGGCCGACGACCATTGCGGTGATGCCCGCGCCGCTTAAATCCTGTACGTCCTTCAGGGTGCACTCCATGCAAAGAAAGGCCTCGTCTATCGCGGGGGCATGGATGGTTTTCGCACAGGAGAGCGAGAACCCGCCCGCGGCAAATTCATCCTCGGCATAGCCGTTGCAGCGGATGGTGTCTGTTAGCGCGTCATAACAGCGCAGGGGCAGAAAGTTGATGCAGAAGCACTTCTCCCTCTGAATGTTCGCGTAGGTGTGGGTATGCTGGTACAAATTGCCCATCACGGCGAAAAATGCGGTTTTGTCGCCATGAAAGCTGCCCCAGGCGTGAAAGCATACGTTCGGCTTGCCGTTCGCCTTCCAGGTGGTCACGGCAAACAGGGCGATGGGAATGCCCGCCGCCGTCTCGAAATGAGAAAACAGTTCAAATTCTTCCGGGTACAGGGGCTGGAAATAACCGGGAAATTCCTGGCCGAGCTCTATCTTCATTCCTGTGCATCCTCCCGCGTTTCAAAACAGGCGCCCGCCCTTTGGGCCGGAAAGGCTCAGGCATCGTCCAAATGGTTCGTCACATCGAAAATGCCGGCCACCTTGTTGCAGCTTTGGCAGAAGAAGGCGTGCGGCACCTTTGTCTGCCGCAAAAGGATATTGGAGGCGCCTATCGTCCGCAGCCCGGTATACAGCAGCCTGCCCAGCCCTTTTTTGTTGAATTGCTCCAGCGGCACCCACCCCGGGGCCACGCCGTCAATGATAAGGACGCCCTCCTGCATGTCCCTGCCGCAAAGCGGGCACTTCATCCAGCCACCCCCTGTGCGTCAGAGAGCCGGGGCGGTTCGGCCCGCCCCAGCGCAAGGTCCGCAAGCTGCCGCGGGGTATGTACCAGATAATCGGCGCCCGCTGCCCGAAGCTCTTCCTCCGTGCGAAAGCCCCACATCACACCGCAGCCGTCCACCCGGGCGTTGCGCGCCGTCTGAATATCCACATTGCTGTCGCCTGCATACAGCACCTGCCCGGCCTGTATGCCAAACTGGGCGATCAGGCTGTTCACCAGCGCGGGGTCCGGCTTTGCGGGCGTGCCCAGCACATGGCCGGCCACCGCGTCGAATATGCCGGGGAAGTAGTGGGCCGCCACCTCCTGCGAGAGGGTGTTCTCTTTGTTAGACACCACGCCCAGCCGCAGCCCGGCGGCCTTCAGCTCATGCAGCATGGGCAGGATGCCGGGATAAGGGGCGGTGGTGTCCTGCTTGTGCGCTTCATAATAGCGGAGAAAAACAGAGAGGGCCGTCTGCTGTGTGGCGGGGCCGCGGTTTCTCTCCGGCAGCATGCGCTCGATAAGTTTTGGGATGCCGTTTCCCACCATATAGCGGTAGGCGTCCACTGCGTGCGTGGGAAAGCCCAGCACCTCCAGCGTATGGTTTCCGGCGTTCGCAAGGTCTGTCAGGGTGTTCAGCAGGGTGCCGTCCAAATCAAATATCACAGCGGAATACATCAAAACAAAACTCCTTTGTCAAAACTGAAAAAGCTACTGCGGCCAGCCGAGCGCATCGGCACGCGCCTTGCGCACGCCGCGCACGCGGAAAACATGGCGCGCAGGCAGCCGCACAAAGACATTGCTGCGCCCCGCGCTGACAGAAAACGGGTTCTGCCGCACGGCAAAGCTGCGGTCCGGCGTAAAAATGCACACTTCATATCTTGTAAAAAAGCGGGTATAGACAAGCCCCAGCGTGTGGTTGGGGTTGTCTGCGATGCCCTCCTCCCGGAAGCCCTCCAGAGAGACCAGCAGGCAGCCGGCGCTCAGGGCGACAGGCACGCCCAGCAGGCTGAGAACGCCGGGCATCACATTCAGGGCGGCGCCGCACAGGCCCAGGCTCAGCGCCAGTGCCGCGGCAGGCTGCCAGAGGTATTGGTTCACGCTTTTCCCCTGCGTGTCGCCCAGCGGGCGTGCGGGGGGCGTAAAATCTGGCAGCAGGGCCTGCACCAGATGCTCCTGCCCCGCCTTGTACACCATCAGCGGCACGTCGCCGCCGCCAAACCACCCGGCCGTCAGGTAGACGGGCCTGCGGCGCAGCAGTCGGGCCGCGGGAGTGACGCGCACACGGCAGGCCGTGACGCTGGAGGCGAGCACCCGGCGCTCTATTTTGGTAAAAAAGCCGCCCCGGCTGATGATTACCCCGCCGGACCGCCCGCAGGAAAAGCCGAACGTGTGGAAAAACGAATAGCAGAACGTCAGGCTTACAAGGCAGAAGGCCAGGGCCACCAGAAAGGCGCTGCCTGCGGGAAGAAGGCGCTCGATGAGCACTTCCAGCTTTGTGAAATGCTCCAGCGCCAGCTGCTCCAGATCCTGCTCGACGTAGTCGTTCAGCCGCTGCACGCCCATCCACAGAAAAATAGAGGTCGTGACGGCGTTGGCGGACAGCATCACCAGCGCCAGCCGTTCAAATCCGGCGGGCGTGAACACGCCGGAGTGCTGCTTTACCGGCATGAGCGTTTCGCTCAGAAAGGCGGCGTCGCGTCTGGTGAGATATACGGTGAGCCTGCGCGGTGCGGAATACTCTTTGAAATACAGCCGCACGCGCGCGGCGCCCATAAAGCGGCAGTACAGCGGGCGCTCCACCTCCACCACCGCCACGCTGGCCCGCGCAAAGGCCTGCTTCAAGTGAAAGCCGACGCCCTGCCGGAACAGGACCGCCTGCGGCGTCACTGAAATGCGCGCGGCCGCCCACAGCGCCAGTGAGAGCGCCAGGCACACCGCCAGAATGGCGGCATCCTGCCAGAGGGCAGGCAGCAGCCCTTCCATATCGAACCGCAGCAGCGCCTGCGCCATCGGCACCAGGCATAAAAGAAAGCCGTAGCGGAAAAGACGCAGTGAATCCAGCAGGTGGGGGCGTTTCGGCGGCATCATGGGCGGCCCTCCTCCAGCGAAAGCAGCCGGGCCGCCTGCTGGGCGTCCTTTGCTTCAAACCCCGGCAGAATGAGGAAGGCGCCTGAGCTTGAGAACATCAGCACGCATACGCCCGCCAGGCGGCAGAGCGGCGTCTCCAGAATGTGGCAGCCTGTGACGAAGCGCCGGGGAAAGCGGCGCACAGAGGGGAACAGAAGGCCCCAGCGCGCCGACACATGGTGCCTGCCTATATACAGCCTGGCAGAGGCCAGCCGGGGGACAAGGCCGCCGAACACAGCCGCCGCCCACACGGCCAGCAATACGGGCGCCCACCCGCCGGGGCTGAACAGAAAGTCCGCCAGCGCGCCTGCCAGCACCAGCCAGAGGCCCACAATGGCCGCACCGCGCCTTGTTGCGTGGAATGTCATGCGGCGCCCTCCTTCCAGTTACAAAAGCCCTTGAAAAACAGCAGGGGCCCGGCTGGCGCGGCACATGCTCAGCACGCCAAAGGGCCGGGCCCGGCATACACCTGCCCGCGCACGGCGGGGAAAGAATGCCTCAAGGTGTATTTTTCTTACAAAATATACATGCAGGAAAACATCCGCCTGCTGAGCGCCGGGCTGCTCACAGTTTGCCCGCATCGCGCAGGGCGCATACCTTCAGCACGGCGGCCACGGTTTTTCCGTCTGTGATCTCACCGGAAAGCACCATGCTGCGCGCAGCCTCCAGCGGCAGGGTGAACAGGCTGAGAAATTCGTCCTCGTCCAGCTGCTGGCCCACAGGCGCAAGCCCGGTGGCCGCATACAGGTAAATGACCTCGCTGCAGTAGCCGCAGGTGGGGATGACAGCCCCAAGGCTGTGCCACCCGGCGGCGCGCAGGCCGGCCTCCTCGCCCAGCTCGCGCCGGGCGGCCTCCAGAGGGTCCTCCCCTTTTTCCAGCTTGCCCGCGGGTATCTCAATCAATTCCCGGCCCAGCGCATAGCGGTATTGGCGCACAAGATAAATTTCGCCCTTTTCATTCAGCGCCGCAATGCCGGCCCCGCCGTGGTGGTGCACCACCTCGCGCGTGGAGGTGCGCCCGTTTTCAAGGCGCACCTTATCCAGCGTCACACGGATCACACGCCCCTCAAACAGCGTCTCGCTCGAAAGCGTTTGTTCAAAATGCGGCATGGCTCACGCCTCCCTTTCCGGCCCGGGCCCGGCCAGCGCCTGGCACAGCACCTTGTTCACGCGGCGCTCGCCCGCCTCCAGCACAGTGAAGGCGGCGCCGCCCCACTCCACCTGTACGGCCTCGCCGGGCGAGGGGATGCGCCCAAGCCTGTCTGTCACAAGGCCGCCTACGGTGTCGAAGTCGCGCTCGTCATCCTCGCTCTCCGGCGGAAGGGCAAGGCCCAGCGCGTCGAACACATCGTCAATGTCTGCGCTGCCGGCGGCCACAAGGCCGTCCTCTGTGCGCACCAGCTCTTCTTCCTCGTTGTCAAATTCGTCCTGGATGTTGCCCACAATCTCTTCCAGAACGTCCTCCATGGTCACCACGCCGCTGGTGCCGCCGTATTCGTCCACGACCACAGCAATCTGCGCGTGCTTTGCGCGCAGCTCAATCAAAAGCTCGCGCGCGCGGCAGCTCTCCGGCACGAACATGGCGCTCCGCACGAACTCGCGGGCGGGCCGGGCGCCCTCGCCGGGCTTGTTCCAAAGGGTGAACAGATCCTTTACATATACAATGCCCTCGATGTCGTCCAGCGTTTTGCGGTAAACCGGGATGCGCGAGACGCCCTCCGCCAGCGACAGCTCCACCACGTCGTGCGCGGTGGCGGTGTCCGGCACCGCCACCAGCTCGGTGCGGTGCGTCATGATGTCGCCCGCCGTCACGTCGGCCAGCTCGAAGATGTTGGTAATCATCTCCTTCTGGCCCTCATCTATCACGTCGTGCTCTTCGCTTTCATCCACCATGTTCAGCAGGTCCTCCTGCGTCACGGGCGCGCCGGGCTGTATGCCGCACAGGCGGAACACCAGCTTTGCGGGTGCGCTGAACACAGCGCCCGCCAAACCGGCAGGGCCGCCGCGCCCGCCCTCCTTGCCGCGCGCCGCGCCCAGGGCGAAGCACAGCACGCCGGACACGGCCAGCAGGGCAAGCCCTGCAAGGCCCCACCACACGCCCGGCACGCGGGCGCACCAGAAAAAGGCAGCCGTGGCCGCGCCCGCTGCACACAGGCCCGCCAGCACGAACACGCCGATGCTTTTATCTGAAAAGCCCAGCCGCGCACCGGCAGCCCTTTCTTCTCCATGGGCGCACAGCGCCCCCGCGCGCCAGCACAGCGCACAGGCGGCTGCGCCCAGCACGGCTGCCGCAAGCAAGGTAAGACCATCCGGGTCCATGAAATATCAAAACCCCTTTTCACACCGCGGCACAGCCGCGCATATTTGCGCCGCGAAGCGCGCGGCGCCTGTTTTTTCTTAATATAATGTATTTTAGAGGGCCTGTCAATTGCGCCTGCCCGCACACGGCTGCAAAAAGGCTGCATATTCATGCAGAAACGCCCTTTCCGTGCAAGAAAAGGCCGCGCCATCTGTTTACTTTTGCACCTTGTTTTGTTATAATCATAACGAGCGCGATGCAGAGACGCAGCCCCGCTTTGTGTAAAACGCCGCCGGGCGGTTTGCGGTGCTCGAGGCCGCAAAACGAAGGCAGAGGAAGGTGCAGGGCGGGGGGCTCCCGCGCGGGGGCCGACGCCTGTTTCTGCTCAATTCAGTAAAGAACCGGAGGAAGAAAAATGCCAAGATTGAAGAAATCTATGGACGGCAACACCGCTGCGGCGCATGTGGCATATGCGTTCACAGAGGTTGCCGGCATCTACCCCATCACCCCGTCGAGCCCGATGGCCGACATGGTGGACCAGTGGAGCGCGGCGCACCAGAAGAATATCTTCGGCACCGAAGTGAAGGTCATGGAGATGCAGTCCGAGGCGGGCGCGGCGGGCACCGTGCACGGCAGCCTGGCCGCAGGCGCCCTTACCACCACGTTTACCGCTTCGCAGGGCCTGCTTCTGATGATCCCGAACATGTACAAAATTGCGGGCGAGCTGCTGCCCGCGGTGTTCCATGTGTCGGCCCGCACAGTGGCCAGCCATGCGCTGAACATCTTCGGCGACCACTCCGACGTATATGCCTGCCGCCAGACGGGCTTTGCCATGCTGGCGGAATCGAACCCCCAGGAAGTGATGGACCTGGCCGCAGTGGCGCACCTTGCCGCCATTGAGAGCCGCGTGCCCTTCCTGAACTTCTTCGACGGCTTCCGCACCTCGCACGAGATCCAGAAGATCGAAGTGTGGGATTACGACGACTTGAAGGAAATGACGGACATGGACGCCGTGAAGGCCTTCCGCGACCATGCGCTGAACCCCGAGCACCCCGCCACGCGCGGCAGCCACGAGAACGGCGACATCTTCTTCCAGCACCGCGAGGCCTGCAACAAGTTCTATGACGCCGTGCCCGCCGTGGTGGAAAAGTACATGGGCAAGGTGAACGAGAAGCTGGGCACCCATTACGGCCTGTTCGAGTACTACGGCGCCGAAGACGCCGAGCGCGTCATCATCGCCATGGGCTCTATCTGCGACGTGGCCGAAGAAGTCATCGACTACCTCACTGCCAAGGGCGAAAAGGTGGGCCTTGTGAAGGTGCGCCTGTACCGTCCGTTCTCTGCAAAGCACCTGCTGGCAGCCGTGCCCGCCACCGCGAAGAAGATCGCCGTGCTGGACCGCACGAAGGAGCCGGGCGCCTATGCCGAGCCCCTGCATCTGGATGTGATGAGCGCCTTTGCCGAGGCCGGGCGCGAGGCCACCATCATCGGCGGCCGCTATGGCCTGGGCTCGAAGGACACCCCGCCCGCCAGTGTGTTCGCCGTGTATGAGGAGCTGACGAAGGACGCCCCGAAGGCGCGCTTCACCATCGGCATCACGGACGACGTCACCTATCTCTCGCTGGAGGAGAAGCCCGCGCCCAACACGGCTGCGGAGGGCACGAAGGAGTGCAAGTTCTGGGGCCTTGGCGGCGACGGCACCGTGGGCGCCAACAAGAACAGCACCAAGATTATCGGCGACCACACCGACAAGTATATCCAGGCGTACTTCCAGTACGACTCGAAGAAGACGGGCGGCGTCACCATCAGCCACCTGCGCTTCGGCGACAAGCCCATCCGCGCCCCGTACTACATCAATAAGGCGGATTTCGTGGCCTGCCACAACCCCTCGTATGTCATCAAGGGCTACAAGATGGTAAATGACGTGAAGCCGGGCGGCGTGTTCCTCATCAACTGCCAGTGGACGGATGAGGAGCTGGACAAGCACATGCCCGCCGAGGCAAAGCGCTATATTGCGAACAACAATATTCAGCTTTACACCATCAACGCCATTGACAAGGCCATCGAAATCGGCCTTGGCAAGCGCACCAACACCATTCTGCAGTCTGCCTTCTTTGCGCTGGCTGGCGTGCTGCCCAAAGAGGATGCGCTGAAGTATATGAAGCAGGCGGCCGAGAAATCCTTCGCCAAGAAGGGCCAGGCCGTGGTGGAGATGAACTGGAAGGCCATCGACGCCGGCTTTGACGCTTATCACAAGGTGGAGGTGCCCGCCTCTTGGAAGGACGCGCAGGATGCGCCCGTGGTGCACGATTTGGCCGGCAACCCCGCCACTGTGGATATGGTGACGAAGGTGATGTTCCCCGTGGGCAAGATGGACGGCGACAGCCTGCCCGTTTCCGCCTTCGAGAAATATGTGGACGGCCAGTTCGAGCAGGGCGCTGCCGCGTATGAGAAGCGCGGCGTGGCGGTTTCCGTGCCGGAGTGGGATGTCACCAAGTGCATCCAGTGCAACCAGTGCGCCTATGTGTGCCCGCACGCCACCATCCGCCCGTTTGCGCTGAGCGCAGAGGAAGCGGCCGCCGCGCCCGAGGCGCTGAAGGCCAAAAAGATGAACGGCAAGGGCTGCGAGGAATACCAGTTCGCCATGACCGTCTCCCCGCTGGACTGCATGGGCTGCGGCGTGTGCGTGGGCGTGTGCCCGGCCCCCGGCAAGGCGCTGAAGATGGTGCCGCAGGAGACGCAGCTTGCCCAGCAGGATGTGTTCGATTACTGCGTGGCCAACGTCTCGAAGAAGCCCGGCATGATGGCCGAGACCACGGTGAAGGGCAGCCAGTTCAACCAGCCGCTGCTTGAGTTCTCCGGCTCGTGCGCCGGCTGTGCAGAGACCAGTTATGCCCGCCTGATCACCCAGCTGTTCGGCGAGCGCATGTATATTTCCAACGCCACCGGCTGCTCGTCCATCTGGGGCGGCCCGGCCGCAACGTCCCCCTACACGCGCAACCGCGTTTCCGGCCACGGCCCGGCCTGGGCGAACAGCCTGTTTGAAGACAACGCCGAGCACGGCTTCGGCATGTACCTGGGCCAGAAGACGCTGCGCGACAACCTGGCCGAAAAAACCCGCAGGCTGATTGCCGTGCCCTATGCGCGCCCCGAGCTGAAGGCCGCCGCGCAGGAATGGCTGGATACCATGGACGACGGCAAGGCCAACGGCCCGGCCACGGAAAAGTATGTGGCTGCGCTGGAAGAGGGCCTGCTGACGGTGGAGGAGGGCCTCGCCTTCCTGCAGAGCGATGACAGCGAGGCGGTGTTCGGCGCCGAGAAGCGCGCCGAGCTGCTGGCGAACATGAAGAACCTCAAGGCCGAGGGCAAGGAGTTCTGCAACTGCGAAGCCTGCACGCTGGCCAAAGAAATTCTCGACCAGAAGCAGTACCTTGCCAAGAAATCCGTGTGGATCTTCGGCGGCGACGGCTGGGCCTATGACATCGGCTTCGGCGGCCTGGACCATGTGCTCGCCTCCGGCGAGGACGTGAACGTGATGGTGTTCGACACCGAGGTGTATTCCAACACCGGCGGCCAGGCCTCCAAGGCCAGCCAGCTTGGCCAGGTGGCGCAGTTTGCCGCCGCCGGCAAGGCCATTGGCAAGAAGAGCTTGGCGGAGATTGCCATGAGCTACGGCTACGTCTATGTGGCGCAGATTGCCATGGGCGCAGACCAGAACCAGACCATCAAGGCCATTGCCGAGGCCGAGAGCTATCACGGCCCGTCGCTCATCATCGGCTATGCGCCCTGCGAGATGCACGGCGTGAAGGGCGGCATGACGAACTGCCAGGCCGAGATGAAGCGCGCTGTGGAGTGCGGCTATTGGAACAACTTCCGCTTTGACCCGCGCAAGAAGGCCGAAGGCAAGAACCCGTTCACGCTGGATTCCAAAGCCCCCACGGCAGATTACAAGGAGTTCATCGAGAGCGAAACGCGTTACAGCCGCCTGCAGCGCGCCTTCCCCGAGCGCGCCGAAGCCCTGTTCGAGCAGGCTGCGGCCAACTCGAAGGACCGCTATGCTTACCTCACAAAGCTGGCGAAGCTGTACGCCCCCGACGAAGCCTGAGCATAAAAACAGAGGCCTGTGCGCCTGTTTCCGGCCCCCGCAATGCGGGGGCCGTTTTTTTAAGCCGGCAGCCCGCAAAAGGCTTTTGCCCTTAAGGCCGGGCGGGGCGGGCTGCCGGCAGCAGGGTAAAAGGCTTTGTGAAAGCCGCATACCCGTTTGCGGGCCAGAGGGCAGGTGATGCAGGCGAAGCAGAATTCAGCATGTGTTGAAAAGCATGCCGGTAACAGGCCCTTACAGAGCAGCAAAAACCAGCGGCACAGCCGGTGGTGCCAAAGCCCTTTTGCTGTACTCAGGGGAAATATCACAGCAAAGCGGGGGGGGGCTGGTAAAAACGGCAGAACAAAAAGGAAATTCAATATCGGACACAGGCGGCAGAGACGCCCTGCGGCTGTTTGAACAGCGGCAGGGCGCCCCATACAGGCGAAAGCATGGTGCGTGCCGGCGGCAGGGCCTCAAGGGGGGGGGATAAATCATCGGCCACCGGTGGTTATGGCTGCAGTCACTTTGTCATAGAAAAAGCTGAATATTTGTGTATATTATATAAACTTTATCAACTAAAATGGAAAATGCTTGCAATTTAACCAAAATGACGCTATGATGAAGTCAAACGGACGCCAGTTCGGCGCCTTTCAGTATGCACAAGGGAGGTAAAGGAGCATGAAAGAACTTCCGCCGAGGTATACGCTGCGTGTGAGCCAGATGCTGCTGGATAAACTGGGCTATATTGCCGATTTTGAGGGCCGCACCAAAAATAAGGAATTGGAGCAGATGATAAAAAAGCGTGTCCGCGCATTTGAGGCGCAGTATGGAGAGATACCGGTTTGAAAGCCGGAGGCCGCCCGGGGTGCGGGCGTATAAAAAGGGCCATGGCAGCCTTTGCGGCACGCCGTGGCCCTTTCTGTATGCAGAAGGCGCGCGGCGCAGAACGTGCGGGATGCCGCGCAGCGCGCCCGCCGCCCCTGCACTGGTGAGCAGGGAGGAAAAGAAAAAGACGTGCGCGCCCTCCGGGTGGAAACGGCGGCCCGGGCCTCTGTGTGCAGGTTTTGTGAAAACATGGGAAAACAAAAGGTTTTTGCCGCAGGGGTGTTTTCTTCACGGCGCGCGTATGATATGATAAAAAACAGTCAGGACGCTGCAGGCCTGAATGCAGATACAGGAGGAAAGCAGATGCCGGTTGCAAAAAACGGGCCCGGCCGCCGCTGGCGGACGCTGGCTGTGGACATTTTGTACGACCTTGTGGGCAACGCGCTGTATGCGGTGGCTATCTGCGTGTTTGCAAAACACGCGCCCTTCGCTCCCAGCGGCGTATCCGGCCTTGCCGTTATCATGAACCATATCTGGAGCGGGCTGCCCATCGGTACGCTCACGCTGGCGCTGAACGTGCCCATTGCGCTGGTGAGCTACCGTGTGGTGGGCAGGGCGTTCCTTCTGAAAAGCCTGCGCACCATTCTTATCGGCACTTTGTTTGTAGACGTGCTGTTCGCGCGCGTGCCTGCCTATACGGGCGACCCTCTTCTTGCGGCGCTGTTTATGGGGGTGTTTCTGGGCAGCGGCCTTGCGCTGGTATATATGCGCGGCTCGTCTACCGGAGGGGCCGATTTTCTGGTAATGGCGGCCAAAAAGAAGTTTCCGTTTCTGTCCATGGGCCAGCTGGCCCTCGGCCTGAACGGCCTTATCATCCTGGGCAGCGGCCTTGCCTACCAAAGCCTGGATGCCGTGCTGTACGGCGCAGTGGCCACGTTTACCTCGTCCACTGTGATGGATAAGCTTTTGTACGGTGCCGGCTCCGGCAAACTGGCGCTTATCATCACCTCGAACGGAAAGGCCACGGCAGAGGCCATCAACCTGATGGTGCGCCGCGGCGCCACGCTGCTGCCCGCCTACGGCGCATATTCCGGCCAGCAGCGGGAGCTTCTAATGTGCGTGTGCTCAAAATCAGAGATTTACAAGGTGCAAAGCGCCGCCCAGCGCATCGACCCACAGGCGTTTATGATGATTACAGAGGCCAGCGAGATATACGGCAACGGCTTCAAGACGTCATAGCGTACGCCTGCCCAGGCCATGCATATTACGAGACAAATTTACAGTGCCTTTTTTATAAAAAGAGGAATAACTGTACGCATTGTAATTTTTGACAGAGTGTGAACTTTCAACATTTCCACAGAGTTTTACACTTTGTATAGCGTGTTTTCCCCGGCTTTCTGTTGAAAACCCTGTGGAAAGTGTTAAAAACCGCTGTTTTACAGGCAAAGTTTTCCACAGAGAAAAATGAAGCCGGCAAAGCAGAATAACTTTCTGTTGAATGGTAAAAATTTCCCCTGCTACAGCTTGTAATGCCGCATGCAGGTGCAAGCGGGTGAATAATACAACAAAATCACAAAGGCGCCGCACGGCGCACAGGAAAGGGATTTGAAAGAATGAAATGGATTGATAAACTGGAGCGCCGCTTTGGCCGCATTGCTATCCACGATTTGATGATGGCTATTGTCATTGGGCAGGCCGTCGTCTTTCTGGCAGAATTTTTTATGCCGGGCCTGGGTGTGTGGAGCAAGCTTTCTCTCTATATGCCGGCTGTGCTGCAGGGGCAAGTGTGGCGCCTTATCACGTTCATTTTTGTGCCCTCGGCCTCCACGCCCATCTCCCTTCTGCTTACGCTGTATCTGATGTGGCTTATCGGCCATACGCTGGAGCAGAGCTGGGGCGATTTTCGTTTCAACGTATACTACTTTCTCGGCGTGCTGGGTGCCGTTCTGGCAGCCGTCATCACAGGCTGGGGCACCACCTATTATCTGAACCTGTCTTTGTTCTTTGCCTTTGCCATGCTGTACCCTGAGATGCGCCTGCTTTTGTTCTTCATCATCCCTGTAAAGGTAAAGTGGCTGGCCCTGTTTGCCGGCGCCCTGTGCCTGTTCAGCCTGGTGTTCGGCGGCTGGGCCGAGCGCCTGAGCGTACTGTTCTCGCTTTTGAATTTTCTTTTATTTTTCGGGGGCGATTTCTGGCGCACGGCCAGACAGGAGCTGCGCTATGCAAAGAACCGCCGCGCCTGGCGCAATGCGAACCGGAACAATTGGCGCTGAGCGCGTTTTCCGGCTGAAAAGGGCTTTTTTGCCCGAAAAGCGATTTTGCGCGCGCGGCGCAAATATGTTATACTAAGCTCGAAGAGGCGCAGGGCGGCGCAGGCAGCCCCGGCCTTGCACACAAAACAATGCCGCCGCCCTTGCGCGCCGGCACAAAAAAGGTTCCGACAGGGGGAACGTATCATGAAAATGATCACCGCAATCGTCAACAAGGAAGATTCTTCAGCCGTATGCCACGCGCTGACGAAAAACGGCTTCTCCGTAACCAAGCTTCCCACGCAGGGCGGCTTTTTGATGGCGGGGAACATGACGCTGCTGATTGGCACGGATGACGAAAAGGTAGACCAGTGCCTGGAGCTGATTGCCTCCTGCGCGAAGCAGCGCACAGAGGTGGTGCCCAGCACGGCCAGCTACGGCATAGGCGTCACCACGGCATACCCTCTGGAGGTGACGGTGGGCGGCGCGACGATTTTCGTCACCAACGTGGAGCGCTTTGAAAAACTGTAACGGCACCCCGGGCCGCGCGCTTGGCGGCCTTCTGGGCAACGACGCTCTGAAAAAAGACCTTTCGGCGGCTCTGGAGGCCGGGCGGCTGGCGCACAGCGTGCTTCTCTGCGGGGAGCAGGGCATGGGCGCCGGCTTTGCCGCGCGCTGCCTGGCGGCAGATTTTCTGTACCCGGAGGGCGGCGCGCCGGCCGCCGCCGTACTGGAGGGGCGAAGCCCGGAGGTGCTGGCGCTGGAGGGCGAGGGCGCGTCCGGCCTTATCAAAATAGACGCCGTGCGCGCCGTGCGCCGCGCCGTGTATGACACGGCTCTCAGCGCTGCCGGGCGCGCGGTGCTGGTGTACGGGGCAGAGAAGCTCAACGCAGCCAGTGCCAACGCCATGCTGAAGGTGATAGAAGAGCCGCCGGAAAACGTGCTGTTTGTTTTCACAGCCGTCAGCGAGGCGGCGGTGCTGCCCACCATCCGCAGCCGGTGCAGCGTATATACGCTGGCGCCGCTGGCCGTGCCCGAATGCGCGGCCGCCCTGGAACGGCTGGGCGCAAAGCCGCAGCAGGCGCGCAGGCTGGCGGAGGTGTTCGGCGGGCGGCTGGGGGAAGCGAAGGCCTGCCTTGCCGATGAAAAGCGTGCCGACGCGCTGGCAAGGGCCGAGCGCATCGTTCTGGCATGTGAGAAAAGGGACGCATACGCGGCCCTCTGCCTGCTGGCGCAGGATGAAAAGGACCGTGCGGGCGCCAAGGCGGCGCTTCGCCTTGTGCGCTATGTGTGCGCCGCGGCGCTGGCGAGGCAGGCGGGCGGCACGGTATCCCCGCAGCGCGCGGCGCATTGTGCGGCGTGTGCGGGCGAGGCAATGCGCCTGCTGGACGCCAACGCCAACCCGAAACTGGTGCTGACACGGATGGGCGCCCAGCTTGCCCGCTGAGAAGGAAAAAGAAAGGCTGAGCGGCAGGTGCGGCCGCTTGGAAAGGAACGTTCATGACAAGTGTAATCGGCGTCCGCTTCAAAAAGGCGGGCAAGGTGTATTATTTTGCGCCCGGGCAGCTTGCCCCGGCCATGGGGGAGTATGTGATTGTAGAGACCGCGCGCGGCGAAGAGTGCGGCGAAGTGGCAAAGCCCGTGCACGAGGTGCCGGACTCCAAAATATCAAAGCCTCTGCGCCCCGCCCTGCGTATGGCCGATGCCATTGACCTGCGCCGGATGGAAAAAAACCGCGCGGATGAAAAGCGCGCGTTTGATGTGTGCGCAGAGCGCATTGAAAAGCACAAGCTGGATATGAAGCTGGTGGATGTGGAATATACGCTGGACCGCAGCAAAATTTTGTTCTATTTCACCGCCGATGGCCGTGTGGATTTCCGCGACCTTGTGAAAGATTTAGCGGGCGTGTTCCACACGCGCATCGAGCTGCGCCAAATAGGCGTGCGCGACGAGAGCAAAATGCTGGGCGGGCTCGGCATTTGCGGCCAGCCCTTCTGCTGCAACCGCTTTTTGAAGGATTTTCAGCCTGTTTCCATCAAAATGGCAAAGGCGCAGGGCCTCTCGCTGAACCCGGCAAAGATATCGGGCTCGTGCGGGCGGCTGATGTGCTGCCTCGCTTACGAGCAGCCTGCCTATGAATACCTGAACAGCATCACCCCCGGGGTGGGCAGCGTTGTGAAAACACCGGACGGCACAGGCGTTGTAACAGAGGTGAACGTCATCTCCGGCGTGCTGCGCGTGCGGCCGGACGCGCCCGGCGCGCCGGTGCGCAGCTATGCCAAGGAGGTATGCGAATATATCCGCGGCGGCAAGCGTGTGCCAAAAAAGCCGCAGGCGGAGCCCGAGGCACAGGGGCAGGAATAAGCCCTTGCAAAATCTTCACTTTATGTTACAATAAAAAAACGAAGAGGCAAGAGGCGGCTTTCGCCTGAGAATGCATTTTCCCGGCAGAAGCCTGCCGGCGGCCTTTTCGCCGAAAGGCGGCCCTGCGCATTCGGTCCGCGTTTTCCGGGGCGCAAAGGGCGCAAATCACTTTTTACAGCGCGGAGAAGGAAGGTTGTAGTATGGCTTACAAAATCAGCGACGACTGCATCGCCTGTGGCACCTGCGCCGGTGTTTGCCCGGTGAATGCCATTTCGGAAGGCGACGGCAAGTATGTGATCGATGCGGACGCGTGCCTGGATTGCGGCACGTGCGCCGGCGAGTGTCCTGTAAGCGCGATCAGCGAAGGCTGACCCCGCACAAATTGCACGAAAAACGGGCGGGTGCGCACCCTGCGCACCCGTCCGTTTTTTCGTTTTGCAAAAGCGCGGCGTGAAATGAGTTGAAATGCGCGTGTTTTGCGGATATGATATATGATGACAGTATATCTATCTGTCAGGGCGGGCGGCGGCTTCCGCACCGCAGGCCCTTTGGGCAAAAGGCCCCGCGCACCGGGGCGCTTTGCAGTACAGGCCCGCTGGGCCTGCGCCGCGGCGTCCGGCCTTTTGCGGGGCATGATGGGGAAACGGCACACGGCATCAAGCCTGCTGTGCAAAGGGAGGGCGTGTTTTCATGGCAGGAACCCTGTATCTGGTGGCAACGCCGATAGGCAACCTGGACGACATGACGCCGCGCGCTGCGGCGACATTTGCCAGCGCGGATTTTATAGCGGCGGAGGACACCCGCGTGACGCTGAGGCTGCTGAACCACCTGGGGCTGAAAAAGCCGATGGTGAGCTATTATGAGCACAACCTGAAGGAGCGGGGCGAGATGATCCTTGCGCGCATCGAGGCGGGGGAAAGCTGCGCTTTGTGCTCGGACGCCGGCATGCCCGCCATTTCCGACCCCGGCGAGGTGATTGTGCGGGATGCCCACGCCCGCGGCATCCGCGTGGTGCCTGTGCCGGGTGCAAGCGCAGTGGATACGGCGCTTATCGCTTCAGGGCAGTGCACGGGGCGGTTCGTGTTCGAGGGCTTTCTGCCCACAAACCGCCGCCAGAAGGGCGAGCGTCTGGCCGCCCTGCGGGAAGAACAGCGCACCGTCATCTTTTATGAGGCGCCGCACAAGCTGCCCGCTACGCTGGCAGATCTGGAGGCTGCCTTTGGCCCGGGCCGCCCGCTCACTGTCTGCCGCGAATTGACAAAGCTGCATGAAGAGATACGCAAAACCACTGTCGGAGAGGCAAACGCTTATTATAAGCAGAACGCGCCGCGCGGTGAATTTGTGCTGGTGATGGCGGGGGCCCAGCCTGCCCCGCAGCAGGCGGCGCCCACGCTGGCGCAGGCTGCTGCGCAGGCACAGGCGCTTGTGCGTGCGCAGGGCCTGACGCTTTCTGCCGCGGCAAGGCAGGCTGCGGCGGGCACGCCGTTTTCCAAAAGTGAAGTATATAAAGCGTGCCTGAGCGGCGCCGCACAGGCTGCGCAGGAGGGAGGGGCGGAATGAAGCTGCTGGTTGTATCGGATATCCACGGGGACTATGACGCGCTGGAGCAGGCATACCGCGCCGAAAAAAATGTGGGCGCCGTAGTCTTTCTGGGCGACGGCATCCGCGAGGCCGAACGCTTTGAGTCCGCGCATGGGCCTCTGCGCGTTTATATGGTGCGCGGCAACTGCGATTTCGGCTCAAACGCGCCCATTCAGGGCCTGTGCGCCTTCGAGGGCGTGCTGTTTCTGTATACGCACGGCCATGTGTATGGCGTGAAGGGCTCTTATCAGGCCCTGGCAGAGGCCGCACAGGCCGCACATGCAGATGCCGCGCTGTTCGGCCACACGCATGTGCCCTTCTGCGGGGAGCTGGACGGGCTGACGCTGTTCAACCCCGGCGCCCTGACAGACGGGCAGTACGGTGTGATATGCGCGGAAGCTGGAAAGGCGCGCTTTGAGCACCGGCGCCTTGTGCGCTGATGCGGAAAAACAAAAGGAAAAACCCCCGGCATGCGGAACCGGGGGTTTTCTCTTTTAAGGGGTATCTCTCTTGGTGTGAGGAGGAATCATACAGAGAACGGATTGCGGCTTCCGTTTCTGTGATTCTTATTATAGGGGCCAATTTGGACAACGATATGACTTCTCTGTGAACAAAATGTAAATAGTAGAGTATTTTTTGCGCCAGACAGGAAAAAACGCCGCGTTCCCGGCGCACAGAGGCCGGAGGCGCGGCGTTTGGCCTTCAGGCTTTTTTCAGCCAGGCGCGCACGGCGCCGGCCGTTTTCTGAATGTCCACGCGCTTGTCCTGCGTGTATTTTGATTTATCCAGCAGGGCGCGGAATTCTTTTACTGTATAGTGGCCGGTGCTGCGCGGCAGGGCCAGCTGCGCCGAACGGTTTGTGAACACGACCACAGCCTCTACCGGCACATTTTTCAGCTTGGCGCTGAACAGTGCGTCGCGCACAAGGCGGGTGTCGCGCTCTGCACGGCGTAGCGGGTTTTCAAAGCTCTGCCGCTTTTCACCGCAAACCTGCAGCCACATGGCATCGCCCGCAGAACCATATATTTCGCCGCCCAGGCCCACGCATTTTACACACAAAAGCCCAAATGTGCCCACGAGGATAAAATCAAGGTCTGTCTCGGCGCCGTTTTTTTCCAGCACCGCAGGGGCAATTACCTCGTACTGGTTCATGGCGGCCATCCGGCGCGCGGCAGCCAGCGGCTTTTTGGCGGCAGCCTGGCCCTGCATGTCTTTCGGCTTGCGGTGCAGCACCTCCCGCTTGAATGTGAACAGATACAGGAACACCAGGGCCGCGATGGCCAGTATCGTGAGAACTATGCTTGTAGGCTCCAAAGCCGTAACCTCCAATAGGCCTTCCGCACAAAAAGCGAAAAACCGCTCATACTCTTTTCACAAGTATAGCAAAACTGTATCAAAAACACAATCGGCCGCAGGGCGGAAAAAGTAAATTTATTATGAAGAAGAAAGAAAACGCGCCCTGCGGCCCGGGCCGGTGCTCTGGCTTTGCAAAGTGTGAAAAAAAGATTAATAAAAATATTGACAACCACCGTAAACAGTGCTAAAATAACAACAGTCTCAAATGAGGCATGCGCTGATAGCTCAGTTGGATAGAGTGTTTGGCTACGAACCAAAAGGTCGGGGGTTCGAATCCCTTTCAGCGCACCATAAAAACAGACGCTTACAGCGTCTGTTTTTTTGTTCTTTCGGGGCGTTTTCCGCGCCGAGGTTGCCTGCCGGTGGGCCGGCCCTGCAATGCGTGTGCGTACCGTGCAGAGCGCAAAAAGCGTTGACAGAGGCGGGGAATTGTGCTATCATTTTGTTCGTACACTAACAAATAAGGGGCTGATGACAGCATGACACGCGACTGCGGTGCATGGATAAACCTGCTGGCCCATCAGGTGAAAAAGCGCATGAACGCTACGCTGAGCGACCTTGGCATCACCGGCGTGCAGAGCCGGGTGATGCACTATATTCTGGAGCACTGCCAAGACGGCCCGGTGTTTCAGCGGGATGTAGAGGCCGCGTTCAACCTGAGCCGTTCCACCACCACAAATATTCTGCAGCTGATGGAGAAAAACGGCATCATCCGCCGTGAGAGCGTGGATTATGACGCGCGCCTGAAGCGCCTTGAACCCACGCAGAAGGCGGTGCAGATGGAGGCCCGGGTGCGCGAATGTGTGCGCCTGCTTGAGCAGCGCATCACGCAGGGGCTTACAGACGCCCAGCGCGAGCAGTTCCTGCGCACGGCACAGCGCATGTCGGAAAACCTGAGAGAATGACCGCCGCGGGGCCCTGCCGGGCCCGCCTGCCCGCTTGATGCATGCGCTGCGCCGTGCCGCGCGGCCCGTACAAAGGAGGAATGTGATACATGATAAAAACGCTTGCCCGAAGCATTCGGGAGTTCAAAAAACCGGCGGCGCTGACGCCGGTGCTGGTCACGGTCGAGGTGATTTTGGAGTGCATCATTCCGCTTATCATCGCCAATCTGGTAAACCAGATGCAGGCCGGCTGCGGCATGGACGTCATCGTCCGCTACGGCATCCAGCTTCTGGTGATGGCCATTCTGGCGCTGGTGTTCGGCGTTGCCGCCGGCAACACCTGCGCCACGGCGTCCACCGGCTTTGCGCGCAACCTGCGCAGGGATATGTTCTACTGCATTCAGGATTATTCCTTTGAGAATATCGACAAATTCTCGGTGTCGAGCCTGGTCACGCGCATGACGACGGATGTTGTGAACGTGCAGATGTCCTTTATGATGATTATCCGCATCGCCATCCGCGGGCCTCTGATGCTTATTTTCTCTTTCATCATGGGCTTTGCCATGGGCGGGCGCCTGGCCATGATTTTCCTTGTCACCATCCCGCTGCTGGGCGTCGGCCTGGCGCTGGTCATCCGCGCCGCCATGCCCATTTTCCGCCGCGTGTTCCGCAAATACGATGCGCTGAACGATTCCGTGCAGGAGAACGTGCAGGCCATGCGCGTGGTGAAAAGCTATGTGCGCGAAAACTATGAAAAGAAGAAATTCTCGGCGGCGGCCGAGGATGTCTGCCGGGACTTCACCCGCGCCGAGCGCATCATGGCCCTCAACAACCCCATGATGCAGTTCTGCGTCTATGCAGGCATGGCGTTCGTGCTCTCGTTCGGCTCTTATGTGGTGATAAGCGGCCGGGGCGCGGAGGTGGCCGTGGGCCAGATGTCCGCCATTCTCACTTACAGCTTCCAGATATTGATGAGCCTGATGACGCTTTCCATGGTGTTTGTGATGATTGCCATGTCCATGGAATCGGCCGAGCGCATCGTGGAGGTGCTGACGGAAAAAAGCAGCCTCACTAGCCCGGAAAATGCGGTGACAGAGGTAAAGGACGGCTCTGTCGATTTTGAGAACGTCAGCTTCAAGTACTCCAAAAGGGCCGAGCGAATGGCGCTGGCCGGGGTGGACCTTCACATCCGCTCGGGTGAGGTCATCGGCGTTCTGGGCGGCACGGGCTCGTCCAAAACGACACTGGTGCAGCTGATCCCCCGTTTGTATGATGTCACGGAGGGCAGCGTCAGAGTGGGCGGCGTGGATGTGCGCAGGTATGATTTGGAGGTGCTGCGCAACAACGTGGCGGTGGTGCTGCAAAAGAACGTGCTGTTCAGCGGCACCATCAAGGACAACCTGCGCTGGGGCAATGCGGACGCCACAGACGATGAGCTGCTGGAGGCCTGCCGCCTGGCGCAGGCCGATGAGTTCATCCAGCAGTTCCCGGATAAGTACGACACCTGGATCGAGCAGGGCGGCAGCAACGTATCCGGCGGCCAGAAGCAGCGCCTGTGCATTGCACGCGCGCTGCTGAAAAAGCCCAAGGTGCTTATTTTGGACGATTCCACCAGCGCGGTGGACACCCGCACCGACGCGCTGATCCGCCAGGGCTTCCGTGAGTTTATCCCCGAGACAACCAAGATTATTATTGCGCAGCGTGTGGCCTCTGTGCAGGATGCCGACCGCATCATCGTGATGGAGGGCGGGCGTATCAACGACATCGGCACGCATGAGGAGCTGATGGCCCGCAATGAGATTTACCGGGAGATTTATACCACTCAGAACAAGGCAGGTGATGAAAATGGCGAAGAATAACTCCGGCACAGCCCCTGCCACTACGGCCCGCGGCCAGCGCGCGCCGAAAGGCGTGCTGCGCCGGCTGATGCGCCTGCTGTTTGAATTTTACCCCGTGCTTCTGCCGGTGGCGCTGGTGTGCATCCTGTTCAACGCCGTCGTCAGCTCAATGCCTGCCGTGTTCATGCAGAATATCATTGCCATTGTGGACAGCACCTACAAATCGGGTGACTGGGCGTCGGTGTCCGCCCGCATTTTGGGGCTGGTGGGCGTTCTTGTGGTGATGTATGTGCTCAGCCTGATTGCCGGCTTCACCTACACGCAGCTAATGGCAATCATCACCCAGGGCTCGCTGAAAAAGCTGCGCGAGAAGATGTTCAGCCATATGCAGGACCTGCCCATCCGATATTTTGATACCAACGGCCACGGCGATATCATGAGCTATTATACCAACGACGTGGACACCCTGCGCCAGATGATAAGCCAAAGCCTGCCGCAGATGCTCATTTCCGGCATCACGCTGCTGTCGGTGTTCTGCATCATGATGTATTACAGCGTGATTTTGGGCCTGGTTGTGGTGGCCGGCGTCATATGCATGTTTTTTGCAGCGCGCTATATCACAAGCCATTCGTCCAAGTATTTTCTGCGCCAGCAGGTCACCATTGCCAAGGCCGAGGCCTTTATGGAGGAGATGATGACCGGGCAGAAGGTCATCAAGGTGTTCTGCCATGAGGACGCCGCCCGTGCGGACTTCGACAAGGTGAACGGAGAGATCTTTTTCAATGCCCGCAACGGCAACCGCTTTGCCAACATCCTGATGCCGCTGCTGGGCAATGTGGGCAACGTCATGTATGTGGTGGTGGCTCTGGTGGGCGGCGCGCTGATGCTGGCGGGTGCGCCCAATCTCAGCATTTCCGGCATGGCCTTCAGCATCAGCATCGTGGTGCCGTTCCTGAATATGACAAAGCAGTTTGCGGGCGCCATCGGGCAGGTGTCCAACCAGGTGAACATGGTTATCATGGGCCTGGCGGGCGCACACCGTATTCTGGCGCTGCTGGATGAGCAGGAGGAGACGGACGAGGGCTATGTGACGCTGGTGAACGCGCATGAAGGTGCGGACGGCAGCCTGACGGAGTGTGCCGAGCGCACCAATGTCTGGGCCTGGAAGCACCCGCACCATGACGGCACTGTAACGTATACCCGCCTGCAGGGCGACGTGCGCTTTTTTGACGTCGATTTCGGCTATACGCCGGAGAAGATGGTGCTGCACGATGTCTCGCTGTATGCAAAGCCCGGCCAGAAGGTGGCGTTTGTGGGCTCTACGGGCGCGGGCAAAACCACCATCACCAACCTCATCAACCGCTTTTATGACATTGAGGATGGAAAAATCCGCTACGACGGCATCAACATCAATAAGATACGAAAGGCCGATTTGCGGCGCAGCCTCGGCATTGTTCTGCAGGATACGAACCTCTTCACCGGTACGGTGATGGAGAATATCCGCTACGGCAACCTAGACGCCTGCGACGATGAATGCATTGCGGCGGCCAAGCTGGCCGGCGCGCACGACTTTATCACACGCCTGCCGCAGGGCTATCAGACACCGCTTTCGGGCAACGGCGCAAACCTTTCGCAGGGGCAGCGCCAGCTGCTTGCCATTGCGCGCGCCGCTGTGGCAGACCCGCCTGTGATGATTTTGGATGAAGCGACCTCCAGCATCGACACGCGCACAGAGGCCATTGTGCAGCGCGGCATGGACGCCCTGATGACGGGGCGCACCGTGTTCGTCATTGCACACCGCCTGTCCACCGTGAAAAATTCGAACGCCATCATGGTGCTGGACCATGGGCGCATTATTGAGCGCGGCACGCACGAAGAGCTGCTGGCCCTGAAGGGCACCTATTACCAGCTTTACACCGGCGCGCTGGAGCTTGACTGACGCGCTGCGCAAAGCCGCGCTGTTATGCAAGGGTGTGCCGCCGGGCCCCGCATGGGGCCCGGCGGCGCTTTTGCCTGTCCGGCACAGCGTGCATTTTCAGGCGGCGGGGGCTTGCACATCGTGCCACATTCTGCTAAGATAAAAAAGGGAAGACCTGCGTGCCCGGCACGGGGCCTTCCGCCCGCACAGCGCGGGCGGCACGGAGACGGGGCCACCCGGACGGGGTGGCTATTCTTTTGAACATAAAATACACCAAAAAAGTATACTTTGCCGCCTCGCGTATGTGCGCGGGGCGGCCGGGAAACACTTTCCGCAGGAGGGGGCTGTTTGCCCCGCGGCGGAGGAGAGGGAGATTCAAATGCTGCAACTGGAACATCTGGCCTGGCGCCTGCCGGGCGGGGAAAGCATCCTGAAAGGGGTGGACGTGCATGTGCCCAAGGGCAAGCTGGTGGTGGTGACGGGCCCCAACGGCGGCGGCAAAACTTCGCTGGCCAAGCTGGTGGCCGGGCTGGAAACGCCCACCTCCGGGCGCATTCTGTTTGACGGAGAGGATATCACCGGCCTCGACATCACCCGGCGCGCGCAGAAGGGCATCGCCTATGCCTTTCAGCAGCCGGTGCGCTTCAAGGGCCTGACGGTGCGCGATTTGCTGGAGATGGCAGCGGGCAAGCCGCTGGAGGAATGCGAGGTCTGCGCGCTGGTGGGCAAGGTTGGCCTGTGCGCCAGCGAGTATATAGACCGCGAGGTGGACGCCAGCCTTTCCGGCGGCGAGGCCAAGCGCATTGAAATAGCCACTGTGCTGGCGCGCGGCGCGAAGCTGTCCATTTTCGACGAGCCGGAAGCGGGCATTGATTTGTGGAGCTTCTCGAAGCTGGTGGAAACCTTTCAGGAGCTTCAGAAGAGCCATCAGGGCACGCTGCTCATCATCTCGCATCAGGAGCGCATTCTGTCCATCGCAGACGAAATCGTCGTCATTGCGGACGGCGTGGTGCGCGAGGCGGGCCCGCGTGAAGAAGTGATGCCCCACCTGATGATGGGCGAGAGCATGGGCTGTATGTGCCCGCTTGGCAAGGAGGTGCGCCGCGCATGAACAGAATAACGGACGAGCTGCTGCGCCTTGTGGCGGACTTCAAGGGCGAATTTACCGGCGCCTACAATATCCGGGAGGACGGCGGCTGCGCCGGGCGCCAGTCTACCCGGAACATCAAAATAGAATCCAAGACAGACAAGCCCGGCATTGACATCCGTGTGGCCCCCGGCACAAAAGGGGAAAAGGTGTACATCCCGGCCTGCGTCACGCACAGCGGCGTGGACGACCTTGTATACAACGATTTTTACATCGGCGAAGGCGCCGACGTGGTGGTGGTGGCCGGCTGCGGCATCCATGCCGACGGCGAAGAGGAGGCGCGCCACAACGGCATCCACCGCTTCTTTTTGGGCAGGGGCGCCCGGGTGGTGTATGAGGAAAAGCATGTGGGCACCGGCAAAAGCACGGGCAGCCGCCATATCGACCCGGTGACCGAGGCATTTCTGGAGGAGGATTCCAGCCTGACGATGGATACGGTGCAGATTTCGGGCGTGGACACCACCTATCGCAAAACCAGCGCCAGACTGGCCGCGCGCGCAAAGCTGCTGGTGCGCGAGCGCCTGATGACCGACGGCGTGGAGGCCGCCAAAACAGAGTTCACCGTGCATCTGGAGGGGGAGGATTCCGGAGCCGACCTTGTGTCCCGCTCTGTGGCCAAGGGCCGCAGCCATCAGGAGTTTGTTTCCCGCATCGTGGGCTCTGCGCGCTGCACAGGCCATTCCGAGTGCGACGCCATCCTGGCGGACAGGGCCACTGTGGTGGCCACGCCCGCGCTGGAGGCGGCCCATCTGGACGCCTCGCTCATCCATGAGGCCGCCATCGGCAAGATAGCGGGCGAGCAGCTGATGAAGCTTCGCACGCTGGGCCTTACGGAGGAGCAGGCGGAAGAAAAGATTATTGCGGGCTTTCTGAAGTAAAAAGAGCATGGAAAAACCCCCGGAAGGGCACGCCGCTTTCAGGCGCGCGTGTGCCCCTCCGGGGGTTTTATTGCAGAAAACCGCCGGTTATACCAGCGGCTTGAAAAGGCGCTCTCAACAAACCGCAGATAACTTCGCAGGTAAATGAAGCATCGGTTGTCAAAATTCTGTGGGCGTGATATTTTGTCAGCAGGGAGGTGCAGAGATGGACGCACATAAATTTGGGGCTTTTGTAGCCGGGCGCCGCAGGGAGAAAAATATGACGCAGGCTGATCTGGCCTCAAAAATACAGGTCACCGACAAAGCCGTTAGCCGATGGGAGCGCGGGCTGGGGTTTCCTGATATCAATATTATAGAGCCATTGGCCGATGCTTTGGAAGTCAGCGTTCTGGAGCTTATGAAATCTGAAAGAATGGCAGCGAACCAGGTTACCGGAGAGGAAGCGGCAGAGGTGATTGCAGACACTTTGAATGTAGCAAGGCTGCAGCGCAGGCGGGAACGCAGAAATGTCTTCAGAATTTTAGGCGTTACAGCCGTTGTTGTGATTTTTCTTCTGTTTATTGACAGCATGCAATGGCAGGCAGATACAATTATCTTCACCCTCGCCGGGGTCGTTTTTCCATTGTTCTGCACCGCGGGCTTTATTGCCCTGCTGTGTAACGGGGTATGGAGAAAAGCAAGAGGCAAGCCGTGCAGACAGGCTTTTGCATTATCGCTTGCGCTGCTGCTTCTCCTGATTATATTTTTTGGGCTGTTCTTTTTAATCGGTGCATTAGGGGTTGGCCCTGTCCCCAACTGAACATGGCGCAGGCAGGAATATGGAAAAGACAGCGGAATACGTTCAAAATCAGTTGAGAGAGAAGCCGCCTTACAGGCCGGAGGGCGCTGCAAGGGAGGATATAGACCCCTCTGCGGGCGGCAGGCAGCGGCCCTGTGCGAGTGCCGGGCCATTGCGCGCCGCGGCGCGCTGCCTGTATCATAGGGCTTTGCCTGCCTTCAGCCCCCGGCTTCGCCGGGGCTTTTGTTTGCACTGTGCCGCCGCGGTGTGCTATGATGGGAAAAACAGCCCGTGCTGAAAAGGCGGGGAGGGCACGCGGCGCCGCCGCGTGCCGTAAAGGAGGAGAAGAAAATGGAGTTCCGGCCCATGAGAAGAGGCAGGCAGAGCCTGACGCCTGAGCAGGCGTGGGCCCTGCTGGAAAAGGGAAGCTACGGTGTGCTGGCGGTGCAGGGCGACGGCGGCTGGCCCTATGCGGTGCCGCTGAATTATGCGTGCTGCGGCAAAAGCATTTATTTTCACTGCGCCAAAGCGGGCCATAAGCTGGACGCCCTGCGCGCACACCCGCAGGTGTGCTTTACCGTGGTGGACAAGGCGGATATTGTGAGCAGCGAGTTCACCACCTATTTCAGCAGCGTGGTGGCCTTTGGCACAGCGCGCATTGTGGAGGAAAACGGCGCCCGGCTTGCCGCCCTGCGCGCTTTGGTAGAGAAATATTCGCCGCGCGAGCCGGAAGAGCACAAGGCCCATGAGGTAGAGAGCTGCGGCGCCTCCTGTATTGTGGCCATTGACGTGGCGCATATCACGGGCAAGCAGGCCATTGAGCTGGTGGAAAACCGGGGGTAAGGCCGCCGGATGCAGGGCGGGCGCGCTTTGGCGGCGGCTTTTCAGGGAAAAACGAAAAAGGAGGGCGGCGTCTGACGATGCCGCCCTCCGCGTTTTAGCGCAGCGGCAACCCGCGGCTGTGCCGTGGAGAGTAAAAAGGCTTTCGCTGTCAGCTTCGAACGAAGCGGGATAGTATTCAATACCGAAAAGCTGCAGCACGCAAGGGGAAGAACCCCGTTTATGGGGGGATAAGTGATGCAGGAGACAGGATATTCAACGCCTCCTGAGAGGCTTGGCGGGCAGTATGCCCTTCCGGGGCTTACGCAAACCCCCGGCTTTGCCGGGGGCCTGACTGAGGGGAAGCTGCCCCGGCCCGCCGCGCGCGGGCAGGCGGATGCGTGCGCCGTGCGGCCTCACCGGCGGGTCTTCCACCAAAACCACGCGTTGGCAGCGGCATATACAAGCAGAAAGCCGCCCAGCGTCAGAACGCCGAAGCTGGCGTAGGGGCGCGGGTATCCATGCAGCAGCGCCGTCACCAGAAGGCTGGCGGGCACAAAGGTGCAAAGTGCGAAATCTGCGCGCCACAGCCGGCGGTGCCCCGGCGCTTTTTCAAGCAGGCCCGCCGCATACTGCAAAATAAGCCCAAGCGCCTGCACAGCCATGCCGACGGCAATATCTGTGGCAAGCTGCCGCTCGTACCAGGCCGCACAGATGTATACAAGGCCCAGCGCCACTAGCGCCGCCCCGGCGGCAGGCAGCAGGCGGCGCGCCGCACCGGCCGCCGGGGCCTGCTGCTGCGGGCTGGGACTGCCCTGTAAAAGCAGGTCGGCCGAGACGCCGAACACCCTGCACAACGCCAGCGCCTTGTCCAGCTCCGGCAGGCTTTCGTCCAGCTCCCATTTCGAGACGGCCTGCCGCGATACGCCAAGGCGCTCGGCAAG
Organism: Ruthenibacterium sp.; assembly: GCA_047030735.1. Classification (GTDB taxonomy): domain Bacteria; phylum Bacillota; class Clostridia; order Oscillospirales; family Ruminococcaceae; genus Ruthenibacterium. The sequence continues at coordinate 130,107 of JBKYIE010000003.1, forward strand.
CTGCTCCTGCGAGATGCCCATGCGCCTGCGGTGCGCCTGAATGCGCGCGCCCAGTGTTTTGTTATCCTCCATGTTTGAAAAGACCTCCCGGTGTGAAATGACGGCTGCGGCCCCGGCCCGGTGCCGCCCGCCCTCTCAGTATACCGGGGCATATGGTTGCGGGCCACAAAGCCGGGCTGGAAAATGCGCAACCTGCGGTTGCATCACGCGGCTGCGCGGGGGCAGACCGGCTCAAAGCGAATAGAACTGCCACTTTGGAAACCACAAAAGCAGCCTGGCATAGCCCTCCGGCACGGGCAGCCCGCTGAGCGCGGGGTAAAACATTGCGAACAGAAGCCCTGCGCACACCGCCAGCGCCAGTGCGGCGCGCCGCGCCGGGCGGGGGGCGCGGGCGTGCCAGCCTGCCCAAAGCACCGCCAGCGCCAGCACGCCGAAGGCCGCGCCGGAAAAGTAGTGGTACAGAAAGGTACAGCGGCTCACCGTCACCCAGGGGATGATCTGGGCTGCCCACAGCACCAGCACGGCGCGCCCGGCGCGGGTGCCGCCGCCGCGCACCTGCTGCACCGCCAGCCCCGCCAAAGCGGCTGTGCCGCCCCAGAACACCAGCGGGCTGCCGAGGCAGGCGATGCTGGCGGCCATGCCCTGCGGCAGCTCGCTGCCCATATAATACCACACCGGGCGCACATCGAAGGGCCAGGTAAACCAGCGGCTCTCAAACGGGTGCGTGGCATTCAGTGCGGAATGGTAGGCGTACATGCTTTGCTGTGCGGCCCACCAGTCTGCAAGGGTATACTGCGGCGTGCCCAGCCCCAGCGGAAGATAGCTGGCCAGATAAATGGCAAGCGGCAGCAGGACGAACAGCGCCGCGCCGCCCGCCAGTGCGCGCACCCACAGCCCGCGCAACGCGCCCCCGGCGCCCGGCCGGCCGCCAAGGGCTTTTGCCCTGGCCCCAAGCGCCCAGAAATACAGCGCGGCCAGCCCGGCGCCGGCAAAAATACCCGTCCACTTCACTGCCGCCCCGCAGCCGAAGGCCGCGCCTGAGGCCGCAAGGCAGGCCCATCCGCGTCGGGTAAAGCCCGCGCGCGCAAGCTCGCCGCAGAAGCCCAGCATGCCCAGTGCGGAAGCCAGAATAAAAAATACGGCGTAGGTGTCGACGGTGCCGATGCGGCTTTGCGCAAAGCGCATGAAATCAAAGCCCCAAAGAACGGCGGCCAGCGCGGCCGCGCGGCGGCTGCGGCACAGCGCGCGCGCCAGAAGATAAAGCTCCGGCGCCAGCAGCACGCCGAACAGCGCGCCCATGCAGCGCCAGCCAAACGGCGTCATGCCGAACAAAGCCACGCCAAGCGCCATAATGTCCTTGCCAAGGGGCGGGTGGGTTGTCTCGTAAACAGGCAGGCCGTGCACGGTTTCGTATGCGGTGCGCGCGTGGTATATCTCGTCAAAATACATCGAGTTCTCATAGCCCGGCCGCGCGGGCACAAGGCCCTGCTCGTCGAACAGGGCGGCCCCGGTGCTGCTGTGCACCGGCAGGGCTGTGCCGCCGGCGCCGGTGAAGGCCAGCTCGAACACCTGCGCGCCGGTTACCGTCACCGTGTACGGCCCCGTGCCGGAAAGCGCATGCCGCGCCCAGGCAAAGCACCCGCCGGGCGTAAGCTGGGCCAGCAGTACTTCTCGGCCGCGGGCGTCCTGCACGCGCAGCTGCCCGCCCGCCTGGGAAATGCCCGGATATATCATCAGGCTTTCCGGCTCGCCGTCCACCGTGGCCGTCAGGGTAACGGCGGCGCTCTGCGCGTCCACAAAGGTCTGCGGGGCGGCGGCACTGCCAAGGCGCGCAAAAGATACCGCGCCCAGCGCAAGCGTGCCGGCAAACAGCAGGGCCAGCTCGCGCCTTGACCAGCGCAGGGGCTTTTGCGGCATCCCCTCCTGTTTTTTGCGCGCGGCCCGGCGCGCAAGAAATACCCGCACCCCCACCGCAGGGGCAAAATTTTGCAGATGCGCGGCCTGCAGGGGCTCGTCCTGCCAGGGCCAAAGGCTCAGGCGTGCGGCCAGCCACAAAAGCGCACATACGCACAGTAGCACGGCAAGGGCCGTGGCGCGCAGGGCAAAGGCGGGCAGCCCCTCCAGCAGAAAAAGGTCCTGCGAGGTGCTGGCATTCACCACCAGCAGCATGTTCAGCCAGGCCGCTGTGCCCAGCGTGCAGCCAATGGCCAGAAGCTGGCGGTTTGCGCGCACAGCGGCTGCCGCCAGCGTGAGGAACACCGCCATCAGCAGGTAACGCTCGTGCATGCGGTGGGCAAAGCAGAAAATACCCGCCGCATAAGCCGCGGCCAGCAGCAGGGGGCACAGCCGCCCCGCCCTTGCCGCGCGAAAGGCAAGCACGCACAGCCCCGCTGTGAGCAGGGCAATGTGCAGCACGCCCCATTGCGCATAAGTGAAAAACAGCATGCGGTTTTCCTGCGGGGCCCAGTTGGCGCCCAGCAGGGAAAACCAGTTTGCCGCGCTGAGGCTGGCGTAGGGGTAGCTTTGCGCGGTGGAAAAATATTTTTCCCACAGCCCCGCAAGCAGCCCGGAAAAGCCGAAGAAAGGCAGGCCGCACACAAGTGCGGGCACAAGGGCGGCCGCCCCGGCGCCTGCGGCCCGGAAAAGCGCGGCGCGGCGCCGCGGGTGGAACCATGCGTGCGCCAGCACGCACACAGCCAGCACAGGCCCCAGAATAAGTGCCTGCGGCTTCAGGGCCAGCGCCGCGCCCCAGCAAAGGGCCGCCGCAAGGGTGCGCCGCTTTTCCAGCGCGGCAAAGCAGGCTGCCAGAAAAAACAGATACACCATATCCATCTGCTTCCACACGCCTGTCACATACAAAAGCGCAGGGCTGGCCCCGGCGGCAGCGCCCAGCAAAAAGCCGCGCGCACGGCCGGGCCCGGCAAGGCGGTAGCACAGGGCGGCCAGCCCTGTCCCGGCCAGGATGCCGGGCGCCGCCAGCAGGCAGCGCGCAAACGCGCTGGTATGGCTCAGCTGCAAAAGCTGCGCCAGCTTGCCCAGCGGCCACAAAAGAAGGATGCCGCCGGGCGGGTAATCGGCAAAATAGCCCTCTGCATAAAAGCCGGAAAACCCCTGCTCTGCCGCGCGCAGGGCCCAGGCCCAGAAGGTGTTGTAATCGGCCTCATAGCCGGCAGTGGCCCCGGCCAGCACAAGCTGGGCCAGCGCGCAGGCCCCCATGGCCAGCCAGAACCAGCGTGCCCATGCGTGTTTTTCCGCCATATGGGCACCCTCCTTTTTGAAAAGCATTTTCCTGCGCGGGCAGGCCGCGCTGTCTTATGATACCATTCGGGGGCAGTGTATGGCAAGCACGCCCCCGCAGGCATAAAAAAGCGGGCCGCGGAAATTCCTTCCGCGGCCCGCCGTGCGGTGCCGTTCTGCTGCGGCGCGCCTTCAGCACGGCGCGTCACTCAATTGCGATATAGGTTTTTTCCGGCAGGGCCTTCTGCTCGGCCTTCGGGATGCTCAGGCGCAGAATGCCGTCCTCAAACTTGGCGTGTACATCGGCGTCGGTGATGCCTTCGCCCACATAGAACGAACGGCTGCACTGGCCGGCCCAGCGCTCGCGGCGCACATAGCGGCCGTTTTTGTCGTCCTCGTCCTTATCCAGCCCCTTGGCGGCTGTCACCGTCAGATAACCGTTTTCCACGCTGGCTGTGATCTGGTCTTTTTTGAAGCCGGGCAAATCAATATCAAGCTCGTAGGTGCTGCCCGTCTCGCGCACATCGGTGCGCATCACGGCAGCGGCGTGTTTGCCGTAAAGCTCATGGTCTGCCTGGCGCTCAAACATGCGGAAGGGCTCGGAAAAGAAACTATCGAACAGATTTTCACCAAAAATGCTAGGCAACATACTTCATTCCTCCATTCTGTGCACCGCATGCGCGGCACACTGTGAAAATTGCCATTCGTGATTGGTTTTATTCACTTCTTTCGAAGCTGATTTTAGTATATCATAAATTTTAGCACTGTCAATATTAGAGTGCTAAAATTCACAAATAGTTCATAAATAATGGCTTAAAATCAAGAAAAAAGCAAAATGACAGGCTTTTTATGGCGGAAATGAAATTTTTAGCAATCGGTGCAATATTTCAGAAATTGGCCCCGTTCCAGCCCCACAGCGGCGTCTCGGCATATTTGACATAAATGCGGTTTTCGGCAATGCCCAGCGCACCTGCCAGAATGTCGCAAATGCGCGCGGTAAGCGAGTCTGCCGCATCGTCTGCCACGCTGCCGTATGCGCTTACCTCCACCATGGCGGCGGCGTCATCGCTTCCGGCAAACCACAGGCGTGCCTCCGGCTCGAAATTCACCATCAGCCATGCCTCGCTTTTGCCCGGCAGCGCCTCAATGGCCTGGCCAAGCTGGCGCTTCATGGCCTGCTCGGCAGTGTCGGAGACAGCGGTATTCGTTTTTACATTGATAAAGGGCATAAAAACCTCCTGAGTATCCGGCATGCGGCCGCAGCGCCGCTGCAAAAGCAGGGGCCGGGCGGCAGGCCTGTTTTTTCGAGGGGCACAGGCCGCCTCACCCTTATCATAACGCCTGCCTTTGTGCTGCGCAAGCCGCGCTTTTTGCCGCGGGCGGGCCGTGTATTGCTTACAAGGGCGATACATATATGAAAAAGCTGTAAATTTAGCGCACAGGGTTGAAAAAAGGCGAATTTGGTGATAGCATTATTATAGCTATAACTATGAGTATAATTGCCGGGCGCGCGGCGCCGGGCGGGGCAGCTTTCTCTTTTTCTTAATATAATTAGGAGGAAAGGGAACGGCTGCAGCGTCCGCCGGGGCGCCTTCCCTGCTGCCCGGCCCGCACACGATTACTACTGTGAGTAAACATCAACCTGCCGTATCCGCGGCGCGAAGGAGACAATATGCCGAAAAAGAAAAAGGCCCCCCAGCACGCGAAAAAGAGCAGGCTGCGCCAGCGCCTTGAAAAGCAGTTCACAAAAGAAAACGACGCCGCCCGGCTGCAGGCGGGCGAAGCCATAGGCCGGGCGGGCGCCCCTGAGGCGCTTGACACCATGTCGTTCGATGTGCCCGAAGAGGCCGGCGGGCGTGCGGAGGGCTATGAAACGCCCTCTTTCGCAAGCGGCGGCACAATGGATTTTGATGTGCCGGAGGACGCGGGCGCTTATGGCGCGCAGGGCGGCTATGACGGCGAACCGTATGAGGCGCCGTATTCTGCAGGCAGCGACACAATGGACTTTGACGTGCCGGAGGAGGCGCGCGCACGCGGGCCGCAGTACGGCTACGGGGATGAACCGTATGAGGCGCCGTATTCTGCAGGCGGCGGCACAATGGATTTTGATGTGCCGGAGGACGCGGGCGCTTATGGCGCGCAGGGCGGCTATGACGGCGAACCGTATGAGGCGCCGTATTCTGCAGGCAGCGACACAATGGACTTTGACGTGCCGGAGGAGGCGCGTGCGCGTGGGCCGCAGTACGGCTACGAGGATGAACCGTATGAGGCGCCGGATTCTGCAAGCGATGACACAATGGACTTTGACGTGCCGGAGGAGGCGCGTGCGCGCGGGCCGCAGTACAGCTATGAGGATGAGCCGTATGAGGCGCCCTATGCCGGTGAGGACGGCGCCATGGGCTTTGATGCGCCGGGCGGCACAGGCGGGTATGGCGGCGGGGGCTCCGGCCGGCCGCCGCGCGGCGGCCGCCATGGCAGAGAGGGCTTTTTCCGCAAATACCTTTCCGGGCACGGGCTGGCGGCTGCACTCAGTGCGGCAGGCGTAGTGCTTGTGGGCACGCTGGGCATTGTGGCTGCGTTCAAGTTTGGCCTGTTGGGCACAGGCGGCCTGCCCTCGTCCGGGCCGGATGCATCCGGCAGCGCCGGCACGGCACCGGCCGTGCCGGAGTCTTCCCCGGCTGCGTCCTCTTCCGGCGTGCCGGGCAGCACGCCGGAAGGCGCCTCGCAAAGCAGCTCTGCCGGGGCCACGGCTACCCCAAAGCCGTCCGCTACACCCAAGGCGACGGCCACCCCGAAAAAGACGGCGTCGCCGAAGCCCACAGCTACGCCGAAGAAGACGGCCACGCCGCAGCCTACGCCCACACCGCAAAAGACAAGCGCGCCGCCTGCCCATACCCATAGCTGGGTGAAGCAGAGCGAGACGGCGGCCACCTGCACGGCTGGGGGCACCGTTACATATAAATGCAGCTGTGGTGAGACGAAAAAAGAAAACACCGCCGCGCTGGGCCACAACTGGCAGCAGACGGGGCATACGGACGCAACCTGTGACACAGGCGGCACCACTACTTATAAGTGCACGCGCTGCGGCGAGACAAAGCAGGATTCCACAAACGCGCAGGGGCACAATTATGTGGAACAGGCCCGCACCGGCTTCCCCTGCACGGGCTATAAGGTGACGAAGGCTTGTACGCGCTGCGGCGACGTGGTTACAACAGATGAGCCCGCCACACAGGGGCACGACAGAAACGGCGACATGAAGACGGAAAATGGAAAGACCTTGTATCAGTGCTCCATGTGCGGCGGCTGGTTCGAGTAAGGCGCGCCCCTGGCGGAAAAAAGGAGGAGACAGAACAGTGAAAAGGCTGATTCGAAAGGGAATGGCCCTGTGGCTGGCCCTGGCGCTGGCGGCATCCATGCTGCCGGCGGGCTTCGCCGCGGGCGAAGGCTCGTCCTCCTCAGATGCGGGCTCTGCCCAAAGCGCAGAAAAGGCGGACGATACGAACCTTCCCTATGAATATGAGCTGGATGAGGACGGCAACGCCACGCTGACGAAATACACCGGCAGCGAGGCGGAGGTGGTGACGCCCAAAACCATCGACGGCCACCCCGTCACGCGCCTGGAGGGCACCTTCCGCCAGCCGGAGGCTGAAAAGAAGGACGAGGCCGGAAAAGCGGACGGTGCTTCTTCATCCGCCTCCTCTGAAATGGAAGAGGCAGATAAAGCGCAGGCCGCGCAGCCGGGCGAAGAGGAAGAGGGCGGCATCCGCAGCATCACCGTATCGGAAGGCGTCGATTATATCGACGGCTACACCTTTGCAAACCTTGCCACGCTGGAGGAGGTTTCTCTTCCCTCTACCCTGAAGCAGGTGAACGGCTATACCTTTGAGGGGCTGAAGGGCCTGAAGGAGGTTACGCTTTCCGAGGGGCTTGAAACCATCCAGACAGAGGCATTTAAGGATACCGGCATAGAAACGATTGTTCTGCCCGAAACCCTGCAGACAATAGGGGCGAAGGCATTTCAAAGCGAGGCGCTGAAAGAGATTACGGTGCCGGAAAGCGTCACCCGCATCGGCGGCCAGGCGTTCCGCACCGATACGGAGCTGACAATTTACACCACCATGAATTCCACGGCTGCGGTGTATGCGCAGTTAAATCAGATTGACGTTGTGTACACCGACTATGTAGCCGTGCAGGAGGTAACGCTGGATAAGGCGGAGCTGACGTTGGTGGAGGGCGAGACCGGCATGCTGAAAGCCGGCGTGCTGCCGGAGGATGCCACCGAGAAAACCGTGGCGTGGGAGTCTTCCGACCCTGCAGTGGCGTCTGTGGATGAAAACGGCACCATCACGGCGGTGAAGGAGGGCCAGGCTGTCATCACTGCCAAAGCGGGCGGGGCCAGCGCACAGTGCACTGTGACGGTGAACCCCATTGACGACAGCGTAACCGTGGGCTGGACGCAGGACGGCCTGCACTATGTGCGCGCCGACGGCAGCTATATGAAGGGCCTTGCCGAGATAGACGGCCAATATTATATCTTCAGCGAGGACGACGGCACCCTGCAGAAGGGGGAAAGCGTGCCTTACGGCGGCTACACCTACGGCACAGATGAAAAGGGCGTGCTGATTGCCGTGACGGTGCCGGAAGGAACTGCAGAGCTGCCCCGCGGTGAATTTACCATTGCATCCCTGAAAACCTTTACCATCCCTGCCAGCGTCACCTATATGGGGGCGGGCTGTATTCCGGCTGCGGCAGATGTGACGGTGCGCGCGCCGTACGGCTCAACCGCGCATGTATACGCGCAGTTGAATGAGCTGAATTTTTCCTATACGGATACGATAACCGTCGCGCTGGATAAAACAGAGCTGGTGCTGGTAAAGGGCCGCGAAAAAACGCTGACAGCCTCTGTTTCGCCTGCGTTTGCGCAGGAGCTTGAACAGGTGTGGTCCAGCTCGAACGAAGCGGCGGCCACCGTGGAAAACGGCGTGGTGAAGGGCCTGGAGCTGGGCGAGGCGGACATCACGCTGGAGGTGGGCGGCGTAAAGGCCGTGTGCCATGTGACGGTGAAAGACAAGGTGTGCGACGCCCACTGGGAGGGCGAACAGTATATTCAGGAGGACGGCGAGCCCGCCAGGGGCATTGTGGAGATAGAGGGCAAGAGCTATCTGTTCCGCGAAGAGGACGGCGCCGTGCAGAAAAACGCGCAAAATTTCGCATACGGCGATTATGAATACAGCACAAATGAGGCGGGCGTTATCGTGGGCGTGCGCGTGCCGGAGGCAGTTACCTCTGTGCCTGCGCAGCAGTTCTTCGGGCTTAAGCAGCTTGAAAAAGCCGAGGTGGGCGCACATGTCACATATCTTGGCAAGGATTTTATTGACGCGTCTGCCGGCACGGTCATCTATACCTCCCGCGGCAGCCTGGCGGCGGCCTATGCCCAGGTGAGAAATATCCCCGTGCGCTACGACGACGGCGATGTGGCGCTGGAGGGCATCACCCTCTCCGAGACGCAGCTTCTTCTGCGCCCACAGCAGACGGCCTCCCTGCTGGTAACCTATGAGCCGTGGGACGCCACAGACCGCGCCGTTACCTGGAGCTCCTCCGACAGCAAGGTGGCCGCAGTGGACGAAAACGGCCTTGTGACAGCGGTGGCCAATGGGACGGCCGTTATCACCGCAGAGGCGGGCGGCAAAACCGCAAGCTGCACCGTGGATGTGGCAGACCGCAACGTCTGGGTGGAAAAGGGCGGCCACACCTATTACATAGGCGAGGACGGCCAGTTCGTCACCGGTTATCAGGAAATTGAAGGCTCTCTTTATATCTTTGACGAAGAGGGGCGCCTGCAGAAGGGCGCCATCACTTACGAGGGCCAGCGCTTCTTTGCGGGCGAGGACGGCGCGCTGTATGTGCAGGCCTTTGCCGAAGGCGAGGAGGGCGCCACCTATTACGGTGAAGACGGCGCCGCGGTGATAGGCTGGTTTGAAACGGCGCAGGATGACGGAAACCACCCTGCGGGCCGCTATTATCAGGACGAACAGACCTACCTTCTGGCCGTGGGCCTTGTGCCGCTGGGCGACACAGTGTACTATTTTGACGCCTCCGGCCGCCTGCACATGCAGGCAGGCTATGTGACGGTGGACGGCCAGCAGTTCTATATCACGGAGGACGGCGTCTATTCCCCGCCGCCCGTCATTACGGACGTCACCGTCAGCTACAACAGTAAAACGGGTGAGAACACCGTGAAGGTGGCAGCCACCTTCGGCGCCGCGGGCGCGGCTGAAAAGGCATACAGCTTTGACGGCGGCAAAACGTGGCAAAGCGCCGCCAGCTATACCTTCAAGGTCACAAAGGACACAACGCTGGCGAAGGACTCCGTGCAGGTGCGCGATGCCGCGCAGCCCGCGCAGGTGGAAAAGTACGGCTACGCCCTTGCGCTGAAGGGGCCCGTCACCGGGCCGCTGAAGGGCATTGACGTGTCTTCGCACCAGGGCACCATCGACTGGCAGGCCGTGGCAGACTCCGGCGTGCAGTTCGCCATCGTGCGCGCCATGTGCTGGAGCAACGCGGCGGGCGGCTATGCCATGGACTCCAAATTCGTCGAAAATGTGAAGGGCGCCAAGGCGGCCGGCCTGATGGTGGGCGCCTACTGGTACAGCGACGCCTTCAACGGCAGCGAGGCGCGCGAGGAGGTAAGCTTTATTGCTAATTCCAGCGAGTGGAAGGCGCTGAAGGCCGCGGGCATCACGTTGGACCTGCCCTTCTACATCGACTATGAGGACCCGTGGATATTGAAGAATAACCACTCTACCTATGACAGCCGCACCGACGCCGTGCGCTCGGGCATGGTGGCGGTAGAGCAGACGCTGGGCACGGCCACAGGCTTCTATGCCAGCGAGGACTGGATGAAGCACAAGTTTGACGGCGCGGGCCTGATGAACGAGGGCTACAACGCCTGGGTGGCGCACTGGGGCTCCTCTCAGGGCATGGGCAACGTGCAGATGTGGCAGTATTCGAACGCAGGCAGCGTGCCCGGCATCAGCGGCAATGTAGATTTGAACTGGCTGTACCTGAACGGGGCCGGGGGCAGCGGCTCCAGCGACGGCACCGGCTCCAGCAGCGGCAATATCACCGTGTGGGATGTCAATTCAGGCAAGAGCGTCACGGCCAACACCACCGAGATATTGAAAAAAATTGTGGCAAACGAGGTGGGCGGCTTTACAAACGCCCAGCTCAGTGTGGGCGACAGGCGCAGCCTGTATCAGGCGCAGGCCATTGCCGCGCACTCCTGGCTTATCTATCAGATACGCCACGGGGTATCCACGCCCAGCGTGGGGCTGGCCGGCAGTTACAGCAGCGAGATATCCACCGCCGTGGAAAGCGTGAAGGACGTGCTGGTGAAATATAACGGCGATGTGGCCAACACGGCTTATGGAAGCTGCGCTGCGGCCAAAACGAACTCAGCCGCCAACATGGGCTGGGGCAGCTACGCCTATCTTGTCAGCGTGGAAAGCGCGTTTGAGCAGAAATTTGCCCCTGCCCAATATTACCCCAAGGCCACCACCATCAAGCAGGAGACAATGCGCAGCAACGTCATAAAAATGGTGGGCGAAAGCGTGTTCAAGGCGTATGAATCGAAGCCGGAAAGCTGGATTACCGAAATCCACAAAGATGCAAATGGCTATGTGGATTACGCCGTGGTGTGCGGCCAGCGCATCACGGGCGGCAAGTTCTACGAAAACTGCTGGGGCATGTACGGCGCCAACCTCGTAAGCTGGAGCTATAACAGCTCGGCCAAATCGTGGGTTATTACCACCAACGGCAACGGCCACGGCGTGGGCATGAGCCAGTACGGCGCGGCAGGCTATATCGCGCAGTATGGCTGGAATTATACGCAGGTGCTTCAGCACTACTTCCCCGGCACCAGCGTTGTGTAAGGCTGCGGCCCAAATTTTTCTGAAAAGCAGGCGCTCCCTGCCGCCTCTGTGCGCGGCAGGGGGCGCTGTTCTGCTGCAAGCGAAAATCACCGGCAGAACGGGCGGCGTAAAAACGCTTTCGCTGTGCCCGGAGGTTTTTCCGGGCACGGCGGGAAATGCCGCGAAACCGGCAGAGCACAGGCAGAGAGATACCGCAGGGCGAAAAAAGCGCCCCGGCTTTTCCCGGCAGCGGGCTGCCGCATGCCATAAAAACAGAAAAAGCAGCGTTTAATTTTGCGCTGGATGAAAATGCGGAGCGGTGAAAGCCATTGTAAATACCGGCCGTTTGCACATTAAGCAGGCAACCACGCAGGCCTCCGGCTTTGCCGGGGCCTGCGTAAGCCCCGGAAGGGAACATTACCGGCAGGCCTTCTCAAGAGGCGCTGAATACTCTGTCCTTTGCATCACCTGCCCCGCCTCCCGTAAAGGGGGTTCTTCCCGCTGCGTGCTGCAGCTTTTGGGTGTTGAATACCATCCCGCTTCGCCCGAAATTGACAGCGAAAGCCTTTTTACTTTCCCCGGTACGGCCGGGGGCCTGCGTAAGCCCCGGAAGGGCACATTACCGGCAGGCCTCTCAGGAGGCGCTGAATACTCTGTCCTTTGCATCACCTGCCCCGCCTCCCGTAAAGGGGGTTCTTCCCGCTGCGCGCTGCAGCTTTTGGGCGTTGAATACCATCCCGCTTCGCCCGAAATTGACAGCGAAAGCCCTTTTACTCTCCCCGGCACAGTCGGGGGCGTTTCGCTAAAGCCCCAAAAACAATGCACAGGCTTCGTGCTCTTGTTCCTCAATGGCGCGGTGTGCCTTATGGCAAAATAGAACGCGATACAGGCAGATGGGATAGAAGAAAACGCCGTTATTCCGCATTAGGCGGGGCGATGGCTGTAAAATGATATGAAGGGCTATAATGTCAGCCTGATATCCATGGACAGAGGCAGCATCGGGCTTCCGCTTCGCGGCAGCGCCTCCGGCTGTGTTGCTTCCGGCGGGCAGGCTGTACCGCTTGCCCTGCCGCAGCCCGGCCACGGGCTGAAAGCCGCAAGAGGCACAGCCGGCGCGGGCCCGGTACAGGGCGCCGGGGCCGCAGGGCGGCGGCTGGCTGCCGCCGGTCGGGCCCGAGGCTGCAGCCGGCACATGCATGGGCGCCGCTTTGCGGCAATGCTGCCCCTGTCCATTGCTGCTGATAAAATTTTATATGGCAGGTGATTCTGTGAAAATTCTTTATGGAACTACGAATAAAGCGAAGCTGCAAGCGATGCGCCATGCCGTAGAGGCCCTTGGCATCAGCCTGATTGGCTTGAACGAGATAAAGGGTGAAATTCCAAAGGTTAACGAATGCGGCAAAACAATGCTGGAAAATGCCGAAATCAAAGCAAAGGCATACTATGAAGCATTTCAAATGCCTGTGTTTTCCTGTGACAGCGGCCTTTACTTTGATGAAGTGAAAGAGGAAGAACAGCCGGGCCTTTATGTGAGAAGGGTAAATGGCAGGGAGCTGTCGGATGATGAAATGCTTGCATACTATTCGTCCCTGGCCGGGCGCTATGGCGGAAGGATAACCGGCCAATACCGAAATGCCATATATTTCATGCTGGACGAAAACCACTGCTATTCAAGTATGGATCAATCCATTGCTACCGAACCGTTTATACTGTCAGCCGTTCCACATCCTAAAAGGGTAGCCGGGTTTCCGCTTGACTCGTTATCCATTGATATTGCAAGCGGCCGGTATTATTATGATCTCGCTTTCAAAGACGTCAGCTCTTCTGTGGATAATGGCGTAAAAGCTTTTTTTGCAGAGGCATTATCGAAAATTGACAAAAGGTGATTTTTTCGGAGAGAGGCCCTTTCCCATGGCTGCCGCGGCCCAGGGGCGCCGGAATGCGCAGGGTGTATAAAGATTCCATTAAGTGTATAAAATGTCGCGTATACAGCTTTTTGTGCTGATTTTATGCAGTGAAACTTGTGAAAAGTAACAAAAATGCCCGTCTGTCACGGGCATTTTGCCATTTTGCCTTCCCATTCCGGGCGGTGTGTGGTATGATACCTAACACCAATCGCGGTGCAGCGCTTTTGCCGCGCCGGGAAAAGTAAGGAGCGAAGCTTTGTTATGGACCCCATACAAGTAGGCCTTTTATGTATTCTGCCGCCGGTCATTGCCATCGGCCTTGCCCTCATTACAAAAGAGGTGCTTTCCAGCCTGATGCTGGGCATTTTGTCCGGCACGCTCATTTACGCGCTCAACACGGGCGCGGGCCCCGTCAGCGCGGTGAGCAACGCCTTCACCATCATGGCGGATGAGTTTTCCGCCTCCATGATTGTGTTCCTGTGTCTTCTGGGCGGGCTGGTGGCCGTCATCAGCATGGCGGGTGGCTCGCGCGCATACGGCGAATGGGCCGCCAAGGGCGTGCGCAGCCGCAAAAGCGCGCAGTTTGCCACCAGTGCGCTGGGCGTTCTGATTTTTATTGACGACTATTTCAACTGCCTTACGGTGGGCACGGTGATGAAGCCGCTTACGGATAAATATCATATTTCCCGTGCGAAGCTGGCCTACCTCATCGACGCCACGGCGGCGCCGGTGTGCATTATCGCGCCGGTGTCGTCCTGGGCGGCCAGCGTCATTTCCAGCCTGCCGGACGAGGGCGAAGGCGGCATGGCCACGTTCCTGTCTACCATTCCCTTCAACCTGTACGCCATTCTCACCATCATTATGATTGTGGTGGTTGTCGCCTTCAGGCTTGATTTCGGCCCCATGCAGAAATACGAGCTGGAGGCGCAGATGCAGAAGGGCGACATCACGGACGACGCCACCGCCCAGGCCGATGACATCGGCGGGCTGAAGGTGTCTGCCAAAGGCACCTTGTGGGATTTGCTGGTGCCCATTCTGGCGCTTATTGTCTTCTGCATCCTTTCCATGCTGTATACGGGCGGCTTCTTTGCGGGCGGCCTCAGCCTGTTCGAGGCCTTCGGCAACACCAACGCAAACCTTTCGCTCGCCATGGGCGGCTTCGGCGCCATTGTGGTGGCTGCGGTGCTGTTTCTGCCGCGCCGCATCCTCACCTTCCGCGGCTTTATGGACGGCATCACCGCGGGCATTAAATCCATGGTGCCGGCGTGCAGCATCCTCACCCTTGCCTGGACGCTGAAGGGCGTGTGCAATGCGCTGAGCGTGGGGCCGTATGTGTCCGACGTGGTCAGCTCGTCCAGCGTGCCCATCGCCATCCTGCCCGCCATCGTGTTTGTGGTGGCCGCGTTCCTCTCCTTCTCCACAGGCACGGCCTGGGGCACGTTCGGCATCCTGATCCCCATCGTGGTGCCCATCTGTGAAAATGTGGATATCTCCATCCTCAGCATCATGCTGGCCGCCACGCTGGCCGGCTCTGTGTTCGGCGACCACTGCTCGCCCATTTCAGACACCACCATTTTGTCCTCCACCGGCGCCGGGTGCGACCATATCACGCATGTCTCCACGCAGATACCCTATGCGCTGCTGGTGGCGGGGTGCTGCTTTGCGGGCTACATTGTGGCCGGGCTTACGCGCAATGTGGTTATTACGCTGGTGTTCAGCGTGGCGCTGCTGATAGGCGCACTGCTTGTGCTGCACAAGCTGACACTCAAAAAGGAAAGCGCCGCCGCCAAAGCAGAGCTTGCCCGGCGCGGCGAGGGCTGACAGGCTGTTCACACGCCTGTATCCGGCTGTGTATCAGGGGCTGTATGCCTGCCTGATACACAGCGCAGCCTTGCATTCTCTGGCACAGCCGGGGCCGTTTTGGCCCCGGCTGTGCGCGTTTGCGGGCAGGCGCCCGGTGTGGAAGCGGTAGGCAATTTCACGAAATTTTGTGTGTATGAAGCGTACATCTGAGCACAAACGCATAAAATTCTGGAAAAACGGCCGCAAAAAACAGCGCTTTTCGTACCGGAAAATTCAATAAAATTCACATAATATTCAAATAAATAACGATATATCGCTATTTTTATGCCGTCTTTTCATACAAATAAAGAGTGTGCAAAATTTATAAGGAACAATTGATTTTTGTTTCATAATTTATTATAATAAAGTTCATACTTTCGCCAGTTGTATCATGCTGAAAAGAGTGGTATACCGGCGAAAAATTGCAAAAAGGGGAGAAAAGCAAATGAAAAAAGCACTTGCACTTGTGCTGGCCCTGGCTTTGGCACTGAGCCTGGCCGCCTGCGGAGGGTCTCCGGCGCCGGCGTCCAGCTCTGCGGCTGGAAGCACGTCCACCGCGCAGCCTGCCGCCTCCGGCACAATGACCACCAACGGCCTGTACCCGGGCACCGCCGACCCTGAGGCAGTCACCTATAACGCTGCTGCCGAGCCCGGCGATATGAACAGCGTTACCACTACGGACTCTGTGTCCATTTCCATTATGCGCGACACCATGGAGGGCCTGACCAGCCTGGACCAGAACAGCGAGCCCATCCCCGGCGTGGCCGAGACGTGGGACGTGTCTGACGACGGCACTGTCTATACCTTCCACCTGCGCGACGATGCAGTATGGTCCAACGGCGAGAAGATTACGGCCGACGACTTCGTGTTTGCCTGGACGCAGCTCTTCACGCCGGAGACGGGCGCCTCTTACGGCGGCACCTGGGCGAGCTACATCAAGGGCGCACAGGAGATGATCGACGGCACGGGCGACGCCAGCGGCCTGGGCGTAAAGGCCCTGAGCGAAAATACGCTGGAGGTCACCCTGACGCACCCCTGCACCTATTTCCTGAGCCTGACTGCGTTCCCCAACTTCTACCCCATCAACGAGGACTTCTGGAATGAGGTGGGCGGCGTGGAAAAATACGGCCGCAGCGCAGACACCATGCTGTACAACGGCCCGTATGTCATCAGCGAGTGGACCCATGAAGACCACGTTACCATGACGAAGAACGACCAGTATTGGGATAAAGAGAACAAGGCGTTCATTCCCACTGTCAACGTTGTGATGATTGCCGACTCCAACGCCGCGATCAACTCCTTCCAGGGCGGCGAGCTGGATATGGTCAACCTGAACGGCGACCAGAAGGCCATGTTCGAGGCCGAGGGCTGCGTAACTGCCCAGTATGATGAGGCAACCTGCAGCTACATGGAATATAACCTGACCGACGGCGTGTCCAGCGAGGCGGTGCAGAAGGCGCTGAACAACGCCAAGGTGCGCACGGCCATGACGCTGGCCATTGACTCCGACAGCTATAACAAGAACATTGCCAAGAACAGCAACACCGTGGCCAACGGCATGGTGCCTGAGGGCATCACCGAGGGCGTTTACGGCGAGGCCCGCGGCAACCTGATTGACCGCAGCATGTCTGAGGAAGAAATCAAGGCCCTGTTCGATGAAGGTATGAGCGAGGCAGGCGTGGATGTGGCCGACTTCAAGCCGGTTATCACCACCGACGACACGGACGCCGCCAAGCAGTTCGCCACCTTCATCCAGAACCAGTGGAAGGAAAAGCTGGGCTTTGACTCCAGCGTGGAGCAGATCACCTTCCAGAGCCGTCTGGATAAGCAGACGAAGAAGACCTTTGACGTGATCCCCTCCCTGTGGAGCCCCGATTACAACGACCCCATGACCTATCTGGATATGTTCGTCACCGACAGCGGCAACAACCACACCGGCTGGAGCAACGCCGAGTATGACGAGCTGATTGCCAACGCGATGGTGGAGGCGGATGCCGACACCCGCACCCAGATGCTGATTGACGCCGAGAAGATTCTGATGGAAGAGATGCCTGTCGGCCCGACCTACTGCCGTGTGCGCGACTACCTGTGCTCTGACAAGCTGACGGGCGTTGTCCGCAGCGCGTTCCAGGAGACTGTGATGCATTTCGCCAAAATCGCTGAGTAAAACCGGCGCGGCGTGAGCTGAAGGAAAAACCGGCTGCCCTGCAGCGGGCAGCCGGTTTTTTGGCTTTTTCACACTTGAAAAATGTCAAAGCAGACAGCAGCGGGATGTGTGCCCGCCGCTGTCTGCTTATCAAAGCCTCAAAGCAGCACAGGGCGTTTTGGGGCTTTGATAAGCAAATTCTGCCGTTTTCAGAATGGCGCGCCTGCCGCAGGGCGGCGCCCCTTCCGTTTTTCTCATTTTCTTAGTAAGGAGCTGGTTTGCGTGACCAAGTACATCCTCAAAAGGATCCTCTACTCGCTGTTGACGGTCTTTTTGATTGTGGCGCTGACATTCTTCATGATGCACGCGCTGCCGGGCGACCCGTTCAGCACCGGCAAGGCCATCGACCCTTCCATTATGGAAGCCATGATGGAAAAGTACGATTTGGATAAGCCCGTCTTTCAGCAGTTTGTGAAATATATTTCCAACGTGCTGCACGGCGATTTGGGCATCAGCCTGAAATATAAGCGCCCTGTGACAGAGATTATCGGCGAAAGCTTCCCCTATTCGTTTGAGCTGGGCGTGCGCGCGCTGATATTTTCCACAGTGGCCGGGCTGCTGCTGGGCATTGTGGCGGCGGTGAAGCGCGGCACCAAATGGGATACCGGCAGCATGCTGGTGGCCATGCTGGGCGTGTCCATGCCGTCGTTTATTGTGGGCGCGCTGCTGCAGTATTTCCTGGGGCTGAAGCTGATGCAGGCGACGGGCGTAAGCCTGTTTCCCATTACCGGCTGGGGCACAGAGATGAGCAAGCTGCTGCCGTCCTTTGCGCTGGGCTTTGGCACGCTGGCCATTGTGTCGCGCCTGATGCGCACCAGCATGCTGGACGTGCTCAATCAGGACTATATCAAGACGGCCAAGGCCAAGGGCCTGTCCAGCAAAAAAATTATTTGGAAGCATGCGGTGCGCAACGCCATTATGCCGGTTATCACGGTGCTGGGGCCGCAGGCTGCCGCCATCCTCACCGGCGCCATGGTGGTGGAGAAAATTTTCGCCATTCCCGGCATGGGCAAGTTCTTTGTCACCAGCATCACCAACAACGATTACACCATGATTGCGGGCACCACCATTTTCTACGGCGTATTCCTGGTGGCGGCCAACCTCATCGTGGACGTCCTGTATTGTGTCATTGACCCGCGCGTCAAGCTGGCCGGCGGAAAGGAGGGCTGAGGACCAATGAATAAAAAACAGAAAGCACTGGCCGCGGCCCTGGAGGCAAAAGAGCAGGAGCGCATTGCCGCCGCCGCCCACTACGACCCAGCCGATGCTGATTTCGAGGTGATAGGCCCGGATGTAAACAGCCGCGAGGCCATTGCCCGCCCTTCAGTGAGCTTCTGGCAGGATGCCATGCGCCGCCTGTTCTCGAACAAGACGGCGATTGTGTGCATGATTGTCATTGCGCTGATTGTGCTGATGGCGATTTTCCAGCCCATTGTAAGCCCGTTCACAGAGGAAGAGCAGCATGTCACCCATACCAACGCGCACATGTTTACAGTGTGTGCCGACACGGGCCACATGCATGTGTTCGGCACGGATAATATGGGCCGCGACCTGTTCACCCGCGCCTGGATGGGCGCCCGCGTCTCTCTGGCCATGGCCCTGACGGCCGTTATTGCCAACGGCATCATCGGCCTGATTTACGGCGGCATCTCCGGCTATTTCGGCGGCGCGCTGGACAATGTCATGATGCGCATTATCGAGATTATCAACGGCATCCCGTACCTGATTATTCTGATTTTGTTCATGCTTATCATGGGCGCAGGCGTAAAAAGCATGATTATCGCCTATATCATCGCGGGCTGGACGGGCATTGCGCGCCTTACCCGCGGCCAGATTGTGTCTTTGAAGGAGCAGGAGTTTGTGGTGGCCGCCCGCGCTATGGGCGCAAAGCCGGCGCGCATCATCATAAAGCACCTCATCCCCAACCTTCTGAGCGTGGTTATCGTGCAGATCACCATGGCTATCCCCAGCATGATTTTCAACGAATCCTTCCTCTCGTTCATCGGCCTGGGCGTGCCTATCCCCACCTCCTCCTGGGGGCAGATGGCCAACGATGGGTTCGGCATGTTCCGCATGTATCCGTGGCAGATGCTCATTCCCGCAGTGCTCATCAGCCTGACGATGCTCAGCTTCAACCTGCTGGGCGATGCGCTGCGCGACAGTGTTGACCCGAAACTGAGGAGGTGAGAGGCATGGCAGACGTATTGAAAATTGAAAACCTGCACGTCTCTTTCGACACCTATGCGGGCGAGGTGCACGCGGTGCGCGGCGTTTCGCTGCATGTGGGCGAGGGCGAGGTGCTTGCCGTTGTGGGCGAATCCGGCTGCGGCAAATCGGTGACGGCGCAGACCATCATGAAGCTGAACCCCATGCCGCCCGCCCGCATCAAAGAGGGCAGCATCAATTTGTGCGGCGAGGACATTGTAGCTGCAAACGAAAAGAAGATGCAGGACATCCGCGGCCGCCTTGTGAGTATGATATTTCAGGACCCCATGACCTGCCTGAACCCCACCATGAAGGTGGGCAAGCAGCTGACGGAGGCCATCTGCCAGCACCGCAAGCTGTCGGCGGACGAGGCGAAAAAAGAGGCCGTGCGCCTTTTGGAAATGGTGCAGATACCCAATGCGGCCGAGCGCGCCGAGCAGTACCCCCACGAATTTTCGGGCGGCA
This sequence comes from Ruthenibacterium sp., assembly GCA_047030735.1. Classification (GTDB taxonomy): domain Bacteria; phylum Bacillota; class Clostridia; order Oscillospirales; family Ruminococcaceae; genus Ruthenibacterium. The sequence goes on from JBKYIE010000003.1 coordinate 149,879, forward strand.
TGCGCCAGCGCGCCATGATAGCCATGGCCATGAGCTGTGAGCCCAAGCTGCTGATTGCAGACGAGCCCACCACCGCGCTGGATGTGACCATTCAGGCGCAGATTATGCAGCTTATGGCGAAGGTGCGCGAAGAGACGGGCACCGCCATCATCCTCATCACGCACGATTTGGGTGTGGTGGCCAACCTGGCAGACCGCGTGGCCGTGATGTACGCGGGCAAAATTGTAGAGACGGGCACGGCGGAGGATATTTTCTACCGCCCGAAGCACCCCTATACGCAGGCGCTGCTGAAAAGCCTGCCCACGGTGGAAACCTCCCGCGAGGAAAAGCTGGTGTCCATTGCCGGCACCCCGCCGGATTTGTTCATGCCGCCCAAGGGCTGCGAATTTGCCAGCCGCTGCGAGCACTGCATGAAGGTGTGCAAAAAGCATGTGCCGCCCACCTACGAGGTGGGGGCGGGCCACAAGGCTGTCTGCTGGCGGCTGCACCCCGCCTGCCCGGCGCAGAGTAAGGAGGGGAACTGAGAATGGCTGAACAGAACAGAACAGAACAGAACAGTGAAAAGCTCATTTCCCTTGACAATGTGTGCAAATATTTCAACGTGGGCCGCGGCAAAACGCTGAAGGCCGTGGACGGCATCACGCTGGACATCTACCGGGGCGAAACGCTTGGCGTGGTAGGCGAATCCGGCTGCGGCAAATCCACCCTGGGGCGCGTGGTAATGGGCATCTATCACCCCACCTCCGGCAGGCTGGAGTATGAAGGCCAGGAGGTAAACCTGCGCAAAACGAAAGACCGCTTTCAGTATTCCAAAAAGGCGCAGATTATTTTTCAGGACCCGTATGCTTCCCTGAACCCCCGCATGACGGTGGGCGACATCATTGCCGAGGGCATGGAGATCCACGGCATGTATACGAAAGAGCAGCGCACCCAGCGCGTGTACGAGCTGCTGGAGACGGTGGGCCTGAATAAAGAGCACGCAAACCGCTTCCCGCACGAGTTTTCCGGCGGCCAGCGCCAGCGCATCGGCATTGCCCGCGCGCTTGCCATCGAGCCGCAGTTCATTGTGTGTGACGAGCCCATTTCGGCCCTGGACGTTTCCATCCAGAGCCAGGTGATAAACCTGCTGAAGGAGCTTCAGGATAAGCTGGGCCTGACATATATGTTCATTGCACACGATTTGAACATCGTGAAATATATTTCAGACCGCATTGCCGTGATGTATCTGGGCAACATGGTAGAGCTTGCCCCCAGCGACGACATCTATGCCCACACCCTGCACCCTTACAGCCAGGCGCTGCTGGCCAGCGTGCCCATTCCGGACCCCGACAAGGAGGCCCAGAAGCGCACGCATGTGCTCTCCGGCGACGTGCCCAGCCCCATCAACCCGAAGCCGGGCTGCAAATTTGCGGGCCGCTGCCCGCATGCCACAGAGAAATGCCGCGCCGAGACGCCCGTGCTGCGCGAGGTGCGCCCCAGCCACTTTGTGGCCTGCCATTTGGTGCAGCCCGAATAAAAGGGCCTTCCGGCGCCTTTGCGCCGGGGCGGGAAAGAAGGTTATAGCCACCGGCAGAGCCGGCGGCCGGATTAGGCCCCGCAAGGGCCTGGTGCCGGCAGGCGTCTTAAAACGCATTGAAATTTCTTTCACCTGCCAGCCCGTAAACGGGCGAAGCCCTGTTCTGATGAAAGCCCTCCTTCGCTGTAAGGCCGGCTGTCGGCAGCCCGCTTTGCCCGATGCCTGAAGCGAACGCTTTTTTACGGGACGCATCCACCCGGCAGGGCCGGTGGCCTCCGTAACCAGAAAAACGCCCCGCCTTCTGCAGCAGCAGAAGGCGGGGCGTGCTTTTTCAGGGGTGCCTGTGCGCAAAACGCGCGGCCCTGGTTTTATTCAGCCCGGCCCGGGCGCTGGCCGCCCTCGTGCGGCACAGAGACAATGAGGCTGAGGATGCGCTGCTCTTCCATTTTATGCACCTCGGCATGCAGGCCGCCGGAGGAAAAGCCTTCGCCCTCCTGCGGGATATGCCCCAGCACGCCCAGCGCCCAGCCGCCCACGGTGCTGTGGCCGCTTTCAAACTGCCGCCCGTCCATATCGGCGGCCTCCAGCAGGTCCTCCAGCCGGGCGTCGCCGTCCACAAGGAAACGGCCGTTTTCCAGGCGGGTGATGAGTGTTTCGGCCTCGTCCGTCTCATCCCATATCTCGCCCACCAGCTCTTCCAGAATGTCCTCCATGGTCACAAGGCCCAGTGTGCCGCCGTGCTCGTCCGTCACAATGGCAAGCTGCTGCTTCGTGCGGCGGAATTCGGCCAAAAGCTCGTTGATATGCTTTGTGCGGTACACAAAGGGCACAGGGTGCATCAGTCCCGCGGCGTCTATCTGCCGGCCGCAGGCAAGGCAGGCCAGCAGGTCTTTGGCGTGCAGGACGCCCACGATGCAGTCTATGGTGCCGTCGTACACGGGCAGGCGGCTGCGCCCCTCGGAAAGGCACGTCTGCAAAATTTCGCTGCCTGAGGCGGTGAGCGGCACGGCGGCCATGTCCACGCGCGGCACGAGGATATCCTGCACCGTGATGTTGTCAAATTCAATGGCGGAATGGATGATGTCCGTCTCCTGCCTGTCCAGAACGCCCTCCTCTTCCACCGTGTCGATAATGGTCTTTAATTCCTCCTCCGTCACGCTGGGCTGCACGTTCAGCTCGGCGGAACGGCGGCCTGTGAACAGGCGCTTGAGCCGTACGAACACCCACACAAGCGGTGTGAGCAGCCGCTTTACCCAGGTGAGCGAGCCGGAGACAGCCAGCGCCACCCTCTCTGCGTTTTCCTTGGCAAAGCTTTTGGGCAGTATCTCACCGAAAATAAGCACCAGCACCGTCATCACCACCGTGGACATGGCAGGGCCCGTGGCGGGGCCCAGCAGCGAGGTGGCCACCGTAGTGGCAATGGCGGTAGAGGCGATATTCACCACGTTGTTGCCAATGAGAATGGCAGAGAGCGTGCGGTCAAAATCATCCGCCAGGCGCAGCACGGCACCCGCCTTGCGGCTGCCGCTTTCCGCCTTTGTTTTCAGCCGCACCCGGTTTGAGGAGGATATGGCCGTCTCGCTGGCGGAAAAATAGGCCGAACCGGCAAGCAACAGAATAAGCACAAGCGCCATACCGGCACCAGGGGTATCCAAAATAAAACAGCTCCTTTTTCTGCGGCACAGGGCCGGGGCGCGTCCGCGTGCCCGGCGGCGCCGGGCCGCACAGTCAGTATTCCAATATCATAGCAAATTCATGCGGGCTGCGCAAGCCAATGGGCCTTGCGCGCGCGCAAAGCAGGTGTATAATAGAAACCGGATATGCCATGCCGTGCATGGCGCAGGAGGGGGAGGCATACGATGAAGAAAGCTCGGGCGGTGCTGTTCGATATGGACGGCCTGATGTTCGACACACAGCGCCTTTGGGACAAGGCGTGGCAACAGGCGGGCGAAGCCTGCGGGGTGGCCATGGGCGAAGCGCAGATAGCCCCGCTGCGGGGGCGCAGCCTGGCGGATTCCCGCGCTATTTTTGAAAAAAATGTGGCGCCGGGCGAGGTGTTTGACCGCTGCAACGCCATGGCGGACGCCCTTGTCCGCGAATGGCTGCGCGGCGAGGTGCCCATGAAGCCCGGCCTGTTGCAGCTTTTGGCTTATTTGCAGCGCACAGGGCGCGTTATGGCGGTGGTGTCCTCCACCGAGCAGGACCTTGTGAAGGACCTTTTGCGGCGCACCGGCATCCTGCATTATTTTTCCGCTGTGGTGTGCGGCGATATGGTGCGGCACTCGAAGCCCGCGCCGGATATTTACCTGCTGGGCGCGCAGCGCGTGGGCGTGCCGCCCGAGCAGTGCCTTGTGCTGGAAGATTCGGAAAACGGCGCCCGCGCGGGTATTGCCGCCGGGTGCCGGACGGTGGTGGTGCCGGATATTGCCCCGGTGGCGCGGCAGGTGCTGGACGCTGCGGCCGCGGTGGTGCCCAGCCTCAGCGGCGTGATACCCCTTTTAGAACAGGAGGAACAGGAATGAGCCAGGTAAAAAACGAGCCCTCGAACCGCAACCCCGTCATCTGTGCAGTGCGCGAGCAGCTGGAGCACCGCGCCCTGTGGCTGTATCTGCTTTGCGATGAAGCGCAGAAGAAAAACCTTGCCTGGGAAGACTTTGCCTGTGACGCCGTGCGCCGCTGCGGGCTGTACCAGGGCGATGGTCTTGTGAAAAAGGGCGGCTCACGCAGCCTGCGCGCACTGAAGAAAACGCTGTTTACCCTGCCCGCGCGCATGGTGTTCGAGATAAAGGTGGGCCAGGTGACGGATGATGCGCTGGACCTCGATTTCCATTACTGCCCGCTGGTGAAGGCCTGGCAGAAGCAGGGCTGCACAGACGAGGAGATACAGCGCCTGTGCGACATTGCCATGTGCGGCGACCATGCCATTGCCGGGCAGTACGGCTGCGAGCTGCTGCTGCCCCAGACCATTGCAGGCGGGGCCGATTGCTGCCAGCTTCGCTTCCGCCGCAAAAAGGAACAGTAAGTCAGGCCCCCGGCAAAGCCTGGGGCTTGCGTAAGCCCTGAAAGGGCTGCCGGCAAGCTTCTCAAGAGGCACTGAAAAAAACCGCCGCCTGCATCACTTGCCCTACGGCCCGTAAACGGGCGCCATTTGTCCAAAATTATCTTTCTGGCAATCGTAAAGTTGTTAATCTCTTCCCGCTTCGCTCGATGCTGGAAGCGAAAGCTTTTTACTCTCCCCAGCAGACCTGGGGGGCATTTCGCTAAAGCATGCAAAACGAACCACACCCCTGCTTCCGGCATTTGTGCACCGAAAGCAGGGGCGTGTTTTTTCTGGGAAAGATGACCACGGCCGGTGCGGGTGCTCCAAAAGCTTTCGCTGTGCCCGGGAAAATGCCCGGGGGCGGGGACCCGTTGGCAGGCTGAGATAAGGCCGGGGAATGCAAGCTGGGGCAGGCAAAAAGAAAAGCGCCCCGCCGTCATTTTAACGGTAGAACGCTATGCGGTGAAAAACTTATAAGTGAGCCCATAGGCCCGGGTGATAAAAGGCCCTCAGGGGGGGGCTTGCGCAAGTTGCCGGTGCGGCCGGCGGTTATGATTTGAGCAGGGAAATCGGCGCCCGGGCAGGTAGAGACAACCTGTGAAAAGGCTTTAACCTCAGGTATTCAAAGCAGGCTGCCGGCAACAGGCTGCTAGGTGAGAAGCTCACCACCAGAATACAGAACAGCGGCCCGCCGTTTGCGGGCCGCCGAGAGAGGGAGGCGGGCAAAATAACATTCCGCGCGCCCTGCGGGCAGGTGCCGGGGCGGCAGCCCCTTACGGGGCCCATGCCATGCAAGCCGCCGGTGCAGCCGGCGGCCCTGACTGCCCGGAAAAATTCAGCGGGGCCGCCGGTCCGCTTTTCGCCCTGTGCGGAAAAATGGAAAACATGCCCCGTGCCCGGCGGCTGCACAGGGAGGAAAAGCGCCGCCGCGCCTCACGCAAGCACGGCCTGTGCCAGCAAAAGCACCAGCGGCAGGCTGGCGGGGAATAAAAAGCTGGTAAGCGCCACGGCCTTGGCCGCAAAATCGGACGGCGCGCCGGCCTGCTGCGCCGCAATTACCGTGTTGGCAGCCACGGGCATGGCGCTCATCACCACCATCACCAGCGCCACTTCAAGCGGCGGGTGCAGCAGCCACAGCACAGCGACGGCGGCCAGCGGAATGCCCGCCAGCCGCAGCAGCGCCGCCGCCTTCAGGGCGCGCCCTTCAAACAGCTCGCGCGGGCGGAAGGCCGCCAGACGCGCACCTACCAGCACAAGGCTGAGCGGCGAGCACAGCCCGCCCAAAAGAGAGACAGGCTGGCGGATGAGGGCGGGCAGGTGCCAGTCCATCACCAGAAACACCAGCATGGCCAGAGTGGCCAGCAGGTTGGGGTTGGTGATAAGCGCCTTTACAGAGCCCATTTTTCCATCCGGGCGGAACAGACGCATGCCGAATGAAAAGAACACAAGGTTGAACGCCAGGTTGAAGAACGCGGCATAGAACAGGCCGCTTTCCGGGAACAGGGCGTCCGCCACAGGAAACCCCAGAAGCCCCACATTTGCAAAAATAAGGCTGGCGGCAAACAGGCGCCCGCGGCCTGGCGACCCGCTTACGCGCCGCGCCAGCAGCACGGCCAGCGGGAACACCACGGCAAAAAAGCCGAAGGAAAGCGCCAGCATCCACAGGGTGCCGGTGCGCCGCTCCGGCGTCAGCGGCCCTTCTGCAGACAGAAAAATGGCCGCCGGAAGCGAAAACGACATCAGAAAAGCCGAAAGCGCGCGCTGCGCCGCCTCGTTCAAACAGCCGAGGCGGCCGGCCGCAAGGCCGACCGCCATCATAAACAGAATGACGCACGTCTGGGAAAGGATGGTCTGTGTCAAAGCGAACCTCCTCTGGGTGCAAAGGGCTCAGTCTTTCCGGCGCAGATGCACGGCAAAGCCACCGAACTCCTGTTCAAAATAGATGGCAATAAGCCCTTTATCGTCTCTGGCCACGCCCTCCTCACGGAAGGCATAGCCACGGCGCTTGAAATAGGCCACCGCGCGGTCAATGTCGTTCACGGCTACGGCAATGTGGCCGTGTGCGCCAAGGAAGGGCTTTTTCACCACCTCCAGCATAGTGCCGGCAAACACGGCGGCGGGCAGGTCGGTTACCGGCAGGCCGAACAGTGCGGCAAAGCCGGCGGCGGTCTGCTGCGCCTCCTGCGGGCCGGAGGTGTTCATGCCCACATGCAGCAGGGTGAAGCCGTGCATCACGCGCACGGCCTCGGCGCACAGGGCGGTGACGGCGGCAAAGTCCTTTTCCCGAATGGCATCGGCAGGCAGCATCCATGTGCCGCCGCAGGCAATGACGTTGGGCAGGCGCAGAAAATCATTCAGGTTCGCGGCGTTTACGCCGCCGGTGGGCACAAAGCGCACTTTTTTGAACGGCCCGTACAGGCCCTTCAGCATGGCAATGCCGCCGGCAGCGGCTGCCGGGAAGAATTTCATCACCTCAATGCCGTATTCCAGCATCTTCTGTACCTCGGAGGCCGTGCTGACGCCGGGCAGCACGGGCACACCGTGTTCAAGGCACCAGCGCACCACCGGCTCGCTGATGCCGGGCGTAACGATATAGGCGGCGCCTGCGGCCACGGCGGCCTCGGCGTTTTCCACTGTCAGGACAGTGCCCGCGCCCACCAGCATTTCGGGCACATGCTGCCTGATGACGGCAATGCTGGCCGCGGCGGCATCGGTGCGGAACGTCACCTCCGCCGTGGGGATGCCGCCCGCGCACAGGGCTTTGGCAAGGGGCACGGCGTCTGCGGCATCCTCCAGCGCCACAACGGGCACAATGCCGATTTCAGAAAGCGTGCGAAGCACTTCATGCATGGTGTTCTTCCTCCTTCATATAGGCGTCAAGCTGCCCGCGGGTGGGCAGGCCGTCGTTGTCGCCGCGGCTCATCACCTGGATGGCGCCGATGGCGTTGCCGCGCTGCACGGCGCTTTGCAGGGACAGGCCCTCCATCAGGCCGGAGAGTACGCCAGCCGCAAAGCCGTCGCCTGCGCCCACGGTATCCACTACTTTTTTCACGGTGTAGCCCGGCACAAACCCGGCCTCGCCCCTGCGGGCATAGTAAGCGCCCCTGCCGCCCAGCTTCACCACCACAAGCTTTGCGCCCGCGGCAAGGTAATGCGCGGCAATGGCCTCGGGCTCCTCCAGCCCGCACAGAATTTTTGCCTCTGCAATGCCGGGTAGGAACACATCGCTCTGCGCGGCCACTTCGTTCATGAAATCCACCATGGTCTTTTCGTCCGGCCAAAGCTGGGGGCGCAGGTTCGGGTCAAACGAGAACATCAGCCCCTTTTCCCCCGCAAGGCGAAGCAGCAGGCGCGTGGCGGCGCGCGTGCTGTCCGACAAAGCGGGCAGAATACCCGTCATGTGCAGCACGCTGTAGGCCGAAAGGTCAAGCTGCGCCACATCCTCTGCACTGAGGGTGGAGGCGGCGGAATTTTTGCGGTAGTAATAGATTTCCGGGTCCCCGTGAGAGACCATCGACTTCAGCATGAAGCCGGTGTTTCTCTCGCTGGAAAACCGGGTGAGCTCGGTGCTGATGCCGTTTTGGGCCATCAGATGAATGATGTGCTTGCCGAACGGGTCTGTGCCCAGCTTGGTCAGATAGCCCACGTCGTGCCCCAGGCGGCACATGCCCACGGCGACGTTGAATTCTGCGCCGGCAACGGCGAAGGAGTATTCCCCCACGCTGTCCAGCGGGCCTTCGCTTTTGGCGATGAACAGGCCCATCGGCTCCCCGACGAGCAGGATTTTGGAAGGCATGGTCAATAACCTCTTTTCTGGAATGTTCAAAAAATAGCGCAAAATGGCGCTGCGGCGGCCTCCCCGCCGCGGCACACGCAAACAGGCCCGCGCAAGGGCGCCGGCTTGCCTGCATATGTTCAGCTTTTATGAAACCGGAAACCGGCGCACGCCGCAGAGGCTGCCCTGCCGCGCGCGGCCGTTCAAACATCAGGGTATCAGGGGCGCAGCAGGGTAGAGGCGCGCGGGCTCAGCTCGCTTGGCAAAAGCACCTCCTGCTTTGCAAGCGAGGGGTCTGCGATGCGGGCCAACAGCAGGTTGGTGGCCGTGGCGCCTATTTCCCTTGCGTGCACGCTGGCCGTGGTAAGCTGGGGGGCTGTCAGCTCGGGCCAGTTCATCTGGTCGCCCCAGTTCCAGTCCTCCGGGCCGCACAGGCCTATCTGCTGCGGAATAGACAACCCCATCTCGCGCATGGCGTGCAGGGTGTAGGTGGTGGTGACGCTGTTCACGCCGATGACGGCGGGCCGCTGCCCGGGCGCGCAGCGGGCCATCAGGTCCTCCAAAGCGCGCACGGCGCTGCCCTGGTTCTGGCCGTCCACCTCATATACCGGCGCCTCGCCGGGCCGCAGGCCGAACAGCGCCTCGGCGCCCGCCGCAAACGCCTGGCGGCGCTGCAGGCGCACGGAGTTGTTGTCCCACCGCTGTGAAAACAGCGCAGGCAGGCCGTAGCCCTGCTCCTTCAGATGCGTCAGCAGCTGGCGGATGGTGGAATGATGGTCTGTGGTAACGATGTCGAAGGTATGGCCCTTGATATGGCGGTCGCACAGCACCACAGGCACGCCGCGCGCCTCCAAATTTACAAGGAAGGGGTTTTCATAGCTGGTGGTGTTCACAATCAGGCCGTCCACCCCGCGCGAGAGCAGAAAGGATATCTGATACCGTTCCTTGGCCGGGTCGTCGTCGCAGTTCACGAACACGGGCACATATTCCGTGTTGCGCAGCGCATCGCCCACCCCCAGCAGCACAGCCGTGGAGAAGGGGGAGGATTGGTCGGACACCACGATGCCCAGCAGCAGCGAGCGCTTGTTTTTCAGGCTGCGCGCAATGGTGCTGGGCTGGTAGCCCGACACGTCGATGACCGATTCAATGCGCCTGCGTGTTTCCGGCGACATCAACTCGAACCTGCCGTTCAGGTAGCGCGAGATTGTAGTTTTTGACACACCGGAAGCTTTGGCAATATCTGTGATAGTCACCTTTTTCTGTGTCATGCTGCGCGCCTCCCGCCCGGCGGCCGCCCTGCGGGGCCCCGGTATTTGCTTCATTATAGCACACGCCCGGGGCGAACAGGCGACATTTTTTTGCTGTGCGCAAAAAATCGTGAACCTGCATAAATGAAACCGGTACACATTGTGCAGAAAAACGGTTTTTTTGAAAATTGCAGAAAAATATAGATTTCTTTCGGGAAGAGTGCTATCATAATACCCAAGAAAAGGCGGTTTAACACATCATTTTTTATAAAAATAGTATAAGTTTCCGAAACTTTTCCGAAACAACCGCCGTGAAATTCATCCTTTTGTGAAAAGAGCCAAAAGCTCTTGGATAATTTTATGAAACCGGTACACAAACAAACATGCATCTGCTGTGAGGAAGGGGGCTGAGACACAGAATATCCGCCGGAAGGCGTGCGAACTTTGCGTGATACCGCTTGGCGCACGGCGCTTTTGCTCCGGCGGCGCTTCCGGCGCGGGGGGCTGGCCCTCCGCGGTTCTCTGCCGCACCGCTTCGGTGCGGCACAATGTGCGATAATTTGAGGAGGTAATTTTATGCAACTGGCACTTGGCATCCTGCTGCTGGTGTCGTTCCTGGTCTTTATTGTATACGCGGCCAAGGGCGGCAACCTGATGATGGGATTGTTTGTCATGGCGGTGCTGTGGTGCGCCATCGGCGCTATCGGCGGCGTCGTCACCTGGGAGGATATCAACACCACCGTATTTAATCAGGGCCCGCTGGACTTTGGCTCCACGGCCGTGAACATTATCTTCGGCAGCTGGTTCGGCCGCATCCTGGTCGAAACGGGCATTGCCGGCACCATCATCCGCAAGGCTGTGGAGCTGGGCGGCGATAAGCCCGGCCTCACCACCAGCCTGCTGTGCATTGTGACCACGGCCATCTTCACCACCGCCTACGGCGTGGGCGCCGTGATCGCCATCGGCGTTATCGTGTTCCCCATCCTGCTCAGCCTCGGCATCTCGAAGCCGCTGGCCGCCGCAGCCTACACCATGAGCGTGGGCGCCGGCCTGTACTTCAACAGCTCGCTGCTGAACCAGGCCGCGGGCGTGATGATTGTGAACGACGAGCAGTATTCCTTCGGGCCTGAATGGTACCGCTTCGCGGCCGTGGCTCTGGCCATCCACCTGCTGGGCGTTATCCTCATGGTGCTCATCGGCACGCGCAAGGGCGCCAAGAGCCATGCGTGGGCGGCCTCTGCCGGCAGCATGACCACCGAGAAAAACGTGAACCTGCTGGCCTGCCTGACGCCTATCATCCCCGTCACCATCTCCATTGCCTTCGGCGTGCAGTCCATTCCCGCCATTATCATTGCCGTCATCTGGGCTCTGGCCTGGACGGGCTATTTCAAGAGCTGGAACGGCATTGGCGAAGTGGTGCAGAAAACCTTCCACGACGGCGTGTCCGACGTGGGCCTGGTGCTGGCCTTCCTGATGTTCCTGCAGATGTTCAATAAGTCTGCCGGCCTTGTGAACGAGCTTCTGAAGCCCATCGTAGCCCCCATCATCCCGACGAACGTGCTTGTTCTGTTCGTGGCCTTCGGCGTGCTCAGCTTCCTCAGCCTGTTCCGCGGCCCGCTTACCATCTGGGGTGCCGGCGTGGCGACGTTCGCCATCGTGGCCGGCACGGGCCTCCTGCCGCTGGCAGTGCTGTACCCGCTGTTCTACATCCAGAGCACGACGGTCACCACCAACTGCTGCCCCACGCAGAGCTGGAATATGTGGGCTATCGGCTACACCAAGATCAGCACCCGCGATTACATGAAGCAGACGCTGGTATATGCGCTGCCCACTGCATTGATCCTGGAGATCGTCGCTTACTTTATGTTTGTGTGAGCACGGTGAGGCCGCAGCCGCCGGAAGCCTGCCACTACACCGAAATGTCGGAACCAGGACGGTTTGCCACTATATAGATTTGATAAGCGGCCCGCCCGCCGCGCGCATGCACGGCGGGCGGGCCTAGCTTGGGAACAGGGAAAGCCCTGCCCGGGCCAGGAAAGGAGAGCGTCGCAACATGGGAGAAAGGAAGATCCGCGTAGGCATCGACGTGGGCGGCACGCACACGAAGGCCGTTGCGCTGGACAACGAGACCCACGAGATTATTGGAGAATCTGTCGTCATGACCACGCACGACCACGAAATGGGCGTTGCCGCGGGCGTGATAGAATGCTTTGAAAACTGCCTGACCAAAAACAACATCGACCCCGACGACGTTGTTTTTATCGCGCACAGCACCACGCAGGCCACAAACGCCCTGCTGGAAGGCGACGTGGCGAAGGTTGGGATCATCGGTATGGCGAACGGCGGCATCGAGGGCTGGCTGTCGAAGAAGCAGTCCAACATCCCGGACATTGATCTGGGCACGGGCCGCTTTATCCGCACCTGCCATACTTTTATAAAGCTGAAGGACGTGAACGAGCAGACGGTGGAGGCCGCCATTCAGAAGCTGCAGGCAGAGGGCGCGCAGGTCATTGTGGCCAGCAAGGCCTTCGGCGTGGACAGCATCAAGGAAGAGCTGCTCGTGCGCGACATTGCCGAAAAGCACGGCCTGCTGGTGAGCGTGGCCTCGGATATTTCCAAGCTGTACGGCCTTACGCGCCGCACGCGCACCGCAGCCATCAACGGCAGCATTCTGCCCAAGATGATGAATACGGCCACCTCCACCGAGCAGAGCGTGCGCCATGCGGGCATTGACGTGCCCCTGATGATCATGCGCGGCGACGGCGGCGTTATGGACATCAGCGAAATGAAAAAGCGCCCTGTGCTCACCATGCTCAGCGGCCCGGCCGCCAGCGTGATGGGCGCGCTGATGTACCTGCGCGCCTCGAACGGCATCTATTTTGAGGTGGGCGGCACCTCCACCAACATCGGCGTCATCAAAAACGGGCGCCCGGCTGTGGAATATTCCGTGGTGGGCGGGCACCGCACCTATATCAATTCGCTGGATGTGCGTGTTCTGGGCGTGGCCGGCGGCAGCATGGTGCGCGCGGCAGACGGCAAGCTGGTGGACGTGGGCCCGCGCTCGGCGCACATCGGCGGCCTGAAATATGCCGTGTATACCCCGCTGGAAGAGATAGAGGCCCCCGAACTGGAATTCTTTGCCCCGAAGGAGGGCGACCCTGCGGACTATGTGCGCATCAAGCTTGCCAGTGGCAAGCGCGTCACCATCACCAACTCCTGCGCGGCCAACGTGCTGGGCCTTGTGAAGGAAAACGATTATTCCTACGGCATTGTGGAATCTGCCCGCAAGTGCATGCAGCCCCTGGCCGATTATCTCGGCGTCAGCGTGGAGGAGTGCGCGCGCCAGATTTTGCACAAGGCGTTTGAGAAGATTGAGCCCGTCATTGACGAGCTGGTGGAAAAATACCGCATCGAGAAGGACCAGAGCACCCTGGTGGGCGTGGGCGGCGGCGCCTCGGCGCTGCTGCCGTACTCCGCCAACCAGATGAATATGAATTACAGCATCCCGAAGTATGCCGAGGTCATCAGCTCTATCGGCGTGGCGCTGGCCATGATACGCGACGTGGTGGAGCGCGTCATCCCCAACCCCACCACAGAGGACATCTCCAAAATCAAAAAGGAGGCGGCCGCCCTTGCCATCAAGAACGGCGCCGTGCCGGAGACCGTGGAGGTGCAGATAGAAATAGACCCGCAGACCTCCAAGGTGACGGCCATTGCCATGGGCTCGAACGAGGTGCAGACCACCAACCTGCTTTTGAACTGCGACGAGGAAGAGGCCCGCAAGCTGGCGGCCGGCTCTATCCGCGGGGCAAAGCCCGAAGAGGTGAAGACGCTGGCGCAGACGGATGCGTTCTATGTGTTTGGCTGCGAGATGAACGGCAAGCAGCAGGTGCGCCTTGTGGACCACCGCGGCTTCATCAAGGTGCAGGTGGGCGACGGCATTGCCGCCATCTGCAAGGCGGCGGACTGGAAGGCAACCGTGGAGGGCATGTGGAAGCAGCAGCTTGCCTATAAGACGGACACGGTGCTCACGCCGGATGTGTTCCTGTGCGTGGGCGGTAAGGTGCTGGATTTCTCCAACACGGTCAGCCTCGAGCAGCTTGAGATCATTATGGAAAGCGAATTCCTCGACATTGAGCCGCAGGAAGAGGTGCTGCTTGTGGTCTCCCGCACGGAGCTGAACTGATGCTGGCCGGCTGGGCAGGCGGGCTGCTGGCGCTGGACGAGGCTGCGCTTGTGCGCATTGCCTTCCGGGACGAGCCGCTGCGCGGAAAGCTGACGTCGGCTATGAAACAAAGCCTGTACGAGGGCGCGCGCGCCGAGGGCGAGGCGCGCGCCGCCCTGCTGCAGGAAAACGGCGGCGCGCTTTCGCTGGACGAAGCGGCCGCCCACTGGGGCGTACAGGTGCGGGACAGCCGCGGCTCCGCTGCGGCGGGGCTGGGGCTGTTTGCTGTTTTTCACGAGCCGGCCACCATCGAAATAGATGTGCAGAACGCCGCCGATACAGACGAGGCCCTGCAGAGGGCGGGCGTCTATGATGCGTTGGGCGCCGTACCCACGCGGGAGATCCTGCTGGCGCATGAGCTGTACCATTTTCTTGAGTTTCGCGACGGCGCGGGCTTTACAGCCCAAAAGCATGTCACATTGTGGAGGCTGGGCCGCTTTGCCTATAAAAGCAGCGTGCCCAGCCTGCAGGAGATAGCGGCCATGGCCTTTGCGCAGAAGGCCACCGGCCTTGCGTGCAGCCCATGGCTGTATAATGTGTTCATGCTGGCGCCGCACAACCCGCAGCGCGCGCTGGCGCTGTTTGAAAGCATGACAGGAAAGGCGGAATGACCAATGGCACTTATTTATGCCGCCGCGGCGCTGGGCGCGGTGCTGTTCTGCGCCAGCCTTGTGCTGCTGCAGAAAAAATCGGCCCCGCCGCAGGCGGGCGCGCTGGCCGTGCTGCGTGAAGCGCCGGTGACGGTGATATTCGCACCCTTCCTTCTGGCGGTGGCCATTCTTCTGGTGGCGGCCAGGCAGATGGATATTTCTGTGGGCGGTGCCGGTGACAGCGCCGTGCTGATGACGGCGGCGCTGGTGCTCATCTGTGCGGCGGGCAGCGGGTATATTCTTCTGTTCACCTATGTGCGCCGCGCGGTGGCTTACCCCGACAGGCTGGAGCTGCAAAGCGCGCTGGGCAAAACGCACAGTGTGCGCTGGCAGGATATTGTGGAGGTGAAAACCACCGTTACCTCCAAGCGCGTCACGCTGCGCACGGCGAAGGAGACCGTGAGCGTGAACGGAGACCCCAGGCATTACCGTGCCTTTGTGCAGCAGCTGTACGACCATGTGCCCGCCCATGTGGGCAGCGACACGCTGGGCCAGCTTCTGCAAAGGCTGAACTGAGCCGCACCAAGGCGGCATATTTCGGAAGGAGGCGGCGCATATGACGCTGCAGCTGGCGCTGGACGGCGCAGAGAAGGGGCGCACACTGGACGAGGCCATGGCCCTTGCGCGCGCGGCGCGGCAATATACGGATGTCATAGAGGTGGGCACCAGCTTTGTGCTGCGCGACGGCCTTGCCGCCGTGAAAAAATTTGCGCGCGCGGGCTTCGGCGCGCCCATTCTTGCCGATGTGAAGATTATGGACTGCGGCGCCGGCCTGTGCGCCATGGCGTGCGAGGCCGGGGCGGACATCGTGACCGTGATGGCCTTCGCCTCTGATAAGACCATAGAGGGCGTTGTGCGCGAGGCGCATGCGCGCGGGTGCCGCGTGATGGCGGACCTGCTCGGCATGCAGAATGCCGCTGCGGCCGCCCGGCGCGTGCGCGCGCTGGGGGCGGATATCGCCTGCCTGCATGTGGCGGTGGACGCCCAGCAGGGGCAGGGCGGCCCCGCCGCTGCGCAGGTGGCCGCTGTAAGCGCGGCCTGCGGCGGCATGCCGCTTGCCGTAGCAGGGGGCATACGGGAGGACACCGCCCGCGCGCTTTGCGCGGCGGGCGCCGAATGGCTGATTGTGGGCGGGGCCGTGTGCAGCGCACCGGACGCCCGTGCAGCCGCAGCGGGCATCCGCGCGGCCATGGAAGGAAAGGGGCTTTGAAGATGGACGGCCTGATGAATACGATGCTGCAGCAGCTTGCCGGCACTGTGGGCGGCGCCCAGCCGCAGCAGCTGGCCCATGTGGCCCGGCTGCTGCAGGGAAAGAAAATGATTTGCACAACGGGCGCGGGCCGAACGGGCCTTGTGATGCGCATGCTGGCCATGCGCCTTGCGCAGATGGGCCTGCCCGTACAGGTGGCGGGCGACGTCACCTGCGGCCCGGTGGGCGAGGGCTGCGTGCTGGTAGTGGGCTCCGGCTCCGGCGAGACGGGCGGCCTGGTGCGGCAGGCGCAGAAGGCAAAGCAGGCGGGCGCGAAGCTGGCAGTGCTCACTACTGCGCCCGAAAGCACGCTGGCCGCCATGGCGGACGCCGCGGCCGTGGTGCCGGCGCCCACGAAAGAGAAGGCGGGCGGCTCTGTGCTGCCCATGGGCAGCCTGTTCGACGAGGGGCTTCTTCTGGCCTGCGACTGGCTGGTGGCATATCTGATGGAGCAGTGCGGCGTCACCGAGGCGGATATGAAGGCGCGCCACGCAAACCTGGAGTAAGGCATGCCCGATGCCCGGCACTGCGCTGAACGGGGCCGGGCGCATAAAAAAGCCGCTGTGAAGCGCCTGCCTCACAGCGGCTGAGCCGTACAGGGGTTCAGATGGTGCCGTATTTGGCATACGCGCCGCGCACGCCAAGGCCCTCGGCCATGTCCTTGCTCATGTTGTCCTCACGGGCGGCCATTTCTTCGGCCTTCAAAAGCACTTCCATAATATGTGCCTTTGGCACGGCCAGCACGCCGTCGATGTCGGCCATCATGAAATCGCCCGGCTCGATGGTGACATGCCCGATCTGGATAGGCTTCTGATATGCCGTGATCTGCCAGCGGCCCAGCGAACTGCCGCAGTGGAAGAAGCGCACAAACACAGGGAAGCCCTGCTCCAGAATATCGTTGCAGTCGCGGCAGCCGCCGTCGATGATGGCGCCGCAGCCGCCTGCCTGGCGGGTAGAGCGCGTCATAATGCCGCCCCAGTGGGCGCAGCCGTCCGTCATGTTCGTCTGCCATACGGGAATATCGTAGGGCTTGATGCTCTCCAGCATGGAGAAGCGGATGTCGTTGTCATTGCAGTTGATGTCGGTCACTTCTTCACCGCAGCCGGTGAACGCCGGGCCGGCAATGACCATATCGGGCTTCAGCGGGCGAAGATACGCCGGCAGCAGCCTGTCGCGCATGCCAAGCTTATCCATTGCGTCAGCCACGATGCCGGTGTACAGCTTTTTGAAGCGGGCCACCAGCTCCTCTACCGGCGGCATTTCCATGTTTGCCATAATGTAAAACCCTCCCTGTTTTCTGAATGGGCGCCGCATTCCGCGCGCCCGGTTTACAGCCTTATCTTACCGCACCGGGCCGGGGCATTCAATTTCCGGCCTGCATAAACTTTTCAGGGCGGAACATGGCAACCTGTACAAGAAACGCGCAAAAAAGTTTTATATATGAAAACGCTTATATAAGCGTATTTTTTTCGATTCCTTTTCGGGTAAAAAGTTTTATATTTGGAACCAACCGTGCGCAGCCGCGTCCGCTGTGCGGCATGCCCGGCAGCCATACGCGGCCCCGGCGTCTTGCGCGCGGGACAAAGGAGGAGGCAGCCCTGTGGAACTTCATACGCAGTATGTGCCTGTGCCTGCGCTGTCGCGTGCGGCGCTGGTGCTGAAGGCCGTGTTTGAAAACGGCGGCCTGCCCGCAAAAGACATCGCGCGCCGCTGCCCGTGCCCCAAAACCACCTTTTACCGCCTGCTGGCAGAGCTGGTGCACAGCGGCTATCTGTACGAGGATAAACAAACAAAGCTTTATACGCCCGGCCCGCTGTTTGAGCAGGGCTTTGCGGGCAGGGAAGAGCAGCAGGCGCGCCTGAAAGAACTTGCAGGCCCTGTGCTGGAGCAGCTTGCACAGCAAAGCGGGCAGACGGTGAAGCTGAACCTCGCCTGCGGACGGGCGTGCTGTGTGGCGGCGCTGGCCCTGGGCCCGCAGAAAATACGTATCACAGTGGACGAGGGCACGCGCTACCCTCTGCACACGGGTGCGGCGGGCAAGCTGCTGCTGGCTTATCAGGGGCAGGCGGCTATCCACAGCTATTTCGAAATGCCGCCCGAGCAGTGCACGCCGCTTACCATTACGGATGAAACGCGCTTTCAGAACATTGCGCGGGGCATCCGCCGCCAGGGCTACGCTTTCGACACAGGCGAGTTTATCCCGCAGGTGGGGGCCGTGGCCTGCCCGGTGCGCGGCGCGGGCGGCCGGGTAATAGCGGCCGTCAGCATTGCATACCCGCAGGCCATTTTCCGCAGCGAGCGCCTGCCGGAGCTGGTGGCCCTGCTGCGCAGCGCCACACAGGAGCTTTCTGAGCGCATGGCGCAGTAAGGCTGTGCTTTTAGCTTTGCTTTGAAAAAAGCCCCGTTCCGGGCCCTTCCGGCCGGAACGGGGCTTTTTTGAATAGGGAAACCACCGGCTCTGCCGGTGGAGGTGCCCCGCAAAAAAGCTTTAGCTTCAAGCATCGAGCGAAGCGAGCTGCTAACAGCAAGCTATCAGGAGCAAAAGACTACCGTTAGAACAGAGATTGCCCGTTTACGGGCTGTGGGAAAAGTGATGCGAGCGAAATAAAATTCAGTGCATCTTGAGATATATGCCGGTAATAGGCCCTTATAGGGCCAACTCAAGCCACCGGCTCAGTGGCTATGACTCAATTTACGCAGGCCAGCACGCTACGGGCAATGGCATCGCCCGCGGCCCATATGCACGTTTCGTCTGTCACGGCTTCAAATTCCGCCGGGTTCGGCATAAAGCCCGTCTCCAGCAGAACGGCGGGGCACAGGGTGTTGCGGGTGACATAGTAATAGCCCCACATGGCCCCGCGCGAAGGCCGGTTTGTGGCGGCCGTCACGTTGTTCACCAGCGCTTCGGCCAGCGCCTTGCCGGAATCATAAAAATAATAGCATTCCGTTCCGGTGGAATTGTTGGCGTCATTGTTCAGCGCCACAGAGTTGTGGTGCACGGCAATAAAGAAATCGGGCCGCAGCTCTGTGATTTTTGCATTGCGCTGCTCCAGCGAAAGGAAGGTGTCGTCTGTGCGAATCATCTCCACCGTGGCGCCAAGCTGCTCCAGCCGGTACTGGGCGGCCCTGGCCACAGCGAGGTTTGCGTCCTTTTCCAGCGGGGCGCTCTGGCCGCCCGCCCCCATGGCGCCGGCGTCCGTGTCGCCGTGCCCGGCATCCAGCAGCACCTTCACACCCGCTAGAGGTTTATTCGGCTCTGTGCTTCTGGCGGGCGCCGCCTTCAGCACCACCTGCACGGTGTTGCCGCTGTATGAAATCACATGCCCCCAAAGCGGCGCGTCAAAGTGCAGCACAAGCTCTGTGCCGCCGTCAAAGGGCTTCACCTCGCACTGCCGCACAAGAGAAGAGCCGCTGACGGCAAAATCTGCCGCAAGCTCTGTATTATAAAAGCGCAGGCTGAGCGTGTTTTCAATTTGATTTGTATAAGCCAGCGGCGTGCCGCTGCCGCTGAACTGCAAAAGCTCGTCGCGCCCATCGCAAACGGCCTGTGCGCCGGTGAAGCTGGCGGCGCCGTCCTCCACCTTTTGCACATTGTAAGCCAGCACCCAGTCTCCGCTGGTGAGCTGGTAGGCCCATGTAGTCTTTCCGCCGCGCACGGTTTCAGCGCATGCCGCCACCTGCCCCACGGCGCCGCGGCGGGCCGTTTCGCTGATATTGCCGTCACCGGAGGGGTCATACAAAAGGCTGGTGATAAGGCCTGTCGTCTGCACAAAGGTGCCCTCAGGCACACTAACGGTGCTGTCATGCGGCGGCTTGCCGCCGGTGCTGCCGCCCTGCTGCTGTTGAGGCGCCGGGCCCGTGATGTGCCAGGCAAGCGAGGCAGCGCCGTTTTCAAAAAGCAGCTCGTTTTCCCCCTCTTCCAGCGTCACCAGCACGCCGAACAGCCCCTTTGTGCCGTAGCGGGGCACCTCTTCCCCATTCAGGGTGAGGGGCTGGGCCGGGTCTGACGTGCCCATCACAAAGCATTTCTGTGTGTCGATAGAGGCGCCGTCGTCCGGGTAAGTCACGCCCAGCGAGGCAGGCGGGGTATAGCCCAGCAGAGTGGGCGGGGTGCGCCCGTCCATGGCGCTGAGCAGCACGGCTGTGTCGCCCGGCGCCGCAGAGACGGCAGCCTGGCTGAACACCGCGCCGCTGAAATCTGCCGCGGTGGTCAAAAGAAAAAATTCACCTGCCTGCGCGGCGCTCTCCGGCGTGACGGCGGCAAGCGCCCCCTGCGGGGTGGAGTAGATGCTGAACGGCCCCTGCGTGCCATCTGCCGCCATGGGCACGGCGATGCCCGCCGCGGCATAGCGCTGGCGGATATCGGCAAGAACCGTATCGCGGTATGCGGCGTCTTCCGCGTTGGCCTCCTGCGCCACGGCATATACGGCAAGGCCCTTTCGGGCGGCGGCCTCGCACAGGGCGCGCAGCGCGTCCGGCTTGTAGAAAAACGTGTCGCCGCCGGAAAGGGCGGTGCACCTTTCCGCATGCTTTGTCTCAAACACCACGCCGTCTGGCCCGTCAATGGGCAGAAACAGTGCGTTCATGCCAAGGGAGGCGGCCTCTTCCGCCGCCTCCATGGCCCACTGGGAAAGGCTGTCCTTCGTATAGGGCCCTGTGCCAAGCTGCACGGCATAGCCTTTTATCTGGCCATCGGGTGCTTTGGCGCTGGCAAGGCCGGTATCCATGGCGCGGGGCAGAAAAAGCCACAGCGCGCCGCCGCCCAGCGCCAGAAGCATAAGCCCGGCGGCAAGCCCTATCAAAATAGCGGGTGCGCGCGAGGTGCGCCCCCTGCGTTTTCTGTGTGCGGCCAAACCTGCCGCCCCCTTTCTGCCCCGGCCTGCATTGGAAATGGATGCCGGAGATTTTGCGTCTGTTTTTATTATAGCATATTGGGTAACCAAACTGTTTCTCAAAAAGGATACTGCTGTAAAAAATGTGCCAAATGTGGTATAATGTGTCCACTTAGCGAGCCCGAGCGAAAGCGAAGGGGGAGCTTAGTGGAACAGATGCCACACCCTTAACGAGGCCGAGCCGAAGGGCGAAGGGCGGGTTTCGTGAACGTGGCATGATGTGGCCGCTTGGCGGGCATAAGCGAAAGCGCGGTGTGAGCTTGGCAAAGCAGACGCCGCAGCCCGCTTGAACGCGGGCTGTGATGGAAGGCGTGAACGCAGCCGGTGTAGTACGGTGCATCCGCCTGCTAAAAGCGGGCCGCGGGCCGGATATAGCCCGGACAGAACACATGCCGCACACGGGCTGCGGCCGTGCCGGGCGGCGGGCATGAGGCGGCATGCGGCAGACGCCATATGCAGGCGGGGCCGGAGCGCGCTGCCCCATACGGCGGAAGGCCGGTGTGCCGCTGCTTCGGCAGCCGGAAAGATGAAGGATAAAAGGAGCACATCACTATGCTTACAGTGCCGGATAAAGGCTTTACCCATGCAGGGCGCTTTCACGCGGACGACGTGTTTGCCGCGGCGCTGCTGCGCCTGTGCAACCCCAGCATCCGTATCCAGCGCGGCTTTTCCGTGCCGGAGGGCTATGACGGCATCGTGTTCGATATTGGGGACGGCCCGTTTGACCATCATGGAAAAGATACCCCTGTGCGCGAATGCGGGGTGAAATATGCGGCCTTCGGCCTTTTGTGGCGCGAGCTTGGCCCGGCCCTTGTGGGCGAGAAGGAGGCCCGGCGCTTTGACGACGGCTTTGTAAAGCCGCTGGATGAGGACGACAATACCGGCTGCGGCAACCAGCTTGCAAACCTGATTGCAGCCTACAACCCCAGATGGGATGAAGAAAAGGACGAAAATACCTGCTTCGAAGAGGCCGTGGCCGTGGCGCAGGATCTTCTGGGCCATAAGCTGGAGAGCATCCGCGCCATCACGCGGGCCGAGGCCGAGGTGCGCGGCGCGCTTGCAAGGTCAAAAGGCGGCATTGTAGAGCTGAAGCGATTTGCCCCCTGGAAGCAGTATCTCATTCCCAGCCGCGCCAAATTCGTGGTATATCCCTCCCAGCGGGGGGGCTACTGTGCGCAGGGGGTGCCGCAGCGCTTCGGCACCCAGGCGCTGCGCGTGCCCTTCCCGGCAGAGTGGGCCGGTGCGCTGGAGGAAGAGCTGCCCGCCATTTCCGGCATCGAAACGTTGAAATTCTGCCATGCCGGGCGCTTTCTCATCACTGCGGGCACCCGGCAGGACGCCTTTGCCGCGTGCCGCATGGCGATGGAGCTTGCACAGGAATAACGCGGCATGGGTTTCACCCGCCGGGGCGCGGCTGCGGCAGGCGTGGGGCCGAGGCCCTGCGCGGAGAAAAGGAGGACGCCTCCATGGCGCATACTGCTTACCTTCTGGCATGTGCCGGTATGAATTTCTATGCGGGCTACACGCCCGACATCACCCGGCGTGTGTTTCTGCATGAAACCGGGCGCGGCGCCAGGTATACCCGTGCGCACCGGCCTGTGCGCCTTGTGTATACAGAGGAATATGCCACAAAAAGCGAGGCCATGCGCCGGGAGGCGGCGCTGAAGCGCCTGACGCATGCGCAGAAGGCCGCGCTGGCCGCCCCGGCCCTTGCCGCGTGGGAATATCTGGAGAAAAGGCCCGCCTGCGTGGATATGCTGGAGGCGCTGCGCTGGGGCAAAGCGGGCGTACTGGCCGCAGAAAAGGGCGGCGTGCTGCTGCGCGTGCAGGGGGGCGACCTTTTGCTGGCCGCCGGCACGCAGGCCGCGGCGGCGCGCCTTTTGCACAGGGCCGGGCCCTTGGCGCAGGACGTTATGCTGGGCGCGCACGGGCGTGCCGCAGCCCTGGCCGCGGCACAGGCCATGGGCCTGCCGCTGCCGCCCGCATGTACGCAGGCGGTATATTGGGCCGCCCAGCCTCCCTCCTGGCCGGTGAAGGGGGTGCGCTTTGCGCCGCTGGGCCCTGAATGGGCGGAAACCGTCTGCGCGCATTATACCCTCATTCCGCCTGCCGGCGTGGCTGCGCGCCTTGCGGCGGGCACCGTGACAGGCGCCTTTCTGCCCGACCCGCAGGGCCGCCGGCTTGCCGGGTTCATTGGGCAGCATTCCGAGGGAAGCATGGGTATGCTGGTGGTTTTGCCGCAGTTCCGCCGTATGGGGCTGGGCGCCGCGCTGGAGGCGCACGCCATCGCCCGCCTTCTGCGGCAGGGGCGCGTGCCGTTCTGCCATATCTTTGCAGGCAACCGCGCCTCTCTGGCTTTGCAGAAAAAGCTGGGCCTCAGCCTGCGGCGCGATATGTACTGGCTGGGCGGGGAATAACGCCCCGTGCTGTGCCGCGCCTTGCCGGGGTGCGAAAAAAATGGTATAATTTTACGAAAAGAGGCGGCAGCTTGTTCACACGCGGCTGGCTAACGCCAGCCGCCGCACTGCGCCTTTGCCGCAGTGAAAAGCTGCCGTTTTCCCTTGTACGGTGGAATAAATAAAGATTGCTGCGCCCCGAATGAAGAAATACGCCCGGGCGCTTTCGGCAAGAAAGAGGAAAATGAAAATGGACGCACGCGAGGAACTGTGCCAGAAGCTGATGGATATTGTGGATGCGGGCTATGACCTGATGGCGGAATACGATTCGCTGCCGCATCAGTACGGGGAAGTGACGATGTATCAGGCGGAATCCAAGGTCATCCAGTATATTGGGCGGCATAAATCGGCAACCATCACCGAAATAGCGGCAAGCAACGGAAAAACGCCCAGCGCCTACAGCCAGATTATCCGCAAGCTCAAGCAGAAGGGCTGGGTAGAGCAGGTGCGCAACCAGAACAACAACCGCGAATATAACCTGTTCCTCACCGAGGCGGGCTGGCAGGTGTTCAACGACCACCACAAGTTCGAGCAGGCCTGCTATGCGCGCACGTTCCAGAAGCTGAAAATATTCACCGATGAAGAGCTGGAGCTATTCTGCCGCGTGCAGCAGCGCCTGAATGAAGCCTTCAAGCTGGATGTAGAGGACAGCTATACTTTTACAAAAAAGAGATAACAAAGCAGGCTTTGTTAAACCCGCACAAAATGTGCGGGTTTAATTTGTTTTATTTGTGAATTTACAAATTTATATTAATCGCTTAATATTAAAGAGACTTAAATATTTATCACATTTAACAAATGTATACTTAGGGACAGTTGGATTATCTGGTCTTACCATTGATGATTTGGCAGCTCGAGATGCTGAAGAGCAGATGGTCGACCAGAAGAAATAAAATGGATTAAAAAGGAGGAGCACAATGAGTACACGCGAGAATGAACGCAAATCTATTGAAGCGCTGTCTTCTGGCACATCAGAGGTGAAGAGAACGCTTTCTTTTGGCCGTGCCGTGGGTGTTATGGGAGGCTTGATTATTGGCTCCGGCATTTTCTATACGGGTTCTACGGTTTTGGATTATTCGCACGGAAATGCAGGCATTTCCATTTTAGCATGGATTTTAGGCGGTCTCATTGTATTAGGTGCGGCTATGTGTCTATCTGAGCTTGGCAGTATTATGCCAGCTAATGGCGGCACTTATGTTTATTTGACACGAACTTATGGCAAGGCGGCGCCTCTGCTGGGCTTCACTATGGGGTGGTCTGATGCGTTGATTGGCATTCCGGGCAATGCGGCTATTGCAATGGTGGGTGCTACTTACATTGGTACGTTGTTCGGGGGATTTTCCTCTCTACAAATCTCGTTTTTGGCTTCTGGTATCTGCATTGTACTGACGCTAGTGAATATGTTGGGAGCAAAAGGTGGTAGTGTACTTTCTACTGTTCTGTTATTTGTAAAGGTAGTCGCTATTGTAGGTGTCATCTTGGCCTGCTTTTTTCTGGGAGGTAATACAGGTGATCCTATCACTTTCACCAACACGACAGGAGAAGGTTCTGTCTTAGCGGCACTGGCGTGTTCTGTGGTAGCCGTGCTGTGGTGCTTTGACGGGTGGAACTCAATCTGCCACATGGGCGGAGAGTTGCAGAATCCGAAGAAGAACCTCTCTCGTGTAATGATTGTCACTATTTCGGGTATCACTGTGCTGTATCTGCTGTTTAACTTGGCTATTATGCATGTGGTGCCTATTGCAGACATTATCTCATCCGAAAACGTTACATTTGATGTGGTAGAGATAATTTTTGGTAAAGGCGCGGCTATCGTAATCACATTGGCTATTATTTGTTCTGTCATCGGCTCTTTGAATAGCTGTATTCTTGTGTATCCGCGTGAAATTTATGCTATGTCACAAGACCGCCGTTGGTTTGCTCCGTGTGGTAAGCTCAGCAAGAAGAGCGGCCAACCTGTGGTAGCTAGTCTCTATATTCTGGCGATGATGATTTTTTATTGCTTTGCCACTAGCTTCCAAAACCTTGTGAATATTATTGTTCTATATAACTGGATTTACTTCATGCTCGCGGTATTTGGAGTTATTGTGTTACGGAAAAAATACCCCGATTTAGAGCGCCCATATAAAGTACCCGGCTACCCGTTGGTACCTATTTTGGTGTGTTTGTGTGCATTTGTGATCCTTGTGGTAAACTTTGTGTGGGATCCATCTACTGTAGTGGGCTTTATCATCCCGCTTACCGGTATTCCAGCCTATTACATGTTCCAAGCATATTATAAAAAGCATGGGGACAAGGCCACGGCGCCCCATACAATGAACGATACAAATCACGACTAAGAGAGGGATAAAAATGGAATATGTAAATCGACTGGGGACGCATTCGTTCAAATGGGATGGCTTGAAAAATGAATTTGGAGAAGAGGGACTGCTGGCCATGTGGGTGGCAGACATGGATTTTCCCTCGCCGGCTTGCGCGGTGGAAGCACTAAAACAATATGTCAGCTATCCGCTGGGTTATTTCAAAACGCCGGAATCCTATTATGATGCTGTAATACAATGGGAAAAACAACGTCATGGCTATGATGTACAGCGCGAGTGGATTTGTGTGACGCCAGGCATTGTCCCTGCGCTTCACTGGGCGGTGCGTACTTTTACACAGCCCGGCGACAGCGTCATGATTTCCACACCAGTGTATTATCCGTTTATGAACGCGGTAAATAACAGCGGACAGCGTAAACTGGTCAAATGCGATTTGAAAAAAATTGGCACGCATTATGAGATGGATTATGAGCGCTTTGAGAACGATATTGTTGAAAATGCTGTAAAATTGTATATACTCTGTAATCCGCATAATCCGGTTGGCCGTGTATGGACGGCTGAAGAATTACGTCAGACGTTGGACATTTGTAAACGGCATCATGTAACAGTAATTTCCGATGAGATTCATCAGGACATTGTTGACCCGCAGCTCGGGCGAAAAAAGGTAACTGCCGCTACAGTTGGGGATTATAACGACATGCTCATTACAATGGCGTCGGCCAGCAAATCGTTCAATCTTGCGGCTTGTCAGAACTCATTTATCATTATTCCAAATGAAGAGATGAGAAAAAGCTTTAGTGACTTTTTGGCGAAGATGTCTTTGGACGATGTGAATGGCTTCGGCCATATTGCGACAGAGGCTGTTTTGAGGCATGGTGAAGCATGGCTGGACGAAGCTCTGAACGTGATTTATGGAAATTATCGGTATTTGAAACAGCGCTTTGAAGCGGAGTGTCCGAAAGTAAAAATCACAGAGCTGGAAGGAACTTATCTTGTTTGGATGGATTTTGCAGCCTTTTGTTCTACGCAAGATGAAGTGGTGGATTTGATTCAGCATAGATGTAAAATCGCCATGGATTACGGTGGATGGTTTGGCAGTACAGAGGGCAATACATTTGCACGCATGAACATTGCAACCTCGCGAGAAAATGTGAAAGAGGCGTGTGACCGCATCATTAATACATTGAAAGAAGAGAAAAGCAGATGAAAATTCAAACTCAAAATGCCCCTGCGGCCATTGGGCCGTATTCGCAGGCAATACAGGCGGGCGGCACCATTTATGTTTCCGGCCAGCTTCCCATCAACCCGGCTACCGGCGAGTTTGCAGGTGCGGACATCCGTGCACAGGCGCGCCAGTCGCTGGAGAATATCAAGGCCATTCTGGCCGCCGCAGGCGCAGACATGGCTCATGTGGTAAAAACCACTGTGTTGCTGCAGGATATGGCGGATTTTTCCGCCATGAACGAGGTGTATGCCGAATATTTTTCCGAGCCGTACCCGGCCCGCGCCGCGTTTCAGGTGGCAAAGCTTCCTAAGGACGCCTTGGTGGAAATAGAGGCGGTGGCGGTGACGGGCTGAGGCCTCCGCGGCTGCCTGGCAGTTATGGATTGCCCAGCATTGGAAAGGCCGGGACGCTGAAAAGCGCCCCGGCTTTATCGTGCCTATAAAAGCCCTTTTGCCTGCAGCATGGAAAGAAATGCCGCATTTGTAAGCTTCTGCGCAAATAATTCACGGAATTTTACGCTTTTTTCGCGCCCTTCGGCGCGCAGGGTTTCCATCTGCAAGGCAAGGGCCCGCTGCCGGGCCTGCAGCTCTTCGCACAGGTCTTCATACAGGGCCAGCCGTTCTATGGCTTCACCCTGTGCAAAGCCGCCTGTCATGTGCACACAGGCCGGCGGCGCTTTGGCGCATCCGGCAGTGCGGTGGGTAATTCGCTTCATCGGTTCGCCCTCCTATGCGGACTTACTGCGCCGCCTGCGCAAGCTGCGCCAGCAGCGCACGGCAGCCCGCCTCTATCTGGGTGTAAGCCGTTTCAAAATCCCGGGTATACCAGGGGTCAGCAATGTCGCCCGGCATATTGGTATAATCCAGCAGGCGGCGGGCCTTGCCCTGCGCGTCTGTGCCGAAACGCCGCCGCATGGCGTCCACATGACGCTGCTCCATGCCGATAAGCAGGTCGAACGCATGCACGTCTGCTTCGCATATCTGCCGCGCGTACTTGCCCTCGCACGAGATGCCGTGCCGCGCCAGCATGGCGCGGGCAGGCGGGTATACCGGGTTGCCAAGCTCTTCGGCGCTCAGCGCCGCGCTTTGCACCTCGCAGACCTGTGCCAGGCCTGCCTTCTGCGCCATTGCGCGAAATACAAATTCCGCCATTGGGCTGCGGCAGATATTGCCGTGGCACACAAAAAGTATTCTGGTCATATGCGCCCTCCATCGTCCGTCTTGGACGTTATTTTCTTTATTATACAGGAAAACCGGGGCTCTGGGCAATGCCGGGCCCGGCCCTGCCTTGCTTTTGCGTTGACGCGCCGGTGTGCAGATGATATGATGAGAGCATAAAGGAGGGGTTTTTCATGGTAGAACAGAGAAATGTGGCGCTGTGTGTCATTCTCACCATCGTCACCTGCGGTATTTATGGAATTTACTGGCTTATCTGCCTTGTGAACGATTTGAACTATGCAACGGGGGATGTGCAGTCGCCGTCCGGCGGCATGGTGTTCCTGCTGGATATTATCACCTGTGGCATTTACGGCCTGTACTGGTGCTATAAGGCGGGTGATAAGCTGGACCGTGTAAAGCAGCAGCGCGGTATTCCCAGCAGCAATACAGGTATCCTGTACCTGATTTTGAGCCTGATTGGGCTTGATATTGTGGTGTGGGCCCTTGTGCAGAGCGAAGTGAACGGCATGATGGGCGGCGCGGGCATATGAAGGCGCTCTGCGCCAGAAAAAAGCGGCTGGCCGCTGCGGTGGGCCTGATATTGGCGGCAGGGCTGGGGTATGCGGCATGGGTGCGGGCCACCGGGCTGGGCGTGCCATGCCCGTTTCATGCGCTGACGGGGCTGTACTGCCCGGGCTGCGGCATCACGCGTTGCCTCAGCGCCCTTTTGCAGGGCAGCTGGCAGACGGCCCTGCGCAGCAATGCCGCCATAGTGGCGCTGGCGCCCTTTTTTGTCTGGCTGGGCTGGGCGGCGGCGCGCGGCTACCTTGCCAGCGGCAGCGTGCGGCTGACAAAGCGGCAGAATGTTGCCGTGTACGCGGCCATTGCAGTGCTGGCGGCCTTTGGCGTTGCGCGAAATCTGCCGGCCTTCTGGTTTTTGCGCCCGCCTGCCTGACGGCTATAACAGAAAAGAAAACTGCACCTCTTTGGCCTGAAAACCGGCTGCAGAGGTGCAGTTTTTTAGATGCCCTGCGGCGGCGTGCCGGGGCGCAGGGGCTGGCAGAACAGCCCGTGCTGTGTGCAGTACCAAACCAGAAGCGCGCCTTTGGCGCAGGGCACACGCGCCTGCATGGCCCATTCCGGGTAAAGCTTTTTTATCAGAAGGGTATCGCCGGTAAGCACTGCCACAAAAGAGATGAAATGTGCTTTCGTCATTTCGTGCCCGCAGGAGATGAAATATTCCCCGTCAGCCTCCGCCACAGTCAGCCGGTGGCCCGGCCCGGCTTTGGCCATGGCAAGCGGGCTCAGCCGCTTGCCGCAGCAGGAAACGGCGGCCTGCCCCGTGGAGGTGAGCACTGCCCCGCAGGCGGGGCACACATAAAACCGAAGCTTTTTCATATTGCCTCCTGTATCTTCATTGGGCGCCAGCTCGCCGCGCAGAAGGCTTTCCACCCCGGCGCCGAGTGTATCAGAGAGCCCGGCCAGCAAAGAGACATCCGGCCCGCCCAGCCCGCGTTCCCACTTTGAAACGGCTTTGTCACTCACATGCAGCTTTTGTGCAAGCTGCAACTGGGTAAGGCCCTTTTCGCGCCGCAGCATGCGAATCAGACGCCCTGTTTTGGTATAGTCCATATTCTCTGCCTCCCAGTTCATTGTATCAGCGCACGGAAAATGCGCAACCGACGCTTCGTAGAGTCTGGCGGCTCTCAGGGCAGGTGGCGGCGTATCCTGTGCAGGCGCTTCAGCAGGAGGGTGAAGAGCTTGCCTATGCTTTTCGTTGTGCACAAGAAGCTCGTATGCCTCCATTATGCGCAGTGCGTAAAGCAGCATGCTGAGGCCAAGGGCCGCAATGGACAGCGGCGCAGGCGCGGCAGTATTTTCTGCCGCCCCGTATTCCGGTGCAAGCCCGCAAGCGGCGCCACCCAGAAGCACCAGCGCGAAAAAGCCCGCCGCCATGGCCGCATATCTTTTCTTCAGACGGGCATACCGCGCCGAAAGCTCCTCCAGAAATGCCTGATCGAACAACAGGGCGTTCTGCTTCAGCGGGCGGTATTCATAGTCGTGGTCTGTCAGGCAGGTAACAAACATGCTGCCCAGCCCTAGCACTGCCACTACTGATTTTTATGGAGTAAAATGAGCCGCGGCGGGCAGCGGAACGGCAGGATTCGGCCTTTTCGCGTCTCTTTATTGTAGCGCACCGGCTCTGTGCTGCGCAAGCGGCGCCGCATGCAGGCGAAGGAAAAGAGCCCGGCAAGCATGCCGGGCCCGGAAAACGAACTATGAAACAAGGCAGAGCGTCAGCGCTTTACATTGAACGCGCCCATGCCGGGGTATACCGCGGCAGCGCCCAGCTCTTCCTCAATACGGAGAAGCTGGTTGTACTTTGCCACGCGTTCGGTGCGGCTTGGCGCACCTGTTTTTATCTGGCAGGTGTTCAGCGCCACGGCGAGGTCCGCAATGGTGGTGTCCTCCGTTTCGCCGGAGCGGTGCGAAGAGATAGCCGTGTATCCGGCCTTGTGCGCCATTTTAATGGCCTCCAGCGTTTCAGATACCGAGCCTATCTGGTTCAGCTTGATAAGAATTGCATTGCCGCAGCCGTTGTCGATGCCCTTTTTCAGGCGCACCGTGTTGGTGACAAACAAATCGTCGCCCACAAGCTGCACTTTGCCGCCAAGCTCCTGCGTCAGGCGCTGCCAGCCCTCCCAGTCTTCCTCATCCAGCGCATCTTCAATTGAAATGATGGGGTATTTTTCCACAAGAGCCCTCCAATGCGCAATCAGCTCTTCGGAGGTGAAGCGTGTCCCTGCCTTGGGCAGCACATACTCGCCCTTTTTCCCGCTTTTCCATTCGCTGCTGGCGGCGTCCATGGCGAGCATAAAATCTGTGCCGGGCTTGTAGCCTGCTTTTTCCACGGCTGTGAGAATATACTGGATGGCCTCTTCATCGCTGGCAAGGTCGGGCGCAAAGCCGCCTTCATCGCCCACAGAGGTGGCAAGGCCCTTTTCTTTCAAAAGCGCCTGAAGGGCGTGGAATACCTCTGCGCACCAGCGCAGGGCCTCCCGAAAGCTGGGGGCGCCCACGGGCATGATCATGAATTCCTGCACATCCACCGTGTTGGCGGCATGCGCGCCGCCATTCAGAATATTCATCATGGGCACAGGCAGGCGGTTGCCGGAAATGCCGCCCAGAAAGCGGTACAGAGGCACGCCCTGCGCAGCCGCCGCAGCCCTGGCACAGGCAATGGAAACTGCCAGAATGGCATTTGCACCGAGGTTTGATTTATCCTTTGTGCCGTCTGCACGGAGCATGGCGCCGTCCACGGCATAGATGTCGCTGGCATCCATACCGGTGATGGCGCTGCAGATAGCCGTGTTGATATTGTTTACAGCCTTCGTCACACCCTTGCCCAGATAACGGCCTTTGTCGCCGTCGCGCAGCTCCAGCGCCTCAAACTCGCCGGTGGACGCGCCGCTGGGCGCCATGCCGCGGCCTGTGGTGCCGTCTGCCAGCGTGACCTCAGCTTCTACGGTGGGGTTGCCTCTGGAGTCGAGAATCTCTCTGCCGGTTACCTTTGTGATTTTCAAATCTGCCATATTGTCAGTCTCCTTTCCATTTGAAACCCAAAAAGGGAAATGCTCTGCGGGGCGGTTAGTTATAACTTACCCAC
Source organism: Ruthenibacterium sp. (assembly GCA_047030735.1). Taxonomy (GTDB): domain Bacteria; phylum Bacillota; class Clostridia; order Oscillospirales; family Ruminococcaceae; genus Ruthenibacterium. Next base: position 181,299 of record JBKYIE010000003.1, read on the forward strand.
TTGATTATATCCGCTTTCGCCTGCAAAATCAACGGAAATTTGCGGCCGCAGCGTTTGGCGGTGAAAAGCGGGCTTATGTGCCCAGGCTGGGCTGGAGGTGCGCATCTGCATGCCATGTTGCAAAGGGGCCAGCCACAAAGACGTGTTGACGTAAGAAAACACCGATTTGAGCGGACGCTTTTGGCGCCTGATGCACGCGAAAAACAGCAATCCTGACAGATTGCCGGGCCTTTTTTCGCATACCATTTCTTCAAAACCGCCCGGCCAAAGCTGCGCAGCACCTCTAAAGCGGCAGTTTTTGATACAGAACAGGGAGGCTTTCCGCAGGTGCCCTTTGTGACTGGCAAGGAACCCGGAAGAAGCTATGCGCAGGCATTGCCGCCCGGAGGCGGTGACCCGTTGCGGCAACACGTCTAACAAAGGCTTGCCCTTTTCTGAAGGCGCGCTGCAAAAAAAGATGCCTGTTGAAAATGAGGCCTTCGGGTTCAGAAAGGCTTTGCGCCTATTTTGGCAGCAGGCTTTTCTGATTTTTACTTTTTGAGGCCTCATCGCTGATATGGAGAAAGAAACACAAAAACACTTTTTCCCGCCGGTAAAGAATGCACCGCAAGAGAAGGGGTGACTGAGCAGGTGAAGGCTGAAAATTTAATGAAGCAGGTATGGAGAGATCAATAATTTCAAATTTCCGCTTTCCTATTTGACGCACTTTCTGGCCGCTTTCATAGAGACACCCGTCTCGCAAATATGTGGCTCAGAGACCTGGAAGGCCGCCTGCTGCGGGGCAAGCCGTTTTGTATTCTGACTGCTATTTAGAGCATCAGATATCTATGCGGCGGCATGCTCTGCAAAAACCGGGACAGCCGTCCAGGTGAGCCTCTGCTCAAGGTGATGTGTATGCCAATGTATGCCCGCTTTTGTATACGGCATTTCCAAGCAGGCAGTTATTGACAAAGCATTCATTCAATGATAATATATCAGCGATATATATCGGCGATATATTCGAGAGAGGCTGATTTAAGCATGACGGAGTACACAGACACACAGCGCAAAATCCTGGAAGCAGGAAAACGGGAATTTTTAGAAAAAGGGTTTAAGGATGCCTCTCTCCGCGGAATTGTCAAGGCAGCAGGGTTTACCCAGGGTGCATTCTATGGGTATTACCCGGACAAGGCCGCTCTCTTTGACGCTTTGGTGTCTGAAGCTGCAGATACGCTGATAGAGCAGTTCAAGGCGGCTCAACAGGCGCACTATGACCTTATTCCAGAGGAGAAAACAGCACAGAGCCGAGAGCTATCGACCGATTATCTGAATTATTTCATCAATTATATTTATGACAATTTTGATGCCTTCAAATTGGTCATCTGCTGTTCGGAAGGAACCCGATACGCCAACTATGTTCATGAGCTTGTGGAGCTTGAAGTTTCTCAGACGGAAAATTATTATCAGCAGCTCCGGCAGCTCGGCAAGGTGGAGGGCGCAGTCAGCCGCGACCTGCATCACATGATCACCAGCGCCTATTTTACGGCTGTTTTTGAAACAGTCGCCCATGATATGACCCGAGAACAGGCGATTGGGTATGTCAATGAACTGGCAGTCTTTTTCAACTGCGGCTGGAGCGGTCTGTTAAGGCTCAAATGAGCCTTAACTTTTTACATGAAGGTTAGTTAATACTAACTATCAAAGGGAAGGGTTAAAAGCCTTTTGCTTTTGACGAAGCCGCCGTTTGATTTGAGAATTATGCCGCAGCTTGGCCAGCTTGCAAAAGAATTGGTGAATTCAGGAATGCTTCTGCTTGCTATTACGCATGACGGTGAATTCCTCCAGATACATGCACCCGGGCTTTTTGCTTGCAGAACAGAGGTATCACAGAGGTTCAGGCGGGGTGTTTCAATCTCGCAGCCTGGATAAAAGGATGGGGGCAGAATTCCGAGAACAGGCGCCTGGCTGGAGGCTTGGGGGTGAAATGCATGGGTGACAAAGACGCGGAAAAATGGCTGAAAAAGAGCAAGCTGGCTTCAGCGTATGAAGCGCTTCCTTCCCCGGAGCTGCGGCAGGCGGTTGTTGTGGAGTATGGGAGGCTGTTAAAAGAAAACGATTTGTCTGACCCCATGTTGGCCGTGCATTTCAGAAATGCCATTCTCCCAGCCGTTGCAGTCCACCGCTGCCTGCAGGAGCATGGATATACCCAATCTGCATCCCTCATGATAATTCGGACTGCGGTGTTGGCGGCTGCCAAACCCATGGCAGGCTTTTTTCAGAGGATGGGAAGGCTGCCCTTCTTTTTTTCACTCTTCCGCATCCTTTGCCCAATTTCTACAAAATGCAGCTTTGGCCCGAAAGGGTGGGTGTTTGAATGGAAACGGAATGATGCGTATGCAATCGAATGGGACTGCCATGCCTGCCTGTATACAGATATGCTTTGCCGATACAATATGCCGGAGCTGGCGCCTGTCTTCTGTGAAAGTGATGATGTGATGTATGGAAAGATTCCCGGTATTCGGTGGGGCAGAGATAAAACCATCGGTAGAGGAGACAAGCTGTGCAATTTTTGCTTTTATAACGAGAAAAAAGGAGGCTCTTCAAAATGAAACAGGCAAATAAATGGACGGTCAAGGATGTGATCACAACGGTACTGCTGACGGTGCTGCTCATTGTCATCCAGCTGGCCGTCAACATGGTCTGCATGATGAATGATTTTGTCAGCATGGTATTGTCGGTGGGTTTCACGATGCTGCTCTGCGCACCGGTTTATTTTCTGATGGTCAGCCGGATTCATAAGCGGTTTGTCTCATTGATCTACATGACGATTCTCGGGCTTGTATTTCTGATTATGGGCAACTGGTATCTGCTGCCCTATTACGTGGCGGTCGGCCTCATCTGTGAGGCAATCCTTTGGAAAAACGGCTGGGAGTCGAAAGGGAAAATGACGGCCGCATGGACCGTCGCGAGCCTTCTGTACAATGGGGTAAATCTTCTGCCTATCTGGTTTTTCTGGGATGCCTATGAAGCCTTCGCCCTTTCCAGCGGCATGGAACAGAGTTACATTGATTCCTTTGTCCGCTATTATACTTCAGCTGGATGGCTTGCAGTGATCATTCTGTTTACGGCTCTCTGCGGCTTCATCGGCAGCATAATTGGCGGCAAATTGATTCACAAGCACTTCAAAAAGGCAGGCGTACTTTGATGCGGCACGTCCGCCTTGCCGTCCCGGCAAAATTATGGGCACTGCTCTGTGTGACTGTTGGGGTATCTCTGACCTCCAATGCTGTACTAACCTGTACCTTGACCCTTCTTGGCTTTGTGTATCTGGGGTTTCAGAGAAATTGGCGGCTTCTGCGTTCATTCGGGCTGTTTTATATTCTGTTGGCATTTCTCTTGTATCTGATTCGTTTTCATGGATTTCACATGGCGGTATTCTCGGAATTCTATGTGCTGATGTTCTGGAGCCTGTCTCCGGTTTTTATTGTGGCGTGGGACCTGATTGCCACGCCTCCCGGCGAGCTTGCCGCATTTTTCTCCCGCATGCATACGCCCACATCTGTGATCCTTGGGCTCTTAGTCGTATTCCGCTTTTTCCCTACCATGAGAGACGAAATAAAAAGCGTGGTGCGCTCTATGCGCAACCATGGGCTGACGGCGCCCGTGCAGCTTGTATGTCATCCGGCGGTATCCTGTGAATATGTGCTTGTCCCTCTGCTTTTGCGATGCCTGCAGATTGCCGACCAGCTGGCGGTTTCTGCCGTGGCCAGAGGCGCAGAGTATCCGGGAAAACGGGGCAGCTATCATGAGAAAAGCCCCGGAGCCCCCGACTGCATCTGGTTTGGTATTTGGACTGCCGCAGCTGCCGTATTTCTCATTGTGGGAGGTGTTCGCATATGATAAGCCTGCGGAATGTGACGTTTCAATATGCGGACTGTGAAGAGGGCGTAAGAAATATAGACCTCACCATCCGCAGCGGGGAATGTGTTGTGTTGACAGGCCCATCCGGCGGAGGAAAAACAACACTGACCAGACTGATCAACGGCCTTGCTCCCGCCTATTATCCGGGGAAGCTGACCGGAAGCCTCCGGCTTGATGAAACAGAGCTCGCCACAATGCCAAGCTGGCGCATAGGGCAGGAAATAGGAAGTGTGTTTCAAGACCCGAAAAGCCAGTTCTTCTCCTCAGAACTGGCGGGCGAGGTCGCCTTTGCCTGTGAGAACCTCGGGATGCTCACGGAAGAAATACGAAGGCGCACTGATGAAGCCATTGTATCTTTTGGCCTGGAACAGCTTCGAAGCCGCCCATTGGATATCTTGTCCAGCGGGGAGAAGCAGCGGGCAGCGATTGCATCTGTTTACGCATTGCGGCCTCGAGTTTATGTTTGTGACGAGCCCACGGCAAATTTGGACAGTGAGGGAACTGCACGGCTTGCAGATACCCTGCGGAGGCTGAAAGCAGAGGGCAATACGCTTGTGATAGCGGAACACCGTCTGGCTTGGCTGCATGACATTGCAGACCGATATATCTACATTTCCGGCGGCGTAATCCAGTGGGAAAAGGCTGCGGTTCAGGTACAGGCGTTTACTGTGGAAGAATGCTGCGCCTATGGACTGCGGGAGCTCACGGAAGGAACGCGCATGCTGCCTGTGTCTGTGCAGGCGAAGCAGAACCCCATGCTCTCGGTTTTGAACCTGTCTTACAGGCGGAAGAAAAAGTGGATTTTTTCAGATTTGAATTTTTCATTGTATAGTGAGCAAATCACCGCACTGACTGGGAAAAATGGCGCGGGGAAGACTAGCCTGGCCATGGTGCTGACAGGACTCCGGAAACAAAGCTCTGGCAAAATCCGAATCAAGGGGAGGTGCCTTGCGGCAGGACAGCGCCGCAGAGCTGTGTGGTACAGCGCCAACGATACGGGCACGCAGTTTTTTACAAACAGCGTCACGGAAGAGCTGCTGCTTCGTTCAGACTATTCTCCTGAACGGCTGGAGCGGGCCAGGGCACTGCTGAAAAAGCTTGGGCTATATGAATATAAAGAGGCACACCCGGCAGCGCTTTCCGGTGGACAAAAACAGAGGCTCTCTATCGCCTGCGGCATCTTGTCGGACCGCGGCGTTCTTATTTTTGATGAGCCAACCAGCGGACTTGACGGTGGTAATATGGGTATCGTAGCGGACGTGCTCCGTTCCGAAGTGAAAGCCGGAAAAACAATTCTTGTAATTACCCATGACCAGGAGCTGATACGCCGCTGCTGTGACAATGCCGTTACACTTGCATAGCGCCTTTCAAGGAGGGGCGGCATCAAACCAACACAATTTGTGGAAAATTATTTGGAGACAGTTTTTACGCTTCAATAAAAAATGACTGTATTCGCTGTATAGGTGCGGCGAAACATTTAGATGCTGCAAAACTCTCTGGAAGCCGAGCGGTCAAAGAACTTTTTAGTATCAAAATCGGAACGAGCAGAACGCGTTCCGATTTGGGGTTGGCATTACAAAAAAGATAACCCTTGAAAATGAGAATTTCAGGTTCAAAATAGAACTGCTTTTTTGCACAGTGATTTTTTGAGTTTTACTTCTTGGTGCCCTATTTGAGTAAAAGAGGACGAGCCTGAAAAGCAGCTTAAAGGCTGGATTTATAACAGGAAAAAAGAGGCCGAAATTTGAGATGCCTCATTTTTGAGTCTCAAATTCTGGCCTCTGTTCACATGGCGGAAGCGGTGGGATTCGAACCCACGAGCCCGTGAAGGCTACCTGATTTCGAGTCAGGCCCGTTATGACCACTTCGATACGCTTCCATATCTGCCAGCCCGCCATTTTCCTGATATTTTTTGCAAGGCAAAAACTTTTGGAAGGAACTGACGGACAAAACAACAAAATATTCACTTTTTTGAACGGAAATAAACTTGCATGGCTGCTGGTTTTTCGGGTAGACAAACGAACAGTCTGCCCGACCATTTCGAGTCAGCCCCGTTATGACCGCTTCGATACCGCTGCATATGAGGCGCCGCTGTACGCGGTGCCTATCTATTATAGCAAAAAGGAAGGCCAGCGTCAACGGAAAATGCAGGGTTCCCGGCTTTTGGCGCGGGAAAATGCAGCGCGCGGGGCGCACTGCCGCAGAAAAGGGGTTCCGTGCAGAAAAAGATGTGCTATAATAGCCTCAAAGAAAGCGGGCCTGTGCAAAAGAGGGGAAGTACTGCGCGGGCATACATCCACACGGCGCGGGCATATACATCACACAGCGGAAAAGGGGGCCTGGGGCATGGAACTTGTGAGAGGAATCGCGGCTTCCGCCGGCCTTGCGGTGGGCATGGTGCGCCGGCTTCGACATATCCAGACAGGCCTGGGGCGCGTGGTGATGAGCCCTGCACAGGAATATGAAAGCTTCTGTGCGGCCGCTGAGGCGGCGCGCGCCCAGCTGGAGGAAATGGAAAAAAAGGCGGACAGCACGCAGAAGGATATTTTGTCTGCCCAGCGCATGATGCTGGACGATGAGGGCCTGCGCGAAGAGATAGAGCGGTATATCAAGGCGGGCGCGGGGGCGGCGGCGGCAGTAGAGCGCGCGGCGGGCATCTTTGCAGGGCGCATCCGTGCCCTGGATAATGACTACATGCGCGAGCGCGCCTGTGATGTGCTGGATGCCTGTTATCGTGTGGTGGAGGCGCTGGACGACAGCCCCCGGCAGATTTTGCAGCTTTCAGGCCCGGCCATTATTGCCGCGCATGAGCTATACCCCACCGATATCTTTCTGCTGGACCGCAGCCTCATCCTGGGCTTTATCACAGCGCAGGGCTCTGTGAACGCGCATGCGGCCCAGCTTGCCCGCACCATGGGCATCCCCGCGGTGGTGATGGCAGGCGAGGATTTTCTGGAGGCATGCGACGGCCGCCTGGCCGCGCTGGACGGAAACGGCGGCGAGGCATATCTGGACCCGGACGAAGGCACCAAGGCGCGCTTTTCCCACAGCATCCGCCTTTCGCGCCGCCGCAGCATCACGAAGGAAAAGCTGCGCGAGGCCGTGTGCGTCACGCGCGACGGCACGCGCATCACCCTGATGGCAAGCTGCGCCACGCAAAGCGGCGTGGTGCAGGCTGTGGAGGAGGGCGCAGAGGGCATAGGCCTTCTGCAAAGCGAATATCAGCTGCTGGCCCAAAGCGAAGCCGGCGAGGACGCGCAGGTGCGCTTTTATTCTCAATGCCTTGTAAATGCAAGGGGAAAGCCGGTCACCATTGCCACGTACGACCTCAGCACCGACAAGCAGCCGCCGGGCTTTGAGGCGCCGCAGGAAAAGAACCCTGCCCTTGGCCTGCGCGGCGTGCGCTACAGCCTGGCGCATCCGCAGCTGCTGCGCAGCCAGTTCGCGGCGCTGCTGCGCGCGGGTGTGGCCGGCAGCCTGCGCGTGGCACTGCCCATGGTGTCCTCGCGGGAGGAAATGGAGCGCGCGCTGGATATTATGTATGAGACGAAACGCAGCCTGCGCGGGGCCAAGCGCATGTTCAATGAAAATGTGCCGGTAGGCGTGGTGGTGGAAACGCCGGCCGCGGCGCTGTGCGCGCACGAGCTGGCACAGAAGGCGGCGTTTTTTTGTGTAGACCTTGCAAATCTGGCGCAGTACACCCATGCGGCAGACAGGACACAGGCCGACGTGCAGCCGTATTTTTCCGTCACCTCCCAGGCTGTGCAGCAATTGGTAGGCATGGTGCTGGAAGCGGCGAAGAAGGCCAATATCCAGATGGTGCTGTGCTGCGACAATGCAGCGCAGCCCAGCATGGTGGAGAGCTATGCCCGCCTTGGCGTGCGCTGCTTTTCCATGGCCGCGGGCGATATCCTGCCCGCCAAGGAATATCTGATGGGCCTGAGCCTGCAATGACAGCGTAAAATGGAATTAAATCCACGCATAAAACGCGTGGTATGCATAAGGGGAAAGGTGCATCTTGCGGGCAACGCCGCAAGATGCACGGAAATTTCTCTCCCCTGCAGCCCGGAAAGGGAGGGCTTGCTGCCCCTGCGCAAGCTTTCCTGTTTTCGGGCGGCTGCCGTCAGAGGCCCGCTTGGGCTCGCTGCCGGAAGCGGAAGCCTTTTACGGAGGCACCTCCGCCAGCCCTGCCGCTGGTTTCCGAAGGCAATAAAAATCCCCTCCCGAAACTGCCGGGAGGGGATTTTTGAAAGGCATTGTACAAAAAGGCGGATATTTTCTGCCGCCTGTTCAGCCGCGGCCCTCTGCCAGAAAGAACAGCGCCACCGTACCGGGGCCGGAATGCGCGCCTATCACGGGGCCGATGGGGTTTATATAAATGTCTGTGGTGCCGAACCGCTGGCGAAGCTGCTGCGCCACATATTCCACATCATCCTTGCAGTCCCCGTGGCTGATGAATACCGTCTGATGGGCGTTGTCGATGCCTGTTTTAGCCATATGCTCCACCAGGGCGTCCAGGCTCTGGCGGCGGCCGCGCACCTTTTCCATGGGGATGAGATGGCCCTCGTCATCCACATGCAGCACAGGCTTGATGGAAAGCATGGTGCCGAAAAACGCCGCCGCGCCGGATACGCGCCCGCCGCGCTTCAGATGGTTCAGGTCATCCACGGTAAACCAGTGCGCCAGATGCAGGCGGTTTTCCTCCACCCACTGTGCCACTTCCTCAATGCTTTTGCCCTTGTCGCGCTGCTGGCAGGCCAGATAGACAAGAAGCCCCTCGCCCATCGAGGCGCCCAGCGTATCCACGCACATCACCTTGCGCTGGGGATATTCTTCCGCCAGCTCTGCAAAGGCGATACGGGCATTGTTGAATGTGCCCGAAAGGCCTGAGGAAAACGCCAGGTACAGCACATCCTCCCCGCCTGCCAGGATGGGGCCCACGGCCTCTTTGAAATCCATGGGGTTGATCTGGCTCGTGGTGGGCATGCTGCCTGCCCGCACTTTGTCGTAAAACACTTTGGACGGCATGTCGGCTTCGTCCGGCGTGTTGCGGTAAGTCTTGCCGTCCAGTGTGAACATCAAAGGCAGCACAGTGACATTCATTTTTTCCACCAAAGCAGGGGAGAGGTCTGTTGTGGAATCGGTCAAAATACGGTAAGGTGCCATGAAAGCTCCTCCTTCATTAAGAGAATGGGGAAGATCCCCGGCATCAGTATAACATATCGCAAGGCGATTTTCCATTATTTTTCTGTGCGCCTGCGCCTGAACCAGGCAAGGATGCGCTCTTCAAACAAAAGGCACAAAAGCGCCGCAAGGCCTGTGGCGGCGAATACGGCGGCAGATACCTGCCACGAGCCCTCTGCAAACTGGCTTGCGGCAAAGGTGCTGGTGAGCACCGAGGGGATGCGGGCCAGTGTCGAGATAGCAAGGAACTGCCAGGCAGGAATGGGCAGAAAAGGCCCCATGTAGGTGAGAAGGTCTTTTGGGGTGCCCGGTATGAAAAACACCAGAAATACCGAGAAGCGGATGTGGGCCTCATCGCGCAGAAAGCGGTATTTCGCAAGGGCCTTTTCATCCATGCTTTTTGCGCCGAACAGCCGCACAAAGAAATATACCATGCAGCTTGCGGCCAAAATTCCCAGGAGGCACAGAAAAAGCCCGCCCCAGGTGCCGTACAGGAGGCCGGCGGCCAGCTCGACCGCCTCGCCGGGCAGAAAGGCGACCACCACCTGAAGAAGCTGGATGCCCAAAAAGATGAGCACGCCCAGCGCGCCCCTGCCGCGCACAAATTCAATAAAGGCGTCGCGGGCCTGCGGCTGGGTAAGCACGGCCCATATTTCGCGCCGGTAAGTAAGGCCGAGCCCGGCCAAAATCAAAAGCACCAGCACGCCGGCAGCCTGCCCGGCGTGCTTTTTCCACCATTGTTTCATTTCACAGTTCCTTATATTCTTCCAGTGTGATGCCGCGCTGCATAATGATGCGTGCAGCCTCTCTGCCTACATAACGATAATGCCAGGGTTCATACGTCACGCCGGTCACGGCTTCTTTGCCCTGCGGGTAGCGAAGGATGAAGCCATATTCGGCGCAGTGCGCCTTCAGCCAGGCAAACTGCGGGGTCTGCTCAAAATCGGCCGTCAGGTCGGAATGGTTCGAATACCAGTCGGCGCTGACAATATCAGCGGCAAGGCCCAGATTGTGCTCGCTGGTGCCGGGGCGAGCCACCCACTGTGCGGCGTTTTTCTCGGCCTGCTCGCGGGGCAGGCCTTCCTCGGTAAACGAGGCCACCTTGCGCTCGAACAGGGCTTTCTGGCGCGCCACGCTGCGGTAGCCGGACACTAAGTATAGCTTGTTTCCGGCTGCCTCGGCGTCCGCCAGCATCTCTTCCAGCGCGGTGGCTGCGCGCGCGTCAAACGGGCGGTTCTCATACCCTTCGATATCCACGGTCTTTACAGAAAAATCCTCCGGCAGAGGGTTGGCCGCGTTGACCAGACGGGTGGCCCATTCGTCCGCGGCCGCGGCTGCTGCCGCGGCGCTGGACGAGCCGGCCATGGAGGAAGAGCCCTCCAGCTTTTCCTTGCCGTCGCTGATGGCGCTGGAGACATCGCTCTCCACCTTCGACATGCCGCTTTCGATGCCGCCGGAGGTGCTGCCCGACATGCTGCCGGACATGCTGGAAGAGCCGCTCTGCGCACCGGAGGAGGAAGAGGGCTTCGAGGACGAGCTACTGGAGCTGCAGCCTGCAAGCAGGGCTGCGGCAAGCGCCAGGCAGCTCACAAGGGACACTGTTTTTTTCAGCAACATACAAACTCCTTTTCGCCCCGGCGGGGCGAAAAGCGGCCGCGGGGCTATTGTAAATTGCCGGTCAGTGCCATCGTGACAGCCAGTGCAGCAAGGGGTGCTGTCTCACAGCGAAGGATGCGCGGCCCAAGGCTCACAGGCACAAGGCCCGCGGCCTGGGCGGCCTGCGCCTCCTCGGGGGAAAAGCCGCCCTCGCTGCCGGTGACGATGGCGATGGTGTTTCCACCGGCCAACCGGCTATGTAAGGGCGCGCCGCCTTTTTCATAGCAGAACAGGGCGGTATCCGCCCCGGCTGCCTCGGCCAGCATCTGCCTGTATGTGAGTGGAAGCCCCACCTCGGGGATGATGCCCCGGCCTGCCTGCTTGGCAGCCTCAAAGGCGATGCGGGCATACCTTTCATGCTTTTTTTCTTCGTTCTTTGGCGCAGCCACGCAAAAACGGCTGAAAAACGGCACGATGCGCACAGCGCCGAGCTCGGCGGCCTTCTGGATGATATGCTCCAGCTTATCCTGCTTTGGGTAGCCCACATATAGGATGACACGCACTGACGGCTCCGATACGCTTTTTTTGCTGGAAAGAATATCCAGCCCGGCGCGCGTGGGGGAGGCTACGGCAAGGCGGCAGGTGTAGTCGGTGCCATGGCCGTCGCACACCGTAACAGCCTGCCCCGCCTGCGCGCGCATTACGACACATAAATGGCGGGAATCCGCCTCGCTCAGCCATGCCATATTTTGGGCGAACTCCTTCGAAAAATATCTGTGCGGCATGCTGCCCCTCCTTTTTCTCTGCGCGCCTCAGGCGGCAGGGCCGGTGCACACAAGGCAGACCCAGCCGTTTTTTTCTTTTACCTGCCGCACGGCGAGCCCGGCAGCCTGTACGGCGTCTATCACCTCATCCCTGCGGGTGTCGATGATGCCGCTGGCCATAAAGACACCGCCCGCCTTCAAAAGCGGGGGCACGCAGGGCGCCAGCGCCTTGATGGCGCTGGCCACGATGTTGGCGCAGATAATGTCGTACCGGCCGCTGGCCTTGCCGGACAAATCGCCGGTGAGCACTTTGAAGTTCTGCTGCACGCCGTTGCGCTGCGCGTTTTCGCCCGCGGTGCGCACGCACATGGGGTCGATGTCCACGCCCTCGGCCTCGGCCGCGCCCAGCTTCAGCGCCGCGATGGCAAGAATGCCGCTGCCCGTGCCGATGTCCAGCACGCGCTCGCCGCCCTGCACGCACTCGTCCAGCGTTTCCAGGCACAGGGCTGTGGTCTCGTGGGTGCCGGTGCCGAAGGCCATGCCGGGGTCCAGCGTGATGACGGCGCGGGAGGTTTCGTACTGTTCCCAGCTTGGCACAATGGCAAGGCGCCTACCTATTTCCATGGCATGGTAATATTGCTTCCAGCCGTTCTCCCAATCCTCCTGCTTCACGCCCTCGCAGCTCAAAGCGTAGGGCACCTCGGCGCGCGTCAGCCTGTCCTGCATCAGCTCTGCTATTTCGGCAAAGTTTTCGTCCGGTGCAATATAAAGGTGCACCGTCACCTCATCGCGGCTTTTTTCCAAAAGCGCCTGCTCAATCAAATCCACATGCGCAATGGCCTGCACCTGCTGCTCCAAATCGCGGTAATCTTCAATGTAAATACCGCCGCCGGAAATGCCGGTGGCGATGGCCTCTGCCGTTTCCGCATAGGCGGCGGGCACTGTTGTTTTAATGTCTGTCCATTCCATAGCCTGAAAAGCTCCTTTTTATTTACCGGCCCTGCGGGGCCGTACCATTCTGCTTTATTATACACGGTTTGCCTGCTGTGGAAAAGGGCGGAAGGGGAACTTTCCACAGCGGGCAGCTGAGAGAGAAGAAAAGGAAGAGTTTGTTAAACTTTTGTCAATTTAACAAAAACAGTGCAAAGAATCGAAAAATATTCAGCAGAACGGCTTATTGATAAACTTTTAACAATACGGTACAATAGAAACCAGCGAGGTATCGCGATATAACACACGAAACGAAAGCTTGTCAATCACAATATTTTAATTCTGGAGGAAGACGCTATGGCAGAAAAGAAGACGGCGCCCGTCACCACTGTGAAATCGGAAGTGGACACCATGATCGACGCGCTGGTGGAAAAGGCGCAGGCGGCCCTGCATAAATTTCTGGAGCTGGACCAGGAGCAGGTAGACCACATCGTGCACGAGATGGCCCTGGCAGGCCTGGACAAGCACCAGGAGCTGGCCCGCATGGCCGTGGAGGAGACGGGCCGCGGCGTATATGAGGACAAGGTCATCAAAAACATGTTTGCCACGGAATATATCTGGCACGACATCAAAAACGAAAAGACCGTGGGCATTCTGGACGAAAACGAGATGGAAGGCTATGTGGAGGTTGCCGAGCCTGTGGGCGTGATCTGCGGCGTGACGCCCACCACGAACCCCACCTCCACCACGCTGTTCAAATGCCTGATCGCGGTGAAGACGCGCAACCCCATCATCTTCGGCTTCCACCCCTCTGCACAGAAATGCTCTGCCGAGGCGGCCCGCATCGTGTATGAGGCGGCCGTGAAGGCCGGCGCGCCGGAAAACTGCATTCAGTGGATCGACAAGCCCTCCATCGAGGCCACCGGCGCCCTGATGAACCACCCGGGCGTCGCCACCATTCTGGCCACGGGCGGCCCGGGCATGGTGCAGGCGGCATATTCCTGCGGCAAGCCCGCGCTGGGCGTGGGCCCGGGCAACGTGCCCTGCTATATTGAAAAGTCGGCGGACCTGCACCGCGCCTGCACGGACCTGATGATGTCCAAAACGTTCGACAACGGCATGATCTGCGCCTCCGAGCAGGCAGTAATCGTGGACGAGGCTATCGCAAAGGATTTCGAGGCATATATGAAGGCCAACAACTGCTATTTCCTCAGCAAAGAGGAAACCTCGCAGCTTGCGAAATATATGTTCCCGGACCCGAACAAGGGCGTGTTCGCTCCGCTGGTGGGCAAAAGCGCAAACTGGATTGCCGAGCAGGCCGGCCTGAAGGTGCCTGAAAAGACGAAAATCCTCATTGCGCCGCTGGATAAGCCGGACGACAACCACCCTCTGGCCAAGGAAAAGCTCAGCCCCGTGCTGGCCTATTTCAAGGTGAAGAGCACGCAGCAGGGCTTTGATTACGCCAATAAAATGCTGGAGCTGGGCGGCCTGGGCCACTCTGCCGTCATTCACACGGGCGACATGAAGATTGCGGACGAATACGGCATCGCCATGCGCGTGGGCCGTATCATCGTCAACAGCCCGTCCTCTCAGGGCGCCATCGGCGACATCTACAACACCAACACTCCGTCCCTCACGCTGGGCTGCGGCTCTTACGGCAAGAACTCTGTGAGCCAGAACGTCACCACCGTCAACCTCATCAACAAAAAGCGCATCGCGAAACGGAGAGTCAATATGCAGTGGTTCAAAGTGCCGCCCAAAATCTATTTTGAAGAGGACTCCATTCAGTATCTGGAGAAGATGGAGGATATCTCCCGCGCGTTTATCGTCACCGACCCCGTGATGGTGAAGCTGGGCAATGTGGACAAGGTGCTGTACTATCTGCGCAAGCGCGAGCAGTACTGCCATGCAGAGATTTATTCCGACGTGGAGAGCGACCCCAGCGTGGAGTGCATCATGCGCGGCGTAGAGGCCATGCGCGCCTTCCAGCCGGACGTGATTATCGCCATCGGCGGCGGCAGCGCCATCGACGCGGCCAAGGGCATGTGGCTGTTCTACGAGCACCCCGACACCAGCTTTGACGGCCTGCGCCAGCGCTTTCTCGACATCCGCAAGCGCGCGTTCAAGTTCCCGAAGCTGGGCGCAAAGACGAAGCTGGTGGCCATTCCCACCACCTCCGGCACAGGCAGCGAGGTGACGAGCTTCTCTGTTATCACCGATAAAAAGAACGGCAACATCAAATACCCGCTGGCCGACTACAGCCTCACGCCGGACGTCGCCATCATCGACCCGCAGTTCACCTGGAGCATGCCCAAGAGCATCGTGGCCGACACGGGCCTGGACGTGCTGACGCACGCCATTGAGGCGTATGTGTCCACCATGGCCAACGACTACACCGACGGCCTGGCCCTGCACGCCATCGAGATGGTGTTCACCTATCTGGAAAAATCGTACAACGGCGACCGCCTTGCCCGCGAAAAGATGCACAATGCCTCCTGCATCGCCGGCATGGCTTTCACCAACGCCTTCCTGGGCCTGAACCATTCCATGGCGCACAAGCTGGGCGGCGAATATCACATTCCGCACGGCCGCGCCAACGCCATCCTGCTGCCGTATGTAATCAAGTACAACGCCACGAAGCCCACAAAGTTTGCCTCCTTCCCGAAATATAAGGAGTATGTGGCCGACGAGCGCTATGCGAAAATTGCCCGCCGCGTGGGCCTGTGCGATGCCAAGACGCCCACGCAGGAGGCCGTGGACAGCCTTATCAGGGCCATTGAAGACCTGATGCGCGCCACCGAGCGCCCGCTGTCCGTCTCTGCCTGCGGCATCAGCGAGGCCGAGTTCATGAGCAAGGTGGAAGAGCTGAGCTATAAGGCATTTGAAGACCAGTGCACCACCGCAAACCCCGTGTACCCGCTGGTGAGCGAAATAGAAGAGCTGTATAAGGCGGCCTTCTACGGCAAGGAAGCCAAAAAGGCATAACATTGCGTGAAAAAAGGCGCGGGCCCCGCCTGAGGCGGGGCCCGCGCCTTTTCTGCGAAAATGAAGGGGTGAATTTGACAAATGGCGCAGAACCGGCCCTGCTCCAAGCAGGCCAGGCGGGCGGCGGCATAGAACAAAATAGGCCGCCGGGCACCATAGAGGCGCATCCGGCCTCCTGCTGTGCCGCAGCTTTGGTGCTGCACCCGCAGCTCAATAAGCCCTGCCTCTGCCGCTGTGCCGGAGGCAGGCTTTGATTTGTCGGGTTGCCCAAAGGCGGTTCGCCTTTTTTGGTGCCTTTTTTCAAGGGGAATGTGGTAAAATAAAATAGGAAATATACAATTCGTAGAAGTTTTGGGCAAAAGGAGGAGCGTTTCCATGCACCAGCAGGAGATCAAAACACCCGGCCGCGTGCTGGACAGCCGCGGCGCCATCCAACCGGGGTGGGCGCCCCGGGCCGTGCAGACATACCGCCGTGCAGACATCAAGGCCTCGCCGCTGCGCATCAAGGAGTGGGATTTCTATCAGGTTTCCGATGGCGAAAAATGCCTGCAGTTCACATTTGGCCATGCCTCTTATGCAGGGCAGGCCGGCATCATGCTGTTTGATTTCAAAAGGGGCGAGATGATAGCGGACATCAGCAGGCTCATCCCCTTTCCCTTCGGCAGCCTGCATTTGCCGGAGAGCGCCGAGGCGGACAGCGATATCGCCTATGACAGACAGGGCATCCATCTGCGCTTCAAGACAGAGGGAGACACGCGCTTTCTCTCGTTTTCCGCACCTGATTTTGAGGCCACCATCACACTGGAGCGAACCATGCCGTTTTCCACCGTCATCCAGACCCCGTTCAGGGAATCGCCCCGCATGTTCTACTATAACCAGAAGATAAACTGCATGACGGCGCGCGGCCGGGCTGTGTATAAAGGGCGGACGTACACATTCGGCGAGGATGCCTTCGGCCTTCTGGACTGGGGCCGCGGCGTGTGGCCGTATCACAACGAGTGGTATTGGGCCAACGGCACCGGCCCGGTGGCCGGGCGGCTGTTCGGCTTCAATTTGGGCCGCGGCTTCGGGGATACCTCAAGGGCCACGGAAAACATGCTGTTCTACGGCGGCGAGGTGACAAAGCTGGGGCAGGTGCATTTCGATTTGGGCACCGCCTATATGAAGCCGTGGCATTTGTATGATGACGAAGGAAAGCTGGATTTGACGCTGACCCCCAGCTTTGACCGCACCACCAGAATAAAGGCGCTGGTGGTGAACAACTGCTGCCATCAGATGTTCGGCATGTTCGAGGGCACCGCCGTGCTGGCGGACGGCACGAGGCTTCAGATAGAAGAGCTTCCCGCCTTTGCCGAGCACGCGGTGAACAACTGGTAAAAATAAACGGACAAGCGAAAGGGGCGCGCACGGCTGTAAAGCCGTGCGCGCCCCTTTTTGACGGAAGGAAGGCGAAATGGAAAGCCGCCCAGCCGCTACAATTCCTTTACCATCTGCATTTCCTTGAAATGCATGCCTGAAAACGCATATTCCACTTCTCTGATTTCCTGAAAACCAATATCAGAATACATTTTGCGTGCAACGGCATTCTCCACCGAGACGCTGATATACAGCCTGCCGGCATGGTGCTGCCTCTTAAAATAGTCAAGAAACTCCAGTACCGCTTTTTTGCCGTATCCTCTGCCCTGATACTGCCTGCCGATCATAAACCGGCTCATAGACCAGCCCGGAAAAGAGTCGTCGTAGTCATACAGGACAAAGCCGACCATTGTGTTTTCGCTGTAAATTCCCAAAGCATATAAACCGTCCTCGTAGGCGGCCTCCACCAGAGAACGCGTATTGTCAGCCACGAAGTGTGCCTGGCTTTCTTCCACGGTCAATGCCATACAAGCCTGATAGTTTGATTTGTCTATTTTTCTGAATTCCATTTTGAACCTCGCCGCAGCTTCAATTTCCTATATGCAACCCATCCGTCAGAGGCAAACCGCCTACCGGCTTTCTCGATAAGCGCGCAGGAAGCATTTTTGCATGCACTGCGGAAAAATGCCCCGCCAGATACACCCCCGCAGGGAGGAGGCCCTGCGGCAGCTCCCGGCAGAAGCCGGTTTTTTTATGCCTCTGTGCAGGCTGCGGGGCCTCTGTCAAGCCCGCGCAAAAGGGCGGCGGACACCGGGCTCAGAGGCGCTCAAAGAAGCTGAACGCCTGCCGCGGCGCAGGCCGCGCAGGTGGCTTCGTCCCACAGGGACACCTGCACCTCGCCCACATGCGCCTTGCCCAGCATCAGCATGCACAGGCGGCTTTGGCCGATGCCGCCGCCGATGGTGAGGGGCAGCTTTCCGTCTAAAAGCGCCCGGTGGAAGGCAAGCTGCGCGCGCGCCTCACAGCCTGCGGCCTTCAACTGGGCGGCAAGGCTTTCGGCGTCCACACGGATGCCCATGCTGCTTATTTCCATGGCGCAGCCCAGCGGCTCGTGCCAGAACAGAATGTCGCCGTTCAGCTGCCAGTCGTCATAATCCGGCGCGCGGCCGTCGTGCGGTACGCCGCTGGCCAGCGGCGCGCCGATCTGCCCGATGAATACAGTGCGGCATTCCCGGCAGATGGCGTTTTCACGCTGCTTGGGCGTCATGCCGGGCCAGCGGTCTTCCAGCTGCTGGCTCGTCACAAACGTAACGCTGCGCTCCAGCTGCACACAGAGCTGGGGAAACTGCCATTTCACCTCATCCAGCGTGCCGCACACGGCATGCACGATGTCCTGCACGGTCTTTTCCAGGTAAGCCTGCGTGCGGTCCTCGCGCAGGATGACCTTTTCCCAGTCCCACTGGTCCACATAAACAGAGTGCAGATTGTCCAGCGCCTCGTCGCGGCGAATGGCGTTCATATCCGTCACAAGCCCGTTGCCGGGGAAAAAGTCGTACTCGTGCAGCGCAAGGCGCTTCCATTTCGCCAGCGAGTGCACCACCTGGGCGGTCGCCTGTACCGCCGGGATATCGAACGCCACCGGGCGCTCCACACCGTTCAGGTCGTCGTTCAGGCCAAGGGCCGGGTCTACAAACAGCGGTGCGGTCACACGCTTGAGGTGCAGCGCGCTGCACAGCTTTGCCAGAAAGATTTGTTTGATGAGCCCGATGGCCTTCTGCGTCTCATAAAGCCCCAGCGTGCTCTCATACCCCTGCGGAATCGCCGTAGGCATTTTCCACTCCCCCTTTGCGGCTGCGCTATTGCCGCGCCGCCCTGCTGCGCCTGCGCGCCATGCGGCGGCCCGCGCGGTTTTTCACAGCTTTATTATAAGAGAAAGCGCGGCCCCGCGCAAGGGCTGTGGCAGGGCGCAAGGGAAGGGCCGGTGCATTTTCCATGAGCAAAACGCCGCCCTCGTGCATTGAATGGGGTATCAGTACATAAAAAGGGGCGATCGGCATGGAGATCCTGCGCGTAGAGCACGTCGGGCTCACCTATCAGGCGAAGAACGGCGAGGTGAACGCGTTTGAGGACATCAGCTTCGCGGTGGAGGAGGGGGAGTTCCTCAGCATCGTGGGGCCGTCCGGATGTGGAAAATCCACACTGCTCAGCGTCATAGCAGGGCTGCTGCCGGCGACAAAGGGCGAGGTGTATGTGAAAGGCGAACGGGTGCGCGGCACCTCGCCGCATATCGGATATATGCTGCAGCGCGACAACCTGCTGGAATGGCGCACCATCCTTTCCAACGTGCTGTTCGGGCTGGAGATACGCGGCACAAAAACGCCGCAGGCGGTGGCGCGCGCCAGGCGCCTGCTGGAGACATACGGGCTTGCGGCGTTTGCCGATAAATATCCGCGCCAGCTCTCCGGCGGCATGCGCCAGCGCGCAAGCCTTATCCGCACGCTGGCCGCGGGGCCGGATATCCTGCTTCTGGACGAGGCGTTTTCCGCGCTGGATTATCAAACACGCCTGTCTGTGGCGGCGGACGTGTTCCGCATCCTGAAGGCAGAGGGCGTCACCACGCTGATGGTGACGCACGATATACCGGAGAGCATCTCGCTGGGCGACTATGTCATGGTGCTGTCTCAGCGCCCTGCCGAGATAAAAGAGGTGCTGAAAATAGATTTCGGCCCGGGGCGCACGCCGCTGTCCTGCCGGGCGCACCCCCGCTTTTCCGGTTATTTCGACCATATCTGGAAGGAGCTGCAGACCGATGAATGACAAACCAGTTTCTGAAAGCCGTGCGGCCTACCTTGCCGCGGTGCGCCGCCGCACCCGCTGGGTGCACACCTGCCAGGTGGGGTTTCTTTTCCTGTTCGTGGCCCTGTGGGAGGTGCTCACCCGCGTGGGCGTGCTGGATGCCTTCATCGTATCCAGCCCCTCGCGCATCGCAGGCACGCTGCTGGATATGTCGCAGAACAACCTTGCGCTGCACATCGGCGTCACGCTGTATGAAACGCTCACGGGCTTTCTGCTGGGTGTGATGATAGGCCTTGCGCTGAGCATTGTGCTGTGGTGGTCCGGCTTTGCCTCGCGCGTGGCAGAGCCGTACCTGGTGGTGCTGAACAGCCTGCCCAAAATAGCCCTTGGCCCCGTTATCATCATTCTGGTGGGCGCCGGCACCGGCGCTATCATCTTTATGGCGCTGGCTATTTCGCTTATCGTCACCGTGCTGGAGATGCTGGCGGGGTTCCGCGCCACTGACGCCGAAAGCATAAAAATGGCGCGCACGTTCGGCGCGTCCAAGCGGCAGATTTTTACAAAGATTGTTTTCCCCGCCAACCTGAAGACGATGTTCAACTCGCTGAAGGTGAATATCGGGCTCTCGCTGGTGGGTGTGATAGCGGGAGAGTTCCTTGTCAGCAAAGCGGGGCTGGGCTATCTGATTGTGTATGGCGGCCAGGTGTTCCAGATGGACCTTGTGATGACGGGCGTCATCATTCTCAGCATCATGGCGGCGCTGATGTACGAGAGCGTCGTGCTGCTTCAAAAGCTCGTGAACAGGCGCTTTGGCGGGTAACGCCGCGGGGCGCGGCGGCTTTGCGCCGCCGGGCCCCGCTTGCGATAAAAGCCCGCATTGCACGGCAGCGCGCCTGTGCCCGGCCCGGAGCCGGGGCGGGGGCAGCCGGGCCCTGCGGGCACACAAAAGAAAGGTGTGGTGTATGGATGGGAAAGAAACTGGCCGCGGCGCTTTTGTGCGCCGCCCTGTGCCTTGCGGCGCTTGCCGGCTGCGGCACGGCGCAGGCAGAGCTGCAGAGCGTGTCGCTGTGCGAGGTGACGCACTCTATCTTTTACGCGCCGCAGTATGTGGCGCTGGAGCTGGGCTTCTTTGAGGAGGAGGGCCTTGCGGTAGAGCTTTCAAACGGCGGTGGGGCAGATAAGGTGATGAGCGCCGTGCTGTCCGGCAGCGTGGATATCGGGTTTGCCGGGCCCGAGGCCAGCGTATATGTGTACAACGAGGGCAAGGAAGACTATACCCAGGTGTTTGCGCAGGTGACACAGCGCGACGGCAGCTTCCTTGTGGCGCGCGAGCCCATGCCGGATTTCGAGTGGACGGACCTCGCCGGGGCGCATATCCTGCCGGGGCGCAAGGGCGGCGTGCCCTACATGGCATTTGAATATGCGCTGAAGCAGGCCGGGCTGGATACGGAGAACGATGTGCTTCTGGATAACTCTGTGCAGTTCGACATGATGACGGGCGCCTTTTTGGGCGGCACCGGCGACTATGTAACGATGTTCGAGCCGGCCGCGTCTTCGGTAGAGGCCGAGGGTAAGGGCTATATTGTGGCAAGCGTGGGCGAGGCTGCAGGCGAGATACCCTACACGGCCTATTTTGCGAAAAAAAGCTATCTGGAGGAAAATGCAGATTTGATCCAGGGCTTCACGAACGCGGTGGCCAAGGGCCAGAAATGGGTGGCAGAGCATACGGCGCAGGAGATTGCCGAGGTCATCCAGCCCCAGTTTGCAGATACGGACGTATCCCTGCTGGCCAGCGGCATCCAGCGCTATAAGGATATCGGCGCCTACTGCGAAACGCCCGTGATGAGCGAGGAGAGCTTTGCGCTTTTGCAGACGGTGATGTCCTCTGCGGGCGAGCTGGACGAAAAAGCCCCCTATGCGGAAGTGGTGAACAATACCTTTGCGGAAAAGGCGGCCTGATACCTGCCTGCTCTGCTTTCAAAAGCCGGCCTGGGCGAAGCTCAGGCCGTTTTTCATGCCGTTTTTTGGTCAGACAGTTCCCCGCTGTATACTGGGCTAGTGTCGAAAAACGGCAGACGGCCGCAGCTTTTACCGGCACTAGTGCTGAAAATATGGAGAAAGTGGCTAAAAGTTTTGCCATTTCGTTTTTTGAAATTTGTGGATTTATAATAAAACGCAAACGGGGAATGGAGGGCGCCATGGCAGCAGGAAATTTGCGCAGCACGAAAGACGAGGTTCTGGAATACGTTGCACAGGCCACACAGCGGCTGGACGGAAAAGATATGGCCCGCTACACCGCACAGGACATTGGCTACCAGCTCAGCATCAGCCGCAACCTCGCCAGCCAGTACCTGAATGAGCTGGCGGCGCAGGGGCTTGTGGTGAAGGTGGTAACGAGGCCGGTATATTTTATCCACCGGCGCACAGCCGAGCGGAAATACGGCTGCAAGCTTCCGCAGGAGAGCTTCAAAAGCGTGGAGGAGCTGATGGACACGCTGGAGGGCCGCGCGGAGGAAAAGCCGGATTTTGGCAAAGCCGTGGGCAGTGAGGCCAGCCTGAACTATTGCATTGAGCAGTGCAAGGCGGCCATGCAGTATCCGCCCAACGGCCTGCCGCTGCTCATCAGCGGCGCGGCGGGCACGGGCAAAAGCTTTTTTGCCCAGCTTACTTATGAATACGCCCGCCGCAGCGGCTGTATCTCGGCGCAGGGAAGGCTGGTGACGGTGCGCTGCTCGGAGTTTGCCCAGGGCGGCCGCGCATTGTTTGAGGCGCTGTTCGGCGGCCAGACGGGCCTTATGGCACAGTGCGCAGGGGGCATCCTGCTGTTCGATATGGTGCAGCTTCTGCCCGGGCCTCTGCAGAAAGAGCTGTTCAGCTATTTCGATTCCTTTGCCCTGCAGCAGCAGGCGCTGGCGGTGGAGCATCGCGTGCCGGTGTGCCGCCTCGTGTTCACAGCCGAAAGCAGGCCCTTCTGCGCGCTGGACAAAAGCTTTCTGCGGCGCATTCCCATCCAGGCGGAGCTGCCGGAGCTGGAGGAGCGCAGCACCGAGGAAAAAACGCAGCTCATCCTGCATTTTCTGCATAAAGAAGAGCTTCGCATGGGCATGCAGGTGGCTGTGAGCCCGCAGGCGCTGGCG
Organism: Ruthenibacterium sp.; assembly: GCA_047030735.1. Lineage (GTDB taxonomy): Bacteria > Bacillota > Clostridia > Oscillospirales > Ruminococcaceae > Ruthenibacterium. The sequence continues at coordinate 203,947 of JBKYIE010000003.1, forward strand.
GCCCTGGCAGATTTCCGCTATGCGGAGAATATCTCCCAGCTGTATAACGATATCCGCATCGCCTGCGCCAATGCATTTCTGGCGCGGGAAGGGGGCGCGGGGCCGCTTGCCCTGAAGCTGTACCATATGCCGGAGGAGCTGCTCAGCGGCTACCATGCCGACACACAGGCAATGGAGGATGCCGGCAGCCTGATGACGCTGGAGCAGGTGCGCGGCACGCTGCGCACGCGCCCGGCGCAGGCCTACTATGAAGGGCTTCTGGATGGGTTCCGCGCCTTTGCCAACGGGCAGAGCAGCTTTGACGCCATGCTGGGTTCCTGGGCGCAGACGCTGTACGCCTATGACGAGTATCTGGTGTTTGGCCGCAAGTACGACAACAGCAAGGTGCGCGCCATTGGCCAGGTGGTGGAACAGGTGCTGGCCCATGTGCTGGAGCAGCACGGCATCCAGTTCCCGGCAGACAGCGCGGCCATGATCACGCGGGGCGTGTACGACATGATGAAAGAGCAGGTCTGGGTGGCCCGCTGGGAGCAGGCAAACGCCGGCGAGCTGCAGCAGTGCGCAGCCGCTGTGCAGGGCAGCATGCCGCAGGTGTACGCCATTGCGCAGAGCGTGGATGCCCTGCTGAGCCGCAACCTGAACATGGCGCAGGAGGGCTGCGTAAGGCTGGTGTTTCTGGCCGCGTATATCCATGAGATGGACCCCGGCCTGCATGTGCCGGACACAGTGGGCATCATCGTCAGCCACGGCACCTCCACCGCCAGCAGCATGGCGCATACAGTGAACCAGCTGCTGAAAAGCCCGGTGTTCACGCCGTTCGATATGCCGCTGTCCTCTTCCGAGGACGAAATCGTGTGCCGCATCCGCCATTTTTTGCACTTGCGCCGCTTTGTGCGCAACCTTGTGGTGCTGGTGGACATGGGCTCGCTGGAAGATGTGGGCCTTGGCCTGCAGGGCATCGGCAACATTGACATCGGCATTTTGAACAATACCTCCACGCGCCTTGCGCTGGATGCGGGCGCGGCCATTCTGGAGGGTGTGCCCATGGAGCAGCTTTTGAAGCGCGCGTGTGAACGCTCGGCAAGCCATTACCGCACCATCATCAACCGCCGCAGGAAGGACGCCATCCTCTTTGCCTGCGAGGCGGGCGGCAACGCGGCCCGGCGCATGATGCAGATGTTCCGCGAAAGCCTGCCGCGCGCGGTAGATGTGGATATCATGACGTGCGATTTCAGCGCCTTGGTGAAGGGCGGCGCGCCGGACGATGTATTCCGCGAATACAATATCCTGTTTATATCGGGCCTGTTCGACCCCGGCTGGAAGGATGTGCCGTTCATCCCGGTGGAGGATATTATCGATATTATGGAGAACCCCACGGTATACCAGGCCTTTGCGCGCTATCTGTCCCGCCGGGAGATGGAGGCGTTCCAGCAAAACCTGCTGAAGAACTTCTCGCTGGAAAACGCGGTGAAAAGCCTGACAATTCTGGATGCAGACCGCCTGCTGGATTTTGTGGAAAGCGCCCTCAAGCGCCTGCAAAGTGCGCTGGGCCGCCCCTTCGGCGCAAAAACGCTGCTTGGGCTGTATATCCACATCAGCTGCATGGTAGAGCGCCTTGTGACAAAAACCTTTATCACCAGCTTTGAAGGGCAGGCCGAGTTCGAGCGCGAGCACGAGGCGTTCATCCGCGCGGCGCACAGCGCCTTTGCCCCCATGTGCGAGCATTATCATGTAGAGCTTCCCGCAAGCGAGCTTGGCTATATCTACGACTATATTGAACGAGACAGCAGCCCGGAGGCCGGCCAGACAGATGATTTCTAGGCCGGCGGGGGCCGATATAAGGAGGAGACCGACGTGCGAAGATTTTTGGTTGCCACACACGGAACATTCGCCACAGGCATTATGGATTCCGTGAGCCTGATCAGCGGCAGGCATGAGAACGTAGAGTGCTACTGCGCATTTTTGAACGGCCCGGAGGACCTGGACGCAAACCTTGCCGCTGTGCTGGACGCATACGGCCCGCAGGACGAGGTGGTGGCCGTGACGGATATTCTGGGCGGCAGCGTGTGCAGCGCGCTTCTGCGCCAGCTCTCCCGCCCGAACCTGCATGTGCTGGCGGGGCTGAACCTGCCCCTGCTGCTGGCTCTGCTGGATTCTGAGGACGCCCCGCTGGAAGAAATGCTGGACACTGCCCTGCAGTTCGGAAAACAGGCGGTGTGCTACTGCAACGAGGCCATGAAGCAGACCGTCGAAGAGGATACGTTCTGAGCCGCGCGGCTGCTGCGGCCCGGAGGAAATAAACAAGGAGGGATCGGTATGATCAAACTTTTAAGAGTGGACAAGCGCCTTTTGCACGGCCAGGTGGCCTTCACATGGACAGCGTCGGTGGGGGCGGACTGCATCCTCATCGCCTGCGACACCCTGCAGGACGACCCGCTGCGCCTCACCACCATCAAGCTGAGCAAGCCCGGCGGGGTGAAGCTGGTGATTAAAAACGTGGAGGATTCCATCGCCGCCGTCAACAGCGGCAAGACGGACCCCTATCAGCTTCTTATCCTGGTGGAGTGCATCGAGGACGCCTACCGCATGATTAAGGGCTGCCCCCAGATAAAAGAGCTGAGCGTGGGCTACACGGGCGACCGCCCGGGCTGCCGCAGGCTGACGCACTGGGTGTTTGCCACGCAGGAGGAAATTGACAGATTGGCGGAACTGGACGGCGCCGGCTTCCCTGTGACACTGCAGACAGTGCCCACGGAAAAAAGCGTCTCCGTGAAAAAAGCACTATCATAAAAAGGAGGAAACATCATGTTGCAAGCATTCTTACTGGGCCTGTGTGGCGCGTACGGCCACCTCGACTGGGGCATCGGCACACCGTATCTGAACCGCCCCATCATTCTGGGCCCGCTGGTGGGCCTGATCCTGGGCGATTTCACCACCGGCATCGTCATCGGCGCCACGCTGGAGGTATTCTTCCTGGGGCAGATGGCCATCGGCTCTTACATTCCGCCCGACGCGGCGGTGGGCGGCGTGCTGGGCACGGCGTTCGCCATCAATGCGGGCCTCGGCGCTGAAATGGCCCTCACCATGGCCATCCCCATCGCCATTATTGCCACCAGCTTCCAGAACGTGCTGTGGAGCATCTTCTCCATGACCAGCAAAATCGCGGATAAATATGCGGCGCAGGGCAACGAGAAGGGCATCGCGGCCATCATGTTCATGGAGGGCGGCCTGAACGTCCTTCTGAAGTTCTGCCTTGTGTTCTTCCCGTGGCTGTTCGGCGCCGACAAGGTCACCGAGCTGCTCAACTCCATCCCGCAGGTGTTCATCGACGGCATGACGGTTGCCGGCAGCCTGATGGCCGCCATCGGCCTTGCCATGCTGATGCGCATGATCATGAGCAAAAAAGTGGCCCCCTATTACTTCCTGGGCTTTGTGCTGGCGGCCTATCTGGGCGTGCCGGTGCTGGGCATCGCCGCTTTGGGCCTCATCCTCGTTTTGACGAAATTCGATTTCAACCTGAATTCACTCAAGGCTTCTGCCGCTGCGACAAAGGAGGTAGCGCAAGATGACGACTTCTAAGGAAAACACCGTGCAGGAGGTGAACAAGGCCGTGTCCAGCGAGCCGATGTTCACAAAGAAGGATCTGCGCAAAATGTGCTGGCGTTCGCTGACGGGCGGGTTCTCTGTCAACTGGGACCGCTATGTGCACAAAACCTTCACCTTCATGATAGCCCCCATGCTCAAGCGCATTTATAAAAACGACCACGAGGGCTATGTCAAGGCGCTGCAGCGCAATATGGAGTTCTTCAACATCACGCCGCAGGTGCACGCCTTTATGGGCGGCCTCACTGTGGCCATGGAAGAGCAGAACGCCAAAGACCCGGACTTTGACCCCAAAACCATCAACTCGGTAAAGGCAGCCCTGATGGGCCCGCTGTCCGGCATTTTCGACTCTATCTTCCCCGGCACGCTGCGCATCATTGCCGCCGGCATCGGCATCTCGCTGGCCGCGCAGGGCAACATCCTGGGGCCCATCCTGTATGCTCTTATCTACTGTATTCCGTCTTACATCTGCCGCTTCAAGGGCGGCCAGATCGGCTACCGCCTCGGCACAGGCTTTTTGGATAAGCTGCAGGCCTCCGGCCTGATGGACAAGCTGATGCTTGCGGCCTCCATTCTGGGCCTCATGGTGATAGGCGGCATGACCTACACTATGGTGAGCACAAACTTTACGCTTACATTCGGCGCGGGCACTGAAAGCGCCATGACGCTGCAAACGGCGCTGGACAGCATCATGCCCGGCATAGCAAAACTTGGGTTTGTGGGCCTGTTCTACTGGCTGCTGGGCAAGAAGGTGAACACCTTCGTGCTCATCATCGGCACTATCGTGGGCTGCATCGCGCTCACGGCGCTGGGCATCATGGGCTGAGCTCAGAGCGCTGTATGTTTTGAAAACCATCCATTTTCCATTTTGCAGGCGCCCGCCGGCTTGCGTTCTGCGGGCCGGCGGGCGCGGCCTTGAAAAAACATATGCACAAAGAGGCCCCGGGGCATGCTTGCCCGCCGGGGCCGCAAGAGGGGCACACAATGAAAAAAACGACCATTCTGCGCCGCATGGCCGAGGGCGGAAAATGCCTCATCGGCATGGTGCACTGCCTGCCGCTTCCCGGCACGCTGGGCCATGACGGCGATATGGAAAAGATTTATGAAAAGGCGCTGGCCGATGCGCGCACGCTGGAGGCCGCGGGCTTTGACGCCGTCATCGTGGAAAACACTACCGACATGCCTTATGCGCGCAGCCTTTCCGCGGGCCAGCTTGCCGCGCTTGCAGCCGTCACGCGCTGTGTGGTGCAGGCGGTGCGCATCCCCGTGGGGGTGGACGCCTCGTTCAGCGACACGCCTGCCGCGCTTGCCGCGGCTTATGCCGCGGGCGCCCGGTTCGTGCGCTCGCCCGCCTTTGTGGACACCGTGCAGGTCACGGGCCTCGGCAGCATAGGCCCCTGTGCGCAGGAGGTGCTGCACATGCGCCGCCAGCTTGGCGCGCAGGACATCGCCGTGTTTGCCGACGTGCAGGTGAAGCACAGCCATCTCGTGAACCCGGCTGTCTCGCTGGAGGAATCTGTGCAGGCAGCAGCGGACTGCGGCGCCGACGCCCTTATCGTCACAGGGCTGTCCACCGGGCTGGAGACGCCTATGGATACCGTGTGCCGCGCAAAGCAGGCTTCAAAGCTGCCCGTCATTATCGGCAGCGGCTTCAAGCCGGAAACAGCGGCCCGGCAGCTTGCCGTGGCGGACGGCGCCATCGTGGGCTCTGCACTGAAGCAGGGAGGCATTATCACCGCGCCTGTGGACGCAGGGCTTTGCCGCCGCGTGGTGCAGGCGGTGCGCGGCGCCTGCGGTGAAACGAAAGGGGCGTCGCTGTGAACAGAGGCTTCGATACGGTTTATTACCTGAATTTCGGCGCGCCCAGCCCCGCCGCAGGCGTGGAGCTGGCGGCGCAGTACGCCGCCGCGGGCTGCCGCCATCTTCAGCTGGACCTTCCCACAAGAGACCCCTATCTGGAGCATGACATCATCCGCAGCCGCATGCTGCAAAGCCTTTCGGCCTTTCCGGACCTCGGCGTCTATCTGGACGCCATCTGCGCCCTGCACAAGCGGCTGCCTGAGGTAAAGCTGGAGCTCACCGCCTACGAGGACACCCTGAGGGAAATAGGCCTCAGCCGGTTTTTCGAGTTCTGCGCGCAGGCGGGCATTCGCCATGTGGCGTATCTGCCGCAGCGCCAGGGCGCGGATGAAGCCTTCGGCGCAAAGCTGGAGGCGGGCGGCCTGCAGCTGCTGGAGGCCGTGCCCTTCCACCTGCCTGACGGGCAGGTGGCGCGTGCAGCAGCCGCAGGGCGGCCCATCCAGCTGATGACGCAGAGCAGCCAGCCGCCGCGCCCGGGCTGCGAGACGCTGGCGGGGGCCATCAGCTGGCTTCGCCGGCAGGGGGCGCGGCAGGTGTATGTCACCATGGGCATCCGCACGCCCCAGCGCCTTGCCGAGGTGAGGCGCGCCGGTGCGGACGGCGCCTATATCGGCTCGTGCCTGATAGAGGCGTGGGGCGATCCGGCAGAGCTCGGCCGGCGCATCGCGGCGTTCGAGCAGGCGGCAGAACAGGAGGCGGCAGAATGAAAACAATTTGTTACCTCTCCGGCGGGTATCCCAGCCTTGAGAAAAGCTACGAGATGGCGAAGCTGTACGCCGAAGGCGGGTGCGACGCCATCGAGTGGAGCCTTCCGGCAAAGGACCCGTATCTGGAGATGGACTACATTGCGGAAAAAATGGCCGCGGCGCGCGCCCAGTGCAGCGACTATGCGCGCTATCTGGCCGATATTGCGCGCTTCAAGCGCGAGTACCCCCATATGGAGGTATACCTGCTTTTGTATCAGGAGTGCGTATTCGACATCGGTGTGGAGGAGCTGGCCCGGTTCTGCACCGGGAACGGCATCGACACCATCATCACGGCAGATTTCAACGAGCCCGCGGCCACGGCGCGCCTTGCGCAGAGCGGCGTGCATGTGGCGCCGTTCGTCTCGTTTCAGATGAAGCCGCAGATGGTGGCCGAGGCGCTGAAAAGCCAGACCTTCGTGTACATGCAGGCCATGCCCTATGCAAACGAGCGCACGCCGGATTTTGACTGGGACACCCTGAAAAACTGCATTGCCGGGCTGCGCAGGCAGGGCCTGCGCTGCCCGGTGTACTGCGGCGGCGGCATCCGCAGCCCGGAGGAGGTGGCGTTCATCCGCGCCTCCGGCGGGGACGGCTTTTTCATCGGCAGCAGCGTAATGCAGTATTACGGCCAGCCTGAAAAGCTGCTTGAGACGCTGCGCGCCTACAAGGCGGCGGCACAAGGGGCATAAGGCTGTGCCTGAAGCTTAGCAAGCTCAGGGCCCGGCGGCAGGCGCCGCGCGCTTGCAAACGGGCTTTGTGTGATTTATTATGAAAGGGAGAATTCACAATGGATAAATTCATGTATCACATCCCCACAAAGGTATTCTTCGGCAGGGGGCAGCTCGCCCAGCTGGCCGAAAGCGTAAAGGCGCACGGCAGCAAGGTGCTGATGGTGTACGGCGGCGGCAGCATCAAAAAAATCGGCCTGTATGACGCCATCACGAAGATTTTTGCGGAAAACGGCATCGCATATGAAGAGCTGGCCGGCGTAGAGCCCAACCCCCGCATCACCACAGTGGAAAAGGGCATTGCCATCTGCCGTGAGCACGGGCTGGACGTAGTGCTGGCCGTGGGCGGCGGCAGCACCATCGACTGTGCCAAGGCCGTGGCCGCAGGCGTCACCTGTGAGGGAAGCGCCTGGGATATGGTGACGAAGAAGGCGCCTATCAAATCCATCCTGCCCATCATCGCGGTGCTCACCATTGCGGCCACCGGCTCTGAAATGGACACCAGCGCCGTCATCTCCAACATGGAGACGCACGAAAAGGTGGGCGTCAGCGCGCCCGGCATGCGCCCTGTGGTGTCCATTATGGACCCGGAGTATTCCTTCACTGTCTCCAAATTCCAGACGGCCGCGGGCACGGCGGACATCATGAGCCATGTAATGGAAGTGTACTTCAACAACCACCCGGACGCCTACCTGCAGAACCGCTTTGCGGAGGCCGTGCTAAAGACCTGCGTGAAGTACGGCCACCGCGCCTGGCAGCAGCCCGACGATTACGAGGCGCGCGCCAACCTGATGTGGGCCAGCAGCTGGGCCATCAACGGCCTGCTCACCAAGGGCGCGCCCGTCGGCTGGAGCGTACACCCCATGGAGCACGAGCTCAGCGCATATTACGACGTCACGCACGGCGCGGGCCTGGCGGTGCTTATCCCGCACTGGCTGCGCCATATGCTGAAGGAAGAAAACGTATATAAATATGTGGACTACGGCACGGCCGTGTGGGGCATTGACGCCTCGCTGCCCCCGATGGAGATTGCCGGGAAGGCCATCGAGGCCACGGCGGATTACTTCAAGGCCATGGGGCTGCCCACGACCCTGCGCGAGCTGGGCATCGGTGAAGAGCATTTCGGCATCATGGCCAAAAAGGCGGGCGCGCAGCTGAAGAGCGCCTTTGTGCCCATGGATGAAAAGGACGTGCTGGAAATCTTCCACAAAGCGTTTTAAGGAGCGGATGACATGATCTACCACGGAACAGGCGTCTCGCGCGGCGTGGCCGCGGGGCCGCTGTACTGCTACGAGCCGTTCGTGCCCGCGCCGCCGTGCGCCGGGCACGGCGGCAGCGCGGGAGAGCAGCGGGCCCTGTACGAGGCCGCCAAGCGCACCGCCCGCGAGGAGCTGGGCGGCGTGTGCGCCCGGCTGGAGGCCGACAAGGCCGCCATCTTCGAGGCGCACATGGATATCCTGGACGATGAAGTGATGGATGAGGAGATCCTCGCGGGCATCGAGGGCGAGCAGTGGACGGCGCAGTGGGCCGTGGAGCAGGTGTATGAAAATTACCGCGCCGTGCTGGGCAGTGCGCCGGACGCGCTCATCCGCGAGCGCGCGGCAGACCTTTACGACGTGAAGCTGCGGCTGCTGCGCATTCTGCAGGGCGCGCCCGAGCGCAGCCTAAGCTGCCTTGAGCAGCCGGTGATCGTGGCGGCAAAGGAGCTGCTGCCCTCCGACACCGCCACCATGGACAGGGCCAACGTGCTGGGCATCGTCACCGAGACGGGCGGTGCCACCAGCCATTCCGCCATCATTGCAAAAAGCTGGGGCATCCCCGCCGTGCTGGGCGTGGCGGGCCTGATGCAGGCCGTGCGGCACGGCGAAACGGCAGTGGTGGACGCCGGGGCCGGCACGCTGGAAACGCAGCCTTCGCCCGAACGGCTGGCTGCGGCGCAGGCTGCGCGCGGGCAGTGGCAGAGGCAGATGAGGGAGGAGGCCGCATGGCTGGACAAGGAGCCGTTCACAAGGGACGGCGTCCGGATAGACCTTGGCCTGAACATCGGCAGCGCCGCCGGTGAAGAGCTGGAGGCCGCGCAGTACGCCGGCTTTGCCGGCCTGCTGCGCACAGAGTTCCTGTATATGGACGCCGACCATTTCCCCACCGAGGACGAGCAGGCCGGGCAATACGAAAAGGTGCTGCGCGCCTTTGGGCAGCGCCCGGTGGTGCTGCGCACGCTGGACATCGGCGGCGACAAAACGCTGCGCTATTTCCAGCTCCCCAGGGAGGATAACCCCTTTTTGGGCAGCCGCGCGCTGCGCCTGTGCTTTGAAAACCCGGAGATGTTCCTCACCCAGCTTCGCGCTGCGCTGCGCGCGGCGGTGCACGGCAATTTGTGGCTGATGTTCCCCATGGTGGGCTCGCTGGAGGATGTGCGCCGGGCCAAGGGCTTTGTGGAGCAGGCGCGCCGCCAGCTGGCCGGGCGGGGCGAGCGCGCGGGCGAGGTGAAGCTGGGCGCGATGATCGAGGTGCCCAGCGCCGCGCTGATGGCGCCGGAGCTGGCGCGCGAGGTGGATTTTGCCTCCATCGGCACGAACGATTTATGCCAGTACCTCACTGCGGCAGACCGCATGAACCCCGCCGTGGCCCCGTACTACCAAAGCTGGCACCCGGCGCTGTTCCGCCTTATCGGCATGGCGGCGCAGGCGTTCGAGCAGGCGGGCAGGCCCCTTTGCGTGTGCGGCGAATTGGGCGGCGACGCCCTTGCCGCCCCGGCGCTGGTGGGCCTTGGGCTGCGCAAGCTGTCCATGAGCGCATCAAGCCTAGCCCGGGTGAAAAAGGCCCTTGCGGGCATGACGCTGGGCGAGATGCGCTCGCTTGCGGCCCGCGTGACGGCGTGCGCCGACGAGGAGCAGGTGAAAAAAGTGCTGTGTGAAGCAAAGGAGAGAGACCGGTAATGTATAAAAAGACGACGGCGGTGTGCAACCGCACGGGGCTGCACGCGCGGCCCGCGGCACAGTTTGCAAATGCGGCCAAGCAGTTCGACAGCAAGGTGTTCGTGCGCAACCTTTCAAAGCCCGAGGTGGATAATCTGGCAAATGCCAAATCCATCATCTCCATCCTCACGCTGGGCATGGGCAAGGGCACGAAGATAGAAATCAGCGCGGAAGGCCCGGACGAGCAGGAGGCCGTGGACACGCTGGTGGGCCTTGTGGAGGGCGGCTTCGGCGAGCTGTAAGCCCGTTTTCCCTGTAAAGCGAAGGCAAGTGCGGCCCCGGGCATGGTTTTGCCGTGCCCGGGGCGCATTTTGCGCCGCAAAGCGTTGACAAGCCGTGGCGGAACATGCTACAATACCTTGAAAACCAGTGAAAGGCGGAGAGGTTACAATGGCGCGTTGCCTGCGAAGCAAGACAGCCGTATGCGTTCGAAGCCTTATTGTTTGAACTTTTCCTTTTAAGGGAAAAGTTCTTTTTTGTATCAGGGGGGGCAGGATGCGCTCTGTAAAAGTAATGCTGATGGGGCTGGCTGTTATACTGGCCGGGCTGGCCGCATCAACAATGAACTTTTTCGGCCTGTGCGCGGCGGTTGCAGGGCTGCTGATTGCCCTGGCGGGCCTGTTTATGAAGGACGGCCGGGAAAAATAAAGAAGCGTTTGGAAGGGAGAGATACCATGCTGATTCAACACGCGCGGCTGGTGGATGCCGAAGGCGAACGCGAAGGCGATATTCTCATCCGGGGCGGGCATATCGCCGCTGTGGGCGCGGGCCTTGCCGCCGCCGGGGACGAGCCGGTGCTGGACGCGGCGGGCCTTGTGGCCATGCCCGCCTTTATTGATTTGCACACCCATTTCCGCACGCCGGGCTTTGAGCACAAGGAAACGGTGGAAACAGGCAGCCGCGCGGCGGCGCGCGGCGGCTATACGTTTGTGAACTGCATGCCCAACACGAGCCCCGTGTGCTCTACGGGGGCCATTGCGCAAAGCGTGATGGACGAGGCCCGGCGCGTGGGCCTGTGCGATGTGAACCAGTGCGTGTCCATCACAAAGGATTTTGACGGCAGAACGGTGAGCCACCTGCGCGCGCTGCCGAAAAACCTCCGCTTTATCAGCGAGGACGGCAAGGGCGTGCGGGAATCGAAGGTAATGTACGAGGCCATGTGCATCGCGGCCCAAAAGGGCCTCACCGTCATGAGCCATGCCGAGGATATGGACCTTTCCGCCACAGATTACCGCCTTGCGGAAAACCTGGAGACGGCGCGCAACTTATACCTCGCCGCCTCCACGGGGGCAAAGCTGCACATGTGCCATGTGAGCACAAAGGAGGCGCTGGAGGATATCCTCACCGCAAAGCGCCGCGGGGTGCGCGTCACGTTTGAAGTGACGCCCCACCATATCTGGTTCTGCCATGATGAATTCCGCGTGAACCCGCCCATCCGCCGGCAGGAGGATGTGGACGCGCTGATACGCGCCATGCTTGCGGACGAGGTGGATGCCATCGCCACCGACCACGCCCCCCATACCCCGCAGGATAAGCAGAACGGCGCGCCCGGCTGCGTGGGGCTGGAGACCGCCTTTTCCGTGTGCTACACAAAGCTGTGCAGGCAGCATGGCATGCCGCTTTCCCGCCTGAGCCGCATGCTGTCCCGCACGCCCGCGCAGATCATGGGCCTGAACAAGGGGCTTTTGCAGCCGGGCTTTGACGGCGACGTGGTGCTGGCGGCGCCGGAGGAGGAGTATACGGTGAACCCGGATGAATTTGCCGGAAAGAGCCATAACACGCCGTACGCGGGCCTGCGCCTGGCCGGAAGGGTGAAGGCGACCGTGAAGCAGGGCGTCCTCACCTATCAGGCGTGAATGGGAAACCATGGAAAGAGAAAAGGAGAATGACGACATGCTGCAAGTAGACCGTTTGTATGAGGCGGTGGCCCAGCGCGGCCCCGTGTGCGTGGGGCTGGACACCGACCCCTCTTATTTGCCGGAGGGCTTTGCACAGCCGGGGCGCACGGCTGGGGAAAACGTGTTTGCCTTCAACCGCGAAATCATCGAGGCCACAAAGGCCGCCGCCGCGTGCTTCAAGGTGCAGATTGCATACTATGAGGCCCTGGGGCTGGACGGCCTGCGCGCTTATAAGGCTACGGTGGAATACCTGCGTGCGCAGGGCCTGCCGGTGATTGCGGACGTGAAGCGCGGCGACATTGCCAAAACGGCCGAGATGTACGCCAGGGCGCACTTCACGGGCGAGCTGGAGGCGGACTGGATGACGCTGGCGCCCTACATGGGGCTGGATTCCATCGAGCCCTATGCGCAGTACATGCGCGAAAACGGCAAGGGCGTGTTCGTCCTGTGCCGCACCTCGAACCCCGGCGCAAAGGATTTTGAGTACGAGGCGCTTGCCGACGGGCGCCATGTGTACGATATGGTGGGCGACAAGCTGAACGCCATGGGCAAGGCATTTTTGGGCGAGAGCGGCTATTCCTCGCTGGGCCTCGTCATCGGCGGCACCCACATCGAAGAGGCAAGGCAGATCCGCGCGCGCTACCGCGATTCGTTCTTCCTCATCCCCGGCTACGGCGCACAGGGCGGCACCGCGCAGGACATTGCGCAGTACCTCAGCGCGGGCAACGGCGGTGTGGTGAACTCCAGCCGCGGCGTGCTGCTGGCATACAAAAAGCAGCCGGGCGTGCCGTTTGCCGAGGCGGCGTACAACGAGTGCGTAAAAATGAAGGAGGCCATTGCCCATGCCTGCGCAGAGCTTTGAGGCCGGCGTCCTGGTGGCAAGCCAGCAGGCGGCGGATATTTTCCTTCTCACTGTATATCTTCCGCCGCAGTACGAAAAGCCCAAAGCGGGCCAGTTCTATATGCTGCGCGCCTGGGCGGCGGACGAGCCGCCGCTGCTCTCGCGCCCCATCAGCGTGCACCATTACGAGGAGGGCACGCGCGCGCTGAGCTTTCTGTTTCAGGTGAAGGGCCCGGGCACGCGCAGGCTGGCGGCGCTGCGGCAGGGCGACACGCTGCAGCTCACCGGCCCTGCGGGCAACGGCTTTGCGCTGGAGGGCGAAAAAGTTGCCCTTGTGGGGGGCGGCATCGGCACGGCGCCGCTGTTTTATCTGGCCGAGCAGCTCACGGCGCAGGGCGCGCAGGTGGAATGCCTGCTGGGCTTTCGCGACGAGCCCTACCGCCTTGCCCACTTCGCGGGCGGCGGGCGCAGGGTGCGCATTGCCACAGATACCGGCAGCTATGGGCACCACGGCTTTGTGACAGAGCTGCTGCAGCCGCAGAACTATGACGTGGTGTATATCTGCGGGCCGGAGCCCATGATGCGCGCCACCGTGCAGAAATGCCTTGCCGCAGGCACAAAGTGCTATGTGAGCATGGAGCGCAAAATGGCCTGCGGCCTCGGCGCATGCCTGGGCTGCACCTGCAAAACGGAAAAGGGCGCGCTTGTGTGCATCTGCAAAGAGGGCCCGGTATTCGAGGGAGGTGTGTTCTTTGGCTGACCTGCGTGTGACGCTTTGCGGCGTGCCGCTGCAAAGCCCTGTCATCGCCGCCTCGGGCACCTTCGGCTTTGGGCAGGAGTTTTCGCGCATTGTGGATATGCGCTGGCTGGGCGCCATTTCCGGCAAGGGGCTCACGCTGGAGGGCAAGGCGGGCAACGAGGGCGAACGGCTGTACGAGACGCCCGCGGGCCTTATCAATTCCATCGGCCTGCAGAACCCCGGCGTGCGCCATTTCATTGAGCACGAGCTGCCCGCCATGAAGCGCCTTGGCCCTGCGGCCATGGCGAACCTGGGCGGCAGCACCATCGAGACGTACGAAGAGGGCGCGCGCCTTCTGGACGGCACGGATGTGGATTTGATAGAGCTGAATATCTCCTGCCCGAATGTGAAGGCCGGGGGCATCGCCTACGGCATTCGGGCGCAGAGCGCCCGCGAAGTGGTGGCGCGCGTGCGCGCGTGCACCAAAAAGCCTCTGGTGGTAAAGCTGAGCCCCAACGCGGAAAACATCACCGAAATGGCGCTTGCCTGCGAAGAGGCCGGCGCAGACGGCCTGAGCCTTGTGAACACCTTTCAGGCCATGGCTATCGACCTTGCCTCGCGCCGCCCGGTGTTCCGGAATATATTTGCGGGCCTTTCCGGCCCGGCCATCCGGCCCATAGCCCTGCGCATGGTGTATCAGGTGTGCAGGGCGGTGCGTGTGCCGGTGGTGGGCCTTGGCGGCATTGCCACGGGTGAAGACGCGCTGGCGTTTATCATGGCGGGCGCCGCCGCCGTGCAGGTTGGCACGGCCAGCTTCGCAAACCCGCGCGCCTGCGAGGACGTGGCCCGCGGCATGGCCGCATGGATGGACGAAAACGGCGTGAAAACGCTGGAGGAAATACGCGGCGCGGCGCTGTAAGCCGCCCGCCGGAACAGAAAGGAAGACGGGATATGAGCGACAAGCTGGATATTTTGAAAGAGACGGGCGCTTTTCTGGAGGGGCATTTTCTGCTTTCCTCCGGGCGGCACTCCAACGCCTACTGCCAGATGGCAAAGCTGCAGCAGTACCCGGACAAGGCCGCGCAGGTGCTGGCCCCGGTGGCGGAGAAGCTGAAGGAAATGAAGATCGACGTGGTGGTGGGCCCGGCCATGGGCGGCATCGTGTATGCATATGAGATAGGCCGCCAGACAGGCCGCCGCGCTATTTTTACCGAGCGCGTGGACAATGTGATGACGCTGCGCCGCGGCTTTGAAATTCATGCGGGCGAGCGCTGCGTCATCATGGAGGACGTCGTCACCACCGGCAAATCCAGCCTGGAGACGGCAAAAATTATTGAGGAGCACGGCGGCGTCGTGGTGGGCATCGCCTGTGTGGTAGACCGCTCCAAGGGCGCCAGTCCCCTGCCCGTGGTGGCCAGCGCGCTTCAGCTTGACCTGCCCAACTGGGCGCCGGAAGAATGCCCCGTGTGCGCCGGGGGCAGGCTGCCCCTGGTGAAGCCGGGCAGCCGCAAAATGGCCATGAAATGACGCCGCGCGCAGAAAGGGGGCGCCGCGTATGACGAAAAGCCAGCTTATAGCGGCCGCGGCGGCCCGCACGGGCCTGCCGGAAAGCGAGGCCGCCCGCGTGCTGGAGGCGGCGGAGGAGCTCATTCTCGAGGCGCTGCGCCGGGGCGAAAAGGTTACCATCGCGGGCTTTGGGCGCTTTGAGCTGCGCCCGCGCGGCGAAAAGGCGTATGTGAACCCCAAAACGGGCCAGCATACGAAGCTGGCCCCTGTCATGGCGCCGGGCTTCAGGCCCAGCGGCGCCATGAAGCGCAGGCTGAACCTGAAATGAGCCCCGCCCGGTCCGGCGAAAGCCGCGCGCCCGGGCGGTTTCTTTTTGGCGGCGGATGTGGTATGATAAAAGGCGCTGAACAGAGAGTTGTGCGCAAGGGGAGAAAGCAATGAAATATACAGAGTTGAACGTGCCCGCAGAGATACACAGGGCAGTGGAGCGCATGGGCTTCACCGAACTGACCGAGGTGCAGGAAAAGGCCATCCCGCCCATGCTGGCAGGCCGCGACGTGATTGCGAAAGCGCCCACCGGCACCGGTAAAACGTGCGCCTTCGGCATCCCGCTTGTTTTGGGCGTGCAGCAGGATAAAAAATATCCGCAGGCCGTGGTGATGGCCCCCACGCGCGAGCTGGCCCAGCAGATTACGGAGGATCTGCGCGATTTGGCCCACTTTTACCCGGATATCCGCATCGCCTGCGTCTATGGCGGCGCCAACATGGCAAAGCAGGTGGAGCAGTTAAAAAAGGGCGTGCAGATCGTGGTGGCGACGCCCGGCCGCCTGCAGGACCATATGAACCGCAGGAGCATCGACGTCTCGCATGTGAAAGACATCGTGCTGGACGAGGCCGACGAGATGCTGAACATGGGCTTCTACAAGGACGTGCGGAAAATTCTGGACGCCATCAAGTCCAAACAGCGCCTCGCCATGTTCAGCGCCACCATCAGCCGCGAGGTTATGGACATCGGCTGGCTTTACCAGCGCGACGCAGAGGAAATCACGGTGCAGCCCGTGCTGGAAAGCGCGCCCAAAATAGACCAGTACATGATTCTCACCACGGGGCGCAACAAGCTGGCGGACCTGACCGAGCTCATCATCAAAGAGGGCTATGCCCGCGTGATGGTGTTCTGCAACACGAAATACACCACCGCCATGCTCTCGAACCAGCTGGCGCGGCTGAACTTTGACGTGGACTGCCTGCACGGAGACCTCTCGCAGGCCGAGCGCAATAAAATTATGGCCCGCTTCAAGGCGGGCGAGCTGGCGGTGCTGGTGGCCACGGACGTGGCGGCGCGCGGCATCGACGTGACGGACGTGGACGCCGTGTTCAACTACGACGTGCCGCCCTCAAATGAATATTATACGCACCGCATCGGGCGCACGGGCCGCGCAAAAAAAGAGGGCAAGGCCTATATCCTTTATATGAAGGAAGAGCGCACCCGCGTGCGCGATATGCTGCGCTATACGCGCAATACCGCAAAGCCCATCGCCTTCAACGAGAACGGCGAGCTGGTGGACGCGGAATTCTGACATACCGTGAAAGGAAGGACAAACATGGGAAAACTGACGGGGAAAACGGCGCTCATCACGGGCGCCTCCAAGGGCATCGGCGAGGGCATTGCCAGGGCCTTTGCAAAGCATGGGGCAAACCTGGTGCTGGCCGCGCGCGGCAGCGAAACACAGGCGCTGGCGCAAAGCCTGTGTGAAAGCGGCGCAAAGGCCATTGCCGTGAAAATGGACGTGTCGGATATGGCCAGCGTGCAGGCGGGCTATGAGGCGGCCGTGCAGGCGTTCGGCGGGGTGGACATCCTTGTGTCCAACGCCGGCATCTGCCGCCTGGGCGATTTCCTCACCCAGAGCGATGCGGACCGCGACGCCCATCTGGACATCAACGTGAAGGGCGCGTGGAATACCTGCAAGGCCGTGCTGCCCGGCATGGTGGCGCGCAAGTGGGGCAGGGTGGTTATCATGTCCAGCGTCACGGGCGACATGGTGGCGGACCCCGGCGAGGCGGCCTATGCCATGAGCAAGGCCGCGCTGGTGGGCCTTACCAAGGCGCTGGCACGCGAATTTGCGCCCTATGTGAACGTGAACGCCATCTGCCCGGGCTATGTGCTCACTCCCATGGTGCAGGGCATGGCGCGCCAGTCCTGCCCGGAGAACCCGCAGAGCGTGGTGGGCGGCATTGCCGCCTCCATCCCCCTGGGCCGCTTGGCGGACCCCATGGAGGTGGGCGAGCTGGCGGCTTTTCTTGCCAGCAGCGAGGCAAGCTACCTCACGGGCGCCCAGTTTGTCATCGACGGCGGCTCCACGCTGCCGGAGACGAGTACCATGGGCGTGTGACGCTAAAAAGAGAGTATTCAGGGCCGCCCCGGCTTGTACGCCGGGGCGGCCCTTTTTGAAAACTGTGTGAAAAAGCAGAGGCAGTGCTTGACTTTGGTAAGACAATAGTAGTATATTGAAGCTACTACAACTGTCTTGCGAAAGGAGAGGCCCGAATGGAAAAAAAGCTGGGAGATGCCGAGCTGAAGGTGATGCAGGTGTTGTGGCGCACGGGCGGATGCCCGGCAAGACAGGTGGCCGAAGAGATGACGGCTGCCTGGGGCTGGAACGCGAACACTACCTATACGCTGCTGCGCCGGTGCGTGCACAAGGGCGCCGTGCGCCGCACAGAGCCGGGCTTTTTCTGTACCCCCTGTGTGGCGCGGGAGGAGGTGCAGCGCAGCGCGGCGGGCGCGCTGCTGGAAAAGCTGTTTGAGGGCTCGGCCGAAAAGCTGTTTGCCGCGCTGCTGGGCTCGAAACGGCTTTCGAAGGATGAGCTGGCGCGCCTGGAGGCCATGGTGGCGGCCGCACAGGAAGAGGAGCAGCCATGAGCCTGCCGGAGGCACTGTTTGCGCGCTATTTTACCGTGGGCCTGCAGGGCGCCCTGATGGCGGCACTGGTGATATGCCTCCGCGCAGCGGCAAAGCGGCGCGCGCCCCGCAGGCTGTGGCCTGTACTGTGGTGCGCGGCAGCGCTGCGCCTGCTGGTGCCGGTGCGCTTTACAGGCGCGTGGGCACTTTGGCCGGCCCGCGCCGGGGCCGGCCTGGGCGGCGGGCAGGCAGCGCAGGCCGCGCCGGGCCTGCCGTGGGCACAGCTTTGGCTGGCGGGCGCCTGCGCCCTGGGCATCTATTTTCTGGCAGTGTATGCGGCGGCGCTTTGGCGGCTGCGGAACGCCGCGCCCTGCGCCTGCCCGCAGGTGCAGGCCTTTTTTCAGGCGTGGCCGGTGCGCCGCCCGCTTCGGGTGAAAACGGCCGCCTGCGCCACGCCCTTCACCTATGGGGTGCTGTGCCCGGTGGTGGTGCTGCCCGCGGAAAGCAAATGGCAGGGGCAGCAGCTTTTCTATGTGCTGGCGCACGAGCGCATGCATATCGTGCGCTTTGACGCTTTGCGAAAGCTGTTGTTCGCGGCGGCCGTGTGCCTGCACTGGTATTCCCCGGCGGTGTGGGCGCTGTTTATTCTGGCAAACAGGGACATTGAATTCGCGTGCGACGAGGCTGTCGTGTGCGCACAGGGCGGCGCAGAGAGGGCGCCCTATGCGCGCGCCCTTCTCTGCGCCGAAGCGCAGCGCGGTGCCTTTAGCCCCTTTTGCAGTTGTTTTTCAGAAAATCAGTGGAGAGAAAGGATGAGAGCAATCATGAATAAAAAGAAAGCCTCCTTCACGGCTGCGGCGCTGGCGGCCGCCGTGTTCAGCGTGGGCGCTGTGGCCTTTGCGGCGGAGCCGCCCGCCGCAGAGCCAAAGCTGGAGGGCACCGGCGCTTCCAGTGCAGTGAGCGGGCCTGCGGAAAAAGGCGGAGACGGCGGCTATGTGCTGGAGCAGGTTCTGGGCAAAAGCCCGGAGAAAGGCGTGACGGTGACGGTCAGCACGCCCGATGGCAGGGTACAGGTGCTGAACGCAGCTTCGAGCAGTGCGCAGGGCGAAAACGGGCCGGGGCTGCTGTTTCACCTGACAGAGGCGGGCAAAGCTGAATAAAATCCGGCAGGTGCAAAAAGTACCGGGGAGCCGCCCGCTGGGCGGCCCCCCGGCCTTTTTCATATGTTGATATGACGCGGATGCGCGGCAGTGCTCAGAATTCCAGCTCCATCAGGCGCGCAGTGGCCAGCAGGTAAATTTTCAGGCACTTCATCAGATGCTCAACAGGCACGCCCTCGTTGGCGCTGTGCATGGCGCCGCAGCAGGCGGGCCAGGTCTCCTCTGGCTCTTCAATGCCGAAGCTCACGGCATTGGGGAAGTGGCGCGCATAGGTGCCGCCGCCCATGGTGAAGGGCTGCTTGCTCTGGCCGGTCACCTCGTTGTAGGTATCCACCAGCGCGCGGATGGCCGGGCTGTCGGGCTCGATATAAAACGGCTTCATAGCCTTCATGGGCTTGAAGCTGCCGCCGTACTGGGCGGCAAAGGCGCTGATTTTGGCGAACATCTCTTCATCGGTGATGCTGGTGGGGTAGCGGATGTCGATGTTCTGCACAAGGCAGCCGCCCTTCAGGGCGATGGTGCCGCCAATGCATGTAAGCGGGCCGAACACATCGTCGCGGCTGGCGATGCCGGTGCTGGAGCCGTCCGTGGCAGAGAGCAGCACATGCACCATTTCCAGCGCGCGGCTCTCGCTTTCGCTGCACAGCCTGTTCTGCAGCAGATAGTCCACCACCAGGGCAATGGCGTTTACGGTGCCCTGCGGCATCGAGGCGTGCCCGCCGACGCCGTGCCCCGTGATGCGCACAAGGCCGCTGCCTGCGGGCTCTGCCGTCACGCTCTCTGTGCTGCGCAGCGCTGCAATGTCGGCCTTTACCAGCGCGCTGGCCTTGTCGGGCACCACGTTGCCGGCCACGCCGCCCTCAAATTCCATCAAATTGCCTGAAATAGGCGCCGAAATAACGTCGCCGCCATAGCCGCCCTTTTCGCCGTAGCCCACGGGGAATTCGCCGTCCGGCGTGAACAGGAAGGCAGGCGCGTCGTAATGCTCCAGATACCACTCCACATCCTCCATGCCGGTCTCTTCATCCGTGCCGAACAGAAGGCGCAGGGTGTACGGAAGCTGCACGCCGCGCTCCTTGAAAAATTTGGCGATGTAAAGCGTCAGCACGGCGGGGCCCTTGTCGTCCAGCGTGCCGCGCCCGATAACGCAGCCGTCCTTCACCACCATCTCAAACGGGTTCGACGTCCAGCCGTTGCCCGCGGGCACAACGTCCAGGTGGGCGATGGTGGCAATCTGCTTTTTGCTTTTTCCGGGCAGGTCGGCCCAGCCGATATTGCCCTCACAGTTCACCGTCTCAAGGCCCATGCGGCGGGCAATGGCCAGTGCTTTTTCCAGCGCCGCGTTCACGTCTGTGCCATAGGGGGCGCCGGGCGCGGCCTCGCCGCGCACGCTGGGCTGGTCGATAAGCGTTTTCAGGTCCGCCAGCATGGTGTCTTTATTTTCAGAAAGGAAAGTGTCGATGCTCTGCATGAGTTCTTTTTCGTTTGTCACGTCATCAGCTCCTTATTTTTGCATTTTGCATTTGATTATAGTATAGTGGGGAAGAAGAAAAAGCGCAAGGGGAGGGAGGGCACGCCTTGAAGAAGAACATCTGGTTTGCGCTGGGCGTGCTGGCGGTGGCGGCGCTGTTTTTCCTTGTGCGGCCGGGCGGCGCGGGCGCCGTGGCCCGTGTGGACATTGCCGGCGGCGGCACGGTGTGCCTGCCGCTTTCGCAGGACGGCATCTACCCCATAGAGGGGGCGGCCCTGCCCGTGACGCTGGAGGTGAAGGACGGCGCGGTGCGCTTTGTGGACAGCGTCTGCCCGGACCATATCTGCGAGAACACCGGCTGGCTTCGGCTGGAGGGCGAGGCCGCTGTGTGCGCGCCCGCGGGCGTGGCCGTCACCGTGCAGCAGGGCGGCGCATAATTTGTAAAGAGAAAGAAAAGAAAAAGTAAAGAAAAGATATAATTTTTTTTATCCGGAGCCTTGCGCGCCCCGCATGCGGAATGCTATCATACATTTGACGGCGTTTGACAGCATGCGGCAGAATGTGCGCGGGCGCCGGATATTTTTGTAAAAAGGGGGGCCAGCGGCAATGACCATTTTCGACGCGATCAATCTGGCGGGCGGCATTGCGCTGTTCCTGTACGGCATGAGCATCATGGGCTCCGGCCTTGAGAAGATTGCCAGCGGCAAAATGCAGACGGTGCTGCAGAAGCTTATCTCCTCCCCCCTTCTGGGCGTGCTGCTGGGCACGCTCATCACCGGTGTGCTGCAGTCGTCCGCGGCCACCATCGTCATTGTCATCGGGCTTGTAAACTCCGGCATCATGGGGCTTTCACAGGCTGTGGGCGTCATCATGGGCGCCAATATCGGCACCACTGTTACAGGGCAGATCATCCGCATGGCGGATATCTCCGGCGACAGCCTCCTGATGCAGGTTATCAACCCCACCACCTTTGCGCCCATCGTGGCCTTTGCGGGCGCTATCCTGTATGTGTTTTTCAAAGCGCCCGGCCGCCGCAATGCGGGGCAGATTATGCTGGGCTTCGGCATTTTGTTCACCGGCATGTTCATGATGGAGACGGCCGTGGCCCCGCTGAAGGATTCAGAGTTTTTCATCGGCGTGTTCACCGCGCTGGAAAACCCGCTGCTGGGCCTTCTGGCCGGCCTGGCCGCCACAGTGGCCATCCAGTCGTCTTCGGCCAGCGTGGGCATTCTGCAGGCGCTGAGCGACACGGGCGTGGTCACGTTCGGCAACGCCGTGCCCATCGTGCTGGGCACGCATATCGGCACATGCTTCACTCCCATGCTGGCGGCCATCGGCGCCTCCAAAGGCGCTAAGCGCAGCGCCGTCATCCATTTGTATTTCAACCTTATCTCCACCGCATTCTTCATGGTGGTGATATACGGCGCAAAGGCCCTGTTCGGCATCCCGTTCTGGAACGCGCTGATGACAAAGGGCTCCATTGCCAACCTGCATACGGCCACCAGCATGATTGCCACGCTGCTGCTTCTGCCGTTCTCAAAATGGCTGGTGCGCCTTTCCGAGCTCACTATCCCGGACGACAAGAGCGAAGAGGCCGACGTAGAGGTGCCCATTCTGGA
This sequence comes from Ruthenibacterium sp., assembly GCA_047030735.1. Taxonomy (GTDB): domain Bacteria; phylum Bacillota; class Clostridia; order Oscillospirales; family Ruminococcaceae; genus Ruthenibacterium. Next base: position 225,995 of record JBKYIE010000003.1, read on the forward strand.
CGAGCGCCTGTTCCAGTCGCCCGCCGTGGCGGTGCAGCAGGCCAAGGCCGCGGTGGAGACCATGGCCCGCAACGCGCAGAAAAATTACGGCGCCTGCGTGCCGATGCTGTTTGATTACAGCGAGGAAATGCTGCATAAGGTGAACCGCCGCGAGGCGGTGGTGGATAAGCTGGAGGTATCTATTTCGAACTACCTTGTGCAAATCACCAACAAAAGCCTTTCGGTCACCGAAAGCAGGCAGGTGAACGAGCTTATCAACTATGTGGTGGAGTTTGAGCGCATTGGCGACTATGCCGTCAATGTGGCCGAGCGCGCGGGCGAAATGCATGATAAGGAAATTGTGTTCTCCCCCAGCGCAAAGCGGGAGCTTCTGCTGGTGCACGAGGCGCTGTGCGAAATACTGGCCACCACCTATGGGGCGTTTGAGGGCGGCGACGTGCGTGCGGCGGAACGGGTGGAGCCTTTGGAGGAGACCATCGACGCCATGATAGAGGCCCTGCGCGAGCGCCATGTCGAGCGCCTGAAGCAGGGCGTGTGCGCGATTGAAAGCGGCGTCATTTTCCTTGAGATACTCACAAATCTGGAGCGCATTTCAGACCACTGCTCCAACATCGCCGCACGCCTTGTGGGCTCAGAGGCTGATTACGACCATTTCGACGCCCATGCGCTGCGTCGCAATATGCACGACGGCTTTGTGCCGGATTTCAACGAAATGCTGGCCGCCTACCGCGAAAAATATTACGAGCCGCTGTGCAAAGTGCCGCAGTCCGGCGTGTGATGCACGGTGCTTTATAGAAAAAGGCCCCTTCTGCGCGCTGCCGCGCAGAAGGGGCCTTGCTTGTCTGCCTCAGCTTGCCGTAGCGAAATGCGGCCTCCGGCCTTGCCGGGGGCAGGCTTCTCTCTTCAGCCTCCGGCTCAGAACACATCGTCCTCGTCGTCTGAATATATCTCGATGTAGTCGTTCGCCTTGGCTTTGTCAAAATAGGCAAGCGCGGCCAGCGCCGCGGCAATAGCGCCCACCCAGGCAAGCAGCTTCAACAGAAATTTCAACATGATAACAGCCTCCCAAACCTTTGTTTTTCAGCCTGCGCCGCCGGCGCGTATGGCAGAAATTATCTTTAATAAGGAACCACCATGAACGGCTCAAAGCCGGCCAGCCAGCCGCCCGGCCCGCGCTCGCACGGAAACGCGGCGCCGAAGCCGGGCGCAGCGGTGTCGTACAAAAATACATTGCCGGGCCAGAATTCACCGGCGCGCGGCGCCTTGCCGAACGCCTCGCGCAGCACCTGCGCGGGCAGTATGCCCTCGGCGCACCAGTAGGGGCCCTGCTCGTCCTCGCCTGCGCTGCGCTTTGCCGCCGTGGGTGGGAAGCCCCGCACGGCGGCGTAGCCGCCGCCAGGCTGCGCCCGGCACAGGGCCAGCGCGTCCGAGCCCGGCGCTTTTCCGAAGGAAGCAAACAAAAACTCACCCTCGCTTTCCGCCGGGCACAGCGCAAAGCCGATGCGCGCCGTGGGCGGCGGGGCCTCGTCGAACACAAGCAGGTTGTAGCACAGCGCGCCCTTGTGCACATAGCAGCGAAGATACGCATACACCTCGCCGCGGGTGGGTGCATCGTAATGATGCGTCAGCTTCAGCGCGGGCAGTGTCTCTGCCGGCAGGGGCACGGCGGAATCCGTCACCAGAAAGGGCATGCTGCGGCCTCCAGAAAACGCGCGGCCAGGGCATGCAGGCCGCGGAAATTTATACATACAGTATAGCATACCCTGCCGGGAAAGCGCAAGGTGCACACGGCGGCCCCGGCAGTGAAATTTTGTGCCCTGTGCATAGCGCATAAAACAAAAAAACAAACGCGATAAAATCATAGAGAAAATGATAAAAATTTGACGAAGTAGGGCATATCTGTAAACGTTTCCCATTTTTTGCCCTGCAAAGCCGCTTTTTTCGGAAAAAAGCGGTGCAAAAGCGAATATTCATCCACTGGAACGATTGACGCACCGGGAAATAGGGTGCTAAAATGAAGCCGTATGATTTGAAAGCCCCGGGGCGGGCATGCCCGCCGGGAGGAAGAAGGCAGGGGGTTCTGAAGATGAGTTGGAGCCTTGCGCGAAGCGCAAAGGGCGCGGCGGTGCCGCACAGGAAGAACACGGCAGGCTTTGCCACACAGGTGATGCCGCTGCCGTCTAAAATTGTGCTGCCCATGAGCCAGCACATTGGCGCGCCATGTGAGGTGGCGGTGAAAAAGGGCGATGCCGTAAAGGTGGGCACCGTGGTGGGCCGCGCAAAAGGGTTTGTGGGTGCGGACATCCACTCCGGCGTTTCCGGCACGGTGAGCGAGGTAACGGTGCTGAAAATGCCCGGTGGCGCGGACGTGCCCGCTGTCGTGATTGTGCCGGACGGCGCGCAGGCGCCGGATGAAAGCTGCGTGCCGCCCCAGGTGACGGATGCGCAAAGCCTTGCGGCTGCAGCGCGCGCGGCGGGCCTTGTGGGCCTTGGCGGCGCGGGCTTCCCCACGGCGGTGAAGCTGACGGTAAAGCCCCAGGCGCCCATTGACACGCTGGTGATAAACGGCGCCGAGTGCGAGCCCTACCTCACGGCGGACAGCCGCGAGTTTCTGGAGTGCTCCGACACCGTGCTGGCGGGCATTGCGGCGGTGAAAAAGCATCTGGGCATCGGGCGCGTCATCATTGCCATCGAGCGCAACAAGCCCGAAGCCATCGATTTGATGCTCAGCCTTGTGAAAAACGATGCGGACTATGAGGTGAAGCCTCTGCCCTCGCGCTATCCGCAGGGGGCGGAAAAGGTGCTGATAGAGCGCACCACCGGGCGCGAGGTGCCGCGCGGCGGCCTGCCCGCAGACGTGGGCGTGCTGGTGATGAACGTCACCACAGTGTCTGCGCTGGGCAAATTCCTTGCCACCGGCATGCCGCTTACCACAAAGCGCCTTACAGTGGACGGCCCCGGCGTGAAAGAGCCGAAAAATGCGGAGGTCATTATCGGCACGCCCATCCGGGAGGTGCTGGATTTCTGCGGCGGCATGGAAGAGGGCACGGCCAAGGTGCTGATGGGCGGCCCCATGATGGGCACCGCGCTTGCCAGCGTGGATTTCCCGGTGCTCAAGCAGAACAACGGCATCCTTGTATTTCTGGAAAAGCAGGCAAGGCTGGCCGCGCCGCAGCCGTGCGTGCGCTGCGGGCGGTGCATCGAGGCGTGCCCGCTGGGCCTTTCGCCCGTGGAGATAGCGGGCGCATACGCGCAGGGCGACGCCGCCCGGCTGGATAAGCTGATGGTGGATTTGTGCATGGGCTGCGGCTGCTGCACCTTCGTGTGCCCGGCCAGGCGCCCCGTGGCGCAGACGATGAGCCTTGCAAAGGCAATGCAGAGAAAGGCAGGCAAATGAGATGGAACGCGAAAAGTTCTTTGTGTCCGCCTCCCCACATATCCATGAGGGAAGCTCCACACAGGGGCTGATGATCCATGTGCTCATCGCGCTCATGCCTGTGGTGGTGGCCTCCGGCATGATATTCGGTGCGCGCGCGTGGCTTGTGGTGGCCGTGTGCGCGGTGAGCTGTGTGGTGTTCGAGGCATTGTTCTGCCTGCTGGCAAAGCGCCCGTCCGCGGTAAAAGACTGCTCGGCGCTTGTCACGGGCGTGATACTGGCGTGCAACCTGCCCGCCAATATTCCGCTGTGGACGGCCGTGGTGGGCTGTTTTGCGGCCATTGTGGTGGCAAAGCAGCTGTTCGGCGGCCTTGGCACCAACTTTGCGAACCCCGCGCTGGTGGGGCGCCTTGCGCTGTTCATCGGCTTTGCGGCGCACATGACCAATTACGCCTACCCCGTGAAGGGCGGCATAGACCTTGTGGCCAGCGCCACCACGGACGCCGTGGCCTCGGCCACGCCGCTGGCCGCGGCCGAAATACCGGCCGGCAGCACGCTGGGCCTGCTGCTGGGGCAGTACGGCGGCATGCTGGGCGAGACGTGCTCGCTTGCGCTTATTCTGGGCGGCGTGTACCTTATCCTCACCGGCACCATCAGCGCCCTCATCCCCTTCAGCTATCTGGGCACGGTGGCGGTGCTCAGCGCCGTCACAGGGCACGACGTGGTAGTGCAGCTTCTTTCGGGCGGCCTGATGCTGGGGGCCTTCTTCATGGCCACCGATTATGTCACCAGCCCCTTCACCCGGCTGGGCAAGCTGGTGTTCGGCATAGGGCTTGGGTGCATCACCTGCCTGATACGCTTCTGCAGCAATATGACAGAGGGCGTCAGCTTTGCCCTGCTTCTGATGAACCTGCTGGTGCCCTATATCAACGAGCTTACGCGGCAGAAGCCGCTGGGAGGGGGCAGGCGCAAATGAAGGAGACATTGAGGCCCATCGCTGTGCTCACCGGCATTTGCCTCATTGTGGCGGTGCTGCTGGCCGCTACAAACGGCATCACAGCGCCTATCATCGCGGCCAATGAGGCGGCCGCCGCGCAGCAGACGCGCATCCGGCTTCTGCCCGAGGCGGACAGCTTCGATATTGTGCCCGTAGAGGCCGAGGGCGTCACCGAGGCTGCGCGCGCGGCAAACGGCGCGGGCTGGGTAATTACCGCGCAGGCGCAGGGCTACGGCGGCCAGGTGCCCGTGATGGTGGCCTTCGGGCAGGACGGCGCCATCCGCGCCGTGGAATTCCTTGCAAATGACGAGACGCCCGGCCTTGGCCAGAAGGTGCGCAATGAGGCTTTCGGCGCACAGTTTTCAGGCAAGACCAGCGCAAACGCCTATGAGGTGGACGCCATCTCAGGCGCCACGGTGTCCTCCAACGCGGCCATTCTGGCGGTAGAGCACGCGTGCGCCGCATACGACGCGCTGGCCGGGGCAGAGGGCGAAGACACGCACGCAGTGCAGGAAGGGGGCGGGCAGGCATGAAAGAGCGTATCCGCATCGTGACAAACGGCCTTGTGAAGGAGAACCCGTCCCTGCGCCTTGTGCTGGGCACCTGCCCCACGCTGGCCGTCACTACTGTGGCCATGAACGGCCTCGGCATGGGCCTTGCCGCCACGTTCGTGCTCATCTGCTCCAATATTGTTATTTCGGCGCTGCGCAGGGTGATACCCGACAAGGTGCGCCTGCCGGCCTTTATCACGGTTATTGCCACCTTTGTCACAGTGCTGCAGATGCTGGTGAAGGCGTACCTGCCCTCGCTGGACACGGCGCTTGGCATCTACCTGCCGCTTATTGTGGTGAACTGCATCATCCTCGGCCGCGCCGAAATGTTCGCCTCGAAGCACACCGTGCTGGATTCCGCGCTGGACGGCCTTGGCATGGGCCTTGGTTTTACCCTGACGCTGGTGCTGATGGGCTGCGTGCGCGAGCTTTTGGGCGCGGGCACGCTGTTCGGCGTGGCCGTGCTGGGCGCCTCGTTCGAGCCCATGACGCTGTTCATTACACCGCCGGGCGGCTTTCTGGTGTTCGGCGTGCTGATGGCGCTTGTGGTGTTCATAGAGACAAAGCTGGGCGCGCGCGTCACGCGCAAAGTGGGCTGCGAGGGCTGCCCGGCTGCCGGCGCGTGCGCCGGGGCCTGCGGCGAAGAGCCCGGGAAGGAGGGCGCGTAACGCATGGACGAAATGAGAAACCTTGCCATGATATTTTTCGGCATGATTCTTGTGAACAACTATGTGCTGGTGCAGTTTTTGGGCATCTGCCCGTTCCTTGGCGTGTCGAAAAAGCTGGATTCCGCCTTCGGCATGTCCTGCGCCGTGGTGTTCGTCATGGCAATGGCCACCGCCGTCACCTGGCCCATCTATACCTATGTGCTGGAGCCGAACGGCATGGCCTATCTGCAGACCATCGTGTTCATCCTCATCATTGCCGTGCTGGTGCAGCTTGTGGAAATGGTGCTGAAAAAGGTTATTCCCCCGCTGTATAAGGCGCTGGGCGTGTATCTGCCGCTTATCACCACCAACTGTGCGGTGCTGGGCGTCACCATCTCTGTGATAGAGGACGGCTATAACTTTGCCGAGAGCATGGTGTGTGCCGTGGGCGCCGGGTTCGGCTTTATGCTGGCCATGGTGCTGTTTGCGGGCGTGCGCCGCCGCCTGGCGGACGCAAAGCCTCCCAAATGCTTTGAGGGGCTGCCCATCACGCTGGTGAGCGCCGCCATCGTCAGCCTGTCGTTCATGGGCTTTGGCGGCGTCATCGAACATATTTTCGGCGCGTAAGGGGGGCGGCTGTTATGTGGACAGGAATTCTTTGGGCGGCCGCCGTGTGCGCGGGCCTTGGCCTTGCGGGCAGCGTGGTGCTGGTGCTGGCCTCGCGCTTTCTGGCCGTGCCGCAGGATGAGCGCGTAGGCCGCCTGCAGGAGGTGCTGCCCGGCGCAAACTGCGGCGCCTGCGGCTATGCGGGCTGCGCAGATTATGCCCAGGCCATTGCCGGCGGCGCGCCCGTGAACAAGTGCGTGCCCGGCGGCGAGGCCGTGGCAAAGGCCGCCGCGGCCATTATGGGCGTGGAGGCAGGCGGCGTTTTGAAGCGCACGGCCTATGTGGCCTGCCAGGGCAGCTACGAGCACACGCAGGATAAATACGAATATCAGGGCGTGCAAAGCTGTGCGGCCATGGCGGCGCTGCACGGCGGGTGCGCGGTGTGCCCGTTCGGCTGCCTTGGCTGCGGCGACTGCGCCGCGGCGTGCAAATTCGGCGCCATTGAAGTGAAAAACGGCCTTGCGCATATCGACGAAGGAAAGTGCACCGGCTGCGGCGCCTGTGCGGAAGCGTGCCCCAAGGGCATCATCCGCCTGCACACGCGCCTAGACAGGCCCGTGGTGCTGTGCGCCAATGAAGACCGCGGCGCCCTCACCCGCAAGGCCTGCACGGCCGGGTGCATCGGCTGCATGAAGTGCGCCAAAAACTGCCCTGCCGGTGCCGTGACGGTGGTGAACAACGTGGCCCGCATCGACGAAGAAAAGTGCACCGGCTGCGGCGTGTGCGCGGCGCAGTGCCCGGTGGGCGCCATCTTCATGCCCGGCGCGGCGCGCGCATAAGGCAAAAGGGGGCGCTTTGCATGGACCTTTTCTTTTCCTGTGACATCGAGGGCGTGTGCGGCGCCGCCGCGTGGGACCAGCTTGGCCCCGGCACGCCGGAGCTGCAGGCCCTTTGCGCGCAGATGACGCGCGAGGTGGCCGCGGCCTGCCGCGCCGCCGTGCAGGCGGGCGGCGAGCGCATTCTGGTAAAGGACGCGCACGACACGGGCCGCAACATCGCTCTGGAAGAGCTGCCCGTGCCCGTGCAGGTGAACCGCGGCTGGGCGGGCGACCCCTACGGCATGATGAGCGGCATCCAGCATGGAAGCTGGGACGGCGCGGTATTTCTGGGCTACCATTCCGGCGCGGGCACGTCGGGCAGCCCCATGGCCCATACTATGGAGCCGCAGAAGGTGGACTATATCGAAATAAACGGCGAGCGCGCCAGCGAATTCACGATCAACGCCTATATGGCGGGGCTGCACGGCGTGCCTGTGTGCTTCGTTTCCGGCGACGCGGCCTTGTGCGACGCCGCGCGCCGCATGGTGCCGGGCATTGCCGCGGTGCCTGTGGTGAAGGGCGAGGGCGGCAGCGCCACCAGCCTGCACCCCGCCCTTGCGGCCGAGCGCATTGAAAAGGCGCTGTACGACCAGCTGGATTCCGAGCGGTATAAAACCTGCCTTGTGCCCATGCCCCTGCAGTTCGAGATATTTGTGCGCTACCGCAGCCACCAGCTGGCCTGCCATGCCGGCTTTTACCCGGGCGCCAGCCTGTGCGAAGAGCAGACGGTGCGCTTTGTATGCGAAAATTACGCCGACGCCATGCGCTTTTTCCATTTTGTGCTGTAACGCGCCGGTGTCTCAAGGGCCCGGCCCCGGCGGAGGGCCGGGGCGGAGCAGAGGAAGCAGCCGCTTTTCCTTACAGGCATCCATACAGCCGGCCCCCATGGCAGCCGTCAGGCCCGCCATGGGGCTTTTTGCGTTGCTTGTGCAGAAGCATGGGGAAAAGCCGCGCTGCCGGAGAGGGGCCTGCGCACCGCGGCGGGGGCATTTTCTGCCGCCCGCTGCACGCAGGCGTTTTGTTTTGCAAAACGGCAGGCCCTCTTTCAGCGTGCAGGGATGAGCGCCGCCTGTGCGGCAAATGCAGCGGGGCAGGCCAGCCGGGCCCCGGTACGGCGTGCCGCTGCAAAAAACACAAAAATTTTTTATTTGCGCGCGGGAAAGGGCTGGCGGGCGCGGGCCTTGTCTGTTATAATGTTTACTGGCCGAATTTTAGGAAAACGGAAAGGGGCTTTTTGCGCGATGAAAAAAGTATACGAAGGCAAAACCAAAGACGTATTTGAGCTGGAAAACGGCAATGTGCTGCTGAAATTCAAGGACGACTGCACCGGCAAGGACGGCGTGTTCGACCCGGGCGAAAACTCGGTGGGCCTCACCATTGAGGGCATCGGCCGCGAAAACCTGAAAACCTCCATCCACTTTTTTGAGCTGCTGAAACAGGCCGGCGTGAAAACGCATTATGTAAGCGCCAACGTGCAGGACGCCACCATGGAGGTGCTGCCCGCCAAGGTGTTCGGCCACGGCCTGGAGGTGATCTGCCGACTGGTTGCCACCGGCAGCTTCATCCGCCGCTATGGCGATTATATCAAGGACGGCACGCCCCTGCCCGGCGGCTATGTGGAGTGCACGTTCAAAAACGACGCCCTGGGCGACCCGCTTGTCACCGCCGAGGGGCTTGAGGCGCTGGGCGTGATGACCATGGCACAGTTTGAGGATATGAAGAAGCAGACGCTGGCCATCACCAAGGTGGTGGCGGACGATTTGGCCGCCAAGGGCATGCAGCTTTACGACATCAAGTTCGAGTTCGGCTACAATGGCGATGAAGTCATCCTCATTGACGAGATTGCCTCCGGCAATATGCGCGTGTATAAGGACGGCAAAATTGTAGAGCCCATGCAGCTGACAAAGCTGATTCTCGGCGAATAAAAAAGCAGCGCCCGTGCGCTGCGCATACGGGCAGAAGGGGCCGCCGGCACAGCCGGCAGCCCCTGTTTTTATGCGCCCGCCTGCCCTTCGGCGGGGCAACCCATGCTTTTTTACAGCCCTGTTCCTAATAGGGGCGGGAGGGCGGAAAATGCCGGTTCCCGGCCCGACGGCGTGAGGATGCAATGCCGCGCAAAATAAAAGAGGTACAAAAGGCGCGCGCCCCGCAGGGGCCCGCGCCCTGTACGGGCTTGAGTGGAAATCCGGCTGGACGGAATACAGCGTCACAGTGGACGCAAACACCGGCGAAATAGCGGGCTGTGAGCAGGATTGGTGCTAAGCCCCGCCTGCACGCTGAACAGGCGCGTTTATGCGCCCGCACAGGGCTTATAATGCCCGCCCTGTGTGTGTGAAAAGGGCGGGCCCGCGCATCCATGCAGAGCGCACAAAGCAAAAGCTCAGCTTCTCATATTTTTCCGGTAGGGGCATGGGGCCAGGCGGTTTTGGATGGGGGCATCAGACGCCAAAAGCGTCAGCCAAAGCCGGGGTTTTCCTGTATCAATGCACGTTCGGCGGTGCACAGGGCGCCTGCCCGCAAAAATTTGAGCGTGCAAATAAGAATAGTTCTTGACAGGAAATAGTTTCCTTTGCTAGAATAAGAAAAAAGAAGGCGCTTTCTGTATTTGGGCTGTGCTCAAAAAGGGGCCCCTTTTTGTTCTTGCGGTATACCGCAAGAAACTGCTTTGTTGAACATGAAAAGGAGGAAACAAAATGAAATTTACCACAGAACATGCCCGTCGGCCTTTCGCAGCCCTGCGCCGCGCGCTGGCCGGGGCGCTGGCAGCCCTTGTGCTGTGCGCGGCGGTGCCTCTGGCGCACGCTGAAGAGAATGCCGTGCCACCCGGCACGGCGCCCTCTGCCGCACAGGCGGTGCATGTGGTGACGGTGAAAAACGGCACGGGCGGCGGCCGGTATGCCGAGGGGGAAACTGTCACGCTGACGGCGGATGACAGGCCCGGCTACCGCTTCACGGGCTGGACACTGGAGGGGGCCGGCGCGGCAGATACCGCGAAGGAAACGCTTACCTTCACCATGCCGGGCGGCGCTGTTATGGCTGAAGCCAACTATGTGGAGCTGTTTATTGTCACCGCCAGTAACGGCATCGTTCTTGGCGGAACGCACAGCGGTACTACCAGCAGCATGTTCGCCCCCGGTGAAGAAGTGACAGTAGCACTGGATGCGCCAGAGGGTTCCGAGTTTATATATTGGATAACAAATCTGATGTTGAGCAGTGAACAGATGACTAGCCCAAAAATTTCATTTGTTATGCCGAATTACGATGTACAGCTAACTGCAAATTTTATGACGATGCCATCTATGCCATTCCCGGTATCTGTGATGCCAGCAAAGGGAAGCGGCACTTATATGTCCGGCACAGTGGTAATGCTTGTGGCGCCAGAGAGGGAAGGCGAGCGTTTTGCTGCTTGGGAATTTAATGGCGTAGACATAGAGAAGATAGAATTCATCGAAGGTGACAAAAACAGCCCTCTGATAAGGTTTATAATGCCGAATAATAACATCAATGGATATTTCCATTATGTACCGCTTTATACTGTGACAGTGGAAAACGGCACGCTGGCGGGGGGCGGACGCGAGATAACGGGCCAGTATGCCGAAGGAGATACAGTAGGAATACAGGTGGATGCCGACAAGCGCCTTCTTGGCTGGACATTTACGCCGGGCAGCGTGCAGGCGGCTGACGCCGTTGCTGCGTCCACTGTATTTGCCATGCCGGGGCAGGATGTGACGGCTAGGGCGGAATATGTGCAGCTTTACCCCGTAACGGTGAAAGGTGGTACAGGCGGCGGGCAGTACGCAGCAGGGGACCGTGTGACGCTTACCGCCGAGGTGCCCGCGGGGCATAAGTTTGACGGCTGGACGTTCTCGCCGGAAGTGAGCTTCCTGGATGGGACAAATGCAGGCTCGGCCACAGTGGTGTTCACAATGCCGGAGGCTGCTGTGACAGCGGAAGCTGTTGCTTCGCCGCAGGTGCCGGATAAGGAGCCAGCCAGCCCGTCAAACCCCGCCCCGGCGCCCGGGGCGGGGCAGAAGCCGAACCCCAAAACGGGTGTGGACGGCTGGCAGGCTTTCTGGCAGGGCGTGCGTGACCTTCTGGGGCTGTGACGCCCGCCCTGTGCGCTGAAAGGGCGCGCCATCACACGCGCGGCCTTTCGGGCCGTAAGGCGCGCTTCGTGCACCCGCACAGGGCTTATAATGCCCGCCCTGTGTGTGGAAAGGGCGGGTCCGCGCACCTATGCAGAGCGCGCAGAGCACGATAAACAAGAACACGGGTTCTGACCGTCCATATCTGTGCGCCGTACAGAGAAAAACGGCGGCACCGGCCAAAGGTGTGCTTGAATTTTTGCCCCAAAGGCTATGAAGCCATCAACGGCCAAAAATAGGAAAGAAATAAAAAACGCCCACCCCGCAAGGCCCGCGTTTTTTGCATGTGGCCGAGAACAGGTGAAGCTGAAGCTGTACGTCTGAGCGCAATATGGAAAGCACTAGCCCTGCACGGCCCATATCTGTGCGCCGTGCAGAGGAAGGCTGCGGCACCAGCCAAGGGCATGCCTGGTACACCCCTCCCGGCATAGGGCGGCTGCGCAGCTGGTTCCGTGTGTTTTCGCAGTCAAATGAACCCCGGCTCTGTACTGAAAGCATGCGGCCTCTGTACTTTGCCGGAGCAGAGGCCACAAGGCGCCCCGCAAAAAGGGCCGCCCCGCGGCGGGCGGCGCGGGCAAAAAGAACAG
>JBKYIE010000004.1:0-209536 GCA_047030735.1 Ruthenibacterium sp.
TGAGTTTGTGATATTGGGTGTGGTATCTTTAACTATGGGAAACTCCGCTTTCCCACTTGCTCACGGCGGCCGGTGAAACGCCCAGCCTGCGGGCCGCCTGCTCCTGCGTGAGGCCAAGTTCTTTGCGCTTCTGGCGTACAATATCCTGAAATTTCATGGCAGCTCCTCTCTGCTTTTTGCTTTCGCGAAACGACAGCCCCCGGCTGTGCCGGGGAGAGTAAAAGGGCTTTCGCTGTCAGTTTCGAGCGCAGCGGGATGGTATACAATACAAAAAGATGCAGCACGCGAGGGGGGGAAAACCGTTTACGGGGGGGCGGGGCAGGTGATGCAAAAGACAGAGCATTCAGCGCCTCTTGAGAGACCTGCCGGCAGTATGCCCTTCCAGGGCTTGCGCAAGCCCCAGGCTTTGCCGGGGGGCCTGCCTTTATTATACGGCGGCGCGCCGCGCCGCACAATGGAGGCGCGCTCTATTTTGCGGGCCGTAACTTGAAGCAGAGGAAAGTCTGAAGAGGGCCGCCGCCCGGCGCGGCGCTGTGTGACTTTGTCGCTTTCCATTCCGGCGGGTTTGTGCTATGATAAAGCTGAAAGCTTTCCGTGCGCTGCGGCTGTGCAGGCGGGCATGCCCGCCGCGGGCCCGCGCGCGGGATGCGTGACATTTCCGCCCGGCGCCGTCAGGGGCGCGCGGGGCGGGCAAAGGGGTGTTCTGGAATGATGTGGTTATGGCTTATTCTGGCGGCGCTGGCGGTGTTTGCCGTGGTGCTGGCGGCGCGGGCTGCGGCCTGCAGGCCGTCGGGGGAGCATTACGGCCCGCGCGAGGATATACAGGTGGACGGCGAGGGCGCTGTGCAGCGCCTGGCGCAGCTTGTGCGCATCCCCACTGTGTCGGACTATGACGAGGCGAAGGTGGACGAGGCCCAGTTTGAAAAATTCCGCGAAAAGCTCAAAGAGCTTTACCCTGCGGTGCACGAGGCGTGCCCGCCCGTGCTGTGCAGGGGCGAGGGGCGCACTACGGGCCTTTTGTTCCGCTGGAAGGGCACAAGCAGCGCCGAGCCCACGGTGCTGATGGCGCACTATGATGTGGTGCCTGTGGAAGAGCAGCGTTGGGCGCACCCGCCGTTCTGCGGCGAAGTGTTCGACGGCGAGCTGTGGGGCCGCGGCACGCTGGATACAAAAATCACGCTGCTGGGCGTGATGGAGGCGGCGGAAAGCCTCATCCGGCAGGGCTTTGTGCCAAAGCAGGACGTCTACTTTGCCTTCGGCGGCGACGAAGAGGTGTCCGGCCATGGCGCAAAGGACATCATCGCCTACTTAAAGCAGCAGGGCGTGAAGCCCGCCTTTGTGGTGGACGAGGGCGGCGCCGTGGTGGACGGCGTGTTCCCCGGCGTAACGCAGCCGCTTGCGGTGATAGGCATTGGCGAAAAGGGCATGATGGACGTGGTGCTCACAGCCAAAAGCGAGGGCGGCCACGCCAGCCACCCCACGCGGCCCAGCGCCGTGGGCAGCATGGCGAAGGCCGTTGCAAGGCTGGAGGCAAAGCCCATGAAGGCGCACATCACAACGCCTGTGCGCGAATTTCTGCGCGTGGTCACGCCGCACACGCCGTTCGGCCTGCGGCTGGTGCTGGCAAACCTGTGGTGCTTTGGCGGCCTGCTGTGCGCCCTGGCGGAGAAGCTGGGCGGCGAGATAAACGCCATGATGCGCACCACCTTTGCCTTTACCATGGCCCAGGGCTCAAAGCAGATTAACGTGATGCCCAACGAGGCCACGGCGGGCGTGAATGTGCGCCTTGTGAATGCCGACAGCCCTGAAAGCGTGAAAGAGTATATGCAGCGGGTGATAAACGATGAAAACGTCACCGTTACCGTGCGCGGCGCACAGGCGGCCAGCCCGTATGCCGCCACCGGCGGCGAACACTGGGATAAGCTGGCGAAGGCCGTGGCCCACACCTGGCAGGGCTGCCTTGTCTCGCCGTACCTGATGATTGCCTGCTCGGACAGCCGCCATTATGCCGGCTTCTGCGAGGACGTATACAAATTCAGCGCCATGCACCTTTCCACCCAGCAGCGCGGGCTTATCCACAACGATGACGAGCGCATTCCGGTGACGGAGGTTGCAAAAACGGTGGAATTTTTCACGCGCCTTGAGAAAAGCTTGTAAGGAAGGGCGGCGCGCCGCATCAAAAGGCCCGCGCGCTGTGCCGCGCGGAAGAAAGAGGAGAATTATGCCATGAATGAAGAATTGCTGAAACAATATGCCGAATTTGCCGTAAGGGTGGGCGTGAACCCCCAGAAGGGGCAGACGATGCTCATTTCGTGCTCGGTAGAGAGCGCGCCGTTTGCCCGCCTGTGCGCCAGGGCCGCCTTTGAGGCCGGTGCGCGCGATGTGGTGATGAAATACACAGACGAGCAGTTTGCACGCATCCGGATGGAGAATGCCAGTGTGGAAACGCTGGAGGACGTGAAGCCCCATATCCTGCGCAGCTATCTGGATTATGCCGAGAGCGAGGGCGGCGCGTGCATTTTGAACATCCACGATGCCGACCCGGAGGTGTTCAAGGGGCTGGACGCAGAGAAGATAGCCCGCGCCAACAAGGCGCGCCGCGAGGCGCTGGCCGCCTGGCGCGATTACACCATGAAGGACAAGGTGCAGTGGAGCATCGTGGCCATTCCCGGCCCGGCCTGGGCGAAAAAGGTGTTCCCCGGCGATGAAAACGCGGAGGAAAAGCTGTGGCAGGCCATTTTCAGCGTGTGCCGCGTCAGGGAGGGCGTTGATGTCACCGCCGCATGGCGCGAGCATCTGGCAAAGCTGGAGGCGCGCCGCAGCCGCCTGAACGAGCTTCAGCTGGAAAGCGTGCACTTCGAAAGCGCCAACGGCACAGACCTCACCGTGGGCCTTGCCGACACCCATGTCTGGGAGGCCGCGGGCGGCCATACGCCGCAGGGCTATGCGTTCCTGCCCAACATCCCCACGGAAGAGGTGTTCACTGCGCCTCATAAGGACAGGGTGGACGGCGTCGTGCACGGCACAAAGCCCTATGTGTACAACGGCGAGATTATCGACGGCTTCTGGGTGCGCTTTGAGCACGGCCGCGTGGTGGAATACCATGCCGGCAAGAACGAGGAGCTGCTGGGCCATCTGCTGGACACCGACGAGGGCGCGCGCCATATCGGCGAGGTGGCGCTGGTGCCGGCCTCCAGCCCCATCAACCAAAGCGGCATTCTGTTTTACAGCACGCTGTTCGACGAAAACGCCGCCTGCCATATCGCCTTCGGCGCGGGCTACCCCGGCACAGTGAAGGGCGGCAACGAGATGAGCAAAGAGCAGCTTCTGGCCCTTGGGGTGAACGATTCGCTGGTGCACGAGGATGTGATGATAGGCGCAGCCGACACCACCATCACCGGAAGAACGAAGGACGGCCGCACCGTGCCGCTGTTCCAGCACGGGGAATGGGTGTTCTGAGCGCGGGCCTGTGCCGGAAAACGGCGAAGCGGCAGCCTTTCACCTCATTTTCACACAGAACGGCAAAAACCTTCATAAATTTACCGTATTCTTGTGCTATGCAGGGCGGCAGGGGCCGCCGGAAGGAGATTTGCAGATGAACAATCAACCGGGCCAGGGCCCGCAGGCGCCGAACCAGAACCCCAACCGGCGCAATTTCTTTGTGTATGCGGCCATTGCGCTGCTCATCATGATGCTTCTGAATGCATTCGTGATGCCCAGGGTGCATGGCGCCAATATCACACAGGTAGATTACGGCACCTTCCTGAAAATGATAGACGGCGAAGTGGAGGGTGTGACGGTAGACGCCGTGCAGATAGATGAGAACGGGCAGGAGATCCTGTTCAAAGCCACCGACAGCACGGGAAAGGAAGCGTATTATTCCACCGGCGTGTTTCCGGACGCTGAGCTGGTAGACCGCCTGAAGGCCAACGAAAATATCAAGTTTACCAAGGTGGCGCCGCAGGAAAACAGCTTTTTGATGGAGTTTCTGCTCACCTGGGTGCTGCCCACGCTTATTTTGATGCTGCCCATGATTTGGATGATGCGCTATATGCAGAAAAAGGGCGGCGGCGGAATGTTCGGCATGGGAAAATCGAACGCCAAAATGTATGTGGAAAACCAGACGGGCAAGCGCTTTGCCGATGTGGCCGGGCAGGATGAGGCCAAGGAGGCCCTGAGCGAGATTGTAGACTTTCTGCACTCGCCCGCAAAATATAACAGCATCGGCGCCACCATGCCCAAGGGCGCGCTGCTGGTGGGCCCGCCGGGCACGGGCAAAACGCTGCTGGCCAAGGCCGTGGCGGGCGAGGCGAATGTGCCGTTCTTCTCTATTGCGGGCAGCGAGTTCGTGGAAATGTTCGTGGGCCAGGGCGCCGCGCGCGTGCGTGATTTGTTCAAGCAGGCTAAAGAGAAGGCCCCGTGCATTGTATTTATCGACGAGATAGACACCATCGGCAAAAAGCGCGACGGCGCGGGCATCGGCGGCAACGACGAGCGCGAGCAGACGCTGAACCAGCTTTTGAGCGAGATGGACGGCTTTGACGGCGCCACGGGCATCATCATTCTGGCGGCCACCAACCGCCCCGAAACGCTGGACGCTGCGCTGCTGCGCCCCGGCCGCTTTGACAGGCGCATCCCCGTAGAGCTGCCCGATTTGAAGGGCCGCGAGGCCATTTTGAAGGTGCACGCCAAAAAGGTGATGATGGCCGACGATGTGGATTTTGTGGCCGTGGCGCGCGCCACGGCGGGTTCCTCGGGCGCAGACCTTGCCAACCTCATCAACGAGGCGGCGCTGCGCGCGGTAAAGCACAGCCGCCGCATCGTCACGCAGGAGGACCTCACCGAATCGGTGGACGTGGTGCTGGCCGGCTACGAGCGCAAGAACGCCATTCTCACGCCGCATGAAAAGGAGATTGTGGCCTACCACGAGGTGGGCCATGCCCTGGTGGCGGCCCGGCAGAGCAACTCTGCGCCCGTCACCAAGATAACCATTGTGCCGCGCACGTCCGGCGCGCTGGGCTACACCATGCAGACGCCCGAGACAGACCAGGTGCTGCTTTCGAAGGAGGAGGCGCTGGCCAAGATAGCCACCCTCACCGGCGGGCGCAGCGCCGAAGAGCTTATCTTCGGCAGCGTCACGTCCGGCGCATCCAACGACATCGAGCAGGCCACCAAGCTGGCGCGCAGCATGGTGACGCGCCTTGGCATGAGCGATAAGTTCGACATGACGGCGCTTGAGACGCTGAACAACAAATATCTGGGCGGTGACGCCGCGCTGGCGTGCAGCGAGCAGACGGCCGCCGAGGTGGATAAAGAGGTGACGGCCATCATCCGCAGGGCGCATGAAAAGGCCATCGGCATTTTGAAGGACAATATGGATAAGCTGCATGAGCTGGCAAAATACCTGCTGGAAAAGGAGACTATCACCGGCGAGGAGTTCATGCGCATCCTGAATGATGAAAAAGCGGCCTGACACCGTTTCCGGGGGCACAGCGTGCCCCCGGTTTTTCTTTTTTCGCGCAGGCTTCACATGTTTTGCGCAGATGTGATATGATAAGGGCAGAGGGGTGCAGGCGGCCGCACGGCATGCAGGCGCCGGAGAATCTGCCGGGCCTGCGCGCAGGCGTGCGTGCGCCGGCAAAAGGGAGAGATGGTATGAACGCATTGAGCATGGCGGCCCTGGGCACGGGCTTTACGTTTCTGATGACGGCGGCGGGCGCCAGCGTGGTGTTCTTTTTCAGAAAAGAGATTAACCACGCCTTTCAGCGGGTGTTTCTGGGCTTTGCCGCCGGGGTGATGGTGGCGGCCAGCGTGTGGAGCCTTTTGATACCCGCCATAGAAATGGCCGAAGAGGCCGGCGGCCTGCCCGGCTGGGTGCCGGCGGCAGGGGGCTTTCTGCTGGGCGCGGTGTTTCTGCTGGCGCTGGACGCGGTGATGCCGCACCTGCACCCCGGCGCAAAAGAGCCCGAGGGCCCGCACACGCCGCTGAAGCGCACCACGCTTTTGGTGCTGGCCGTGACGCTGCACAATATCCCGGAGGGCATGGCCGTGGGCCTTGCGTGCGCCCTGGCCGCCTCGGAGGGAGGCGTGCCCGGCGGCGCGGTGACGGCTGCCTCGGCCCTTGCGCTGGCGCTGGGCATCGGCCTGCAGAACTTCCCCGAGGGCGCCGCCATCAGCCTGCCCCTGCGCAGGGAGGGGCTTTCCCGCACGCGCAGCTTCGTATATGGCGCGCTCTCCGGCATTGTAGAGCCCATCGGCGGCGTGCTTGCCGTGCTGGTGGCGGGCGGCGTGCAGCCGCTGATGCCGTGGTTTTTAAGCTTTGCCGCAGGCGCCATGGTCTATGTGGTGGTGGAAGAGCTTATCCCGGAGGCAAACCTGGGCGAGCACTCCCACTCCGGCACATGGGGCGTGCTGGCGGGCTTTGTCATCATGATGGTGATGGACGTGGCCCTTGGCTGAGGGCCGGGCCCTTTGCGCAGGGCGGCGCGTCTGGCGGCAGGGCCGCTTTATTCGCGGATGAGGCAGGAAAAAGGAAAAGCCCGCAGGGGCGCCGAGTTTGGCGCGCCCCGCGGGCTTTTTTGGTTATTGCCGTATCTGCCTGCTTATTCAGCCTCAGACACAGAGCTTGCACCGGCGTCAGACGCAGAGGCAGACTCGCTGGTGGAAGCAGAGGCGGGCTCGCTTTCAGACGTGCTGGCGGGCTCGCTGGCAGAGGTGGAAGCGGGCTCGCTGGTGCTGGCCACGCTGGAAGGCGTGGAAGCAGGCGTGCTGCTGCCCGTAGAAGCGGGCTCAGAGCTGCAGGCGACAAGGCCCAGCGCCAGAACACAGGCGGCCGTCAGAACGGCTAACATCTTTTTCATGATCAAAACACTCCTTTTTCTCCAATGATGTGCTGCGCAAAAATCCCTCTCAACAGCACATGTGCTATCATACAGGTAATATTTGAACATTCTGCGAACAAATTGTATCAGACCTGCGAAAATCTGTTTGCAAAAGAGTTACAAATACCGTGCGCTGCACGGCTTTCCTCCGCACCGCTTTTATGGTATAATGTTGTCCGCCTGGTAAATCCGGGCGCGGGCGAAGGAAGAACCCGGCGGAACCGCTGCCGCACCCTTAACGGGGCCGGGCCGAAAGGCGAAGGGCGGGCTTCGTGAATGGGGTATGATGTGTCCGCCCGGCGCGCCTGCGCATAAGCGCGGCGTGAGCCTGGTGAAGCATGCGCCGCGCCTGTGAAAGCATGGCCCCCAAGGGACGGCAGGGGCCCCGCAGATGTGGAAGGGCGCATGCCTGGCGCGCCTGCGCATAAGCGCAGTGTGAGTTTGGTGAGATGCGCGCCGCATCCTTTCCGGATGAAAACGAAAAGCGGCGCATGCCGCGCCGCGCAGAAGTATAAAAGGAGGGCAGAGGCTGTGAAGCTTGTTTCATGGAATGTAAACGGTTTCCGCGCCGTGCTGAACAAGGGCTTTGAAGAGACGTTCCGCGCGCTGGACGCAGACGTGTTCTGCATTCAGGAAACCAAAATGCAGCCCGGCCAGGCGCAGTTTGAGGCGCCCGGCTATGAGCAATACTGGTATTCAGCGGAAAAGAAGGGCTATTCCGGCACCGCGGTGTTCACACGGTGCGCGCCGCTGGCTGTCCGCTATGGCATCGGCGCCGAAGAGCACAGCCACGAGGGCCGCGCCATCACGCTGGAATTCGACGGCTTTTACCTTGTGAACGTCTATACGCCCAACAGCCAGGACGGCCTGCGCCGCATTGAATACCGCATGCAGTGGGAGGATGCGCTGCGCGCCTACCTGCTGGGGCTGGACGCACAAAAGCCTGTGGTGTACTGCGGCGACCTGAACGTGGCCCATCAGCCCATTGATTTGAAAAACCCCGGGCCGAACCGCGGCTCGGCCGGCTTTTCCGATGAAGAGCGCGGCAAATTCACCCAGCTTTTGGAAAGCGGCTTTGCCGACACCTTCCGCCGGAAATATCCGGATAAGACGGGCGCATATACTTGGTGGAGCTATTTCCGCCGCGCGCGGGATACGAACGCGGGCTGGCGCATTGACTATTTCGTGGTGTCTGAGCGGCTTATGCCGCAGCTTGAGGACGCCATGATATATTCCGATGTGCTTGGCTCGGACCATTGCCCGGTGGGCGTGCTTCTGCGCGGCCTGTAACATCCGGGCGCGGCAGGCGGCGCGCCCGGCCCTGTGCGCGGGCGCAAAAAAACGGAGGTTTTTCTATTATGCTAGATTTGTTGAAAGCGGCCATTCTGGGCATTGTGGAGGGCATTACGGAATGGCTGCCCATCTCCAGCACGGGGCACCTCATTCTGGCGGATGAGTTCATCTCGCTGGGCATGTCGGACGCCTTCAAGGAAATGTTCGACGTGGTCATTCAGTTCGGGGCCATTCTGGCGGTGGTGGTGCTGTTCTGGGGCCAGCTTTGGCCCTTCTGCAACCGCAGGGCCGTGCGCCACAACGGCGAGGGCGCGGGGCACTACCTTGTGCGCCGCTATTGCAGGCAGGACGTATGGGTGATGTGGTTCAAGGTGCTGGTGGCGGTTCTGCCCGCCATGGTTATCGGCCTTCCGCTGGACGACTGGATGACCGAGCACCTGCACAACCCGCCCGTGGTGGCCGCCATGCTCATTCTGTACGGCGTGCTGTTCATTGTGGTGGAATCGAACCCGCGCCGGGTGAAAATGGCCACGGTGGAAAGCCTCAGCTGGGCCGCGGCGTTCGGCATCGGCATGTTTCAGGTGCTCAGCCTCGTGCCGGGCACGTCCCGCTCCGGCGCCACCATTCTGGGCGGCATCCTGCTGGGCTGCTCGCGCACGCTGGCGGCAGAGTTCACCTTCTTTCTTGCCATTCCCGTCATGGCGGGCGCCAGCCTTATCAAGCTTTTGAAATTCGGCCTTTCCTTCTCCGCCGCCGAGCTGGCCGTGCTGGGCGTGGGCATGCTGACGGCTTTTCTGGTGAGCATGCTGGCCATCCGCTTTTTGATGAACTATGTGAAGCGGCACGATTTCAAGGTGTTCGGGTGGTACCGCATTGCGCTGGGCGCCGTGGTGCTGGCTTACTTCCTTCTGCTGAAGCCCATGCTGGGGTGACGGCCATGCGCCATGCGGGCCCCTTCACCTGACAGGGCGCGCGCTGGGCCGCCCGGCGCCGTATAGCTGCTGCCGTGCCGGCCCGGGGCTGAAGCAGAGGGCTATGGCCGGTGCGGAAAAGCGGACTCCTGTGCGTTTGCCGGTGCCAAATGCACAGTGCGGAGGCCGAACGGCCTTTTTGGCGCGGTTTGACGCAGCGCCGGGGCACAGGGGCCGGGCGGAGCGCACGGTGCGCGCAAGCCCTGAAAGGGCGCATTTCCGGTACGCGCCGCAGGCCGTAGAAGGGGTCAGTTTCTCTGCGGCCCGAAAACAGGGAAGGAATGTTCCGGCAGCGGAGCTTTCGCTCCCGAGAGGCGCTGCCCGCAGGACGGCTTTGCCCGGCGCGGGAGGCTGAAGCCTTTTGCGGCGCACATCCGGCGGCTTTTTTAGCCATGCCCCCGGCAAAGCCGGGGCTTGCGCAAGCCCCGAAGGTGCTGCTGTGCGCCATGCGGGCCCCTTCACCTGACAGGGCGCAGCGCCGGGGCACAGGGGCCGGGTGGAGCGCACGGTGCGCGCAAGCCCTGAAAGGGCACATTTCCGGTACGCGCCGCAGGCCGTAGAAGGGGTCGGTTTCCCTGCGGCCCGTAAACGGGCAATGCTTTTTCAGAAAGCTCCTTTGCTGGCCGCAAGGCTGCTTCCCGCTTCGCCCGCTGTTTGAAGCGGAAGGCTTTTACCTGCCCCGGCAGAGGGGCGCTTATATCGCCAAAGCATATAACGAAACACAGAACAGGCGGCCTGCGGGTTTCCCCCGCAGGCCGCCTGCCTGTCTGATTGGTTTTAGAAAAACGCTCCCCGGCTGCGCCGGGAGATAAAAAGGCTTTCGCTGCCAGCTTCGAGTGAAGCGGGATGGCATTCAATACCAAAAAGCTGCAGCACACAACGGGAAGAACCCAGGTTGCGAAAGGCGGGGCAGGTGATGCAGATGCAAAAGACAGAGCGTTCCGTGCCTCTTGAAAGGCCCGCGTATGCCCTTCCAGGGCATACGCAGGCCCCCGGCGCAGCCGGGGGCCTGCCTTTGAATATGCGCCGGAAGGGCTATTCCCGCGGCGCCTTCAGCGCGCGCATGGCGTTCAGAATGGCAAGCACCATCACGCCCACGTCTGCAAACACGGCCTCCCACATATTAGCCATGCCCAGCGCGCCCAGCGCCAGCACCAGCGCCTTTACCGCCAGCGCGAACACGATGTTCTGGTGCACAATGCGCAGGGTGCGCCGCGAGATGCGCACGGCCTCGGCCAGCTTCGAGGGCTTGTCGTCCATCAGCACCACGTCGGCGGCCTCAATGGCCGCGTCCGAGCCGATGCCGCCCATGGCGATGCCCACGTCGGCGCGGGCCAGCACCGGGGCGTCGTTCACGCCGTCGCCCACAAAGGCAAGCGCCTCGCCCTTCGGCTGGCCTGCCAGCAGCTGCTCCATATGCTCCACCTTACCGGCGGGCAGAAGCTGTGTGTGCGCCTCGTCTATGCCAAGCTGCTTTGCCACGGCCTCGCCCACCTCTTTGGCGTCGCCCGTCAGCATCACCGTCTTGTGCACGCCTGCCGCCTTCAGCGCGGCAATGGCTGCGGCGGCGTCCGGCTTCACCTCGTCGGAAATGACAATGTGCCCGGCATAGCGGCCGTCCACCGCCACATGCGCCACCGTGCCCGTCAGGTGGCATTCGTGCCATTCGGCACCGGCCTCGTCCATCAGCCTGCCGTTGCCCACGCACACGGTGCGGCCGTCCACCTTGGCGCGCACCCCCCGGCCGGAGAGCTCTTCATAATCTGCCACGCGCGCGGTGTCGGGCGTCTGTCCGTAAGCCTTGCGCAGCGAGGCCGCAATGGGGTGTGTGGAATAGCTTTCGGCCAGTGCGGCCAGCTCTACAAGCTGCGCCTTGCCTGTTTCATGCGGGTGCACGGCCGTCACGCTGAACACGCCCTTTGTCAGCGTGCCCGTTTTGTCGAACACCACAGTGCCGGTGTTGGCCAGCACCTCCATATACGCGCCGCCCTTCACCAGAATGCCGCGCCGGGAGGCCCCGCCGATGCCCCCGAAGAAGGACAGCGGCACGCTGATGACAAGCGCGCACGGGCAGCTGATGACAAGGAAGATAAGCGCGCGGTGCACCCAGCCGGCCCAGCCGCCGCCCAGCACAAGCGGGGGCAGCACGGCCAGCGCCAGCGCCGCTATCACCACGGCGGGGGTGTACCAGCGGGAAAATTTTGTAATAAAGTTTTCCGCCTTGGCCTTTTTCTCGCCTGCGTTTTCCACAAGGTCCAGAATTTTGGCCACGGTAGATTCGCCGTACGGCTTATCTACCCGCACGCGCAGAAGCCCGCTGCCGTTGATGCAGCCGCTGATGACGGCGTCGCCCGCCGCCGCGTGGCGCGGCACGCTTTCACCGGTGAGGGCTGCTGTGTCCAGCATGCTGTCGCCGTCCAGCACGGTGCCGTCCAGCGGCACGCGCTCGCCCGGCTTCACCAGAATAACGCTGCCCACGCTCACTTCATCGGGGTCTACCTCCTGCGCGGTGCCGTCCGGCCCCACAAGATTAGCGTGGTCCGGACGGATATCCATCAGCGCCGTAATAGACTTGCGCGAGCGCCCCACCGCATAGCGCTGGAACCATTCGCCTATCTGGTAGAACAGCATGACGGCCACGCCCTCTGAATATTCGCCCGTGGCAAAGGCGCCCACGGTGGCCAGCGCCATCAAAAAGTTTTCGTCAAACACTTGCCCGTGCAGAATGTTGCGCACGGCCTTCCACAGCACGTCCCAGCCCACCACGGCATAGGGCACGGCGAAGGCCGCCAGCGAGGCCCACCCCTCCAGCGGCAGCAGCCATGCCGCCGCCAACAGCACGGCACCCGCGCCAATGCGGGCAAGCCCCCTCTTCTGCTTTCTGCTCATGGGAAAAAGCCCCTTTCCTCTTGAAAATACCTTGTGCGGCGCGCCCGCCGCCCGGCGTGCTTTACAGAATAATCTCGCAGTCCGGCTCTACCTTGCGGGTGGTTTTTACCACCTGCTTCAGCACGGCGTCAAAGGCGTCGTCTGCGGCGGTAAGCGTCAGCTTCTGGGAAAGAAAGTTCACCTTTACCTCCTGCACGCCGTCCACCTTGCGCAGGGCCTCCTCCAGCTTCAGCGCGCAGTTTGCGCAGTCGATTTCGTCCAGCTTGAATGTTTTTTTCATGTCGGGCTCCTCCTTTTATATTGCCGCGGGCGGGCCGCGGCTTGTTCTGCTGTTATTATAGTTGAACAATTGCTCAAATGTCAATATATTTCAGAAAAAATTTTGCATTTCCCGCAAAAAAGGCTTATACTAAGAAAAACACGCGGTTTTGTGCGCGGCGGCCGCAAAGGCCGCGCTGCGTGTTCACTTGGCCGGAAAGCGGAATGGGGGCGCCTGAATTGATGGAAAACGCGGAAAAACGCGCCTGCGGGCAAAAGCAGAGGCTGGCGGCTGTGCGCCCCAGCATGCCGGATACGTCTGTGCTGTATGACCTGTCGGATTTTTTCAAGGTGATGGGCGACGGCACGCGCATCCAGCTTCTTTGGGCGCTGGAGCAGGGCGAATTGTGCGTGGGCGATTTGGCCGCCCTGCTGAATATGACCACCAGCGCCGTGTCGCACCAGCTTCGCGCGCTGCGCACGGCAAAGCTTATCCGTTCGCGCAAGGCGGGCAAAAACGTGTACTATTCCCTGAACGACGCCCATGTGAAGGACATTCTGGAAAAGGCGCTGGAGCATATCTGCGAAAAGTAAGCGCCCGCCGCCCGCAAAAATTTGAGCGTGCAAATAAGAATAGTTCTTGACAGGAAATAGTTTCCTTTGCTAGAATAAGAAAAAAGAAGGCGCTTTCTGTATTTGGGCTGTGCTCAAAAAGGGGCCCCTTTTTGTTCTTGCGGTATTACCGCAAGAAATTCTTTTGAAAAGAAGGAGAAATGCGATAATGAAAAAGCAAACAGAAGGCCGCGCTGCAAAGGGCGGCATGGCCCTGCGCCGGGATATGGATACAATCACTCGTTCTGTGCGCAGGCGTACGGTGCCTTTTCATGCAAAAGCTGAATTCCGCCCTGCCTGTGCAGCGCCGCATGCAACGGTGCACGTCAGGCATGCAGTGCCTGCTCCGCATACAAATAAGCGCCTCTTGCAGTTCAAATTAAATCTGTCCTTTGCGGAAAGCAGCGTCTAAATCCCGCTTTCCTGCGCACCAACCCCATGGCAGGCCTGTCATGGGGCACTTTTTTTGACATTTTTTCATTTCCGGAAGTGCAGTTCATGGCGTACACTTCCTGTTCTCAGTAAAATTTTGGTAGATTCTGAGAAAGGAAGAATTTGCCAATGAGAACTTTACTGCAAACCGCCATGAAGCATTACCTTCGCTGTGAGCTTTTGAAAGCAAGGCGCCGGCTGGGCCTCACACAGGAGCAAATGGCAGACCGCCTGTGGATGAGCACGCGGGGCTATACCGCATTGGAGGGCGGGCAGGCGTGCTTTGGGCTTGCGACCTTTCTGCTTTTCCTGTTCCGGTGCTGCCGCACGGAGGAAGAGGCAAAAGGCTTTTTGGGCGGCCTGCGCGCCATTTTCGAGGATACCGAGCAGAAGGCGGCCTGAGAGCATGCTGAATTAACTGTGCGCGCAGATGGCCCGACAGGTTTGTCTCGCTGCATTTGTGCAGGCGGCCCAGTTCAAAGGCCGGGCGGGAAAGTTTTCCCGCCGGAGGGAAGGCTTGCACACAGCGGCGCGGTTCCCCCTTCCGGCTGTGTGAGCCGTCTTTGAGGTCCCCGGCAGCGTCCGGCCTCCGGGGGCCTTTTTGTGCTGCACATAACGCTGCCCTCCGGGCCTGTACAGCCGCCCGGCGGGCCTGTCTCGCTGTATTGACTGTGCAGCGGCGTTCACCCCTGCACATTGGAAAGGGTGCTGCGGTCTTGCAAAATAAAATGTCCGCATTTTGCGTACAAATATTCTTGTGAATGAAGGCGTGGTTTTATGAAACAAGGCGTCTGCCGCTGCAATCAAGCCTGATATACCGGAGGCGGGCGGCGGAGAATAACCCCGGCCGCGGCGTGCGCCCCATTTCCGGCGGCACAGTGCGGCTTTGTTCCCTGCTTCCGAATACACAGATGCAGAAGATACGAAAAAAGCCCCATGGCGGGCCTGACGGCTGCCATGGGGGTCTGATTGCATCAAGGTGACGGGCGCATGAGGCAGAAGGCGGGTTTCCCTGCCACCCCCGTGCCGTGCCCGTCCGCCTGTGTTTCCCGGTGAAGGGGGCGGGGGTCTTACAGCTCGGCCTCCGGTACATCCCTGCCGGGAATGTGCACGCTGGCCGTGCCGCAATGCCAAAAAAGGCTCCGCAGCCGGAGCCCAAACGGGGCGCCCTCTGTTTTGCAAATGAAGACTAGGGGAAGGGGCAGCGGCTCCAAAACACTTTTGCCATACGCAGGAAAAAGATCCGCGCGAAGCGGGGCGACAGTAAAACGATAGAAGGGAAAAATCAATATCGGCAGGGGATAAGCAGAAACACCCTGCGGCTGCCTGAACAGCGGCAGGGCGCTTTATGCAGGCGGAGGCATTGTGCAAGCCGGAGGCTCCGCCTGCACCAGGCCCCAAGAAAAGCTGCGAAAATGGCCGCCACAGACGGCGGCCATGATATTCATTCCGCTTGCTTTTGTTCCAGCTCTTCCAGACGCTTTTTCAGGGCCGCCAGCTCGGCGTGCACCACGTCGGGGTAATCGCGCTGGTTCAGCACTTCGCTTTCGTGCACCACTTTATTGCCGTTGATGCGCACCACGCTGGCCGGGATGCCGATGGCGGTGGCGTTGGCGGGAATATCGGTGAGCACCACGCTGTTTGCGCCGATGCGGCTGTTTTCACCGATGGTGATGGGCCCCAGCACCTTGCAGCCTGTGCCGATAAGCACATTGTCGCACACCGTGGGGTGGCGCTTGCCCTCATCCTTGCCGGTGCCGCCCAGGGTGACGCCGTGATAAATGGTGACGTTGTTGCCTATCTCTGCCGTTTCGCCCACCACAATACCTGCGCCGTGGTCAATGAAAAGCCCTTCGCCTATGGTGGCGCCGGGGTGTATCTCAATGCCTGTAAACCCCCGCCCCCACTGGCTGACAGTGCGCGCCAGAAAAAAGCGCCGGTGGCCGAACAGCCAGTGGGAAATGCGGTAGAAAATAAGCGCGTGAAACCCCGGGTACAGCAGCATCACTTCCGCAAGGCTGCGGGCTGCGGGGTCTTTTTTCAGCATGCTTTTTGCATCTGACAGCAAACTCATGAAAATTCCTTTCCGGCTATGGCACGTCACCGGCCCTGGGCCGGCCCGGCGCCGTTTTTCTTCGGCTGCCGCGCGCGTTTTGCGGCAGGCTTTTCAGGCGGGGCGGGCTGCCCTTCCCTGGCGGGCGCTTCGCCGTGCGCAGCCTGCGGTACGGGCGGCGGTGCAGGGGTGCCCGCACTGGCCGGCGCCTTTGCGGCAAGGCGCCGTGCGGCGGCCTCTTTCACCAGCGTATAGGCCACGCTGGCCGTAGGCACGCCGAACAGCATGCCCGCAATGCCGTACAGGCTGCCGCCCAGCGTGACGGCAGCCAGCACCCACACCGGCGGCAGGCCCACCGAAGAGCCCACCACACGCGGGTAGATGACATTGCCCTCTATCTGCTGCAAAACCAGCAGGAACACCACAAACCACACAGCCAGAATGGGGTCTACCATCATGATCATGAAGGCGCCCACCACAGTGCCCACCAGCGCGCCCACAATGGGCACCAGGGCCGAGATGCCCACCAGCGCGCCCACCATGGGCGCGTAGGGGAAGCGGAACAGCAGCATGCCAAGCCAGCACAGCGTGCCAAGAATGCATGCCTCGATGCACTGCCCTGAGACAAATTTGGCAAACGTGCGCGCCGCCACCTTGCCCACATGGGCCAGCGCGCCGCACATGCGCTGCGGCAGAAAGGCCTGCCCCAGCACGATAAGCTGATGCTTGAATTTTTCCTTGCCAAGCAGGATATACAAAGCAAAAATGAAGGCGATGATGGTGTTGGTGGTGCCGCCCGCAATGCCCGTCACTACATGTACGGTGCCGCCCAGAATATTGCCCGCGCCGGTGGTCACATAGCCAAACAGCGTTTTGCCGATGCTGTTCCAGTCTATCTGCGCGGAGGACAGCCAGTCCTGCAGGGCGGGGAAGGCGTCGCCGTTTGCCAGAAGCCATGCCTGCGCATTTTTCAGGAAAACAGGCACCTGGTCTGCCAGGACGCCGAAGGCGTTCACCAGCTCCGGCACCACCAGCATCACCACTGCGGTGAGGATAGCCAGAATGAGCACCAGCGAGACCAAAATGCAGGTGGGGCGGCGCAGGGCGTTCAGCGCCTTTTTATCTGTCTGCGGCCAGAACTTCTTTTCCAGCGCCCGCATGGGCACGTTCAGCACAAAGGCGATACAGAAGCCCAGGAAAAACGGGAACATCAGCCTTGCGCACAGGCGCACAGCGTCCCACAAAAGGTCCCAATGGTCCAGCGCCCAATAGAACAGAATGGCGCCGAACAAAACAAGCGCCAGCGTGCGCACCGTGCCCTTTTCCAGCTTCAAATCATCTCGCCTCATCTTTCCCGTGCGGCGGCGCCGCGCTTTCCGCCAGCGTCATGCGGCAGGCCGCCCGCGTATCAATATCACCATTCTAACAGGTTTGCCGCGCCCTTTCAAGCAAAGCGCAGAATCAGCCACACAAGCCCGGCTGCAAGGGGCTGGTGCACCACATAGATGACAAGGGCATGGCGCGCCAGCCATTCCGCCGCACGGCAGCGCGGCACACGGGCGCACGCCGCCGCAAGGGGCGTGCCGTGAACAGCCCGCCCCGCGAACAGCCCTGCCCAGAACAGGAACAGCCACGGCATCAGCGGAAAATAATCGCTGGAGGTAAGCCCGCTGTTCATGGGCCAGAAGCCCAGGAAAAGAAGAAATTTTGCGTCATACAGCGCCTGCGGCAGCGGCGCGCCCCAGGGCCATTGGCCGTAGGGGATGGTGTGCGTCAGCCAGAACAGCGCCGCACAGGCGGCAAGGCCCGCCCACGGCGGCACGCGCCGCAGGGCGGGCGCCGCCAGCGCGGTAAGAAACCCCGCAAGGCCCAGAAAGTGCAGGATGCCGAACCAGATGGAAAGCTGCGGTGTGAACACCAGCGTCACAGCTGTGATAAGCAGCCCCGCGCCGAACACAGCCAGCGCCCGGCGGTAGGGCCTGCGGCTGTGCAGCGCCAGCGCGCCTGAAACAAGAATGAAGGCGCCGCAGATGCACCTCTCCCACCAGTGGGCGGGGGCAGAGCGCATAAATGCCTGCACCCCCGCCGCCCCGAACAGAAATGCCGCGTCGTACAGCGCGTGGTATGCCACCATGTTCACGATGGCGGCGGCCTTCACCCAGTCCAGCAGGGCGATGCGCCTCGCTGCGGGAGGGTGCGGCCTCACAGCCCGGCCTCCGCAAAAATGCGTTCGGCCCCGCTTTCCGCCGCCGCGCGCGTACAGGCGGCGCGGCCCTGCCACAGTGCGGGCTTGCCGCCGCCCTTGCCGTTCAGCGCCCCGGCCAGCGCCGCGCCCAGCGGGCGCATATCTGCCGTACGGCTGGCCAGGGCGCAGGCGTAAGCGCCCTCGCTGCCGCCAAACACCAGCGCCGCGGGGCAAGCCTCTGCCAGGGCGCAGGCATAGCGGCGCGCGCCGTCCGGCGAAAGGCCCTCGCAGAAGCGCACCGCCGGTGTGCACGGCGGGCACAGCTTTGCCTCGGCCTCAAACAGCGCCTGCTGCACCCGCGCCGCGGCAAGGGCGCTTTGCTCCCACGCGGCGCGCTCGGCCTGCGCGCGCTGGGGTACCTGAAGCGGCGGGGCGGAATAAAAGGCGCTGAGCTGCATAAGCGCCTCGTGCTTTTTGAAGTAATCTGTCAGGGCGCGCGCGCCGAACAGCGCCTCTATTACGGTGTGCCCCTTGTGGCGCGTGACGCCGGTGAACTTGGCAAGCTGCACCTCGCCCGCGCGCGCCACATGCGTGCCGCAGCAGGCGCACACATCCGCCCCGGCGGCGTCCACGATGCGCACGTCGCCCTCTATCTCCTTTTTACTGCGGTAAGTAAGCCCGGCCAGCTCGTCCGGCCGGGGAAACCAGGCGCGCACCTCGCCGTTGCGGCAGATGGCCTCGTTGACGGCCAGCTCCAGCTCTGCCAGCCGGGCGGCGTCCAGTTGGCCCGAGCATTCCAGCACAACGCTTTCCCGCCCCATGTGGAAGCCCAGGTTGTCAAAGCCGAAACGGCTTTTGATGATGCCGCTGGTGATGTGCTCGCCCGTATGCTGCTGCATGTGGTCGAACCGGCGCGCCCAGTCGATATTGCCCTGTACCGTCTCGCCCACACGCAGCGGGGCGGTGGTGCGGTGCACGACGGCTTCGCCCATAAGCTGCACGTCTATCACCCGCGCGGCGCCCAGCGCGCCATGGTCGGCGGGCTGGCCGCCGCCCTCGGGGTAAAAGGCAGTTTCATCCAGCACCACGTTGAACATGCCGTCTGCACAGGGCGTGCAGGAAAGCACTTTGGCGCAGAATTCGCGCAGGTATGCGTCTTTGTAATACAGCTTTTTTGTTCCGGCCATGGCGGGCCCTCCTTTTTGGGCCGCTGGCGGCCGCATGTCGTCTTTTTTCAATTTTATCATACGTTTTTGTCAAAAGCACTAAATAAAGCGCCGATTTTTTGTATACCAAAACCATCCGTTTTGTACTATAATGCAAATAATTGCAGGCGTGCCGCCGCGCGGCGCGCAGGGTGGGAGGAATGTTTTATGCGGGAAAGCGGCATTCTGATGCCGGTGTCGAGCCTGCCAGGGCCGTTCGGCATCGGCACGCTGGGCAAAGGCGCATATGATTTTGTGGATTTTCTGGCCCGCGCGGGCCAGCGCGTGTGGCAGATACTGCCGCTGTCGCCCACGGGCTTCGGTGACAGCCCGTACCAAAGCTGCTCGGCATTTGCGGGCAGCCCCTGGTTCATTGATTTCGAGCCCCTGCACAGAAGGGGGCTTTTGAAAAAGCAGGAATACGCCGGCCTTTCCTTCGGGAAAACGCCGCGCGCCGTGGATTACGATGCTGTGCGCGAAACGCATTTTGCCGTGCTGCGCAGGGCCTTTGCGCGGTTTTCGAAATGGTACCCGGACGATTACTACCACTTCTGCTATGAGCAGGGCTGGTGGCTGGAGGACTATGCCCTGTTCATGACGGCAAAGGGCCTTGAGGGCGGGCGCGATTACCGGCAGTGGCCCGAGGCACTGCGCATGCACGAGGCGGGCGCCATTCGGGGGCTGTATGCCGGGCACGAGGACGAAGTGCATTTCTGGAAGTTCTGCCAGTACGAGTTTTTCGCCCAGTGGCGCGCGCTGAAGGCGTACGCGAACGAAAAGGGCGTGCGCATTTTGGGGGATATTCCCATCTATGTCTCGCCCGATTCCGCCGACGTATGGGCCGGGCGCGAGCTGTTCTGGCTGGACGAGGCGGGCCTGCCCAGGGATGTGGCGGGCTGCCCGCCGGATTATTTTTCAGCCGACGGCCAGCTTTGGGGCAACCCGTTGTACAACTGGGCCCGGCACGAGAGCACGCATTATGACTGGTGGATAAAGCGGGTGCGCTTTTCGCTGGAATTGTACGACGTCGTGCGCATCGACCACTTCCGCGGGTTTGACACCTATTACGCCATCCCCTACGGCGCGCCCAATGCGCGGAAGGGAGAGTGGCGGCAGGGGCCGGGCATGCGGCTGTGGGGCGAGGTGCTGTGCGCCGTGCCGGGCGCGGCCATTGTGGCGGAGGATTTGGGCGAGATGTTCGAAAGCGTGCGCGCGCTGCTGAAAGAGACGGGCTTCCCCGGCATGAAGGTGCTGCAGTTTGCGTTCGGCGCGGGCCCGGGCAGCGACCATCTGCCCCATAACTACCCGGAGAACTGCGTGGCGTACCCGGGCACGCACGACAACACCACCCTGCGGGCCTGGTGGCGCACGGCCCGCGCAAAGGAAAAGCGCCACGCAAGGGAATATCTGGGCCTTTCCGCCGAAGAGGGCGAGGTTGCGGGCCTTCTGCGCGGCGTGCTGCAAAGCCCGGCCCGGCTGGCTGTGGTGCCCATGGCGGATTGGCTGGGCCTTGGAAGGGAAGGGCGCATCAACACGCCCGGCACCATAGGCGGCGGCAACTGGCGCTGGCGCTGCGAGGCGGCCTCCTTGTCGCCCGGGCTGGCAAAGCATATCCGCACTGTGTGCGAAAGGTACGGCAGGGTATAATGGTGCTTTGGGCAGGGCCAGGGCGCCGGGTGCGGAGTGTTTTGCTCTGCAGGCCCAATATGAAAAAATCCCCCATATGGAGGCCAAACGGCTTTCATAGGGGGGGTGTATTATTTGTTTTAGCGAAACGACAACCCGCGGCTGTGCCGGGGGAGTAAAAGGGCTTTCGCTGTCAGTTCCGGGCGAGGCGAGGATGGCATTCAATCCCCAAAAGCTGCAGCACGCAAGGGGAAGAACCCCGTTTAGGGGAGGCGGGGCAGGTGATACAAAAGACAGAGCCTTCAGCGCCTCTTGAGAGGCTTACCGGCAGTATACCCTTCCGAGTCTTACACAATCCCCCCGGCTGAGCCCGGGGGGGCTGACTCAGCGCGGCGGCGGGCGCACATGCCGTGCGCTGGAAAATGGAAAGCGGCTCAGCGCACCTGCAACAGCATCAGCCAGAAGGCGATAATAACAGCGGCAAGCAGCGTCATCACCGCCCCGCGCCTGGCCATATCACCGGGGGTAAAGCAGCCGGAGGCATAGGGTATCACATTGACGGGGCTGGAGGTTATCACGATAAAGGACAGTGCTGAAGAAAAGATACAGGGGGCCACAAAGCCCCAGGCGCTGGCCCCAAGCTGCCCGGCCAGCGTGATCATAACGGGCACAAGAATAACGCCTGCCACTGTGTTGCTGCTGAACAGGATTTTCAGAACCGATACAGTGAGCACAATATACGCGCCTGTGAGAAACAGGCCCTGCTGTAAAAGCCCCGGTACAAACAACAGCCCGGCCATCCATTCGGCAACGCCGTACTGGTACAGCACCTGCCCCAGTACGATGCCGCT
Source organism: Ruthenibacterium sp. (assembly GCA_047030735.1). Taxonomy (GTDB): domain Bacteria; phylum Bacillota; class Clostridia; order Oscillospirales; family Ruminococcaceae; genus Ruthenibacterium. Next base: position 21,257 of record JBKYIE010000004.1, read on the forward strand.
GCAGATAAGGATGATGGAATCCCAACTGATAGAACGGACCGTGTCCTTCCAGTCCAGAACATCAACGCCGGGCAGAAACAGCACCAGCCCTGCCAGAAGGGCCACATGATGGCTGGACAGCCCGACCTTCTCCCCCAGCACCCAGAGCAGCACGGCAAGCAGAAAATCCGCCAGCAAAAAGGCTTCTTTGCGGCTGAAGGGGGGGATATTTCCCTCCATCTGCAAGGCTTCTGCGCCACGGGGTATCTCCCTTGCAAGCAGGAACCAGCCGGCTGCCAGCAGCGTGACGGCAATGGGAAGGCCAATGCTCATCCAGCGCCCGAAGCTGACGGTTATTCCGGCATATTGCTCCAGATAATTCACGGCTACAAGGTTTGCCCCGGTTGCAATAGGTGTGGCTACGCCGCCAAAAGCGGGCCCCCACGCGACGCCAAGCATGAGAACGCGCGCCAGAGTGGAATGGTCTGCCCGGCCGCGGCTTTGCTCTACAATGGAGAGTGCCAGGGGGTAAAGGATGGCTGCGCTGGCTACTTCTGTAACCCACATGGCAAGCAGCATGCCCGCAAGCATCAGGCCAAACAGCACACAGCGCGGCTTGCAGCCGAATATGCGGAAAATGACCAGCGCGATGCGGCGCCCAAGAGGCGTTTTCTGGAAGGCGGCACTCAGCAGCAGAACACCAAGAAAAAATGCGAAGGTACTGTCGCCGAAGCCGGTGGCAACCACCTGCCCGAAATCCATCAGCCCGGTAAAGGGAAGCAGCACCAGTACCGCCAGTGCCGTCACGGCAATAGGGGCCAGCATCAAACACCAGCTTAAAATTGCGAAAACCAGCAAAGCCAGCGCCGCATAGCCCGGCCCACCCATGGGAATAGGAAAGAGAACGTTCAGGCTGTCGGCACACAGGCTCACAGCCAGCGCCGCCGCCCCAAGCAGATAAAAAAGAACCGTGCGCGCGGCGGGCCGGCAAAGCGTTCCCCCCCTCACAGAGACACCGCCTTCAGGGCCTGCACCATGCTGCCCACGGCGCCCTCTACCGGCAGGCGCTCAATGCTGGAGGCAGCCACAAAACCCACGGCAGGCGTAGCTTGGATGACCTTCTGCACATCCTGCGGGGTGACGATGGGCCCGCCGTGGCACAGGGGGATGATGTCCGGCCGAACCTCCAGCGCCGCCTCCAGAATGGCGCGTGTCCTTTCGGCAGCTTCCTCCAGCGGGCTGGCGGTGCGCACCCCCACATCGCCGCCTGCGGTGAGCCCCACATGAGAGACGATGATATCAACGCCGGCCTCGGCCAGCATGCGGGCCTCCTGCGGGCAATAGCAATATGCCATGGTGAAAAAGCCAAGCTCTGCGGCCAGATGCAGGCGCTGCACCTCGCGGGAAAAGCCCAGGCCTACCTGCTCCAGCTCCTGCCGGATGGGGCCGCTCAGCTTGCCTACGGTAGGAAAGTTGATTACTCCACTGTAACCGATGTCTGCCAGCCCCTCCAGAAAGCGGCGCATGTCGCGGGTGGGGTCCACCCCATAAATGCCCGCCACGACCGGGGTGCTGCGCACCAGCGGGAGGATCTGCTCTTGCCCCATCTCCTGCACGATGGCGTTGGCATCCCCAATAGGAAGGTTCCCGGCAATGCTGGCAATCCCATTCATACGGTATCGCCCGGAATTATATACGATGATCAGATCGGCGCCGTTTTTTTCCTCCACACGAGCCACCAGCCCGTTTCCGGCAGCGGCTGCCAGCACAGCCCTGCCCTGGGTGATGCGCCCGCGCAAAGCAGCCAGCACCTGTTCGCGTGTAAATCGCATGTCTCAAGCACTCCTCAATACTGTGTTTTGGGCATCATGCGCAGCAGCTCGCGCACGAGCACATCGGCAAATGCCCGGTCATTGACGTGGCTGTCCTGTATCATGACGGGCACGTTGCCCGGCATCTTGTACTTTACTTCATTGATGAAAATCTGGTTGGCGTCCGGGTCGCTGAATATCTTGCCGGGCATATCCACACTGGAGAAGCCCCTTGCCGGAATGATGACCTTGGTCATTCCCGGACGGCTGTGCTGCAGCCGCTGGATAAAAATTTCGCCCAGCTCTTTCATTTCTGCGCCATTGGCCCGCATTTTTACTGAACTTGGGCTGTGGTAATACAGGGTGCGGGCCTTCTGCGCGGGCTGCAGGGTGTCTTCCGAGCCAAGGTTTATCATCTCCAGCGCACCGGGCACTACGATGTAGGGAATGCCGCGGGCCGGCGCCTCCCGCAGCCGCCGGGGACCCACTGAATAGATGCCGCCGGCCACTTCGTCGGCCAGCTCAGTTGTGGTGACATCCAGCACGGCGCAGAAATGCCCTTCGGCAATCATTTTTTCCATGATTTTTCCCCCGGAAGAACCGCGCGCATGGAAGATGAGCACCTCATACCCTTCCTCCTGCAGCAGCCCGGCACAGCGGTCTACACAGGGGGTAGTCACTCCGAAGCAGGTGATGGCAATGGCTTTTTTCTTACCGCGCTCCAGCGGGCGGCAGCAGATCATGCCGTTCATCACGGCTGCGGCCTGCCGCAGGATGTATTCTGTCAGAAAATTCAGGTTCTGGATGTCTACCACCGGGTTCAAAAGCAGAACGTCCTCGCCCTGCACATAGGGCAGCGTATTGCCGGACGCCATGGTGGTCACAACGATTTTGGGCACGCCCAGCGGAAGCTCATGCATGGCGGCGGAAGCCATAGTGGTGCCGCCAGAGCCGCCGATGGCCATAATGCCGTCAAGCTGGCCGTCGGCATAAAGCTGGCGCACGATGCTTTTCAGGCCCTTTATCATATAGGCGGCAGCTTCGCTGCGGATATTGCTGCTGACGATTTGTTCGTAATAGAGCCCCGCCACCTGGGCCTGCGTGATGAATACATCGGGAGGGCTGGGCTTTTTCATGCCCATGTCGATGATGCGCACCTCGTGGCCAAAGGCCTCCACCTGTTCTTTCAGGTAAAGCGCCTCACGGCTTTTTGTGTCCATGGTGCAGCAAAGGATGATGGTTTTTCCACTTTGTCCCATATCGGCTGGCCTCCTGTTATTCGGCCTGCTTCAGGCTGCGCTCGCGGTGCACTCTGCGCCCCTGGCTGATAATCAGCACGCCAAACAGCGCAAGGCCGGCAAAATCCAGCGCATAGAAAGGAAGCACGCAGCACAGAGCACCGGCGCCAGCTATGATGCGCTCCCACAGAGTGGTGCGGGTGCGGAAGAAATTCTCGCAGAATACAATGAAGCAGAACAGAAAAGCCACTACCATCAGCACGGCCCAGGCCCACTCAAGCACAGTGCCCTGCAAAAGCAGTGCCGGGCGGTATAAAAACAAGAAGGGCAAAACGAAGCCCACAATGGCAAGACGCATGGAAATGAGGCAGGTCTTAAAAAAGTCTGCCTTGGCAAGGCCGGCCGCCACAAGGCAGCCAATCGCCACCGGCGGGGTGAGAGCGCTCATTTCGGCAAAATAGAAAACAAAGAAATGGGCAACCACCACGGGCACGCCGAAGGTGGTCAGCGCAGGTGCGCCAAGCAGGGCTGCAAGAATGTATGCAGAGGCGCTGGGCATGCCCATGCCGAACAGCACGCAGGTAAGCGCTACTACGATGGCCAAAACCAGCAGATTATCTCCGGCAATGGCCAGTGCGAACTGGCTTATTTTGCTGGAAAGACCGGTGGCAGTCATCATTTGGACGACCACGCCCATGCAGGCCATTACAACGGCGATGCTGGCCACGGTCCGCCCGCCGTTTTCAAAGCCGGCCAGAAGCTTTTTGACAAAAGCTTGCAGGGGCTTTTCCTCCCGCATGACGAACTGCTGGAGCAGCCCCACTAACGCAAGGCAGCAAATGGCAAGGAAGAGCGATTTCTGCGCCGATTCTCCCATGACCATCAGCACAACAAGAACGATGACCGGGATAATAAACACCAGCAGATTGAGGAAGGCGGAATGAAAGGCCGTCAGCGTTTCATCACGAACCTTTTCGTCACCCAGCTTGCAGGCCTTGATATAGACGCTGAGAGCAATGCCGCCGTAATAAAGTAGCGCGGGGGTGATGCCTACAAATACCAGTGTGATATAGGGGATGCCCGTCCAGCTTGCGATAATAAACGCCGCTGCGTTCATCACAGGGGGCAGGATGGCACCGCCGGTGGAGGCCGCTGCTTCGCATGCGGCGGCAAACTCAGCCGGGTAACCGCGCTTTTTCATCAAAGGGATAGATACCGCGCCTGTAAGGGTGATGTTGGCGGCCACGCTGCCCGTGATGGAGCCGATTAGTCCGGAGGAAAGCACTGCAACCTGTGCGCCGCCGGAGCGGATCTTGGTGGAGGCAGACATGGCTACATTCATAATGGCGCCTATGGCGCCGAAGGCATCCATCATTCCACCGAAGATGGTGAACAGGATGATGGTGTTTGCCGACACGGAGGCCAGCATGCCGTAAATACCGTCGAAATTGGTGGTGACATAGGTGATAAGGCGGGAGAAAGAAAGCCCGCCATGGAACAGTGGCCCCGGCAGATAAGGGCCAAAATAGCCGTATAGCAGGGCGATGACTGAGATGACCGGTATTACCCAGCCCCAGGTGCGCTGGGTGGCAATCAGCACGATCAAAAGAATGCACACGCCGCTGAATACCTTATCGAACGGCTGTGCGCCCAGGGCAGTCATGAAATTGGTGTAATTAAAATGAATATACACACATACTGCCACACTGGCAGCCAGAAGGCCTATCATACACCAGCCCTGCCAGGTGGGGCGGCCCTCCTTGATTTTAATGGCCTGTAAAAACACGATAACAAGTGAGAACAAAATATGCAGGTTGATGTGCTGGCCCGCCTGAAACAGGTTGATGTTGCAGGCCACCAGATGATAGATGCTCATCAGAACGGCCACCACGGTGGTGGCACGGTCCAGTGTACGGGCAAGCCCGGCTTTGGCGGTTGCTTCCATGGATACCTCCTGTCACGTCACGGCAGGCATGCTTTTTTCACTGCCTGCCTGAAAAATAGGGGCGCCCTGCACGGGCGCCCCTGCTGCGCCTCACCACGAGGGCATCACAGCTACTGTCTGGCAGAGTTATACCCCGTCATATACGGTGAACCTGTCTTCCCACAGGCCGGCTTCTTTCAGCGCCTTTGCCGCGCCAGGGTGGAAGGGGACGCCTTCTACACATACGCTCATGCAAACATCTTCAAAGGCGTCAAAATAGTTGGAGATGCCCTTCAGCTCTTCCAGATTTTCCAGCACAGCCTTGGTGTACTGATAAATGCTTTCTTCATCCACGCTGGCATCGGCGATGATAACACCTGAATTGGTGGGGGCGAGCACTTCTTCGCCGGAGGCGATAGAATCGTCGTTTTCACTGGTGAGCACACCGCTGCTCACACCCGCATTGGCCTGCGCCACCGCCTGCGCTGCCTCTTCGCTCATATTCAGAATACGGATATCCTTGGTGGCTTTGAGCTCGATCAGCCCGCTGATGGGATCGCCGTTGGCCCAGGAGCCCACCATGGCATCGATACGGCCGTCCTTCAATGCCGTGTATCCTTCATTCCAGGTGAAATTTTCTATGGTGACGCTGTCAGTCAGGCCATAGGCCTCCAGAACGAGCATCAGCACCTCAGCGGTGGAAGAGCCCACCGGTGAGAGGCCGACACGCTTTCCGGCCAGGTCCTCATAGCTTTCAATGCCGGAATTATCCAGCACCACCAGAGGCAGGTCCCATGTGACGAAGCCGAAGCACTGCAGCATATGAGAGGGGTCTACAGCGTGGTCAAAAGAGCTGGCCCCGTTCAAAGCATTGATCAGGTCGATGGTGCCGGAATAACCGGCCTGAATGTCGCCGGTTTCCAGCAGATAGATGATTTCAGTGCCTCCATTGGTGGTGATGGTAGAGGTCTTCAGGCCGGTCTTCTGGTTGACCACAGAGGAGATCGCCTCCACTACGGTATTATCTGTGCCGCCTACCGAGCCGGTGCCGATATTCAAAATGGAAGTGCCGCCGGCATTGCTGACGGCTGCAGGGGCATCAGAGCAGCCGGCTAACAACATACTGCAAAAGGTCAGTACAAGAAAAATTGCGATTGCCTTTTTCATATTGCGCTCCTTTGTCTCACATCAAAAGGTGGATTTCATTGGTGTGTTTCGCGAAAAGATATCCGGTGGATCCTTGCCGGATAGTTCTCTCCACTTTTCTGTCCATACTATAACAATTTCAGAATTTTATGTCAAATTGCATAAAATAAAGTATATTTTATATAGAATTTATACAATTTCTCTAAACTTAAAATTTTATCTTGACGAATTTGTTCGTTAATTTCATAACAAATCGTCAATGTGACGGATGTTTTCATGCGTTTCTATGTACATTGCCTGATTTTGCATAGATACAGCAGAAAAAGAAAATTTTTTTGAGAGGCATTTTTGTCGGAATATACAATTTGTTGGATGAAATTTTGTGATAGTTATCAGCCGGCTTGAATATAAATATTGTTTGCGGAGGAGATGCGTTTTTTCGGCAGCAGGGCGGGGGGGGGGGGGGACGGACTGTTGAGCCGGGGTGCATGTTTCGTTTCGGAATGCGCATACTAACGGCAGCGCGCAAAGGCAACAAGCGCCTGTGCGCGTCAAAGCAAGGCAAACCGCAGAGAAGGAGAGACGCGATATGGACAGCCAGACGCAGAAGCTGCTGGGCGCCGTGGTGAAAAACACGCAGATGTGCCAGACCACACTGAACAAGCTGATAGGCATCACCAAGGACGCCGAGCTGAAAAAGAAGATACACGAACAGCTTGCCACACATGAGGATATTTCGAACCGGGCGCGCGCCATGCTGGCGGCAGACGGCTGTGAGGTGAAGCCTGAAAGCGCCATGGCAAAGATGAGCGCCCAGATGGGCATTGCCATGAAAACGATGCGCGACGCGTCCTCGCGCAATTTGGCGCAGATGATGATAGAGGGCAACCATATGGGCGTGACGGACCTCACCATGGCTATCAAGGAGGCCGAGAACGCCAACCCCGGCGCCGTGGCGCTGGCCCAGCGCCTGCAGCATGCAGAGAATGTTTACGCAGGCCAGCTTTCACAGTTTTTGTAACGGCAGCACAGAGCATAAAAAGCCCCGCCCGTATGAAATTACGGGCGGGGCTTTTTCTTGCCGCGGCATGCGGCAGGAGGAGAGAGAAACCATGCCGCATGCGGGAACAAACGAAATAAAAGAGAAAACGCCGGCAGCCATGCGGGGCGGCGGAAGGCATGCGCGCTCAGGCGCCGTGCGCAGAGAGAAAGGCCTCGACAGTGGGCCTGTCCGCATAGCCGGGCAGGCACTCGCGCTGTGTGACGGCGTAGGCGGAATAGCCCGCCGCCCAGCGGCAGGCCTCCGGCAGGGGCCTGCCCCACACAAGGTTTGCCGCCACGGCGGCAAGGTAGCCGTCGCCCGCGCCGCAGCTGTCCACCGCGGTGACGGGCACGGGCGGGGTGAAAAAGAAATGCTGACCGTCCAGACAGTAGCTGCCCTTTGCGCCCATCGTGAGAAACACGCGCGCGGGCTGGTAGCGCGCGCGCAGCGCCTCGCACGCACTGCGCGCGTCGAAGGCGCCGTCCGCCTCTGCGGCGGGCAGGCCCAGAAGAAGCCGGGCCTCCACCTCGTTCACAAAAAAATCGTCCACATAGTGCAGGGGAGCGGGCAGGCCGCCCTCAGGCACGGGGCTGGGGTTGAGCATCACCCGCATGCCAAGCTGCCTGGCAAGCTGCGCGGCGCGCAGCACCAGCGGCATGCGCACCTCAAGCCCGGTGATGAAATACTTCGCGCCCCTGCGGCGCAGCATGGCCGCCTGCACCTCCTCCCAGGTGAGCTTTTCGCTGGAGCTCTCGCCCGTAATGAGGATATTGTCGCCGTTGTCGGCAATGATGCCGATGCCCTGGCCGGTGGCTACGTCCGGGCTTACAAGCACTTCGCCGGTATCCACCCCGGCGGCCCGCATCCAGCCAAGGTCCCGCCTTCCGGCCTCATCGTCGCCTATCTTGCCGATAATGGCGCACGAAACGCCTAGGCGCGCAAGAGCCACGGCCACATTGCCGCCTTTGGCGAGGTCTTCCGCCAGGCGCATGTGCTTCATCATGATGGTCTCATGCGGGTTCGGCAGGCGCTTCACCAGAATATCGAACCCGCCGCCTATATTGTTCAGCACCAGTACGTCCGCAGGCTTCATACATGCCGTCCTTTCATTCGCACACAAGGCTGTTCGGGTGGCTCAGCGGATGGTCTGCCGTGAACTCATCGCACAGAAGGGTGATGTCCGGCACATATTTCGGAAACAGCGTCACCGGGTATTCCAGCGTGGGTTCGCTGAACATGGCCACGCGCAGCACCGTCTTTTTCCACGAGCCGGTGGTTATCATGTATACGGCGCGCTTTGCCGAGAGCATCACCTTCATGCCGATGGTGAGCATCATGGGGTTGCACAGGTCGTAGCAGCCGCCGAAATCGCGCTCGCTGTACTGGATGATGTTATCCGGCGTGCAGTACACCACGCGCGTGCGGGAATTGGCATACTGCTCCAGCGTCACGCGCTGGTAGGGGTCCAGCGGGGTTTCGTTGTTGGCCACAAGGCCCTTGTAGCCCACGCCGGCCCACACGGTGTCGATGCCGCCCAGCTGCTCGCACAGCCTGTCCGGGCCGTCCAGGTCCTCCAGCGTGGGCCAGATGCGCTGGCTTTCCGGCACGTTCAGCTCGGGGTCTATTTTATCGTAAAACTGCGCGCGCATGCGGCCCTCGCAGCTCATTTTGTGTACGCCCAGGGGGTATTTGCGCCCCTCCCAGTCAAGGCATTCGTCCATCTGGAACACATACAGGTTTTTCAGGCTGATGCGCTCGCGGTTCACGCGCTCGATAAAGCGGGGATAATGGTCTGCCGGGCCGCTGCCCAGCACCCATTTTGTGGGCCTGCCCGCCGCGTTGTTGCGCACGAGCTCTTCGCACATCATGTCGGCGGCGGCGTTCATGGCCTCCTGCCGCTCCTTTTTCATGATGAAATGCTGCACCCTGCTCTCGGGGTGCTGCGCCAGCTCCTCTTTCGGGATGCTGCACCAGTGCAGCATCTCTTCCCGGGAAATACGGTATTCCTGCATGCCACATCATTCCTTTCCGCCCCATCACGCCCTGGAGGCAGGTGCCCGCCGCAGCCTTCTAGAACAGGACGTTATGTTACGTTATAAGTATAGCCGCAGGGCACAGCCTTTTCAAGCGATTGGCAGCGAAATGGGCGAATTCCCGAATATAGGCAGCGCATTTTGTGCAATATCACGGCCTTCGGCGGCAGGCCGGTGAAAAATGGGGAAAAACGGCCTGCCCGGATGCCCGGTGCGCCTGCGCCTTTCTTGAAAAGCCATAAAGGGTATGCTATGATATTTTTAAAACAGTGCGGCCGGGGCACGAGGGGCGGCAGAGCCTTTTGTGCGCAGGCCCTGCGGTTTTTGGGGAACTTTTGGGGAAAAGGAACGAGAATATGGAACAGAGTGCGGGCCGCCTGCGGCAGTCTACCATTCCGCTGTACAGACAGATTCTGGAGGGCATCAAGCAGAAGATAGAAGCGGGCGAGCTGAAGACGGGCGATAAGCTGCCCAGTGAGCAGGCGCTGATGGAGCATTACTGCGTGAGCCGCCGCACCGTGCGCACTGCTGTGGACGAGCTGTGCGGCCAGGGCTGCCTTGTGCGCAAGCAGGGCAAGGGGACGTTCGTCTCCAGGCCGAAGCTTCACCGCAAAATCGTGAACGTGCTGAGCTTTCAGGAGGCGTGTGAAAAGTGCGGCATGCACCCTGCGCACCGCCTGCGGGCCTGCGCGGTGCGCCAGGCCACGCCGGAGGAACAGCAGCAGCTGAGCCTTGGCGGCGGGGCGCATGTGCTGCACACGCAGCGCGTGCTCACGGCGGATGGAGAGCCCGTGATGGTGGAGAATGCCGTGTATCCCTATGAGACCTATGCCTTTCTGCAAAAAGAGGACCTGAACGGCCCGCTGTACCCGCTTTTGAGAAAAAAGGGCCTGTGCCCTGCGGGCACGCGCACCTGCCATCTGGAGATGGTGCGGGCAGATGCGGAGAACGCCCGCCTTCTGGCCGTGCCGGAGGGCGAGCCCCTGTTCGAGCTGCGCTCGTGCCTCACGCTGGAGGACGGCACGCCGGTGACTGTGTCGGATAATTTCATCGTCGCCAGCCGCTACGCGTTCGACATTCCCTAGCCGGTGGGGCCGCCGGGCGCACAGGCCGGCACCCGAACAAAGTCAGGCCCCCGGCAAAGCCTGGGGCTTGCGCAAGCCCTGGAAGGGCATACTGCCGGCAGGCCTCTCAAGGGGCACTGAATACACTGTCTTTTGCATCACCTGCCCCGCCCTCCCGCAAACGGGGGTTCTTCCCCTTGCGTGATATATCCTTTTGTATGGAATACCGTCTCGCTTCGCTCGAAACTGACAGTGAAAGCCCTTTTAATCTTCCCGGCACAGCCGGGGCTTGCCGTTTCGCGAAAGCTGACCAAAGCATAAAAGGCACAGCCCGGCCGGGCTGTGCCTTTTCTTGCGCTTTCTGTCACAGCGCCGCAATGAGGGCGGCGCTGATTTTGGCGGCGGTGCGGCAGTATTCGGCCGCATCAAATTGCTTTACCACCAGTGTTTCATAGGCGCTTTCGTCCGAATTGTCGCTCATGGCGCGCAGGATGACGAACGGCACGCCGTTTTTGGCGGCGATATGCGCCACGGCGGCGCCCTCCATCTCCACACAGTCGGGCGCACATTTTGCGGCGATGGCCTCCTTGGTGGCCCTGTCGCCCACAAACTGGTCGCCGGTGGCTATTTTGCCTGTGATATGCTTCACTCCGGCGGCGGCACACGCAGCGGCGGCGGCCGCCAGCAGGCGCGCATCAGAGTGGAATTCCTGCAGGTGCGGGTACGTCTCGGCAAACATGCGCGGCTCGCCGTCGTGATAAACTACGGTGCCGCCCAGGCAGATGTCGCCTATGCCTATCTTATCCGTCATGTTTCCGGCAATGCCGGAGAATACAATAGCCGTGGCGCCGAAATGGGTGCACAGCAGCTGTGTGGCCGCCGCAGCCTGCGCCTTTCCCATGCCCGCGCAGCACAGCACTGTTTTTTTGCCGCCCAGCATGCCGCAGGTAAAGGGGATGCCGCCCAGCAGAACGGCCTCCTTCTGCTCCATGCGGGCCGCCAGCGGGGCTATCTCCCCCTCCATGGCGCCCATCAGGCCGATGATATCCTTCATCCCATGCTCCTTATCCGTCAAAGCTGCAGAAGGCGCTCACACATTGAACAGGAATTCAATGATGTCGCCGTCCTTCACCACATATTCCTTGCCCTCGGTGCGCTGCAGGCCCTTTGCCTTTACGGCGGCCATGCTGAAATCGCACGCGGCGAAGTCGTCATAGGCAACCACCGACGCGCGGATGAAGCCGCGCTCAAAATCGGAGTGTATCTTGCCCGCGGCCTGCGGGGCCCTGGTGCCTGCGCGGATGGTCCATGCGCGGCACTCCTTCTTGCCGTCCGTCAGGAAGCTGATGAGCCCCAGCAGGCTGTAGCTGGCCTGAATGAGGTTGTCAAGGCCGGTGGCCTCAATGCCCATTTCAGCCAGAAAGGCCTTTTTCTCCTCGGGGGAATAATCAGCGATGTCCTCCTCGGTTTTGGCGCAGATGGGAATACACCTTGCGCCCTCGGCCTCGGCCAGCCTTTTCACCGTCTGGTAGTGCGGGTTTTCCTGCATGCCGCCCAGAAGGTCGTCCTCGCTCATATTGGCGGCGTAGATGATGGGCTTTCTGGTCAGCAGGCCCATCTCGCGCACCATGGCCGCCTGCTCGTCATCCTCTTCGTCAAAGGCGAAGGTGCGGGCATTTTTGCCCTGGCCCAGATGCCCGGCCAGCGGGGCCAGCCAGGCGGCGGCGGCCGCGGCCTTTTTATCGCCTGTTTTGCCGGCCTTTTCCATTTTGGCAAGGCGGCTTTCCACCACCTCCAAATCGCTCAGGATAAGCTCGGTATCAATGGTCTCAATGTCGCGCACAGGGTCCACGCTGCCCTCCACATGCACGATGTCCGTGCCGTCAAAACAGCGCACCACATGCACAAGGGCGTCACATTCGCGGATATTGCCCAGAAATTTATTGCCAAGGCCCTCGCCCTTCGAGGCGCCCTTCACAAGGCCCGCGATGTCCACAAATTCCACAATGGCGGGCGTTTTCTTGTTGGTCTGCCATATTTCGGCCAGCTTGTCCAGCCTTGCGTCCGGCACGGGCACCACGCCCACATTGGGCTCGATGGTGCAGAACGGGTAATTTGCCGCCCCGGCCCCGGCGTTGGTGATGGCGTTGAACAAGGTGGATTTACCCACATTTGGAAGCCCCAAAATGCCCAGCTTCATAACACTGCTCCTCTTTTCTGGTGATGTTCCTTTCTATTATAAACAAAGCGGGGCCCGCGCGCAACTGTGGTTTCAGGCGCGAAACGGCAGAAATACTTTTTTTATACACAATTATCGTGTATAATGAAAACATCAGTGCGCAAGGGGCATGCGGCATGCCTGTTTCTTGCTGCGCCGGCTGGGCGCACAGGCCCGGCCCGCGCATATTGCCGCAGGCGGCGCCTGCCCCGCAGGAAATGGCCTGCCGGCCTGCCCTGCAGGCGGAGCGGCCTCTGCCGCCGTTCCGCCGGTGCTGCGGAAGGGCTTTTGGGCTTTCGCCGTGCGGCGGGGCATGCGGCGCAGCTTTTCCGGCGGAAAGCAGGGCAGGTGATACGCGGCCGCAGGCTTTGCCGCGAGGGCGGGAGCTGCGGCTTGCCATTGCGCACGGATACTGAGGAATTTTGACAACACATGGTGCCTTATGCCCCTGCGCAGGGCGCGCGGGGCATGCCAGAAGAGGGAGGCGACGGCATGGCGGGCGAAAAGATTCTGATTGTGGACGACGATAAAAACATCTGCGAGCTGCTGCGGCTGTATCTGGAAAAAGAGGGATACACCGTCACGCAGGCGTATGACGGCGAGGCTGCGTTTGAGGCGTTTGAGCGTGAGAAGCCGAACCTTGTTCTGCTGGATGTGATGATGCCGAAAATGGACGGCTGGGAGGTTTGCCGCAAAATACGGGAAAAGGGAAATACGCCGGTGATCATGCTTACGGCCAAGGGCGAGACATTCGACAAGGTGCTGGGGCTGGAGCTTGGCGCCGACGACTATGTGGTGAAGCCGTTTGATTCCAAAGAGGTGGTGGCGCGCATTAAGGCGGTGCTGCGCCGCTGTGCGCCCGCAGAGCAGGCGCGCGAAGGGCTTATCACCTACGACAACCTATCAGTGGACCTGGCGCGCTATGAGCTGAAGGTAAAGGGCAAAACGGTGGAGGCGCCGCCCAAAGAGCTGGAGCTGCTTTACTACCTTGCCAGCCACCCCAACCGCGTGTTCACGCGCGACCAGCTGCTGGACGAGGTGTGGGGGTTTGAATATTACGGCGATTCCCGCACCATCGACGTGCATGTGAAGCGCCTGCGCGAAAAGCTGGAGGGCGCCTCAGACGCATGGGGCCTGAAAACGGTTTGGGGCGTGGGCTATAAATTTGAAGTGAAAGACTGAATTCTGCATCGCAGCCGGCGGCACAGCGCGCCGGGAAAGGGGGCGCGGGCCGGTGAGAAAAAGCATTACCACGCGCTATTTCTATTCCACGGCGTTTCTGCTGGTGTGCGGTGTGGCGCTGATGTGGTTTATCCAGATGTATCTGGCCATGGGCTACTTCCGCACGGAAAACGACGACAACCTTCTTGCCACAGTGGACAACACCATCCGCATCCTGCAGGAGGCGGGCGGCAGCGCCGCGCCCGGGGATGAGGAGGCGGTAGAGGATATCAAGCGCGAAATACTTATTACGGCGCGTGCCTCCGGCGGGCAGATATTTCTGACGGATGCAGACGGCGTGGTGGTGGTGTGCAGCACCCAGGGGCAGGAAGAAAACTATCTGGGGCAGTCTATTTCGCCCCGTGTGCTGGCCAGCGCCGCAAAGCGCGGCACCTACACCGAGCTCGGCACGCTGGACGGGCTGTTCGGCACGCGCCATTATGTGGCCTGCAAGCCCATTGGAGAGAACGGGGCCGGCGGGTATGCCTTTGCGTCCTCCGACGCGCGGCGGCTGAATGAGTACATTGCGAACCTGTTTTCCATGTTCATCCTTTCTGCGGGGCTGATGCTGCTGGTCTCCAGCGTGCTTTCCATCGTGCTTACCTCGCATATGACAACACCATTGCGCCGCATCTCCGACGCGGCGCAGAAGTTCGGCGGCGGAGATTTTGCCGCCCGCGTGCCGGTGGAGGGCGACGATGAGGTGGCGCAGCTTGCCGCCACGTTTAACCGCATGGCGGAAAATCTGGAAAAGATAGATTCCTCGCGGTACAGCTTTATGGGCAATATCGCGCACGAGCTGCGCACGCCCATGACGACGGTAAAGGGTTTCGTCGACGGCATGCTGGACGGCACGATCCCGCCCGAAAGCCACCAGCATTATCTGGAGATCGTCTCGCAGGAGGTGGGCCGCCTGACGCGGCTTATCAAGAACATGCTGGACATCACAAAGCTTGAGGCGGGCGAATACAAGGTGAACGCCCACAGCTATGACATCTGGCAGACCATCACGGGCGTGGTGTTTGCCGCCGAGCAGCGCATTGAGGCGAACAGTATTCAGATTACAGGCTTCGCGCCGTCAAAGACGATGGTGTATGCCGATGAAGACCTTGTATATCAGGTGGTATACAATCTTGTGGACAATGCCATCAAGTTCTGCGGCGTGGGCGGCGAGATACGCTTTTCCGTCACGCAGGGCAAGGGCTTTGTCACCGTGGCGGTGCGCAATACGGGCGAGGGCATCGCGCCGGAGGCGCTGCCCCATGTGTTCGACCGCTTTTATAAAGAGGATAAGAGCCGCGGGCTGAACACCTCCGGCGCGGGGCTGGGCCTGCATATCTGCAAGGTGCTGGTGAATTTGTCCGGCGGCAAGATATGGGCTGCCAGCAGGGCGGGCGAGTACACGGAGTTTCTGTTTACGCTTCCCGCGGGCCAGAAGCCGCAAAAGCGCAGAGAAAAGGGCGAGAAGGAAAAAGCATGGCCGGAAAGGCAGAAGGGTGGCATGGAGGATGGAGCCGGAACAGATGCAGCAGGCGGGCAGTGAGGAGGCCGAACAGGCAGGCGGTACACAGAGTGCGCCGCCGCGCCGCACGCAGCGGTGGGCGCTGAGTGTGACGGTGACGCTGCTGTGCCTTGCCCTAGCGGCCATTGTGGCGCTGGGCGGCATGGTGGCGCGCCTTCTGGGCGGCGCACAGGCGCGCCGGCCTGAGGCATCAGAGGAAAAAACCGTTTCCATGCAGCTGAACGATTTGCCCGAGACGGCAGACGGCGGGCTGACCACAGCCGAAATTGTCCAGCGCGTTTCGCCCAGCGTGGTGTCCATTCATATTTATGAGCAGGATTCTCTTTCTCCGTCTGCCATGGGCAGCGGCGTGGTGCTTACACAGGATGGCTACATCATCACCAACGCCCATGTGGTGGAGGGGGCGTCGGGCATCAATGTGCTGTTTGAGGACGGCGCCGAGAGGGACGCGCGCGTGATAGGCGTGGACGAAAAGACAGACCTGGCCGTGATAAAGGTGGCCGGGGAGGGCCTTGTGCCTGCGGAGTTCGGAGATTCCGGCGCGCTTGCCGTGGGCGAGCGCGCCGTGGCCATCGGCAATGCCGCCGGGCAGTTCGACGGGACAGTCACCCAGGGCGTTATCTCCGGGCTGGACAGAGAGGTCACCGTCACCCTCGGCGGCCGCGATGTCACCATGTCGCTCATTCAGACGGACGCGGCCATCAACCCCGGCAATTCCGGCGGCGCGCTGGTGAACCGCTTCGGCCAGGTGGTGGGAATCAATTCCGCCCGCATGAACAGCGCCTTTTTTGAGGGCATCTGCTTTGCCATCCCCACGCGCACCGTGCAGCCGGTGGTGGAAAACCTGATTGCATACGGCTATGTGTGGGACCGCGGGGTACTTGGCGTCACCGTCATCGCCCTCACAAGCGTAAACGGCCCGCCCAACGGCCTGCCCGCGCAGGGGCTTTATATCTCAGAGCTTGCGCCGGGCAGCGACCTTGTGCGCAGCGACGTGACGGTGGGCGACATCATCCTCGAGGCGGACGGCAGGGTGATGAAGACCACGGCAGACCTGACCGCGGTGGTGCAGGGCCACAAGCTGGGCGAAACGGTGCATCTGAAGGTGCAGAAATACGGCAGCGGCAGCATTATAGAGGTGGATGCCGTGCTGGTAGAGAGCCTTGAAGAGGGCTGAAATGCGTTTGCTTTTCTGCGGCAGATGCGGTACAATACAAAAATGGCCTGCGGCGCCCCTTTGTGCGCGGCGGCCGGAAGTTTTGAAACAATGGGAAAGCGGGGCGCGCAAAATTATGATACGGATATCACCTTCCATCCTGTCGGCAGATTTCGCAAGGCTTGGTGAAAGCTGCCGCCGTGTGGTGCAGGCGGGGGCGGACATGCTGCATGTGGATGTGATGGACGGCATGTTTGTGCCGAATATCTCGCTGGGCATTCCCGTGCTTGCGGGGCTTGCCAAAGAGGTGAAGGCGTTTTATGATGTGCATCTGATGATAGAGCGCCCGCTGGACTATGTGCCCCAGTTTGCAAAGGCGGGGGCGGATGCCATCACCTTTCATCTGGAGGCAAAGAGCGATGTGCGCCAGACGCTGCGCGCCATCCGCGCGCAGGGCGTGCTGGCCGGGCTTTCCATCAAGCCGGCAACCCCGCCCGAGGCGGTGCTGCCATATCTGGACGAGCTGGACCTTGTGCTGGTAATGAGCGTGGAGCCCGGCTTCGGCGGCCAGAAATTCATGCCGCAGGCGCTGGACAAGCTGCGCTTTCTGCACAGCGCGGCGGCTGCGCATGGAAAAGAGGGCCTCATTCTGGAGGTGGACGGCGGCATCAACGAGGCGACAGGCGCCCAGTGTGCCGCCGCAGGCGCAAACGCGCTGGTGGCGGGCAGCGCCGTGTTCGGCGCCCAGGACCCCGCCGCCGCAGTGAGGGCCCTGCGCGCTGCCTGCGAGGCGGCAAAAATCTGACCGGAAAGAGGCGACACGATGAACGGTACTTACAGCCTGCCCAGCGCGCCGCCCGCGCGCGAGGCAAACCGTGACATCATCTTCATGATGCTGCCGCTGCTGGTGGTGGCCTGTTATCTGTACGGCGGGCGGCCCGCCGTGATGTGCTGTGTGGCGGTGGCCACAGCCGTGGTGTGCGACCACCTCACGGCGTGGATGCGCGGCCGCACGCACGATTCTGCCGAAAATTCCAGCATCCCCATGGCGCTTGTCACCACCATGATGCTGCCTGCTTCGGTAAGCTATTATATTGTGGTGGTAGCCGTGGCCGTGGGCGTGGTGCTGGGAAAAGAGGCGTTCGGCGGCGGGGGCGAATACCCCTTCAACCCCTCGGCGCTGGGCTATGCTGTGGTTGCGGTAAGCTGGCCGCAGCAGGTATTTCGCTACCCGGCGCCCTTTACACAGCTCACCATTGCCAGCACGCAGAACGCCACGCTGGTGGAATCGCCCGCCATGGCGCTGCGCGCGGGCGGCACACCCAACCTGCGCGCGCTGGACCTTGTGCTGGGAAACTACGCGGGCGCCATCGGCACCACGGCGGTGCTGGTGATTATTGCCTGCGCGCTGTATCTGTGGGTGCGGCGCGATATTATGGTAGCTATTCCCGCAGGCTTTTTCCTTGCCGTTGTGTGCGTGGCGTTTTTCTTCCCGCGCGTCGGCAATGTGGGCCTTGCCTGGCCCTGGCAGGAGCTGTACCTGCGTTACCAGTCTGTAAAATATGAGCTGCTCACCGGCACGCTGCTGTTTGCCGGGGTGTTTCTTGTGAACGAGCCCGTCACCCGCCCGCGGGTGACAAAGGCGCACTTTGCCTATGGGGTGCTGATGGGCTTCATGGCCATGATGTTCCGCTATTTCGGCACCTACGACAACAGCGTGTGCTTTGCCGTGCTGGGCGTGAATGCCCTGACCGGCTTTCTGGACAGGCTGTTCGCCTCACGCCGGCAGGGGAAGGGGGGCGCAGCGCAATGACGAATGAAGAGCGCAGGCGCTCGGAAGAGCTGCGCAGGAAAATAAAGCGCGACCGCGTGTTTTTGAACAACCCGGTTGTGATGCAGGGCCTTGGCCTGGCGCCTCTGGTGGTGGCGGCCACCAGCCTGAAGAACGCCGTGATTCTGGGCGTGGCCGTTTTGCTTCTGCTTACGCCCACGCGCATCTTGGCGGCGCTTTTGAGCCGTTTTTCCTATTTCCGCTTCCGCGGGCTGACCTATGCGTTCAGCGCGGCGCTTATCTATGTGGGCGTGCGCTGGTGCGTGGGGCAGCTTTTCCCCGCTACGGACATTGCCCCCCTTGGGCTGTATCTGCCTCTTCTGGCGGCAGACCCCATTATTTTGAAGCGGTACGAGCGCCCGCAGCGCGAGCGCGTGGGCACGGCCCTGCGCAAGGGCATCATCACCAGCATCGGCTATGTGCTGGTGATGCTGATAGTGGGTGCGCTGCGCGAAGTGATCGGCGCGGGCACGCTGTACGGCATGGTGGTGCTTCAGAAGCCCATCCTGCCCATTGCCGCGCTGCCCAGCGGCGGGTTTATCTTCCTGGCGGTGCTCGTGGCGCTGTGGCGCGGCTTTGTCACGGCGGCTAAACACCAGCTTGGGGTAGAGGAGGGCTGAGCATGAAGGAAGTATTGCAGGCCCTGGCCTCGTTCTTTGCCTATGCCGTGATGGCGGTATTTGCGCAGAATGCCGTGTTTACCCGCGCGCTGGGCGTCTCGCGCGTGGTGAAGCTGGTGGACGACGGCACGGTGGATACCGTGATGTTCGGCTCGCTTTTGTGCGCGGTGCAGCTTATCAGCGCGCCGCTGGGCTACTTCGCCAACGGCTGGATTGCGCAGCTGCCTTATCGAGACTATATCCGCCCGCTGGTGTTCCTGGCCTGCGCAGCGGTGGCATTTTTTGTGGTGCTGCTGTTTTCAGTGATTATTTTCCGGGTGGACGGCGCGCGGCGCGCCGTGGCAGTGCTGCCCATGGCCACATTCAACACCTGCCTTCTGGGCACGCTGCTCATCAGCTCTGTGCAGAATTTCAACTTTGCGCAGACGCTTGGCTTTGCGCTGGGCAGCGGCGTTGGCTATGTGCTGGCCGTCGTGGTGGTAATGGGCGGCGAAAAGCGGCTGGAGAGCGAAAAAATCCCCGCCATGTTCCGCGGGCTGCCCATCACGCTTTTGTATATCGGCATTCTGGCGCTGGCCATTTACGGCTTCACCGGGCACATGGCGGCCTTCTGAGCGCCTGAATTCCATAAAAGCGCGTCCGGGCGGCGCGGTTTTATCTGTTTTTGTACGGCGGTGCCCGGGCCGCTGCTGTCTGTGGAAAGGGAGGCGAAAGGGTATGGTGGCACGAAAAGCCAGGCTGGAGGATGCAGCTGCGCTGTACGGCCTTGTGTGCCTTTACAGCCGCGCGGCGCCGCCGCGCGAGGTGTTCGACGCCTATTATGCCCTTGCGCTTGAGGACGGCGCCCGCCGCCTGCTGATTGCCTGGGAGGGCGACGAGGCGGTCGGCTTTGCCGACGCGCAGCAGCGCGACAGCCTGATGCTGGGCAAAAAGGTGGGCGTAATACAGGATTTCTTTGTGCGGGAAGACCGCCGCCGCCGCAATGTGGGCACGGCGCTGCTGGTGACGCTGACCACGCAGCTGAAGGCTGCGGGCTGTGCGGCCATTACAGCCTCCTGCCGCAAGGTGGACGGCTCCAGCCAGGAATTTTTGGAAAAGCGCGGTTTTGCAAAAGAGAGATACGGCTTTCTGCGCACCATGCAGTGAGCCGGGCAGCCTGCGGGGCCCCGTGCCCTCGCAGGCTTTTTTGAAGCTGCCGCACGGCCGGGCCCGAAGGGGAGGCGCGTGCGGCATACCTTGGCACGGGCGCGGAGGAGGGATGAAAGATGCAGGTGCGGCAGGCTTTGCCTGACGACGGGCCGCTGCTACGGGCAGCCGGCCTTTCCGGCTGCCCCGGCACCCTGGTGCTGGAGAAGGACGGCGCTGCCATCGGCGCCGCCCTGCGCGAGGGCGAGTGGATAAAAGCCGTATATATCGCGCCGGAATGGCGCGGCCGGGGCTACGGCACGTTCCTTCTGCGGCGTGTGTGCACCGGCGGGCCGCGCGGGCTTTGGGCGCGCGCCGAGGGCGCCGCGGCGCAGGCATTTTTGAAAAGGCGCGGGTTTGCGGGCAGCGGGCCGGTGCTGTGCCGCGGGGTGCGCGCCGGGGCAGACAACGCAGTGGCCTGTGCCCACGCCTTTCTGCGCGAATTCGTCAGGCCGGGCGGCTTTGCTGTAGATGCCACGGCGGGCAATGGCCACGACACGGTGTTCCTGTGCCGGGCTGTGGGGCTGCAGGGGCGTGTGCTGGCGCTGGACATCCAGCAGCAGGCGGTGGACGCCACCAACGCGCGCCTGCAAAGCGTGGGCCTCGCCCATATTGGGCACGCTGTGAGGGCAGACCATGCCGGGTTGGCGGACATTTTGAAAAACGAGGGGAGGCCGTGCGCGGTGATGTTCAATTTGGGCTATCTTCCGGGTGGCAGCCATGCGCTGTTCACCACGCCGCGCAGCAGCCTGCCCGCGCTGGACGCCGCGCTGGCGGCCCTTGTGCCGGGCGGCGCGCTGACGGTGTGCGCCTATTCCGGCGGGCTGCAGGGCACCGCGGAACGCGATGCCGTTCTGGCATGGGCCCGCGCCCTGTGCCCGCAGGCATACCGTGTGGACGTCCGGCTGTTTGAGCATGAGGCAGGCTGCCCGCCTGTGGCGGTGTGCATAGAGAAGAAGTGCGCACCGCGGCCGCCTCACTCTTCCTGAAGCCCCCGCCGCCCCGGCCGCAGCCGGGGCGGCGCTTTTTTGGAGAGGAGAAAGCCACCGGCTGGCCCGCCCTGCAAAAGATCCCTTGCTTCAGGCACCGGGCGAAGCGGGCCCGGGCAAGGCTGCCCGCTTTGACGCTTTGGCGTCTGCCCTTGCTTCGGACATCGGGCGAAGCGGACCATCGGCAGCGGGCCGGCCAAACATGAAAATTTGCCGGAAGCTCGTTTGCAGGCCGCAGCGCCGGAGAACGGGCGAAATAAGCCCTCGCGCACCTTGCGCGGAATGACTGCGGCGGGCGCTTGTCATGTCAGCCAACCCCACCGGCCGGGCCGGTGGGGTTGGTTTTGAGGGCATGCTGTTTCACGCTTTTTTCACCTGTCCATGATATTTTTGTCACACTCGCCGGATAAGATGATATCAGAACAAAAGAAGAACCGGCCGGCCGCAGGGCCCGGGCCGTTCTAACTGCCAGGGAGGCATTTATGATGGACAATAATTGGCAATATGATTATTCAAACGGATATGCGCAGCCGCAGTACACGCAGCCCGCGCAGGAGCCCTCGCTGAATGGGCCGGAGCAGCCCGGCCAGCCGCCGAAGAAAAAGCATGCAGGCGCAAAAAAGGCGCTGGCGGCTGTTGCGCTGGTGCTGGTATGCGCACTGGCGGGCGTGGGCGGCGGCGTGCTGGGCGCCTCGCTTATGAAGGGGGCGTCCGGCCCGGTGGTATATAAAGCGGCGCAGGACGGCAGCGGCACCAGCGCCAACACCACCGCAGCGAACGGCGATGCCCTGAGCATCGCGCAAATTGCAGAGAAGGTGGGCCCAAGCGTGGTGGAGGTGACCACGGAGGCCGTGCAGACCAACGGCATCTTCACGCAGTATGTCACCAATGGGGCGGGCTCCGGCGTGATTATTTCGGAGGATGGCTATATCCTTACGAACAATCATGTGGTGGAAGGCCAGAGCACCGTGAAGGTGACCACCAGCGACAAGCAGCAGTATGATGCCACTGTGGTGGGCACGGACGACAAAACGGACATCGCTGTGCTGAAAATAGACGCCAGCGGCCTGACACCCGCAGTCATCGGTGATTCCGACGGCCTGGTGGTGGGTGAGACGGCCGTGGCCGTGGGCAACCCGCTGGGCACGCTGGGCGGCACGGTGACAGACGGCATCATTTCTGCGCTGGACCGCGAGGTTACTGTCAACAATCAGACAATGACGCTGCTGCAGATGTCGGCAGCCGTCAGCCCGGGCAATTCCGGCGGCGGCCTGTTCAATGAGAGGGGCGAGCTGGTGGGCATTGTGAATGCGAAGTCCGGCGGCTCGGATGTAGAGGGCATCGGGTTTGCCGTGCCTATCAATACCGCCATGGAGGTGGCAGAGCAGCTTATTGCGAACGGCTATGTCAGCGGGCGCCCGGCCATGGGCATCCAGGTGGTTGCCATCACAGATTTGCAAACGGCCATGCAGGCGGGCGTGTCCCAGCTGGGCGTATACGTGCAGCGCGTGGATGAGGGCTCGGCCGCAGAGAAGGCCGGCCTGAAGGTGGGCGATTTGTTTGTAAGCGTGGACGGCACGGCCGTTTCCAGCACCAGCGACGTGACTGCCGTTCTGGACCAGCACAAGGTGGGCGACACCATCGAGGTGCAGGTGGTGCGCGACAGGCAGGTGCTCAGCCTGACTGTGACCCTGCAGGAGAAAACAGCCAGTGCCGCGGCCCAGCCCGTGGAAGGCTGATGATATAGATAACAAAACCGGCAGGGGCTAGCCCCTGCCGGTTTTTTGCACCGCAAACAGCGAACAGGCACTGCTGTACGGCAAAATCATAATCGTGGGCAGAACCTGTGGTTTATACTGGCCCTCTTAGAGGCTTTTAGCAACCGGGTCTATCGGCCCGCTGTCATCCTCCCGGTGCATGTGCTGCCCTGTTTCTGTGAAAGCATTGACGGGGCGCTTTTTCTTTCTGCCTGCTGCGGCCCCCCTGCCCCTGCCCTGCCGATTTCGCAGCATTTCTTCGCTTTGTGATCGGATATTTTTCCAGGCAAAGGCATTTTAGCGCCACCGGCTCTGCCGGCAGCTCTCGCCTACAATAAAAAAACGGCCTCAGCTTCTGCTGAGGCCGGCGCATAAGGCAATGAGGCAAAACAGAGAACGGCCCGCCTTATTCTTCGCCTGCGGGCTCTTCGGCTGCCTGCTCGGGCATTTCGCCCATCTCTTCGCTGTAATCCTCGCTGAACAGAAGCTGCTCGTATTCATCCAGCTCCTCTTCGCGCCGGCGCAAATAGAAGAACGCAGCGCCCAGCGCGCCGGCAATGGCGGCCAGCAGGGCGATAATGGCGGCAAAGGTGGATTTTTTCATGGTGACAACGTCCTTTCTTTCATTGGGATGAAACGCGGTGTGCACATTGCGCCGGAACGTTCTGCCCTGGTGCAGCAGATGGCCTGCCGCGGCCGCAGCAGGCGCCAGCCGGGCGGCCTTTTTGACGATGCGGCGCCGCAGCAGCCCCATACTGAACACCCCCGCACATGAATTCTTTTGTTTATTATAGCCCGTATCCGCCTGTTTTACAAGATGTGCGAAGCATTTTTTCCGCGTACTGCCGGTAAGCGCGGAAGGCGCCCGGCACGGCGTACTGCGCCGCAAGCTGGCCCGGCGCGGCGAACACACAGCCTGCGGGCAGAGGGGTGCCCTGCTCACAGAAAAAGCACCAGCCGGTCATGTGCCATTCCAGGTGGGTGAACACATGCTTTGCCGGGGGCAGGGCGAGGGCATCTTTTGCAAGGCCCTGCACGCCTCGTGCGGCAAGGGCGCGGCGCACCTCGGCCTGCCCCAGCGTGCCTTCAAACAGCAGCGGCTGCCACAGCCCTGCCAGCAGGCCGGAGGAGGGCCGCTGCTCCAGCAGCAGGGCGGGCTGCGGCCCGGCGCGCAGCACCAGCGCCGCTGTATAAGGAAGCATCCTGCGTGTTTTGCGCGGCGCCTTGACAGGCAGCGCGGCCTGCCTGCCCTGTTTGCGGGCCAGGCAGATATCGCCCCAGGGGCACTGCGCGCACAGCGGCTCGCCGTTTGGCAGGCACACCAGCGCGCCAAGCTCCATCAGCGCCTCGTTAAAATCGCCCGGACGCTGCGGCGGCTGGGCGGCCTGCACCTCGGCGGCCATGCGGCGCTTTGTGGCGGGCGAAAGCACATCGGCGCCGTCGGCGTGCAGCCTGCTCCACACGCGCAGCACGTTGCCGTCCACGGCAACACACGGCAGGCCGAAGGCAAGGCTTGCCACGGCCCCGGCCGTATAATCTCCGATGCCCGGCAGCGCGCGCAGCGCCTCATAATTTGCGGGCAGCTCACCGCCGTGCTGTTCCACCACGGCCTGCGCCGCCTTTTGCAGGTTGCGCGCCCGGCTGTAATAGCCAAGGCCCTCCCACAGCTTGGCCAGCTTTTCCGGCGGGCAGGCGGCAAGGGCCTGCACGGTGGGCAGCGCCTGCATAAAACGCTCGTAATACGGCAGCACAGCAGCCACGCGCGTTTGCTGCAGCATCACCTCGCTCACCCATACGCGGTATGGCGTTTTCTGTGTGCGGAAGGGCAGAATGCGTTTATTTTCATCAAACCAGCGCAGAAGCGGCTGTGCAATGTCCTGCATGGGCTTTCTCCTTAAAATGTCAGAATTTTGCATGCTCGCGCAGCCAGCGCGCCACGGCGGCCTCGTCATGGTGCCCAATGATGCAGCTTGCGGCGCGGCGCACCTCGGGCGCGGCGTTCGCCACGGCGCAGCTGATGCGGCTGGCGGCGAACATGGGCAGGTCGTTGATATTGTCACCGAAGCTCACCACATCTGCGGCCCCCGTCAGGGCCTTTACCTTTTCAATGGCGGCGGCCTTGGAGGCGCCCGCGGGGTATACCTCCAGCAGATAGCCGCCGCGGGCATATTCATCCTTGTAGAAGTATTTCACAATGCCCGGCACCTCATCCAGCGCGCGGAACAGGTATTCAGCCCGCTGCTGCGTGGGCACGCAGAACAGGAACATCAGCGTGTCGCCGCCCGCCAGCGCCGCCTCATATTCAGGCACCTGCTCGAACAGCTTGTACGGCGTGCCGCGGCGCTGGGCGACGAAGGCCTCCTCAAAGGGGCAGCATATCTCTTTGTAATAGACATAAAGCTGCCCGGCCTTTACGCTGTAAGCCAGCGCCTCGGCGCCTTCGCGGCGAAGCACGCGGCACATGGCGGCAGCACTTTGTGCGGAAAGACACTGTGTGCCGATGGTGCGGCGCGCGGGCAAATCGTACAGGATGGTGCCCGTCATCAGCACGGCTGGCAGCGCGATGGGCAGCGCCTGCAAAAGCTGCACTACTGTGGCGGGCGAGCGGGCCGTGGCCACTGTAAGGGGCAGGCCCTGCCGCAGCATGGGTGCAAGAATGCTTACACTTTCGGCAGAGACGCGTCCGTCTGCGCCAAGCAGCGTGCCGTCCAGGTCTGTGATATAAAGCGTCTGCATAAAAACCTCCCGGTCATGGCTGAAAGGAAAAGCGCCCCGCCGCACCGGCGGAGCGCAGGGCTCAGGCCTCCGTTTTGATGTTGTGCACGGAGTATGTCCGCACGGCGGCTGCATCTTCCTCCAGGGAAAGCGCACCGGCCTGCTGCGTTACCTCCTCTTCGAAGGCTGCGGCGTTGATCTCATCCGCGATGGCGGCAAAGTGTTCATCCTCGAACTGCTCGTCTGTCTCGTAGTTGGGAAGCCTTTCGTACAAAACAGGAGAGGTGGAGGCTGTGTACAGCCCGCAGCTTCCCACGGCGGCGTCCAGCATGGCAAGCGAAAAATCCTTGCCGTACAGGGTGCTGTTTTCAGAGACATAGCGCTCGCTGAGATACTCGGAAACAGAGCTGTCGGTGTATTCCCGCCCCGACAGCGGCAGCACCTCCTCCAGCACCTCGTCCGCAACCTCGTCCAGCGTGACGCCCTCTGTCTCCATTCTGTCGATGGCCTCATTGGCCGCATCCATCAGGGCGGCGGCTGCGTCCTCGTCCAGAAGCTGATAAGAGGTGTCGGTGGAGGGCAGCGTTAGCTGATAGATATGGGCATAAGTGGCATCCATATACTCCTTGGCCTCATCCAGCTGCACGCCGCTGCGGTGCTCCTCCAGATACGCCTCCAGAAGTGCGCTGTATTTCACCTGATTCATATAGAAGGTGCGGTAGCTCTCCTTGCCGATGCCGTTTGCGGCAATCAGCTCTTCGTTCGCCTCATAATACTGGTCCGCCGTGCTCTGCGCATCGGCGGCCTCGTCCTCCGGGATAGAGAGGCCCTGCGCTTCAAAGGCGCGCTCTACATATACATGCCGGCGGATGAGCTCTATGGTGCGGGTGTGCACCCATTCGTCGGCGGAAACGTCCTCGATGGTGGCGTCCGCGAATTCCTCATTGGAGGAAAGCTTTGAGACAGCCTCGGTATAGGCGCTGTACTGGTAGGAAAGGTACAGCCCCGCCGGGATGGCCTCGCCGTCCACCGTGAGCACGGTCTGCGGTGCAGAGATGACGCACCCGGCGAGGGAAAGGCAAAGCACGGCGCTGGCCGCCGCGCAGAACAGGCGTTTCAGTTTCAAGATATTGACCCTCCGAACATGCACAGGGCGGCACTGGCCGCCCCGCTTTTCAAAAATTCCTTTTGATTATACGACTTTTCACATTTCTTCGCAAGAAGCCAGCTTTGCGGCCTCCAGATGCACCAGCGCCTCGCCCAGCACGTCCAGCGGCTTTTCGCCGGGCTCTACCCGGACGGACAGATACGGCTTTGCCGATGCGTTCACCATCATGCGCCGCGCGGTGCCGCGCAGAAGGCGCTTGACCGCGGCGAGGTCCAGCGCGTCTGAGTACAGGATGAGGTCGTCGCGCTTCTGCGTCACCTCGTAGATGCCGAGCTGTGCGGCCAGCACGCGGGCCAGGCTGATGTCCACAAGGCCGGCTACGCTGGCGGGCACTTTGCCGTAGCGGTCCCGCAATTCGTCCAGCACGTCGTCTGCATCCTCGCGCGCGGCCACGGCGGCAATGCGCTTGTAGGCCTCGATGCGCCCCGCAGCATCCTGGATATAGCTTTCGGGGATGTAGGCGTCCACCGTGATGTCGATGAGGCATTCCGTCTTGTCAGGCGCCGGAGCCTCGCCCTTTTCCGCCGCAATGGCCTGGTTCAGCAGCTTCATATACATGTCGTAGCCCACGGTCTCCATATGGCCGTGCTGGCTCTGCCCCAAAAGGTTGCCCGCGCCGCGTATCTGCAAATCGCGCATGGCGATGCGGAAGCCGGAGCCGAAGCTGGTGAACTCCCGAATGGCGGAAAGGCGCTTTGCGGCCACATCTGTCAGCACCTTGTCGCGCCGGAAGGTGAAGTAGGCATACGCCTTGCGGCCGGAGCGGCCCACGCGCCCGCGTATCTGGTAAAGCTGCGCAAGGCCCATGTGGTCGGCGTCCTCGATGATAAGGGTATTGCAGTTGCGCACGTCCACGCCTGTCTCGATGAGCGTGGTGCACACAAGGATATCCACCTCGCCGTCCAGAAGCTGCTGCCACACACGCGAAAGCGCGGCCTCGTCCATGCGGCCGTGCGCGGTAGCGATGCGCGCGCCCGGGCACATCTGCGCCACATGCGCGGCACACTGCTCGATGGTGTCGATGCGGTTGTGGATATAGTAGGCCTGGCCGCCGCGGTCCAGCTCGCGGCGCAGGGCCTCGGCCACAAGGCCGCCGTCATATTCCATCACATACGTCTCCACCGGGCGGCGCTCTACGGGCGGCTGCTCGATGGTGCTCATGTCGCGCAGGCCGCTCATGGCCATGCTCAGCGTGCGCGGGATGGGCGTGGCGGAGAGCGTCAGCATATCCACGCCGAGAAAGGTCTCTTTCAGCTTTTCCTTGTGCTTTACGCCGAAGCGCTGCTCTTCGTCCACAATGACAAGGCCCAGGTCCTTGAACTTTACATCCTTCTGCAAAAGGCGGTGCGTGCCCACCACAAGGTCCACCGTGCCGTCCGCAAGGCCGCGCAGGGTGGCGCGCATCTGCTTTTGCGTGGCAAAGCGGGATAAAAGCCCCATCTTCACCGGGAAGGCCTGCATGCGCGCGGCGGCCGTCTGGTAGTGCTGCCACGCCAGGATGGTGGTGGGCACCAGGATGGCGCACTGCTTGCCCCCCATGATGCACTTGAAGGCGGCGCGCAGGGCCACCTCGGTTTTGCCCACGCCCACGTCGCCGCACAGAAGGCGGTCCATGGGGTGAGGGCGCTCCATATCCTTTTTTATCTCGGCCGCGCAGGTAAGCTGGTCGTCCGTCTCGTCGTACTCAAAGCGCGTTTCGAAATCGCGCTGCCAGTCGCCGTCCGCAGGGAAGGCATAGCCCGCAGCCTGCTGGCGCCGGGCGTAAAGCTCGATAAGCTCTTTGGCCATCTCCTGCGTGGCCCTGCGCACGCGTGTTTTGGTTTTGGCCCATGCGTCGCCGCCCAGCTTCGCCAGCTTCACGCGCTCGCCGTCGCCCGGCGCGGTATACCGGCTGACGATGTCAAGCTGCGTCACGGGCACATACAGGCTGTCGCCCTTGTCGTACTCTATTTTCAGGTAATCCTTTACAACGCCCTGCAAATCCAGCCGGCGGATGCCCGCGTACACGCCGATGCCGTGGTTCTGGTGCACCACATAATCGCCGGGCTTGATGTCCGACAGGCTGGAAAGCCCTTTTTTGCGCGCGCTTTTCGCCTTTTGCGGCGCGGCGGCCGCGCCCTGGCGCGCGGTAAACAGGGCAAAGCGTGCAAACGGGTACTCTGCGCCCGCATTCACGCTGCCTGCCGCCACGGCCACATACCCCGGCGGGCACGCCTGCGGCGGCTTTGCGTAAAAGGCGGCAGAGAGGCCGGCGCGCGCAAGGTCCCGCGCAAGGGCTTCGCCCGCGCGCTTTGTGCCCGCCAGCACGCACACGGCGTATTTCTGCGCCAGCAGAGGGCCAAGCTCTTCCGCAAGCGCGCGCACCTCGCCCGCCCACGGCGGCAGCGCGTGCGCGGGCATATTCACGGTGGCGGCAAGGCGCACGTCCGGCACCGTGCGCGCAAAGTTTTCACACAGCACGGCGCTGTGCTTTCCGGCTGCCTGCCACAGCGCGGCACCGTCATCGTAAAATTTGTCCAGCCCGGCGCACAGCACGCCCTCTTCGAACAGGCCCTTCAGCTCCTCACCGAAGCGGAAGGCGAGGGCGCGCGCCGCCTCGCGGACGGCGCTGGGCTCTGAGAAGAACACGAGGGGATGCTCCAGATATTCCAGCACCAGCGCGGGCTTTTCATAGCGCAGGCCCAGGTATTTATCCAGCGCGCAGGGCATGGTGCCCGCGTCCAGCGCGGCCAGGTCTGCCGCGGCGGCCCTCTCCAGAGCCTCGCGCCGCGGCCCCTTGGCCTTGCTGATGGCCCCGCGCAGGCGCGCGGCGGTCTCTGCCGCGTCGCCAAACAGCACCTCGCGCGCGGGCGATATATATATTTTCTTCACCGCGCCCTCGCGGCGCTGGCTGACAAGGTCGAACGTGCGGATGTTGTCCACCTCGTCGCCCCAGAACTCGATGCGGCAGGGCTTCGGCATATCGGGGGCGTACAGGTCCACGATGCCGCCGCGCACGGCGAACTGGCCAGGCCCCTCTACCTGAAAGCGCCGCTGGTACCCGGCGCTGAACAGCCGCTGGGTGAGGCCGCTCATGGACAGCGCCATCCCCGCGCGGATGGTCATGGTGTTCGCGCAGAAATCCGCCCTGGGCACCGTGTACTGCAAAAAGGCTTCGGCACCCGCGCACACGACGCTGGTGCGGCCGCCCACTACGTTGCCCAGGACGGCGAGGCGGCGGTATTCGTATTCATGGCTCTGGCCCTCCATGGTGCGGAAGGTGAAATCCCGCGCGGGAAACGCCTCCGCCTTCTGCCCGAAGGCGGCAGCGTCCGCCGCAAAGCGCACGGCGTCCGCCTCGCCGGCGCATATCACCAGCGCCGGGCGCCCTGTGTCTTCGCACAAAGCGGCCAGCACCTGCGCGCGCGCGGTGGGCGGCAGGCCGAACAGAGCCGCGGCGGCGGGCGCGCGCCCTGCAACGGCGGCCAGAAGGCTCTGATATTCGGCTGTCTGCCGCAGCGGCTGTGTCAGCATGGCCGCGCCTCCTTTCCTGTGTTCAATGCAAAATGCCCCACGCGCCGAACCCCACCATGGCCACAGTGGCGAACAGGGCGATGATGCTGACGGCAAGCGGAAGCTCAGTATAGGCGCGCGTGCCCTGCGCGGCGCCGAGATGCTTTGCGGCCTTCACCACGGCCAGCACGCCCAGCACCAGCGCGGCCAGCGCGGCTGCCGGGGCGAGAAGCACGGCCTCCAGCAGCATGACGCTGATGGCGGCCGTCTCTTCCGCCTGGCTGGAAAACGATACCGGCAGCATCAGCATCAGGCAGGCGGCGCCCATCCACACAGGCACGCTCAGCGCCCACAGAATGGGCTGGGTGAACTCTTTGCGCAGAAGGTGCGGCGCACGGCACAGCGCCAGGCGCGCG
Source organism: Ruthenibacterium sp. (assembly GCA_047030735.1). Classification (GTDB taxonomy): domain Bacteria; phylum Bacillota; class Clostridia; order Oscillospirales; family Ruminococcaceae; genus Ruthenibacterium. Next base: position 51,784 of record JBKYIE010000004.1, read on the forward strand.
AACAGGGCCCACAGCCCCGCGCACAGCGCCGCAGCGGCAAAGGGCACGGCGGCCGCGCCAAGGCCGTGGCCGGAAAAGCTGTATACGGCTGTCAGCGCGGCGCCCAGAGAAAGGTATGCCGCGGCGCGCGCGGCATACCGCTTTTTCACAGCGTTCAGGCCGTCCGCGGAGGCCTGCGCATGTTTGGAAGCCTTACCCATTGTACTTGTTCTGTGCAGCAGAAAGCTGCCCTTTCATAATCATCGACACGGCCTCGCACACATCGTCAAAGCGCGCCGTGACATCGGCCCATTCCTGCGGGGTGAAGCGGCTCAGCACCCAGTCCGCCAGGTCGTATTCCGGCCTGGGGCGCTCGCCCACGCCGATTTTCACGCGGGGGAACTCCTGCCCGACGGCAGAGATAATGCTTTTGATGCCGTTGTGCCCGCCTGCAGAGCCGGCGGGGCGCACGCGCAGCCTGCCGGGCGCAAGCGAGATGTCGTCGAACAGCACGATAACGCGCTGCGCGGGCACCTTGTAAAAATCGGCCGCCTTCTGCACAGCCGCGCCGGACAGGTTCATAAAGGTCTGCGGCTTCAGCAGCAGCACCTTTGTGCCGTCCACGCAGGCGGTGCCCGTCAGCGCATCGAATTTTGCCTTCGTCACCTGCACGCCCCACAGCTGCGCCAGATGGTCCAGTGCGGCAAAGCCCGTGTTGTGGCGGGTGCCCTCATATTTTTTTCCGGGGTTGCCAAGGCCTGCGACGATATATTCCACCGCCGCTTTTTTTGTAAAAAACATGGTTTGTGTTCTCCGGCTTCTGGTTTGATAGGGGCCCGGCATGCGCCGGGCCCCTTTTTATTGTAGCGGAAAACCGGCGTTTTGCAAGCGCGCAGGCGCGTACAGACGAAAAAAACCGGAAAAATCCCTAAATTTTCAGCTTTTTATTGTGGAAAAGGGAAAACAACTCTGATATAATAAAGCTGTCCATGGCCTTTTCCGTATTTTTCTAAAAGAAGGTGCGGAAAAGTTCTGACATACAAGGGCGCGCTTCACGGCAGGGTGCGGCGTGCCGGAAGTACAATTTTGGAGGTAGAGAAACTTGAGCAAGAAGAAATACCTGTACCTGTTCAGCGAGGGCAACAAGGACATGCGCGAGATCCTCGGCGGCAAGGGTGCAAACCTGGCAGAGATGACCAATGCCGGCATGCCCGTGCCCCAGGGCTTCACCATTTCCACCGAGGCCTGCACGCAGTACTACAACGACGGCCGCCAGATCAATGAAGAGATCATGGCCGACATCTACGAGTACATCGGCAAGCTGGAGGAGATTGCCGGCAAGAAGTTCGGCGACGTGAACAACCCCCTGCTCGTGTCTGTGCGCTCCGGCGCGCGCGCTTCCATGCCCGGCATGATGGACACCATCCTGAACCTGGGCCTGAACGACGAGGCCGTGGAGGGCCTTGCGAAGCTGACGAACAACCCCCGTTTTGCTTATGATTCCTACCGCCGTTTCGTGCAGATGTTCTCGGACGTTGTGATGGAGATGTCCAAATCCGACTTCGAGCAGATCATCGACGAGATGAAGGAGGCCAAGGGCGTCACGCAGGACGTGGAGCTGGATGCCGACGATATGAAGGCTCTGGTGGTGAAGTTCAAGGCCCTGTATAAAGAGAAGATGGGCAAGGATTTCCCCTCCGACCCGAAGGAGCAGCTCATCGAGGCCGTGAAGGCTGTGTTCCGTTCGTGGGATAACCCCCGCGCCAACGTGTACCGCCGCATGAACGAGATTCCCTACGACTGGGGCACCGCTGTGAACGTGCAGTGCATGGCGTTCGGCAACTCCGGCAACAATTCCGGCACCGGCGTGGCCTTCACGCGCAACCCTGCCACGGGCGAGAAAGCGCTGTTCGGCGAATACCTCATCAACGCCCAGGGCGAGGACGTGGTGGCCGGCATCCGCACGCCCAGCCCCATCTCCAAGCTGAAAGAGGAGATGCCTGAGGTTTACAACCAGTTTGTGGAAATTGCCACGCGCCTGGAAAACCATTACCGCGACATGCAGGACATGGAGTTCACCATCGAGAACGGCAAGCTGTTCATGCTTCAGACGCGCAACGGCAAGCGCACCGCTGCCGCCGCTTTGAAGATTGCGGTGGACCTTGTGGACGAGGGCATGATTACCGAGCAGGAGGCCGTGCTGCGCGTAGAGCCCAAGCAGCTGGACAGCCTGCTGCACCCGCAGTTTGACGCCGCGGCCCTGAAGGCTGCCGAGGTGATTGGAAAGGGCCTTGCCGCCAGCCCGGGCGCTGCCTGCGGCCAGGTGGTGTTCACCGCCGACGAGGCCAAAGAGGCTGTGGAGAGCGGCAAGATGCCGAAGGTTATTCTGGTGCGCCTTGAGACGAGCCCCGAGGACATCGAGGGCATGCAGGTGGCGCAGGGCATCCTGACGGTGCGCGGCGGCATGACCAGCCACGCCGCCGTGGTGGCCCGCGGCATGGGCACATGCTGCGTGTCCGGCTGCGGCGAGATCGTGGTGGATTATGACAAGAAGTGCTTCACCCTCTCCGGCAAGACGTACCACGAGGGCGACTGGATCTCTATCGACGGCTCTACGGGCAACATCTACGGCCAGGCCATCGCTACTACGGAGGCCGCCATTTCCGGCGACTTCGAGCGCTTCATGAAGTGGGCCGACGCCGCCCGCCAGCTTGAGGTGTTCACCAACGCCGACAACCCCCACGATGCCCAGCAGGCCGTGAATTTCGGTGCCGAGGGCATCGGCCTGTGCCGCACCGAGCACATGTTCTTCGAGGCAGACCGCATCAAGGCCGTGCGCGAGATGATCGTGGCCAAGACAGTGGAGGCCCGCAAAGAGGCGCTGGCGAAGATTCTGCCGTACCAGCAGGGCGACTTCGAGGCCATGTACAAGGTGATGGGCGAGCGCCCCATGACCATCCGTTATCTCGACCCGCCTCTGCACGAGTTCCTGCCGCAGAAGGAAACCGAGATTGTGGAGCTGGCCGAGGACCTCGGCATCAGTGTGGAAGAGCTGCACAACGTCATCTCCAGCCTGCATGAGTTCAACCCGATGATGGGCCACCGCGGCTGCCGCCTGGCTGTTTCCTACCCGGAAATTGCCGAGATGCAGACCACGGCTGTGATCAACGCCGCCATCAACGTCAGCAAAGAGACGGGCGCGAAGATTGTGCCGCACATCATGATCCCCCTGGTGGGCGAGGTGAAAGAGCTGAAGTTCGTGAAGGACGTCGTCGTGAAAACGGCCGACAAGCTCATCGCGGACGCCGGTGTGGACATGAAGTACGAAGTGGGCACCATGATTGAGATTCCGCGCGCTGCCCTGACGGCAGACGAGATTGCCACCGAGGCCGAGTTCTTCAGCTTCGGCACGAACGACCTCACCCAGATGACGTTCGGCTTCAGCCGTGACGACGCCGGCAAGTTCCTCAGCTACTACTACGACAACAAGGTGTACGAGAACGACCCGTTCGCCCATCTGGACCAGAAGGGCGTGGGCAAGCTGGTGGAAATGGCCGCAAAGCTGGGCCGCGCCACCCGCCCGAGCCTGGGCCTGGGCATCTGCGGCGAGCACGGCGGCGACCCGACGAGCATCGAGTTCTGCCACAACGCCGGGCTGGATTATGTCTCCTGCTCCCCGTTCCGTGTGCCTATCGCGCGTCTGGCCGCCGCACAGGCTGCCATCAAGAACCCCCGCAAATAAGTTTTTTTGCAGGGGCCCTGCAGGCGCAGCGATGCGCTGAAAAAAATAAAGCCCCCGCTGCACAGGCAGCGGGGGCTTTGCTTTGGTCAGCTTTCGCGAAACGGCAACCCGCGGCTGTGCCGTAGAGCGTGAAAAGGCTTTCGCTGTCAGTTCCGGGCGAAGCGGGACGGTATTCAATACAAAAAGCTGCAGCACGCAGCGGGAAGAACTCCGTTTACGGGGGGCGGGGCAGGTGATGCAAAAGACAGAGCCTTCAGCGCCTCTTGAGAGGCTTGCCGGTAGTATGCCCCTCCAGGGCTTACGCAGGCCCCCGGCTGTGCCGGGGGGCCTGACTGTAAATCAAGTGCATGCGTAAAATGCATGAGCCGCACAAGGGCGGAAAGGGCATATCACCTGCAGGCCCCATAAGGAGGCGGCGAAATTGGCTCTGCCAGCAGCTTTGCCCTGCGGCCCGGAAAGGGGCGGCCTGCCGCCCGGCGAAGCTTTTCCTGTTTGCGTGCGGCGCAGGGCAGCATAGGCGGCCCTGCGCCGCATGCAAAAGCCTTTTGCAGCGCGCCTCTGCCGGCAGAGACGAGGGGCTCTAAAAGCATTCGCTGTATGCAGGAAGGCTGTCCGGGCACAGCGGGGAGGACCGGTAAAACTGATGGAAAAAGGAAAGCTGTGCCCGGATAGAATAAGCAGGCGGAGGCGTAATTGAGCCTGTTGGGCTCTGCCGCCATCAGGCCATGAGGGGCCCGCACAAAACGGCGGCTATGGGCCCGTGCAGGGCGGTGCGGCGGCTCTGCGGCCGGGCACAGGGCCGCTCACAGCGGCAGCAGGTGCACGGCAATGCTGAAATAGATGATGAGGGAGAGCGCGTCCACGATGGTGGTGATAAGCGGCGCGGCCATAATGGCAGGGTCTGCATGGAAAAATTTTGCCACAAGCGGCAGCACGCCGCCGATGGTTTTGGCCATCACCACAGTGCAGAACATGGTGAGCGCCACCGTAAGGGCCACCAGCCCGCAGCCGGGGTAGGTGAGAAGAAGCCGCACATAGTTTACCGCGCTGAGCACTGCGCCCACAAGCACAGCTACGCGAAGCTCCTTCCAGAGCACAGCAGGGATATCGCGCCCGGTTATGTCGCCCACGGCAATGCCGCGGATGACCAGCGTGCTGGACTGACTGCCCGCATTGCCGCCGGTATCGGTGAGCATGGGAATGAAGGTGACCAACAGGGGCATGGCGGCAAATGCCGCCTCGTACCTGCCCAGAATAGAGCCTGTCACCATGCCGGACACCATCAGCACCAGCAGCCAGGCGATGCGGTTTTTTGCCAGAGAAAAAACGCCGGTCTTCAAATACGGCTTCTCCGAGGGGTGCAGGGCGTTCATCACCTCAAGGTCTTCTGTGGCCTGCTGCTCCATCACCTCCATGGCGTCATCCACAGTGATGATGCCGACAAGACGGCTTTCATGGTCTACTACCGGCAGGGCCAGAAGGCCGTATTTTTGAAACAGGCTGGCGGCAGCCTTCTGGTTTTCCAGCGTGCCGATGGAGATTACGCCGCTGTCCATCAGCTCGCGCACAGGCATGCTGTCCGGGGCAAGAAGAAGGTCCTTCAGTGTAACAACGCCCTCCAGCCTGCGCCCTTCATCAATGACGTAGCAGGTGTAAATGGTCTCGCGGTCTTCCCCTGTGCGGCGGATGCGGCGTATGGCCTCGGCAACCGTCATGCCGGCGCGAAGGTCTGTAAATTCTGCCGTCATGATGCTTCCGGCACAGCCGCCCGGATATTTCAAGAACTGGTTGATCAGCGCGCGGGTGCCGGGGCGCGCGCTTTTCAGCACACGCTTGACGATATTTGCAGGCATTTCCTCCAGCATATCCACGGCGTCGTCCATGGCAAGGTCTTCTACGATGTCTGCCAGCTCGGTATCCGTCACAGAGGCGATGATAGCCTGCTGCATTTCGCTGTCCAGCTCGGAAAATACGTCGCTGGCATCATCCTTGGGCAGTGTGCGGAAGGCAAGCACGGCCTGCTCCGGCGCAAGCCCGCCCAGAAATTGCGCAATATCCACCTCATTCTTTCCGGCCAGCTCGTCGCGCAGCGCGTGGAAGCGACGTGCGCCGATAAGCGCCGTCAGCCTTTTGGCGTCAAGTGTTTGTTTCATATCAGCTTTCCTCCTGTTCGTTTGCGTATTTGTGGCAGGAAGACAGGGCAAAACGAAAACACCGCGCCAGACCCAAAGGTCTTTCGCGGTGCCCCACACAGCAGAAAAACGGCTTTTGGCTGTGCCCTGAAAGGCGCCGGCCCCTTCGAGGAAGGGCGGCACAGCCGTTTTGCCGCACGCGCGCAGAAGAAAAGCCGCTGCGCGCCCTTTTCATATTTTACAGAAAAGAGGCGAAAGCAAGCGGCCCGCGGTATGCGCGCCTTGTGTGAGGCTTCCAATAAAAGCCCATACTTCGACCAACTGCGTCCACTTGTTTTCCCTCCTTATCCATTAAAAATGAGAAGCGCCCTTTCGGGCAGGTATATTGTATTCCATTTCCAGCGGCTTTGCAACCCCGTATGAAATTTTTTGCACACATGCCCCGGCGCGCCCCTGACGCAGGCGGCGCGCTGAGGCGCAGTACAGCGCAGAAGACGCAACGCCCGAGCCTTTTCGGGCAGGAGCTGTGATAGAATAAGGCGGGATGAAGCGTTTGGAAAAATTAAAATACAAAAAGTAAAAACATGGGAAAAACAAAAGAGATTATTTCTAAAGACAACACTGTTTTGTAACCTTTTCCGTCGATTTCACAAGAGCTCTCAGGCTAGTTATGGGCAAGTAGCCAAACTTGCAAAAAGGGGGTTGTAGGCGGCTTCAAGTTGTGATATAGTTTTCTCGTTGAATTAGTAAAGCCACTGGACAAACTAAATCCGATGCTGTATCCCATCGGAAAAGAGAGGCGGAAGAAGCATTGATTACGCAGCATCTTATCCGCTCCGGGAACCTTCGGCAGATCTATCAGCTGATAGACCAGAACATCGGAATCTCCAGAGCGCGGCTGGCGAAAATCACAAAGCTGAGCAAGACTACCGTGTCCAGCCTGGTAGACGAGCTGATTGCAGGCGGCTATGTGCTGGACTGCGGCGCAGGCGCCAGCAGGCAGCAGGGCCGGCGCCCGAATGTGCTGCGTGTAAACGGCGCGGGCAATGTGGTGGCGGTGATAAGCTGGCGGCGCGCCCGGCTGGACATTGCGCTGGTAGCGGCAGACAGCAAGGTGCTGCTGCGCAGCCAGGTACCCTTAGCGGAGCAGGACGACGGCGTGGAAAAAATTACGCGCGCCTTTTTTGAAACGCTGCTTCCCGCGGTGGGCAGCGCCCGGCTGATGGGCGTGAGCATCATCATTCCCGGCATTGTGGACGGCGAGCGCGGGCGCATCCTTTCCACGGTGATCGGCGTGGGCTTTGAGGACCCGGTGGTAGAGCGCCTGAGCAGGACGCTGGCAGGTTACCCGGTGTGCTTTTTGAACGACACCGCCTGCTTTGCCTATGCAGAGAGCGTGTTTACGCGCATTGAGGAGAAATATTTCGCGTATATCAACGTTTCGAAGGGCGTGGGCGCCTGCCTGTTTGCAGACGGTAAAATGCTGCGCGGCGCCGGGGCGATGGCCACGCAGTTCGGCCATTTTTCCATTGACCGCAGCGGCCCGGCGTGCGCGTGCGGCAACCGCGGCTGCCTGGAGCGCATTGTGGGCGAAAATGCCCTGGGCGAGCGCGCGGCGGCCTGCGGGCTGGACGTGAGCGTGCTGGCAGGGCGCAAGCTTTTATACAGCGATGTGGGCGCCATGGCGCAGAACGGCGATGTACAGGCGCGCGCGCTGATTCGCGGCCTTGCGCACGATTTGGCATACGGCATTTCGAACCTTATCTCTCTGTTCAACCCGTCGCTCATTATCATCGGCGGCACGGGTGTGAAGCTGGGGCCCTGGTTCCTGTCCGACCTGTGCACCGCGCTTTCGCACATGGGCTTTCGGGAGTTTGTGTCCCGTGTGCGCCTGCAGTATTCCCAGCTTGGCCTTGATGCTGAGCTGACGGGTGCGTCTCAGTATTTTATAGACCATCACTATGATTTTTCCGGCCAGATGCGGTGCGGGCTGTTCCTGCGCTGAGGCCGGGGCCAAAGCGGGCGCCCGCTTTCGTTCTTTTCTGTGAAAGAAAAGAACGATGGAAGCTTATTTTGAAGAAAGGCGGTAGGAATGATGGAGAAACGAATCATCGGCGTGAATTCAAACTGTTATCATGGGTATTCCATTGAAGATGCACTGGAGGGCATTGCGGCGGCTGGCTTTCATTATGTGGAGCTGACGGCCACCAAGGGCTGGACGGAGCACGTGTTCCCGGATCAGAGCTTCGAGAGGCTGTGCGCAGTCAAGGACAAGATGGACGAGCTTGGCCTTGTGCCGTTTTCCATGAGCGGCCACTGCAACCTGATGGACGCCAAGCGCCTGCCGGACTTTGTCATGAATATGCGCCTTGCCAATTTCTTTGGCTGTGAATATATTGTGTCTTCCATCGGGGAGGCCCATTTGAAGGACAACGCCAAGGCGGGCAATGAGCTGTTGGCGCAGAACATCCGCAGCCTTGTGCCCAGCCTGGAAAAATACGGCCTTACGCTGGTGCTGGAGCTGCACGGCGAGCACGCCACCGGCACCATCATGAAGGAAATTGTGAGCCTTGTGGGCTCGAGCCGTGTGAAAATCAACTACGACACGGCCAACTGCGTGTTCTACGGCAATGTGGATGCGGCCAGCGATGTGGACACCTGTATGGACGACATTGCTTACCTGCACCTGAAGGATAAAGCCGGCGCGCGCAATGCGTGGGATTTTCCGGCCCTGGGCAAGGGTTATGTGGATTTTGAGACCATTTTTTCCAAGCTGGACGCCGCGCACAACCCTGCGCCCTTCAGCGTGGAAATTGAATTCACACAGGCTGGCCCGAAGGACCTTGCCGAGATAAACACAGCCGTGCAGGATTCTGCCGAATACCTGAAGGCGCACGGCTTCACGCTGTGAGCGCGCGGGGCAGGGCCCTGCCGAAAGGAAGCTTTTACGGCGCAATGCGCCGAAAAGAAATATTATTATCAGGAGGAGACCCAACATGAAAAAGATTCTGGCAATCATGCTGGTCGCCGCGCTTGCACTGGCGCTGGTGGCCTGCGGCGGCACGCCTGCCTCTTCCGGCAGCACCGCTTCCACGGCCAATTCCGGTTCCACAGCGGCTTCCGGCACGGCCACGGACCTGACGTTCGGCTATATCGCGTACGATATGTCCGACATCTGGAACGAGTATTCCGCAAAGGCGTTTGAGTACGCCGCCGAGCAGAACGGTGTAAAGACCGTGGTGCTCGACTCCAAGAACAGCCTGGAAGAGTCCATCACTGCGATGGAATCCCTCATCCAGCAGGGCGTGGACGGCATCTCCATCTTCCCCATCTCCACCGAGCAGGGTGCGCAGCTGGTGAAAATGGCCAACGAGGCCGGCATCCCCGTCACGGTTGAGAACTTCGCAATGGATACTGTGGAAGACCCGGGCGACTACATCGCCTCTGTGGCCTGCGAGTACGACCTGATCGGCGAAGCCGCCATCAAGTGGATTGCCGAGCAGAAGGAAGGCGCGAAGATCTTCTTCTGCGCCGGCCAGCAGGGCGCCGGTGTGTACGAGAAGTACCAGGAGGGCGTGGACCGCGCTGTGGAAGAGCTGGGCGACAAGGTGGAGATTGTTGCCACCCTGCACGCTGACTGGCTTGCCGACAAGGCCTACACCGTCACCACCGACCTCATCAACTCCGGCACTGAGTTCGACTACATCTTCGCCAACAACGGCATCATGGCTCAGGGCTGCTACAATGCCCTGAAGGACGCCGGCAAGGAGAACATCCCCATCGTGTCCACCGGCGGCTCTCCGGACGACTTCCAGATGCTGCAGGACGGCGTTGAGGCTGCCTGCATGACGGCCCCGGTGTCCATCCAGGGCGTGAAGACGTTCCAGAACCTGTACAACAAGGTTGCCCTGGGCGAAGACCCCACCGAGGAGTTCACCGCTCTGCCCGTTATTCCTGTGACGGCTGAAGATACCAGCGCTTACATTGCCTGGGATGACTACGCCGCTGCTTACGAGTACCTGCAGGCGAACTGAAAAAAGCTGCCGCCAGACGCGGCATAGCTGCTGATTGAAGCAACATGCACCCACCGGCCGGCCGCGGCGTGAGGGCTGGGCCTGCGCCTGCCCCCCGCCGGGCCGGCCGGCGGTGTGTTTATTCGAAAAAGAGGGTGAGAGCTGCCATGTCGATTGACTATGAGAATCGCAAACCGGTGATCTCCATGAAGGACATCAAAAAGGAGTTCTCCGGTGTGTGGGCGCTGTCGGGCATCACGTTCGACGTCTACGCCGGCGAGGTGCACTGCCTCGTGGGTGAAAACGGCGCCGGGAAGTCCACTCTGATGAAGGTTTTGTCCGGCGCATATACCCCCACGGCCGGCTCTATCGAAGTGGATGGGACAACGTATCAGAAACTGGACCCCACGCTTTCCAAGCAGCTGGGCATCAACATCGTGTATCAGGAAAACGATCTTGTGCCGAGCATGGACGTGGTGGAAAATATCTATGTAGGCAATGAAAAGGTGAAGGGCCCCGGCCTTGTGGATTACAAGGCCATGGAAACCGAGACCCGCCGCCAGATGAGTGAGCTTGGCATTGATTTGAAGCTGAGCACGAAGATAGAAAACCTTTCGGTTTCCGACCAGCAGTTCGTGAAGATTCTGAAGGCCCTCAGCGTGCAGCCGCGCGTGCTTATCATGGACGAGCCCACGTCCATGTTCAACGTGGAGGATGCCGCCAAGGTGCTGGAGCTGACGAAGAGAATTACGGAAAAGGGCATCGGCATCATTTACATTTCGCACTTCCTCAATGAAGTGGTGCAGATAGCAGACCGCATCACCGTCATCCGCGACGGCGCGGTCGTCCGTACCTATACGAATGAAAACCGGGATACGCCGATTACCACCATTACGCAGGACATGGTGGGCCGCCCGGTGGACATGTTCTACGACAAGGAAAAATGCCCCATCGGCGAAGTGATGCTGGAGGTGAAGGACCTTCAGCTCACAAAGGACAGCCCCAAGGTGAGCTTTACTGTGCGCAAGGGCGAGATCGTGGGCTTTTCCGGCATGGTGGGCTCCGGCCGCACCGAGATGGTGCGCGCGCTGGTGGGCGCAGACAGCCGCTTCGGCGGGCGCATTTTCATCAACGGCAAAGAGGTGCAGATTCACAACCCCAACGACAGCATCAACGCGGGCATCGCCTTCATTACAGAGGACCGCCAGAAGCTGGGCCTGATGCTGCACGCCAGCGTGCTGGAAAACAGCACGATTCTGGGCCTGCGCGAGAAGATAAAGGGCTTTTTTGTGAACGTGAAGAAGTTCCCCCCGCTGATAGAGCCGCTGCTGCGCGAGCTTCGCGTGAAAACGCCCAGCGTGTGGACGGAGGCGGTGTACCTCTCGGGCGGCAACCAGCAGAAGGTGGTGCTGGCCAAATGGCTGTATGCAGAGCAGGACATCTACATTTTTGACGAGCCCACCCGCGGCATTGATGTGAATGCCAAGGCGGAGTTCTACAAGCAGATGAGCGAGCTGACAAAGCGGGGAAAATGCATCCTTATGATAAGCTCGGACATGCCGGAGCTTATCAGCATGAGCGACCGCGTGCTGGTGGTGCGCGACGGCGCCATAGACTGCGAGCTCACCGGGCAGGACATCAACGAGCAGGAAATCATCAAACGTGCGTTAGGAGTGAAGAAAAATGGCAGATAAAGTGAGCAAGCCCTCTCTGGCAAAAAGGCTGATAAAGGATCAGCGCGTGCTGCTTGCCATTGTTATTGCGATCATTGTCGTTGTCGTTTCCCTCATCAACCCGAACTTCATCGGTATCAGCAATATTGTGGCAATCTTTCAGCAGATCTGCGTGCTCGGCATCCTCACCATGGCCATGAGCATCCTGCTGATTTCCGGCGGCATCGACCTTTCTATCGGCAACATCATGGTGCTCAGCGGCGTTGTGATGTATGTGGTGCTGAACAACGGCCTGCCCACAGCGGTGGCCGTGGCCGCCGGGCTTGTCACCGGCATGGCGTGCGGCCTTCTGAACGGCGCCATCATCTCGAAAAGCAAGTGCATTCCCCTTGTCATCACGCTGGGCACCAGCAAGATGTTCTACGGCATGGCGCTCACGGTCTCCGGCGGGCGCATCATGAACTTCGGCGGCGCGTTCAACGGTTTGAAGACGAAGTTCTTCGAGATTTTCTCGCCCATGCTGCTGGTGCTGCTGGCCATGGTGCTGCTGGCCTATTTCATGATGACCTATACCAAGTTCGGCCGCCGCGTGGTGGCCCTGGGCGGCAACGAGAAAAACGCCTTCCTCTCGGGCATCAATGTCACAAGGTATAAAATGATTGTATACGCCATTTCCGGCCTGTTCTGCGCCGTGGCCAGCATCGTGTTTGTGGCGCGCATCGACTCCATCACCTCCAACGCCGGCACGAACTACGAGACGAACGCCCTGGCTGCGGCCATCATCGGCGGCGTCACGTTCGACGGCGGCAAGGGAACCATCGGCGGCGCCTTCCTGGGCTGCCTGCTGATGGGCGTCATCTCCAACGCCATGAATATCCTTGGCGTGGACACCAATGTCCAGACCATCATCACCGGCGCCATCATCGTGGGTGCTGTGGTGCTCAGCAACATCAACAATATCAGAAAGAAATAAGCGCCGAAAGGAGTGGTTGCCTTGGTACACGTCGCGATCATCGGCGCAGGCTTCATGGGCAAGACACATCTGACAGCCTACAAGGCTATGAAAAACGCAAAGGTCACCGCTGTGTGTGACCTGAATGAAACGCAGGGGCGCGCGCTGGCCGGGGAGGCCGGCTGCGCTTGGTATGCGGACGGGGACGAAATGCTGCGCACCGCGCAGGTGGACGCGGTGGACATCTGCCTGCCCACCTTTTTGCACGAGCAGTACGCCCTGCTGGCGGCAAAGTATAAAAAGCATATTCTGTGCGAAAAGCCCGTCACGCTTTCACTGGAGGCGCTGGACAGGATGCTGCATGCCGCCGAAGAGGCGGGCGTGCAGTTCGCCGTGGGGCAGGCGGTGCGTTTCTGGCCGGAATATGTGAAGGCGAAGGAGCTGTACGACAGCGGGGCGCTGGGCACGGTAAAGTATGCCCGCGCCAGCCGCCTTTCCGTGCACCCGGCATGGAGCGAGTGGTACCGCAGGCCGGAAAACAGCGGCGGCGGGCTGTTCGACCTGCACCTGCACGACATTGATTACCTGTGCTATATTTTCGGCAAGGTGAAGCAGGTGTATGCGGTGGGCCGTAAAAACGATGTGGGCTGCTGGAACCATGTGGCCAGCTCGCTGACGTTTGAAAACGGCGTGCAGGCCACGGCCGAGGGCATCATTGAAATGCCGAAGGGCTTCCCCTTCACCATGGAGCTGAACGTGGTGGGCGATGAAAGGGCCGTGTGCTACCGCATGCGCGCGGGCGCGAACCTGGAGGACGTTGCCTCCGCCGTGCGCGAGACGTGGCTGTACGGCGGCGAAGAGCCGGAAAAGCTCGATATCGACCCGTACGACGCCTATCAGAAAGAATTGGAGCACTTTATCGGCCACATCGACGCGGGCACGCCCATCACGGCTATCACCCCGCAGGACGTGCGCCATGTGCTCACGGTCATCCATGCCATCCGCACATCCCTTGAGACGGGCATGACGGTGGCGCTTTGACACACGGAAAGGAGCGTGCCGCAGTATGAAACAGGGCATCAGCCTGTTTTCCTTCACCGATTCCACCGACGTGCGCTGGATGTTTGAGCACGCAAAAAAAGCGGGCTATGACGGCGTAGAGCCGGTGATGAGTGAAAGCGGATATTTGAACCCCGCCACCCCGGAAAGGGATATCCTCGCCATGCGGCGCATGGCGGAGGATATGGGCCTTGAGATCCCCAGCGTGGGCGTGTGGAGCCTGTGGGAGAATAACCTTGTCTCCGACAGCCCGGCTATTCGGGAAAAGGCCTTCGGCATTGTGGAAAAGCAAATTGAAGCCGCGCATCTGCTGGGTGCGGACACCATTCTGGTGGTGCCGGGCTATGTGGGCTGTTCCTTTGCCTCAAAGCCGGAGAAGATCCGCTACGATGTGGCCTATGCCCGCAGCCAGGAGGCGCTGGCAAAGCTGGCCCCGCAGGCCGCGGCGGCAAAGGTGGCCATCGGCATCGAGAACGTGTGGAACCGCTTTCTGCTCTCTCCGCTGGAGACGGCCCGCTTTTTGGACGAGATCGGTTCGCCCTGGGTGGGCATGTATCTGGACGTGGGCAATGTGGTGTACCTGGGCTACCCCGAACAGTGGGTGGAGCTTCTGGCAAAGCACATCAAGAAGCTGCATATGTCCGACTACCGGTTCGACCAGGCGGGCATCGGCGCTTTTGTAGACCTGTTCGCAGGCGATGTGGATTTCCCGGCGGTGGCAAAGGCCATTGCCGCCATCGGCTATGACGGCTATATCACGCTGGAGATGCTGCCCAATTACAAGCAGTTCCCGGAAGTGAGCCTGTATGCCGATAAGTACGCCATGGATAAAATTGCACAGATGGTGTGTGCCGCGCGCTGAGCAGGCGCAGGCGCTATGGAAAGGGGCGCGCCCTGCGGGGCACGCCCCTTTTGTGCTTTTTGGGAATAAACCATTCAAAAAGGGCGCCGCGGCTTTTTGCCGCGGCGCCCTTTGCAGTGCAGAGGGGGAATGTGCTGTTTTCTGATTATGCCAGAACCTCGATGGAAGCATCCGGGCTCAAATCAATGGTGAACACCTGGTCGGGAATGCTGGTGTTCACAGCGTGTATCGTGACGGTGGCCTTTTCTTCGCGGGCGAGAGGTTTTGTCTTAACCCAGAAGCCAATCCTGCCGCCCACTACGGCGATGGTTTTCGGCCCGATGACCTCTATGTTGTCGCTGGTCTCCACCGAGATGATGCCGTTGTAATAGGGCAGAAGGTTGCCCATCTGGTCCTGATATTCGCACACGAAACGGGTGGAGTCTACGACGGTGTTGTTCAGCGCGGTGTCATCCACCGTCACCTTGAGGCCGTCCAGATGGGCGTCGCGCGAATACGTCCTGCGCGCCACCTCTTTGCCTTTATAGTAAGCAATGATGGTGCCGCCCTGCCACAGGTCGGCCCAGTGGCCGGGGTCATTGTCCACCATGATGGGCGGGTGCGCCAGGCTGGAATAGACCTGGCTGGGGAAATACCGGCCTATTTTTCTGCCGTAGGCTTCCACGTCGATATAATCTGCGTTTGTGCACACCATGAAGGGGATGGGCTTGTTGTCATCGTTTTCGCCGCGCGCGAACAGCGTGCATGGCTCAAGCACGATCTCTTTTTCGGGGTCCACCTGGCTGCGGTATACCCCGGCCGCATATTTCGGGGTGCGGAACATGCTCATAACGCCGTGATAGCATATTTTGTCGCCGCTGCCATAGTCGCCGTGGGTCTGATAATCGAACGCACACCAGCCGATGGCGCCCAGAGCGTCCTCGCGGGCAAAGTTCGCGTTCTGCACGCGGGCATGAATTTGCGCGTGGCGAAGCTGCCGCTCCTCGCCGTCAAAGGGCTTGGTGGGGTAGATATGGCCGCAGTACTCGCTTACCAGGAACGGCACCTTGTGGTCAAGCCCCGTCACGGCCTGCTGGTTGCACAGCACAAGCTCGCGGTAGTGCTTTACCTCGTGCGTCCAGTGGATAAAATCGTTGTAGGTGTAAACGTCCTCTATCAGGCGGCTGTTTTTGATGCAGCGCGTGCCGGTGGTCGCGCGGGTGGTGTCGATGCTTTTTGCGATTTCGTTTGTCTTTGTGTAAAACTCGTCGTCATCGGCAGATTCGTTGATACGGATGCTCCAGATAAAGATGCTGGGGTGGTTGAACTGCGTGGTTATCATATCGCGCACGTCCTGGTAGCTCACCTGCTTGAATTCCTCGCCGCCGATATAGCCCCAGCCGGGAATCTCGGAAAAGACCATCAGGCCCAGCTCGTCGCAGCGATCCAGAAATTCTTCTGCCTGCATATAGTGCGAGGTGCGCACAACTGTCAGGTGCAGGTAATTTTTCAGAATATCCGCATCTTTTTTCTGTACGCGCGCAGGTGCGGCGTAGCCGATGTACGGGTAAGACTGGTGGCGGTTCAGGCCCATCAGCTTGTGCTTTTTTCCATTCAGGAAGAAGCCGTCGGCCCTGCATTCCACCGTGCGGAAGCCCACGCGAACAGCCTTGCTGTCCTGCGCAGCGCCATTTTTTTCTACTGTGACCACAGCCGTGTACAGGCAGGGGGCTTCCATATCCCAGCGGGTGATGGTGCCGGCGCTTACCTTTTCCATCACGGCGCTGCTGCGCCCGGCAGCGAAAGACACCGTCTGGGTATAACGCTTGACAAGGCTGCCGGCCTGGTCGTGCAATTCTACGGTAACCTCTGCGTCAAAGGGCTCGCCCGCATTGTCTGCCTGTATCTCGGGGTAAAGCACCGCCTCGTCGCCGTTCAGGTCGTAGCGCACCAGCACGTTTTCTATCCACAGCTCCTGTGCAAGGTACAGGTTGACATCGCGGTAGATGCCGCCGAAGCACAGATAGTCGATGGTGTGGCCGAAGGGCGGAATATCCGGGTTTTCGGTGGAATCCACCATCATGACAATGGTGTTCTCGCCCGCGCCCAGAAATTTTGTGATATCCGCGAAGGAGCGGGAATATCCGCCGCGGTGCTCGGTGACCTTCTGGCCGTTGACATACAGCTCATAGCGCGCCATCACGCCGTCAAACACCAGAATGGCGCGCCTGCCGGCGTACTCCGGCGGGACCGTCAGCTTGCGCATGTAGGTGGAGACCATGGCTGTCTCCTCGTGGCTGAAGCAGTTGTAGCTCAGCTCTTTCACGGTGTGCGGCAGGTTGATTTTTTCAAAGCCCTCCACAGAGGTGCTGCTGATATCAGCGGCTTCAAAGCTGGGCTTGAAGTACCAGTTCAAATTCAAATTGAACTTTTTGCTCATTTGTTATTCTCCTTTTCTGAAAAATGCGCCCCGGCTCACCCTTTGACAGAGCCGGTCAGGCCGTCCACAAAGCTTCGCTGCAGAACAAGGAATACAATCATCATGGGCAGCGTCGCAATGGCAAGGCCCATCATCTGCACGCCGTAATCGGCAAGGTATGCAGAAGAAGCAATTTTGGAAACCATCAGCGTGATGGTTTTTTTGGTCTCGGTCTGAAGAACGATCATGGGCCACATATAGTTGTTCCAGGACATCATGAACGCATAGATGCCGGCGGCCGCGTAGGTAGAGCGCATGCTGGGCATCACAATTTGAAGGAAAATGCGCAGCTCGCTGGCGCCGTCGATGCGGGCCGATTCCAAAATTTCGTCCGGGAGAGACTTAAAGCTCTGCCGGAACAAAAACAGCAGAAAAATTGAGCCGATTGCCGGCAGGATGATAGCCAGGTGAGAGTCTACCAGCTTGGCGGAGGCCATCATTTTGTAAAGCGGGATCACAAGCGATGTGGCGGGGATCATCATGCCGACCAGAAAAATGGTGTAAGCCTTTTCAGACGCATGCGTTTTGAATTTCTCAAACCCATAGGCCGCCAGCGAGGACACAAGCAGGCTGCCCACCACTACAAGCAGAGATATCTTCAGCGAGTTCAGCAGGCCGGCTGCAATGGGGTAGCTCGACAGCAGGTTCTGCAAATTCTCGATAAAATGCCCGCCGGGCAAAAGCTTGCCGTTTGTTATCTCGCGCGTGGAGTTAAACGCGCTGACAAACATGAAGTAACACGGAAAAATAGAGACCACAGAGGCAATGATCAGCACAAGATAGACCCCTGCGCGGGAAAAAGCTTTTCTTGCTTTCGCCATCATCCATCCTCCTTTGTCGTCTTGAGCTGAATCAGGGACAAAGCGGCAATAATAATCACGACCACCCACGATATGGCGGCAGAGTAGCCGAAGTTGTTGTTGTTGGCAAACGACATATTGTAGGTGTAATACGCCACCGTCAGGGTGCCGTTGGACGGCCCGCCCTTGGTGAGGTTGACGATTTCGTCAAACAGCTGCAATGTGCCGATGGTGGAAGTGATGGAGGTAAAGATGATCATCTGCTTCAGCTGCGGCACGATGATGCGGAAAAATTCCTGAATGGGGTTGACGCCGTCGATGCGGGCCGCCTCAATAATATCCTTTGGAATATTCTGAAGCCCTGCGATGTAGTACATGGCGTTATAGCCCGTCCAGCGCCAGCAAAGCGCGATGATGACGAGCACGCGCGCCCAGCCGGTTTCCGTGAGCCAGGGGATAGGCTCAGATATCACGTTCAGGCCCATCAGCGCCTGGTTCACCATGCCGTCCACCTGAAACAGCGTGCGGAACACAATGGAATATGCTACGGCAGAGGTGATGCACGGCACGAACAGCGCCATGCGGAAAAAATTGCGGAAGCGCAGGTTTTTTGTTTGCAGAATATAAGCGAAAAGCAGGCCCAGGCAAAGCATGACCGGAACCTGAACAATCAAAAACAAAAGCGTGTTGCCAAGAGATTTGCGGAAAACAGAGTCTTGAAAAAGCTCTATGTAATTGCTCAGGCCCACAAATGTCGACTTCAGGCCCTTGTGCTTGAAAAGCGACAGGAACAGGGAGTAGACAACAGGGTACAGCATGAAGAGCGTGACAAAGAAAATGGCGGGAAATGTAAATTTCAGCCAGGCGCGCTCTGACCTCAGGCCCAGACGCCTGCTTTTGGCAGTTTTAGTATTCAATGGAAAAAACACCCCCGAGTGCGATTTTGATACGCCTGCGCAGGAGAGCGCCGCTGCGGTTGAGATCTCCGCGGTGGCGCCCTCCGGTGCAGACGACAGGCAGGCGCACTGCGCCTGCGCCGCCGGTGGCGATCATGGTTCTGCTTGAAAGAGGGGCCGGCCCCGGCCGGCGCCGCGCAAAAAGCGCCCGCAAGCGCAAAGCCGCGGCAAATGCCGCGGGCGCGCGGCTGCTTTCCGCATGCGGCGCGCCTTTCAGGCGCCGCATGCACATGGCCGGCCCTTCCTTGAAGCACGGATATTTACGCCTGCGGTCGCCTCATGGTTCAGCGGGTCTGCTCGTAGGTCTCCTGAACCAGCTGCATGGCCTCGTCCAGCGTGATGTTGCCGTCGATATAATCCTGCAGATGCGACTGTATGGCGGCGTTCACCGTCCAGGTCTGTGTGCCGTAATCAATAGAGGGGATATTTTCGCCCCAGCTGGCGAAATCGCCGTAAATGGGCTGGTCGTTGAAGAAGGCAACGGGCTCGTTATACACTTCGCTCTCGGTGGCGGGCAGCCAGGTGGCCACGGCGGCCTGCTCGCGCAGAATCTGGTCATAGAAATCCTTGTTGCCGGCCCAGATGGTCTTCATAAAGTCGATGGCCAGCTCCTGATTTGCGCTGCTCTGCAGAATAACCCAGCTTGAGCCGCCGATATTGCTGTATTTGGAGGGGTTTTCCACAGAGGTGAGCAGGGGGATATTGGTGTAGCCCCACAGGCCCGCGCTCTCTTCAGAGGCCATGATGGTGGGCGCGTACCAGATGGCGTTCAGCACAAAGGCGATTTCGCCGTTCTGCATGGCGGCGATGCCGGTGGAATCGCGCACGTCCGTCTGATAGACGAGGTCGTTGTTCCAAAGCTCTTTGGTGACATCGAACATTTCGCGCACCACGGCGTTGTTCATGAAATCGGCATCCTCATTTTCATCGTAGAACCAGGTGCCGCTGGACTGCATCGCACTGTCAAACCAGGTGAATGCACATTCAGAGGGAATGAACTGGAAGGCGTATTTGCCAGTTTTCTCCTTCACAGCCTTGGCAATCTCTATCATCTCAGGCCAGGTGATGTCCTCCAGATCCTCCGGCGTGAAGCCGGCGGCCTCCAGAATGTCGATGCGGTAGAACAGGCCGGCAGAGCCGCTGTCGAAGGGAACGCCGTACACGCGGTCATTCACAGTCAGGCACGACACCTTGTAGCTGGCGAATTCGGAAAAATCAATTTCGTCGGTCAGGTCGACAAAGCAGCCCTCATAGTTTGTGAGGAAGTTTTTGGCCCAGTTGTCGCCCACCAGAATGATGTCCGGCATGCCGTCCGTCACGCCGGCAGACAGCGCCGCCACGCATTTGGAGCGCACATCCTCCTCAATGGTGTTGACAACCTCCAGCTCAAAGTCTTCATGGCCGGCCGCGCGGTAATATTCCGCCGCCGTGTTCATGGCTGCGATGTTGAAGTTTTCATCCCAGCACCAGACAGTGAGCTTCTCTGCCCCGGTCCCCGAGGCCTGCGCTGTGCTGCCCGGCTGGCCGCCGCAGGCGGCAAGGGGAAGCAGCATCGCAAGAATAAGTACAAAAGCTGCAAGTTTTTTCATCCTTCTTTTTTCTCCTTTCTGATGGCACACCCTTTCGGCCCGGATGGCCAAGCGTGCGTGTTACTATAATAATGCCTATTTTCGCGATGATTTGTCAATAGAATTTTCCCCATAAGAGATAATTTTATAGGGCATTTACAGGGCAGCCGCAGGGGCGGCCGTGCCGCCTGCTTTGCGAAAAGGTGCCGTGTGCGCGCCCTTTTTCTTTGCGCAATGCATATATTTGCATCCGCCCCCCTTCTGCGCGGGGGCGCAGGCGGGCGGGGGCCGCCTGCGCCTGCCCGCGCACGGTGAAGAAAGCCCCGGGCGGCACTGTAAAAAACAGCGCCGCCCGGGGCTTGGGCAGTTTATGCTTTGCTTATGTCCGGCCAGACGTCTGTGCCGCAGACATCGGCCTCCACACCCAGATAGCTGCACACCGTGGCGGCAATGCAGCCGAACCCGGCAATGGTGCCAAGGCCCGTGCCGGGCTTTACCCTTGCCCCATAGGCAAGGAAGGGAACGTATTCGCGCGTATGGTCTGTGGTGCGGGTATAGGCGGGGTCGCAGCCGTGGTCGGCGGTGATGATGAGCAGGTCGTCCTCCCGCAGAAGGGGCAGAAGCTGTGCCAGCGTCTCGTCAAACGAGGTGGCTGCGGCGGCATAGCCGTCCACATCGCGCCGGTGGCCGTACAGCATGTCGAAATCCACCAGGTTTACAAAGGCAAGGCCGCTGAAATCCTGCTGTGCCAGGCGCAGCAGCACCTGCTGCCCCTCGGGGTTACCGGAGGTGGGGATGGCCTGTGTGACGCCCTGCCCGGCAAAGATATCGTTGATCTTGCCCACGGCTATCACGTCCAGCCCGGCGGCAGACACATAGTCCAGCATGGTTTTGGCTGGCGGCTGCAGCGAAAAGTCGTGGCGGCGCGGCGTGCGGCGGAAATCGGCCGCGCAGGTGCCCTCGAACGGCCGCGCAATCACACGGCCCACGCCGTGCCCGCCCGTCAGCATGCCGCGCGCAATGCGGCAGTATTCGTAAAGCTGCTGCGGGGGCACCACGCTTTCGTGCGCGGCTATCTGGAACACGCTGTCTGCCGAGGTGTATACAATGAGCGCGCCGGTGCGCATGTGCTCCTCGCCGTAATCCTTCAGCACCTCCGTGCCGGAATAGGGCTTGTTGCACAGCGTTCTGCGGCCTGTTTTTTCCTCAAAGGCACGGATGAGCTCTGCCGGGAAGCCGTCCGGGTAGGTGGGCAGAGGCTTGGGGCTTTCCACACCGGCTATTTCCCAGTGGCCGATGGTGGTGTCCTTGCCCATAGAGCGCTCCTGCAGGCGGGCGAAGGCCCCTTCGGGCTCGGCCTGCGGCTGCTGCGGCTGCACGCCGTCCAGATGGAACAGGCCAAGCCGGGCCAGGGTGGGGCAGTGAAATTTCGGGCTTTTGCGGATGCTGGCCAGCGTGTTTACGCCCCAGTCGCCAAAGGCGTGGGCGTCGGGCTCTTCCCCAACGCCGAAGGAATCCAGCACCACAAGAAAAACGCGTTTGTTCATGAATTGCTTTACCTCCTTTGAAAGCGCGGGCGCCGGGCGCCGCGGGGCACCGCCCCCGGCGCAGGCGCGCCGCGCCGTTTATACCAGATACAGTGTGACGCCAAGCTGCCCAAGCAGGCTTACCCATTCGGGCGCGAGGCCGTTGTCCGTCACCACGGCGTCTATGTCGGCCAGATCGCAGAAATAAGCCGAGCGCACCACGCCGAACTTGCTGGAATCTGCCACCAGAATGTGCTGGCGCGCCGATTTCAAAATGGCCCGCTTGGTGGCCACCTCGTAGGAATTGGCGCAGCTGATGCCGAGCCCCTCGTGCACGCCTGCCGCCGAGATGAATACCTTGTTTGCCCGGATGTTGTGAATAAAGGCGACGCCCTCGTCGCTGGTGAACATCTGCGTGCCCGGATGATAGAACCCGCCTGCCATGGCAAGGGTGGCGTGCGGCAGGCCGCACAAATGCTGCAGAATGTTGCGCGTGAAGCACAGGGCCTCAAACTCCAGCGAGGGCGAAATGCAGCGCGCAATCTGCTCGGTGGTGGTGCCGGTGTCAAAGATGACGCAGTCTCCGGGCGAAATAAGCCCGGCTGCAAAATGCCCGATAAGGGCCTTTGCCTCGTTCTGCACCTTTGTCTCGCTTTCAAAGACATATTCGCGGTTTACCTGCTGGCCCGCGCCGCAGACCACCACACCGTTCACATTTTTGATGAGGCCGCTTTTTTCCACAGCGGCAAGGTCCCTGCGCACCGTCATTTCAGAGACCTTCAGCATCTGCGCGATGTCCCGGATGGGCATGTAGCCGCATGAATGGATGATATCCACCAGGCGGTTCATGCGCAACTCCCGCTTTCCCATGGGGAATATGCCCTCCTGTTCTTATTTTGTTATAATCATAACATGATTTTATCATTTTAGCCAGATAAAATTGTATTTCATTTTCAAAATTAACATTTTTGATGAAAAATGTGATTATTTAGGGCGATATTACAAAATGAAAGTGGCTATTTTTATTGAAATGTTAGAATCCTCTCCTTTTGCCTTGAAAAAACAGAGAAATGCCCTTATAATAAGGCAAACGAAATAAAAAACATGAAAGAAAGCGGTGCTTTTTGTGAAAAAAGAAGACATCCTGGCCCGTGTGGACCATACGGCGCTGAAGGCGGCAGCCACATGGGAAGAAATCCGCACCCTGTGCGAAGAGGCGCTGGAATATCACACGGCTTCCGTGTGCATCCCGCCGTCCTATGTGGCGCGCGCCCATGCGGCGTTTCCGGGGCTGAATATCTGTACCGTCATCGGCTTCCCGCTTGGCTACAACACGCTGGCGTGCAAGGTGTTCGAGACGCAGCAGGCCGTGCGCGAGGGCGCGTCGGAAGTGGATATGGTGGTGAACCTGGGCGATGTGAAAAACGGCGATTTCGACGCCGTGGAAAAGGAGATTGCCGCTTTGAAGCAGGCGGCCGGCCCGGCGCTTTTGAAGGTGATTGTAGAGACGTGCTATCTCACGGAAGAGGAGAAAATCCGCCTGTGTGAGTGCGTAACAGCCGCAAAGGCAGACTATATCAAAACCTCCACCGGCTTTGGCACGGCCGGCGCCACGCTGGAGGACATTGCGCTGTTCCGCGCCCATATCGGCCCGGAGGTGAAGGTAAAGGCTGCCGGCGGTATTCGCACAAGGGAAGACCTTGAGGCTTTCTGCGGCGCCGGGTGCGACAGGCTGGGCTGCAGCGCCGCAGTGAAGGTGCTGTGCGGGAAAAACTGACATAAGACATAAAGAGATAAATTAAGCCGGCAAATGGCGCCATTTGCATTTCTGCGGGAATATCCCGCAGAAACAGCCCTGAAGGGCGCTTGAAATAAAACAGAAAATAACAGGAAAGGTCGTGTCATCATGGTCAACGAAGAGGGTTTGATGTATCACATCCATTTGAAAAAGGGGGATATCGGCCGGTATGTGCTGCTTCCGGGCGACCCGTTCCGCACAGACCTGATCGCCACATATTTTGACGAGCCGAAGCTCATCGCCCACAACCGCGAGCATAAAACCTGGGTGGGCAAGCTGGACGGCGTGCCGGTGGCGGTGACCTCCACCGGCATGGGCTGCCCCTCTGCCGCCATTGCGCTGGAGGAGCTTATCAAATGCGGCGCGGACACCTTTATCCGCGTGGGCACCGCGGGCCGTGTGTGCGACGCCGCGTATGATGAAACGCTGGACGGTGTTATCAACACGGCCGCCGTGCGCGACGAAGGCACCACCATCCATTACATTCCCATCGAATACCCCGCCGTGGCAGACCGGCATGTGGTGGACGCGCTGGCCGTGGCAGCCAAAAACCTTGGCTACCATTACGCCGAGGGCATCACACAATCGAAGGATTCCTTCTACGGCCAGCACGAGCCTGAGAACATGCCCGCCGAAGGCCGCCTGAAGGAGCGCTGGGAGGCCTGGCGGCGCGGCAATGTGATGACCTCTGAGATGGAGGCCGCCGCCCTGTTCGTCATCTCGTCCATCCGCGGCTGCCGCGCGGCGTCTATCATGTCGTTCGTGGATATGAAAAAGACCGTGGAGGTGGCGCGCGACGCGCTGAAGATTCTCATCCGGCAGGACGCGGCGAAATAAAAAATCGGAAAGGAAAGCGGGGCTGCGCAATGTCTTTTCGGGATTACACAAAAGAAAACAGCAGGCAATACCATATTCAGGTAGAAAAAGGGGAGGTGGGCCGGTATGTGTTCCTTCCGGGCGACCCGTTCCGCACAGACCTGATTGCCAGCTTTCTGGACGATGCCAAACTGGTGGCCCATAACCGCGAACACAAAACGTGGACGGGCCGCCTGGACGGAGAGCTGGTTTCTGTCACCTCCACCGGTATGGGCTGCCCTTCCACTGCCATTGCGGTGGAAGAACTGATTAAATGCGGGGCCGATACCTTTATCCGCATCGGCACGGCGGGCCCTGTGAGGGATGAGGCCGACAGCCAGCACTACGACGGAGTGGTGGTGACGGGCGCTGTGCGCGACGAGGGTACCACCGTGCATTATATTCCTGTGGAGTACCCTGCTGTGGCAGACCGCCATGTGGTGGCCGCGCTGGCGCAGGCGGCACAGGCTGCGGGCCTGAATTTTGCCGAGGGCATCTCGCAGTCAAAGGACTCCTTCTACGGCGAGGTGGACCCGGCCTGCTCCCCGGCGGAAAGCCGCCTGAAAGAACGCTGGCAGGCCTGGCGGCGCGGCAATGTGATGTGCTCGGAGATGGAGTGTGCCGCCCTGTTTGTCATCTCGTCCATCCGCGGCTGCCGCGCAGGCGCCATCATGAACTGGGGCGATATGCGCCGCACCATCCAGACGGCCTGTGACGCGGTGCGCCTGCTGATAAAGCAGGATAAAAACAACGAAGTGTGAGCGGGGGAAGTTATGAGCAAGCCGATTATCGAACTGAAAGATTACAGCTACCGCTATTCTTCTGAGGAAGAGCTGGCGCTGAAGCACCTGACCTTCACCATCCACGAGGGCGATTTTGTCGGCATCGTGGGCTGCAACCGCGCCGGAAAATCCACGCTGTGCAAATCCATTGTAGGCATCGTGCCCTTTGTGTTCGGCGGCGACTGGGACGGCGAGATTTGCGTGGACGGCAAGAGCATGAATGAAACGCACGGCAAGGGCGTCATGGACGTGGTGGGCATTGTGTTTCAGGATGCAGAAAGCCAGTTCACCCAGCAGACGGTGGAGGACGAAATCGCCTTTGCCATGTGCAACTTCGGCTACGAGCGTGCGCTGATGCGCGAGCGGGTGAAATTCGCCGCCGGGGCCTGCGGCCTTTCCGGCATGCTGAGCCGTTCGCCCTACCGCCTGTCCGGCGGCCAGCAGCAGCGCCTTGCCGTGGCGTGCATTCTGGCGCTGCAGCCGCGCGTCATCATTCTGGATGAATCTACCTCTCAGCTAGACCCCATCGGCCGCGACGAGATATTCCGGCTGGTGGGCCAGCTGCACAAGGCGGGCAAGACCATTATTATGGTAGACCACAACATCGAAAAGATAGCCGAGGCGGTGGATAAGGTGCTGGTGCTGCATGAGGGCGAGCTGGTAGCATACGACAGCCCGCACAAGGTATTTGCCGACAAGCAGAACATGAACAGCCATTTTGTGCGCCTGCCGCAGGTGGCGGACGCCGCGCTGGCGCTGCGCGGGCAGTTGGGCGAAATGCCCGCTGTGCCTGTTACGCTGGGCGAGGCCGTGCCTGTGTTTGCCCCGCTGGCCCAAGGAGGTGTGTGAGTATGGCACAAGCTGTGATCCGCGTGGAAAAACTGGTGCATGTGTACCCGCGCGGCAGCGTCAGGGCCCTGAAGGGCATCGACCTGGACATCAACCAGGGGGATGTCGTGTCTATCGTAGGGCAGAACGGAAGCGGAAAAACCACGCTGGTGCGCCACTTCAACGGCCTGCTGCGCCCCACTGAGGGCAAGGTGTACCTGATGGGGGAGGACTCTGCTGGAAAATCTGTGGCAGAGATGTCGCGCCGCTGCGGCTATGTGTTCCAAAACCCGAACCATCAAATTTTCTGCACTACGGTGCGTGAGGAGCTGATGGTGGCGCCGAAATATTTCGGCTATGCCGAGGAACAGGCGAACGAGCGCCTGGCATACGTATCTGAGCTGATGGGGCTGGAGCACCTGATGGACAAGCACCCCATGACGCTGGACTATACCACGAAGAAAATCATCACCATTGCCTCGGTGCTCATCTTTGCGCCGGAGGTGCTGGTGCTGGACGAGCCCACGGGCGGCCTGGATGAAGTAGGCCGCGCCATGCTGACGAAGATTATCCGCCTGATGCACGATGAGGGGCATACGGTGGTGATTATCTCGCACGACATGGATTATGTGGCCGAAAACTCCAGCCGTGTGGTGGTGATGGCGCAGGGCGAAATTTTGGATGACGCGCCGCCCGACAGGGTGTTTCTGGATGCGGATATTCTGAAAAAAGCACAGGTAGAGCCGCCGCAGATTATGCAGCTGGACCTTCAGCTTGGCAGAAAGGGCATGGCCGCGGCGGCGCTCTCGGTAGAGGATTTTGTGCAGAAGTACAGGGCATGACGCCCGGCAGGCTGTCACAAGCGCCCATGGGCATGGGTGTGAATAAAATATAATAAGGAGGAATTTCTCATGGCAATGAATTCGGTCGATTCTTCGAAAGGCAGGCTTCGCGGCACATATATCGCCATCATGATTCCGCTCGGCGTAGCCATCAACTATGTGGGCGGGCAGATAGCCACCAGCCTTGGCCTGCCCATTTATCTGGATTCTATCGGCACCATCATCGTGGCCTCTATCATGGGCCCGTGGATCGGCGCCACATCGGGCGTGCTGTACAACATCATCTCCTCGCTGGTGCAGGGCAATGTCATGGCGTCTCTGTTTGCTTTGTGCAACATAGGCTCCGGCCTTATTGTGGGCTATATGGCACGCTACGGCAAGTATAAGAAAATATGGCATATCGTGATTGCCACCGTGCTCGTCTCGCTGTGGAACTCTATTGTCGCGGCGCCCATTTCCATGGTGGTGTACGGCGGCATTGACGGCAACGTGGGCACCAACCTGATGATTGTGGGCTTCCAGGCCCTTGGCACAGACCTTGCCAGCGCGGCCTTCCTGGCGCGTATCCCGGCGAACCTTGTGGATAAGGGTATCGCCTGCGTCATTGCGTGGATCATCCTGCGCAAGCTGCCTGCCAATATGCAGTCTCTGTCCGGCGGCAAAAAGAAGGAAGAGAAAAAAGAGGAGGCCGCGGCGCCGCAGGCAAAATAACAGGCCTGCCGCGGCAGCGCCGGGCACCGGAAGGAAGATAGGTTATGATACAAGAGCGCAACTTCCCCACATTTTTGAAAAAGCTGACGCCGGCGCCGAAATTATGGCTTGCCCTGGGGCTTATTCTGTCGGTGCTGCTTTTGAAAAACATGTATTTTTCCATTGCAGTGGCCCTCGTCAGCATCATCATGGTCTTTCATGAAAAGCAGATAACGCTGTTCAAGGTGCTGCTGGTGACAATGACCATCCTGTTTGTATCCATGTACAGCATTCACGGCGCCGTGGCGCCCGTTATCGACAAGGCGAACGACCCCGTGCTGTTCACCGTGTTCGGCATCAACTATTATGCCAAGGGCTTTGCATACGCCTCGCGCTTTTTCCTCAGGGTGTGCCCGCTGATGTGTGCGCTGTTCACAATTTTTCTCTCTATGGACACCACAGACCTCGGCGCCACCATGTGCAAGGCGGGCATCCCGTATAAGGCGATGTTCACCTTTATTGATGCGTTTCAGGTTATCACGCTGCTGAGCAAGGATATGGAGCAGATACGGGACGCGCAGCGCGCCCGTGGGCTGAATACAGAGGGCAGCCTGCTTCAGCGCTTCAAGGCCTTCATCCCCATTATGGTGCCGGTGGTGGCGAACTCCATCGTCAAGGTGCAGGATCAGGCCGTTGCCATGGAGACAAAGGGCTTCAACTCGGAGTGCAAAAAGACGGTCTACCGCGAATTGACGCCCTACAAGTGGGACGCCGCGTGCAAATGGTGCGGCATTCTGCTTGGCGTATTCTCTGTCGCTTACGGCGTGCTCTCGGCAGCAGGGGTGATTCCCGCATTCCTGACCAATATCATGTAAGCCGCACAAAGAAACAGGGGCATGCAGGGCAGGGTGCCCTGTGCGCCCCTGTTTTTCCATGCGGCGGCGCGTTTTGCCGGGGCGCTTTGCCCTTCGGGGCGGCCGCCCGTACGCCTTGCAGTTATTTCGTATCATGATGAAGGAGGAAGGCAATGGCCGGTGGCACGAAGCTTTCTGCGCAGGAGCTGTATCAGAAGAAAGAGCGGTTTTACCTGCGCAATTTTATCAGCCTGATGTTCGAGGGCTTCACGTTTTCCTTTGCGCTGGCCATGTTCTCGCCGGAAAACGTGCTGCCCGTCTATGTGGCCTCGCTTTCAGACAGGGCCATTTACATTGCACTTATCTCGGCCCTGTATTACGGCTTCTCTTATGGCTGCACGGTGTTTTCATGCGTGCTGGGCATCAATGCCAGAAGCCCGAAATGGATCAGCGTTGTCGTGTGCTTTTTACAGCGGGTGGGCTTTTTTACAATTTTTTTGTCTACATTTTTGGTGGGCGGAAATACGCAGGTGGCCATTGTGCTGTTTTTTGTCTCTTTTGCGGTTTACTCTGCCAGCGCGGGCATGTCGAACCCGCTGTTCGCCCAGATGGTGGGCACTTCCATCCACAGAAATGTAGGCACATTTTACGGCGCCTATAATATGGTTGGCTCGGTGGCGGGCGTGGCGGCCTCCCTCATTCTCACGCGCTGCCTGGCAGCCTTTGCGTTTCCTGTCAGCTTCCGTGTGGTGTTTCTGCTGGGGCTTGTCTCGGCGCTGGTGGCCACAGTGGTGGTGAGCGTGGGCGTGCGCGAGGTGACCGACGACCGCGTGGCGGAGCATATCCGCCTGCGGGATATTTTCCCCATCGGCGCACAGGTCCTGCGTGAAAACCGGCCCTTCCGCAGCTATACGCTGATCAAGGTGCTGGTGGGTGCCGCGGAATTTGCCGTGCCCTACTATATCATCGCGGCCAGCAGCCTGAAGGGCGCGCCCGCCGGGTTTGTGGGCGTGATGACAACGGTATATCTGGTGGCAAAGGTTGCCAGCAGCCTTGTGCTGGGGCGCATCGCAGACCGTTTCGGCGCCATCCGCCTGCTGCGCTGCTCTTGCATCTGCGGCGGCGCCGCCGCCCTTATGGTCATTCTGGTGCGGGACTGGCGCCTGGCGCTTGTCATGTATGCCCTGCTGGCTGTGGCGGTAAACGGCGTTATGATGTCCAACAACATTGCGTGCGTGGCATATTCAGGCAATGTGCGCACGCCCATTTATGCTGCGGTGTCGGGCCTTTTATGCGCCCCGCTGTATGTGGTGAGCTCGTTTGCGGGCGCGGCCATCGTGGGCCGCTTTTCCTACACGGCGGTCTTTCTGATTGCCATGGCGGTGTACGCCGTGTGTGCGCTGCTTACCTTCACCTTGAAAGATGCAAAGGCGGGCGGCAGGCAAAGCGGCCGCCCATAAAGAGAGGAGGTGGTCTGATGATGCAGAATATCCTGTTCGTTTCCCACTGCATTTTGAATACGGCGGCCAAGGTGGTGCTGTACGACGAGGCAGAGATAAAAGCCGAAGAGGCGCTGCGCCGCCGTTTTGTGGGCCGCGCGCTGGAGCTTGGGGTGCAGCTGGTGCAGCTTCCATGCCCGGAATTTACGCTGTACGGCGCGCAGCGCTGGGGGCATGTGAGCGACCAGTTCGACAACCCCTTTTTCCGCGCGCACTGCCGCAGCCTTCTGACGCCGTATGTGCTGCAGATGCAGGAGTATCTGCGCCACCCCGGGCGCTTTCATATCCTGGGCGTGGTGGGAGTGGACGGCAGCCCCAGCTGCGGGGTGGACTACACATCCTGCGGCGACTGGTACGGAAGCTTTGCAAAGCGGGACGGCCTGGAAAAGACGCTTGCGGGCTGTACGCTGAAGCGAAGGCACGGCATCCTGATGGACGTGCTGTGCGTCATGCTGAAGGAGGCAGGCCTGGACAGGCATATTCCGGTGACGGCCCTGTTCGCGCCGGAAGCAGAAAAATGTATGAGCCTTCTGCGGGGGCTGTGACAGGGGCGCCCGCACCGGGAAAAGACGGGCCCGGCCGCCGGAGCATGTATTGCCGTCATGGCCGAAGGCGGGGGAAAAACAGCCGCCTTGCCGGGGTGCCCCGGGCAGGGAAGCATACTGTAAAAAAGTAGTGCACAGCACTGCCTTTGGCTTTATGGTGAAAAGGCCGTAAACAAAAACAAACGAATAAGAGCCCCGGGGAAATATTCCTCTGGGGCTCTTAATTGCATTTCAAACTCAAAAATTTTTACAAAAGGCTGCACTTAATTCAGCCTTGGCTCAGTCTGAATTTTTTGTTCTTAACACCCCAAATCGCTCTCGGGCAGTCATAAGGCAGGCTGCGAAAAAGCCGCACTGCTAAGCTGTTTTGGCTGTGCAGTGCGCTTTTTCTTTTGGCAAAGATAAAGATAGAGAAATATATTTTCAAAGGTTTTTTACTCTGCACTTACTCTGCATTTTTGGGTGCTTTATGGGGTGTTATGGCGTTTTTTAGATGCTGTCAAGTCAGGCCCCCCGGCAAAGCCTGGGGCTTGCGTAAACCATGGAGGGGCATACTGCCGGCAAGCCGCTCAAGAGGCGCTGAATACCCTGCCTCCTGCATCACTTGCCACGCTCCCACCCCCGTAAACGGGGTTCTTCCTGTTGCGTGCCGCAGCTTTTTGGTGTTGGATACCATCCCGCTTCGCTCGAAGCTGACAGCGTAAGCCCTTTCACTCTCCACGGCACAGCCGCGGGTTTTCGTCGTGCGAAAGCAGCAAAAATAAGAAAAACCGCACTGTCAAGCCGTTTTTGGCTATACAGTGCGGTTTTTCGCTTGGCGGAGATGGAGAGATTTGAACTCTCGCGCCGGTTTCCCGACCTACTCCCTTAGCAGGGGAGCCTCGTCACCACTTGAGTACATCTCCATGGCAGCGTTGCAGTTTGCTTTCCTGTTGCATCCTGAAAACCAAAAATTGGCGGAGAAGGTGGGATTCGAACCCACGGAACATTGCTGTTCAACGGTTTTCAAGACCGCCTCCTTAAACCACTCGGACACCTCTCCAGCTTAACGAAAACACGCGAGCAGATTCAAGAATGCGTAATAGAGAATACCATAAACCGGCCGGTTTGTCAACACGTTTGCCGCTGCGGGCAGCGAAAAAGCCCCGGCTGCGCAGCAGGCCGGGGCGCGTGAAATACTTCAGGCAACATACGGCGCGTGCGGCGCAGGCGCGGGCTTGGCCACACGCAGGGCAGGCCGCGCCTTGGGTGCCGCGGGCTGTGCCCGCAGCAGGCGGCCCAATTCGAAGGCCCCGCCTGCCAGCAGAAGGAATGCAGGCGTGATAAGCAGCGAGGCGGAAAGCTGTGCCTGCGCATACGCCTGCAGGCCGCACCCTGCCAGCGCCAGACAAATGAGAAGCATCAAATCAAGGACAAAGCGGAATGTTTTCTGTTTCATGGTATGGTTCCTCCTGCGGCAGTGCCGCTCTCTTTTCATATTCATCATATTACAACCAAAAGTTGTTGTCAAGGCATAAATACTACTTTTTTTACAATTTTTAGAAAAATATCCTTTACAATTACAACGAAGGGTAGTATTATAAAAACGGAAACCAATAAGGGAGGCCGCTGTGATGTTTACAAAACGGCTGAAAGAACTGCGCAAGACCCGCGGGCTTTCTCAGGGGGCGCTGGCAAAAGAGCTGGGGCTCAGCCAGCAGGCTGTGGGAAAGTGGGAGACGGGCCGCTCTACACCGGACCCCGCCACGCTGGCGGCGCTGGCGTCCTTTTTCAAGGTGAGCGTCGATTATCTTCTGGGGTGCGGCGCCGCGCCCATGCCCGGCAGCGTGCTGCCGTACCTTGCGGCAGAGGAGTGCCAGATACCGGTAATTGGCACGGTGCGCGCCGGGTTCGGCGCCCTTGCCTTTGAGGAAGATTACGGCACAGAGCCCGCCAGCGTGAAAGACCCGGACAGCTATTTCTACCTGCTGGTGCGGGGCGACAGCATGGAGCCCCGCATCCGCGAGGGCGACCTTGCCCTTGTGCACCGCCAGCAGACGCTGGAAAACGGCGAGCTGGGCGTGCTGGTGTACGGCGAGGGCGAGGGCACGCTGAAAAAATTTGTGCGCCGCGGCAATGCCATCATTCTGCAGCCCTTCAACCCGGCCTATCAGCCGCAGGTTATTCTGGGGGAAGACCTGGAGCGCCTGCATGTGGTGGGCAAGGTGGTGGAGACAAAGGCGAAGTGGTGACGCCGGGCCGCCCGGCATGCTTTTATCCTACAAAAGGAGATGTCCAATAAAACGGACTTTATCAAATGGAACAGGAAACACAAATATATTTTCTGCGCCACGGCCAGACGAATAACAACAGGGAAGGGCGCATGCAGGGGCGTGTAGATATTCCCCTGAATGAAACGGGCAGGGCGCAGGCGCGCTGTGCGGCGCAGCGGCTGAAGGGCATTGCGTTCGATGCCGTGTATTCCAGCCCGCTGGGCCGCGCGGTGGAGACGGCGCAAATTGTGACGGGCCTGCCCACGCAGGAAATCAATATTGAGCCGCGCGCTGTTGAAATTGATTTTGGCGTATGGGACAACCGCCTCCATGCCGAGCTGGAAAAGGAGACGGAGCAGTTTGACCTCCTGTGGGATGAAACGGACAAGTATGTGCCGCCGCAGGGGGCGGAGCCGCTGGAGGAAGTGATGGCACGTGTGCGCGCCATGCTGCAGGAGCTGGCGGCGCGCCACGCAGGCAGGCGTATTCTGGTGACGACGCACGGAGGCGTGCAGCAGGCGGTATTCACTATTGTGGAGCAGCGGCCCCTGCGCGATATGTGGAAGAATTTCCTGGGGAATTGCGGCTGCGTGGCGGTAGGCGTACAGGGGGATGCCATGCGCGTGCTTCGCGTATTCCCGGCTGTGCAGGTGCCGCAGGGGCAGGCGGAAAGCGTGTAAGGCGCCGGGCGGCGCGCTGGCCCTTGGGCGACCGGCGCACCGGGCGCGGAACAGCGGCGGAGAAAAGCAAGGCGGCGCCTGGCCTGCGTTTGCCGGGTTGTGCGGAAACCGGATGCCGGGCGCCCTGCGCGGCCTGATAAGGCCGCGCAGGGCTTGGCCGCACTTTCGCTGCCCGGCGCATGGGCTTGCCTTTCATCGGGGGCTGGCTGTGCGTTCCCTTTGGGCGGCTGCGCACCGGGCGCGGAACAGAGGCAGAGAAAAGCGAGGCGGCGCCTGGCATGCGTTTGCCGGGCTGTGCGGAAACCCGGATGCCTGGCGCCCTGCGCGGCCTGATAAAGCCGTGCAGGGCTTGGCCCGGGGAGCAGGCTGTGCCGGGCTTGGCCGCGCTTTCGCTGCCCGGCGGCTGGACGCTTGCCTTTCAACAGGTGCCCGGCTATACGCCGCCGGTGTGGCCGTGGCGCACGGGGGCGCAGGGCAGGATAGATGCTGCGGCTGTGCTTTGAGGCAAAAACGATGAAGGCGGCTGTGAGCCGCGCACCGATGCGCAGCCCGCGGCAGGCGCGGTATTTTCCGGCTTCCTGTATCCTGCTGGACCCGGGGACCACCCTTTCTGCCTGGATAACGGCCGGACGGAACCGTCTGCCGCCGGGTGAATATCATACGGGCGGCAGATGTGCGCCCGGCATGAAAGAAGCACGGCCTCTTTGACTAGCCGGAGCCGTTACAAAGCAGACCTCAAAAGCCCCGCCCGCGGGCAGGGCTTTCTTTTTTGCACCTTTTTTGGGAGAGGAGGCCCGGTTTTCGTGGACATCATGGAAAAACTGACCATTCTTGCGGACAGCGCCAAATACGACGTGGCCTGCACCTCCAGCGGGGTAGACCGCGCGGGAGATAAAAGCGGCCTCGGCAGCGCGGTGGCGGCGGGCATCTGTCATGCCTTTTCCGCAGACGGGCGCTGCGTAAGCCTTTTGAAGGTGCTGATGACAAATGTGTGCCGGTACGACTGCGCCTATTGCGTGAACCGGCGCTCGAGCGATGTGCCGCGCGCGGCGTTCACTCCGCGCGAGCTGGCAGAGCTGACCATCGGCTTTTACCGCCGCAACTATATTGAGGGGCTGTTTCTGTCCAGCGCCGTGCTGAAAAGCCCGGACTATACCATGGAGCAGATGATAAGGGCGCTGGAGCTGCTGCGCGGCGAATACCGCTTCCGCGGCTATATCCATGCAAAGGCCATCCCCGGTGCGGACGCGGCGCTGGTGCGCAGGCTGGGACTTCTGGCGGACAGGCTGAGCGTGAATATCGAGCTTCCCAGCGAGCGCAGCCTGTCGGCCCTGGCGCCGGACAAGACCAGACAGGCCATTCTGACGCCCATGGCGCAGGTGCGCGACGGCGTGGCCGCAGGCCGCGAGCTGGTGAAGTACAAAGGCGCGCCGCGCTTCGCACCGGCGGGGCAGTCTACCCAGATGATTGTGGGCGCCAGCCCGGAGCACGACGTGGATATCCTGCGCCTCACGCAGGGGCTTTACCGGAAATACCGGCTCAAGCGTGTGTTTTTTTCGGCGTATATCCCGGTGGCGGAAAACGCGCTGCTGCCGGCACTTGGCACAAAGCCGCCGCTTCTGCGCGAGCACCGGCTGTATCAGGCGGATTGGCTGCTTCGCTTTTACGGCTTTGACGCAGGCGAACTGCTGGACGACGCCCACCCGGACCTGGACCCCTATCTGGACCCAAAGTGCAGCTGGGCGCTGAACCATCTGGAGCTGTTCCCGGTGGACGTGAACCGCTGTGAGTATGAAATGCTGCTGCGCGTGCCGGGCATCGGCGTGAAAAGCGCGCTGCGCATCCGGCTGGCCCGGCGCACAGCCCGGCTGCGGCTGGAAGATTTGAAAAAGCTGGGCGTGGTGCTTAAGCGGGCGCAGTTTTTCATTGTCTGCGACGGCTATGCGGGCGCCGCGCGCCAAAGCCGCGCCCGCATGGCCAGCGCCCTGCTGGCGCCGGACGTGTTTGCGGGCGGCGCCCGGCAGCTCAGCCTGTTTGACGCGCCCGAGGTGCAGCGCCTGTGCAGCCAGGGCGGAAAACCGGCCCTGGCCCGCGAGGAAGTAAGGCAGGAGGCATTGGCATGTGTGCAAAAACGCCTGTGAGGTATGTGTACGACGGCAGCTTTGAGGGGCTGCTGTGCTGTGTGTATGAAAGCGTATACGCCCACCTGCTGCCGCAGGAGGTGGTGTGCGAAGCGGATGCTCAGCCCTGCCTGTTCGAGGAGGTGGCCGTGCGCACCCAGCCGGAAAAGGCTGCGCGTGTGTTTGCCTCCATTGCGCGGAAAATAGGCCCGGCTGCGGAGGAACTGGTGCGCGACACCTATTTTTCCTGTGCGCCCGGGCGGGAGCTTCTGGTGCTGCGCTTTCTGCACTTCGGCTATCAAACAGGGAAAAACGCGCCCTATATGCTCAGCCACCCGGCGGTGGCGCCTCTGGCTGCCGCGCAAAAATTTTTGCGCAACGAGGCCCATCTGACGCTGGAGTTTCTGCGCTTTGAAGATACGGGCGAGGCGCTTGTGGCCGTAATAGAACCGAAAAACTTTGTGCTGCCCTACATTGCGCATCATTTCTGCACGCGCTTTGCCTGCGAAAAGCTGCTGATTTGGGATAAGGCGCACGCGGCGGCCCTGGTGTGGCAGGGCGGCGCCGCGCGCATCGTGCCGCTGGAGGGGCTGGCCCTGCCGCCGGAAAGCGCACAGGAGGCACAGTTCAAGGCGCTGTGGAAACGCTTTTACAGCACCATTGCCATTGCCGCGCGCGAAAACCCGGTCTGCCGCCGTACGCACTGCCCCAGGCGGTACTGGGCCCATATGACGGAATTGCAGGATATGCCCGGCGTACAGCGGGCCGGCGCCGCGCGCATGCCCTCCAAAGAAGCACAGGCGCTTTCCGGCGGCCTGAAAATATACTGAGAGGAGATAGCGGGATGGAGATTGCAATACGCTCGTGCTATGTGTGCGTCACCGATATGGCGCGCGCCATACGGTTTTACGAGGCCCTGCTGGAGCGGCCTGTGAAAGAGCGCGATGAAACATACAGCGTGTTTGAAGCGGGCGGCTTCCGCCTGGGGCTGTTCGCCTTCCGTCTTGCAGGGGAAGAGCACGCATATGGAACAAACTGCCTGCCCAGCCTGGAGCTGCCGTGCCGCGCGGCCCTTGTGCGGAAGCTGGCCGGGCAGAGGGTGGTGTTTCCGCTGCGGCGCATTGGGCCGAACTGGGTGAGCGAAATAGAGGACAGCGAGGGCAACCGTCTGGAGCTGACGGCGCCCGTGCAGGAGGAAGCGGAAGGAAAAAGCACAGGCGTGCAAATGGATATCCAAGCTTACTGGCGCGCCGCCCTGCGGCAGGACGCCGCGGCCATGCGGCCCTGGTTCCGGCAGGACGCCGCGGTTTATTGGCACAACACGAACGAGCGGTTTTCGCTGCCGGAATTTCTGCGCGCCAACTGCGAATACCCCGGCGCGTGGGACGGCAGGGTAGAGCGTGTGGAACAGGCCGGGCGCTGCATCATCACCGCCGTGCATGTGTGGGCGCGGAACGACCCGCGCCGTTCCTTCCATGTGGCTTCCTTTTTTCAGCTGTGCGAAGGGAAAATAGCGCGGCTGGACGAATACTGGGGCGATGACGGCCCGGCGCCCGCCTGGCGGCAGGAAAAACAGATCGGCACGCCGGTACGCTGAACGAGAATTCAAAACTGCCTCATTGCATCCGCATGCAAAAGACACTAAAATAGGGCACAGAGCAGCTCTTTCCCGCATACGGGGCGAAGGCAGGGCCCGCCCGCCCCGCAGACAGACAAGGAGGCGGCCTTTTTATGGCAAATGAGGATAAAAAAGATTTCAACGCCATGCTGCACCGTGCGAACGGAATGCCCAGGGTGCAGCTTGTGACAGACGAGGCGACAGTAAAAAAGTACGGCGGCACGCGCATGTACTTTGCCCCGCCGCTGCATTATGACGCCCTGATGCGGCAGGTGCCGCCCGGCAGGCTCACCACGGTGGGCGAGCTTCGCGGGCTTTTAGCCCGCCGTGCAGGCGCCGATTTTACAGACCCCATTACCGCGGGCATTTTTGTGTCCATTGCGGCGTGGGCGAGCTTTCAGCGCGGGATGGATGAGACGCCCTATTGGCGCACCCTGAAAGCGGGCGGAGAGCTGAACCCCAAATACCCCGGCGGGGTTCAGGCCCAAAGGCAGCGGCTGGAGGCAGAGGGCCATACGGTGGCGGCGCGCGGGCGCACCAGCCTCCGCTGGTTTGTACAGGGGTATGAGACAAAGCTGTGGGCGTTTGAATAGCGGCAAGGGCCGCACAGGCGCGGCGGCCCTGTGGGAAAAGCGAAAAACGTATTGCCCTGCGCATGGCCGTGCCCTTTGGCGGCGCGGCGTGTGCAGGCCCTGAAAGGCGACGCGGGCAGGGCCTTCCATGAGGCCGGGGAAATGAAGCTTTGCCTTTTAACCTCACTCCCTCCACGGCCCGCGAATGGGCGCTTTCGCAGGCGCGAGGCAAAACGGCCGCGGCGGGCCTGCTGCCGTTTAGGCTCTGCACCGCTGTGCGGGCCGCATGGCCTTTTTCGGCAGGGCCGGCGGCCCTTGCGCGAAAGCATGAGGCGCGCCGGTAAAATCCGGCCTGGGCTTGGGTTCCATACCGGAAGCATTGCCCGTGAAATCCGCCACTGGCTTTGCTTCGGATGCAGGTGCCTTGCCCGCAAAACCCGGCAAGGCGCGGCGGCAGCGTGCTGTCGGATATGCCCTCAATGCAGGAGCATTGCCGCCCGTATCCAACCTGCACAATGCCCGGGTTTGCGCCTATATCTTGCGCAATCAAGCCCGCGCGCAAAGCGCGTGGGCTGCACAAGGGCTGGAAGGGCACATTGCGGGCGCACCAGAAAAAACTGCAAAATGGCTTATGCCCGCAGCCCCGGCCTGCTGCCCGGAAAGAGACGGCCTGCTGCCCGGCCCGGACGAAAGCTTTCCTGTTTTCAGAGCGGGCTGCCTCCGGCGCGCTCTGCCCTGCGCCGGAGGCGGCTGGAAGTGAAAGCTTTTTACGGGGCGCCTTCACCGGAATAGCCGCCGGTTTCCAAAATCAATAAAAAGCACAGGGCGGCTAATGCCCCCTGTGCTTTTCCTTGCGCTTTTGGCGGCGCAGCGCAAAGCGGCGCGCTTCGCTTTCCTCACGGCGGCGTTTTGCGGCCGCCTGCCGCTGCACGGCCTGCTGCTCGCGCTGGGCGGCCAGCGCCTGCCGGGCCCTTGTGCCGGGGCCTGCCTGCGCCGTCTGGGCGCGTGCGGCCCGCATGGCGCGCTTATAGCCCGGCGCTTTGCGCGCCGCAGCGCCCGCGGCCACCGCAGGGCTGAAGCGCAGGCTGCCCCAGTGTCTGTTGAGAAAGGCATATACCTCTGCGTCGGAAGGCTCGGCGCCAAACGTCACCTTGCAGGCGGCGTACAGCCCGTTTTCTTCCCGCTCGTACAGGCCTATCCAGAACGGCCCCTCGAACAGCACGGTGAAGCGGGAATGCGCACATCCCATCCTCATCCCTCCTTTCCGAAACGGGCGCGGGGGCGCCCGCGGGGAACGGACAACCAAGGAGGCAGGTTACTGACGGCATTTGCCGCGCCCGGACTACCGACCGGGCCGTGTTTTTATCCCCGTGCCCTGATGATAGCACGAGGCAAAGCTGCTGTCAAAGCATGGCATGCGCCGGGCTTCTGTGTTATACTGAATACGAAAAAGCCGGCCCTTCGGCGCAAAGCGTGCCGCAGGGGCGGCAGGGGAGGGAGACGCAGGGCACTGGGCGCCCTGCGGAAAAGGGCTTTGTGAAAGAGAGGCGGCAGGGCGGCATTGCAGAGCCGGAGGGTATTCTGCGCCGCGCATACGGCAGGCCATGCCGCCGCGTGCCTCGGCACCGATGCCTGTGTTTCTGCCGGGGTGCAGGCCGGCCGGGGGTGGCAGCCCGCATGCCTTCCTTTGTATGACACTGTGCGAGGGAGGGCTGGCGATGGTGGAGCTGGAAAGCATATTCAGGCACAAGAGCCCAAACGGGGAAAAGCTTATCTCAAATGGGTTTACACATTTGGAAGGGGCCTATTCGAAAACCTTTGCCGTCCTGTGCGGGCAGTTCCATGTCAGGGTGCGCGTTTCAGAAAAGGGAAATGTGGATTTCAGGGTGTATGAAGCGGAGAGCGGCGAAGAATACGTCCTGGTGCGTGTGCCGGGCGCGGCGGGAAGCTTTGTGGGCAAAGTGCGCGGGGCGTGCGAAGAGGTGCTCACCGGCGTTTCCGAAAGCTGCTTTGACACCGTGCTGTTCAAGGCGCGGCAGACGCGGGCCCTTGCGGGCTTCATGCAGGAAAACTGCGGCGCGCAGCCGGAATTTCTGTGGAAGAGGTACCCGGATTACGCTGCGTTCCGCGTGAAGGAAAACGGGAAATGGTTTGCCGTCATCATGCATGTAAGCAGAAGCAGGCTTGGGCTGCCCGGGCCAGGAAGCGTGGAGGTCATCAACCTGAAGGATACCCCGCAGGAGGTAAAAAAGCGGCTTGAGGCGGATGGTTTTCTGCGGGCTTATCATATGGACGGGAAAAACTGGTACACGGTCTGCCTCGACGATACTGTGGAGGACAGGCGGATCGAGGCGCTGGTAAGCCGAAGCTATGCG
The DNA here is from genome assembly GCA_047030735.1 of Ruthenibacterium sp. GTDB lineage: Bacteria > Bacillota > Clostridia > Oscillospirales > Ruminococcaceae > Ruthenibacterium. The sequence continues at coordinate 91,814 of JBKYIE010000004.1, forward strand.
CTTGTGCGAAGCAAAAGGCGGTAGGCGGCGCGCCGCGCCGCCTTCTGCCCGCTGCAGCACGTGGGAACCGTCATCCCTGGTGCGCCCCTTGCACGGCGCGGAATGAGTAAAGGTGAATGTATAATTTTATAAATATATTACTTTTAGTATAAAGGGGCGAGAATATGTACGAACTGATGCAGGCCGGCCCGTGCTCTTATTATATGGACTGCCCCAGCAAGGTGGGGTTTATTGTGCTGGGGGACGAGGTGTGCCTCGTGGATACGGGCGGCGACAAAGACGCGGGCAAAAAGGCCCTTCGCCTTGCGCAGGGCAGGGGGTGGCGCGTGAAGCTGGTGCTGAACACGCACTCGCATGCAGACCATATCGGCGGCAACCGCCTTGTGCAGCAGCGCACGGGCGCGCCTGTTTACGCGCCCGGCATCGAGGCCGATTTTGTGCGCTGGCCCGTGCTGGAGCCCGCCACGGCCTGGGGCGGCTGCCCGCCCAGGGCCCTGCGCGGCAAATTCTGGATGGCGCAGCCGAGCGACGCCCTGCCCGCTGAGGGCGCGGCTTTACCCCAGGGCATTGAGCTGCTGCGGCTGGACGGCCACGCCCCCGCCCATATGGCAGTGAAGGCGCCGGACGGCGTGTGGTTCGTGGGCGATGCCGTTATCGGCGAGGCCACGCTTCAAAAATACCACATCAGCTTTTTGTATGACATCGGGGCGTTTCTGCACTCTCTGGAGGTGCTGGAGGCGCTGCCGGGCACGGCCTTTGTGCCCGCCCATGCGCCGGCTGTGCAGGACATCCGCCCGCTGGTGCGGGCAAACCGCGCGGCCTGCGAGGAGGTGGCGGCGCGCATTCTGGAAATATGCCGCGCGCCGCATACGGACGGCGGCGTGCTGAAGGCGCTGTTCGACGGCTACGGCCTTACGCTGGATATGGAGCAGCACGCCATCTGCGGGGCCACTGTGCGCTCTTATTTTGCCTATCTGGAGGAGAAGGGCCTGCTTGCGCATGAGGTGTGCGAAAACAGGCTTGTGTGGCGCACGCGGGAGGGCTGCGCGTAAGGAAAGGCCGGGGCTGCGGAAAACCGGCTTTGCCATGCGCGCCAGCCTGTGTTATACTAAAGCAGGAAAACAGGCTGTGCCGCCGTATGTGCGGCGCAGCCGGAACGAAAACAGAACGGAGCGTAATGCGATATGATTGAGATTACCATGGAAAACGGCGGCACCATCCGCATCGAGCTGGATAAAACGGCCGCGCCCATCACAGTGGAAAATTTTGAAAAGCTGGCCGCAAAGGGCTTTTACGACGGCCTCACCTTTCACCGCGTCATCCCCGGCTTTATGATTCAGGGCGGCTGCCCGCAGGGCACCGGCATGGGCGGCCCGGGCTATACCATTCAGGGCGAGTTTGCATCCAACGGCGTGGCAAACCCCATCCGCCATACGCGCGGCGTCATCAGCATGGCCCGCGCGCAGGACCCTAACTCCGCCGGCAGCCAGTTCTTCATCATGCACGCCGACGCGCCGCATCTGGACGGCGACTATGCCGCCTTCGGCCATGTGGTGGAGGGTATGGAGGTGGTGGACGAGATTGCCGCCGTCACCACCGATTTCCGCGACAAGCCCAAAACGCCCGTGGTGATGAAAACGGTGCGCGTGGTGGAATGAGAGGCGCTGCATGAAAAAACTGTTTGCTTTTTTCTGGGATAAAAGCCTGCTCATCTTTGCCATCATCGGCGCGGTGAACACGGTTATCACCATGGTGGGCACGCAGCTTCTGATGGGCCCGTTCACAAGCCTGTGGGGGGAAAACGCAGCCTATTGGGCCAGCAGCGCCACCATGTTTTTCCTCACCAGTATTGAGGCTTTTTTCCTGAACCGCCATTTCAGCTTTGAAAGCAAGGCGCCCATGGGCAAAAGCGCGGTGCGCTTTGCCACTGTGGTGGCCGTGTGCTATGTGCTGTCGTTCAGCATGTCGAAGTGGCTGGTGCCCACTTTCATCCGTGTATGCCTGCCGCAGTTCGAGGGCAACGCCTGGGTGCTGCGCATCGCCCTTCTGGTGGCGCAGGTGATATACACCGGGTGCAACTATCTGGGCCAGCGCCTGTGGGCCTTCAAGGAGTGAATTTGGCGCAAGGGGCCGTTCCCCGCGCCGCCGGGCCCGCCCTCTCCGGCAGGGGCTGAAAAAATAAAAGATGCCTGCCTCCAGCCTGGAGGCAGGCATCTTTTATTGGCTGCCGCGCTCAGCCGGAAAAGCCTCCGGCCCCGGCGGAACAGAGGAAAAGGGCTCGCAAATAAGGGCAGGGCCGATAGAAGGCGAAAAGAGCCGCAGCCGTTTTTTCTTAAAAATACAGGAACGTATAGTAGCGATAGGGATATTCTACAATTTGTTGGCGGCCGTCATGCAATATATCCCTGCCACAAGTAAGCGAAGAAGGAAATAGATAAAAGAAAAAAGAGCCGTACGCCCGCACGAATAAATATGAGAAATTGAACGGCTGCCAGAGCGGGCCGTGGAATGCCGGCTTTCTGCGTCCCGCTTTGGAAGGCGGCAGGTGCCGGCCCCTCTGGGAGAATGGGCAAAATGCCGTTAGGCGCGCTGGCAAGAAACCATCGCCCCTGAAAGGCAATTTTTGCGTACAGCTTCTTCAGATTTCCCAGACAGCCGCAAAGGGTGCCTGCGGAAAGCTTCCCTGCCCTGCATCAAAAGCTGCCGTTTTCGGGGTGCTGCGCAGCTTTGGCCCGGCGGTTTTGAGGGAGCGGTGCGCGCAAAAAGCCCGGCAAGCCATTAGGCTTGCCGGGCTTTTTGCATGTGTCAGGCGCCAAAACCGATGGGTTCTTGCGCCAAAGCGCCTTTTAGAATCGGTTTTATTTTTTACAATAATGTGTTGACAAATAATATTATACAGAATATAATATTGTCAAAATAAGAAATAGAGGAAAGGGGATGCGGGCGATGGCGTTCAATACGGGGGCCGCGCTGCTGGACGCGCTGGTGCTGAGCATCGTGAGCGATGAGAGCACATACGGCTACAAAATCACGCAGGATGTCCGCGCCGTGATGGACGTTTCTGAAAGCACGCTGTACCCGGTGCTGCGGCGCCTGCAGAAGGAGGCCTGCCTCGACACATATGACAGGGCCTTTGCCGGGCGCAACCGGCGCTATTACAGCATCACGGAAAAGGGCTGCGAAAGGCTGGAGGAATACAGGCACCAGTGGCGTGAGTACGAGCACAGGGTGAACACCGTATTGTTTGGGGAGGCACACACATGAAACGCGAAGAATTTTTGGCCCGGCTGGAGCAGGGGCTGGCCGGGCTTGGCGAGGAAGAGCGCGCAGAGGCGCTGAAATTTTACAATGAATATCTGGACGAGGTTGGCCCCGGCCAGGAGGAGCAGGAGATAGCCCGCCTGGGTGACCCGCGCCGTGTGGCAAATATCATCCGTGCGAACCTGGGGCTGGGCCCAGCCCCGCACGGGGACGGCGCAGAGGCCGCCCCCGAAATGGCTGAGGCGCCCTGTGCCGTCCGGCAGGAGCCCGGGCTTTCACCGGAGGACACGCCCGGGCAGCAGGGCCCCCAGAGGCCGCAGCCGGATATGGGCAGCCTGAACGCGGGCGGCGAAGAGGACGCCGCTGCGCCGGAGCTGACGCTGGAGGGCCCGGCCTGGGCCGGGCGGCAGAGCGGGGAAGAAACGGGGCCCGCACCCGCGCCCGGCAGCGTGCAGGACGTGGCGCAGCAGGTGCGCCAGGCCGCAAGCGCCGCGGCCCAAAGGGCGCAGGCCGCTTGGAAAAGCGCGCAGCCCCATGTGCAGGCGGCGGCGTCCAGCGCATATGAAGCGGCGCGCGCCTCGGTGAAGGCGGGTGCGCAGGGGGCCTCGGCGGCCTGTGGGGATGCGCGCAGCCGCATGGGCGATAACGGCGTGCTGTGGCTGATTATCATCATCCTCACGTTCCCTGTATGGATCGGCGTTTTGGGCGGCATATTCGGCGCGCTGTTCGGCATCATCGGCGGGCTGTGCGGGCTGGTGCTGGGCGGCTTCGGCGTTATTCTGGGCGGCGTGCTGGCGCTGGTGCGCTCACTGCTGCTGTTCGCCTCGGCCCCCATGAACGCCGTGGTGAACATGGGCCTCAGCCTTGTGTGCATGGCGCTGGGCGGCGTGCTGGCAGGCATCGGCGTGGCTGTTGTGCAAAGGCTGGCGCCCTGGGTGTTCGGCCTGATAGGCAGGCTGGCAAAATGGGTGAGCGGAAAGGTGGGCGGCAGAAGATGAAACGGTTTTCAAAGGGCCTGTTCGGCTTTGCGGGGGCCTGCCTTGCCATCGGCCTTGTGATGTGCGTCATCGGCTTTGCGCTGGGCGGGCGCGTGCAGAATATGCCGCTGTGGCGCAGCGGGCTGGAATTCTTCCATTTCGATTTCAGCTCCCTCGCTTCTTTGGGCAGCAGCGGGCCCCGGCCCTCTTCGAGTGCGGGCCGGGCCGGGGTGCTGAGTGATGACCAGGCCGCCGGTGTGCATACGCTGGATATCGACGTGGCCGCGGGCAGCGTGCGGCTGCGCGAGGGCGATGCCTTCGCTGTGGAGGCAAGCGCGGGCAGCGCAGGCGTGCCGGAATATGACTGGGGCACAGATAACGGCACATTTTACCTCAGAACGGACGACGCGGACGTTTTGCTTTGGAAAAAGAGCGCTTTCACCGTTACGGTGCCGCGCGGCACCGTGTTCCGCACAGTGCGTCTTTCCACTGACATGGGCAGCCTGGAGCTGCACGGCATTTCCTGCACGGAAAAGGCTGAGATCAGCGTGGGCATGGGCAGCGTAGAGCTGGAGGGCAGCCTTGCGGGCAGCATCCGTGTGGACTGCGGCATGGGCAGCGCAGAGCTGCGCATTCCCCGGCCGGAAGATTACGGCTACCGCATCCAGTGCGGCATGGGCAGCGTTGAGCTGGGCGGGGATAGCTTCGGCGGCCTTGGCGCAGATACGTCTGAAAACACAGACGCGCCCACGGTGTTCGACCTGGAATGCGGCATGGGCGCTATTGAGGTTATTTTCACCTGACGCGATTTCTTGCGCAGGAATGCGCAGCTTTGCTTTGACGCGATGAAAAAGGAGAATTGAGCTATGACGGGAAAGAGACTGTATAAAGCGCGCGGCCAGCGCATGGTGTGCGGCGTGTGCGGCGGCCTGGCCGAGTATTTCGGCATAGACCCCACCCTTGTGCGCCTCGCGTTTCTGCTGCTGGCCGCCGGTTGGGGCAGCGGCCTTTTGGCCTATATCGTGGCGGCCATCATTATTCCCGAGCCGCCCGCAGACCCGTACCGGTAAAAATGCCGGAGGCGCGGCAACGCAGAATTCAAGCTTACAGCACGCGGGGCTCTGCGCGGCATCCGGCGGCGCTGTTTCCGCTCTGCCGCCTCGTCTCTGTTTCATGAGGTGTGAGGCAGCCTTGCCTCCGCCCATGGAGGTGAAGGCCCGGCAGGGCCCCTGGGCAAGCAGCCCGGCCCCGGCTTTAGGCGCACCGGGCCTTTTCTGTGCCGATGCCTGCCCGAAGATGCCCGGCCAGACCATGGCGGCAAAGGCACGCCGGCCGCCCTCAGCCGGGGCCGGCCGGGGAACAAGCGTTTTGCCCTGCAATTCGGCACTTCATATAGCAAGGCCCCATGGCAGCCGTCCGGCCCGCCATGGGGCTTTCTTATCTTCTGCATCTGAATTGCGGGGTAAAACCGCTTTGCGCCGCTGGGCAAGGGAGATTTGTGTGTGCCGCTTCAGGATTTACCTGCCGCCTGCCCACATGCTGTAAATGGGCAATTTGCCCCGCAGGCTGCGCCCGCTTTTGGCAGAAGGTCGCCCGCCGCAAGCGGGCATCTTACTCCACAAAGCCGCAGAGCCCTTTGCTGCCAGACAGATACCGCTGTATAGGAAAACCATCCGTTCAGCGGAAGCGCTTCCTTGTCCGCCCGCGGCTTGACGGCCCGCCGGGCTTTTGGGAGTGGCCAAACGTCAAACATCCCAGCTCAAGGGCGCGTTGCCGCAAGAAAGCACCGCCCCTGAAAGGCAATTTTCGCGCATAGCTTCTTCAAATTCCCCAAAGGCCGCCTGCGGAAAGCTTCCCTGCCATGCATCAAAAATTACCGCTTCCGGGGTGCTGCGCAGCTTTGGCCCGGCGCCGGGCAGCATTGCTTTGGGCAGGCTGTATTCCCTTTGCCCCGCTGTGTGTGCTATACTGAATGTCAAAATGGAGCTTTCTGTGGAAACGAGGGGGCGGCATGAGATTTCTGCGGCAGTACGGCGGCCTTCGCCGTGAGATGTATGTGGTGTTCTTCGGGCGCGTGGTCACCAACATGGGCGCGCTGATCTGGCCCATGCTGACGCTGATTTTGAAAAACAAAATGGGCATGAGCGCCTCGGAAATAGCCAGCCTGATGCTTTTGCTGGGCTGCGTGCAGCTTCCGTGCATGATCCTGGGCGGCAGGCTGGCCGACAGGTTCTCCAAGCGCAATATTATCATTGTGTGTGACCTTGTCACCGTCGCAAGCTATATGGTGTGCGCTTTTCTGCCCGTTTCGGGCCCGATGGTGGCGCTGATGTTCCTCGCGGGCGTGTTTGCACAGATGGAATGGCCCAGCTACGACGCGCTGGTGGCCGATATTTCCGCCCCGGCCGAGCGCGAGCGCGCCTACAGCCTGAATTATCTGGGCGCCAACCTGGGCATCGTGCTGGCGCCTATTTTGGGCGGCTTTTTATTTGAAAACCATTTGAACCTCGCGTTCGCCATAAGCTCTGTGGCCACATTCTCCAGCACGGTGCTTATCTTTCTGCTTATCAAAAACACAGCGCCCGCGCCCGGCGAAGCGCCCGGTGCGGCATACGAGGCCGGGCGCGAGGGGCAGAGCACCTGGGGCGTGCTGCGCGAAAACAGGGTGCTGCTGCTGTTTCTGGGCTGTCAGGCAGTGTGGAGCCTTGTGTACAGCCAGTTCAACTTTCTTCTTCCGCTGAATATGGAGCAGCTGTACGGCGCGAAGGGGGCCGTATGGTTCGGCATGCTCACCAGCGTGAACGCCGTGGTGGTCATTGTGGGCACGCCGCTTATCACAGGCTGGTTTTCCCGGCGCCTGCACGACACCGGGCGCCTCGCGTGGGGGCAGCTTCTGATTGCGGCGGGCTTTCTGATGTATGTGTTTATCCAGGGGGCCGTCCCGCTGTATTTTCTCTCCATGGCCGTTTTTACCGTGGGCGAGATATTCGGCACGCTCGGCAGCCAGCCGTATATCACGCGGCGCATTCCTGCCTCGCACCGCGGGCGGGTGGCCTCCATCACCAGCATCTTCTCCGGCACGTTTGCCACCATCAGTCAGAAGGGCGTGGGCGCCCTGGCGGACGCATGGCCCATGCGCGCAGTGTGGCTGGTGGTCGCGCTGCTTGGCTTTGTGAACGTGTGCGGCTATCTTGTGCTGTGTAGGCGGGATAAGAAAGCCTTCCCGCTTTTGTACGGCGAAAGCGCGCCGCGCCCGCCGCAGGGCTGACGCCCGCAGCCGGGCGGGCCTGTGCGGAGGAAGGCTGCATTTTTTCTTGGCATTTTGCGCGCCGGGTGCTATCATAAAAGGCGGAGAACACTGCGCGCCTTGTGCCGTGCGCGGGCCTGTGCCCGGCGTGCGGCGCGGCGCGCTGTCACAAACAGAAAAGGGGAATGAATATGACAGTTCCGGAAAAACTGGCCGCGCTGCGCGCGGCAATGGAAGAAAAGGGCGTGGACGGCGTATATGTGCCCTCTGCAGACCCGCACATGAGCGAATATCTGCCGGAGCACTGGCGCAGCCGGGCGTGGCTTTCCGGTTTTACGGGCTCGGCGGGCACTTTGTGCGTGACAAAAGACAAGGCCGCCCTGTGGACGGACGGGCGCTATTTCATTCAGGCCGGGCGCCAGCTTGCGGGCAGCGGCATTGAGCTGATGCGCATGGCCCAGCCCGGCGTGCCCACAGTGGAATGCTGGCTGGCCGAAACGCTGCCGCAGGGCGGCACCCTGGCGGCGGACGGCTTTTGCGTAAACGCCGCCATGGTGAAAACGCTGCGCGGGGCTTTTGAGGAAAAGGGCATCTGCCTGCGGGATGAAGATTTCATCACGCCGCTGTGGGCGCGGGAGGGCAGGCCCGCGGTGCCCGCCACGCCCGCGTGGATGCTCACCAAAGAGCAGGCCGGCCTTTCCGTGCGGGAAAAGCTGGCAGCTTTGCGGGAAAAGCTGGCCGCGCAGAAGGCGGGCGCCATGCTGGTGACCAGGCTGGACAGCGTGGCATGGCTTGTGAACCTGCGCGCGGCGGATATTGAAGACACACCCTTTGCCCTGGCCTACTGCCTTGTGGAGCCGGATGCTGCGCGGCTGTTTATCAACGCCGCCCGCGTGCCTGCGGACGTGCAGGCCGCGCTGAAGGCGCAGGGCGTGGAGCTGTGCGGCTATGAAGAGGCGCGCGGCGCCCTGACAGAGCTGGAGGGGCCTGTGACGGTGCTGTATGAGCCGGCGGGAACGAGCTGGGCCATGCTGCGCGCGCTGGAGGAAAACCCGGCTGTGCTGCTGAAAGAGGGCGAGGACCCCGTGCAGGCGCTGAAGGGCGTGAAAAATGAGACGGAGATCGCCCATATGAAGCACGCCCACCGCAAGGACGGCGCGGCCATGGTGCGCTTTGAAATGGAGCTGCGCCGCCGCATGGCGGCGGGCGAGGGCTGGACAGAGCTGGAGGCCAGCGAATACCTGCTGGGCCTGCGCCGGGCGCAGCCGGAAAGCCTTGGCGCCAGCTTTGAGACCATTGCCGCCTATGGCCCCAACGCGGCCATGATGCACTATGCCCCCACGAAAGAGGCGTGCGCCGCCATCGAGCCGCGCGGCTTTCTGCTGGTGGACAGCGGCGGCCAGTACCGCGACGGCACCACAGACATCACCCGCACCTATGCCCTCGGCCCGCTGACGGATGAAGAGCGCGAAGATTATACGCTGGTGCTGAAATGCCACATTGCGGCGGCGCGCGCCGTGTTCAAAGAGGGCAGCGCCGGGCGGAACATCGATATCCTTGCGCGCGAGACGCTGTGGCGCCGCGGGCTGGATTACCGCTGCGGCACAGGCCACGGCGTGGGCTTTGTGGGCGGCGTGCACGAGGGCCCGCAGAACCTTTCCGCGCGCGGCACGGCGCCCTTTGTGCCCGGCATGACCATCACCGACGAGCCCGGCATTTACGAGGAGGGCAAGCTGGGCATCCGCATTGAAAACGAGCTTCTGTGCGTGCCTGTGTGCGAGACGGAATACGGCAGGTTCTATGGCTTCGAGCCGTTCACCTATTGCCCCATCGACACGCGCCCGCTGGTGCTCCCGCTGATGGATGAAGAAGAGCTTCGCTGGCTGAACGGCTATCACGCCATGGTGAAAGCGGAGCTGGAGGCCTTCCTTACGCCGGAGGAAAACGCCTGGCTGGCAGAGGCCTGCGCGCCTGTGGAAAAGTGAACGCGCCCATAGCTGTTCTTTTGCTGTTTGCGGCGCTGGGCGCCGCGGACGAAGCCCTGGGCGGAAGGCTGGGCGTGGCCCCGGCGTTCCGCAGCGGGCTGGCCGCTATGGGGCCGCTGTGCCTTTCCATGGCCGGCATATACAGTGTGGCGGTGTCGGCCCTTTCAGGCATGGCCGGGCGGGGCGGCGGGGCGCTGCCGTTTGACGCGGCGCTGCCCGCGGGCCTTGTGCTGGCGCCGGATATGGGCGGCTGGGCCGTTGCGCAGGCGCTGGCGGCCACACCGCAGCTTGCCGTGTACGCGGGGCTGCTGGTGGCCTCCACGCTGGGGTGCCTTGTCAGCTTTGTGCTGCCCGCCTCGCTGGGTGCGCTGCAAAGCCACGAGGTAATGGGCTTCATGCAGGGCGTTGTGTGGGGCGTGGTGGCGCTGCCCGCCGGGCTTTTGCTTGGCGGGGCCGTGCTGGGCCTTGCGCCGGGCGCGCTGCTGCAAAACCTGTGGCCGGTGGCGCTTTTGTGCGCCGCGCTTTGCACCGCGCTTCACTTTGTGCCGCGCGGCTGCCTGCGGGTGCTGGCGCTTTTGGGCGGCGCGGTGCGCTGGCTTGGCATTGCGCTGTTCTGCGTGGTGGTGCTGGGGCTGTTTGTGCCGGGACTTGCCCTGGCCCCGCAGCAGGCTGTGGCTGAAGCGCTCGTCATCGTGGCAAAAATAACGGCCGTGGTGTGCGGCTCGCTGGTGGCAAGCAGCCTTGTGCTGGCAAGGTGCGGCAGCGCGCTTTCCCGTCTGGCCGTGCGCCTCGGCGTGAACGAATATGCCGTGCTGGGCCTGGCGGCAAGCCTTGTATCCAGCATTTCCATGCTGCCCTTGTATCCGCGCATGGACGTGCGCGGCAAGGTGATGAACGCGGCCTTTACCGTGGCGGGCGCCTTTGTGCTGGGCGGGCAGATGGCTTTTGCCTCCAGCGTGGCGGGCGGCTGGGCTGTGGCGGCCTATTTTGCCGCAAAGCTCTCTGCCGGGGCGCTGGCGCTGTGGCTGGCAGCGCGCTTTACCAAAAACGAATGACCGGGGCCCGGCGCGCCGCCGCCTTTCTGCACCGGCGAAGGGCGGCAGCCCTTTTGAAAAAATGTAACCTGTGTATCAGGCGCGTTGCCGCGGGAAACTATCGGCTTTGACCGGCGGTTTTGCGTCTGATGCGCGCAAAAAGCCCGGCAATCCTTCAGAATTGCCGGGCTTTTTTGTATGCTATTCCTCCTCCAAAACCGCCGGACCAAAGCTGCGCATCACCCCGGAAGCGGCAAATTCTGACGCAGGGCAGGGAAGCTTTCCGCAGGCGCCCTTTGGGGGAATCTAAAGAAGCTGTGCGCAAAAATTGCCTTTCAGGTGCGGTGGCTTCTTGCGGCCGCGCGCTTTTAAGCGCGCGGCATGCACAAAGGCCAAAGGGGGGGTATATTGCGGGCGGGCCTCTTGTAAGAGGCGATAAATTGGCTGCGCCTGCCCCGCGGCCCGGAAAGGGGCGGCTTGCCGCCCGGGCGAAGGCTTGCCTGTTTTCAAAGGGCTGCTGCCGGCAGGGCGCTTGGGCTCAATGCCTGAAGCGGAAGCTGTCTACGCTCCCCGGCAGGGCGGAGGTGCATATCTCGAAAGCATACAACAAAAGCAAACTCCCTTTCCGGCCGGAAAGGGAGTTTTTATTTACGGCAGGCAGAAGGGCCGCGCCGCATCAGAACGCCAGCACCACGCCGCCGTCGTCGGCGTATACGGTGGAAATGCCGCCCGTCGGCACCATAATCACGTCCTTCAGCGCCGCGCAGCTGGCCAGCAGGCTCTTCTGCAGCTCCAGCGCGCGGGGCGCGCAGTTGCAGTAGCTCAGCACCAACACAAGGCTGGCGCGCGCGGCGTCCGCCGTCTCGGCAGCCACATGCTCTACCAGCTTTTTCATGGCGTTGGCCGTGCCGCGTATCTTTTCCAGGCACACAATCTCGCCGTGGCCGTTGTCCGCCATCAGGGGGCGCAGGTTCAGCACGGTGCCCATAAAGCCCGCCATTTTCGAGATGCGGCCGTTTTTCACAAGGTGGCTCAAATCCTCCAGCACAAAGCGCGTGCGCATGGGGGCAATAAAGGCCCGCGCGCGCTGCTCTATCTCTTCAAAAGAGAGCCCTGCGTCAATCAAATCGCGCAGCAGCATCACAATGCGCGTCTCGCCCGCGCTGGCGCTTTCGGAATCCAGCACGCATATTTTCAGAGAAGGGTCTGCCTCCAGCGCCATGTCGCGCCCCACGCAGGCGGCGTTGTAGCTGCCGGAAAGCCGGGAGGAAAGCGTCACAACAAACGTCATGGGCGCCTGAGCCATCATGGCCGCATACGCCTCCGGCGCAGGGCAGGCCGTGGTGGGGGCGTTTGCGCTCTGCTTCATGGCAGCCATCAGGGCCGGAATATCAAGGCTTTCATCGTCGGTAAATTCACTGTCATCCACCCGGATGGTGAGGCTTGCCGTGCGCACGCGCAGCACGCGGCGCAGGGTGGGCGTAAGGTCGCAGCAGCTGTCGGCAATGATCTGTATTTCCATGAGGTTTCCTCCATATTGTTCGGGAATCTGATGTCGTAACCTTCATTTTACCGTCCATACTATGAAAAGTCAATCAAATGGGCGGGGCTGCGCTTGTATTCCAGGCGCCGATTTGCTAGAATTTCAGATGAGAAGCGCATTTTCATGCGCGGTGAGGAATGGTTCTGAATATTTTCCGGCTGGAAAGGAGTTGCCCGCATATGAAAACCGATATCCAAATTGCTCAGGAGGCCGTCCTGGACCCCATCCTGGACGTGGCCCGGCGCATGGGAATCCCGCAGGAGGCCGTCATACCCTACGGCCGCACGAAGGCAAAAGTAATAGCAGGCATGCTGCCCGAAAAAAAGGCGCCTGCGAAAGTGATCCTTGTCACGGCCATCAGCCCCACGCCCGCAGGCGAGGGGAAAACCACCACCAGCGTAGGCCTTGCCGACGCGCTGCACCGCATGGGCAAAAACGTGTGCCTTGCGCTGCGCGAGCCAAGCCTTGGCCCGGTGTTCGGCATCAAGGGCGGCGCCGCGGGCGGCGGCTATGCCCAGGTGGTGCCCATGGAGGATATCAACCTGCATTTCACAGGCGACCTGCACGCCATCGGCGCGGCAAACAACCTGCTGGCCGCCATGCTGGACAACCATATCCACCACGGCAACGCCCTTGGCATAGACCCGCGCCGCATCACCTGGAAGCGGTGCGTGGACATGAACGACCGCCAGCTTCGCTTTCTGGTGGACGGCCTTGGCGGCAAGGTGAACGGCACGCCGCGCGAGGACGGCTTTGACATCACGGTGGCAAGCGAAGTGATGGCTATTTTCTGCCTTGCCTCCAGCCTTTCCGACCTGAAGCAGCGCCTTGCCCGCATCGTGGTGGGCTATACATACGGCGGGCAGCCCGTCACGGCGGGGCAGCTGCACGCTGAGGGCGCCATGACGGCGCTGCTGAAAGACGCCTTCGAGCCAAACCTTGTGCAGACGCTGGAGCACACGCCCGCCTTTGTGCACGGCGGGCCGTTTGCCAACATCGCGCACGGCTGCAACAGCGTGGCGGCCACCCGCTGCGCCATGAAGGTGGTCGATTATGTAGTGACGGAGGCCGGGTTCGGGGCAGACCTTGGGGCCGAAAAATTCCTGGACATCAAGTGCCGCATGGCCGGCATTGCGCCCAGCGCGGTGGTGGTGGTGGCCACGGTGCGCGCGCTGAAGCACCACGGCGGCTGCCCGAAGGAGGAGTACGGCACCCCCAGCGTGGAATACCTGGCCGCGGGCAGCGCCAACCTGCGCCGCCATGTGGAGAATATGCAGAAAAGGTTCGGCCTGCCGGTGTGCGTGGCCATCAACGCCTTCCCCACGGACTCTGCGGAGGAGCACGCCTACCTGCGCGAGGTGTGCGCCGATCTGGGCGTGCCCTGCGCGCTGAGCGAGGTGTTCGCCAAAGGCGGCGAGGGCGGGCTGGAGCTGGCCGAAAACGTGCTGGGCATTCTGGAGCAGCGCCCCATCCGCTTTGCCTACCCCGACGGCATGGACGTGGACGAAAAGCTGCTGGCCGTGTGCCGCGACATTTACGGCGCAAAGGATGTCGTGTACAGCGCGGCGGCCAAAAAGCAGCTTGCGGAGATAAAGGCCTGCGGCTTCGGCAGGCTGCCGGTGTGCATTGCCAAGACGCAGTACAGCTTTTCGGACGACGCCTCGCTTCTGGGCGCGCCGGAGGGCTTCACCATGACGGTGAACAAGGTGCGCCTGTCTGCGGGCGCGGGCTTTGTAGTGGCCGAGATGGGCAGCATTATGACGATGCCCGGCCTGCCGAAGAGGCCGGCGGCGGAGGCTATTGACGTGGATGAAAACGGCGTCATCAGCGGCCTGTTCTGATTGTATGCGGCCAAACGGCGCTTCGCCACAGCGGGGCGCCGCTTTTCTGAAAGGGGAGGGGAAAGCTATCAAGCAGCCTTTTTCATGGGACACTGCGCGCCTCACAGCCGTACAGGTGGCCTACTGGGCCTCGTTCTGCGCTGTGATGAGCTACGCCACGGTGTTTCTGCTTTCGCTGGGTTATTCCTCCGCGGCGGCAGGGGCTGTCATCGCAGCGGGCAACCTGGCGGGCATTCTGTTTCAGCCGCTGTGCGCGGGCCTTGTGCCGCGCGCGGGCAGCGCGCGCACCGTGGTTCTGGGCATGGCGCTGGCGCTGGCCGCGCTGGCGGGCGCCTTGTGCCTGCTGGGTGGGCTGGCCCCCGCCTGCGCGGCGCTTATCGTGCTGATGTACGGCCTTTTATACACCATGCAGGGCCTGCTGAACGCCATTGCCATGGAGCTTTCCAACGCGGGCCGCAGGGTAGATTACGGCTTTGCGCGCGGAATGGGCAGCATGGGGTATGCTGCGTCCTCCTGGGCGGTGGGCGGCATTACGGCGGCCATGGGTGCGGGCGCGCTGCCCTTTGTGCACCTCGCGCTTCTGGCCGCGCTGGGGCTGTGCCTGCTGCTGCTTCCCAAAGCGGGCGGCGCTGCGGCGCGCGGGGTTCCGCCCCGGCAGGAGGGCGCGCTTGCCGTTTTGAAGGGCGACCGCGCGTTTACACCTGTGCTGCTGGGCTGCATTGCCCTGTTCATGGGCTATAACCTCAACATCACTTACATGATACAGACTGTGACGGCGCGCGGCGGCACAAGCGGCGATATGGGCGCCGTCTTTGCCATTGCCGCCGTGCTGGAGCTGCCGGCCATGACACTGGCGGGCCGCCTGCTGCGCAGCCGCAGCGCGGGCACGCTGATGTTCTGCTCCGGCCTGGGGCTCACGGCCAAAAGCCTGGCCATCGCCGTTACGGGCACCCTTGCGGGGCTGTATGCGGCCCAGCTTTTGCAGCCGCTGGGCTATGCGCTGGTCATCCCCTGCACGGTGTATTATGCAAACCGCGTCTTTCCGCCGCACCGCAGGCTGGCCGGGCAGACGCTGATGGTGGCGGCCAGCACGCTGGGCACGGTGCTGTCTGCGGCCTTGGGCGGCCTTCTGGTAGATGCGCTGGGCGTGCGCGCCATGCTGCTGTTTGCAGCGGCCGTCACGGCGGCGGGCACGCTGGTGCTGTTCTTCTCTGCGCGCGGCCGCGCAGTGCCTGACGGCGAATGACGGGCAAAGGACGATGTGAAACCGAAAGCTTTTCTGTTTTTTCAGAAAAGCTTTCGGTTTTCTTTCGTTTTTTGGCGCGGCCTTTTTTCGTTTCCCTGTGTAAAATAAGGGGCAACGACACAAGAGGGAGGCGGCCCGGCCATGGAGCCCTGCACATTCAACGCCATGATGGAGCAATATGAAAAGCTTGTATATACCGTGTGCCTGCGCCTTGTGCACGACGAGCACCTCGCGCAGGACCTCACCCAGGAAACGTTTCTCTCCGCCTGGGTGCACCGCAGCGCCTGCCCCGCGGGCGCGCAGAAGGCATGGCTGTGCCGCATTGCGGCCAACAAGGCGAAGGACCATTTGAAAAGCGCCTGGGCCCGCCGCACACAGCTGACTGATTTTGCCACGGAAGGCGTGGTATGTGCGGCGCCCGCCTGTACGGAAAGCCTGGCGGCGCAGGCGGAGCTGCGCATTGCCTCGCGCGCCGCGCAGGAGAAGATACGCGCTTTGCCCGAGCCGTACCAGACCGTCAGCGTACTGTATTTTCTGCAGGGCTGCCCGGTGGACGACATCGCCCGTGCGCTGGGCCGCATGCCCAAAACAGTGCATACCCAGCTTTACCGCGCCAAGCTGCGGCTTCGCGCGCAGCTGGCCGCCTGCTAGCCCGCCGCCCTGTGCCGCGCCGCTGTGCACAGGTTGCATACGGCCCGGAAAAAGGGTATCATAAAGAAACCGGCGCGCGGGGCGCGGGCATGCCCGCGCCCTCTGTGCGCACAGCAGGCTATGGGGAGGGCGCAGAATATGCAGGCACACATTCTGGTGGTGGAGGACGACGCCGAAATCCGCGAGGGCGTTTCCATTTATCTGAAAAACCAGGGCTATATCGTGCACAAGGCCGCCAACGGCAAAGAAGGGCTGGAGGTGCTGGCGCAGCAGAACATCAGCCTTGCCATTGTAGATGTGATGATGCCCGTGATGGACGGCATCACCATGGTGCTGAAGCTGCGGGAAAGGTATGATTTCCCGGTGCTTATGCTCTCGGCAAAATCGGAGGATATCGACAAGATTACCGGCCTCAACATGGGCGCGGACGATTATATTACAAAGCCCTTTGTGCCCATGGAGCTTCTGGCCCGCGTGGCAAGCCACCTGCGCCGCTACGAGCGCTTTCTGGCCATGGCGGGCGGCAGACAGCCGCGGCAGGGCCCGCCGCGCTATTGTGTGGGCGGGCTGGAGCTTTGCGAAGAGACGGCCACCGTCACGCTGGACGGCGCGCCCGTGAAGCTGACGCCGCTGGAATTCAAGATACTGGCGCTGCTCATCAAAAACCCGGGGCATGTGTTCTCGGCGGACGAGATATATGAGCGCGTGTGGAACGAAAAGGCCGTGAACACAGACACCATCATGGTGCATGTGCGCAATTTGCGCGAAAAGATAGAGCTGGACACGAAAAACCCGAAATATCTGAAGGTGGTGTGGGGCATTGGCTACAAGATCGAAGCCCTTTGATGTGATACGGCTGACGGTGACGTTCGTGTGCGTCACCCTGCTCACGGTGCTGCTGGCGGCGGTGGGCACGGATTGGTCTGCGCGGCAGGCGCAGCGCTATTTTGCCGAGCTGGAGGCAGCTTACGGCAGCGAGATGCAGCCGGGCACGGTGATAACCTATGGCCAGCTGTATGAGGACGAGCAGAGCGCGCTGGAAGACTGGCAGGGCCCCCTGAGCGCGTTTGAAGAGCAGGACTGGCGCGATATTCCCGCTTTGTATATCCCGCAGGAGGACGAGCTGTTCTGCCAGTTCTACGCCGCGGCCGCCGTGCTGGTGTTTTCTCTGACGCTGGCTGCCGGGCTGCTGGGGGCGCTTTGGCGGCGCCTTGGCCTGGGGCGGGGCTTCTGGGGCAGGCTGCCACTGGAATGGCATGTGTTCATCGGCTTTTGCATGCTGGCGTGCTGCATGGACGGCGCAGGCCATATTGTGTGGGCCGCGCGCGACGGCACGTTTGCCGACGTGGCGCACACGCTGTTCTTTTTAGATGCAGACGACAGCATGCTGCTGGGAAAAGCCGTGGCGGCGGGGCTGCTTTGGCTGGGCGTGTTTTTCGTGTTCGAGGCGGGCGCGGCGCTGGGCGCGGGCCTGCGCGACGGCTTCTGGCGCTATCTGCGCTGCCGGTGCCTTATAGTGCGCGTGCCGGCCGCTTTGTGGGGCAGGTGCGGCGCGGCTGTGCGCCGCTTTGCCGCTGTGGATTTGCGCCGCCCGGTAGAGAGCACGCTGCTGCGGCTGCTGTCCATCAACTTTCTTCTGGTGGCTTTGCTGTGCTCTGTCTGGTTCGCAGGCATTGCGGGGGCGCTTATTTACAGCTTTGTGCTGTTTTTCATCCTGCGCCGCTGGTTTGCGCGCCTGCAGAAAAATTACAATACTGTGCTGGCGCACGCGCAGCGCATGGCGCAGGGCAGCCTGGATACCCCTCTGGAAGAGGATGTGGGCATCCTGAACCCCCTGCGCGAAGAGCTGAACGCCGTGCAGGCCGGGTTTGCCCGCGCCGTGCGGGAGGAGGTGCGCAGCCAGAACATGAAGACAGAGCTTATCACCAATGTCTCGCACGATTTGAAGACGCCGCTCACGGCCATCATCACATATGTGGACCTTTTGAAGGACGATTCGCTGGACGAGGCCACGCGGCGGGAATATGTGGCCACGCTGGAGAAGAAAAGCCAGCGCCTCAAGCGGCTTATCGAAGACCTGTTCGAAATGAGCAAGGCGGCCTCCGGCAGTGTGACGCTGCACAAAGAGACGGTGGAGCTTGCGTCGCTCATGCGCCAGCTTCAGTTTGAGCTGGAGGACGCCACCGCCGCCTGCGGGGTGGACTTCCGCTGGAGCCTCCCGCCCGAAAAGCTGTACGCCGAGCTGGACGGCCAGAAGACCTTCCGCGTGCTGGAAAATTTGGTGGTGAACATTACCAAGTATGCCCTTGCGGGCACGCGCGCCTATATTTCGCTGCAGCGCGAGGGCCGGCGCGCCGTCGTCACCATGAAAAACGTCTCCTCCGCAGAGCTGGATTTTGACGCCGCCGCCATTACCGAGCGCTTTGTGCGCGGCGACAAAAGCCGCAATACCGAGGGCAGCGGCCTTGGCCTTGCCATTGCCAAAAGCTTTGCCGAGCTGCAGGGCGGCACCTTTGCCGTAGAGACGGACGGCGATTTGTTCAAAGCCACCGTCACCTTCCCGCTGTGCGAGGCGCCTGCGCAGGCGCCCCCTCCGGCCCCGGAGGCCCCGGACCCGGAGGCCCCGGACCCGGAAGCCCTGCCGGCTGCAGAGACGGAAGAATAGGATCCATATTGAAGCGAAGCGCAATGAAAAAAAGCCGCATGTGCGGCGCGCTGACGCAGAAAGCACCGGTTTTGAGCGGGTGAATGTGCCGTTCGGCACGTTCAAAAGGCCCGGCAGTCCATTAGGACTGCCGGGCCTTTTCTGTTGTATGCTTTAGCGAAATGACAACCCCCAGCAGAGCTGGGGAGAGTAAAAAAGCTTTTGCCTCAGGCTTTGAGTAAAGCAGGAACCAAATGGAAATGTTGCGCTTAGCAAAAAGCTAATCTTGAAAAACAAGGCGCGCTTGCGGGCTGTGGAACAAGTGCTGCAAGCGGTAGATTTTTCAGTGCCTCTTGAGAGAGGCTTTGCCGGTATGAGGCCCTTCTAGGGCGAACACAGCCCCCGGTTAAGCCGGGGGCCTGACTCTTAAAATAGCCGGGGCCGCCCCTGGCGGAAAAAGCACCACCGCCATCATTTCGCAAGCGGCCGGCGCCGGCTGCTTTCAGAAGCAGCGCCCTCTCACATTCCATACGCCTTCATCCGGTTTTTTATAAGCGTTTTTATTTTGGAGCCTTCGGCATGGGCGGCCCTTTGAAAAGGGCCGGCAGGCGAATGGCCTGCGGTGCGGCAGAGGGCTGGGCCATCAGGCGCAGGATCTCTTCGCCCGCGCGCCTGCCCAATTCCTCTGTGGGCAGGCAGACAGAAGCAGAGTAAGGCTGCATCCGGCTTTGAAGCGGAGAATCCACATATCCCACAATGGAAGCCTGCGCGCTGTGCTGCATGCAGTAATATGCAACGTCGCTTGCCATTACGCCGTTGGAAACAATGATGGCGGTACAGCCAAGCGTCAGAAGCTTTTCGCAGCATTGCGGGCTGCTGCCGCGCATGGAATCGCCGGTTTGAACAAAGCCCTCCTCCACGGGCAGGCCGCAGCCAGCCATTGCCTGCTTGTAGGCGGCAAGACGCTCTTTGGTGGAAGAGAGCCGCGCAAGGCCTGAAATAAAGCCGACGCGGACGTGCCCCTGTGCGGCCAGCGTTTCCACGGCCTGCTGCAAAGCGCCGCCGCTGTCCACACAGACACTGCTGCCCGCATGCGGAAAAACGCGGTCTACCAGCACAGTGGGCAGGCCGGCGGGAAGCAGAGCAGACACCTGCTCCCACCGCCCGGCAGTGCTGGCCAGCAAAAGGCCGTCTATGGTGCCGTTGCCGGCCCCCTGCAGATGAACGGCTTCGCGGGCGAAGTCTTCTTTTGTGTTGGCAATTACCAGGCGGTAGCCCGCGCCCACCAGCACGCTTTCTACTGCTTCGATAGCCGTGGAAAAAAAGCTGTTGGCAATATCCGGCACAATAAACAGCACTGTGTGGTTCCGCCCGGTTTTCAGGTTTCGCGCCATTTGGTTCGGGATATAATTCAGCTGGCGGATGGCGCTTTCCACCCGCTGCGTAACCTCATCTGACACGAACCTGCTGCGGTTGATAACATGGCTCACCGTCGCCGTGGAAACGCCTGCCAGGCGTGCCACGTCGGCCATACTGCTTTTTTTCACGATATCTGCTTCAACTCCCCACCTGCCGGGGCGGGCAGATGGCCCCCCGCCCTGTAACGTACATCATTTTTATTCTAGGGGCATGGCGCGGAAAAAGCAAGTGTTTCCCCGAATGAGTTAATCGATTAAACGTTTTGTACAAAAACCGGCATTTTTCTTTGGTGATTTGTGGCATTGAAAAAGGGAGAATGGATGTGATATTCTTTTTACAGAGGCAGTTAATCGGTTGCGCAATGGTTTAACTGCGTTTGAGCAAGAGGGGGAATCGTTATTTGAAAGGCATATGCGCAGCAGGCGAGCTGCTGATAGACTTTACGCCGTGCGGCACATCTTCACAAGGGCAGCTGCTTTATGCGCGCAACCCGGGCGGGGCGCCGGCCAATGTGCTGGCAATGGCGGCAAGGCTGGGTGTAAAAGCGCGCCTGTGCTCTGTGGTGGGCAGCGATAATTTCGGCACATTTCTGATTGAGAGCATGCTGGCCGCAGGAATTGACACGCGCTTTATCAGCCGCACGGCGCAGGCCCGCACCACGCTGGCCTTTGTGGATTTGGACGAAAGAAATGACCGCAGCTTTACCTTCTACAGAAAGCCGGGGGCGGATATCCTCCTGGCCGATGCAGATATTCCAAACGAGGCGCTGGAGGGGTGCGGGGTATATCATTTCAGCGGGGTGTCGCTTACTGACGAGCCTGCGCGCGGCGCTGTGCTGCGTGCGGCGCAGCGGGCGAAAAAAATGGGGCTGCTTGTCAGCTTTGACCCCAATTACCGGCCGTTTCTCTGGCCGGATGCCGCACAGGCGCGGCGCGCGTTTGAAGAAGGGCTGCAGCTTGCCGACATCGTCAAGCTTTCCGAAGAGGAGGTGGCCTTCCTTCTGGAAAAAGAAAACGCCGCACAGGGCGCGGCAGAGCTGGCCAAGCGGTGCGGTGCGCTGGTTCTGGTGTCGTGCGGTGCGCGCGGCGCGCTGGCCGCAAACGCTTCCGGCCTGCTGAGCAGGGCAGAGGCCCTGCCTGTGGCGGTGGCCGACACCACCGGCGCGGGCGACGCGTTTCTGGGCGCGATATTGGCGGCGCTGGCAGGCAAAGAGAAGGCCGCGCTGGCTTCCATGTCGGAGCAGGAGGCCGTAAGGCTTCTTCATTTAGGCTGTACGGCAGGCAGCCTGACAGCCTCTAAGCTTGGGGCAATACCGGCGCTGCCAGATAAAGATGAAATTTACGAGAAGGGAATTGGGATTATAGAAGACTCATAATTTGCTTCCGGCAAGTGGAGAAGCCTATGGAAGGAGGAGAGGTGAAAATAACAGATACTTGTTTTCTATCACTGTTTTGTACGTTGTAAGGAGGAATTCGTTACATGGGGAAATTCACTAACAAAACAACGGTCGGAGCAAAGCGGCTATTTGCGCTGTTGGCCGTGCTGATTTTAGTTTTCAGTGGCTTTGCACATGTGCTTGCGACTAACTTTGGGCGCGTAAAAATCGAACAAATCAACATTGATTCGCGGGGTGCTTTGCTGGATGGGGAGTTATACTACCCCGTGGGCACCACGGATGAAGACAGCCTGCCCGCCGTTATCGTCACACACGGGGCCGGCTGCACACACAAGGGAATGAACAGCTATGCCATGGAGCTGGCGCGCCGTGGGTTTGTCGTGTTTGCAGTAAGCGCCAACGGTTCGGGCATCAGTGAGTTCCCGCAAAGAGATGAGATAGGCGCCGGAGAGAAGGATTACGACGCGCGCAACACGCCGGGCGGCCTGCATGATGCACTGGATTTTGTGCGTACGCTGAAATTTGTAGACCAGACTCGCATTGGCATGATGGGCCATTCGCAGGGCTCGCGCAGGACATCCTATACTGCGTCCATCGACGTGGGTTACTATACCCTCAACGATATCCTCATCAATGTGCTGTATGAAGAATTTGGGCAAAAGTTTGCGGAAGACGAGATTGCGCAGGATGCCACTGTACTGGCTGAGCAGCGGCTGAATGCAGACCAGCTCGCGCACTTTAATACCATCAAAGCGGAAAAAACAGAGCATTTTAATACAAGGCTGAAGGCCGCGCTGGTGGTGGGCGGCGACGCGCCGCAGGTGTCACCCATGCAAACTGTGACGGTAGGCGGGTTTGAAGTACGCAGAAACGCGCAGGTGAATCTTGGGCTTATCATTGGAGATTACGATTCTTATATTGGTTACCCCGCTGCTGAAACTACTTTGGAGGCATGGCATTCGGCTGAAACAGTGACGGATGAGGTCTGGTACAGCATTGATGATATAGCAGCCTCTCATGAACAGCTGGGCGGATATACAGATATCAGCATCACGGACAATGAACAGCTGCGCGAGGCAATCGAAGGGCGCAGGGCACGTGTTGTCTGCTTCAACCCGGAGATGCATGCCACAAACCAGATATCGGTGAGGTCGGTGTCGGATGCGCTGAAATTTTTTGAACAGACGCTGGCCTATAACAACGGCGAGCTGCTTGCGGAGAATACCCAGCCCATCAGCACAGCGAATACGATTTTCTTTGCACGCGAAGTGCTGAACGGGCTGGCAATGATTTGCATGGGGCTTATGCTGGTTCCGCTTGCAGTAATGATGATGCAGCTGAAACCGTTTGCGCGCGAGAGCGCGGCACAGGCCGCTGTGCAGGCATCCTTCGATAAAAGGAAATACTGGATATTCGGCATGCTGATGGTGGCGTTGAGCTTTGCCGCCATTCTGATAACGAACCGGATATTCAATCCCTTCATGCCGTATTTTGAGATACTGCCCCTGTTCTTCAACTGGTGGGTTATCTTTATGTATCTCGGCTTTATGGGGCTGATTGCGGTTGTGCTTCTGGCTGTGTTCTATATGCAGGATAAAAAGAACGGGCGCAAGGTGTCGTTTGGCCTGAAGGTCTCCGGCAAAACCGTAGTTCGGGCGCTTCTGCTTGCTGTCTGCCTGATTGCAGCAGCGTACATTTCCCTGGATGTGATTCGCTATTTGTTTGGCGAAGATTATCGCTTCTGGAACAATGTGTTTGGCGCCATGAAGGTGGAATACTGGTGGCTTGCTCTGAAATTCGCACTGGTGATTTTCCTGCCGCAGCTGGCAATCAACGTGCTGACGAATTACACGGTGCGCACGGATATCCCGGAGTGGAAGGACACGCTGTTCACAGTATTGTTCGGCGCGGTGGGCGTGTGGCTGTGCTGTATGGTGAATGTCATCGTGCTGCATACGGGCGGCACGGAAATCTGCAACTGGAACTCGGCTTTCGCACTACCGCTGATGCTCCCTCTCACGACGTATTTGTCCAGAAAGCTGTATAAGCTGACGGGCAATGTATGGCTTGGAACCTTCCTTATTACCCTGTTGGTAAGCTGGGGCACTGTTTCGTCTATGGGTTATAACACTTATATCGAACAATCGGTGCTGAGCAATTTCTTCTACATCTGATAACCTCTCTGAGGCAGATATACGGGCGGTAAGCCGCCTGTGCATATCCGGCTCCCCCGGCTTTGCCGGGGGAGCTTATCTGTTGCCTTGGGCAATACATTCCCTGATGTGTATAATGTTTATCGGCCGCAAGACCTGTCAGCTTATGCAAACTGAAGGAAAGCTTTGCAGGCTTCACCCTGACGGTGTGGATGCGGGTATGTGCTTCTGGCACGAATGGTATGTATGTGGCCCAGACATGGATTAGTAATTTCCTGGGGTAAGCTCCCATATAAAAAGAGCACGAAAAGAAAACAGGGCGCAGTTTGCGCCCTGTTTTCTTATACATTCGCCTCAACGGCGCTGCACAGGAACTGCGCGGCGCCTGCGCCTGCGGCGCTGTCATAATATGCGGTGAAGCGCTCGTCCTGCACATACAGGCGGGCAAGGCCCCTGTGCGCGGCCGCGGAATAGTGCGGCCATGTGAAGCACAGCCATTCCTTGTGAAGCTGTGCGGCCTGACGCCCCATGCTGCCGCCGGGCGCCGCGTTTTGGCTTACGGCCTCGCGCAGCAGGCCAAACAGCTTTTGATCGGCGGCCTGCATTTGGGCAAACTGCCCTTCGCTCAGGCCCATCAGCCTGGCGTTTGCGGCGTCCACAGCCTCTTCGCCGTAGACCTTGCGCGCCTCGGCGCCGTACTGCGCCTCATTTTTTTGCACCAGCGCCTGCTTGAAGCAGGCAAATTTTTCAGTGTCCTGCATGGAAACTCCTCCTTTCTCTTGCTCAATGGTTTTATCCAGTGTGGAAAGAAGGCTGTCCAGCGCATCGCGCCGGGCCAGAAGCGCCGCGCGGTGCGCGCGCAGGGCGGCAAGGCGCGCCTCGCCGCGCAAAGCGGCCAAAGGGCGTATCTGTGCCAGCGGCATGCCCAGCGCGCGGTAGAACAGGATGCTCTGCAGCGCATCCACCTGTGCCGGGCCGTACAGCCGGTAGCCGGCCTGCGTGACGCGCGCGGGCGGCAAAAGCCCTATTTCATCGTAATAATGAAGCGTGCGCACAGAGACGCCCGCCAGCCCGGCCAGCTGTTTTACGGTGTATTCCATGGCCTGCGGCCTCCTTTCACAGGTGATGTTACACTATGACGCGGCGTGAGAGTCAAGCGCCTTTTTGAAAAAATTCTGCCTGCTGACGCCCGGAAAAGGGCCTGAGAACGGCGCGCTGGCGCAAGGCAGCACCGGTTTTGGCGCCTGATGCACGCAAAAAGCCCGGCAAGCCGTCATGAAGTGCCCCCAAAAAGTTAGACAATAATTCCAAATAAAAATTGTTCAAGCAACCGAAAGGGCTTGTTGTCTGTGAACCGCAGGCGGCAGGCCCTTTAGATTTGCCTTAATCCGTCGGTTATTGTAGTAGTCCAGATAGTCAATAAGTTCTTGTTTGAAGTGTTGCATGGAGTGGAACTTTTGCAGATAAAGCAATTCACTCTTGAGCAGGCCGAAGAAGTTTTCTGCTACTGCATTGTCCAGGCAGTTTCCTTTGCGGCTCATACTTTGCCGAATGCCTTTTGCGTTGAGCATACGCTGGTACTGCTTGTGCTGGTATTGCCAGCCCTGGTCGGAGTGGAGAATGAGACCTGTCCCATCTGGTATGGTTGAAAAAGCTTTGGCAAGCATTGTTGTTACCATGCTCAAAACCGGTCGCTCAGAGATGGCATAGCTCACCAAATACCCGTTGTGTAAATCCAGAATGGGAGAAAGATAGAGCTTCTGACCAAATAGACTGAACTCTGTCACGTCGGTGACCCATTTCTGGTTTGGTTTTTCCGCATAGAAGTTTCGGTTGAGCAGATTCGGTGCAATCCGCCCCACTTCTCCTTTGTAAGAGTGATATCTTTTGACTCTGACACGGCAAACCAATCCCAGCTCCTTCATGAGTCGCTGCACTGTCTTGTGGTTCAGATATATCTCCTTGTTGTGTAATGCCGCGGTGATACGTCGGTAACCATACCGGCCTTTGTTTTCGTGGTAAATGGAGGAAATCTCTGCTTTTGCTTCTGCGTATTTATCCGGGTTTCCCATTCGCTTCAGATGGTAATAGAAAGTAGCACGAGGTAAGTGAGCGATTTCAAGCAGAAGGCATAAGGGATATCTCGGCCTCAGCTTTTGGACTACCTGGGCTTTTTCCCCTGGCGTCGCTCTCTCTCCAAAACCAAGGCTTGCAAGTTTTTTAAGTACTCGTTCTCCGCACGAAGCCGCTGTACTTCAGCAAGCAAATCCTCTTCTACTTGTTTCGGCAGTTGCTTATTCGGGCTGCCTTTGTGCCTCCTGCCGCGTCGTTCCACTGCAAAGCCTTCCGCACCTTCGGTTAAATAGATGCGTTCCCAATCCTGAATGCGATGATGATCGCTTATGTCGAACCGTCTTGCTGTTTCACTGTAACTCAGCTTTTCCTCCAGCATGGTCTTGATCACTAGCTTCTTGAATTCAGGCGTGTATCGTTTGTTTGCTATTCCTTTTGGCATAGTAAAGCACCCCACTTGTTATTCAGTATACCATACTGTCTAACAAATGGGGTGCAGTTCATCAGGACTGCCGGGCTTTTTTACATACCATTCCTTCAAAACCGCCGGGCCAAAACTGCCCGGCAGCCCTGAAGCGGCAATTTTTGATGCAGAGCAGGGAAGCTTTCCGCAGGCCCCCTTTGTACCCATCAGGGAAACCGGAAGAAGCTGTGCGCAAAGGCTGCCTTTCAGGGGCGGCGGCTTCCTGCGCCGGCGCGTCCGGCAGCGGGGCCTTATGCCCCGCCGTTCTGCCGGATGTGATGCTCTACGCGCCGGATAATCATATCCAGCGCCACCAGATTTTTGCCGCCTTCGGGCACGATGATGTCCGCATAGCGCTTGGAAGGCTCCACGAACTGCTCGTGCATGGGCTTTACCGTGGTGAGGTACTGCTTCACCACGCTGTCCAGGCTGCGGCCGCGCTTTTTTACGTCCCGCACCACACGCCGCAGAATGCGCACATCGGCGTCTGTGTCTACAAAAATTTTTACGTCCATCAGGCTGCGCAGCTTTTCATCTGCGAAAATGAGGATGCCCTCCAGCACGATGACGCTGGTGGGCGCAATGAGCAGCGTCTCGCTGGAGCGGTTGTGCACCGTGAAATCGTACACCGGGCATGCGATGGTTTCACCGCGGCGCAAGGCGCCGATCTGCTCCACCATCAGGTCGGTGTCGAAGGCGTCCGGGTGGTCGTAGTTCAGCTTGCACCGCTCTTCATAGGGCAGCTCGTCGTGGCGCTTATAGTAATTGTCATGGCTGATGACGGATACATCCTGGCCGAAGCGCTCCTTCAGTCTTCGCGTCAGTGTGGTTTTTCCGGAGCCCGTGCCCCCTGCGATGCCGATGATGATGCTGTCCATGCCCACAGCCTTCTTTCTGCGCCGCGCGCTTTCGTTTTTTTCAGTATAGCAAAAAAACGGGGCAAAGAAAACCATTTTGAAGCAAAAAACGCCCCGCACAGCGGGGCGTTTCGCGCAGAAGGGCCTATTTCTGCTCTTCCCAGATGGGGTGCTTGAGCATCCAGCGGCCATATTCGTCCTTGTAGAAGATGTCGCGGTTGTAAAAGCCGTCCATGATGCGCCAGAACTCGGCCTCCGTATAGCCGCAGAACTCGCAGAAATCGCGCACGCACAGCGGGTCCAGATAGCCGTCGTGCTCTTTTACAAGGCGCACGGCCTCGTCGCGGTTCAGCATGCCGTAGCGGATATAGCGCGCCGTATAGTCTGTGGCCGTGGCATGGCCGAATTTGGGATATTTCAGCCACGAGTGCACAAGGTACGCGCGGGAATCCACCTGGTCGAAATTCTCTACATGGTGCGTGCGGTCCCACTCGTGGGTGAGGTCGTGGAAGCCGCGGCTTTTGGCAAACTGGTAGTTTTTATAGCTGTTCCAGGGAAGGAAATAGCTCAGGTAGAACGGGTCCAGCCGGGCAAGCTCTTCGGCGGTGGGGGCCTCGGTGAGGGCGAGGTCGTTCTCGGTGACGCCGTAGCTCAGCAGCTCTTCCTTCGGGAAGCCCACGGCCACGCCGTTTTCTATCTGCCCGCGGGCGGAATACGTCTCTTCGTCGGCATTGCCGCCGTATTCAAAGCTCACGTTTTCGCCATAGCACAAAAACGGCGTGTTGAACTTCAGCGCCATGTGCAGCGGGAAGGTGTAAATAAGCCTGTCCACATACCAGGTGGGCTTGCCGTACTTTTCAAAAAAGGCGCGCATCAGCTTTTTCTGGGCGCGGATGTTAGGCTTGCAGGTGATGATGGTGCAGCCGAATTCCTCCGAGATATTTCTCAAATTGTGCCTGCCCGCCTCTGTCATGGGGAAGTTGTCCTCGGCAGAGAACAGGATGGGGTTCATGTGCATCACTTCTTTCAGGATATACACCTGAAAGTGGCTGTCCTTGCCGCCGGAGACGGCCACGGCGCAGTCGTACCCGCCCGGGCCGTTCATGCCGCGGTATTTGTCGCACAGCGCCTCAAATTCCTTCCAGCGCTTGTCCCAGTCGATATTCTTCCGGCTTTCGAAGTGGCGGCATGCAGAGCATACGCCCTCTTCGTCGAACGTGATGCCGGGGCGCGTGTCCGGCATGGTGCATTTCTTGCAGTATTTCATCCCAAAGCCCTCCTTTGTGTGCCGTCAAATTGGTTTGGCCGTGTTTATTTTACCCCATCTTGGCACGCAACACAAGCAAAACGCGAAAAACGTGGAAAATACCGCCCGCCTGCGCCGGGATGTTGAAATGTTCACAAAGCGGCGCTAATATTTTAAGAATGCCGCGCGGGCGCAGCAATGCCTGCGCGGCATGGGAATGTTTTGGGCGCCGGGCCTGTCCGGCGGGAAAGAGGCTTATGATGGATGTATTGCAGCAATTTACACAGCTTTTGTGCGGCAGCTTCGACAACGCCGCACAGTTCCGGGAAATGCAGGAGAAGGGGGAGGCCGCCTTTCCCTTTGCGCGCCATGTGAACACGCCCTGCAACGAAAAGATACGCGGCCTGCCGCAGGGCTTTGAGGGGGTGTTTGTGGTGGAGGAAAGCTACTACACCGTAAACGGCCGCACCCATGCCTCGCCGCATCTGTTTCTGTTCACACAGCAGGGCGGGGATGTGAAGCTGACCTCTTACGAGCTGCCGCAGGGCTGTGACAAAGCGGGCTTTACCTTTGAGACGATGGGCGAGGTGGAGTTCGGCGCCCTGCAGCCTTCGCAGAAATTTACGCCCGCCGTGTACACCTGCCGCGGCGGCGTGTGGGAGGGCGGCAGCACCAGCATGTTCACGCCGGCGCTGAAATTTACGCTGTTCGAGCGCTTTTCCAGCGAGGTGCTGGAGGTGTCGGAGACAATGGAGATGAACGGCAAGCGCACGTTCGGGTATGACGTGCCCATTTTATACCGCCGCGCCCAAGGCCCGGCGCAGGCGTAATGTGCAGACCCCAGTGGGGCCCCGCTTTGGCGGGGCCCCACTGGGGTGAAATTTATTTTCAGTGCGCACAGATGCATGCGGCGGGAGGCTTCTATGGCTTTCGGGCACATTTCAACGCCCGGAACGCCTCTTCGCTGATGACGTGTTCTATGCTGCATGCGTCGTGCTCCGCCGTCTCAGGCGCCACCCCGGCGGCAATAAGCCTTGCAGTAAAAAAACGGTGCCGTTCATAGATTTGCTCTGCACATTGCCTGCCCGCAGAAGTAAGCATTAGCGTGCCGTCTAATTTTTTTATAAGGCACCCCTTCCTGCCAAGCACCTTTATGGCATTGCTTACGCTGGGCTTGGAACAGCCCATGAACCGGGCTACATCCACGGGGTATACGCATCCACGGCGAAGCTGCAGCACCAGCACGGCCTCCAGATAATCCTCCTGAGAGGGGGTGAGCTTCACAGAGATGCACCGTCCTTTTCTGCTTCCATGTCCTGAAGGAAAAATCTTAATATGCGCTGCCTTCCGGTGCTGTCTGCGATAGAATAGCTTTCTACAAGGCGCCCATCCTCCAGATGGAGCACAAAATTGCAGCAGCGCAAAATGAATTCCGGGTCATGCGTCACCACAAGCACTGTCCTTCCGTGGGCGGCAACCCGGTTCACACAGGCGGCCACCTGCCGCATGTGAAATAGGTCCAGGCCGCTGGTGGGCTCGTCAAATAGAATAAAAGGCCGCCCGGAGGAAAGGGCCGATGCAACGGCCACGCGCTGCTTCTGCCCGCCGGAAAGGCTTATGGGGTGGCGGCCTTCATAACCGGAAAGGTCCATTTCGGCCAAAAGCGCTTTGGCGGCCTGCACATTTTCGCAGGGCATGCTGAGAAGCACTTCGTCCAGCACGCTCTCGGTGAAAAGCTGGTGGTTTACATCCTGCATTACCATATAACAGGCCTTCAGCCGCTGTCTGCGCGTATATATGGCGCTGCCGCATGAAACTGTGCCGCGGCAGCGTTTTTCAAGGCCGCATATGCAGCGCAAAAGTGTGGTTTTCCCAGCGCCGCTGCGGCCTATTACGGCAGTGACGCCTCCTGCGGGAAAGCTTGCCGAGGAGAGGCAAAGCACCTCTGCCTGACGGGGGTAGGCAAAGCGAAGCTGTTCAAGGGCCCACACCTTATTATCCCCTCGCACAGGCGCAGGGGGGATAGCGCCCAGGCTGTGCAGCGTGAGAGGGCGAAGCCCCATGGCTTCACGCTGAGTGTCGGAAAGCTGCCTGAGCCCGGCGGCTGTATAGTCGCCGCATATTTGGCCGCCCTTCAGATAGAGCGCGCGGTCTATAAGGCCGTTCAGGTAATAAAGGCGGTGCTCGGAAATAATCACCGTTTTTCCCTGGGCCTTCCAGACGGACAGCAGAGCCCGAAGCCCGGCAATGGCATAAGCATCAAGGTTGGAGGAGGGCTCGTCCAATACATAGATGTCCGGCTCAAGGGCAGCGGCCGAG
This sequence comes from Ruthenibacterium sp., assembly GCA_047030735.1. GTDB lineage: Bacteria > Bacillota > Clostridia > Oscillospirales > Ruminococcaceae > Ruthenibacterium. The sequence goes on from JBKYIE010000004.1 coordinate 122,169, forward strand.
CCGCATGCAATAAGCTGCTTTTGACCGCCGGAGAGGGAGAAGATGCTTCTTCCCAGCAGAGGCGTCAGGCTCAGCTGCTCTGCCGCACATTTCACTCGCAGGCGCACCTCCTCTTCCGGCAGGCCGTGGTTTTCCGGCCCAAAGGCGAGCTCGCTGGTGGTATCCACATTAAAAAATTGTGCGCGCGGGTTTTGAAAGACAGAGCCTACCCGCCGGGATATATCAAAAAGCGAAAGGCCTTTTATATCTGCCCCGTCCAGTGTGACGCATCCGGTCAGCGCGCCCTCGTAGTAATGGGGGATAAGGCCGTTGAACAGCCTTGTGAGGGTGGTTTTACCACAGCCGGAGGGGCCGCACAGAAGCACGAACGAGCCGGGCTGTATTTTGCACGAGATGTGCGCCAGCGCGCCGCTGCCGCTTTCCGGCGTGTTTTGGCTGGAGGTATAAGAGAAGGATACATCGCGGCACTCCAGCATATACTCACCCCCTCGCGGTCAGAACAAGGGCCTGTGCGGCAAATGCACCAAGACATACCGTCAGCAGCAGAATGTCCTGTGCATGAAACCCTATTTTGCAGATGTTGGTGCGCTTCACAGGGCCGCCCAGCCCGCGGGTAAGGGCGGCCGCACTAAGCTCCTCCCCGATTTTCACACAGCATATCATCATGGGCACCAGGCGGTATTCTAGTATAGAGGCGGCCTTTGCGCCGCCAAGGCGGATGCCCCGCATGCGCATGGCGTCGCCAATGGCGCGCCACTCCTCTGCCACAGTTGGGAAAAAACGGAACATTACCGACAGGGGAATTGTGACCTGCCTGGGGCAGTGCAGCTTTTCCATCGCTGCAACAAATTCACTGACGGTTGTGGTGGAAACGGTAAAGTACCCCATCACGATGCCGGGGCTGAAGCGGAGCAAAAGGCCGACACAGGCAACGGCGGCAAAATTGGCGGCACCCGACAGGTGTGGAAGGCCGAACATCTGAAGGCAGAGGCTTCCGCCAAAAACCAGAATATAAAGCCCTGCCTGCTTCCAGCGTCTGGCGGAAAGCAAAAGCAGCAGAGGTATCGCCGCTAACGCTAGGATATAATATTGCAGCACGGATTCATAAGAGCCGCCCAGTATAAAAATTGCAATTGTGACAAGTGCGGCCAGTTTGGTGCGTGGGTCCAGCACAAGGCCCGTTTCTTTCTTGCTGGCAAGCAGTTCATGCTTCATGATGTGATGCCGGCGCGCTCAAAATGCTTTTTGAAAATTTTTCTGCCGATAAGGCCGCCCACAAGGCCGCTGATAAAGGCTGCCAGCAAAAGCACGGGCAAAATCCAATCCGGCATATACTGCATAAGGGTATCTGCATACTCTTTTCCATATCCGGGCAGCAGATTCTGATAATAGCTGTCTCTATCCAGCACAATGGGAATGAATGCGCCAATGACCCACATGGAGAAAATGCCATGAATAAGAATTTCGCGCTTGGCGTTCTGATAGGCGCAGCTTTTGAGCATAATATCGGAAATCAGGCCGAAAACTGCCCCGGTAGGAATACACCAATATCCCATGCCTGTCAGCAGCATGATAATACCAAGCAGAAGGCCGCTGATTGTCAGCATACCGAGCTTCTTGATTTTGGAAAAGAAGAGCATCATGGGGATGCCGCCCGCCAGAGGCACGATGACACTGATCAGAGGAATAAAGATTGGGATAAAGCCAATAGAGGCTGCTGCAAAAATAACGATAAAATAAATGGCGGTAAATATGCCGATGTTGATAAAATCCTTACCCTGTAATTTGTCCATAAAGCTTCCTCCCAGCTATGAATATATAAATTAGTCAGCACTAACCGCGGTTTATGGTATCATATCCTTTTGCATGCTTCTATGCCCGTTTCGATAATTTAGGCCCAAATAGCAACAGCTTTTTTAGCTGCGGCACTGTCGGTTGCTTTACAGCCGGCAGATATTTTATAATAAGTGAGCTTTCATTATCGTGAATGTCACGAGAGGAGGATGAGGCATTGGACGACCTTCTTGCCCAAATATTAGAAAACAGCGATAAAGTGCCGAACGTATTGCTGAAAAAAGGCCCGGACAGCAGCGAGCTGATTCTGAAAAATGCGGCGGGTACGGGAAGGATGCTTTTTTATACGCTGCTGCCCGGCATGACACTCGCGTTTATATGGATAGACGCCCCATCCTGGCCGGAGGCCGACGAGAATGCAGGGCTGAAGCCGCTGCTTCTCAACTACTGTATTTCCGGGCGAAGCGAGCTTCTATTGGATGACGGAGCCTATATTTACTTAAAGGATAATGATTTGGCAGTCAGCGTACAGACAGCCCAGCGGGAATATATCTTTCCAACCGGGCACTATCAGGGCCTGAAATTCTATTTTGACAGCAAGCTTTTGGCGAAGTCCTGTTCTGAGGTGTTAAAAGCATTTGAGCTCGACCTCAATAAGCTGGAGGCGGCCTATTGCACCATGCGGAAGACGTCTGTTCTGAGCGTGGATGAACCGGCAAGGGAGATTCTGCACGGGCTGTGGGGGCTGAGAAATGCCCCTTCTCTTTTTCAGATGAAAATAGATACGTTTCGCCTGCTTCACAATTTGATTGAAAATGGGCGCCCCCACGCGGGCGCATGCCGTTTTTATACGCGGACACAGGTGGAGCTTGCGAAAAGCGTGCATCACCTGCTCACGGCCAATTTGAGCAAGCATATACCGGTTCGAATGCTGGCGGACAGCCTTGCCGTCAGCGAAACAAGCCTGAAAAATTATTTCAAAGGCGTATATGGGCAGAACATTTCTGCCTATCTGTGCCATATGAGAATGCAGGAGGCGGCGCACCTGTTGGCGTCGTCTAAGCGGCCGGTGGCAGAGATTTCTGAACAGGTGGGGTATTCCAACCAGGGTAAATTTGCCGCTGTATTCAAAAAGCAGTTTGGGCTTTCGCCGCTGGAATACCGCCGTGCCAGCCGCCTGGCCGCCGGAAAGAAAAAGGCCTAGCGCCTGCCGGTATCTGCAGGCGCTTGCGGCTGTTGTGGCTGCGGGCTGTGCCGGCAGCCTGCGCAGGCCTTCTCAGGGTCTTTGCCGGCCGGGCTTATCGGCCTGCGCTGTTTTCTTTTGCTGCATGCAGCGCCGCGCTACGGTGAAAAGGGCGGCGCAGCTTTTCTTTCGGCGCGCCGTGCTTCCCTTCTCTGCGTCGTCGGCCTCGCAGCCTTTTCCCACTGCGGCGGGATGCCTTCTCCGGTACAGCAAAAGCGCTTTCGCTTACAGTAAAAGGGGCGCCCCTTGTGTATAGCAAGGGGCGCCCCTTTTTCTGATTAGGGCCGAAATGTCAGCGCACAAAGCGGCGTATTTTTTCCTCCATGGCGCGCACTTCCTGCTTTGAAATATGGGCCTTGTCCACATAGCCGTAAATGCGGCCCGCAAAACCGGCAAAGCCCGGCGAAAAGCGGCGCAGCCTTTCCGGGTGCAGCCCGCAGGCGTACATGGCGTGGATGCCCACCAGCGCGCAGAATTTCAGGGCGTTGAAATGCGGGCGGAAGGGCGGGGCGAACGGGTCCTGCCGGGGGGGATTTTTATACACGTCCTCCAAAAGGTCTGCCATGCGGATATAGCTGGGCGTTTCGCTTTTGTCAAAATAGCCCTCTATCATTTCTCTGGAAATGGGGAAGGGCGCCTGCGGCGAGTCTGCCGCCGCGGCAAACGCCTCATAGGTGGTGCAGTATTCCGCGCCCTTATAAATGACGGGGTCATATTCGTGCTCGACAGGCACAGGGCGCAGGATATGGCAGCTTTTGCCCGCAAAATACACTTCGGCAATGGCGGTGCTCATCCAGATGAAGATATTGTCTGCGGCGGTAATCCACTGCTTTACGCTGTCTGCAAAAATCACATGGAAGTTCGGCCGTTTTTCCGCCAGCGCGGCCAGCGCAGGGCTGTTCCACTCGGAGGGGTGGCGGCGGTACACCAGCTCTACCTCCGGATGAAGGGCGAGATACCGGTCGAACCACTCCAGCGTCTGCGCCATGCTGGTGCGGTTGGTGCGGGCAAACTGCATGAAGTCTTCCCCCGCCATTTTAGAGAGCTCGGCCACCTCTTCGTCGCTCATGGAGCCGTAGCCGAACGAAGAAATGTACAAAAACAGCCTTTTCTGCGCGTTTAGCCCGAACTCGCGGCAAAGCGCCTCTTTTGTTTTGAAATAGCCCCTGAATTCCGGGCGCAGAAAATCCATCATCACGGCGCCCGTCACCGGGGCGCACTCGCCCGGCACACCGTGCGCCATCAGGCGCTGGCGCGTTTTTTCGCCCCAGCACGTCTGCACGCACTTTTTTGCGTTGCCGTTGAAGTTGAACCAGGGGGCGGCCTCCTGCGTGTCGGATAGCATCTGCTCCCAGTGCAGGTTCACCACTTTGCGGCACACGCCCACGTTGTTGTACACATGGCTGTTGATGGCCTCGTCGTCGTACATGCAGCTTGCCACAAGCACCTTCGGCTTTTTCCAGGTGAAGTATTTCAGCTTCTTGCGGTCCAGCAGCTGGTGAATGGCCACGGAATAGCCGCGCTTTTCCAGCTCTGCCTTCAAAAGCAGAAGGCTCTCGTATTCGCGCACCACATGCTCATACAGAAACAGAAAATCAAGCGCCAAGCACAGCGCCCCCCTCTTTTGCATCATTTTGTCCGAACAGAACTTCGGTGTAGGCGCCAAGGCCGCGCACGGCGTCCAGATGGAAGCCGTCGTAGAACATGTCGTTTTCAAACGTGGCCTCCGGCTGACACTCGAAATCGCGTATCTGCGCGCCCGTGGCGGCAAGCGTCTCTTTCACGCGCACAAGCTCGCTGCGGATGCCCAGTGCGTCCAGCAGGTATTCCTGCACGGCGCCGTCCACCGGCGGGAACACAAAGGTCAGCTCAATGCCGCGCTGGCGGCAGAACCCGGCCAGCTCCACAAGCGCCTGCAGGCTTTCCTCGTTTACGCTGTAAGCCGAGGCCTGCGGCGTTACGGCCTGCAGCGCGGCCAGCACCTCGCCCGCGTTCTGCACATTGCCCGCCTCGTCCGTCTCCACGGCGGGCAGCGTGCCCGCCTTTGCGATGCCGCCTGCGCCGTACAGCGTGGCAAGGTAGGCAATTTGGTTTTTGCGGTAGGGCAGCGCCTCGCCCGTCTCGCTCACGAGGTCGGCCTGCGTCCAGTGGCCCTCATCCCGGCTGGCGCCTGTCTGCACGCCCTGCAGGCGAAGCAGAAGCTCGTTGAGCATGTCTGCGTTGCAGTCAAAATTGAACAAATAGGCCAGCGGGTTTTCCACCAGTGCGCGGATATGCTCCATGCGGTTGCGCTCGTCGCCCGTGCGCAGGGTGTAAAAGCTCACTTCAAAATAGCAGGTGTCAAGGCCCGGGTTCTCCTCAGCGGCAAGGTAGAACAGGTCGATGCTCTCGGCCATGGAGGCGCCGCCGAAGGCAAGGTTCGCCCATGGGCGGCCCGTCAGCCGCTCCACCTCGGCCATGTCGAAATGCGCCATGCGCGAATCGCCCAGAAGGATGGCGTCCTGCGGGCTGTTCAAATAGCTGCGCACGCGGGTGATGTAAGAGTCCTCCTGCACGGCGCCGCCCTTGAGGCCGAAGTAGTCGTACGGCTCAAAACAGAGAAAGACGCCGAAATACACAAGGATGGGCGCGCACAGCAGCGCCAGCACAGCAATGATTTTTTTCAAGGCGTGCGCCCCCTTTCAGAAATTGGCATACAGGAAGCTGACGGCGCCCGTCAGATACCCGTTGTTGAACAGAAAGCCCAGGAAGATAAGCCCTGCAAGGGCATAATAGCACAGCCAGCGCCAGCCCCCCAGCCCCAGCAGCACAGGCGTGGCCTCGCCCTGCACGCTGCGGCGCGAAAAACGGCGCACGGCGTCCAGCGCGCAGCACGCGGCAAAGCTGAATGCAAGGAAGGCCGCAAAAGCCGCAGCCAGCAGAGGCTTTGCATTGAAGCCGGCCAGAATAATATCCCACACCTGCGCCAGTGCCCCGCCGGGCGCACCGCCTGCAAACTGCGCCGTCAGCACATACAGGGCGTCCTGCACGCTGGCCGCACGGAAGAACACCCATGCCGTGTGCACCAGAAGGAAGGTGAACAGACACTGCCACACGCTGGCAAGCCTTCCGCTGCGGCGGATATGAAGCAGGGCATAGGCTTTTGCGCGCGCGGGCTCCAGCACGGCGCCCGCCACCTGATACAGCCCGTGCAGAAGGCCCCAGATGAGAAAGGTGAGGCCCGTGCCGTGCCACAGGCCGGACACGGCGAAGGTGGCCAGAAGGTTGAGATACTTGCGCGCCGTGCCCTTCCGGTTGCCGCCCAGGGGGATGTAGACATAATCCCGCAGCCAGGCCGACAGCGACATGTGCCAGCGCCGCCAGAATTCTTTGATAGAGCGTGAAAAATAGGGCGTGTTGAAGTTCTGCGGCAGCTCCAGCCCCAGAACGCGCGCGCAGCCCTGCGCCAGCATGGAATACCCGGAAAAATCGAAATAGAGCTGGAAGGTGTACGCCAGCGCCCCCAGCGCCAGCACAGGGCCGGAATAGGCGCGCACATCGCCCCACACGCCGTTTGCAATGACGGCCAGCAGGTCTGCCACGCACACCTTGGCCAGCAGGCCCTGCGCCATCAGCACAAGGCCGGAGACGGCCTTGTCCGCATCAAAGCGGCGCGGCGCCTGAAGCTGCGGCAGAAAGCTGCCCGCCCGCGTGATGGGCCCGGAGGAGATAAAGCCGAAAAAGCTTGTGAACAGGCAGAAATGCACCGCGCTTTGCGGCACAGGGCATTTTTCCCTGTACACATCCACCGCGCAGCCAATGGCCTGCAGGGTGAAAAAACTGATGCCCAGCGGCAGTATCAGGGAAAAGCGCTGTGCCGAGGCAGAGAGGCCTATGGCCTCCAGCGCCTGCAGCGCGCCTTGCGCCACGGGCAGCCCGGCCAAAGCGGCCCCCAGCGCCTTCAGGCCCGCCAGCAGGCCAAGGTTCAGCCCCACGGCAAGCCACAGCCTGCGCCTGCGCGCAGCGCCTGCGGCGCGCGCCATCCAGCGCACGGCGGCGTAGCTGGCAAGGCTGTCCAAAACCAGCACAGGCAGCCATGCCGGGGTGGCAAAGGCATAGAACAGCCAGCTTGCCGCAAGAAGCACGGCGTTCTGATATTTTTTCGGCACAAGGAAGTAAGCCCCCGCGCAAAGGGGGAAAAATGCAAAGAAGGAGAGTGTGTTGAAGCTCAAAGCACGGCGCCCCTTTTCTTTCGAATGTTTTGCGCCCGGCGCGCGGCCCGCAGGCGGGCGGCCAGTATAAAATACTTTTACAATTATAAAGGCGGGCGGCTTTTTTGTAAAGGAAAAGCCGCCCGCGCCCGGTTGGAAAAGGCGGCGCAGCGCGCCCCTTTCGGTTGATATTTGGGCTGTTTTGTATTATACTGTTTTGTGTCTGTATGCAAATAAACGGCCCGCGCCGCGGGCAAAGGAGAGAGGCAAATGGCCCAAACCGTGATGGTGACAGGTGCGGACGGCTTTATCGGCAGCCACCTCACTGAAGAGCTTGTGAAAAAGGGCGAGAAGGTAAAGGCCTTCTGTTATTACAATTCATTCGGCAAATGGGGCTGGCTGGATACGCTGCCCAAAGACATCAAAGGCGAGATAGAGGTGTTCATGGGCGATATCCGCGACCCGAACGGCGTGCGCACGGCCATGAAGGGGCAGGACGTGGTGTACCACCTGGCGGCGCTGATTGCCATCCCGTTCAGCTATCATTCGCCGGACAGCTATGTGGATACGAACATCAAGGGCACCCTGAACGTGCTGAACGCCGCGCGCGACGTGGGCACGAAGCGCCTGCTGGTCACCTCCACCAGCGAGGTGTACGGCACGGCGCAGTATGTGCCCATTGACGAAAAGCACCCCTTCCAGGGCCAGAGCCCCTATTCCGCCACTAAAATAGGTGCGGACAGGCTTGCGGAAAGCTTCTACCGCTCGTTCGGCCTGCCCGTCACCATCGTGCGCCCGTTCAACACCTACGGGCCGCGCCAGTCGGGGCGGGCGGTGATACCCACCATCATCACGCAGCTTCTCAGCGGCGCGCAGGAGATAAAGCTGGGCAGCCTGGAGTCCTCGCGCGATTTCAACTATGTGAAGGACACCGCCGCCGGCTTTATGGCCATTGCCGCGTGCGGCAAGGCCGTTGGGGAAGAAATCAACATCGCCACGGGCAGGGATATTTCCATCGGCCAGCTTGCCGAAGAGCTGATCCGCCAGATAAACCCCGCCGCGCGCGTGGTGTGCGACGCCCAGCGCGTGCGCCCGGAAAACAGCGAGGTGTGGCGGCTGTGCGGCAGCGCCGAAAAGCTGCATGCCCTCACGGGCTGGCAGCCCGCCTACACCTTTGAGCAGGGCCTTGCCGAAACTGTGGAATGGATTCGTGCGCATATGGATTCCTTCCGCACAGGGGCATACGTTCTGTAATTTTAGGGAGATATTATACAAATTGGAGCGAATTTGGATGCAGCACACAGCCACAGATGTACCGGCAAAAAAGCGCCGCGCGGCCCTTTGGGTGCTGTGCACGGTGCTGGCAGTGCTGTGCGCGGTGGCTGTGACATATTATTGGCGCGTATTTTATGAATACACGGCAGTCCCGGCGGGGCGCCTTGCCGTGTGCGCCGGTGCGCTTGCGCTTTGCGGTGCGGCGGCCGTGTGGGCCTGTGTGCACTTGTGCCGCAGCTTTGCCTCGCGCGCTGCGCTGGCCATCCTGCTGTGCGGGGCGCTGTTCTGCTTTGCAAACCCGCCCATGCAGGCGCCGGACGAGAGCACGCATTTCCTGCGCGCCAACGCCGTGAGCATGGGCCGTTTTGATTTTGACTATAACAGAACCTATCCGGCGGATGTGAACGCGCTGCTCGCGGCATTTCCCGGCTCGTATGTCAACGCCAACACCACCTTCTGGCTGGAGCATGACGAGGCGGGCCTCCTCACGGGCGGCGGCTCCAGCGAGAACTATGCCATCAAGCAGCTTGCGGACGGCACGCGCACCGGCATTGCGGACGGGTTTGGCCGCTATGCGGCCCTGTGCGAAAGCGGCGATGCGCCCAGCGTGGCCGAGCCGCAGATGTTTCAGGTGCTGCCGTATCTGCCGCAGGCGCTGTGCATGGCGGCGGCGCGCCTGCTGGGCTTTGGGGCGCTGGGGCAGCTGTATGCCGGGCGCCTTGCAAACCTGGCCGTATATGCGGCGCTTTGCTGGCTGGCGCTGAGAAACTGCCGCCGCTACCAGACGGTGTTTCTGGCGGTGATGCTTTTGCCGCTGGGTCTGTTTATCGCGGCTAGCGCCAACTATGACGCGCTGGTGCTGGGCTGCTATTACCTGGCCGCCAGCTATTACTGCAAGGACGAGATTACAGACAAAGACCTTGCGGTGTTTGCCGCGGCGTTTCTGCTGATGAACGCCGTGAAGCCGTACATCAACCTTCTGTGGCTGGTGCTGCCGCTTATTCTGCCCAAAAAGGCGTGGAAGGCGCGCTTCAAAAAATGGCAGGTGGCGGCTGTGCTGCTGGTGGTGGCCGTGGCGGCCGTTACAAAGCTGGTGGATTGGTACGGCGCCGCGCTGCGCTACAATTACCCGGCGGTAGAGCGGTATCTGGGCGACGCGGTAAACCAGATGGAACAGCTTAAATTTGTGCTGGCAAACCTGCCGCGCACCTTCATGGTGTTTGTGGGCTCGCTGTACGAGCGCGGCTTGTTTTTGGGCGAACTTGGCACCTTCGGTGCCATGGACATTTCCATCCCGGTGGTGCAGCTGCTCAGCGTGCTGATGCTGTGCCTTGGCGCGGCGCTGGCCGTGCATGAAAAAAGCAGCCTGACGCCCAAGAGTGCAGCCGGGCTTTTGGGGCTGGCGGTATTTTATGTGTTCGGCGTGCTGGCGGCACAGTATATCACCTACACGCCGGTGGGGCTGCCCCATGTGGCGGGCGTGCAGGCGAGGTATCTGCTGCCCGCGTTCCTGATGCTGTTCGTGCTGGCGGCGGCGCTTTTAAGCCATGTGCTGGCGCCTGCCCGCGCAGGCGGGCGCCGCGCCGAGGGGCTGGCGCTTTCCGCATGCGGGGCGGCTGCGGCCGTGTGCGCCGTGCTTTTGTTCCAGCACTATTTCGTGGGCCCTGTGTGCATGGTGCCGTAGGGCGCCGCCCCCGCGCTGCGCTGCGCGCGGTAAAAAGACCAACGCAGAGAGGATGAACGCTTTGACGGCTTTTTTGGAATGCCTTGTCACGTTCTTTGCCGTGTGTGTGCTGAGCGTGTTTGCGGCGAAAAAGTGGAGGGTGCCTGTGGGCGCCGCGCCGTTTGCCGTGCTGTGCGGCACTGTGCTGTGGTATTCGGTGATGGCATGCATCGACCAGCTGATGCCCGCGGGCATTTTATGGTTCGGCATGGCTGCCGCGGCGCTGTGCTGGCTTTGGCTGCGCCGCAGGCAGCTGGATTTCCGCACCCTTGTCACCCCGGCCACGGTGTTTTTTGTGGTGGCGGGCGTGGCGGTCATCGCCCTTTTGGCGGTGCGCCAGCCCGTGTTCACCCAGTGGGACGAGTTCAGCTTCTGGGGCCTTGCCCCCAAGGTAGTGAAGAGCACCGGCCAGCTTTACACCTATAACCCCGGCGAAATGCGCGTCACCACCTATGTGCCCGGCCTTATCATGCTGGACGAGGCGTTTCAGTTCCTGGGCGCGCAGTTTGTGCAGTGGAAGGTGTTTGCGGCGTACGATATTCTGATGTTCGCCGTGTTTGCAGCGGGGCTTTCCGTGCTGGAGCGCAGGCACTGGCACATCGCCGTGCCCGCCGCGGCTGTGATGTGCCTTCTGCCGTTTCTGATGACGATGTACTTCCGCGAGATCAATATGGTGACGGTGTATATCAGCGCGTATGCAGACCTGCCCATGGGCCTTCTGTTCGGCGCGCCGCTGGCACTGTATTTTTCGCAGGAGGAAAAGACGCCTGCCGTTTTGTGGACATGCGTGATGGGCGTGGCCTTCGTGAGCATCACCAAGGACACCGGCTTTGCCCTGGCCCTTGTGGCGGCGGCCATTTTGTGCTTCGACATTATTTTTGTGCAGGCAAAAAACAGCGTGCGCCTTACGAAAAGGGCGGGCGGCCTGGCCGCAAAATGGACGTATTCGGCCTGCCTTGTGCTGGCGCCGCTTGTCACATATTTCGGCTGGGCCCAGCACATGGCCATGACGCTGGGCGTCAGCCGCTCGAACCTCGGCGGCGACAGGAACATGAGCCCGGTGCAGCTTTTGCTCACCGGCCTTGGCGAGCTGTTCGGCATTGGGCGCACCGAGCGGTTCTCCCGCGTGATGGGCGAGATGTGGCAGGCCTTTTATTCCACAAAGCTCACCATGTTCAATGTGGGCAGCCAGAACGGCGGCGTGGGCCGCATTGTCAACGGCTCGGGCGCCGTGGTGGTGGCGCTTATTCTGGCCATTCTGCTGGGGGCCTTTCTGCTGGAAAAGGGCCGCAGGCGCCGGGGCATTGCATGGCTTTCCCTGTGGAGCACGCTGGGCTTTGCCGCATATTATATCTTCATCGGCTTCACCTATGTGTATGTGTTCTCGGAAGCCGCCGAAATGACGGACTACAACCGCTATATCTACCCCTATTATACAGGCTGGCTGCTGGCGGCGCTTGCCGTTTTTGCGGCGGCGCTGCGGCGTGCGAAGCCGGGTGCGCTGATGCATTGGGCGCTGCTGGCGCTGACGGGCGTGTGCGCCTGGCGCGTGGCCACCTTTGTGCCTGCGGAGCTGACAGTGCTGAACGATTTGACGGGCGCGCTTTCCGAGCGGACGAAGAACACCGAGAGCGTAGAGCAGGCCAAGGCCCTGCTCACAGAGGACGACAGGGTGTTTTATATCGCCATGCCGGATAACGGCATAAGCTGGTTCATGGACAGCTTTGAATTTTACCCCGAGGTGCATGTGGATTACAGCTTCGGCGGCGGCAGCTGGATGGACACTACCCTGACGCGCAGCATCGACGTGCCGGCAGATTTTACGGACGAGCAGGTGGAATATTTCCTCTCGCACCCCTTAACGCCGGAGACCGTGTGCGAATATATCGACCAGACGGGCTGCACGGCCATCTTTATCCGCAAGCTGGACGGCGCCTTCAAGGAGCAGTACGGGCATCTGTTCTCGGACGGCCTCGCGGGCGACTGGCAGCTTTACCGCATTGAAAAGGATGAGGACGGCATGACGTTCGTGCCCGTGCCGGAAGGGGGCAAGATCGTATGACGAAGCTGAAAAGGCTGATGCACAGCGCCCTTGCCAGCGAAAAAAGGCTGATTGCCCTTTGCTATGTGCTGTTTTTTGCCGCCAGCGTGCTGGTGTGCCTGGCCGGCTTTGCAGAGGACGCCTTTCAGCGCGCGGCAGGCAATGTGGTGCCCGCGCAGCTGGATGTGAACAGCTTTTCCCTGATCGACACCCAGCAGACGCAGCCGGGCACCTTCACCTCCACCTCGCCGGACCCGCGCATGGTGCTGGAGCCCTCACCCGCTTATGTGCGCACTGTGACAGTGGACTGCACCTTCAGCAAAGACCCGGGCGAATTCTGCATTTTTTATAAAACCTCGCCCCAGCAGGAGGAATATGACGCCACGCGCCGCGCATGGGGCTACCGCCAGGCGGACGGCACCTATGCCTTCACGCTGCCCAAAGGCCGCATCTACGGCCTGCGGCTGGACCCCGGCATTTTCACAAACCTTGCCTTCGAGGTGCACAGCATCACCATCAACGCGCCGCGCAGCTTTTTCTCGTGGTTTGCGCCAAGCCCCGCATGGGTGCTGGGGCAGGCGGTGGTGCCGCTGCTGGCGGCGGCTGTGCTGAAAAATGTGCGCGGGCTGTGGGCGCGGCTGGCCGCGCTGCGCAGGGCGGGGCGCGGCGCCTGACAGGGCGGCCGCGCAAGGCGCCGCCGTGAGCACGGAACAGATATGATATAAGGGAAAGAGATGCACAGGAATATGACAGAGAAAAAATTCATCCCGCTGAGCGTGCCGAACTTCAGCGGCAACGAAAAGGCCTATGTGAACGATGCGGTGGTGAGCGAATGGGTATCCACCGGAGGCAGCCTTGTGCCGGAATTTGAACAGGCCGTGGCCGCTTATGTGGGTATGCCCGGCGCGGTGGCGTGCAACTCCGGCACGTCCGGCCTGCACCTTGCCATGCTGATGGCGGGCGTGGGCCGCGGCGACGAGGTGCTGGTGCCCACGCTCACCTTCATTGCGGCGGTGAACCCCGTGCGCTATGCCGGGGCCGAGCCCATTTTCATCGGCTGCGGCGACAGCCTGTGCATCTGCCCCACGCTGGTGGAGGAGTACCTTGCGCAGAATGCCGAGCTGCGCGGCGGCAAATGCTTCAACAAGCGCACGGGCGCGCATATCAAGGCCATGGTGGTGGTGCACGTGTTCGGCAACATGGCCGCCATGCCCGCCCTGATGCGTGTGGCAAAAAAATACGGCCTCACCGTGATAGAGGACGCCACCGAAGCCCTGGGCACAAAGTATACCGAGGGCGAATACGCGGGCAAAATGGCCGGCACCATCGGCGACGTCGGCGTGTACAGCTTCAACGGGAACAAGATTATCACCACCGGCTCCGGCGGCATGGTGGTGTCGAACCACCCGGACTGGCTGGAGCATGCGCGCCACCTTTCTACACAGGCGAAATCGGACGAGCTGAATTATATGCACGACGAGGTGGGCTACAACTACCGCCTGACCAATGTGCAGGCCGCGCTGGGCCTGGCGCAGATGGAGCAGCTTGAGGGCTTCATTGCGCATAAAAACGAAATGTACGATTTCTATTTTGAAAGGCTGAACGGCAGGCACGGCTACGGCATTATGCCGTTCCGCGAGGGCGTGCGCTGCAACAAATGGTTCTACAGCCTGTATGTGTACGACGAGTGCCCGCTGCGCCGCGATGACATCATCCGCGCGCTGGCTGCGGAAAAGATACAGACGCGGCCCATCTGGGGCCTCATTCAGGACCAGGCGGATTACCCGAAGAACGAGCACTACGGCGAAGAGCTGGCGCGCCATTATCTGGCACGCATCGTGAACCTGCCGTGCTCTACCAGCCTGACAAGGGAAGACGCCCGGCGCGTGGCGGATACGCTGCTGGCGCTGTAAGGGGCCGCGGCGGGTAAAAAGGAGGCGAGCGCGATGCGCATCGACGAGCTTATCATCAGCGAAGACAAAACCGTGCTGGATGCCATGCACCAGCTGAATGATACGGGCCGCACCATTCTGTTTGTGGCGCCGGGCGGCGTGCTGAAGGGCGTGGTGACGGACGCGGACGTGCGCCGGTACATCCTGCGCGGCGGCGCCCTGACGGGCCCCGTGCGCGATATGGCAAACTATTCGCCCAAAAGCCTGCCCATGGAACGGCGGCGCGAGGCGAAGCGCCTGATGCTGGAAAAGGCCATCGGCGCCGTTCCCCTTCTGGACAAGCAGGGGCGCATCGAGGATGTGGAGTTTGCCGCGGGCCTGGACATCGACACGCGCAAGCGCGCAGACCTGCCGGTGGTGATGATGGCCGGCGGCCTTGGCACAAGGCTGTACCCGTACACAAAAATACTGCCCAAGCCCCTGATCCCCGTGGGCGAGCTGCCCATTGCCGAGCACATCATCCACCGCTTTACGGACATTGGGTGCAAGCGCGTTATTCTGGTAGTGAACTACAAGAAAAACATGATCAAATCGTATTTCAACGATTTGGAAAAGGATTACACCGTGGAATACGCCGACGAGGACGAGCCTCTGGGCACCGGCGGGGGCCTGAGCCTTCTGAAGGGCCGCGTGACGCAGACGTTTTTTTTCACGAACTGCGATATCCTCATCGACGCCGATTTCGGGGACCTCTACCAGTATCACAGGGCGCACGGCAATGCCGTCACCATGGTGTGCGCCGTGAAGCATTTCACCATCCCCTACGGCGTGGTGGAGCTGGGCGAAGAGGAAGAGGTGCGCGAGATACGCGAAAAGCCGGAGATGAACTTCCTCACAAACACGGGCGTGTATGTGGTGGAGCCGCAGGTCATCGACATGGTGGAGCCGGGCAGGCCCGCGCTGTTCACCGATATTCTGGACAAGGTGCGCGCGGCGGGCCTGCGCGTGGGGGTGTACCCCGTCAGCGAGCACTGCTGGATGGACATGGGCCAGATGGAAGAGCTGGACGCCATGCGCCGCCGCATGGAAAACACATAAGGAAAGGGGCACAGCCATGAGCATCCTCATGATTGCCGAGGCCGGCGTGAACCACAACGGCAGCCTTGCCATGGCAAAACAGCTGGCCGATGCGGCAAAGGCCGCCGGGGCCGATATCGTAAAATTCCAAACAGCCAAGCCGGAGCTGGTCATCAGCCGCTTTGCCGAAAAGGCCGAATACCAGAAGGCGGAGACGGGCGAGGCGGAAAGCCAGCTTGAAATGTGCAAGCGCATCCACCTCACCTTTGACGAGCACGCCCGGCTGAAGGAATACTGCGATTCCATCGGCATCGCGTATCTGTCCACTCCGTTTGACCTGGACAGCATCGATTTTCTGGAGCAGCTGGGCACGCCGCTGTGGAAGGTGCCCAGCGGCGAGATTACGAACCTGCCGTATTTGGAAAAGATAGCGGCCACGAAAAAGCCCGTTATCCTCTCCACCGGCATGAGCATGCTCAGCGAGATAGAGGACGCGCTCTCTGTTCTGGAGGACGGCGGCGCAGGGCCCATCACGCTTTTGCACTGCAACACCGAGTATCCCACGCCCATTGAGGACGCGAACCTGCTTGCCATGCAGGATCTGCGCGAGCAGTTCGGCCTGCCGGTGGGCTATTCCGACCACACGGCGGGCATCGAGGCGGACATTGCCGCCGCCGCGCTGGGCGCCGTGGTGATAGAAAAGCACTTTACGCTGGATAAGGCCCTGCCCGGGCCGGACCATAAGGCCAGCCTTTCGCCGGAGGAGCTTGCCGCCATGGTGGCTGCCGTGCGCAGAACAGAGCTTGCGCTGGGCGACGGCCGCAAGCACGTGACAAAAAGCGAAGCCAAAAACAAGCCCATCGCCCGCAAAAGCATCCTTGCAAAGCGGGACATCAAAAAGGGTGAAACATTCACACAGGAGAACCTCACCGTAAAGCGCCCGGGCGACGGCATCAGCCCCATGCGCTGGTACGACGTGCTGGGCAAAACGGCAAAGCGCGATTTTGCCGAGGATGAAAAAATAGAGCTGTGAGCCGGGCGCCCGGCAAAGGGGGCATGTGCTGTGGAAAAAAAGACCGTGTGTGTGGTGACGGGCACGCGCGCCGAATACGGCCTGCTGCGCGGCGTTGTGAAGGCGCTGGCGCAGAGCCGTGTGCTGGCCGTGCGCCTTGTAGTGACGGGCGCACACCTTGCGCAGGAGTTCGGCATGACGGTGCGCGAAATAGAGGCGGACGGCGTGCCCATCGCCGCGCGCATCCCCATTTTGAAATTCGGCACGGGCACGGCGCTGGCCACCGCCAAGACCACCGCCTACGCGCTGGAGCAGTTCATCGAATACTTCACCGCCCACCGGCCGGACATGGTGCTGGTGCTGGGTGACCGGTACGAGATATTTGCCGCAGGGCAGGCGGCGGCGCTTTTGGGCGTCCCGCTGGCGCATATTTCCGGCGGGGACGTCACCCTCGGTGCGGCGGACGATTATTTCCGCCACTGCCTGACCAAAATGGCCTCGCTTCATTTCCCGGCGTGCGAGGAATATGCCGCGCGCGTGGTGCGCATGGGCGAGGCGCCCGAGACGGTGCACTGCGTGGGCGGCCTTGGCGACGAGAACATCCGCAGCCTGCCGCTTTTGGAAAAAGACGCCCTTGCCCAGAGCCTGGGCCTTTCGCTGGCGCGGCCCTATGCCCTTGTCACCTATCACCCCGAAACGGCGGGCGGCGCCAGCCCTACCGCGCAGTTCCGGGCGCTTTTGCGCGCGCTGGAAAGCTTTGACGGGCTGGATGTCATCTTTACAAAATCAAACGCAGACGCGGGCGGCGCTGCCATCAACGCCCTTATCGACGAGGTGTGCGCGCAAAAGCCGGGCCGGTGGGCCGCTTTTACAAGCCTTGGCGTGCTGCGCTACCTTTCGGCCATGAAGTATGCGGCGGCTGTGGTGGGCAATTCCTCTTCCGGCGTGGTGGAGACGCCCACCTTCCGCGTGCCCGCCGTAAATATCGGCGCGCGGCAGAAAGGGCGCATCATCTGCGCCAATGTGCTGTGCTGTGAAGCGGACGAGGCCGGCATCCGCGCCGCTGTGGAGGTTGCACTGAGCCCGGCCTTCCGCCGGAAGGCCGCCGGGGCAAAAAGCCCATACGACGGCGGCCCCACAGCGGCGCGCATCGCGGCGGCGCTGGAGCAGTGGGTGCAAAGCCCTGCCTTTGGCCGGCCGAAAACCTTTTACGACGCACCCTGTAAGGAGGAACAGGCATGAGCTGGGACGAGATTGTATCCGCCCTTTCCATGCTGTGGGCGCGCCAGAAGCCGGAGCTTCTGCAGCTTCTGCAGCCCGGGCTGTACAAAGCGCTGCGCCTTGCGCTGGTGGGCACGGTGATGATGGCCGTTCTGCTGGCGGCGCTGCTGGCGGTGCGCCTTGTGAAAAAGCAGAAAAAAGGGCTTGCGGCGCTGGGCATCTGCCTTGGGCTGTGCATGGGCGCGGGCGCGGCACTGTACCTGCCGCGCCCCGTGCTGGCTGCCGGTGCGGCCGGGGGCACGGGCGTGTCTGTCTCAGTGCTCAGCGCGCAGGACGCCTTTGCCTTTGCCCCCTCCACCCAGGCACAGGTGAACGCCGAGGCAAACAAGGCGCAAAGCGAGCAGGCTGCCATGGAAAACGAGGCCGGTACGGCGCAGACACAGCCGGCAGCCCAAATGGGGCAGGTGCCGGCAGAGGCGCGCAGGCTCACTGTGACGCAGGAGGGGGCAAGCGCCATTCTGCAGGCGATGTGCAGCGCTGCGCGCACGCCCACGCTGCGCGCAAACCTGCCAAATACATCTGGGCAGCAGGCGCTTTACGTCACCCTGCGCACGGGCGATGCGGCGCAGGTGGTGTGCCTGACACCGCAGGACGCCTTTGTGCAGGCAAAAACAGAGAATGCCGTGGTGTACCGCATTGCGGACGGCGCCGGGCTGTACGAAGCGGTGCGCGCGGCCTGCCTGTGAGCACCCTGTAAGCATATAAAGCAAAGGAGAATGCCGGATATGGAAACACTGCTTGTGATAGGCCTTGGCAGCATGGGAAAGCGCCGGGCGCGCCTGCTGAAGCGCGCCCGGCCGCAGGCCGCCCTGTGCGGGGTAGACCTTTCCCCCACGCGCCGCGAAGAGGCTGAGGCTCTGGGCATACGGGCGTACGGGAGCCTTGAGGCGGCCCTGGCGGCGAAGGCGCCGCGCGCCGCCTTCGTGTGCACGGCGCCCGCCACCCATGCCGCAATCATCGCCCGGCTTTTGCAGGCGGGCGTGCCCGTGTTCACAGAGCTGAACCTGGTGGACGACGGCTACGATGAGCTGACGGCGGCTGCAAGGGAAAAGGGCGTGCCGCTGTTTTTGTCCAGCACCATGCTGTACCGCGGCGAAACGCAGTATATCAAGCGCCGCGTGCAGGAATTTTCAAAGCCTGTCAACTATATTTATCATATTGGGCAGTACCTTCCCGACTGGCACCCGTGGGAAAATTACAAAAACTTTTTTGTGGGCGATAAGCGCACCGGCGGCGTGCGCGAAATATTCGGCATCGACCTGCCCTGGCTTCTGGATACGTTCGGCCCGGTGAAGCATGTCTATGTGGAAAAAGACAAGCTCAGCGCGCTTGAAATTGATTATCCGGACACCTATTTCATTGTGCTGCGCCACGAAAACGGCACAAAGGGCATGCTGGCGGCAGACGTGGTGAGCCCCAAGGCGGTGCGCAATTTCGAGGTGTTCGGCGAGGGGCTGCATCTGTTCTGGGAGGGCAGCCCGCAGTCTCTGGCCGAATACGATGCGGTGAAAAAATGCAGGGTGCCGGTGGATACCTACGCCAGTGTGGAGCACGACGCGCGCTATTCCGACAATGTTGTCGAGAATGCCTATGCCGACGAGCTGGCAGAGTTTTTCGCCGTTCTGGAGGGCAGGGGCGCCGCACGTTACTCCTTCGAAAAAGACAAAGAGACCATTGCCCTGATCGAGCGCATCGAGCGGGCGTGAGAAAAACGGAAAGGCGGCCCCCGCATATGAAGGTGCTGTTCTGCGGCCTTGGCTCTATCGGCACAAGGCATTTGAAAAATTTGCACGCCGCCGCGGCCCGCAGCGGCGTGGCCGTGCAGGCATATGCGCTGCGCAGCTCTGTGCGCGCGCTGGCGGGCGAGACAAGGGCCCTTCTGGCTGGCGAGCTTTCGGCCCTGCCGCAGGGGGCGCGGTTTGACGCGGCCTTCATCACAAACCCAACAAGCCTGCACTACGATACGCTGTGCGCGCTGCGCGGCAAAGCGGGGGCGCTGTTTATTGAAAAGCCCATTTTCGATGCGCCGGGCAAAGACCTCGGCGCGTGCCTTGCGCCGGGCCAGAAGGCATATGTGGCGGCGCCCATGCGCTGGTGCGGCGTGATGCTGGCCTTGAAGCGCCTTCTGCCGCAGCTTCGGCCGTATTCGGCGCGGGTGATATGCTCGTCCTACCTGCCGGACTGGCGCCCCGGCGTGGATTACCGCACCGTGTATTCTGCCCACAGGGCCATGGGCGGCGGCGTTGCCGTGGACCTCATCCACGAATGGGACTATATGGCCGAGCTGTTCGGCGCGCCGCGGCAGGTCTATTGCCTGAAGGGCACCTACAGCGAGCTGGAGCTGGACTCCGATGATTTGGCCGTATATATCGCGCGCTACGACACGCTGCTGGCCGAGGTGCATCTCGATTATTTCGGCCGCACCTACCGCCGCAGTATCGAGCTGTTCTGCAAAGACGGCACCGTCACGGCAGATTTCGGCGCAGGCACGCTGACGCTGGCGGATGGGCGCGTGGAGGCGTACACAGAGCCGGTGAACGCGCGCTATGAGCGCGAAATGGAATATTTTCTGGAATATGCGCTGCACGGCACGGGCGAAAGCGTGAACCCGCCGCGCACGGCGCAGGAAGTTTTGAAAATCGCACTGGGGGAAGCGTAAGGGTATGGAACATGTATTAATCACCATCTGCGGGCGCGCGGGTTCGAAGGGCTTCAAAAACAAGAACCTGAAAATTTTTGACGGCCTGCCGCTCAGCCATTACAGCCTGGCTGCAGCCAAGCTGTTTGAGCAGCAGAACCCGCAGCTTTGTGTGGACATCTGCCTGAACACCGACAGCGAGCTGCTTATCAGCACTGTGGTGGAAAAATACCCTGAGGTGCATGTGCTGCGCCGCCCGCAGGAGCTGTGCGGCGACGTGGTGCCCAAGATGATGGTGTACCAGCACAGCCTGCGCGAGATGGAGCGCCGCACGGGCCGGCGCTATGCGAACCTTATCGACCTTGACATCACAAGCCCCCTGCGGCAGGCGCAGGACGTATCCGGCGCATACGCCGAAAAGCTGCGCCGCCCGCAGCTGGACCTTGTGTTCAGCGTGTGCCCGGCGCGCCGCACGCCTTATTTCAATATGGCAAAGCTGGAGGACGGCCTTGCAAAGCGCGTTATCGACCATCATTTCACCGCGCGCCAGCAGACGCCGCCCGTGTACGATTTGAACGCCTCTATTTATGTGTTCGAGCGCGCGTTTCTGCTGGAAAACGAGACGGGCTTTTTGTGGGACGGCCGCTGCGGCATCTACCAGATGTTCGACACCGGCATTATCGACATTGATTCGGAAGAGGATTACCGCCTGATGGAGGCCATTGCGCGCCACCTGTATGCCGCCATGCCCTCGTTCGGCGCGGTGCGCGATGCGGTGAGAAGGTAGGCGGCAGGCATGTTCACCCCTATGGAAGAGTACGAGCTGCATGCGCCCAAGCGTTATCTGCACTTTGCAGAGGACAGCCGGGCGCGCGTGTTCACCTGCGCCGGGGCCCCCGGCTGCCCCGCGGCAAACTGGGCTGTATTGAAGGCCGGGCCAAAGCAGGACGCAGCCGCGGCGCTGGCCTTTGCCCAGGCGCAGTTTGCGCAGGCGGGCGCCCCGCCCCTTGTTGTGTGGGCGCCCGACGCGCTTCCGCTTTCGGCCTGCGAGGCGGTGCTTTCCGAGAACGGCTATGCTCTGAGAAAGACGGCTGTGCGCGAATTCTGCACCGGCGCCGAGGAGAGCCTGGAGCTTCATGTGAACAACTGCCCCGTCGTTCTCTCCGCAAGCCCCATGCAGGGCGCACAGGGCCAGCTTCTGGCCGAGAGCTGCGAGGGCCTGCCGGGCCGGGCCGAGCTTTTGAAAAGGCAGCTTCGCGCGGGCGCGCGGGCTTTTTTTGCCTGCAACCGGGCCGAGATACCGGTAAGCGTGTGCCTTGGCTTCGGGTATGCCAGCACGCTGCGCCTGTTCGGGCTGTATACGGCAAAAAGCCAGCGCGGCAAAGGCTATGGAATGGCGGTGCTGCGCGCGGCGGCGCGCTGGGCGCAGGCGCCGGAGCAGGGCTATGAGCCCTTTGCCCTGGCCTTGCAGGAAAACGGGCCTGCTGTGCGCCTTTTGCAGCGCGCGGGCTTTCTGGGGCGGCCGCAGCAGCGCTGGTATGCGGTGCAGGGCAGCGGGCCGGCACCGCGGCAGATAGAGACATTGTGGCTGTGAAGGCAGCCCGGGGAAAGGCGGCGTGTGGGATGGCACGGCAGCAGGAGATTCTGGAATTTGCGCTGGAGGCGGGCCGCGTGCTGCTGGCAAACGGCGGCGAGATATTCCGCGTGCAGGAGACCATGCAGCGCATTGCAAAAAGCTACGGCGCGCAGAATTTCAACGTATATGTGCTTACAAACGGCCTGTTTGCCTCACTGAAGGGCGAGGAAGGCGCTTTTTCCGGCGAGGTGCGCAGCGTGAATGTCACGAACATCCACCTCAAGCGCATCGTGGCGGTAAACGAGCTTTCGCGCGCTATCGAGCGCGGCTGCGTGCCGCTGGAGGAGGCGTTCGGCCGACTGCGCGCCATCGAGACAATGCCGGGCTGGCCGTCCTGGCTGCGCGTGCTGGCCTGCGGCGTGGGTGCCGCGGGCTTTGCATACCTGTACGGGGGCACCCCGCTGGACGCGCTGGCCGCGCTGCTGGCGGGCTTTGCGCTGGAGCCGCTGCGCATTTTTCTTGCGCGGCGCGGCACGAACCGCTTTATTGAAAACCTGCTCAGTGCCGCGTGGGTGGCGGCCGCAAGCGTGGCAGTGGTGCAGCTTATGAAGCTGGCGGGCGCCGCGTGCAGCATCGACAAGGTAATCATCGGCGGCATCATCCCGCTGGTGCCGGGCATTGCGCTGACGAATGCCGTGCGCGATATTGCGGGGTGCGATTACCTCTCCGGCACCATCCGCGGTATTGAGGCGCTTCTGATAGGCGCCGCCATTGCGCTGGGCGTGGGCTTTGTGCTGGGCGCCAGCGCGGCTCTTCCGGGGGTGATTGCGCGATGACGGGGCAGCTTTTCATTCAGTGCGCAGTGGCATTCGCGGCCGTGATGGCGTTTGCCATTCTGTTTCATGCGCCCCGGCGCGAATGGGTGCCCTGCGGCCTCACCGGCATGATGGGCTGGATGGTGTATTGGCTGGCCGTACAGGGGGGCCTTTCGGTGGTTGCGGCCTCCTTCTGGGGCACGCTGGGGTTGGCGCTGCTCAGCCGCGTGCTGGCGGTGGTGCGCCGCTGCCCTGTCACGGTGTTTCTCACAGGCGGCATCTTTCCGCTGGTGCCGGGCGCGGGCATCTATTATACGGTGTACGCCTTTATTACGGGCGATAACGCGGCCGCTGTTTTCAAAGGGGTGGAGACGCTGAAAATCGCCGGTGTCATCGCCCTGGGCATCGTGCTGGTGCTGGCGCTGCCGAAGGGCGTGTTCCGTGTGTTCGCCGCGCGCGAAAGGCGGCAGTAGGGCGCATGGCATAAAGAAAAGATAATATGAGATGGCGTGCCGCTGCCTGCACGCTGAAAACGGGGCGCCTTTTTCACAGGCGCCCCGTTTTCAGTATATGCAGATAGGAGTATAAGTCAGATGAAGGGGTTTTCGCTGGGGTACGGCAGATGGGCGGGCCGGTTGTAAGAAATATCCCGGATGCCCAAATAGCGGAACAGCTCGAACAGAGGCTTGCCCACATGGCGGAAAGCGACCGCGCCGTGGTGGGGATACCTCTTTTCGATAAGAACATGGCGGTAGAAGCGCCCCATTTGGGGAATGGCGAAAATGCCGATGCCGCCAAAGCTGCGGGTGGCAACGGGAAGCACCTCGCCCTGCGCGATATACGCCTGCAGGGCCCCTTCGCTGCTGCACTGCAGGCGGTAGAAGGTGATGGGTCCGGCGGCAATATCGCCCTCCAGCGTGCCGCGCGTAAAATCCGGCTCGCTGCCTGCGGGCTCCAGCAGGCGGTGCTGGATCAGCTGATATTTTACCGAACGGCCGCTGCACATTTTGCAGCTTGGCGTGTTTCCGCAGTGGAACCCCATAAAGGTGTCTGTAAGCTGATAGGGAAATTTTCCGGCAATATCTTCCCCGTACAGGTAAGGAGGCACGCTGTTGTTGATATCCAGCAGCGTTACGGTATCTTCGGAGACACACATGCCGACATATTCACTCAGCGCACCGTAAATATCTACCTCGCAGGCCACGGGGATGCCTCGGCTCACCAGACGGCTGTTGACATAGCAGGGCTCAAAGCCAAACTGGCTGGGAAAAGCGGGCCAGCATTTGTTGGCAAAGGCCACATACTGCCTGCTGCCCTTGTGGGCCTCGGCCCAGTCCATCAGGGTAAGCTCAAATTGGGCCATGCGCTCGTTCAAATCGGGGTAATAATTTCCCTCGCCCATTTCCGCTGCCATTTCTGCGCACACGGAGGGAATGCGCGCGTCTCCCGCGTGCTGCCGGTAAGATACGAACAGATCCAGCTCGCTGTTTTCTTCAATTTCTACCCCCAGGTCGTACAGGCCCTGAATGGGGGCGTTGCAGGCGAAGAAATCCTGCGGGCGCGGGCCGAATGTAATGATTTTCAGCCCCTTCAGGCCCAAAACGGCGCGGGCTATGGGGAGGAATTCAGCTATTTTTTCGGCCAATTCCTCTGCGCTGCCCACCGGATATTGCGGGATATATCCGTTCAGGCGGCGCAGCCCAAGGTTGTACGAGCAGTTCAGCATGCCGCAATAGGCGTCGCCGCGCCCGTCCACAAGGTCCCCGTCGCCCTCGGCCGCGGCAAGGAACATGCACGGGCCGCTGAAATGCCGTGCAATCAGCGTTTCGGGCGTTTCGGGGCCGAAATTGCCCAGAAAAACCGCCAGCGCATTGCACCCGGCGCTTTCTGCCTCGGCAACGGCCTTCAGCATGTCGTTTTCATTCTCCACAGCTCCCGTCACCTCATACACGGGCAGGCCTCTTGCCGCACAGGCGGCCGCAACGGCGGCGCGCCGCCGTTCAGAAAGCTGTATGGGAAAACAATCCCGCGAGACGGCGATAACGCCAAGCTTTACTTCAGGAATATTGCTTTTCATGTCATTCTCCTCCTTGCTCGTTCGCTGTTTTGGGAAAAAGGCGGATATTTTCACCGGCCAGCCCCACATAGGCCCCCTGCGCCGCCTCCGGGGCATCGGGATGCGCCAGAAGCCACTTGTTGCGCGCCCGCAGCAGGCGGTCCTCCTGCGTAAGCGCACGGGGCAGGGCCAATTCTTCATTTGTTCCTTCCGGCAGCGCTACCAGCACGCGGAACCCGCGGGCCTCATCCACATGGCAGGGGGCGTAGTGCAAGGTAGTGGCATACAGCTCTACCAGCACGCCTGCGGGAACGAGAAACGCCTTTGCGCACGAGGTGTGCAGCCTGCCCTGCAGAATTTCATCCCGCCTGGCTACCAGAAGGATGAAGGCTTCTGTGCCCAGGTTGAATTCGCTGCTGCGGTGATACTCAAGGCAGTTCAGCGCCGCGTTGCGGCCATTGCACCAGCCGAGCTGGGCCGGCATGCCGCCGTACAGATGCCGGGCGAATATTTCTGCAGAGGGCGCCGCATGCAGCAAAGGCTCCTTCGGCTTGTAAAGGGTGCCCTGCTCAGGCAGCGGCGTCTTTTCCAGGGCGGCAGTTATCCCGCGCAGCGGCAGGCCGTCCACCACCCGCCCGTACGGGCGGAATGCTTCCTCAGATACACTATGAATATCCATGGCGTCCTCCTTTTCGTGTTACTGAAGCCTGGGGAACAATGCCTGGCAGGCGGGGTATATCTGCCGGAACTGCGCATAGCGCCGCTCATATTTTTCCGCCAGCTCCGGCTGCGGCAGAGTGACGGCTTTTATCTGTACCAGCTCGCGCGCGGCGTCCTGCACGCTGCGAAAGCGGCCGCAGGCTACCATGGCGAGCATCGCCGCGCCATAGCCGGGGCCCTCCTGCGTCTGGGTTGTATCCAGCGGGATATTCAGTACATTGGCCAATATCTTTCGCCATAAGGCCGATTTGGCCCCGCCGCCGCATAAGGTAGAGCGCGGAATGGAAAGCCCCAGGGCACGGGCAACCTCAAAGCTGTCCCGTATGGCAAAGGCCACGCCCTCCAGCACGGCCTGCGTCATACAGGCGCGGGTAGTGCTCATACTCATGCCGATAAACACAGCGCGCGCGGCAGTGTCGTTGATGGGGCTGCGCTCGCCCATCAGGTAGGGCAGAAAAAACACATCGTTGCAGCCGAGGCGCCCGCAGTCGATTTTCTCCTGTTCGCCACCGTAGTCTGCAGCTCCCAGAATTTTTTCCATCCACCACTGGTTGCAGCCAGCCGCAGAGAGCATACAGCCCATCAGATGCCAGCCGCCGTCTGCATGGGCAAAGGCGTGCAGCGCATTGTGCGGGTCTGCCCGGAAGGCAGAGGATGAAATGAATATTGTGCCTGACGTGCCAAGCGAGATATTGCACCCGCCGTCGCCCACGGCGCCTGTCCCAACTGCGGCCGCGGCGTTATCGCCCGCGCCCGCACATACCACGGTATTTCCGTCCAGCCCCAGCGCGCGGGCGGCATCCGGCCGCAGGGTGCCCACGGGGGCATAGCTGGGGTAAAGCGCAGGCATCTGATTTTCGCTTATTCCGCACAGTGCAAGCATATCCGGATGCCAGCACTTATTCTTCACGTCCAGCAGCAGGGTGCCGCTGGCATCGGAAAAATCGGTGGCGTGCACGCCTGTCATACGGTAGACAAGGTAATCTTTTGGCAGCATGACCCTGGCGATGCGGCGGAACAGCTCAGGCTCGTTTTTTTTCATCCACAGAAGCTTCGGCGCGGTAAAGCCTGCAAAGGCGATATTGGCTGTGCGGGCACTTAGCACGCCGCGCCCCACAACGCTGTTCAGATATTCTGTTTCCTGTGAGGTGCGGCTGTCGTTCCACAGAATGGCCGGGCGCAAAGCGTTGTCCCGGCTGTCCAGCGCAACAAGGCCGTGCATCTGGCCGCCCACGCCGATGGCAGCCACCTCGCCGGCACAAAAGCCATGCAAAAGCTCCGGTATGCCGGAAAGGCATGCAGCCCACCAGCCTTCCGGGGCCTGCTCGCTCCAGCCCGGGCGGGGAAGGGAAAGCGGGTATGTTTTGGAAACGGTGTTCAGCACACGGCCCTGCTCATCTACAAGCAAAAATTTGCAGGCGGAGGTGCCAAGGTCTACGCCGATATACAGCATGTGTTCTGCCTCCTTCTGTGTTTTTGAGTATACGCGCGGCCCGCTGCCTTTTCCTTGACAAATTGGCAGAGCTGATTTGACAAATTTGCTGATTTACACAATTTTCCGTTGTGACTATATCTATGAAGCCTTATTTGTGAAAACTGCTGAAAAAGCCCCCCTATGCCGCACACGGCCGCGTGTGAAAGAGAAAATCCTCCGCAGCAGGGCTGCGGAGGATTTTGCGTCATGTGCCGGAAGAGTATCTTTTCTCAAATTGAGCGAGAAGCTCCAGGCTCCTTTTCCGGGAATAAAAACGCTCCAGAGAATGGAGGCTGTGATGGATTTTTGCCTCCTCCTGCACAGGTGCCCGATGAAGGCGGCAGTATACCTCTGGCGTCATGCCTACCTTCTTCTGAAATGTTTTGGAAAAGTAGCGGTAATCTGAAAAGCCGGATTCCACACATACGTCCAGCATCCGGCGGTTCCCGGCGGCAATCAGCTTGCAGGCGCAGTTGAAGCGCACGGTGCTTACATAATCTTGAAAGCTCTGGTTCAGCATTTCTTTTGCAAAGTGGGACATATAGCTCATGGAGCGGTTTTCCATGGCGGCAAAGGTGGAAAGCTGTATTTTATGCATGTAATTTTTATCTACGAAGTCAATCAGCCGCGTCAGCCGCGCCGTACGCTTTTCCCGGTCTGCCGTTTCCACGGCAGATACATAGTGCACCGGCATGCGGGTGAGCAGATAGTATAAAATGATACCGGCCTGCCCGACGCATTTCAGCTCATAGCATACGGGACGCTCCAGATAAGAGCGCAGCATGGAGAACATGGTGTTTTGCAGAAGATGATATTCTGAAGCGGAAAGGAACTTTGCAGGGTAAATGCTGTCTGCATAAAACGCTTCTGAAGCAGGAAAGTGCTTCGGCGCCATTTGAAGGCATAAAAACGTACAGCTCCGGTCCACTTTATAAAAGCCATGCGGCTGGCTGGGGCTGAATAACACCATCTGCCCAGGCAGGATGCGGTGCTCCTGCTGGCCGCAGATGACGGCAAGCGGCTCGTCAAGAACCCACAGCAGCTCCCACTCCGGGTGAACATGAAGCGTCCGGTGGCTGACCGTATTCAAAAAGAGGTGCAGCCCGTCAATCTGCGGATGCTGGATGATCTCCAATTCAGGCATAGCGTCCTCCTCACAGGAAAATGTCGCCAAATTGCACGATTACATTATAGCCGCTTTCCTGCTGTGCCGCAATCCCTGCCGGGAAATGGGGTGCAGCGATGGATATGAAGAGAAAAAAATAATAAAGAAAAAACGGCCGTTTTTGTGAAAATAAAATATATTTGGAGCAAGTTTGCCAGTAAGATAAAGCAAAATAGAAAAATAAACAAGAGGATTCGGCATGCTATACAAAGAATAGAGCATAGAAGTGTGCAAAACATAAAATGTTTTCAAAAAAGCTAATTTGTCAAATTGTCAGCACAAACTTGTCAAGGCATATAGGTGGGGGCAAGTGGTATGGTAAAGGTATTCCAATGGCGGTAACACACGAAAAAGGAGGAATCTTTATGAAATTTCTGAAGAAATTGTCTCCCGTAAAGTGCCTGGTATTTGCGCTGATTTTCACATTGCTCTTCACCGCGCTGTCCAGTGCCATCCTGCACGATTGGGGCGGCATCAGCATTTCAGATGTGGAATTGCAGACGGCGGGCGGCAACAGGGTGGTTGCGCGCGTCTACAAGCCCGATTCGGCCACGGCGGAATCACCGGCGCCGGCTGTCGTGTTCACGCACGGCCTCACGGTGAACAAAGAGAGCTATGCCCAGTACGGCCTGGAGCTGGCGCGCCGCGGCTTTGTGGTGATTACGCCGGATATGCTGAACCACGGCGATTCAGAGGTGACGGATGCCGGCACTTACCTTGCGCCCTACACCGTCAGCGACGCCTACGGCGCGTTTGCGGCGGTGCGCTATGCGGGTACGCTGGATTATGTGGATAAAGCACAGATCGGCGTGGCCGGGCATTCTGCCGGCGGCCAGGCCGCCAACAACTGCGTGCGCCTGGATGATGCAGAGGGCACCGGCCTGATTTCCGCCATTTATCTTGTGTCCTCCGACCCCGTCTACACGGATGAAGAGGGCAACTGGGCCAATATTTACGGTGCCCGCGATTTCGGTGTATATTACACCCTGTACGACCATGTATATTTCAGCGGCGTGGGCCCGGACGGGGCGAAGCTTCCCGCGCAGCAGTGGCTTGGCTCTGAAAGTGCAAAGTCTCTGTTCGCCTTCGGGCAGGACCCCAGCGAATTTGAAGGCGATGCGGTCGTTCCCGGCCACACCTATGTGGGCGAGGTGGACGGCCAGCAGGTGATACGCCGCGTGAACGCCGCAGAAGAAATTCACCCGAAGCCTCAAGGCGGCAGCAATGCCCTGGCGGCGGTGTGCGACTTCTTCCAGGATGTATTCGAGGCGCCGCACTACATCGTGGGCCAGAGCCAGCATTTTGTGATGCTCACTGTGAGCAACCTGCTGGGCCTGCTGGGCGTTCTGATGTGCTGTGTCTTTGGCGTGGGCTGCCTGACGCGCCTGAAATTCTTTGAGAGCCTGCGCGCCGGTGAGAACGCGGTGCTTCGCCCCGCGCCCGACAAAAAGGGCAAGGTGTGGTTCTGGGTGCTCACTGTTCTGAACTGCGTATTCGCATTCTGCAGCATCAGCGCCATCTTCTTCCTTGGCTTTGGCTACTGCTGCTCTACTGTATGGGCGCAGCAAACCAGCAATATCTATGCGCTGTGGGCGCTGTTGAACGGCATTTTCATGCTGATTACCTCTTTTGTCTCGTATGCCCTGTATGGCCGCAAGAACGGTGCCACCATGGAAAACTGGGGCCTGAAGATCTCGCTGAAAAACCTGTTCAAGAGCATTCTGGTCGCACTGGCTGCCTGTGCAGGCGTGTTTGCCATTGTCTGGGCGGCGAATAACCTGTTCCGCGTGGACTACCACTATTACCTGTGGGGGCTGAAGAATATCCCGCTTGAAAACCTGGGTGTGTTCTTCGCCTATCTGCCGATGTACCTGGTGTTCGGCCTGGCTGTGTCCATTGCTGTGAACAGTGCCTATCACTGCAAAATCGGCAAAGAGCCGGAGTGGGTGAACGACCTGTTCTTTGCAGTGATGAACACGATTCCGGCGCTGGCGATTACGGTGATAGGCTATTACCTGTATGCGCAGTCTGGCGTGAAGCCGTTCGTGTTTGGCTCTACTTATACCTTCACCTATACAATCAACGCCATCCCGGTATTCCCTGTGGCGATCATCCTGATTCGCCGTCTGTTCAAAAAATGCAACAACCCGTATATTCCCGGAATCATCGCCGGCATTCTGCTGTGCTGGCTGCAGGTGTCCTGCTCGTTCACTCTGCATGCCGATATGTACTACGGGCCGGCGGCGGCGTTCCTGCCCTGACAGGCCGGGCGCATATGCTTTGCAGGGCGCGCTTTTCAAAGCGCGCCCTGCTTTTTTTTTGCGTTGCACACAAAAGCACAATATATATGAAAAATAAAAGATAAAACTGGTGCTTGATACAAATTGTTGTGGTGCCTGATATTTCCGGTTGACAGGGCGCGGGCAGTGTAGTAAGATAAACATGCGCCATATGACTGACGGAAATGGTGGAGGAATACCACGTGGAGTATGGCGCCTGTTTTGCCGGCCGTCTGGGCATGCTTTGCCTGGAGGTGCGGCTTTTTTCTTTTTCCGGCGGGCTTTGCCCGCGCACAGCGAGGGGTATATGATAGGCTATCTCCATTCCATTGAATCCATGGGCAATGTGGACGGGCCCGGCGTGCGCACCGTGGTGTTCCTGCAGGGGTGCGCCCTGCGGTGCCGCTACTGCCACAACCCGGATACCTGGCCCGCCGCGGGCGGCACGCCCATCCTGCCGCAGCAGCTTGTGGAAAAGCTGCTGCGCTATAAGCCCTATTACGGGGCGCAGGGCGGCGTGACGTTTTCCGGCGGAGAGCCGCTTTTGCAGCCGGATTTTCTGTGCGAATGCCTGCGGCTGTGCCGCCAGGCCGGCATCCACACCTGCCTGGACACGGCGGGCGCGGGGCTTGGCAGCTATGACGGCATTCTGCGCTGGACAGACCTTGTTCTGTTCGACGCAAAGCACGAGGAGCCCGGCGGCTACCGGCGCGTGACGGGGTGCGGCATGGAAAAGGCGCAGGCCTTCCTTGAGGCTGTGCGCCGCGCGGGCACGCCCATGTGGGTGCGCCATGTGGTGGTGCCCGGCCTGACGGACGGCGAGGCGCACATGCGCGCCCTGGCCGCATATATCGAGACTCTGCCGAACGTGCAGCGTGTGCAGCTGCTGCCTTATCACACGCTGGGCGTGAAAAAATATGCTGCGCTGGGCATGGAATACCCTTTGCAGGGCACGCCGCCCATGGATGCGCAGCTTTGCAGGCAGTATGAAGCAGTTTTTTTCCCTGCATATGCAGGAAAACAGGAAAGGGGACAAAACGGATGATGCAGTATCCGCAGTGGGAGGGCTTTGCGCCCGGCGAATGGCAGCGCAGCATTGATGTGCGCAGCTTTATTCAGAAAAATTTTACGCTGTACGAGGGCGGCGAAAGGTTTCTTGCGCCCGCCACGGCGCGCACGAAGGCCGTGTGGGAAAAATGCGAGGCGCTTTTGAAGCAGGAGCTGGAGAAAGGCGTGCTGGACGTGGAGACGAAGCGGTTTTCCGGCATTGACAACTTTGAGCCGGGCTACATCGATAGGGACAACGAGGTGATTGTGGGCCTGCAGACAGACGCGCCGCTGAAGCGCATTGTGAACCCCTACGGAGGCATGCGCTGCGCCAAGGCATCGCTGGAGCAGTACGGCTATGCGCTGGATGAGGAGATGGAGCATACCTTCTCGGAATACCGCAAAACGCACAACGAGGGCGTGTTCGACGCATATCCGGCGCGCGTGCGCGCCGCGCGCCATGCGGGCCTGCTGACGGGCCTGCCGGACGCCTACGGCCGCGGGCGCATCATTGGCGATTACCGCCGCGTGGCCCTGTACGGCATCGACGCGCTGGCAGAGGAAAAGCGCCGCGATTTGGACGCGCTGGACGGCCCCATGACGGAAGAGCGCATCCGCCTGCGCGAGGAGGTGTCCGAGCAGATACGCGCGCTGGGAAAAATAAAGGCGATGGCCGCGCGCTACGGCGTCGACATTTCCCGCCCCGCAAAGGATGCAAAAGAGGCGGTTCAGTTTTTGTACATGGCCTACCTTGCGGGCATCAAGGAAAACAACGGTGCGGCCACCTCGCTGGGCCGCACCTCCACCTTTCTTGATATTTATATCGAGCGCGACCTTGCGCGCGGCGCCATCACCGAGGCCGAAGCGCAGGAGCTGATAGACCAGTTCGTCATCAAGCTGCGCCTCGTGCGCCACCTGCGCACGCCGGATTACAACGAGCTGTTCGGCGGCGACCCCACCTGGGTGACGGAATCCATCGGCGGCATCAGCCTGGACGGCAAGCCGCTTGTGACAAAGACGTCGTTCCGCATCCTGCATACGCTGACAAACCTGGGCACCGCGCCGGAGCCGAACCTTACCGTGCTGTGGAGCGAGCATCTGCCCCACAAGTTCAAGCGCTACTGCGCAAAAATGTCCATTGCAACAGACTCCATCCAGTACGAGAACGACGACATCATGCGCCCTGTCTACGGCGACGACTATGCCATCGCCTGCTGTGTCTCCGCCATGCGCGTGGGCAAACAGATGCAGTTCTTCGGCGCGCGGTGCAACTTGGCCAAGGCCCTTCTGTACGCCATCAACGGCGGCGTGGACGAGGTAAAGGGCGGCGTCATCGTGCCGGGCATCGAGCCTCTCGCCGGCGAGGTGCTGGAGTACGACAAGGTGCGCGCCAACTATGAGAAGGTGCTGGAGTATACGGCGGGGCTGTATGCCGATACCATGGACATCATCCATTACATGCATGACAAATATGCCTATGAGGCGGGGCAGATGGCCCTGCATGACACGAATGTAGAGCGTATCATGGCCTTCGGCGTGGCCGGGCTTTCAGTGGCGGCAGATTCTCTTTCGGCCATCCGCTGGGCCAGGGTGCGGCCGGTGCGCAACGCGCAGGGCATCGCGGTGGATTTTGTCATTGAGGGCGATTTCCCGAAGTACGGCAACGACGACGACCGCGCGGACGACGAGGCTGTATATATTGTGAGAAAATTTTCTTCCGAATTGAAAAAGCACCCGCTGTACCGCAACGCCGTGCACACGCTCTCTGTGCTCACCATCACCTCGAATGTGATGTACGGCAAAAAGACGGGCGCCACACCGGACGGGCGCAAGGCGGGCGAGGCGTTCGCCCCCGGGGCAAACCCCATGCACGGGCGCGACAGCCACGGCGCGCTGGCCTCGCTGAACTCGGTGGCAAAGCTGCCTTACCGTGATGTGTGCCAGGACGGCGTATCCAACACCTTCTCCATCATCCCCAAGGCCCTGGGCTGGGATGAGGAGAGCCGCGAGGTGAACCTTGTCTCTATTCTGGACGGCTATTTCCAGCAGGGGGCTCACCATTTGAATGTGAACGTGCTGAACCGCGAGCTGCTGCTGGACGCCATGGACCACCCGGAAAAATATCCTGCGCTCACCATACGGGTATCCGGCTATGCGGTAAACTTCCACCGCCTCAGCCGCGCCCAGCAGGAGGAAGTGGTGCGCCGCACCTTCCACGAGGCCGTGTAGCCGGGCCGCCTCCTGCCCCTGCGGCCATAAAAGCCCTCTTTTCTCCGGCGGCGCCCCATTTGGGCCCGCCGGAAGAAGGGGGCTTTTCCGGCGGCGGGTGTGTGCGGGCGCGTGCCTTGACAAAATCTTAATGCAGCGGGGCCTTCCGCTTTGCAGAAGAAAATCGTATAATATCCCTTATGGCGGGCCAAAGGCCCGCATGCATGATCTGTGCCGCCCAAGGCGTAGGAGGAGTTCTGTTTGAAAAATTGGAAGGGCAAGGCTGTTGCCGTTACCCTGCTTGTGTTCGTGCTGTATGTGCTGTTCAACCACATGAACCTGAACCCGCTGTACCCGGAGGCGGCTTTTGCATACTGCGTGCTGTTCACCGTGCTGTTTGCTATTTTCACGCTGGACAAGATAGGCCGCTTTGCCGTAAGCCAGGCGGCAAACGGCGCGCCGCATGTCACCTTTGTGCGCCACCCGAAGTTCAGGCGCTGGCCCATTGTGGTGGTGGCTGTGCTGTGGGGCGCATTTTTTGCCGTGAACATCGGTTCATCCGTGCTCTTTCAGGTAAATGCGTTCCGCGACCAGATGCCGGAGCTGCAGGAGATGGACTTCGCAGAGGATTTTGACACGGTGGACACCAGCCAGCTGCCCATCGTGGACGAGGATATGGCGAAAAAGCTGGCGGACAAAAAGCTGGGCGAGCGCCCCAGCCTGGGCAGCCAGGTGGTGCTGGGCGAGCCCACGCTTCAGCAGGTGGACGGCGAGCTTTTGTGGGCGGTGCCCACCTACCATTCGGGCCTGTTCAAGTGGCTGACCAATATGGACGGCACGCCGGGGTATGTGACGGTGTCCGCCACAAACCCGCAGGACGTGGAATATGTGGACGGCTACCCCATCAAATACCAGCCGGGGGCCTACCTGTGGCAGAACCTGCTGTTTTACGCGCGCTTTACGGCCGCGCCCTTCACCGGCCTGACGGATTACAGCTTTGAACTGGATGACACCGGGCGGCCCTACTGGGTTATTACCACTTACCGCTACCTGCGCGGCTTTTCGCTGCCGGAGGCCACAGGCGCCGTGGTGATGGACTGCGCCACAGGCGAGAGCAATACGTATTCTATTGAGGAGCTGCCCGCCTGGGTAGACCGCGTGCAGCCGGAAGATTTTATCATGACGCAGCTCAACAACAAAGGCGAGTATGTGCACGGTTATTTGAACTTCAGCGATAAGGATAAATACCGCACCTCGCGGGGCGAGGCCATTTTGTATAATGACGGAAGCTGCTATCTGTTCACCGGCCTCACCAGCGTGGGCGCGGACGAGAGCGCCATCGGCTTCGTGATGGTGGACATGGTGACCAAGGAGCCGCGTCTGTACCGCATCAGCGGCGCCACAGAGACGGCGGCGCAGCAGTCTGCGCAGGGCAAGGTGCAGCAGTACGGCTATCAGGCGGCCTTCCCGCTTATTGTGAACATGAACGGGGTACCCACCTATTTCATGACGCTGAAGGACGCCGAGGGCCTTATCAAGCAGTATGCCTATGTCTCGGTAGAGGATTATCAGACAGTGGGCGTGGGCGAAAGCATCAGCGAGGCGCGCCTGAGCTATGAAAAGGCCATTCAGTCCAGCCCGGCCGGGCAGGCTGTGGGCAGCGTGAGCACAGACAAGGCGGTGCTGACGGGCACGGTGCTGCGCATTGGAAGCGAAGCTTCCACGAATGGCACGGCGTATTACCTGATTGTGGCTGAACAGCCGCAGCTGCTGTTCAGCGTGCAGGGCAGCAGCTCCGACGAGCTGGCCCTCACGCGCGAGGGCGACAGGGTGCGTTTGGAATACTACCCGCGCCAGAGCACCACGCAGGAGCTGAGCGTGTTTGACAACCTGGAATTTGAGCAGGAAATGCCGCAGGGGTGAGCGGCGCAGCCCGGCTGTTGCCGGCGCGTTTTTTCCACATGTACCCTGCGTGCACAGCAAAAAACAGAAAACGCCCCCGCTTTCCATCTGGAAAGCGGGGGCGTTTTTGATTTGTATGCTTTAGCGAAATGACATCCCCCAGGTCTGCTGGGGAGAGTAAAAAGCTTTCGCTTCCAGCATCGAGCGAAGCGGGAAGAGATTACCAACTTTGCAATTGCCAGAAAGATAATCTTGGACAAACGGCGCCCGTTTACGGGCCGCAGAACAAGTGATGCAGGCGGCGGATTTTTTCAGTGCCTCTTGAGAGGCTTGCCGGCAGTATGCCCATTCAGGGCTTACGCAAGCCCCCGGCTTTGCCGGAGGGGGGCCTGACTCGGGAGCCGATGTAGGCGAGGCGCCCCGCAGAAAGATTTCACCCCAGACACAGGGCAGAGAGGGCCGCTGGCAGCAGGCATATGAAAACAGGCAGGCTTCCGCCAGGGCGGCAAACGGGGCCCCCTTTCTGTGTGTGGGGCGGGGGCCGCAGGCGGAAGCCGCTTTGCGGCCTCTGAAAGAGGCATGCACGTAACCGCCCTTTCAGGCCCTGCGCAGCCCATGCGTTTTACATGCGGGTTTGAGTCAGCTCTGTACGGCCTTTGCGCGCTGCACGCCGTGCTCGGTGGCAAGCAGGGAAAGGCGTATGTCGTGCCCTTCCATGGGCACGCGCGGCACCAGCTGCCAGGAAAAGCAGCACAGCACGGCAGTGCTGCCCGGCCTCAGCAGAGGCAGAAGGGCGTCGTAATAGCCCCCGCCGTGCCCCAGGCGCCCGCCCGCCGTGTCCGCGGCCACGCAGGGCACAAGGCACAGGCCGAGCTCCTGCGGGGGCACCGGCAAAGCTTCTCTGCCGGGCTGCGGAATGCCGAAGGGGCCCGGCACAAGGCTTTCGAGCCCCGTCACGGCGGCCATATGCATTTGCCGTTCTTTGCTCCCGCACACAGGCAGGCACAGGCGCTTGCCCGCTGCCAGCACGGCATGCAGCAGGGGGCGTGTGTCCGGCTCTGCACCGGCGCCAAAAAAGGCGGCCACGGTGTGTGCGGCGGCAAACTGCGGCATGGCGGCCAGCGCCCGGCACAGGCTGAGGGAGGCCGCGGCATGCACATCTGCGGGCACGGCGGCGCACGCCTGCCGCACCGCGCGGCGCACGGCGGCCTTTTCTTCCGCGGGCGTCATGCGGACTCCTCTTTGGGCAGCACGTCGTTTTCTGAAAAATCCTCCCTGTCCAGCGTCAGGTTCGGGTTATAGAAGGGGTCGTGCAGAAGCGCGCCGCCCCAGCGCTCCTTCAGGCGGCGGCGCTCGCCCTCAAAACGCTCTTTGGCCGGGCCCTTTGTATCCAGCCCGCGGCTTTTCGATTCATAGTGATACAGCTCGGCATAGGGCGTCCACAGCACGCGCCAGCCAGCCCGGCGCACGCGCAGGCAGAAATCCACATCGTTGAAGGCGACGGTGAAGCCCTCGTCCAGCCCGCCGGCTTCGTCGTATACGCCGGCGCGGCACAGAAGGCAGGCGGCCGTCACACAGGAAAAATTCTGCACAGTGGCAAGGCGGAACATGTAGCCGCCCGACGCGCGCCGGGCGTATTTGTGGCTGTGGCCCGCATAGCCGCCAAGGCCGGTGATGACGCCCGCGTGCTGCACGGTATCGTCAGGATAATACAGCTTGGCGCCCACGATGCCCACGCCCGGCTGGCTGCACAGCTTCACCATCTCTGTGAGCCATGCGGGGGATATTACCTCCACATCGTTGTTCAAAAGCAGCAAGAATTCACCCTTTGCCGATTTCCGGCCAAAATTGTTGATGGCGGAAAAATTGAACCCGCCCCCGTACCGCACCACGCGGCAGCGGGAATAGGCAGCGTCCTTTGCGATTTTTTCATAATAGGCAAAGGTCTGCGGCTGGGTGGAGTTATTTTCGATGACGATGACCTCGTATGCGGGGTAATCGGTCTTTTCAAAGATGGAGCGCAGGGCCTTGTCCAGATCTTCCGTGTGGTCCTTGTTGGGAATGAGGATAGAGACGAGCGGTGTGCGCGCCAGCGCATAATCCACCTTATAGGTGCTTGGGAACAGCCCGTCCTCCACTTTCCCCTCGGCCCCAATGCGGGCCAGGTGCGCCGAAACGGCGCGCCTGGCCGCCGCGGTGACGTAGGGCTTTGCGGTCGTGCCGCCCGAGGTAGAGCCCGCGTGCACCCGCCAGTAATACAGCACCTTGGGCACATGCACCGGCGTGCACTGCTCGCTCAGCTTCAGGAACAAATCATGATCCTGCGCGCCGTCGCAGGCGCTGTCCAGCCCGCCCGCCGCGCGGAACAGCCCGGCCTTGAACATGGCGAAATGACAGATATAGTTGCAGCAGTTGAGGTAATCGGGCGCGAAATCCGGCTTGAAGTGGCCCGCGACGGGCCGTTCGATGCTGGTTTCAAACAGGGCCTCGTCCGAATACAGAAAGCCTGCGCCCGTCTCGCGGGCGGCCTTCAGCAGCTCGTACACCGCGTGCGGGGCCAGCACGTCGTCGTGGTCCAGCAGCGCGAGGTATTCGCCCTCGGCCAAGGCCGCGGCGGCATTGGTATTGGCCGAAATTCCTTTGTTTTCCACCCGGCAGTAGCGCACCTTTTCTTTCCCGGCGAAAAACTCGCCCACATAGGCGTGCGCCGCGTCGGACGCGTCGGCCACGCAGAGCTGCCAGTTCGGGCAGGTCTGCCCGGCCACGCTATTCCACATCTGCTCAAGATATGCGCGCGGCGTGTTGTATACAGGCACGCAGACGGAGACGAGCGGCCAGCCGGAATAATCAAGCGCGCGCTGGCTTTCCAGCACGGCCTTCGAGGGCAGAAACCGCCCTTTTTTGCTTTTCAGGCGCCGCCGGGCAAAGCCCAGCGCGCGCTTTGCCGTGGCGGAAAGGCCGTCCTGCCGCACAAGCGAGCAGAACACGGCACACAATTCGCGCATGCGCTTCAGGCGCAGCCTCATGGTCTGTTCCCCCTTTTTGAAAACAGGGGGCGGCACGGGCCGCCCCCTGTGTGGCATGCTTTTACGGCTTTGCGCCCGCCGTGACCGGCGCGGGCCGGTGCGGGGCTTATTTGTAGCCGTAGTTTTCGTACAAAAGCGTGAAGTGCGGGTTATAGTAAGGGTCCCCGCCCTCCTGCAGCATGGACGCATATTTTGCGCAAAAGCGCGCGCGCTCGGCCTCATAGCGCGCCTGGCGCTCGCCGCCCGCCGTGTCCGGCCCGCGGCTTTTGGATTCATAGTGCGTGCCCGCGGCAAACGGCGTCATTACGTTCACATAGCCCTGTGCACGCAGGCGCAGGCAGAAGTCCACATCGTTGTAGGCCACGGCAAAATCGGTTTCATCCAGCCCGCCCAGCGCATCGTACAGGCTTTTTTTCACCATCAGGCAGGCGCCCGTCACAGCGGAGAAGTTCTGCGCTGTGGCAAGGCGGTACATGTCGCCGGCGGAATCGCCCGGGTGGCCCTTGTGGCTGTGCCCCGCCGAGCCGCCGAGGCCGATGATGACGCCCGCGTGCTGCACGGTGCCGTCCGGGTACAGAAGCTTTGCGCCCACGGCGCCCACGTCCGGCCGCTGGGAGTAGCTGAGCATCTCGCGGATGGCGTCCGGCGAGGTGAACTCCACATCGTTGTTCAGCAAAAGCAGGTGCTGGCCTGTGGCATAGCGGGCGGCCGTGTTGTTAATGGCGGAAAAGTTGAACGGCCCCTGATACTGCACCACGCGCAGCCCCGGCAGCGAGGCGCGCGCCGCCTTGTATAAGGCGAAGGTGGTGCGCTCGGTGGAGTTGTTCTCGATGACGATTACTTCCAGGTTGCGCCAGCCCCCGTATTTATAAATGGAGGCAAGGCAGCGGCGCAGATCCTCCGCGTGGTCCTTGTTCGGAATCAGCACCGAAACGCGCGGCTCGCCCGCAACGGCATACCGCGTGCGGTATGCGCCCGGGCAGCCGGGAATGCAGGATACCTCGCCCGCAAGGCCCAGCCGCTGCAGGTGGGCGGCCACAGCGGCGGCGCCGGCCTTCAGGGCGTAGGGCTTGGCCGAGATATCGCCCGCGGTGCTCTGCGCGTGGCCGCGCCAGTAATACAGCACTTTTGGGATGTGATGGACGCCTTTGGCCGCCTCGCACAGGCGCAGGATAAGGTCGTAGTCCTGCGCGCCGTCGAACCGTGCATCCTCTCCGCCGCCTGCGCGGCGGAGAAGCTGTGCCGTAAAGGCGCACAGGTGTGTGATATAATTGCACCCGCGCAGGGTGTCGGGGGAGTAGCCGGGCTTGAAATGATATTCCGAAAGGCGCTTCATGGTGCTGTCCAGCACCACCTCGTCGGAATAAATGAACTCGGCCCCGCTCTCGCAGGCGGCCCTTGCCACCTCGTACAGGGCATTGGGGCTCAAAGCGTCGTCGTGGTCCAGCAGGGTGATCCATTCGCCCTCGGCCTCTGCCAGCCCTACATTGGTGTTGGCCGCAATGCCCTCGTTTTTCGCAAGGCGCACATAGCGCACGCGTTCGTCGCGGATACGCGCGGCCAGCTTTGCCCCCGCGCCGGACGCATCCGATGCGTCTACCAGCACAAGCTCCCAGTTCTGGTAGCTTTGGGCGCGCACGCTGGCCACCATCTCTTTCAAATAGCGCGGCGGCGTGTTATACAGCGGCACCACCACACTGATAAGGGGCTGCTGCGGCAGGGCGGCATGCCTCTGCGCACGCAGTTCTCTGCGCAGGGGCACGTCCGCGCGAAGCTGCCAGGGCTCTTTGCCGAACACAAGGCACAGGCGGTAAAACGTCTCGCGCCACAGGGCCTGCCAGCCGCGTGTGCGCAGGCAGGCAAGGGCGCGGCGCAGAAGGCTGGCGGCGTGCGCGGGGTTTGCCGTGCGCGCAAGGGCCTTGCCTACGGAATCGCGCTCTGCCGGGTTTTGCGGCGCGCTCATGCCCCAGCCTCCGGCGCATGGCCGTTCAGCTCTTTGTAGGCGGTGCACACGTCGCCGCACGCGCCCTGCATGCGCACGCGGCCCTTTTCCAGCCAGGTGACCTTGTTGCACATGCGCTCTATCTGCTCGATGGAATGGCTCACGAGAATGACGGTGGTGCCGCCGCCCATCAGCTCCTGCATGCGTGCTTCACATTTCTGCTGGAACAGAAAATCGCCCACGGCCAGAATTTCATCGGCAATCAGCACATCGGGCTTTGTGGTGGTGGCCACGGCGAAAGCAAGCCGCGACACCATGCCGGAGGAATAGTTCTTCAGCGGGATGTCGAGAAAATCGCGCAGTTCGCTGAACTCCACAATCTCGTCGAATTTTTCGCGGATGTATTTCGGCGTCATGCCCAGCACCGTGCCGTTTAGAAAGATGTTTTCGCGGGCGGTGAGGTCAAAGTCGAACCCGGCGCCCAGCTCGATGAGCGGGGCGATGGTGCCGCGCACCGTCACATTGCCCGCCGAGGGCTTGAACACGCCGGATATCACCTTCAGAAGGGTGGATTTGCCCGAGCCGTTCAGCCCCACAAGGCCGTAGAAATCGCCGCGCTCCACCGTGAGGGAGACGTCCCGCAGGGCGTAAAATTCTTCAAACTGCAGCCGTCCCTGCACAGCGGCCAGAAAGTATTCCTTCAGGCTCTCGTGCTTTTCCTTGGCCATATTGAAGCGCATGGAGACATTATTCACTTCTATCATGCTCATATTCTGCGCCCCCTTAAATGTGCAGCACGAATTTGTCCTGCTGCTTGCGGAACACCAGAAGGCCGAACACCAGCGTGGCACAGGCGCAGGCGCCGCAGATCCACAGCATGTTCCAGCTCAAAAGCTTGCCGTCCAGCACGGCAGCGCGGAAGGCTGTAATGTACCAGTACAGCGGGTTGAACTTGATGAATTGCGACATATTGATGGAAAAGCCGTACACCACAAGCGAGCCCATCTGGGACGGGTCGTAAAAAATGGCGGAAAAATACATCAGCATGGTGGTGAACACGCTCCACAAATGCATGATGTCGCGGAAAAACACCGTCAGCGTGGCCAGCACAAGGCCCACGCCCAGGCTGAACAGAAACAGCGTCAAAAGCGGGTACAGCGCCAGCAGCACAGTGGGGTGCAGCGGCGCGCCGGTGAAGAACATCACAATCACCAGCGCCACAAAGCTGAACACGCAGTTCACAAGCGCAAAGCACACCTTTTCTAGCGGGAAGATGTATTTCGGAATGTACACCTTTTTGATGAGCGGCGCCGCGCCCAGCATGCTGGACATGGCGCTTGAGGTGGCGTCGTTGAAAAAGGTGAACAAAAGCTGGCCGATGATGAGGTACACCGGGAAATTCGAGATGCCCTGCCCGCGCATGGCGGCAAACAGGGTAGAGAACACCGCCACCATCACAATATTCATCAAAAGGGGGTTCAGAACGCTCCACAGCACGCCCAGCACGCTGCGGCGGTATTTCAGCTTGAAATCCCGCCCGATCAGGTTCTGCAAAAGGTAGCGGTAGCGCCAGAAATCCTTGCAATAAGCCTTAAACATCGCCATGCCGCTCACCACTTTTCAAAAAAGGAAAAATCCTGCGCGGCAAAGCCGGGGTGCAGCTTGTCCTTCGCACTGAGCTTTACCTCGCACCCGGCGCCGGGCCAGACGATGCCGATGTCCGCGTCGTCCCACGCCACGCCGCCCTCGTCGTCCGGGGCGTAAAAATCGGTGCACTTATAAGTGAATTCAGCCTCGTCGCTCAGCACAAGAAAGCCGTGCGCGAACCCCTGCGGAATATAAAACTGGCGCTTGTTCGCAGCCGAGAGGCGCACGCCCGCCCATTTGCCGAACGTGGGGGAATGGGGGCGGCAATCCACCGCCACATCGAATACTTCGCCCGCTATCACGCGCACCAGCTTGCCCTGGGGGCGGTGCTTTTGAAAGTGCAGCCCGCGCAGCACGCCCCGCGTGCTTTTGGACTGGTTATCCTGCACAAAGGGGCCGCGGATGCCCGCGGCGGCAAATTCCTTTTCCGAGTAAGTTTCCATAAAATAACCGCGCTCGTCGCCGAACACGGTGGGTTCGATGATGACAACGCCTTCCATATCCGTGGGGATAAAGGTGAATTTTCCCATTCTGCCGTTCCTTTCGCGGCCCGCGCGCACCTGCCGCGGGCAAAAATACTGATATCTATAAAAAGATAGCACAAAACGGCCTCTGGCGCAAGGCGCACGGGCAAATTGAACGGCTGAAATGCGGCAAAAGCGCACCGGCTGCACGCGGCGGCCCGGGGCGGGCGCCCCGCGCGCGGCGGCGCACAGCGAAAGCAGCCCTGCGGGCGCGGCTGCACGCTGTTGTGCCTCCGCGCCCGCAGGGCTGCCGGCCTTTATGGGGTTTTCTGCCGCCCGGGCTTTCAGCCGAACAGCTTTGCGGGGTCGATATACTGGCCGCCCTGCATGCATTCCACATGCAGGTGCGCGCCCGCGGCGGCCTCTGCCGGCACCTCGCCGGCCACGCCGATGCTGTCGCCCTGAACGAGCGTATCGCCCTCTTTTACAAACACCTCGTCCAGCCCGCAGAAGCGCAGGGTGACATCGCCGCTCTGCACCTCTACCACGCCGCCCCACAGGGCATCGTCCGTCTGGGCAAGCTTCACCTCGCCCGCGCTGGGCGAGAACACGGCGCCGCCGAATTTGCTCACAACGTCTATGCCGTTGTGCGTGCGCCAGTCGCCCATGGTCTCGTTGTAAACCAGCTCGTCACCGGTGAAGCTCTGCGTCACTTCACCCTCCACAGGCCAGACGTACGACGGACTGGGCGACGCCGGCGCACTGGCAGCATCGCTTGGCGCGGCGGACGAAGCCTGCGAAGAGGCCTGCGAGGATGCCCCACTTTGCGATGCAGATGAAGAGGATGAGGAGACGGGAACGTCCTCCTGCTTTTTCTCTGCCTGCTGTGCCGACTGTGTATCCCATGGCGTTGTCTCCTCCCCGTCGATGCGGCTTTGTGTATCGCCTGTGCCAAAATGCGTCATCATGCTGTTCACGGCAAAAAAGCTGGCCGTTGCCGCGCCCGCTATCACCAGCGTCAGCGCGAGGTAGAAGCCTTTTCCCCGCCAAAAGCCAGAAAATCCTTTTTTCATTTTTTTCCTCCTTGGCCGGGTGCCCCGGCGCGTTGATGGTGATAGTTTGCGCCGTGCCCGCGCGGTTTATTCATGTTCGGCCCCGCGTATACAGGCGCTTGCCTTTTGCGGCCAAAGGAAGTAAAATAAATAGTATTGATTGGATACCCGCCGGCACACGGCTGCCGGCAGAAGGGGGCAAACAGCTTGAACCAGAGCGTTTTCGGCGTGGGCGGCGCCAATGTGGATGTGCACGGCCACAGCTACGCGCCCATCCGCCTGCGCGACTCAAACCCCGGCGCGCTTCACCTCTCGCTTGGCGGCGTGTGCCGCAACATCTGCGACAACCTTGCCCGCCTGGGCGTGCCGGTGGTGTTTGCCAGCGCGGTGGGCGGCGACGCCTTCGGCCAGATGCTGCTTGCGGGCTGCCGCGATGCGGGCATGGATACCTCCTGCATGCTGGTGCGCGAGGGCGCGCGCTCCGGCAGCTATATCTCCATTATGGACGATGCGAACGACATGCTCATCGGCATGAGCGATATGGATGTGCTGGGCGCCGTGAGCCCCGAGCACATCCGCCGCATGGCGGAAAAGATAAATGCCTGCGGCATCTGCGTGACGGACGCGAACCTTGAGCCCCGCACGCTGGAGGCGCTGTGCGAGGCGGCCCGCGTGCCCGTGTTTCTGGACACGGTCTCCTGTGCGAAGGCGCAGCGGCTGCGCGGCATCATCGGGCGCTTTGACACCATAAAGCCCAACCGCATGGAGCTGGAGGCGCTGACAGGCATCCCGGCGGATACCGAGCCCGGCCTGCGCCGCGGCTGTGAGGCGCTGC
Organism: Ruthenibacterium sp.; assembly: GCA_047030735.1. Classification (GTDB taxonomy): domain Bacteria; phylum Bacillota; class Clostridia; order Oscillospirales; family Ruminococcaceae; genus Ruthenibacterium. The sequence goes on from JBKYIE010000004.1 coordinate 166,543, forward strand.
TGCAAAAGGGCGTGCGGCGGCTGTTCGTCTCGCTTGGGGCCGAGGGGCTCCATTACCAGGACGCAGAGGGCCGCGTCATCCGAAGGGCGAGCCGCCCGTTCCCCATGGTGAACGCCACCGGCGCGGGCGACGCCGCCATGGCGGGCGTGGTGTATGCCGCGCTGCACGTCTTTCCGCCTGAGCGCACAGTAGAGTTCGCCATCGGCTGTTCTTTGTGCGCCATTTCTTCCAGCGACACGATTCGCGCGGATATTTCCCCCGCGTTGTGTGAAAGTTATATAAAGGAGTATGTACGATGAATTTGAAGGATTATTTGTCGATAACACCGGAGGTTTCCTCTGCCCTGAAGGACGGCAGGCCCGTGGTGGCGCTGGAGAGCACAATTCTCTCCCACGGCATGCCCTACCCGGAGAACCTGGCCTTTGCCGCCGAGATAGAAAAAATTATCCGCGCCGAGGGCGCGGTGCCCGCCACCATCGCTATTATCGGCGGCGTGCTGAAGGTGGGCCTTTCGCAAAGCGAGCTTGAGCTGATGTGCAGGGGTGAAAACGTGGCCAAGGTGTCCCGGCGCGATTTGCCCGTGATGTGCGCGCTGGGCCGCACGGGCGCCACCACGGTGGCCTCTACCATGATCATCGCCTCTCTGGCGGGTATCCGCGTGTTCGCCACGGGCGGCATCGGCGGCGTGCACCGCGGCGCAGAAACCACTATGGATATCAGCGCCGATTTGCAGGAGCTGCGCAAAACCAGCGTCGTAGTGGTGTGCGCCGGCGCCAAGATGATTTTGGACATCGGCCTCACGCTGGAATATCTGGAGACGATGGGCGTGCCCGTGCTGGGCCTGCGCACGGCGGATTTCCCCGCGTTCTACTGCCGCAAATCCGGCTTTGGGGTAGACCATGAGGCCAAAGACGAGGCCGAGATAGCCCGCATTGCCAAGGTGAAGTGGGACCTTGGCCTCACCGGCGGCATCCTGGTGGGCAACCCTGTGCCTGAGGAATACGCCATGGATTTTGACCAGATGAACGCCGTTATTGAAAAGTGCATTGCCAGCGCCAAAGCCGACGGCATCAAGGGCAAGGCCACCACGCCGTACCTGCTGGCCCATATTGTAGAGGCCACGGGCGGTGAAAGCCTGAAGACCAACATCCAGCTGGCTTACAACAACGCGCGCGCCGCGGCGAAGATAGCCGCGTCCTACGCGAAGCTGTGAGCCGCAGCGCCGCGGGGCTGCGCCCCGGCCCGCGCGCAGAAAACTTTGAGCCCGCATTAAGGGAGAACTTCTATGAGCGAACAGGAAAACCGCGGCGGCGCCGCGTTTGAAGAAGAATTCAGCGCGCTGGAGCAGGCTGCGCCGCAGGGCGGCGGGGACATGGGCGACACCATGGCCTTCACCCCGCCTGCAAAGCACGAGGAACAGCCGCAGCCCGCATGGCAGCCCCCTGAAAAGCATGGCGGCAGGCATGAAAAAAAGCGGGGCGCCCCCGGCCAGAGCGGCCCGCGCGCCCCGGGCGACACGGCCGAGGCGCCGCCGCACAAAGCGGGCGGCGGCACGCGCGCGCTGGGCAGGCTGTGCATCGTGCTGGCCATAAGCTTTGCCGTGCTGGCGTCGGCCTCCATGGTGCTCTCCCATTTATTCAACCCCGGCAAATTTGTGGCCGAGGCCACACAGGCGCTGGCGCAGGGCGACACACAGGCGCTGGAACAGCTTGTGCAGCCTGCGGAAGGGCTGACGGCGGACGAGGCCTCTCTGGCCGCGCTGTGCGACGCCTTTGCCCAGCCTGACGCGCGCGAGGCGCTGGCAGAGCAGCTTGCGGCGCAGGCAATGGACGAAACGCTTGCCGGCAGCGCCTACCCGGCGCTGGGCGTGGCGAAGGACAATGTGTTCTTAGGCTATGCAAAATATAAGCTGGCGGTGCAGCCTGTGCAGCTGATGCTGACAAGCAGCGCACAGAACCCGCTGCTCAGCCTGAACGGCGTGCCCCGCACCGGCCGGGTGGTGGAGGGCGGCGTGCTGTACGAGGGGCTGTTCCCCGGGCAGTATACCTGCGCGGTGACGGCCTCCAGCGGCACGGGCTCTACCGTCACGGGCCAGCAGACGGTGCTCTCGCTGTTCAGCGTGCAGCAGCCCACGGAATTCAGCGGCGCGCTGGCCATGGCGGATATCACGGTGTCCGGCTGCCCCGGCGATGAGGCCAAAATATTCATCGATGGCGCCGAGGTGGCCCAAAAGCCGCAGGGCGGCACGGTAAGCCTGCCCATGGTGGCCGTGGGCAGCACTATATCCATGGAATACACGGCCCCGCACGGCGCCGTCACCACGGGCAGCGTGGTGTTCAGCGACATTGAAAACACCGCCCTTGCCTTTGGCGATGTGAAAACAGAGGGCGGCGTGCCGGAGGCAGAGGCCGCAAAGGCCTTGCTGGGCGCCTATTATGCCTCGTATCTGGACGCCGTGAACAAGCAGGATATCGCGGCCGTGCTGGGCGTCACCGAGGCAAAGCGGGAAGATTTGAAGGGCACGCTTTCCACCAAGGAGAATTTGGCCAATGTGTTTTCGTTCACAAGCGCCGAGTGCACCGAGGGCAGCCTGACGGCTGTGGAAAATGCAGACCCGCCGCGCTTCCGCTGCACGGCGGCCTTCACCTTCCAGCACACGAACAAAGAGTCGCATGAAGAGAGTAGCACCGTTTCCTATCAGGCGTGCGAGTTCGTCTTTCAGGACGGCGCCTGGGTGCTGGACCGCACCGCGTCCATCGACAAAGCCGCCTATGAGGCGGGCGACACGGGCGTATTGAACGCCGAGGCATAAAAACAGAAAAACCAGGGCGCGCCCGAAAGACGAGCGCGCCCTGGTTTTGTTTGTGCCTGTATCATGCCCTTCTGCAGCGGAAAGAAATTTTTATGGAAGAAGCATACGCTTCCCCTGTGATGAAACAGACGGCTTGCGGTGCAAAGCCTGCCCGAACACAAGCACCGGCCGCGTTTTGTCCGTATGCAGAAAGCGGGCTTTTTTGAACGCGCATGCCGCGCTGCGTATACCGGGGGAATAAAGCCGAATGCGTCAGAAATGCGCCTCTTCAAAGGCGGCCTGCCCCGGCGCGGGCCACGCGGGAACGGAATATCCTTTCTATGCCGGCAGCGCCCCGGCGGCGCAGCTACATGCCCGCCAAAAAGAACACGCGGCCCTGCGTGCGCAAAAGCCCCTCTCTGCGCAGGCGGCCTATTTCGCGGCACAGGGCCGAGCGCTCGCAGCCGAGGTAGCTGGCGAGCGCCGCGCGCGTGAAGGGGGTGCGCCGCCCGCCGCCGGGGGCAGGCGTGGCCTCTGTTTTCAGGTAATAAAAAAGCTTTTCCCGCACGCCGCGGCGCAAAAGCAGCTCTACACGCCTGTCCAGCGAGAAGTATTTATCCGATATTAAGGCGATATAGTTTTGTAGGAGCCTTGCCTGCCCGCAGCCCACCAGCGCGGAAAACGGCATCCACAGCGCCCCGGCGCGGCTTGCGGCCGCCACGGTGACAGGGCTTTTCGTGCTGCGCGAGCCTGCCAGCACATCACCGAACACCCCCCCCGGCCCCATGCGCGCGGTAAGGAACTGCGTGCCGTCCGCCGCCAGCTTCATGGCCTCTATCTCGCCGTACAGCACAACGCCGATGCTGCGGTTCTCATACCCGGCATGCAGCAGCACCTCGCCCTTTTCATACTGCCTGCGCGTGCACGCCAGCCGCCCCAGCAGGCCTTCCACCTCTTCCGCGCGCATGCCTGCAAACAGTGCGCAGCGCGCAATGCCCTCTTCCATAGCCGCCCCTCTTCTCTGCGGCCGTGCCTGTGCCGCACACGCGGGCACAGACACAGCAGTGAACAAATTTTTGACAAAGTTGCTGTGGCAACTTTATTTCTTCCTCTATTATAGTATAGTGGAACTGTCAATACAAGGCGTGCCCTTGGGCGCGCGGAAAAGAGGAATCGGTTTATGAAAAAGATGATCAGCCTTTTGCTGGCGCTTGCTTTGTGCGCGGCACTTCTGGCCGGGTGCAGCAGCCCCGCGCCCAGCGGGGCGTCTTCGGCTTCGGCGCAAAGCGCCGCCAGCGAAAGTGAGCCGCAGCAGGCGGCCCAGCGCACAGCCTTTCGCATCGCCAGCCTGAAGGGCCCCACCACCATGGGCCTTGTGGGCCTGATGGACAGCGTGGACAAGGGCGAGGCGCGCCACGACTATGAGGTGACGATGTACGGCGCGGCGGACGAGATAACCCCGCTGCTGGTGAAGGGCGAGGTGGACGTGGCCCTTGTGCCCTGTAACCTTGCCGGCGTGCTGTATAATAAAATGAAAGAGACGGGCGGCGTGGAAGTGGCCGCCATCAACACGCTGGGCGTGCTGTATATCGTGACAACAGGCGACGGCATCACCAGTGTGGCCGACCTTGCGGGCAAGACCATTTATTCCACAGGCAAGGGCACTACGCCGGAATATACACTGAACTATATTTTAGAGCAAAACGGCCTTGTGCCGGGCGAGGACGTGACGGTGGAGTATAAAAGCGAGGCCACCGAGGTGCTGAGCGCCATGCAGATGTCCGGCGGGCAGTCCATCGCCATGCTGCCGCAGCCGTATGTCACCACTGCCCAGATGCAGATGGAGGGCCTTACCGTTGCGCTGGATATGACGGAGGAATGGAACAAGGTCTCGCCCGATTCCGCGCTTGTCACCGGCGTGGTGCTGGCGCGCACACAGTTTGTGGAGGAAAACGAGGCTGCGTTTGAAGAATTTCTGGAGGACTATGCGGCCAGCGTGGAATTCGTGAATGCGAATACGCAGGAGGCCGCGGCCCTTGTGGCGCAGTACGGCATCGTGCCCAAGGCCGAGGTGGCTGAAAAGGCCCTGCCGGCCTGCAATATCACATTCATCACCGGCTCTGACATGAAGGCCAAGGTGTCCGGCTACCTGAACGTGCTGTATGAACAGAACGCGCAGGCGGTGGGCGGCCAGATGCCGGGTGATGATTTCTACTACGGTGCGTAAGCTGCTGCGCAAAAGGTGGCTGCAAAGCGTGTTGGCCGTCGCCTTCTGGCTGTGCGTGTGGCAGGCCGCAAGCGCGGCGGTGGCATCCTCGCTTATTCTGGCCTCGCCGCTTGCGGTGCTGAAAACGCTGGCGGGCCTTGTGCCCACTGCCGCCTTCTGGCACACGGTGTGCCAGAGCACAGCGCGCATTCTGGCCGGTTTTTTTCTGGGGCTGGCCGCGGGACTGGCGCTGGCGTGCCTTTCCGCCGCCTGCGCGTTTGTGCGCGTGCTGCTGCACCCGCTTGTGCTCACTGTAAAAAGCGTGCCGGTGGCCAGCTTCACCGTGCTGGCGCTGTTCTGGTTGCGCAATGCCGCCAACCTCTCCATGCTCATCAGCTTTCTGATGGTGGTGCCGGTGGTGTATGCCAACACGCTGGAGGCCCTTTTAAGCGTAGATGCCGCTTTGCCTGAAATGGCAAAGGTGTTCCGCTTGGGCGCCATGCGCACGGCGCGCTATATCTACGCGCCTGCAGCCGCGCCCGGCGTGCGGGCCGCCTGCCGCGTGGGCCTTGGCCTGTGCTGGAAAAGCGGCGTGGCGGCCGAGGTGATAGGCATTACATCCGGAAGCCTGGGCGAAATGCTGTATAACGCAAAGCTTCTGCTTTCGGCGGCAGACCTGTTCGCTTGGACGCTGGTCATCATTCTGCTCAGCTTCGGCTTTGAAAAGCTGTTTCTTGCAGCCTTGGGCCGCGCCGAACGGGCGGTGTGCCGCCGGTGCCCGCCGCCCATGCGGCGGCAGCCTGCGGCGCCCGCGGCGCTGCGGGCAGACGGCGTGTGGAAAAGCTTTCACGGCAATGCGGTGCTCTGCGGCGTAACGCAAAGCTTTGCGCCGGGCGAGGCCGTGTGCGTGATGGCGCCCAGCGGCGCGGGCAAAACTACGCTTTTGCGCCTGCTGCTGGGGCTTGCAAAGCCCGACAGGGGCGAAATTACGCCCGCCGGGGCAAAGCTTGCCTGCGCGTTTCAGGAGGAGCGGCTGGTGCCCGGCCTTTCGGCGGTGGGCAATGTGCTGCTGGCCTGCCCGTGCACGCAGGCGCAGGCGGAGGAGGCCTTTCGCGCGCTTGGGTTTGAGGCGCATACCATGCGCCAGCCCGTGTGCCAGCTTTCGGGCGGGCAGCAGCGCCGTGTGAGCCTTGCGCGCGCCATGCTGGCCGACAGCGCGGCTGTCCTGCTGGACGAGCCCTTCAAGGGGCTGGACGGCGGGGCCAGGGCCGCCGCCGCTGCCTTTGTGCGCGGGCATGCCGCCGGGCGCGCTGTGGTGTGCGTGACGCATGACGCGGCGGACGCGGGGCTGCTTGCGGCGCGCACCGTGCAGCTTTTTGCGAAAAAATGACGGCAAAGCCTCCCGGCCCACTTGAAACCGGGAGGCTTTGCTGGTATAATTTGCTTATTCGGCAGAACAGGCGCCTGTTCTCTGTTTTCACCAGACGGTGAAAACAATTTTCCCTGAGAAGAAGGGCCGCCCTGCTCTGCCTTTCGAAGCCTGAAAGAAAGGTGAAGCGGATTATGAAATATGCGGTATGGAAAAAAGCGGCGGTATTTCTGCTGGCGGCATGCATGGTGCTTGCGTTTGGCGGCACCGCAGCGTTTGCCGAAGGCGAGGCAGGCAATGTGGCGCAGGTGAACGGCACGCAGTACGCCACTCTGGCGCAGGCGGTGAATGCCGCGCCGAGCGGGGTGGAAACAACCGTCGAGCTGCTTGACGACATTGTGATGAAAACAGAGGATATCGTTACCGTTCCGGAAGGCAAAAATATTCTGCTGGATATGAAGGGGCACAGCATTACGGTAGAAAGCAGTTTTAAGGGCCGCCCCTTTGTAAACTACGGAACATTAACTGTGACAGGCGAAGGCACGGTGGACAGCAGCGCCGGTACTTTGGGGTACGGCAGTATTGACAACTATGGGGTTTTGTGCCTGAAGAATGGTGCTTACCGTGGAAATTTGCAGGCGGCCGGCAGCAATATTTGGAACCGTGCAAGTGGGACAGCTACTTTTGAAGGCGGCACTTATACGGGCTGCGGCACTGAAATTGCCACACAGGAGGGCAGTACGACTTATATAAAAGGCGGTTACTATGAAAGCCCCTGGTATCCCGCTGTGGAAAACCGGGGAGACATGACGATTTCCGGCGGCGAATTCCGCAATACGTCCTGCAGCTCCTGCTCGGACAAGTGGGGATATACAGTTCGCAGCGGTGAAAGCTCCAGTACTGCTTACCTGCGCTTTGAAAATGGTAAAGTAGTAGGCGTACAGGGCGGCTTGGCGATTGCAGGGGGTACAGCGGATATTTATGACGGCGATTTCAGCACAGTTTCCTGTGTAAATAACCCGGCCCATACGACTACTTCCTTCTATGCACTGTATGTGGCCGGAGAATCTTTTGAAAATATGGCTACTGTATATGGCGGCAATTTTCATGCGGCATACAGGGAAGCGGTGCATATCGGGAACAGTAACCCTGCGCCTGACAGCGGAGCGGGAAAAAGCTCTATCGTCTTGATAAAAGGCGGCACATTTACCGGCGGGACCCTCGGTGGAACCGCAGTTGTTGTAGAAAATACAGATAACGCCGTGGGCGCGGCGAGTATTACCGGCGGCACCTTCAGCTCGGATGTGAGCGCATATGTGCCCGCGGGCTCTGCGGCGGTGGAAGACGAAAACGGGAACTTCATCATCGCGCCTGCCGCGGACGCCTGCTTCGCCATCGGCAATGTTGGGTACAACACGCTGGCCGAGGCCGTGGCCGCAGTGCCTGCGGACGGCACGCAGGTTATCATCACCATGCTCAGGGACGCGCAGGGCGGCGGCGTGGTGGTGAAAGAGGGGCAGAGCATTGTGTTCGATTTCGGCGGGCACACATACAATATCAACGGGACGCTGGTCGGCTCTGCGGGCACAGAGACGAACGGCATGCAGCTTTTGAAGGGCTCTGCCGTCACGCTGAAGAACGGCACGCTCACTTCCGACAAAGCCAAGATACTGGTGCAGAATTACTGCGACCTCACATTGGACGGCGTGAAGCTGGACGGCACGAAGAGCAGCGTCTGCGGCTATGTGCTTTCGAACAACTTCGGCAACACGGTGGCAACGGGCGATACCTGCATTACGGCGGGCGAAGGAAAAGTGGCCTTCGATTTGTATTATAATATGTCGGATGCATATAAAGACGGCGTCACCGTCACCTTTGACGAAAACTTTACCGGCAAAGTGACCGGCAAGATAGAATACGGCGCAGGCAACCCGGTGGACGGCTGGGAGGATAAAGCTGCCCTCACCATTCAGGGCGGCACGTTCGACACACAGTTCGCCGCCAGCGGCAGCAATGACATCAAGCAAGCCAATATCAGCATTTCGGGCGGCTCCTTCACCTCCAAAGATGCGGCCGGTTACGTTGTGCCCGGGTTTGAGCTGAAGCAGAATGCAGACGGCACCTTCGGCGTGGTCAAAAAGACGGAAACACCCGCCCAGCCCCAGCCTCAGCCGTCCGCACCCAGCGGCGGCCAGAAGGCAAACCCCAAAACAGGCATGCCGGCCTGAGGCCGGGCACAGCCGGGCAAATGCGGCATATGATGCAGCGCAAAGGCAAAGGGGCCGCCCCGCAGGGGCGGCCCCTTTGCCTGCGCCTGCCGTGCGCGAAAAATGCAGGTTTTGCAAGGAAAAGCACGGCAAAAAACCTTGACAAACCGACGGTGCAAAGCATAAACTGAATAATGCGGCGGCATGGAGACGTACATGCAGGCAGGCCGCGGAAAGGACTGTGAGCAGGCCATGGAAGGCGACGCCCAAGGGCGATTATGCAAACAAACATCACATAGCGCTGTTCACGGTGTGCGGCGGCCTTAGCTGCCCTTGCGCCGTGCTTTTGCGCGGAAAGGAAAGGCCGATGGTCTCTATTTATGAAACGCAGCAGGGGCGCCTGCACGAGTGCGGCAGCATCTGCCCCGGCACGTGGGTGGATATGTGCGCCCCCACGGAAGAAGAGGTGGCCTCGGTGTGCACACAGCTGCACATTGACGTAGACCTCGTGCGCGCCGCGCTTGACGAAGAAGAGCGAAGCCGCATTGATTTTGAAGATGGGCATATGCTCATCCTGGTGGACACCCCCACGGTGGAGGTGCGCCCCGGGCGCGGCTTTGTGTACACCACGCTGCCGTACGGCATCATTCTCACCGAGGCGAACATCGTGACGGTGTGCCTGAAGGAGACGGCGCTGACGCGCGCCTTCAGCGACAGCCCGGTGAAGAATTTTTCCACAAAAAAGCAGCGCCGCATGACGCTGCAAATGCTTTACCGCAACGCCACGCTGTTTCTGTTTTACCTGCGCGAGGTGGACAAAGCCTCCAACCGCGTGGAAAACGAGCTGCACATTTCCATGAAAAACAAAGAGCTCATCCAGATGCTGGGGCTGGAAAAAAGCCTTGTGTATTTTTCCACTTCTTTGAAGGGCAACGAGCTTGTGCTGGAAAAGCTGATGCGCACCCAGTTTGTAAAGGCGTACCCGGAGGATGAAGAGCTTCTGGAGGACGTTATCATCGAAAACAAGCAGGCCATCGAGATGTCGAACATCTACCGCGACATCCTTTCGGGCACCATGGACGCGTTCGCCTCTGTCATTTCAAACAACCTGAACATCGTCATGAAGGTGCTGGCCTCCGTCACCATCATCCTCACCATTCCGTCCATCGTGTTTGGCCTGTGGGGCGCAAATGTGCCCGTGCCGTTCGAGACATCGCCCTATGGCTTCTGGGTGGTTATCGCCATTGCCGCGGCGCTTACGGGCGCCGCCGTGGTATGGATGCTGAAGAAAAAATGGCTGTAAAGGGCCTTGACCCTGCCGGGCGCCTTTCGCGCCGCTTTTGCAGCGGCGGAGGGCGCTTTTTTCACGCTGTGTGCCGCGGCGCTTATGGGCGCCGCCATGGTGTGGAGGCCAAAGAAAAAATGGCTGTAAAGTGCTTCTGGCCCCGCCGGGCGCCTTTCGCGCCGCTTTTGCAGCGGCGGAGGGCGCTTTTTCCACGCTTGTGCCGCGGCGCTTATGGGCGCCGCCGTGGTATGGATGCTGAAGAAAAAATGGCTGTAAAGGGCCTTGGCCCCGCCGGGCGCCTTTCGCGCCGCTTTTGCGGCGGCGGAGGGCGCTTTTTTCACGCTGTGTGCCGCGGCGCTTGCGGGCGCCGCCGTGGTGTGGAGGCCGAAGAAAAATGGCTGTAAAGTGCTTCTGGCCCCGCCGGGCGCTTTTCGTCCCTTTTGAGGTGACGAAAGGCGCCTTTTTTCTGCGCCTTTTGTGTGGAAAAGGCTGGTTTCTATAAATTTTGTGTAAAATATCTAAAATATGCCGTTTTTTTTGGCGCCGGATTGCCTAAATGATACAGAATTCCCTTGAAAAATACAGGAAAGATGAGTAAAATAAAGGAAAGAATCCTGTGCCGCACCAAGCCCGGCAGACGCCGGTGCGGTGACGCTGCCAGCCTGAGGCGCCTCTGGCGCCGAAAAGGAGGAAGTGTTTTGAAAAAGAACCAGAAGCATCCGCAGGCCGAGGTGCCTGTCTATCTGTTCAAGCAGGGCAGAAATTTTGAAAGCCAGAAATTTTTCGGCGCGCACTTTGAGACGCGCGGCGCGCAGCAGGGTGTGGTGTTCCGCGTGTGGGCCCCGCGTGCCAAGGCCGTCAGCGTAGTGGGCGATTTCAACAGCTGGGTGCCCGGCGCGGCCCCTATGGAAAACCTGGACGAGGCCGGCGGCATCTGGGAATGCTTTGTGCCCGGCCTTGCCGTATATGACATTTATAAATACTGCGTCACCACGCCGGACGACGAGCTGGTGTTCAAGGCGGACCCTTACGCCTTCCATACGGAAACGCGCCCTGCAAACTGCTCCAAGGTGTACGAGCTGGCCGGCTATGAATGGGGCGACGCCGCCTGGCAGAAAAGAATGGCGAAGAACAGCCCGCTGAAGGCCCCGGTGAATATCTACGAGATGCATGCAGGCTCCTGGCGCACCTATGAGGACGGCAACCCCTTCAATTACCGCGACCTTGCCAAAGAGCTGGTGCCCTACCTGCAGGACATGGGCTATACGCATGTGGAACTCATGCCCATTATGGAGCATCCGTTTGACGGAAGCTGGGGCTACCAGGTGACGGGCTATTTTGCCCCCACCAGCCGCTACGGCACGCCGCATGATTTTATGGCGTTTGTAGATGCGTGCCATCAGGGCGGCATCGGCGTTATTATGGACTGGGTGCCCGCGCACTTCCCGAAGGACCAGTTCGGCCTTTACAAATTCGACGGCACCAACTGCTATGAGGACCAGAACCCCCTGCGCGCCGAGCACAAGGAATGGGGCACCATGGTGTTCGACTACGGCAGGCCGGAGGTGCAGAGCTTTCTTGTGTCCAACGCGCTGTTCTGGCTGGAGGAATACCATGTGGACGGCCTGCGCGTGGACGCCGTGGCCAGCATGCTGTATCTGGATTACAACCGCCGCGACGGCGAGTGGGCGCCCAACAAAAACGGCGGCAAAGAGAACCTGGAGGCCATTGAATTTTTGCAGAGGCTGAACAGCGAGGTGTTCGCGCGCCACCCCCATGCCCTGATGATAGCAGAAGAGAGCACGGCCTGGCCGCTTGTGTCCCACCCTGTCAGCGAGGGCGGGCTGGGCTTCAATTTCAAATGGAACATGGGCTGGATGAACGATATGCTCAGCTATATGAGCACGGACCCTCTGTTCCGCAGCGGCAGCCACAACAAGGTGACGTTCAGCTTTTTCTATGCCTTCAGCGAAAATTTCATTTTGCCCATCAGCCATGACGAGGTGGTGCACGGCAAGTGCAGCCTTATCAACAAGATGCCCGGCGACTACGAGCAGAAATTTGCCGGCCTGCGCACCTTCTTCGGCTATATGATGGCCCACCCGGGCAAAAAGCTGATGTTTATGGGGCAGGAGTTCGGCCAGTTCATTGAATGGAACGAGGCCCACCAGCTTGATTGGCTGCTGCTGGGCTACGAGCGCCATGCCCAGATGCAGCAGTATGTGCGCACCCTGAACCGCATATATAATGAAACGCCGGCCCTGTGGCAGGACGATTTTTCCTGGAACGGCTTCCAGTGGATTGTGCCGGACGATTCGTCCCAAAGCATCATCGTGTTCCTGCGCAGGGATGAAAGCGGCGGCGAAGTGATTTGTGTGGCAAACTTTGCGCCCGTGCTGCGGCCGGATTACCGCTTCGGTGTGCCGAACCCCGGCACCTATGCCGAGCTGCTCAATTCCGACGCGAAGGAATTCGGCGGCACCGGCGTGTGTAACGCCCCGGTGAAGGCGGTGAAAAAGCCCATGCACGGCTTTGAGCAGTATATTTCCGTGAAGGTGCCGCCCATGGCGGCGGTGCTGTTCCGCGTGCCGAAAAAGCGCGCGCCGCGCGCCGCGGGCAGGCGGCAGGCGGCGAAGCCCGCGCCGGAGGCAAAGCCCGGGGCGGATGCAGGGCAGGCCGCGGGCAAAACAGGGCAGATGCCTTGAAAGCGAAGCGATTCGCTTGCAGGATAAAAGGGCCCGCAAGGGCGAAAGCAAGGGGAGAAAATTATGAAAGAATGTATCGCCATGCTGCTGGCCGGCGGCCAGGGTTCGCGCCTGTATGCGCTTACCAGAAAGCTGGCAAAGCCCGCCGTGCCGTTCGGCGGGAAGTACCGCATTATTGATTTCCCGCTGTCGAACTGCGTGAATTCCGGCATCGACACCGTGGGCATCCTCACGCAGTACCAGCCGCTGGTGCTGAACGAGTACATCGGCAACGGCCAGCCGTGGGACCTTGACCGCCTGTACGGCGGCGTGCATGTGCTGCCGCCCTACCAGACGGCCACCGGGTCAGATTGGTATAAGGGCACGGCCAATGCCATCTACCAGAATATCAATTTCATCGAGCGGTACGACCCGCAGTATGTCGTCATCCTCTCCGGCGACCATATCTACAAGATGGATTATTCCGAGATGCTGGCCTTCCATAAGCAGAAGAGTGCCGACTGCACCATCGCCGTGCTGGAGGTGCCATGGGAGGAGGCGCCGCGCTTCGGCATCATGACGGCCGATGAAGACGGCACCATCACCAAATTTGAGGAAAAGCCCAGGCAGCCGCAGTCAAACCTGGCGTCTATGGGCATTTACATCTTCACATGGGAAAAGCTGCGCAAATATCTTGTGGAGGACGAGGCGGACAAAGCCTCCTCGAACGATTTCGGCAAGAATATTATTCCCAATATGCTGGCAGATAACCAGAAGATGGTGGCCTGGCCGTTCGATGGCTATTGGAAGGACGTGGGCACCATCGACAGCCTGTGGGAAGCCAATATGGACCTTCTGGACCCGAACCAGCCCCTGGATATGTGGGACCCGGCGTGGAAGATATACTCCCGCACGTCGGGCCGCCCGGGCCACTACATTGCGCCGCAGGCCCATGTGGACAACTGCATGATAACCGAGGGCTGCGTGGTGGAGGGCAATGTGAGCAACAGCGTGCTGTTCGCCAATGTGCGCGTGGCCGAGGGGGCAGTGGTGGAATCTTCCATTCTGATGCCCGGCGCGGTGGTAGAGGCGGGCGCCGAGGTGTGCTATTCCATCATTGCCGAAAACGCGGTAGTGAAAAAGGGTGCCCGCGTGGGTGCGCGCCCGGAGACAGTGGAGGATAAATCCAAATGGGGCGTGGCCGTGGTGGCCGAAGGGCGCACCATTGGCGAAAATGCCAGCGTGGGGCCCAAGGCCATGCTGGAAAAAGACGTACAGGATGGTGAGAAGCTATGGTAAACAAAAACACGCTGGGCATTATTTTTCCCAATACCTATGACGACCTCATCCCTGAGCTGGTGCACCGCCGCACCATGGCAAGCGTGCCCTTCGGCGGCCGCTACCGCATGATAGACTTCACGCTTTCCGCCATGGTGAATGCGGGCATCGACAATGTGACGGTGCTGGCAAAGAAGAATTATTACTCCCTGATGGACCACCTTGGCAACGGCCGCGAGTGGGACCTTTCCCGCAAGCTGGGCGGCCTGAATATGGTGCCGCCGTTTGCCCAAAGCAACACCAAAATGTACCATGGCCGTGTGGAGGCCATTGCCTCTATCCTGAGCTATCTGGAGGCGCAGAAGGAAAAATACGTCATTTTGTCCGACTGCAACATCGCCTCGGATGTAGACTATGCCGATTTGATGAACAAGCACATTACCGCGGGCGCAGACGTGACCATGGTGTACGAGCGCGCCGCCATACCCGAGGCGCTGCAAACAGATAACTACACCTTTGATTTTGACGAAAACGGCCGCATGACGCAGCTTCGCTGCAACGATTACCGCACCGGCGTGCAGAACCTCTCCATGAATGTCATCGTCATGGGCAGGGAAGAGCTCATCGCCATGGTGCGGGACGCCACGGTGCGCAATTATGTGTATCCGGAGCGCGACATCCTCGCCCCGGCGCTGAAGCTTTTGAATGTGCGCGGGTACGAGTACACCGGCTACCGGGCGCGCATCTATAACATGAAGAGCTATTTTGACGAGAACATGCGCCTGCTGGACCACAGGAATATGGAGGCCCTGTTCCCGCCCGAGCGCCCGGTGTACACCAAGGTGCGCGACGAGGCGCCCGTGCGCTACGCCATGGACTGCAGGGTGCGCAACAGCGTGGTGGCCGACGGCTGCATCATTGAGGGCGAGGTGGAAAACTGTGTGCTGTTCCGCGGCGTGCGTGTGGCCAAGGGTGCCAGCGTGAAAAACTGCGTGCTGATGCAGGGCACCGCGGTGGAGCAGGGCGTGGAGATGGAGTATATTGTCACCGATAAAAACGTCACCATCACCGAGCGCCGCCATTTGAAGGGCAACGAGAACTTCCCTGTATATGTGGAAAAGGGCACCACTGTCTGACGTGCTGCGCCGGGCGCGCGGCCCGCGCGCCCGGCAAACTGGAAAGAGGGGAATTTATATGAACATTTTGTTTTGTGCCAGCGAGGCTGCGCCGTTTGCCGCCTCCGGCGGCCTTGGCGATGTGGCGGGCAGCCTGCCGAAGGCTGTTCAGAGCAGCGGGGCTGCATGCCGCGTGGTGCTGCCGCTGTATGGCGATATGAAAGAAGAATACCGCAAAAAGCTTACCTATCTCACCAATTTCAACGTGCCCGTGGGCTGGCGCAACCAGTACTGCGGCCTGTTTGAGCTGGAAGCCGGCGGCGTGAAATACTATTTTCTGGATAATGAATACTATTTCAAGCGCACGGGGCTGTATGGCTTTTACGATGACGGCGAGCGCTTTGCCTTCTTCTCGCGCGCCATCTGCGAGATGCTGTTCCATATAGACTTCCACCCGGACGTCATCCACGCCAACGACTGGCAGACGGCGCTGGTGCCCGTGTATCTGAACCTGTATTACCGGCATCTGGAATCTCACCGCAGCATCAAAACGGTGTTCACCATCCACAATATTCAGTATCAAGGCAAATACGGCATGGATATTATGGAGGACACCTTGGGCATCGGCCATGCGGACGCGCATTTGCTGGAGTACGACGGCTGTGTGAACTTCATGAAGGGCGCCATCGAGTGCGCCGACAAGGTAACCACCGTTTCGCCCAGCTATGCCGCAGAAATACTGGACCCATGGTACAGCCACGGGCTGGACGGCCTGCTGCGGCAGAAGCAGTACAAGCTGTGCGGCATTTTGAACGGCATCGACACCAAAAGCTACGACCCGGCCACAGACCCGAACCTTGCCGAAAACTATACGGCGGCCAATTTCAAGGCGCACAAGCTGGCCTGCAAGAAAGAGCTGCAAAGCATCTTCGGCCTGCACGACTGGCCTGTGCCCGTGCTGGCCATGGTGACGCGCCTTGTGGGCCATAAGGGCGTGGACCTTGTGCGCCATGTGGCGCAGGAGGTGGTAAACAACGGCATCCAGCTTGTGGTGCTGGGCTCCGGCGAAAGCGAATACGAAAGCTTCTTTTCCGAGCTGGCGGCCCGCAACCCCGGGGCGGTAGGCGTGCGCATCGGCTTTGTGCCCAGCCTGGCGCGCAAGGTGTACGCCGGGGCAGACATGTTTCTGATGCCGTCCAAATCCGAGCCGTGCGGCCTTTCGCAGATGGTGGCGCTGCGCTACGGCACCATTCCCATTGTGCGCGAGACGGGCGGCCTGCGCGATTCTATCCACGATTCGGGCGACGGCAAGGGCAACGGCTTCACCTTCCGCAATTACAATGCCCACGAAATGCTGGGCACCATTCTGCGCGCCAAGGAGGGCTTTGAAAATCAGGACGGCTGGCGCGTGCTGGTAAAGCGCGCCATGGAGTGTGACTGCTCGTGGGGCGCCAGCGCCAGACAATATGTAGATATGTATGAGCAGGTGTGCCAGCTTTGGTGAGGCGCGCCTGAAAAAGACGGCATGTGCCTGCGCGCCTTCCCCTTGGGCGGGCGGCACTGCAAAAACGGCCGGGCCCCGGTGCAACATGCACCGGGGCCCGGCTGTGTCTGTATGAGAGCGCCTGCCGCCGGGTAGACTGTGAAGCGTGTGGAAGCTGCACAGGGCAAACTGAAAACCTCTTTTTGGTTTATTTATGGATAAATATATCATAAAGAGATGGAGTTCACAGTGCCTTTTTAAGAAAACAAAACAGGAAAAGTGATATTAAAAATCAAAAACAATCAAATTCAATTATAATTCCGTATTATGGAATTTGAAAAGAGCTCAAAAATAAGAAAAGGCAAATTTATCCGGGATAGTGCACAAAACCCATAAATGGCCTAAATGCAGTTTTGTTGAACAGAGAGAAAAAGCGGTATTTGTGAACATTGCATAATTGAAAGGCATATTTTTGTGTTATAATGCACAATGTAAGGACGAGGGAAACCAACAGAGGGGTGGCCCAGACAGAAGATAGAGAGCCTTACAGGAACATTTCGCAGCTGCGAGAAGAAAGGAACATGCATTATGGTCAAGCAAGTGAAGATTTCCAGCTTTACTGAAGTAAAAAACATCATGAACGCAGCGTCCGGATGCTACGACGATATCGGCGTGCACGATGCAAAGGGAAGCATTGCTGACGCCAAAAGCATTTTGGGCCTGATGAGCCTGGATTACACGAAACCCGTGATGCTGGTGAGCGAGAACGAGCGTGAGCTCGAGCACGTGTTCAACGCCATCAGCTGAGGTTTCCCAGTGAGAGAGTGTGTGAAGCAGAGCAGGTAAAGCAATATCCCATGCGCCGGGGCAGGTTTTCTGCCCCGGCTTTTCTGTTTGTAAATGAAAACCACCGGCGCGGCCGGTGGTGATGCTTTGAGGAAGAACGCCTATGTGCGGGGGAAAGGTGTGCCGGGGGCGGGGATAAGCCCTTTTGAAGCCTGCATATGCCGCACAGGGCCGGAATGGCCGGGGTGCGGCGGCGCCGCAGCTTTGCGGAAACCCCGCGTGCCTCATAAAGATTACTTCCAACGAAGAACGAATGGGACGCAAAGAAGATTCGCCGCAGCTTTGCCGCAGGCGGGTGCATGTCAAAACAAAAAACGGCCCCGGCAAAGCCGGAGCCGGGCAGGGAAGCAATGGTTTTGCCTCACTGTTTCAGCACATCGTACAGGCAAGCCCCCATGGCGGCCGTCAGGCCTGCCATGGGGGCTTTTCGTCTTCTGCATTCAAATTGGCGGGGCAAACCCGCTTTGCGCTGCCGGGCGGGATAATTTTCCTGCCGCAGCAGGGGAAGCTTCTGCGGCCTGCCCGCTGCAAGCGGGCGCTTTGCTTCGCAAAACCGCAGAACACTCCATTTCAAAAAAACATGGACGCCGCGGCGCATGCAAATTGCCTTTTCGGCAGGAGTGGCGGTTTCTCACCCGGCCCCGGCTGAGGCCGGGGCGATAACCTCCTGCTTTCGTGCGGCCTCTGTTTTTACATTGCCTCCACAAGCGCCTTTGTGTCGCGCGCAATCATCAGCTCTTCGTTGGTGCATACCACAAGCACCTTCACGCGGCTGCCTTCGCCTGTGATGTCGTTGATGTCCAGCCCGCGCAGCTTGTTCTTTTCAGCGTCGATAGAGATGCCCAGAAACTCCATATCCCTGCACACCTCGCTGCGCACATAGCCGTCGTTCTCGCCAATGCCGCCGGTGAACACAAGGCAGTCGATGCCGCCCATGGCCGCCGCATACGCGCCCACATATTTTTTGATTTGATAGTTCAGCATGTCGCTGGCCAGCCTGGCGCGGGCATTGCCCTCGGCCGCGGCCTTTTCCACGTCGCGCTTATCGCTGGAGACGCCGGAAATGCCCAGCAGGCCGCTTTTTTTGTTGAGGTAATCGGCCATCTCCTGCCCGTGGATGCCCAGCTTCTGCTCCATATAGGTCACTACGCTGGGGTCGATGTCGCCGCAGCGCGTGCCCATCAAAACGCCCGCCAGCGGGGTGAGGCCCATGCTGGTATCCACGCATTTTCCGCCGTCCACAGCGGTGATGCTGCTGCCGTTCCCCAAATGGCAGGTGACCATTTTGATGTCCTTTGCGTCTTTGCCAAGGTACTGTGCGGCCGCCATGCTCACATAGCGGTGGCTGGTGCCGTGCGCGCCGTAGCGGCGGATGGAATACTTCTCGTACATTTCGTACGGCACGCCGTACATGTACGCCTTCGGCGGCATCGTCTGGTGGAAGGTGGTGTCGAACACCACCACGTTCGGCACGTTGGCGCCGAACACGGCCTTTGCACTGCGCAGGCCCTGCACATGCGCCATATTGTGCACCGGGGCCAGGGGGGCGATCTCTTCGATTTTGTCGATGATGGCGTCTGTGACAAGCTCAGACTTTGTGAAGAACTCCGCGCCCTGCACCACGCGGTGGCCGATGGCGCTGATCTCGCTTTTATCCTTCACCACGGCGCCCTCGCCGGAGGTCATCATTTCCACAACCTTCATAAAGGCTTCCGTGTGGGTGGGGAAGGGCACCTCCTCCTCCCATTCTTTGCCGTGCGCCTTGTGCACGATCTTCGAGCCCTCGATGCCGATGCGCTCGCACAGGCCCTTGCACAGAACGGCCTCGCCGTCCATGTCGATCAGCTGATACTTCAGTGAACTGGAACCGCAGTTGATAACCAGTACTTTCATGTCTTTCCTCCAACATTCTGGTGCACGCGGCACCTTTTTTCTTTGCCGAATTTATTATATAATGGGAAAAACAGGTTTTCAAGGGCCAACAGCCCGAAAACAGGCCGCCCGGCCATTTTTGCGGCCCGGCAGGCGGAGGGGAGGCGTGCGGGATGCGCACTGCGGGCATTATTGCCGAATATAACCCGTTCCACAACGGGCATGCGCACCAGATAAGCCGGGTGCGCGCGCTGGGGTTCGACGCCGTGGTGTGCGTGATGAGCCCCGGTGTGGTGCAGCGCGGCAGCCCCGCGCTGATGCCCGCGCAGGTGCGCGCCGAAGCGGCGCTTTTGTGCGGGGCGGACGTGGTGCTGTGCCTGCCCCCGCCCTATGCGGCGGCCAGCGCCGAGGCCTTTGCAGCCGCCGGGGTGCGCGCGCTCAGCGCGCTTGGCTGCGTGCAGGCGCTGTGCTACGGCGCAGAGACGCCGGACGCAGCCGCCCACATGCGCGCGGCAAAGGCCCTGCTGGGCCCCGCCTTCGCGGGGCGCCTGCGCGAAGAGCTTGCCGCGGGCCTGCCCTTTGCCGCCGCCCGGCAGAGGGCCGCGCAGGCCGTGTGCGGAGAGGCGGGCGGCCTTCTGGCAAGCCCGAACGACATTCTGGGCGTGGAATACTGCAAGGCCATCCTGATGCAGAAAAGCGCCCTGCAGCCGCTGGCGCTGGCGCGCCGGGGCGCCGCGCACGGCGCCCCGCTGGGCGCGCGCAGGGCGGGCGCTGCTGCCCGCGCAGCAGACGTTTTCAAGCCTGCGCGCCGCGCGGCAGGCCGCGGGCTTTGCCAGCGCCACGGCCCTGCGGGCCCTTGCGGCGCAGCATGGGCTGGCCGCGCTGGAGCCTTATGTGCCCCGGAAGGCGCTGACGCTGTACCTGCGCGCGCAGCAGCAGGGGGCGGTGCTGGACGAAAAGAGCTTTTCCACGGCCCTTCTGTGCCGCCTGCGCGCGGGCTGCGCACAGGGCTTTGCCCATGTGCGCGGCGCGGGCGAGGGGCTGGAAAACCGTCTGGCGGCTGCGGTGCGGCAGGCGTGCACGGCCGAAGAGCTGCTGGAGCTTTTGAAAACAAAACGCTACGCCACGGCGCGCCTGCGCCGCTTTGCGCTGGATGCGGCGCTGGGGGTGCCTGCGGCCCTGCCCGCGCTGCCTTACCTGCATGTGCTGGGGGCGGGCGAGGCGGGCCTTGCCGTGCTGCGAAAGGCAAAGCAGACGGCCAGCCTGCCGCTTTCGGCCTCGCTGGCCGTGCTGGAGAAGGCGTCGCCGCCCGCCGCGCAGGCGGCGGCGCTGCACGCCGCCGCAGAGGACTTTGCCGCGCTGTGCCTCGCCTCGCCGCAGCCTATGGGCACGGCCTACACGCAGAAATTTATTTCGCCGCAAAAGGAGTGAAAAGCAGTGGAAGGCACAGCAAAGCGCCTTATTATGGTGAACGGCCCCATGGGCGTGGGAAAAACGGCCGTATGCCGTCGGCTTGTGCGCCTTTGCGCGCCCGCCGCCTTTCTGGACGGCGACTGGTGCTGGATGCTGGAGCCTTTTACCGTTACGCCCCAGACAAAGGAGCTTGTGCTCTCGAACATTGCGCACATGCTGGAAAGCTACGGCCGCTGCCCGGCCTGCCGCACGGTGGTGTTCTGCTGGGTGATGCAGGCGCCGGATATCGTGCAGCAGGTGCTGCGCAGGCTGCCCGCCGGGCTGTTTGCGCCAAAGCTCGTCACGCTCACAGCCAGCCGCGAGGCGCTGGCCGCCCGCGTGCAAAAGGACGCCGTCGCCGGCCTGCGCGGCGCAGACGCCGTGGCCCGCGCGCTGCGCTACCGGGAGGCGTATGCCTGGGCTCCCTGTGTGGTGGATACCACGCGCCTCTCGCCCGGCGAGGCGGCGCAGGCCGTGCTGGCGGCGCTGTGAAAGCGGCGGAATCAAGTCAAGCCCCAGAAGGGCATACTGCCGGCAAGCCTCTCAAGAGGCGCTGAATGCTCTGTCTCCTGTATCACTTGCCCCGCCTTCCGTAAACGGGCTTCTTCCCATTACGTGCTGCAGCTTTTTGGTATTGAATACCATCCCGCTTCGCCCGGAACTGGCAGCGAAAGCCTTTTACTCTCCCCGGTACAGCCGGGAGTTGTTAAAGCAACTCCTTCACAAAACAGGCCCTGAACGAAAGCTTCGTTCAGGGCCTGTTTACAGCATGGAAAAAGGCACTCTTTTTCAAGTGTCGTTTTTTCATAATTCTGTATTTCTTTGTATAAGTCGTTACATCAGGTCCTTTCATTTGTTGTAATTTCGTTGTAAATTGCTTTTTTCTTTTATCGAATTCGTGGATAGATATCGTGTTTATGCGGATATTCATAGTTTTTAACTGTCTTTGCAAGCGAAAACCAGGGGCAGAGCCGGTGGAGCCGAAAAGCCTTCCCGATGCCCGGAAAAATGCCCGGGCGCAGCGGGAGGATATTAGTAGACCGAGATAAGCGCGGAGAAGGACAGGGCAGGCAAAAAGAAAAGTGCTCCGCCGCTGTTTAACAGCAGTGGGGCACTGCATGCAGCAGAATAATACGCGAGCCTATGGGTTTGACCGGTAAAAGGCCCTGTGGAGGGCTTACACAGACTACCGGGGCGGCGTCCGGCAAAAGCCCTCTCCTCCGGCGCCGGGCGAAGCGGGCCGCCTGCAGCAGGCTGCCAGAGAGGGAAGCACTCGTGAAGGCGGCGCCGCCCATTTGCGGGCGGCAGAGCAAATGATGCGCCAGGGCTGCGGGCAAAATAAAACTTCGTGCGCGTTGAGGCGCATGCCGGAAACAGGCCCTTTACAGCCAGCGCAGGGGAACCGAGCTTGTGCCGCGCACGGCCCTCCAGCGCAAACAGGGCACGCCTGTTTTCCCCCGTGGGCTTCCGGGGCGCACATTCCGCCCTGTGCGGAAGGCGGGCCTGTCGCTTTGGGCGCGGGCCTTGGCCTGCCGCGGAAAAACGGCAGCTTGCGCGCCTGTGCGCACAGCTTGCGCAAAAACGCTTGCCGTGCCCGCTGCCGCGGGCGTATGATGGAGCCGAAGGGGGAAGGCGGCATGAAAATAGACATCGAACAGAACAGCGCCTGTGCGGAGACAACCATCACCATCCGCTGTGCCGGGCTGAGCCGCGAGGTAATGGAGCTGCTGGCGCTGCTGCGCATATATGACGCAAAGCTTACCGGCCGGCGGGGCGGGGAGACGCATATCCTGAACGCAGCCGATGTGCTGTATGCCGACACGGCGGACAGGCATACCTTTTTCTACACGGCTGACGGCGTGTATGAAACAGAGCTTCGCCTGTACGAGCTGGAACAGCGGCTGGCGGGCGCGGGCTTTTTACGGGCCGGGAAATCTCTGCTGCTGAATTTCGACCACATCCGCGCCCTGCGCCCCGATTTCGGCGGGCGCCTGCTGGCCACGCTGTCAAATGGGGAAAAGGCGGTAATCTCGCGGCAGTTCGTGCCCGCCTTTCGAAAAAAACTGGGCCTTTGAAGTGGCCTGCGGCATATATACAGGAGGTATTATAACATGAAAAAATTTCTTTCTGTTGTTATGGTGGTGAAGAACGGCGCCTGCCTGTGCTTTGCTGCCTGGGTGGCCATCTGGGGTGTGCTGGCGCTTGCATTCTGGCCGGGCGCCTCGCTGCGCGCGGGGCAGCTTCTGAGCATGCTGGCGGCCAGCTTGTGGATAGGCTTTTTACAGTGGCTGTGCTTTGTGCGCGAGAAGGGGCACAGGCTTTCCTATGCGGCGCGCACCATGCTGTTTGCGGCCGGGCTGTTTCCTGTGCTGGCGGCCTGCGCCTATTTTCAAAAGTGGTTCCCGCCCGAGAGCGCTGCGGCCTGGGCGGGGTTTACGGCCCTGTTCTTTCTTTTGCTGGTGGTGATAACGCTTTGCTTTGAGGCTGTGTTCGCCATACAGGGCAAGCGCTATGAGGGCCTGCTGGGGGAATATCACCGCCGCAGGGCCGGGCAGGATGCGCCGCCGCGAGAGAGCTGAATGAAATATGCGCAGCGCGGGCGCGCCGGTTGTCACCGGCGCGCCCGCGCTTTGTTCTGCTGTAAAAACAGCGCAGCTTCTGCACAGCCTCACCGCAGGGCGAGCCAGACGCCGGCGGCAAGGCACGCCAGCCCCACAAAGGCGGAAAAGAGATAGGCCGGGCGGTTGGTGCGGCCCTCTATCTCCGGCTTTTCGGGGCGGGCTGCCAGCACGCGGATGGGCACCTGCTGGCCCTGCGCGTATTTCTGCCTGCTGCCCAGGTGATAGCGCACCTCGTGGTAGACGCCTTTGTATGTGTAGCCCAGCACGGGGTAATACATCATGCCGTCGTGCTCGTGCGCTTTTACGCGCGCGGGCAAAGCGTCGCCCTCTGCTTTGACGCGCCGTTCCCAATAGGCGCCGTATGCGGCGTAGATAAGCCATACGGCGGCGAAAAGATACAAAAGCAAATCCACCATAGCGGCCAGCCACCTTTCGTTTCTCTTTGCCTATTATACATGCTGCGGCCCGCAAAGGCAACTTTGGCGCGGCACGCGCGGTGCGGCGTGCGTTTCTTTTGCACTTTCGGTGCCGGCGGCTAACATTTCACTTGTGTTTTTTTTAACAAAAAGGTATAATAAATCCAAATCGCGTACCCGCGCCCCATGGGAAAGCGGGAAAGGGAAATACAAGTAGAGAAAGGTGATTGGAATATGGCATTGACGAACAATGAAAACGTCCTCACCTGGGTCAAAGAGATGGAAGAGCTTATGACCCCGGATAAGGTCGTGTGGATTGACGGTTCGGAAGAGCAGCTGAAAGCGCTGCGCGAAGAGGCCTTCAGCACGGGCGAAATGCAGCCCCTGAACGAAGAGCTGCTGCCCGGCTGCATGCTGCACCACACCGCCAAGAACGACGTGGCCCGTGTGGAGGACCGCACGTTCATCTGCACCAAAAATAAGGAGGATGCCGCCCCCATCAACAACTGGATGGAGACGGGCGAGATGAAGGCAAAGCTCATCCCCATGTATACCGGCGTGATGAAGGGCCGCACCATGTACGTCATCCCGTACTGCATGGGCCCCATCGGCTCGCCGTTCTCCAAGGTGGGCGTTGAGGTGACGGACTCCATCTATGTTGTGCTGAACATGGACATCATGACGCGCGTGGGCGTGCAGGCGCTGCAGCAGCTGGGCGACGAATCGAACGATTTCGTGCGCGGCCAGCACGCCAAGGCGGATATTGACGCAGAGAACCGCTATATCGTGCAGTTCCCGGAGGAGAACGCCATCTGGTCTATCAACTCCGGCTACGGCGGCAACGTGCTGCTGGGCAAAAAGTGCTTTGCGCTGCGCATCGCCTCCTATCAGGGCATGAAGGAAGGCTGGATGGCCGAGCACATGCTCATCCTCGGCATTGAGGACCCGCAGGGCAATGTGGAATACATTACCGCTGCGTTCCCCTCCGCCTGCGGCAAGACGAACCTCGCCATGCTTATCCCGCCTGAAGTGTATGCCAAGCAGGGCTACAAGGTGTGGACAGTGGGCGACGACATCGCCTGGATGCACATTGGCGACGATGGCCGCCTGTATGCCATCAACCCCGAAAACGGCTTCTTCGGCGTGGCGCCGGGCACGAACGAGAAATCGAACCCGAACGCGCTGCACACCACCATGAAGAACACCATCTTCACGAACGTGGCGCACAACCTGGACAACAACACCGTATGGTGGGAGGGGCTGGACAAGAACCCGCCTGAGAACGCTGAAGAGTGGACGGGCATGAAGGTGAACGGCAAAGAGTACACGGCTGCCGGCAACAAGCTGGCCCACCCCAACAGCCGCTTCACCGCCCCGGCTGTGAACTGCCCGTGCCTGTCGAAGGAGTTCAACAACCCCAACGGCGTGCCTGTCACGGCCATGGTGTTCGGCGGCCGCCGCGCCAAAACGGCCCCGCTGGTGTTCCAGAGCTTTGACTGGAACCACGGCGTATATGTGGGCAGCGCCATGGCTTCCGAGACCACTGCCGCCGCCGCCGGCGCCGTGGGCGTGGTGCGCCGCGACCCGATGGCCATGCGCCCGTTCTGCGGCTACAACATGGGCGATTACTTTGCCCACTGGATTGAGATGGGCAAGAAGCTGGGCGAAAAGGCCCCGAAGATCTTCCACGTCAACTGGTTCCGCACCGATGACGAAGGCCACTTCATCTGGCCGGGCTTCGGTGACAACATGCGCGTGCTGATGTGGATGCTGGCCCGCTGCAAGGGCGAGGTGGACGCCGTGGAGACGCCCATCGGCTATGTGCCCAAGGCTGAGGACATCAACATCGAGGGCCTGGACGGCATCACGCTGGACACCGTGAAGGGCCTGCTGGATGTGGACAAGGGCCTGTGGATGGAGGACGCGAACGGCGTGGAGGCGCTGTATGACGAGATTGGCGCCCGCGTCCCCGCAGAGCTGCGCGAACAGCTTGCCGGCCTGAAGGCCCGCCTGGCGTAAGGCTGCTTTTTCAGGAAAATGCCCTCTGCCGGAAGCAGAGTGGTTGTAAGCTGGTAAATCATCAAAATTTACGAGTTGCGGCATCTGTTTAGCAGAATTGAAAGAAACAACGGCATTCAGCATTCGGCTGAATGCCGTTGTTTGTTTATGGAATGAAGAGCATTGATGGAATACGAATACGATAAAATCATCGTTGATTTGCTTAACAGAATTGTGACATTAGAAGATAAAGTTGCCAAAAGCGAAAGTGCAGCAGCAGGCGTATAATCACAGGAGGGTGCGCTGCCTGCCGGAAGCAGGAAATATCGTTTTTTGTCTGATTATCTTCGTGCAGGTAATCAAGACTGCATGAAACTTTCCTATCAAGAAATTAAAGATATTTTGAAATTCAAGCTGCCCGAATCTGCTTTTACTCATCGTGCATTTTGGGCAAACACAACAACCCGTTTGATTGCGTTACGTGGGTTAAGTGTCAATGATATGACTGTAGAAGTAAATTTGGAAATGCTATACTGTTCTGAATCACACGCTTCGCCATAAGGAGAGGTCATATGAAACATGATTTTTTCTTTTTGATAAATCCACTTTGATAAATCCACGGGCCTGATTTGTTTCGATTACTATGGACAAATAAATATATTGTTTTCGAAAAGAAACGGAATTTTTGAAAAAGCAGCCGCTGATGAACAAGTGCGGGTCATCGTGCGTGAAATTATATCTGAATATGGTTTGTACTGCAAAACATGGCGTTTTCATTTGTGACTTGATTAACGCTGATGAATATATGTTTCGAAGAAGTGTATACCACCGCTCTGGCAAACCTCATCCCCTGCGCCCTCAGAGAGCTTGTGAAGGGGAGCTATATGGATGCACCCGGAAAATCCAGCGGCCGGTGGAAACAGGGTATTCATGCGGAATGCGGCGCCGCTTGTGTGGATGAGTTGATGAAAACAGAACAGGCATGACCAAAATCATGCCTGTTCCACAACAATTCAGTTTTACTGTTTTACGAGTACCGCCTTAACACAAGGCGGCTTTTTTGCACAGCCGGGCAGGCGGCTATTCTCTTTCTGTATTTTGCGCGATGAGCCGCGCAATGGCCTCAGGGGAATAGGAGAGCAGCAGGCCGAACGCCTCGGCCACGCCGCGGCGCGCTTCGCCCGTATATGCCCCCTGCGCCAGAAGCGCGGCCTTGCGCGCCTTCAGCGCCATATAGGCCTCGTACACTGCGGGCGAGGCAAAAAACATCACCACATACCTGCCCGCATTCGCGCTTTTGGGAAAAAGATCTGTGATGAGAAGGGAATCCTCTGCAAAAAACAAAAGCCCGCGCTTTGCGCACATCTCTTCGCAGAAGGGCAGCAGGGCGTCGCGCTGCGCCCGGCTTGTGCACGGGTGGCTGAGCGCAAGCTGCTTCACCCCTGCGGCTACTGTCTCGCAAAAGGCATCTATCACACCGCAGGCATAGGCATAATGCTCGCTTTTTTTCATGGGCAGCACCTCGCTTTTTCATCAGTATATCACAGCGGCGCTTCGCTTGCAAAAGGTGCCGGGCACATGCTAAAATAAGGAAAATTTTGATGCGGAGGAACAGTATGAAATACGTAAAAAAGCTGCAGGGCCCGCATGTGTACCTTTCGCCCATGTGTGCGCAGGATGCACAGCAGTATTATGAGTGGGTGAATGACCCGGCCGTGACGGACGGCGTGGGCACCACGGCCCATGTGATAAGCCTGGAGGGCGAGCAGCGCTGGCTTGCCGAAAATTCGGGCGATTACCAGTTTGCCATTGTGCTGGAAGAAGGGGACAGGCTCATCGGGAACTGCGGCATCAAAGAGATAGACTGGAGGCGCCGCTGCGGCGAGGTGGGCCTGTTCATCGGTAGCGAGGCAGACCGCGGCAAGGGCTATGGCAAGGAGGCGCTGCGCCTGCTGCTGGGCTACTGCTTTGAAACGCTGAACCTGCACAATGTGGAGCTGCATGTGTTCAGCTTTAATGCGCGCGCCATTGCGGCATATAAAAGCGTTGGCTTCTGTGAGGCAGGCCGCCGCCGCGAGGCGTATTTCCTGCACGGCGCATGGCATGACGAATTGGCCATGGACATCCTTCAGCAGGAATGGTTGACGCAGGGGCGCTGACAGGGCGCAAAAAAGATAAAGAGCCGCTGTTCAAAAGCCGAGGGCGGGCAAGGAGACATTCCCGCCAAAGGATAATTTGCAGGTACAGCGGCGTCCATTTTGAAAACAAGGGGTTCTGCGGTTTTGCGAAGCAAAATGCCCGCTTGCAGCGGGCAAGCAGACCCCTGCCGGAGGCAGGCGCGGTTTTGCGAAGCAAAATGCCCGCTTGCAGCGGGCAAGCAGACCCCTGCCGGAGGCAGGCGCGGTTTTGCGAAGCAAAATGCCCGCTTGCGGCGGGCAAGCAGGCTCCAGCCGGAGGCAGGCGCGGTTTTGCGAAGCAAAATGCCCGCTTGCAGCGGGCAAGCAGACCCCTGCCGGAGGCAGGCGCGGTTTTGCGAAGCAAAATGCCCGCTTGCAGCGGGCAAGCAGACCCCTGCCGGAGGCAGGCGCGGTTTTGCGAAGCAAAATGCCCGCTTGCGGCGGGCAAGCAGGCTCCAGCCGGAGGCAGGCGCGGTTTTGCGAAGCAAAATGCCCGCGTGCAGCGGGCAAGCAGACCCCAGCCGGAGGCAGGCGCGGTTTTGCGAAGCAAAATGTCCGCGTGCAGCGGGCAAGCAGGCCCCAGCCGGAGGCAGGCGCGGTTTTGCAAAGCAAAATGCCCGCTTGCAGCGGGCAGGCAGTAAAAAGGTTCCTTGCTGAGGCACGCAAACTATCCCATCCGGCGGCGCAAAGCGGGTTTATCCCGCAATTTTGGATGCAGAAGCCGGAAAAGCCCCCATGGCAGCCGTCAGGCTTGCCACGGGGGCTTGACTTATATGATGTACCGAATTTGTATGAGAAAAGCTCGTTCCCTGCCCAGCTCCGGCTTTTGAAAGGCGGCCTTTGCCTTGGGCTCTGGTTCAGTGCGGCGCCGCCTGCGCCTCCTGTGCGGCGCGCTTGGCCGCCTCTATCATCTCATCCGTCACCACGGGCATCTGCCCGGTGACATAATATTTGGAGGGAATGGGCTGGCTGGGCCACGTGATGGGCGGCGCTGCGGGCTGCCGCGTCTGCGGCGGCTGCGCGGGGCTTTGGGCAGCGGGCTGTTCCATGGGGCGCACCGGCTGCGCATGCGGAATACGGGGCCGCACAGCCTGTGCGGCAGGCGCAGCGGGTGTATCGTCATCCAGCGAGATAGCCTGCCAGGAATGCACCCACTGCTCTTTGGCACTTTGCTGCGGCGCAGGGGCGGCCGCAGGCTGTGTTTCGGCAGCGAAGGCCGGGGATGTCGAAGCAGCGGACGCGGGCGCCATTTTCGGGGGCTGGACGCCCTGGGCAGCCAGCCGCTGTTCCTCGGCGCGGCGCGCCGCCGCGGCCAGGCGCTGCTCTTCTATCATGGCGCTGGTGATGTGCGGAATCTGCCCTGTGCGCGCGGCCTGCGCCAGGCGAATTTGTTCGGCGCGGTGCGGGTCTGGCGCAGCGGGCTGCGGCGCGGCGTTCTGCCACTGCTGCGGTGCGGCGGCCCTTTCAGCCTCAGCGCGCTGACGCGCGAGCCCGGCCTGGCGCTGTGCCTCGGCCTGCTGGCGGGCAAGCTCTGCCTGGTGCTGCGCCTGCGCCAGGCGCTGCGCCTCGGCGGCCTTTTCAGCCTCGGCCTGCTGGCGGGCAAGCTCTGCCTGATGCTGCGCCTGCGCCAGCCGCTGCTTTTCCGCCAGCACCTGCGCCGAGGCGCTTTGGGCCTGTGCAGCGCGGCGGGCCTGCTCTTCCGCGGCCTGGCGGCGCGCCAGGCGCTGTGCCTCCTCCATGGCGGCCTGCGCCTGCTGTGCCTCGGCCAAAGCCTTTTGGCGGGCCTGCTCTTCTGCGCGCAGGCGCGCATCTGCGGCGGAAAAATCAATGGGCTTCCAGTGGTGTGTCTGGGCCTGCTGCGCGCCCTGAGCCTGCACGGGCTCTGGCGCTGCGGCGGGGGCACGGCGCTGCGGCGCGGGCGTTTCCGGCGCGGCCTGCGGCTGGGGCGGCGCCGGGGCGCCGCCCTGCACGGGAACCGCTGCTTCAGCCGCTGGGGCGCAGACACGGGTATGGTCCAGCGTGTGCAGGGGCTGCAGATGGCCGTCGTCCTCCTGCGGGCGGGCAAGGCCCAGCTCCTCTGCCTTTACCAGCTTCTGCAGGGCGCGTATTTCTGAGATTTTGGCAATGCACAGCCCAATGGTGGCGGCTGCAAGGCCGCCCGTACACACCAGCATCAGAAGCTGGAGGCTGGTGGAAAACATGCTGCTCGTCAAAAGCAGCCACACACATACGGCCAGCGCGCAGCAAAGCCCGCCCACCGTGGCAATGGTGGCCAGTATCTTTCTTCTGAGTTCCTGTTTTGCCATGCTATCGCTCCTAAAATGTATCAAGGTATTGCGGGGCACGTCACTTCGTGCCGAAAATGCGGTCGCCCGCATCGCCGAGGCCCGGCACGATATAGCCGTTCTCGTTCAGCCTTTCATCCAGCGCGGCCAGGTAGATGTCCACGTCCGGGTGGGCAGCCTTCAGGCGCTCCAGCCCCTCCGGCGCGCCGATGATGCCGATGAATTTGATGCTTTTCGCACCGCGCTTTTTAATTTGCGTGATGGCGTCAATGGCGCTGCCGCCCGTGGCCAGCATCGGGTCCAGCACAATGACCTCGCGCTCGGCAATGTCCTTGGGCAGCTTGCAGTAATATTCCACAGGCTCCAGCGTCTCCTCGTTGCGGTACAGGCCGATATGCCCTACCTTCGCGGCGGGAATGAGGGCCAGCATGCCGTCCACCATGCCAAGGCCCGCGCGCAGGATGGGCACCAGCGCCAGCTTGCGGCCGGAGAGCACGCGCGTTTTCGCCACTGCGATGGGTGTCTCGATGGCGGCCTCCTCTGTGGGCAGGTCGCGCGTGGCCTCATAGCACAGCAGCATCGCAAGCTCGCTCACAAGCGCCTTGAACTCCTTCGTGCCGGTGGTTTTGTCGCGCAGAAGGCTCACCTTGTGCTGCACGAGAGGATGGTCGAGAATCATTGCTTTGCTCATTATCGTATCTCTCCTTTGAAAAATTTGTCAAACGGATGAAAAAGACCCTGTGCTTTCGCAAAAATGCGGGCTTTGGCCCTGCCGGGCGCGAAAACCCGCGCTCAGCGGGCTGCGCCGCCGCGCTCGCGCGCTTCGATGGCGGCCAGCTTTTCTACGCGGCGCGCATGGCGCCCGCCCTCAAATCCGGCGGCAAGAAAGGCGTCCGCCAGCTCTGCGGCAAGGCCGGGGCCCACCACGCGCCCGCCCAGGCACAGGGCGTTGGCGTCGTTGTGCAGGCGCGTATATTTGGCGCTGAACACGTCAGAGCAGCAGCACGCGCGGATGCCGTTCACCTTGTTCGCGGCGATGCTGATGCCCACGCCCGTGCCGCAGAACAAAAGCGCAAGGCCGCACTCGCCTTCCACCACGGCGTCGCAGGCGGGCAGGGCGACATCGGGGTAATCCACCGCCTCGCCGGTATGGCTGCCGAAATCGCGGTATTCAATGCCGCGCTCTTCCAAGTGGCGTTTCACGGCCTCTTTCAGCTCAAAGCCGCCGTGGTCGGCAGCCAGCGCAACAGGTTTCGTCATGTGAAAAACATCCTTTCCATGTCAATATCTTCGCGGGGCGCTCACAGGCCCGCGCGGGCCAGCTTTTCGGCGCGTTCGCGCTCTGCCTGCGAAAGGCGCAGATAACACGGGGCAAGGGCCTGCGCGCTTTGCGGCTGCACGCGCAGCGCGGCGCGGCACACGCCCAGCGCCCCGGCGCAGCGCCCGGCCTCATCCAGCGGGAACACGTCCTGCCGGCTGCCGCCAAGCGCACCCAGCACCAGCCCGGCGCCGTCGCCCAAAAGCCACAGGGGCCTGGGCAGGCGCAGTATCTGTTCTGTCAGGGACGCCGCGGGGCTGTGCCCGTCCGGCCAAAGGCGCCGGGGGCCCTGCGGGCCCATGGCAAAGGCAGCATGGTACACCTCGCCCTGGCGGGCGTCCAGCGCGCACACGCAGCTTCCCACCGGCGGGGCGCAGAAGGCAAGGGCCTCCAGCGTAGAGACGCCGGCACAGGGGATATCGTGCGGGAAGGCGAGCCCCTTTGCCACGGCAAGGCCGATGCGCAGGCCCGTAAAGCTGCCGGGGCCCGCCGTCACGGCAAGAAGAGACAGCTCCTGCACACAAAGGCGGCAGGCGCGAAGCGCCTCTTCGCAAAGGCACAGCAGGGTTTCGCTGTGGGTGAACCCGGCGCACAGGCGGCTTTCATAGAGAAGCTGCCCGCCCTGGCAGACGGCCACGCCCGCGGTTTTTCCGGCACAGTCCAGCCCAAGCACCGTCATAGCCCGGCCCCCTCGATGGTGATGATGCGCTCGTCCTCCGCCCCGCCCTGGCGGATGTCCACATGCACGGCCCTCTCGCCGGAAAACCAGCCCTGGGCCAGTTCGCTCCACTCTACGGCCACAACGGCGCCTTCGGCAAGGTAATCAAACAGGCCCGCTGTCTCCAAATCCTCCGGGCAGGTGATGCGGTACAGGTCAAAATGGGCCAGCGGCCGCGGCCCACGGTA
Source organism: Ruthenibacterium sp. (assembly GCA_047030735.1). Classification (GTDB taxonomy): domain Bacteria; phylum Bacillota; class Clostridia; order Oscillospirales; family Ruminococcaceae; genus Ruthenibacterium. The sequence goes on from JBKYIE010000004.1 coordinate 198,852, forward strand.
TACATTTACAATGGAAAAGGTGGGGCTTGCCGCGGCATCGGTGCAGCCCAGCCCTTCCGCCAGCCCGGCGCAGAACGTCGTTTTTCCGGCGCCCATTCCGCCGGTGAACAGCACCAGCGTGCCGGGCGCCAGGGCAACGGCAAGCTGTGCCGCCAGCTTTTTTGTGGCGGCGGCGCCGTGTGTCACATGCGTGCCAGCGTGCAAGCAGACCCCTCATTTCCCCATAAACTACCTTATTATAGCGTAAAACACGTTTGATGTAAACCCTGTGCGGCAGTGCGGGGCACTGTAAGTTATGGAAAAGAAAGCCCCGCCGCAGGCTGTGGCCTGCAGCGGGGCTTGGGGCAAAGGGGGCTTTGCCCCGGGCGGCGCGTCACTCCGTGGCGCCGGCCTTTGTGAACAGGCTGGGGATGGCGCAAAGCGCCGCCACGCCCACCAGCGTGAACACGGTGCGGGCAAGCATGCTCTGTCCGCCGCCGAACAGCCAGGCGACGGCGTTGAAGTCGAACAGGCCCACAAGGCCCCAGTTGATGCCGCCCACGATAATGAGAAGAATACAGATTTTATAGAACAGATTCATCCGGTTCCACATCCTTTCCCTGCGGAAAGGATGCCCCGAAAGCATGCGTTTTATACACGCCGCCCGTCTGCCGCGCCGGGCTGGGCCTGCAGCTGCACGCTGCAGCTCTCGCGGATGCCGAACGCCGCGGCATAGGCGTTTTCCATGGGGATCCATTTCTCCTCAAAAGCCGAAAGCGCCGCGGGGCCGTTGCGCGCCAGAATGCGCGCCCTCTGCACCTCGGGCGAAATGGAATAATAGGCGCGCACATCGTAAAGCTCTCTGCTGAAAAAGGGGTGCAGGCTGTAAGCGCCTTCCACGATGACGAGCGGCGCGGCGGGCACACTGCGCGTGCCGGCCAGCGCCATGCGCGAGCAGTCGAATACGCCGTAGCACAGCGCCCGCCCAAGGTGCAGCGCGGGCGCGACCTCCTCGGCAAAGCGCTCGTAGTGCACGTTTCCGCCGGGCTGTGAAAGGCGCTGCGGCGTGCGCAGGGCGGGCGGAAGGAAGAAATCGTCCATATGCACGCAGGCCCCGCCGAACGCCTCGCACAGCAGTGCGGCGGCCGTGGTTTTTCCGGCCGCGGCCATGCCGTCCAGCGCCGCTACACAGCGGCCCTTTTCCCGCAGCACAGCGCTGATGGCCTGCGCCAGCGGCGCCAGGCCTGCGCCGCCGCGCGCAGCCAGAAAGCCCTGTGCGTCAGCTGTGTACGGCATGCCCTGCGCGCTCCAGCGCATACACGATGGGCGGCACGGCCGCAAGCTGCACCAGAATGCCCAGCCAGGCCGAGCTGAAAGCGCCCGCCACAAAGGCCGCCATGCCGAAGGCACCGCCGGACGCAGCCATCAGAAGGAACATCACACAGCCCCATACGGCGCGGCCCAGCAGCATGCTGAGCACCAGCGAGGCATACAGCGCGCCCCATTTTTTGCCCGCCCCGCCGGTGAGCCTGGCCGAAAACAGGCGGTAGAACAGCCCGGTGAACAGGCCGTAGGCGGCCAGCTCAAAGGCCATGGCCACAGCGGTGGGGAACATGGGGGGCATGCTGAACAGCAGGCTGCGCAGCAGCGGCGCCACGGCGCCCACGGCAAGGCCCCATACAGGCCCGCACACAAAGCCGCACAAAAGCACCGGCAGGTGCATGGGGGCCAGCATCTGGCCGAATGTCTGGATTTGCCCCGTCAGGAAGGGCAGCACCAGCGCCAGCGCCAGGAACAGCGCAGAGTACACAAGCTTTTTGGTATTGTTCGGTTTCATAAAAGTTCTCCTTCACAAAAAAAGATACCGCGAAGCGGCGGCACAAGCGGGCGCCATGCCCTGTGCCGATACCTTCGTGGTATCTGTTCCAAAACACAATTCACAAAACCGGCGGCTTCGTGCCGCCATATCGCTTCTTATTACACCACACGTGCAGGCAAATGTCAAGGCCCGCCCGGCGTATGCTTTTTGTCATTTGAGCCGGTTGGAAAGGCAGAAAACCTTTCTGCATCAAAATGGCAGAAAGGGGCGGCCGCTGTGCAAAACAGACCGGCAGATTGGGCTTAACATTTATACTTCAATTTTATGGGGGAAAGCTCCAGTACAAAATGCGCCTGCCCTATGCCTGTTTCCGGGTGGGATTTTGCAACGCAAAATTCAATACCGGCAATTCTGTGACGGTATTCGGGCCCGCAACTGCCCAATGCGATATACTGGCAGCAGCAGTATTCCAGCATTCCATTTTCATCGGGTTCAAGAGGCGACGTTTCAAAAGGCTTCTCAATGTCAATTCCCAAAGAGCCCAAATACACAGCAACATCCGGAAATGCGGAGCTGACCTGTAGCCGGTAATTGCGGCAATAGCCGCAGCCGCACAATGAAGATTCTGTGATGGAATGATAAAAAGCCCTTGTGCCGGAAACATTTACATTCATCTGCACCGCCTCCAATTTGTTTACCCGCTTGGTTAAAGCGGGCCTGCCTGCAGCGCGCACAAAGGCGGCCGGGGAAAATCGTCTTGCAGCAGCAGGCCTGTCCGGCAGAACAAAACAGGGCGCCCCAGAAATTCGAATGAAGAAGGCAGCAAGCCCCCGCGGCAAGCCTGACGGCTGCCCATGGGGGCTTGCCTGCGCGCACACCGAAAGCGCAAGGGGAAGAGACTTTTTTTCCGCCGGACGCCGGGCAAAAGGCGGGGCGCCGCTCAGTTTTTCAGGGCCTGCATGGGGGCGGGGATGCGCCCGCCGCGGTTCACGAACACGTCCGGCGCAAAGCTGCTCACCTTCATGATGGGCGCATAGCCCAAAAGGCCGCCGAAGTCCAGCACGTCGCCGGGCTTTTTGCCCACGGCGGGGATTACGCGCACAGCGGTGGTCTTCGAGTTTACCATACCGATGGCGGCCTCGTCCGCGATGAGGGCCGAGATGACGGCGTCGCTCGTCTCGCCGGGTATCACCACCATGTCGATGCCCACGCTGCACACGGCCGTCATGGCCTCCAGCTTTTCAATGGAAAGGCTGCCGCGCTCGGCGGCCTTTATCATGCCGTCGTCCTCGCTGACGGGGATGAATGCGCCCGAAAGCCCGCCCACATGGTTCGAGGCCATGACGCCGCCCTTTTTCACAGCGTCGTTCAGCATGGCAAGCGTGGCGGTGGTGCCGCAGCAGCCGCAGCTTTCAAGCCCTATTTCCTCCAGGATGTTTGCCACGGAATCGCCCACGGCGGGCGTGGGGGCCAGCGAAAGGTCCACAATGCCGAAGGGCACGCCCAGCGCCTCGCTGGCAAGGTTGCCCACCAGCTGTCCCATGCGCGTTATCTTGAAGGCCGTGCGCTTGATAAGCTCGGCCACTTTGTCCAGACTGGCGTCCCGGGGCAGCTTTGCCAGCGCCGCGCGCACCGCGCCCGGGCCCGAAACGCCCACATGCACCACACAGTCCGGCTCGCCGGGGCCGTGGAAGGCGCCGGCCATGAAGGGGTTATCCTCCGGCGCGTTGCAGAACACCACCAGCTTGGCCGCGCCCATGCACATGTTTTCCTTTGTTTTTTCAGCGGCGGCCTTGATGATGGGGCCCATCATCTTCACGGCGTCCATGTTGATGCCGCTTTTGGTAGAGCCCACGTTCACGCTGGAGCACACAAAATCCGTCTGGGCCAGCGCGTCGGGAATGCTGCGGATAAGCCGCTCGTCCCCGGCGGAAAAGCCCTTGTGCACCAGGGCGGAATAGCCGCCGATGAAGTTTACGCCCACAGCCCTGGCGGCGGCATCCAGCGCGCGGGCATACCACACGGGGTCTGCGTCCGGCGCGCTGGCCAGCAGCATGGCAATGGGCGTCACAGACACGCGCTTGTTCACAATGGGCATGCCGTAGGTGGCCGAGATGCGCTCGGCCGTGCGCACAAGGTCTTTGGCGCGCGAGGTAATCTTGTTGTAAATTTTTTCGCATGCGCGGCGGCCGTCCGCGTCCGCACAGTCCAGCAGGGAGATGCCCATGGTGACGGTGCGCACGTCCAGGTTTTCGTCCGAGATCATGCGGATGGTGTCGAGGATGTCGTTCGTATCCAGCATGGCGGCCTCCTTACACCTTGTGCATGGCGTCGTACAGCTCCTGGCGGGTGCAGCGGATATCCACCCCAAGCTGCGCGCCGATGGCGCCCATTTTTTCCGAAAAAGCCGTGAAATCCACGCTGGCGGCGGAAAGATCCACCAGCATAATCATGGCGAAGGTGCCGCGCAGGATGCGCTGGCTCACTTCCTCCACATTCACGTTTACCTCTGCGCAGCCTGTGCACACCCTGGCAAGGATGCCCACGGCGTCGCGCCCTATTACAGTGATGACAGCTTCCATTTCCCTTACCCCTTTTCCAAGCGCCCGGCGCGGCCGGGCAAAAGTAATCCTTCAAAAGTATACCAGAAAAGCCGCCGCAATGATAGGCCTGCGCGCGTGAAATTTTGCCGCACACCGCGCGGCGCGGCATTTACTTTCCCGCCCGCATGCCCTATAATGTTAGGAAAAGGCCCGGCCGGGGCTGCGCGCGGCGCGCCCGAAGGGCAAAGGGAAAGGGGAAAGACGGTATGGAGAAGATACTGAAGCTTCTGGAAGAAAACGCCCGCATGAGCGTGGAGGACATTGCCGGCGCCGTGGGCGAAACGCCCGAGGCCGTGGCGCGCAAGCTGGACGAATATGCAAAAAGCCACGTCGTCAACGGCTATCATGCTCTGGTGGACTGGGAGAAGGCAGGCGTGCCCCGCGTGCAGGCCATTATTGAGCTGCGGGTGTCGCCTCGGCGCGAAAGCGGCTTTGACGAGATAGCCGAGACCATTGCAAACTTTGAGGAAGTGGACAGCGTGATGCTGATGAGCGGCGGGTACGACCTTGCCCTTGTGCTGAACGGCAAGAGCTATCAGGAGATAGCCCTGTTCGTGGTAAAGCGCCTTTCCCCGCTGGAGGGCGTTGTCTCCACGGCCACGCATTTCGTGCTTCGCACCTATAAAAAGGAAGGCGTGCTCTTCGGGTTGGAGCCGCTGGACGAGCGGGAGTTCGGGCTGTGAACTACGAGGCGCTGATAAGCCCGCGCGCGGCGCAGATGCGCCCGTCGGGCATCCGTAAATTTTTCGATATTGCAGCGGAAATGAAAGACTGCATCTCGCTTGGCGTGGGCGAACCCGACTTCAAGACGCCCTGGCCCATCCGCGATGCGGGCATCCGCAGCCTGGAGCGCGGGCGCACGTTCTACACCTCAAACGCGGGCCTGAAAGAGCTGCGCGAAGAAATATGCACTTACCTGAACCGCCGCTTTGGCCTTGCCTATACCGCGCCGGAGACGCTGGTGACGGTGGGCGGCTCGGAGGCCATTGACCTGTGCGTGCGCGCGCTGGTGCAGCCGGGCGACGAGGTAATCATCCCCGAGCCGTGCTTTGTGTGCTACGAGCCCATCACCACGCTTACGGGCGGCGTGCCCGTGCCGCTGGCCCTGAAGGCGGAGAACGCCTTCAAGCTGACGGCGGCGGAGCTGAAGGCCGCCATTACGCCGCGGACGAAGTTGCTGGTGCTGCCCTTCCCGTGCAACCCCAGCGGCGCCGTGATGCGCAGGGAGGACCTGGAGCCCATTGCCGAGGTGCTGCGCGGCACAGACGTCGTCGTGCTCTCTGACGAGATATACGCCGAGCTCACCTACGGCGGCGCGCGCCATGTCAGCTTTGCCTCGCTGCCCGGCATGAAAGAGCGCACCGTGGTGGTAAACGGCTTTTCCAAGGCGTACGCCATGACGGGCTGGCGCCTCGGCTATGCCTGCGGGCCGAAGCCCATTGTGGACGTGATGACGAAGATACACCAATCTGCCATCATGTGCGCACCCACCACCAGCCAGTATGCGGCCGTGCAGGCGCTGCGCCACTGCGATGAAGACATCGAGCGCATGCGCGAGGAGTATGACATGCGCCGCCGCTTTATTGTGAACCGGCTGAACGGCATGGGCCTTTCCTGCTTCGAGCCGGAGGGCGCGTTTTATGTATTTCCCAGCATTGCGCGCTCGAAGCTTTCCAGCGACGAGTTCTGCAAACGCCTTCTGATGGAAAAGAAGGTAGCGGTCATCCCCGGCAACGCCTTCGGCGCAAGCGGCGAAGGGTTTGTGCGCATCAGCTATTCCTATTCCATGGCCCACCTCACCGAGGCGCTGCAGCGCATCGGTAGCTTTCTGGAGGAGCTGGGCGTCTGATGCCGGAGAATGTGCCGGGAAGTGCGGCGCGCGTGCTGTGCAGGGCATGCGCGGGCTATGAGCAGGCGCAGGTGGACGCCGCGGTGGAGGCTGTGTTTGCATTCTGCCAAAGCGCGGGGCGGCTTGGGCCGCACAGCCGTGTGCTGCTGAAGCCGAACCTGCTGGCAAAGCATCCGCCGGAGCGGGCCGTCACCACGCACCCGGCGGTGGTGGCCGCGTGCATCCGCGCCTGTGTGCGACGCGGCGTTCTGCCGCAGAACATCACGGTGGCCGATTCGCCCGGCGGCGCATGGACACCGGGCGGCATGCGCGCCGTTTATGAGCAGAGCGGCGTGGCCGCCGTATGCAAAGAGGCGGGCGCGGCGCTTTACCTCGGCTGCAAAGCGGGCGTGCGCAAAACGCAGGGCGAGCGCGTGCGCTCGTTCGAGCTGATGGAGCCTGTGCTGGATGCCGGTTTTATCATTGATATTCCAAAGGTGAAAACGCATGTGATGGTGGGCATGACGTGCGCCGTGAAGAACCTGTTCGGCACGGTGCCCGGCCTCTCGAAGGCGGAATTCCACATGCGATTTCCCGCCCCGGAGGATTTCGGCAGCATGCTGGCAGACCTTTGCGAGGCCGTCCGGCCGGACATGGTGGTGGCCGACGGCATCATGGCCATGGAGGGCGACGGCCCGGCCTCCGGCACGCCGTATGCGCTGGGGCTCATCCTGGGCGGGCAAAGCGCCTATGACGTGGACCTGGCCGTGTGCCGCATCATGGGCATTTCCCCGCGGCGCGTGCCGTACCTGGCCGCCGCCGTGCGGCGCGGCCTGTGCGCCGCGCAGGCCGAAGAGGGCATGCTGTGCGGCGATGTGCAGGCAGCCGCGCCGCGCGCGGGCTTTCGCCTGCCCTCCAGCATGATGGACCTCACCTTTGCCCAAAAGGCGCCGCGGCCCATCCGCTGGCTTGTGCCCGGTGCGGAGAAATGGGTGGCGCCCCGCCCAAGGGTGCGCAGGGCGCTGTGCATCGGCTGCGGAAAATGCGCCGGGATATGCCCCGGCCATACCATCCGGGTGCGGGGCGGAAAGGCGCACATCTCCCGCGCGGGCTGCATCTGCTGCTTCTGCTGCCACGAGATGTGCCCGGTGAAGGCCATCGAGGTGCGGCGCTTTGCGCTGTTCCGCCGCTAGGCGGGCTGCGCGCTACAACTGGAAGGGAGGGGCCTGCCATGGAGGCAGTGACCGTGCTGGCACCGGCCAAGCTGAACCTCACGCTGGGCGTGACGGGCTTTGCCGGAAACGGGTATCATACCCTGGATATGCTGATGCAGGCGGTGAGCCTGTATGAAAAAGTGGAGCTGCGCAAAAGCGCCGGGCTGCGGCTTTCGCTGCCCGGCTCGCGCGTGCCTGCCGACAGCCGCAACACTGCGGTAAAGGCGGCGCTTGCCTTTTTTCATGAGACGGGCCTGCTGGCCGGGGCGGACATCACCGTGCACAAGCGCGTGCCGGTGCGCGCGGGCATGGCGGGCGGCAGCGCGGACGCCGCCGCTGTTCTGGTGGGACTGAACGAGCTGTACGGCGCGCGCCTCTCTGTGCGGCAGCTGTGCGCCATCGGCATGCAGGTGGGGGCGGACGTGCCGTTTTCCATTCTGGGCGGCACGGCGCGTGTGACGGGCGTGGGCGATATTCTCACGCCCATGCCGCCCTGCCCGAAGTGCTGGTTCACAGTGTGCATGCCGCCGCAGGGCGTCTCGACGCCGCGCGCCTATGCCCGTTTCGACGAACTGGGCACGGACGTGAGGGCGGATGGCGGGGCAGCCGCCGCGGCCCTGCGCGCGGGGGATCTGGACGCTTTGTGCGCGCAGATGGTGAACGAGCTGCAGTATTCCAGCGAGAGCAGGGCCAATGCCCCCATCTGTGCTGCGCTGCGCGCCGCCGGGGCGAAGGCGGCATTGATGACGGGCTCCGGCGCGGCGGTGTACGGTGTGTTCGAGACGCGCGCCGCCGCCGAGGCCGCCAGAACGGCGCTGCTGCGCACATGGCCGCATGCATGGGCAGTGCACCCTGTAAGCCGCGGGGCGCAGGTGTGCCGCAGGCGCTGAGGCGTTTGGCGCCCCGCGCGGGCGCCGCACGTTTTTTGGAATAATATTCCACACGGCTGCCAACACTCTTTTGCGAAACGCAAAGGAGTGTTTTTTATGTTCACAGTCACATACGATTTTTACAGCGGCGCGCGGGCGCGCCGCCGCCTGCGCGCCGCGCGCATCGCGCTGTGCCTGGGCACGCTTGTGTGCATTTTGCTGTCTCAGCTCGCCGCCTTCGCCCAGACGTGCGCCGGCGTGCGGGCAGACACGCTGCGCCTGCACATTCTGGCCAATTCCGATTCGGAGGAGGACCAGGCCCTGAAGCTGGCCGTGCGCGACGCCATTCTGGAGGAATACGGCCCTCTGTTCGCGCAGCAGGCCACGCAGCAGGGGGCAAAGGCGGCCGCCCAGGCGCACCTTGCGGAGCTTGAACAGACTGCCGCCCGTGTGCTGGCCGAGGCCGGACACCCGCAGCAGGTGCACGCTCATGTGGTGAACATGATGTTCCATACAAAGGAATATGACGGCTTTACCCTGCCCGCCGGCAGGTACGATGCCGTGCGCATCGAGCTGGGGCAGGCGGCGGGGCACAACTGGTTCTGCGTGCTGTTCCCGCCGCTGTGCGTGCCCGCCGCCGCAGACGCGGACGACGGCCCTGCCTACACGCAGGAGGAGGAAGAGGCCGTGCGCACGCCTTACAAGGTGAAATTTGCGGCCCTGGAATGGTGGCAGCGCCTGTGGGACGGGGCCTGACGCCTGCGGAGCAATGCCGCAAACTGCACATACTTCTTTGCCTTCCGGCGCAGATAGTTGCAAAAACGCCGAAAGGGGCGTTTTGTGTTAAATATTTATCAACCACCCCTTGCACACCGCGCCTTTTTATATTAGAATATGAAAAGACAGGAAGGCCTTGCCGCGGCACACGGCTGCGGCTGGCCCTCACGATAAGGAGGATGTTTAGATTATGGCAGTAAAAGTTGCAATCAACGGCTTCGGCCGCATCGGCCGCCTGGCCTTCCGCCAGATGTTCGGCGCCGAGGGCTATGAGATCGTCGCAATCAACGACCTCACCAGCCCCGAGATGCTCGCGCACCTGCTGAAATATGACACCGCGCAGGGCCGCTATGACGGCCACACGGTGGAGGCCGGCGAGGACAACATCGTTGTCGACGGCAAGAAGATTACCATCTACAAGAACCCGAACCCCGCCGAGCTGCCCTGGGGCGAGCTGGGCGTGGACGTCGTGCTGGAGTGCACCGGCTTCTTCACCAAGAAGGACAAGGCCATGGCCCACATCCAGGCCGGCGCCAAGAAGGTTGTCATTTCTGCGCCCGCTGGCAATGATTTGAAAACCGTCGTGTTCAGCGTGAACGAGAACACCCTGACGAAGGAAGACCAGATTATTTCCGCCGCCTCCTGCACCACTAACTGCCTGGCCCCGATGGCAAAGGCCCTGAACGACGCCTATCCCATCCAGAGCGGCATCATGACCACGGTGCACGCTTACACCGGCGATCAGATGATTCTGGACGGCCCGCACCGCAAGGGTGATCTGCGCCGTGCCCGCGCCGGCGCCGCCAACATCGTGCCGAACTCCACCGGCGCTGCCAAGGCCATCGGCCTTGTCATCCCCGAGCTGAACGGCAAGCTGATCGGCTCTGCCCAGCGCGTGCCCGTGCCCACCGGCTCCACCACCATTCTGGTGGCCGTTGTGAAGGGCAAGGACGTGACGGTGGATTCCATCAACGCCGCCATGAAGGCAGCCTCCTCCGCCAGCTTCGGCTACAACACCGACCCCATTGTCTCCTCCGACGTCATCGGCATCACCTACGGCAGCCTGTTTGACGCTACCCAGACGATGGTGACCAAGATCGACGGCGACACCTATCAGGTGCAGGTCGTGTCCTGGTACGACAACGAGAACAGCTACACCAGCCAGATGGTGCGCACCATCAAGTATTTCGCTGAGCTGGGCTGATTCTAAGCAGCTCTACGCGGGCCGCCCTTTTCCGGGGCGGCCCGCTGCTTTTTGCGCCGGGCACGGCGCGGGCGCGGGGGCACTTGCCCGCCATGGGAAGAATTTTTACAAATACGGCCCGAGGAAAACGGTTGAACTGGCATGTGAAAGCGGGTATAATGAATGCATATCATGGGGCGTGATGCCCTGCTTCGGCCGCATGGCGCGGCGCAAGGCTGAAAAAGGGGGACGCGGCATGGAGGACTGGATGAAGCAGCCGGCAGATATCCGCCGCCCCGAACAGCGCCAGGGCGGGCGGCGCGGCATGGCCGAGGTGCCGCTTGGCTCTGTGGAAATACCAATTTCGCAGCCGGCGCCTGTGCCGCAGCGCAAGGGCAGGCAGGGCGCAGGCG
>JBKYIE010000005.1:0-53425 GCA_047030735.1 Ruthenibacterium sp.
AGGGCGAGCAGGGGCCGAAAGGCGACACGGGCCCGCAGGGTGAGCAGGGGCCGAAGGGTGACACAGGCCCGCAGGGCGAGCAGGGCCCGAAGGGCGACACAGGCCCGCAGGGCGCAACACCTACGGTGACGGTGGGCACCGTTGCTGCGGGAACAGACGCGAAGGTCACCGCCACGCCGACGGCCACAGGCGTCTCACTCGACTTTGTCGTGCCCGCGGGCCCGCAGGGTGAAAAGGGCGATACCGGCGCGCAGGGCATCCAGGGCGAAAAGGGAGAAAAGGGCGACACAGGGCCGGCCCCAGCCATTGAGGTGGCGGAAGAAACGCCCGCAAGCTACAAGCTCCGCTTCAAAACGGAAACACAGGACGTGGTCAGCCCGAACCTTCGGGGAACGGTGCAAGCTTATAATGCAGACCTGTCTGCCAGCGGCAGCGTAATGAGCGTACCGCTGGGCGCGCTGACGCTCTCTGCAGAGTATGGCTCCTCCGCATCCATTCGGCTGGCGCTTCGCCCCACAACGACAGGCGCAACCGTGCTGGCGGATATACGCCGTTTGAGCATTTATGACACAGGAGTCTTTGATATTCAGACGAATGACAATACGAAGATTACAGGCCGCATGGTGATAGATGACATTGTGTACAATGCCTCCCGGGAGATGCACTGGATGCGCATCCGCCTGCAGGACCCGGTTACGAGCCTTTGGTCCATGTGTGAGGTAAAGACCTTTGTCTCGCTGGATAACAGCCGGACATCCGTCTGCGTGGAATGGCTCTATACGGGCGCCACATTCTCAAAGCCGGTATAAAAATTTCAGGGGCGCGCACTGCGGCGCGCCGGAAAACAGAAAGCGCGGCAGACCTTTGATGCCTGCCGCGCCTTTTTATCTGTACGGCCCGCACATGCGGGCCCGCGCCTGTGCTTTGTCATCCGGCGCAGGCGCCGTTGGGTACCGCCTGCTCCGGCTGGGCCAGCACAGGCAGAAGGCCGTTTGCATAGCCGATGTCGAACAGCATGCCCTCAGACACAGTGCCCGCCATTTTCCGCGGGGCAAGGTTCACCACGAACAGGGCCTGCCTGCCCTCTATTTCACGCGGGTTTTCCCGCTCTTTTTTCATGCCCACCAGAATGGTGCGCTGGAATTCGCCGAAATCCACGCGAAGCTTTACAAGCTTGTCGGAATTTTCCACATCCTCCACGCGAAGGATGGTGCCCACGCGGATGTCCAGCGCGTCCAGCGCGGCGATATCCACTGTGGGCTTTACGGGCAGATGCTTCATAAAGGGCGCCTCCTTTTGATATTCTATACAAGCCGGTGACGCTTCCACCGGCCGGAAAGATAATACGGCAGGCTGATGGCAAGGCCCACGGCCCACCCGATGGGAAAGCAGAGGTTCAGTGCCGGGCCGCCGAAGAAATGTGCCAGCGCATAGGCCACGGGCACGCGCGCCAGCCACAGGGAAACCAGGCTGGAGGCAAGCGGCACCAGCGTCTCGCCCGCGCCGCGCATGATGCCGTTCAGCACATACATCAGTGAAAACAGAAAATAAAACGGCAGCACACGGTACAAATAGGCAAGGCCCGCGCCGATGACGGCGGCATCCGCCGAAAACAGGCGCATGCACCACGGCCCTGCTGCCAGAAGCGCCAGCGCCACGCCCATGCACACGGCGGTGCTCATCCACAGCGCGGCGCGGCTGCCCTGGCGCACGCGCCCGGGCTTGCCCGCGCCCATGTTCTGCCCCACAAAGGTGGTCACGGCCATGGAAAAGCTCTGCACCGGCAGAAAGGCGATGGTGTCCACCTTGTTCGCCGCGTTATAGCCCGCGGTGAAGTCGGAGCCGAAGCTGTTCACAAGGCGCACCAGCAGCATGGCGCCGAGGCTGAACAGCGCCTGCTGGATGCCGATGGGCACCCCGATGCGGATGACCTGTGCGAAAATGGCTTTGTCAAACCGAAAGCAGAACGGGCTGATGTGCAGCGTGGGATGGCGGCGGTTGATGAACAAAATGCCGAACACCCATGAGCACGCCTGCGCAATGATGGTGGCAACCGCCACCCCTGCCACACCCCAGTGGAACACCACCACAAACAGAAGGTCCAGCACAATGTTGATGCCGCACGCCACCACAAGGAACAGCACCGGCGTTTTGGAATCGCCCAGGCCCTGCAAAATGCCGCTGTTGGCATTGTAGCCCAGCGAGCCCACAAGCCCGCCCAGCATGATGAGCAGATAAATGCGGAACTCCGCCAGCGCGTCGGGGGCAATGGCCATCATGCCGGTGATGGGCCCCACGCACAGGCATCCAAGGATAGAGAGCGGGATGCCGCCCACAATCAGCGCGGTGTAAATGGTGTCCACCGCGGCCTTCAGCCGCTTTTCATCGTTTGCGCCGTAAAACTGGCTCACCAGCACCATGGCGCCCTGCCCAAGCCCCAGAAACAGGCTGGAGAGAAGAAACACCACTGGAAAGGCCGAGCCCACGGCGGCCAGCGCCGTGGGGCCCACAAAGCGGCCCACCACCACGCTGTCCACCATGTTGTATAGCTGCTGAAACAAATTGCCCGCCAGAAGCGGCAGGGTGAAAAAGAAGATAAGCCTTGCGGGCGGGCCTGCCGTCATATTCTGCTTCATGGCTCAAAGCTTCTCCAAATCATACGGCGTAGCCTGGTACACATAGTAGTTCAGCCAGTTCGAAAACAGCAGGTGCGCGTGGCTGCGCCAGCGGAAGATGGCCGGCCGGGCCGGGTCGTCGTTCACAAAATAGTGCTTTGGCGGCGCGGCGGGCAGCCCGCGCGCCACATCCCGCTCGTACTCGGCGCGCAGGGTGTCGCGGTCGTATTCCATATGCCCCAGAATGAAAATGCGCCTGCCGGAATCGGTGCTTAAAAGGTGCAGGCCGGCCTCCTCGCTCTCGGCCAGAATGCGCAGCGCAGGCTGCTTTTCCACATCGGCGCGCCGCACCTCGGTGTGGCGCGAATGCGGCGCCCAGAATACCTCGTCAAAGCCGCGCACAAGCGGGTTTGCAGGGCGCAGCACACGGTGGGCAAACACGCCGGACACCTTCTGCGCCAGCTCATATTTCGGGATGCCGTAATGGTAGTACAGCGCCGCCTGCGCGCCCCAGCACACGTGCAGCGTGGAATATACGTTTGTCTTGCTGAATTCGAACACGCGGCACAGCTCAGGCCAGTAATCCACCTGCTCGAAGGCCAGCGTCTCCACCGGCGCGCCCGTCACAATCATGCCGTCGAAGCGCTGGCGCTTCACCTCGTCGAACGTGCGGTAAAAGGTTTGCAAATGAGAGGGGGGCACATGGGTGGACTCATGGCTGCCCATGTGCAGAAGCGAAAGCTCCACCTGCAGGGGGCTGTTGGCCAAAAGGCGCGCAAGCTGTGTTTCCGTGGCTATTTTGGTGGGCATCAGGTTCACAAGCAGAATGCGCAGAGGCCGGATATCCTGGCTCATGGCGCGCGCGCGGTGCATCACAAAAATATTTTCTTCCTCCAGCGCCCTGTAGGCGGGGAGGCCCTGCGGGATGATAAGCGGCATGGCGCGCCCTCCGTTCCGTTACAAAATGCGCCCGCGCGGCGGCGGGCGTATCTGTATTATAGCATGTGCGCGGTGGCCGTACAAGCACCCGAAAGTGTTTGCAATGCGCCCGCGCACGTGGTATTCTAAAACATGTATGAAAAACGCCCGCCGCGCGCCGCTGCGCGCGGCATTTGGAAAGGAAGAAGAACAACATGTTGACCGTCACCGACGTGAGCCTGCAGTTTTCCACGGGCACGCTGTATAAGCATGTAGACCTGAAATTTGCCCCCGGCAACTGCTACGGCATCATCGGCGCGAACGGCGCGGGAAAATCCACGTTCCTGCGCATTCTGTCCGGTGAGCTGGAGCCCACCACCGGCAGCGTTTCCATTGGGCCGGACGACCGCATGAGCGTGCTGGAGCAGGACCATTTCCGCTATGAAGGCGACGCCGTGATGGACGTGGTGCTGCGCGGCAGCCCGCGGCTGTACGCCATTATGAAGGAGAAGGACGAGCTGTATGCAAAGCCGGATTTTTCCGAGGCGGACGGCGAGCGCGCCGCCGAGCTGGAGGGCGAATTTGCCGAGCTGGGCGGCTGGGAGGCCGAAAGCCAGGCGGACCAGCTTCTGAACGGCCTGGGCATCCCCATGGAGCAGCATACCGCACAGATGAACACGCTTTCCGAGCGCCAGAAGGTGAAGGTGCTGCTGGCAAAGGCGCTGTTCGGCTCGCCCAGCATCATCCTGCTGGACGAGCCCACAAACGGCCTTGACATCGAGAGCATTGAATGGCTGGAGGAGTTTCTCATCAACTACGGCGGCACCATTCTGGTGGTGAGCCACGACCGGCACTTTTTGAACGCCGTGTGCACGCATATTGTGGATATTGATTACAGCAAGGTGCAGATGTATGCGGGCAACTACGATTTCTGGTACGAATCCAGCCAGCTCATCCAGCAGCTTATCCGCAACCAGAACAAGAAGAAGGAAGAAAAAATACGCGAGCTGCAAAGCTTCATCCAGCGATTTTCTGCGAACAAATCCAAATCAAAGCAGGCCACCAGCCGCAAGAAGATACTGGATTCCATCACGTTGGAAGAAATGCCCGCCTCCAGCCGCAAATACCCCTTTGTGGGCTTTTCGCCCGAGCGCGAGCCCGGCAAGGACATCCTGTTCGTAGAGGGGCTTTCGAAAACGGTGGACGGCGTGAAGGTGCTGGACAGCGTGAGCTTTGTGGTGAACCGCGGCGACAAAATAGCCCTTGTGGGCGACAACGAGGCGGGCCAGACGGCGCTGATGCAGATACTGGCCGGGGAGCTGGAGCCCGACGAGGGCAGCTTCAAATGGGGCGTCTCTACCTCGCAGAGCTTTTTCCCCAAGGACAACACCGCCTTTTTCGAGGGCTTTGAGGGGAACCTGATAGACTGGCTGCGCCAGTACAGCGAAGACCCGGCCGAAACCTTCCTGCGCGGCTTTCTGGGGCGCATGCTGTTTTCGGGCGACGAGGTGTACAAGCCGGCGGGCGTGCTTTCGGGCGGCGAAAAGGTGCGCTGCATGCTCAGCCGCATGATGATGACGCACGCCAATGTGCTGGTGCTGGACCAGCCCACCCGCCATTTGGACCTTGAGAGCATCCAGGCGCTGGCAAACGGCCTTGCGGCCTTCCGGGGCAACGTCATCGTGGCCTGCCACGACCACCAGTTCATAGACGAGGTGGCGAACCGCATCATAGAGCTGCCCCTCGGCCGCCCCGGCTGCATTGACCGCGAGGGCACATTCGATGAATTTATCGCCTATAAGCGCGAGCGCGGCCTGTAAGGCCCGCCGCAGAGAAAGGAGGGCGCATGGATATGGTTCGGTTCGCTGTGGTGGGCACAAGCGCCATCACCGCCCGCTTTCTGGACGCGCTGGCGCTTGAGCAGGGCGCCGCGCTGCACGCGGTGTATTCCCGCACAAAGCAGCGCGCGCAGGCGTTCGGCGCGCAGTACGGCGCCAGGGCGTATTACGACAGCCTGCAGGCGCTGGCGGCGGATGAAAATGTGGACGCCGTGTATATCGCCAGCCCCAACAGCCTGCACTGCGCGCAGGCCCTGTGCATGCTGCACGCGGGCAAGCATGTGCTGTGCGAAAAGCCCATGGCCGCCACGGCGCGGCAGGCGCGGCAGATGTTCACAGCCGCTGAAGAAAACGGCGTGGTGCTGATGGAGGCCATGCGCTCGCTGTATGCGCCCGGCTTTGCCCGGCTGCGCGGGCTGGTGCAGGCCGTGGGCCCCGTGCGCAGGGCCACGCTTTCGTATTCGAAATATTCCTCGCGGTACGAGCTTGTGCGCCGGGGCGAGCCCACCAACATTTTCAGCACAGAGCTTGCAACCGGCGCGCTGATGGACCTTGGGGTTTACTGCGTGCACCTTGCGCTGGGGCTGTTCGGCGCGCCGCAGAGCCTCCGGGCGGCGGCGGTGAAGCTGGCAAACGGCGCGGACGGCGCCGGCACAATTCTGGCCTGCTATGAGGATAAGCTGGCAGAGCTGCTGTATTCCAAGATAACCGACGGCTGCCTGCCCGGCCAGATACAGGGCGAGCAGGGCACCATCCTTGTCCACCATCCGGACAACATCACGCGCCTGGAGGTGCTTTGGCGCGACGAGCGGCGCGAGGATATCCGCATACAGAACCCGCCGAACAACATGTGCGGCGAGGTGCGGCATTTTCTGCACCTGCTGGGCGGGGCGCCGGGCTATGAGGAGGCAAAGAGCCGGACGCTGGCGGCGCTGGCGCTGATGGACGAGGCGCGGCGGCAGGCGGGCCTGCGCTTTCCGGCAGACGAAGCATAGGCGCGCGTGCCCGGCACGGGGCGGCAAAAAAGGCAGAGAAAAGGAAGGGCGGCAGAATGGAAAACGGCATAAAGAGGGATATCCGCCTTGTGGGGCTGGATCTGGACGGCACGGTGTTCACCGATGAAAAGACCATCACCCCCGCCACAAGGGACGCCATTGCGCGCGCCGTCCGCGCGGGCGTGGCCGTGCTGCCCGTGACGGGCCGCCCGCGCAGCGGCCTGCCGGAGGAGGTGCTGGCCATCCCCGGCGTGCGCTATGCCATCACCTCGAACGGCGCCATATGCGAAGACCTCGCCGAGGATAAGGTGCTGGTGCGCCTTGCCATGGACGAAGAGACGGCGATGCGCGCGCTGCGCATTGCCGAAAAATACGACGTCGTCATCGACATCTATATCGACGGGCAGGCCTACACAGCCGCAGACAGCATGCGCCTTGTGCAGACGCATGTGCCCGAAAGCTTCCGCCCGTATTTTCTGAAGACGCGCAGGCTGGTGGAAGACCGCGGGCGCTTTCTGCGCCAGACGGGCCGCGGGGCGGAAAAGTTCACCATCCTGTTTCAGGACATGGCCCAGCGGGCGGCGGCCTGGAAGGAGTTTGAGCGCACGGGCCTGTTCGAGCTTTCCGGCGGCATCCCGGAGAATATCGAGGTGAACGCCAAAGGCGTGGACAAGGGCCGCGCCCTGCTGGCGCTGGCCGAACGGCTGGGCCTTTCGCGCGGGCAGACCATGGCCTGCGGCGACGCTTCGAACGACCTTGCCATGCTGCGCGCGGCGGGGCTGGGCGTCGCCATGGGGAACGCCACGCCCGAGGCAGTGGCGGCGGCGGATGTGCAGACAGACACAAACAACAACGACGGCGTGGCAAAGGCCATCCGGCGCTGGGTGCTGTACGAAGAATAAGCGGGCGGGCGGCAGGCGCGCGGGGAAGGAGGCGCGCCGCCGGCCCGCCTTTTTCTGTGCACGGGCGGCCGGGAACATGCCGGAAGAGGGGGGCGTGCCATGGGGGAAAAGCAAAGCGGGCTGCGGGCTCGCAGGGCGCGGGGTGCTGAAGGCTCAGCCCGGCGCTGCCCGCCCGGCCCATGCGCAGGGTAGGCCGGACGTGCCCCCGCCCGGCGCTTTGGGGCCGGGCGGGCATTTTTGCCCGTTTGCGCGGCGCGCAGGTGGATTTTCTTTGTGCAGGAATGCCTTTGAGGCGCCGGGCGAAACCTGATATAATGAACACAGACAGCGTGTGGCGTAACTGCGTAAACCCAGTTGTAGCGCCGCGCGCTGTTTTTGTTTTGCCGCAGGGGGCAGGGCAGAGCCTTTTTGAAAGCGCGCGGTGCGGCACCGCGCGCTTTTTCTGTAAGAAAAGGAGAGACCTGCATGAACTGTGAAAACAACACGAACGCCTTTTTGGGAACCGAGGCCCTGGGCAGGCTGATGTGCCGCTATGCCGTGCCGTGCGTCATTTCGCTGCTGGTGGCCGCGCTGTACAATATCGTAGACCAGATATTTATTGCCAACGCAGGCTACCTTGGCTCTTACGGCAATGCCGCCAACACGGTGGTGTTCCCTTTGACAGTGGTAGCCCTGGCCATTGCGATGATGATAGGCGACGGCTGCTGCGCCTTTGTAAGCCTGAGCCTTGGGGCGAAAAATGAAGAGAACGCCCGCCGCAGCATTGGCAGCGCCATATTGCTGTGCGTGGTGTGCAGCCTTGGCCTCACGGCGGCATACTTTGCATTTCAAACGCCGCTTCTTACGGCCTTCGGCGGCGGGGTGAACGGGCAGACATTCGCACATTCAAGGGAATATTTTGTATGGATTACGGCGGGCCTGCCCTTTTATATGTTCGGCCAGGCCATGAACCCCATTATCCGCTCGGACGGCAGCCCCAAATTCGCCATGGCGTCCACGCTGGCGGGCGCGGCAGTGAACGTGGTGCTGGACCCTGTGTTCATCTTTGCCTTTCGCTGGGGCATGATGGGGGCGGCCCTGGCCACTGTGCTGGGCCAGATGCTGACGGCCGGGCTTGCGGTGTGGTATCTGTTCCATATGAAGGCGGTGCGCCTGAAAAAGAGCAGCTTTGCCCCCAGCGCCCATATACTGCGGCGCTTTCTGCCGCTGGGCGTGTGCAGCTTTCTTTCACAGATATCGCTGGTGGCGGCCATGGCGGCCATCAACAACATGGTGCGCCGCTATGGCGCGCTGGACGCTGTATTCGGCCAGGCGCAGTACGCGCAAATTCCCATGGCGGTAGTGGGCATTGTGATGAAGTTCTTCCAAATTGTCATTTCAGCCGCTGTGGGGCTGGCGGCAGGCTGTATCCCCATTGTGGGCTATAACATAGGCGCAGGCCGGAAAGCCCGCGCCCGCCGCCTGTTCCTTTACCTGCTTGCGGCAGAGGCGTGTGTGGGCGCCGCGGCGCTGCTGGCGGCCGAGGGCTTTCCGGGGCAGCTTATCCGCCTGTTCGGCGCCGCGAACGAAAGCGTATATTATGCGCAGTTTGCGGTAAAGGCCTTCCGCATCTATCTGTGCACCATAGTGCTGGCCTGTGTGAACAAGGCGGTGTTCATTTACCTGCAGGCACTGGGCAGGGCGTTTGTCTCCACACTTCTTTCCATGGTGCGCGAGGTGGTGTTCGGCGTGGGGCTTGCGCTTCTGCTTCCCGTATGGTTCGGGCTGGACGGCGTGCTGTACTCCATGCCTGTATCGGACGTGCTGGCATTTTTTATTTCGGCGCTGGCCGCTGCGGACGCCTGCCGCCGCCTGGGCTCTTTGCGCGGCGCGGGATAAGCCCGGCGCGCACGGCGGCCCGCCGGGGCAGAGGCGCAGCCCCTTTCCTGCCCGGCGCTTCGCCTCAGCCCCGGCACAAAGCCCCCGCGGCAAGCCCTTTTCAGGGCTCTGCCGCGGGGGCTTTTCTGCCTTCCTGCCCGCGCTGCCCCCCTTGAAACGGCCTGCGGCCGCACGGCAGGGGTGCCTCTGCGCGGCGCCCGAAGGGCAGGTGTAAAATATATCCTGTAATTTTTGTCACTTTTACCAGTTGTTTATTATTATTATTATTATTATGTGCCCAAAAATATATATTGTGTAAGCTGTTTGTAAAGCACAGGTAAACAGCAGGCGGTATGCGGCACATTCGTGTTTGAAAAGAACAAAAAAGGAGGAGAATTGTTCTATGAAAAAGCTTCTTAGTGTGTTTCTGGTAGTGGGTATGCTGTTGGCCATGGCGGCCTGCGGCGGCGCCCCCGCATCTTCCGGCACGGCGTCCGGCTCGGCCCCGGCATCCGGCTCGGGCGGCTCGGCAGAGCCCAGCGGCAAGCTGGTAATCTACTCGCCCAACTCGGACACCCAGGTGGCAAGCAGCCTGACCAACGGCTTTATGGTGAAATACCCCAATATTGAAGTGGAGCTTCAGTCTATGGGCACGGGCGATGTGCTGGCCCGCATCGAGGCTGAAAAAGAGAACCCCCAGGCCGACATCAACTGGGGCGCCATCAACTACAACTTCTACCACCAGCACCCCGACCTGTGGGAGCCGTACGTTTCGCCCAATGAGGAAAACCTGGACGAAAACTACCGCAACAACACGGACGGCAACGTTTCGTACAGCAACCTGTCCGGCAGCGGCTGCTTTATTTTGAACAACACCCTGCTGGAAGAGCTGGGCGTGGAAGTGAATGGCTATGCCGACCTGCTGCAGCCTGAGCTGAAGGGCAAAATCGCCATGGGCGACCCCACCGCGTCCTCCAGCGCCTTTGCCGAACTGACCAATATGCTGCTGGTGATGGGCGAGGGCGACACCCCTGCCGAGTGCTACCAGAGCGACGCCGCGTGGGATTACATCGACAAGTTTATCGACAACCTGGACGGCATTGTGCTCTCCAGCTCTTCGCAGGTGTATAAGGGCGTCATCGACGGCGAGTACGCGGTGGGCGTCTCTTACGAAGACCCCGTTGTGCAGGCCATTATCGACAATGCCGAAAACCCCGACGCAGACCTTTCGCTTGTTTATCCGGAAGAGGGCGCCGTGTGGCTGCCTGCCGGCGTGGCCATTGTGAAGAATGCCCCCAATATGGAGAACGCCAAGCTGTTTGTGGATTACCTGCTGAGCGAGGAATGCCAGACGGCCCTTGCCGAGACGACCATCCGCGGCACCATCACCTCTATCCCGCAGACGAACGAGGCTATGAAGCCCTTTGACGAGATCAACGTGGTGTATGAAGACCAGCAGGCCGTGGCCGAGCAGCAGACCAGCATGCTGGAGCGCTGGACGGACCTTCTCACCGGCTGAGCGGGAGCTTGAAAACAATATCACAAGGGGAAAACTGATATGAGTGTTTGTATTCGCATCAAAGACGCCGTAAAAAAATACGGCGACAATACAATCATCTCAGATCTGTCTCTGGACATCAAGGAGGGTGAATTTTTCACCCTCCTTGGTCCATCTGGGTGTGGAAAGACGACGCTTCTGAGAATGATTGCAGGCTTCAACAGCATTGAAGGCGGAGATTTCTACTTCAATGACAAGCGCATCAACGATATAGACCCTGCCCGCCGCAACATCGGTATGGTGTTTCAGAACTATGCCATCTTCCCCCACATGACAGTGCGGGACAACGTGGCCTTTGGCCTGAAAAACAGAAAGGAACCGAAAGAGACCATTCAGGCCGAGACCGACAAGTTTATGGAGCTGATGCATATTAAGGAATATGCAGACCGCATGCCCGACAGGCTTTCCGGCGGGCAGCAGCAGCGCGTGGCGCTGGCCCGCGCGCTTGTCATAAAGCCCGATGTGCTTTTGATGGACGAACCGCTGAGCAACCTGGACGCAAAGCTTCGTGTGGAGATGCGCACGGTGATAAAAGAGATACAGCACACGGTGGGCATCACCAACGTGTATGTCACCCACGACCAGGAGGAGGCCATGGCCGTGTCGGACCGCATTGCCGTCATGAACCAGGGCGACATCCAGCAGGTGGGCACGCCGAAGGCCATCTACCAGAGGCCCGCCAACCTGTTTGTGGCAACGTTCATTGGGCGCTCGAACATTCTGCCCGGCACGCTGAAGGTGCAGGACGGCAAGTGCGTGCTCTGCTTTGACGCCGGGTTTGAGGTAGAGCTGCACAATGTGCTGCCCGAACAGCAAAAGCAGCAGCGCGTACAGATATCGGTGCGCCCGGAGGAATTTGTGCTGAGCACCTCGCAGGAGGCCGGCGGCCTGAAGGCCACGGTGGACAGCAGCGTGTTCCTGGGGCTGAACACCCACTATTTTGCCCACACGGACGAGGGCGAGCGCATTGAAATTATTCAGGAGTCGCAGATAGACAGCGTCATCCCCGATGGGGCCGTCATCCGCCTGGGGGTAAAAACAGAAAAGATAAACGTGTTTGGGGAAGACGGCGCACACAACCTGCTGGAAGGCGTGCACGACGACAACGCGGTTTGACAGACAGGGGGCGAAGCTATGAAAAAAACAAAAAGGCTGGACCCATGGATGGCAGTTACCCTTGCCATTCTGGGCTGCTACCTGCTGTTCCTTATTTACCCGATGTTCAACCTGCTGCGGCAGTCGGTGTTCAACGGGGAAACGGGCGCCTTCACGCTGGAATATTTCCAGAAGTTTTTCGGCAAAAGCTATTACTTTTCCACATTGTGGAACTCATTCAAGGTATCTGTGGCGGCCACCGTCATCACGCTGGTCATCGGCGTGCCCCTGGCCTATGTGTATAATATGTATTACATAAAGGGCCGCGGCTTTCTGCAGATTATCATTATTCTGTGCAGCATGTCGGCGCCTTTTATCGGCGCCTATTCGTGGATATTGCTTTTGGGCAACTCGGGGCTTATCCGCAAAACCATCAAATCTCTGCTGGGTATCACGCTGCCCAGCATATACGGGTTCAACGGCATTCTGCTGGTGCTTTCGCTTCAGCTTTTCCCGCTGGTGTTTTTGTACGTTTCAGGCGCCATGAAAAACATCGACAACTCTCTGCTGGAGGCGTCGGAAAACATGGGCTGCAAGGGCGTGAGGCGCTTTTTCAAGGTGATTCTGCCGCTGTGCATGCCCACCATTCTGGCGGCTACGCTGCTGGTGTTCATGCGCGCCTTTGCAGATTTCGGCACGCCGCTGCTCATCGGGCAGGGCTACCGTACCTTCCCGGTAGAAATATACAATGCCTTCTTCTCAGAGACGGCGGGCGGCGACTACGGCTTTGCCTGCGCCACGTCGGTGATAGCCATTCTCATTACCACGGTGGTGTTCCTTGTGCAGAAGCATACGTCCAACCGGTTTTCCTTCACCATGAGCGCGCTTCACCCCATCGAGCGCAAAAAGGCGAAGGGGCCGTTCAATGTGCTTATCCACGTTTTTGCTTATGGCGTAGTGGGCGTGGCGTTCATGCCGCAGCTTTACATCCTGTATGAATCCTTCCGCAAAACCTCCGGAAAGGCGTTTGTGCCGGGCTATTCGCTGGAAAGCTACCGCTCGGCCTTTCAGGTGGCGGGCAGCGCCATCAAAAACACCTTTGTCATTGGCCTGAGCGCGCTGGCCGTCATCATCCTGCTGGCGGTGCTGGTGGCCTACTTGGTGGTGCGCCGCAGAAATACGGCCAACAACGTCATCGACATCATGAGCATGCTGCCCTATATCATTCCGGGCAGCGTGGTGGGCATTGCGCTTATTATGGCCTTCAACCAGAAGCCGCTTATCCTCACGGGCACCATGATTATCATGGTGATAGCCCTTGTGATACGCCGCCTGCCGTACACAATACGAAGCTCGGTGGCAACCCTGCAGCAGATACCCATTACGGTAGAGGAGGCCGCTATCTCGCTTGGCGCCTCAAAGGTAAAGACGTTTTTCCTCGTTACAGTGCCCATGATGGCAAACGGCATCATCTCCGGCGCAATACTCAGCTGGGTGACCATCATCACCGAGCTCTCTACGGCCATCTGCCTGTATACGGTGCGCACGCAGACGCTGACGCTGGCTATTTATGTGTATGTGTCGCGCGGCAACGACGGCATCGCCGCGGCGCTGGCCACCATTCTGTCTTTGACTACGGTGGTGTCTTTGTGTATTTTCATGAAGGTGTCCAAGTCGAAAGACGTGACGCTTTGACGGGAGGTGCTCCATGAAACCTGTGGTAGAAAGGCTGATGGGCAAAACTATCATCAGCGTGCAGGCATATGAGGATACGCCTCTGTACGGCCCGCAGAACATGCGCGTAATGGCGCAGAGCGTGCTGATGGGCGGAGCCGAGGGCCTGCGTGCGTGCTGGCCTCAGGATATCCGGGCCATACGCGCCGTCACCGGTAAGCCTATCGTGGGTATTTACAAGGATTTTCCCGAAGGGCAGGACCCTCTTGACGCCATCTACATCACCCCTACGCTGGAGCGTGCAAAAGAAGTGGTGGAGGCCGGGGCCGACGTGCTTGGCCTTGACTGCACCCTGCGCCCCCAGCGCGGGCTTGCAGAGCTGAAGAAGCTGCTGGGTGAGGTGCGCAGGCTGTGGCCGCACATTGCCGTCATGGCAGACCTGGCTACCCTGGAAGAGGGTGTGGCTGTGGCCGGGACGGGCCTTGTGGACATCATCTCCACCACCCTCAGCGGCTACACCCGCAGCAGCCTGGACAGAAAGGGCGAAAAACCGGATGTGCGGCTGATACGCGAGCTGAAAAAGGCTGTGCACCTTCCGGTGAACGGCGAGGGACATATTTGGGAGCTGGCCGACCTGGAGGCCGTGCTGGATGCCGGGGCCGATATGGTGACGATAGGCTCTGCCGTCACGCGGCCGCACCTCATCACCGAGCGCTTTGTGGCCTGCCAGCACCGCTGGCGCGCCAAAGCGCAGCCGTCGGAAAACGGGTGAAAAAGAAAAGGCCAGGGGCATCTCCCCTGGGGCCGTGCGGGGAAATGGACGCTTTGCCCTGCTGTTTCGGCACAATATACAGTCAAGCCCCCATGGCAGCCGTCAGGCTTGCCATGGGGGCTTTTCCGCTTTTTGCATCCGGGCCCGCGGGGGCAGCAGCACATGCGCCGCTGAACGGCGGAGTTTGCGTGCGGCGGCAAAGAAAGGCTTGCCGCCTGCCTCTGGCAGAGGCTGTTTGCCTGCCGCGCATGGGTATTTTGCCGCACAAAGCCGTGGCGCCCTCTGCGGCTGCAAAAGGAAATAGACAGCCGCTGTGCCGGAAGCCTCTCTTTGGCCGGGGCGGCTTCCGGCCCTGCCACGGACGAAATGCCCCTGCGCCTTTTATGTGTGCGCACTGGCTGCTAAAAAGAGTGTTGTGATGCGGGAATGTTCTTCTTTGGCAGGAATGTCCTTTGGCCCGGCCCCGGCCAAGGCGCCCGGTACTTTTTATGTGCGTGCGCGCGGGCTGTCAAAAAAGGGCGTTGTGGTGCGGGAATATCCCCCCTTCGGCAGCAACACCCTTCGGCCCGGCCCCGGCCAAGGCACCCGGCGCTCGCTATGCACGGGCCCGGCGCTCAGGCAAGCGGCAGGAACAATTCAGCGCAGGCGCCGCCCTGCGGGCGGTTTGAAAGCGCCAGCCTGCCGCCGTGCAGCCGGGCGGCCTCGTCGGCGATGGCAAGGCCCAGGCCCATGTGCCCTGCGGCGGGGCTGCGCGCGGCATCGCCGGAATAGAAGGGCTGCGCCCCCAGGCGCAGGGCCTCGGGGGAAAAGCCGGGGCCCTCGTCCAGCACGCAAAAGCACAGCCGGCCGCCGTCCTGCCGGATGGAAAGGCACACAAGGCCGTTTTCGGGCGAAGCGGCAACGGCGTTTTCCACAAGGTTCAGCACAGCGCGGCACAAAAGCTCCCGGGCGCAGGCAAGCGCCGCCGGGCCGCCCTGCGGCACAGCCTGCTGAAAGCGCAGCCCGGCCTTTGCGCACAGGGCCTGCGCGTCCCTGCACAGGGCCGCGAACAGAGGGGCGGCCGGGGTTTCGGCCTTTTCCTCCTTCTGCGCGGCCAGCGCGGCCACGGCGCGCAGCGAATCTACATACTGCTGCGCGCGCCCGGCGTTGCGCACAATGCCCTGCGCCAGCGCCTGCTGCGGGGCAGGCAGGCCGTCTTCGCACAAAAGCTCGGCGTTGCCGCTGATGACGGTGAGGGGCGTTTTCAAATCGTGCGCCAGGGCGGCAAGCTGCCTGCGGCGCAGGGCCTCCGCCTGCCACTGGCTGTTCAGCGAGGCCGCCAGCTCCTGCCGCAGGCTGTCCATGGTGGCCAGGGCGGCGGCAAATTCCCGCACGCGGGGCCTGCCCTTCGGCCAGCTTTCCAGCGTGCCGGCGGCAATGGCGCCGCCCGCCTCGGCCAGAAGCTGCGCGTCCGCCCGCAGGCGCTTTGTCACGCCGTGCGTAAGCCACACCACGCCGCCAAGGCACGCCAGCGCGGCGGCTGCCAGAAACATGGTTTGAAAATCCGGCAGCTTGCCGCGCAGGGCCGGGTTTGCGTAGGGCACGGCGTAGTCGTACTGAAAATAGGCCACGGCGCCGTCCGCCAGCGGCACGGCGGTGTGGTACTGCGTGTAGCCCCAGTTGCCGCTGCCGCCGCGCCAGGCGTTCAGGGCTTTTTCCAGGTGCCAGCCGTCCATGTTGGTGCGCAGCACCTCCGCGTCTGCCTGCGGCGAAGAGAATACGGCCCAGCGGCACAGGCCCGGCAGCCTGCCGTCGGGAAAGCTGGCCGCCGTGTGCCCGGCGGCCATGGCGGCGCCCTGCGCCGCCGCCTCGCTGCCCGCCGAGGCGGGCAGGATAAACCCGCAGTTGAGAAGAAGCTGAAAGCTGAACAGCGCCGCAAGGCACACCGCAAGGCACAAAATACCCGCCGCCAGTAGGTAGCGCCACAGAAGCCCCGCGAGGGAAAGCCCCCTTATTCGCTTTTCCATTTGTACCCTACCCCCCACACCGTCTCGATGGGCGAAAGGCCGAAGGCCTTCAGCTTTGCGCGGATGTTCTTTACATGCTCGGCCACGGCGGAGTCGTCCGCCGTGCCGTCAAAGCCGAACACGGCCTCATAGATTTGTTCTTTGGAAAACGTCTGCCCCGCGTGCAGGGCAAGAAATTCGCATATGGCATATTCGCTTTTTGTGAATTTTACGGGCGTATCTGCACAGAAAGCCGCCTTGCCGGGCATGTCGAACGAGACGCCGCCCCGGCGCACATACGCGGCGGGTGCGCGCGTTTCGCGCCGCAGGTGCGCGGCCACGCGGGCGCGCAGCTCCGCAATGCGGAAGGGCTTGGAGAGGTAATCGTCCCCGCCCAGGCCCAGCCCGGTGAGCACGTCCGCCTCCTGTGTTTTTGCAGTGAGAAACAGGATGGGGCAGGCCGCAAGGGCGCGGATGCGCGCGCAGGTGGCAAAGCCGTCCTCGCCGGGCATCATCACGTCCAGCAGAATGCAGTCCGCCCAGCGGCACGCCTCGGGCGTTACGGCGGCCCCGCAGGCAAGCGTTTTCACCGTGTGCCCGTCGCGCCCCAGCGCCGCCTGCAAAAGCGCGCGCACGTCTTCGTCGTCGTCTACGGCAAGGATGTTGGCCATCCTGTCTCACCTCTTATCGCATCAAAATGGGGTACAGCACGCACGAAAGGGCGTACAGCACATATACATGCGCGGGGTAAAACGCATAGAAAAACCGCCCAAGCAGGCGGCCGCCGCCCCCGCGCGCGCCGTTGTACGCAAGGAACAGAAGGGCCGCAAAGGCGCTCATCCACTCATACCCCATGGTGAACAGCGCCGAGAGGGGCAGGCCCGTCAGATGGATGCCGAGCAGCACGGCGCCGCCCTCGGTGAGCAGCGTCCAGCCGAACCATGCCCCGGCCTGCACGCCGCGGCGGCCGCGCAGGGCGTACAGCAGCACGCCGCCCAGTATGAAATACAGGCTGCCGTCCAGAATGACGCTGGTAGAGGGCAGCACGGTGTAAAACAGCAGCCCCAGAATGCCCTGATGCCTGCCCAGCAGCGGCGCCAGCAGATATATGGCAAAATAGGGCCAGGCAATGGGCGCGGCCAGCAGCAGGAGGCCGCACAGAAATTTGCGGCTGCGCACAAAATCTGCGCCCCACAGCATCACCAGAATGAGGGTGAAGGTAGAGAGCATGGCGTTCTGCGGGAAAAAGCCGTCCGCCCGCTGAAGGCCGGGCACTAAAATACAGGCGTACTGCACGGCCCCCATGGCCGCGCCCAGCAGCCAGATGCGCAAAAAGTAGCGCTTTTTGCTGTGGGTATGGGCCCAGCCCTCCACAAGGCAGAACAGAAACAGCGGCGCCGAAAGGCGCCCCAGCCAGGTGAAGATCAGGGGGATAGCGCCGGTGAAGCCGAAAAAGTAATGGATATGGTCCAGCAGCATCAGGCTGAGGGCCAGCAGCTTCAGCCCGTTCTGAGTGATGCCCTGCCGGGCCCCGGCAGGGGAAAGCGTTGCGGTTTGCATGATAAAACACTCCTTTTCTTTCCGTGAGGGCACGGTGCGCGCAAAAGGCGGCTGTGTGCCCTGTGAAAAGAAGTGTACCGGCCATTTATCAGGAATTTATAAGGGGCGCGAAAAATATTTCGCGCCCCTTTGCATGCCGGAACGGTTCAAAGCCCGTGCAAAAGCGGGCGTATCTCGCGGGCATTCCGGCAGATGAACGCGTCCATGCCCTGCTTTGTGAGCCAGCGGTATGCGCGCCCCTGCGGGGCGCTGCCCGTGCGGTAATATTCCACGATGTTCTGCATTTGCGCCGCCAGCGCGTGCGGCCCGTAATAGGGCAGGTATTCGTTCAGAAAGCCCCCGGCGCCCGCCAGCACCTGCAGGGGCTCGAAGGCGGGGTTTTCCGCAAGAAACTGCATGTCCAGCCCGTACCAGTCTTTTTTCTGCTCCAGCGTCAGGGCAATGTCCTCCGGCGTGCCGAAGGCGGTGCCCGCCGCCGCGCGCACAGGCTCTACGATGTCGCGCACCCATGCGCGGTCTGTCAGCAGATGCATGTAATAGGCCGCGTAAAAGGCGCGCGCCTTTGGGGCGTGCGCCCTTCCGTCCAGATAGGCTGCGCGGAAGGCGGCCGCATCGCAGTTGCGCTTGTATCCGTCCGGCGCCCAGTGCGTCACCTGCGTGGGCGGGTCGAACACATTTTCTGCAATATAGGCGCCGCAGTCCGGCCCGACAGAGCCCACATAATAGGCCGTGGCCTCCTGCGGTGTGCCGGTGAACGGCGCGCTGAGGGCCTGCGCCACGCGAAGATGCACCATCCAGGATGCCATGTCATTCCCCTCCTTTGCAAAGACGCCGCGGCGCATGGCCGCAACGCGGCTTTTGGGGGCTATACGAAATAGACCAGCTCATCCTCCGGCGGCTGGGCGGGCGTCACGCTTTCCGCCTGCAGCCAGGGCCCTGGCCCCTGATAGATGGCATGCTTTTTCACAGTCACCCTGGCCGTCACCGTCACCCAGGTGCGGTGCTTGAGCTGCCCGGCGTTTTCCGCCTCGCAGATAAGCCCGATGAACGAGATGTCCTCTGCGCAGCACGTCATGCCGAAGCGCCCGGCCACAAAGCAGCCCTCCGGCACGCGCTTTGTCTGGCACACATAAGCCTTGAAGCGGATGGTCTTGCCCAGATATTTTTTTACATTGTCGAAGATGTCGATATAAAACAGGCCGTAATCCTCATCGCCTATCTCCACCACGTCTGCGTCCATATCAAAGGGCAGCTCGTCCACAATAGTGTCCGGCTCTACCTCGCCGTTCACCGTCTCGAACAGGATCTGCGCGCGGCGGTTCACCATGCGCACGGCGCGGTGCAGGGTGGCCTTGTCGGTGGCGTCCGTCACGCGGTTGAAAATGACCACGTCCGGCTCCTGCACCTTTTCCACGGCAAGCTGGCGCATGTTGGCAAGATAGGCGGGAAAGGTGGAGGAATCGGCCACGGTCATCATCTGGAATATCTCCCACCCTTTGGGCAGCGCGTCATACAGCGCCTGTACGGGCCACATGCCGTTGTACTCCACCAGCACTCTGTCCACGCGGTGCTTTTTCGTGTATTCTTCAAAAAGCTCCCGCGTCAGGGCCTGCTGCCCCTCTACGGGCAGCACGGCCACATTGCCGCCTGCGAATTTCTCCGGCTCGTACTCTGTCTCGCCGTCCTCGCACAGCACAAGAAGCGTTTTTTCCCCGGTGTTGAAGTCCGGGTCTTCCAGCGTCTCCTGAATAAAGCTGGTTTTTCCGGCCTCCAGAAAGCCGAGGAACACATAAAGCGGAACAGCCATTTGCCGCCCTCCTTTTTACAAATGGAACAGGCCGCGCAGGGCCTCGTCTGCAAGGCCGGCGCCGATAACGCAGATGCGGCCGGTGTAATCCGGCGCACCGGCGCGCACGCTGCCCTCGCCCGGCACATAGTCGAAATGCAGCCAGCCCTGCGGCCCGGCCACGATGCCCTTGGCGCGCAGCACGGCGCCGTATTCGCCGGAATCCAGCGCGGCAAAGGCGTCGTTCAGCTCGGCCTCAGTATACACGCGCGGCGTCTCGCCGCCGAAGCTTTGGAACACATCGTCCGCGTGATGGTGGCCCTCATGGCCATGATGATGCCCGCAGCCGCAGGCATCGCCGTGCTCGTGGTGGTGCCCGTGTTCGTGCTCATGTTCATGCTCATGTTCATGCCCGTGCCCGTGATGCTGGCCGTGCCCTTCTTCCTGGTGTGCCTCGTGCCCGTGCCTGCATGCCTCGCAGGTGCAGCCCTCGCCGTGGCTGTGCCCGTGTTCGTGCTCATGGGCCACCTCCTCGGCCAGCTGTGCCATCAGGGTGCCGCGGCGCTCCATCGCGTCCAGAAGCTGCGCGCCGGAGAGCTCGTCCCACGGCGTGGTGACAATGGGCGCCTGGGCGTTCTTTTCGCGCAGCAGCGCCACGGCGGCGGCCAGCTTTTCTTCGCTGATGTTCTGGGTGCGGCTGAGGATGATGGCGCTGGCGTGCTCGATTTGGTTGTTGTAAAATTCGCCGAAGTTCTTCATATACAGCTTCACCTTGCCCGCGTCGGCCACGGTGACAAAGCCGGCCAGCTTTGCGTCTGCATGCAGGGCCTGCACAGCGGCAATCACATCCGAAAGCTTGCCCACGCCTGAGGGCTCGATGAGGATGCGGTCCGGCGCATATTCGTCCAGCACCTTTTGCAGAGCCCTGCCGAAATCGCCCACCAGGCTGCAGCAGATGCAGCCGGAATTCATTTCTGTAATCTGGATGCCGGCTTCTTTCAGAAAGCTGCCGTCAATGCCGATCTCGCCGAATTCATTTTCAATCAGCACCAGCTTCTCACCGGCATAGCCGTCGGCAATGAGCTTTTTGATGAGTGTGGTTTTGCCCGCGCCCAAAAAACCGGAAAAAATCGTTATCTTTGTCATGTTCATTCCTTCTTTTCTGTTTGCTCTATTTTTTCGAAAGGCAGTGCGCCTCAGCCGGGGCGGCGCACCGCCTGCACGCCCCGGCCCCGCCCGCTTTCTGCAGGGCGAAAAATTCCTCTGCCAGAAGGTCCATATACACAAGGGCGTACAGCTTTCCGCGCCAGCGCCAGGCGTCCCGGCGGCGGCCGGCCTCCCGGAAGCCTGCGCGGCGGTACAGCGCCAGAGCAGGGGCGTTGCCCGCCCAGACGCTCAGCCAAACGCTGTGAAGCCCCAGCGCGCCGAACCCATACTCCAGCAGGGCATCCAGCGCGGCGGCGCCAAGCCCGCGCCCGCGGGCCGCCGCCTCCCCGATGAATATGCCCAGGGTGGCGCTGCGCACCGTCTCGTCCAGCCCTGCCAGCTCGCAGAACCCCACGGGCCGGCCGCCCGGCCGGGCGAGAATGAGAAAAGACGGCTTGCCCTGCCGGGAGGCAAAAAAGCCGCGCGCCATCTCTTCTGTGAAATCCACGCCGGCCCCGCCGTAGTTTTCCGCCACAAAAGCATCCTTCAGCCAGCGGCAGTACAGCGGGGCGTCCTCCGGCGTCACGGCCCGAAGCGTCACAGGGCCCTGCTCCGGGGCGGCGGGCGCCTGCCTGCCGGGCAGCCCGGCTTTCATGCCCCGCTCATTCATATGTGCTTTGGCCCAGGTAGGCCTCCAGCAGGCGCAGGGTGTTCTCTGCGCCCGCAAGGTGGCTGCGCTCGTACCCATGCGAGGCGTATACGCCTGCGCCCACAAGGCCGTGGCGCACGTCATGGCCTGCGCGCAGGGTGCCCTCTACGTCCGAGCCGTAATAGGGATATACGTCCACGGCAAAATCCACGCCTGCGGCCTGTGCCGCAGCCACAAGGCCATTCACCACGGCCTCGTGGTACGGGCCGCCGGAGTCCTTCGCGCAGATGGACACCTGCTTTTCCGTGCAGCTCAGCCCGTCGCCCACACAGCCCATATCCACACTGATGGCCTCGGTGACGCCCTGCGGCACGCTGGCGCTGCCGCCGTGGCCCACCTCTTCGAACACGGTGATGTGGTGCCATACGGCGCGCGCCGGCCTTCTGCCGCCTTCGGCAAGGCCCCTGGCCTGCGCCAGCAGAATGGCCACGCTGAGCTTATCGTCCAGAAAACGGCTTTTGATATAGCCGCTTTCGGTGATGGTGGTGCGCGCATCGAAGCAGGCGATGTCGCCCGTGCGGATGCCCAGCGCCAGCACGTCCTCTTTGGAGGCGGCATCCTCGTCCAGCACAAGCTCCATGGAGTCAAAGGTGCGCTTTTCATTCGAGTATTCGCCGTTCACATGCACCGAGGCGTTCTTTAACTGAAATGTGCCGGAAAACACCCTGCCGCTGCGCGTAGCAAGGCGCACGTTCTCGGCCTCGGTGTTGTTGGCGTTCAGCCCGCCCAGCGGCGTCAGGCGCAGGCGGCCGTTCGGCTTTATTTCGGCCACCATGGCGCCCAGCGTGTCCAGATGGGCCTCCAGCAGCAGGCCGCCTTCGCCGCCCGCGCGCCCTTCGTTTACACACACCAGAACGCCGCCCTTGTTCGTCAGCGCGGGGGCAAAGCCCAACGCCCTGTATTGCTCCAGCACATACTGCGCCGCGGCGGCGGTGTGGCCGGTGGGGCTGTCTATGGCCAGCACGGCCAGCAGCTGCTGCTTCAGATATTCCATTTGCGTCATGCGGGGTTCTCCTTTGATAAAAAATATACAGAATGCGCGCTGTGCGCGCAGGGCTTGTACCTCCGTTATTATACCCCCGCGCCCGGGCAGATGCAAGAAAAAGCCCGGCGGCCTGCGGCGCACAGGGCGCAGCGCAATGCCGTTCCGGGCATGGCTGCCGTTCAGCCGTGTTCGGCTGTGGCAATCAGGTACTTGAATATCTGCGGTTTATACTGTTCGTATAAACCGAGCTTTTCATACAGCTCTTTATAATAGGCAAACAGGGTGGCCTTGGTCTTCACCACATTGATAAGGTCCATCTGGGTATGGGTGATGCTGGAGGGGTTTTTCACATAGTAATACACCGCTTCATCCAGAGCGAAAAAGCGCTGGGCATAGCGGATATACTCCAGATTGAACAGAAAATCCTCGCTCCATGAGAGGGCCGTGTTGCAGCGCACGCCGTGGGCGCGGATGATGTCCGCGCGGTACAGCTTGTTCCACAGCACGCCGTAGTAAAAGCTGGCGGGCTCGTCCATCAGGCCCAGGGCAAACTGCGTCTGGTCCATCACGGCGGTGCTTTTCAGAAAGCCGTGCCGCGTGACGCCGGAGGGGGCCACGCGGAAGTAATCGGCTATCACCAGGTCGCACCGCAGGCTTTCGGCGGCGCGCACGAGCCGCTCGGTGGCGTTTGGGGCAAGGTAATCGTCGGAATCTGCAAACTGGATATAGTCGCCGCGCGCGGCGCGCAGCGCATCGTTGCGCGCGGCTGAAACGCCGGCGTTTTCCTTGTCTATCACGCGGATGCGCGCATCCACACGGGCATACATGCGGCAGATATGCGGCGAGGAATCGGCGCTGCCGTCGTTCACAAGCAGCAGCTCGATGTTTTCGTATGTCTGCCTGCGGGCCGTTTCGATGCATTTGGCCAGCCCTGTCGCGGCATTGTAGACCGGGATGATGATGGAGACAAGCGGCCCGTGCATAGGTACGCCTCCTTTTCAAACGGAAGGGGAAGCCTGCCGTGCGGCGCGGCGCCCTTATATGGTCTCTTCGTGCAGCTTCTGCGCGCCCATCCACAGGCGCCAGTACTCGCCCTTCCGGGCAAGAAGCTGCTCGTGGGTGCCCTCCTCGGCAATGCCCTCGCCGTCCAGCACCAGAATGCGGTCTGCGCTGCGGATGGTGGTGAGGCGGTGCGCAATGGTGAGCGAGGTGCGCCCCCTTGCAAGGCGCGCCAGGCTTTGCCCCACCAGATATTCGCTTTCGTTGTCCAGGGCGCTGGTGGCCTCGTCCAGAATGAGCACAGGCGGGTTTTTCAGGAACACCCGCGCGATGGAGACGCGCTGCTTCTGCCCGCCGGAGAGCTTTACCCCGCGCTCGCCCACATAGGTGTCGTAGCCGTTTTGCAGCTTTTCAATGAATTCATGCGCACCGGCAAGGCGCGCGGCCTGCTCGATGTCCGCCCGGCTTGCGCCCGGGCGGCCGTATGCGATGTTTTCAGCCACCGTGCCGGAGAATAAGTACACGTCCTGCTGTACGATGCCGATGGCGCCGCGCAGGCTTTTCAGCGTGACGGTGCGGATATCCTGCCCGTCCAGAAGGATGCGCCCGCTGGTGGCGTCGTAAAAGCGGGGGATAAGGTTTGTCAGCGTGGTTTTGCCGCCGCCGGAGGGGCCCACCAGCGCCAGCTTTTCCCCGGCCCTTACCGTGAGGCAGATATCGCGCAGCACCCTGTTGTGGTCATCCGGGTATTCGAAGGAAACGTGGTCGAACACGATTTCACCCTTCACGTCGCGCAGGGGCTTTGCGCCGGGCTCGTCCAGAATATCCACCTCGGCGTCCATAATCTCGCAGAAGCGCTCGATGCCGGTGACGCCGCGCTGGAACTGCTCGGCAAATTCGATAATGCGCCGGATGGTGGTGAGAAGGGTGGTGACATACAGCACATAGGCCACCATGTCGCCGGGCTCGATGGCGCCGCGCATCATGAAGATGCCGCCGGCCACCAGCACCACCAGATACATCAGCCCGTCGAACAGGCGCGTGGTGGTGTTGAAGGCGGCCATCCAATGGTACATGTCCTTTTTGATAGAGAGAAACGAGGCGTTGTCGCGCTCAAATTTTTCCTTTTCCGCCTCTTCGCCGGAGAAGGCCTTTACCACGCGCTCGCCCAGCAGGCTGTCTTCAATGCGGGCGTTCAGCTCGCCGATATGCCGCCGCTGGCGCCGGAAGGTGGCGCGCACCATGTGGTTGAAGCGTGTGCAGCACACCACCATCACGGGCAGGCAGGCGAAAATGAGCAGGGTGAGGGGCACGTTCGTGCGCATCAGAATGACGAACGAGGCCGCGCACTTCAGCGCGGCGATAAAGAACTCCTCCGGGCAGTGGTGGGCAAATTCCGTCACGTCGAACAAATCGTTTGTCAGCCGGCCCATAATCTGCCCCACCTTGGTGTTGGCAAAATAGGCGTCGGAGAGGCGCTGCAGGTGGGCAAAGGCGTCGCGGCGCATATCCGTCTCGATATGCGCGCCCATCACATGGCCGGTGTTCTGCATGAAATAGTTGGCCGCCGCGTCAATGACGCGCAGCACGAAGTACACGGCGCCCACCTGAAGGATGAAGGTGAGCGTCAGGCTGGAAAGGTCCTGCGCGGCGCGGTTCGTAATGGCGCGCAGCATCAAGGGCAGCACCAGCTCGCACAGCGTGGTGAGCCCTGCGCATACCAAATCGAACACAAGGATGCCCTTGTAGCGCAGCAGATAAGGCAGAAAACGCCGCAAAAGCGACGTTTTCTGCTGCGGGGGAAGGTGTTGTTCCATGAGAGCTGCTCCGTTTTTTAATGTGTCAGCCCCGCCCGTATTCGTCCAGCAGGCGGTGGCGCTCGTCCCAAAGCTTCTGCGAGAGGTCTACATAGTAGCGGTGCGGGTTTTCAAAGCGCTTTACCTCGTCCCACAGGGTGTCCACCTGCTGGCGGCAGTAGGCGCGTATTTCTTTCAGCGGCGGGTTTTCATACACGCGGCGCCCGTCCACATAAATGGGCACGTTCAGCTTGCGCAGGCAGATATTTTCAAATGTGCGCTTTTTCCAGGTCTGCACGGGGTCGAAAAGCGTCAGGCCGTTCTCGGCGTCCACCGTCTCATCCCACATGGTGATATAATCCGCCATGGCCTTGCCTGTCTCTTTATCGTAGATGCGGTACAGGTTTTTCAGGTGCGGGGTGGTGATTTTCTCCGCCGTTTCGCTGATTTTGATTTTGGGCACATACGTCCCGCCCTCTTTCACGGCGGCCAGCTTGTATACGCCGCCGAACACGGGCGCGCTTTTCGAGGTGATGAGGTTTTCCCCGATGCCGAAGGAATCCACCTTTGCACCCTGCAGGATAAGGTCCCGCACGATGTATTCATCCAGCGAATTCGATGCGCAGATGCCGCAGTCTTCATAGCCCGCGGCGTCCAGCATCCGGCGCGCCTTTTTGGAGAGGTAGGCGATGTCGCCGGAATCAATGCGCACGCCCTTCGGGCGGATGCCGCGGGGCCCGAGCACCTCGTCAAACACGCGGATAGCGTTGGGAATGCCGCTTTTCGTCACGCTGTAAGTATCCACCAGAAGGGTGCAGTTGTCGGGGTACAGCTCGGCATAGCGGCGGAACGCCTCGTACTCGGAGGGGAACATCTGCACCCAGGAGTGGGCCATGGTGCCCAAAGCGGGAATGCCGTACACGCGGTCTGCCATGACGCAGGCCGTGCCCGCCACGCCGCCGATGTATGCCGCGCGCGCGCCCAGCACGGCGGCGTCGTACCCCTGCGCCCGGCGCGAGCCAAACTCCATCACCGCGCGGCCCTCGCTGGCGCGCACGATGCGGTTGGTCTTTGTGCAGATGAGGCTCTGGTGGTTGAACGTGACCAGCAGCAGCGTTTCAATAAGCTGCGCCTCGATGGCGGGTCCTTCCACAATGACGATGGGCTCGCCCGGGAAAATGGGCGTGCCCTCCGGCACGGCCCAGATATTGCAGTGAAAACGGAAATTGCGCAGGTAATCCAGAAAGCCTTCGGAAAAGCAGCCCTTCGAGCGCAGGTAGCTGATATCGCCCTCGTCGAAATGGAGGTTGTCTATCACCTCGCAGAACTGCGCCAGCCCCGCCGCAATGGCAAAGCCGCCGTCATCCGGTATCTTGCGGAAAAACATGTCGAAAACGCCCACTTTGTCCTGATAGCCGCTGTCGAAATAGCCGCGGGCCATGGTGAGCTCGTAAAAATCCATCAAAAGCGTCAGGTTGCGGGCTTCGCTGATATCTTTCATATTATGGTTTCCCCCTCATAGAAGGCCCGTCAAAACAGCCGGGCGCGTATATCCGGCGCACGGCGCCGGGCAAGATGCATCGGTCAGCGCCTGCCGGGCGGGGTGCGCGGCGGGCGGGCCTGCGGCTGCCGCGCGCTGCCGCCTGCCTGCCGGGCCCGGCGCGCCTTGCGCTTTTTCGCGTCGTGCAGCAGCCAGGCGTAAAGCCCGGCATAGAACAGCGCGAACAGGGCCGTCAGAACATATACTACGCACATATAGGTGCTGGTGAAAAAGGCCTTCAGCCGGGCAAAGGCATACAATACAGGGTTCAGGGCCACGTCCTGCGCGGCCAGAAGGTCTACTGTGCCGATAACCTCCCCGGCAAGCGACACAGTCACCGTGCCTATCTTGTCGCCCTGCTTTATGGGCGCCTCCACGCTTTCCGGCACATCGAACGTCTGCTGCAGCGCATCATCACCGTCATTTGGAAGAATGGTGGCAAGGTTATCCGCCGGCACAAGGGCCAGTGTATCCGTTTCAGAGGAATGTGTCACCGCCACCTCGTGGATAGGCGTGTCGGTGGAAAGCGTGGGCCGCACGGAAAAGGAAGAGAAGATCCAGTCGTACAGTGTGGCCGTGTCGTGAAACGACAGGGCAAAGCCATCCTCTGCGGCCTCCCAGGGGCAGCCCAGAACAACGCCGATGAAGCTTTCACCCGCATCGTTCACCGCAGCGGAGACGAAATTGCGGCCCGCATCATAGGTAGAGCCTGTTTTGATGCCCTTGATATACGAGCGGTACATACCGCCCGACGCCTCTTTGAGCATGGCGTTGGAGTTGGTGATGAAATAGGCGGCATCCGGGTTCTGCTCGGGGAACTCTGCTGCGGTATGCTTGTTGGTCAGAGGCATCCAATACATGGGGGTGCCCACCACGGTGCGGAACACCTCATGCTTCCAGCACTCCTGCGCAATGAGGAAGATGTCGCGCGCCGTGGAATAGTTGCCCTCGTCCATGTCCGCCAGGCCGTTGGCGCTGGTAAAATTGGTGTTTGTGCAGCCAAGCTCGGCCGCGCGGGCGTTCATCAGGGCATAGAAATTGTTCAAATCGCCGTTTCCAAGGAAGTAGCCCACATTTTTTGCCGCCTCGTTGGCGCTGGGCAGCATCATGGCATACAGAAGGTCGATGGCGCGCACTTCTTCGTTGGGAAGAATATCGGCGTTGGAGGCCTGCGGGTCGGTGATCTCCTCCGTATACAGCGCCGTGCCGCCCGAGATATAGGTGCCCTCCA
Source organism: Ruthenibacterium sp. (assembly GCA_047030735.1). Lineage (GTDB taxonomy): Bacteria > Bacillota > Clostridia > Oscillospirales > Ruminococcaceae > Ruthenibacterium. Next base: position 27,962 of record JBKYIE010000005.1, read on the forward strand.
GATCCTCCACGTTTTCAATCAGCAGCAGGGCCGTCATCAGCTTGGTGAGGCTGGCGACGCTGCGCTTTTCATCGGCGTTTTTCTCATAGACGCAAAGGCCGGTGTCCAGGTTCACGATATATACGCTCTGTGCGGTGAGCTGGGTGCCCTCCGGCAGCTCAAAGCCCGCGGCGCCTGCCGGAAAGGCCGGCACCGCGAACACGAACAATGCGATCATCACACAGGCAAGGCATCGTTTCATGGCAGCGAATCTCCAAAATACAGTGTCGGTGTGCGGGGGCGGCCGCACCGCCGCCTGCGCTTTTTAGGGCGGCACGCTCTGGCCGCCAAAAAACACCGCTTCTCAGAACAGTATGCACCGCCTTTGGGCGCGTTACCCGCCCAAAGGAAAAAACGGGCAGCCTTTCGCCGCGCCGGGCAAAAGCCTATTATTTTCAGTATATCAGATTGGCCGCAATATTTCAAAGCCTTCCGGCGGGAGGCCGCCGGTTTCACAAAAAAGAGCTTCACAAAAAAGAACGGCCGGGAAGCACCGCGCTGAATGAAGCGGTGTTGCCCGGCCTGTAAAGGCTCTGGTTCAGATAGCTGGTTCCGTATGGATGCCGCCGGGCCCGATGGAGATAAGGCCCTTTTCGGCGCGGTTCAGCACTTCGCGCCGGCCGTCGTGCCCAATGGCTACGATGTCCTCAATGCGGATGCCCAGCCTGCCGGGCAGGTAAATGCCCGGCTCGATAGAAAAGCACATGCCGCGCCGCAGGCGAATGGCGTTGTGGGCGTTGATGTAAGGAGCCTCGTGCGTCATGTAGCCGATGCCGTGGCCGATGCGTGTGGTGCAGGTGTGGGCGAGGCCCGCTTCCTCCAGCACAGCCCTTGCCGCGGTATCAATATCCGGCACAAAGGCGCCCTCGCAGGCGGCCTCCTCTGCCGCGGCCTGAGCACGGTGCAAAAGCCAGTAAAGCCTGCGCGCCTCGGCGGGCACAGGCTCCAGAAAAATGGTGCGCGTCATATCGGAGTGCAGGCCGTGATACAGGCAGCCGAAATCCATGATGATGCAGTCGCCCGGCTGCACAGCCCGGCTGCTGCCGCTGTAGTGAGGGTAGCCTGCATTCGGGCCGGAAGCAACCAGTGCGCCCGCGCCGCTGCCGCCCAACGCCTCCATTTCCCGCACCAGCACGTCATGGATCTCGCCCTCTGTCATGCCGGGGCGGATATACGGCAGTGTGTGTAAAAAGCCCTGGTCGGCAATGGCCGCCGCATGGCGCAGGCAGTCCAGTTCCTGCGGTGTTTTACAGATCCGCGCCTGCTCCAGAAGAGGAACACCGTTTTCAAACCGGGTGCCGGTGGCGGCGGCGATATCCAGAATATTGAAGGCCTGTGCCGTTGAGTTAACAGCAATGCGCCCGCCTGCAAGGCCTTCCTTTTCAAATATGCGGCAGATTTCCTCTGTCATAATGCCGTTATCGAACCAGGTGTATACGGGAAAGGCATCCGCCGCCGCAGCGCGCACTTCTTCGCCGGTGAGCAGGTTGCAGAAATAGAACATGTGCCCATCCTGCTTCAGAAACAGCCCCTGAAAGCGCTCGCACATCAGGGGCGAAAAGCCGGCAAAAAAGCGAAGCTCTTCCGAAGGGCACAGAAGAATGGCGTCCCATTTTTCTGCCCGAAGCAGAGCAGTCAGTTTTTCCAGATAGTCTGTGCGCATCATGCAAAGAACCTCCAGTTCGGAAAAGGCGGCCCCGCCTGGGCAGGGCCGCCGGTATGTTTATTCTCCGATGATTTCGATGAAAAAGGTGCGCTGCTGCACGCCGTCAAATTCGGCCAGGTAGACGTCCTGTGCCATCCCCATCACAAGCTTGCCGTTGATGAGGGGGATGACGCAATGGTTGCCCACCAGCATGGATTTCAGATGGCCCGGCGCATTTCCGCCAATGGCACCGTAGCTGGGCAGAAAATGCGAATGAGCATAATCCCGGTGCAGGGGCACAAGATCTTCCAGCGTGGCCTCAATATCCTTTTCCAGACAGGGCAGGCTCTCGTTCACCATAATACCTGCTGTGGTGTGCGACAGGATGACATATACCACGCCGTTTTTTATTCTGGACTGTGCCGCGAACCGGCGCACATCGTCTGTTATCTTGATAAGCTCAAACTCTTTGGAAGAGCATTTTTTCACCTTTGTAAATTCAACCATCGTTCTCCACCTCCAAACCGAGGAATTTTACGGCGTTCCCGCCCAGAATCTTGGCCAGCGTTTCCGGCGAGAAAGGCTGGTATTCCAGACCGCGCTTGATGCGCGCCGGGCGAAAGCGCGGGTTGTTGGAGCCGAACAATATCTTATCGGCCAGGTTGTGCTCTACCCAAAGCGGGCCCATCAGCTTGAAGAACAGCTGCTCAAAGAATTGCTCGGGGCAATCCATATAGCAGCACGAGGTGTCAGCGTAAACATTGGGATATTTCAGGATAAGGGCCGCCGTCTCCAGCACCCATGGAAAGCCGAAGTGCGCCAGATTGATGCGCAGCTCCGGGTAGCGCACGGCAATATCCTCAAACAGATAGGGATGGGCGTATTTCAGGTAGGTGTTCGGCTGCCAGGACATGCCGCAGTGGAACGTGATGGGCACATTGTAAGAAAGGCACAGCTCATAAATGGGGAACAGCTTCGGGTCGTTGGGGTAGAACTGCTGCTTGGAGGGGTGCAGCTTCAGGCCGCGCAGCTTTAGCTCACCAAATGCGCGGCGAAGGATATCCAGAGCATCCGGGCGGCTGGGATCCACGGTGGCAAAGCCGATAAAACGGCTGGGGTCCAGTGAGACGAGCCTGCTTACCTCCTCGTTGGAAAGTACTGCGCCGCCCTCTGCGGCACAGTCTTCACCCAAAAGCACCAGCTTATCTACTCCGGCAAAGGCCATCTGCTTTTCCACAAGCTCCAGGGGAAAAGGGCTCATCAGGTCATATCCCATCACTTTTTTCCGCGTGTCCACGCGCTGCGGGTCCTCACAGATGGGGCCGTAAAATGCGGGATGCACATGTACGTCAATAACCATGGGTACACCTCTTACTTCTTAAAAATTGGACAAAATATGTGCTGGAACAAACGCAATAAAGTTGTTATTAAGATGTCTTAAATATAAGATAGCTAGAAAATGCCGGGTTGTCAATACAAAATTTATTTTTCATTATTTATATTTCATAATAGATGAAGAGAAAAGAGAAAAATAGAGAGCCTTTTTCAAAAAATAGTGCTGTAAAAAATTTTTTGCAAAAATCATGCAAAATCACAGTTTTTCTAGAAATTTCAGAGGAAGGACAGAAAGTGCAAAGCAGACAAAAAATAACTGTTGACATACATAAAAATGTGTTGTATGATACAAAAAACAAAAGTTGTTATCAAGATGTCTTATACTGATAAAAGATGAAAGAAAAAGCGCCGAATGTCAATTATTCGGGGAAGCGCCCCGATAAGATAAGGAGGAAGATGAGATGATGAAAAGAAAATTTGCAGCCGCTGTGCTGGCTGCGGCCATGCTGGCAATGTCTCTGGCGGGATGCAGTGCCCCCAGCTCGTCACAGGTGCCCGGCAGCGCCTCTGCCACCGCTTCTGCACCGGCAGAGGACGATGGCCGCAAGGTGCTGACAATTGCCCAGGGCGGCGATATCACTACCTTTGACATGCAGAACCACAACAACGGTGTTACCGGTGCGGTGCTGGGCAATTTCAGCCATGGCCTGATAGAGCGCGCCGACGAGGACAACTCTTGGGTGTGCGTGCTGGCCGAGAGTTATGAAACGATTGATGACTCTACATGGGAGTTTAAGCTGCGCGACGATGTCACCTGGCATAACGGAGACCCGTTTACGGCGGCAGATGTGAAGTGGACACTGGAGCGCGTGGCCACAGATGAATCTCTGGCGGAGAACCATATTTTTTCTGTTATCAAGGAAGTACAGGTCGTGGATGACTATACAGTGCGCATCATCACAGACGGCCCGTACCCCACCATGCTGTCGCTTCTTTCCAAAAACGGCAGCCAGATGATGCCCTCCAAATATATTGAAGAAAACGGCCTTGATTATTATCTGGAAAACCCCATCGGCTGCGGTCCCTACAAGTTCAAGGAATGGGTGAAGGATGACGTTGTGGTGCTGGAGCGCTATGACGATTACTTCGGCGGTACACCGTACTGGGATGAAGTGCGCTTCCGCGCCATTCCTGAGGCATCCACCCGCGTGGCCGAGCTGCTCACTGGCAATGTGGACATTATTGTAAATGTGCCCACCAACGAGTGGGAGCGCATTGATGAAGGCGAGAACACCGAGATGGTGCTTGGCAACGGCACGCGTATTTACAATGTGATTATGAAGTGGGACAGCACCCCCACACAGAACAAGCAGGTGCGCGAGGCGGTGGCCTATGCGCTGGATGCCCAGACAATTATTGACACCGTGCTGAAGGGCGCGGGCACCCCCTGCTATACCCGCATTGCTCCGGGCGTATTCGGCCAGGATGAAAGCCTGTACGGCATCAACAAATATGACCCGGAAAAGGCAAAGGAATTGGTGGCGTCCTCCGGCTACAATGGGGAAGAAATTGAGCTGCTGGTGCCCACCGGCCGCTATCTGATGGACGCCGATGTGGGCAACGTAGTGGCAGGCATGCTGCAGCAGGCAGGCCTGAATGTGAAGGTGAACGTGCTGGAGTGGAGCGCCTATATCAACAAATTCAATGCCGGCGAGTTCAATGGTATGGCGCTGATCGCCTATGGCGACGACTTCTTTGACGCCTCGTACGGCATGAACGAATACCGCACGGAAAACTGCACGCCCATCAGCTGCTACAGCACCAGCGAATACGATGAGCTGTATCTGGAGGCGCTGAACAATATGGACCCTGACAGCCGCGCCGAACAGCTTGTTGAGATGCAGCAGATGATTTTCGTAGACGAATGTGTGCAGGCGCCGTTCATCCACTTGAAGGTGCCCTATGGTATCAGCTCTGATATCAATTTCACGCCCCGCATTGACGAAATGTTTTATGTGGACCGCATTACGCTGAAATAACGGCGTCTGCAACGCAACCGCAAAAGGAGGCGCACCGGCACTGGCCCGATGCGCCTCCTTTCTGAATAAAAGGAGATTTTTCCATGGGTAGATATTTGCTGAAACGGATTGTGCAGATCATTCCCGTGCTTTTAATCCTGACGCTGATCATCTTCTGCCTGGTATATGTGGCAGGCGACCCTGTTGCCCTGATGCTGCCGCCGGAGGCGGGCGAACAGGCAAAGGCTGCTCTCAGAGAGGCTCTGGGGCTGGACAAGCCCTTTCATGAGCAGTTCTTTATCTACATAGGCAATTTGCTGCGTGGGGATTTCGGCACCTCGTATCAATACAATCAGGATGCCCTGAGCCTTGTGCTGGAGCGCATGCCATATTCGCTGCAGCTGGCGGGCGTGTCGCTGGTGGCGTCGGTGCTGGTGGGCATTGTGCTGGGCGTTGCTGCGGCACATTTCCGCAATACGCCGTTCGATCTGCTGGTGAATGGGTTTGCTGCGCTGGGCCAGGCGATGCCGGGGTTCTGGGTGGCCATCATGCTCATTCTGGTATTTGCCGTGAACCTGAATGTGCTGCCGGTGTCCGGCTCTGGCTCGTGGAAAAATCTGGTGCTGCCCGCGGCTACACTTACAGTGCTCACAGCCTCCAAGATCATTCCACTGGTGCGCTCCAACATGATAGAAGTAATGCAGCAGGACTATATCCGCACAGCCCGCAGCAAGGGCCTGAGCGGGGCTGTGGTGATTTTCAAGCACGCCTTCAAGAACACGCTGGTGCCGGTCATCACCATTATTGCCATGCAGCTTCCAACTCTGATTGGCGGCGCGCTGATCACAGAGACCATTTTTGCATGGCCGGGCCTGGGCATGCTCATCTATCGCGGCGTGGCAAACCTGGATATGACGGTAGTGCAGGCGGGTGTGATGGCGGTAGCATTCATCACCATTCTGGCGAACCTTATTTCAGACATCGCCTATTGCCTGATAGATCCTACCATCAAATATCAGTAAAGGGGGCACAGTGGGCATGAAAAAAACCAAGCGCTTTTTTAGGCTGCTGTTCCGCAGCAGCACGGGCACGGCAGGCATGATTATTGTGATATTGATTTGCCTGTGTGCGGTGTTTGCCGCCCAGCTGGCCCCGCACGACCCAAATGCCATGGATTTGATGAACATGACAAAGCCGCCTGCGTGGATGGAAGGCGGCGACTGGAACAATATTCTGGGAACAGATAATTTGGGCCGCGATATTCTTTCCCGCATGCTGTACGGCTCGCAGATCTCGCTGGTAGTGGGCATCCTGGCAACGCTGATGAGCGGGGCCGTGGGCATGGTGCTGGGGCTTGTGTCCGGCTATTACGGCGGCGTGGTAGACCATATTATCATGCGCGTGGCCGATGCCTTTTACGCCATTCCCGGCATTTTGCTGGCCCTGGTTACGCTGATGGTGTTCAAAAGCTCCGGCATCGCCACGCTGGTGATGGTGATTGCCGCCATTTCATGGGTGCAGTATGCCCGCCTGATCCGTTCGGAAGTGCTGAGGCTGAAGGAAAAGGAGTTTGTGCGCGCCTCCAAGACGCTGGGCGCGTCCTCATGGCATATCATTTTTCACCATATTCTGCCGAATGTGTGGCCGTCCTTTATCGTGGTATCCACAATGAGCGTGGCGGGCAGCATCATCACGGAAGCGTCACTCAGCTTCCTGGGCGTGGGCATTCAGGCGCCGCTCATCTCGTGGGGCGGTATGCTCAGCGACGGGCGTGTACTGCTGGCTACGCACTGGTGGGTGGCCACGTTCCCCGGTATTATGATCACGGTCGCTATTCTGGGCATCACGTTCCTGGGCAACTGGCTGCGGGACGTGCTGGACCCCCACAACAAGGGCTTGTAAAGGGGTGGTCGCATGAAAAAAGCATTGTTGAAGGTGGATGACCTCAGCGTAAGGTTCAAAACCATGGAAGGGCTGCAGACTGCCGTCCAGGGCGTGTCGTTTGAAGTGATGGAGGGCGAGGTGTTCTGCATTGTGGGCGAGAGCGGCTGCGGCAAAAGCCTCACCAGCCTTTCCATCATGGGCCTTGTGGAAAAGCCGGGCATCGTCAGCGCCGGCGCTATATTGCTGGACGGGCAGGACGTCAGCCGCATGAAGGAGAACCGGCTGCGCGAGCTGCGCGGCAACAAGATGTCCATGATATTCCAAGAGCCGCTCACCTCGCTGAATCCGCTGTTTACTGTGGGCAACCAGATGGACGAAGTATTTCGCCTGCACCAAAAGGCAGGCCGTGCACAGGCCAGGCAGATGAGCATAGAAATGCTGCGCTTTGTGGGCATTCCAGACCCGGAGAACGTATACGGCCGCTACCCGGCGGCGCTCAGCGGCGGCATGCGCCAGCGCGTGATGATCGCCATGGCGCTTTCGTGCCGGCCCAAGCTGTTGATTGCCGACGAACCCACCACTGCTTTGGATGTGACTATTCAAAAGCAGATATTGAAGCTGATGAAGGATCTTCGCCGCGAGCTTGGCACAGCAGTCATCCTCATTACGCACGATTTGGGTGTGGTGGCAGAAATGGCAGACCGCGTGGCCGTAATGTATGCGGGTGAAATTGTAGAGCAGGCCAGTGTATACGATTTATTCCGAAAGCCGCTGCATCCGTACACAGAGGGACTGATCAACAGCACCATCCGGCTGGGCGACAGGCGTGGGCGCCTGCCTACTATACCGGGCACAGTGCCGCCTCTGTCGCAGATGGTGGCTGGGTGCCGGTTCCATCCGCGCTGCCCGCACGCCACTGAGGCGTGCCGCGAGGCCATGCCCCCGGCAGTGGAATATGAGGGGCGCACCGTGCGCTGCCTGCGGTATGCGGGCGGCAGTGAACAGAAAGGAGGCGAGGGTCATGTGTGAAGCACAGGCGGCACAGGAAAAATATCTGCTGGAGGTGGAAGGCCTGAAGATGGCCTTCCCTGCAGGCGGCGGTTTTTTGAAAAAGAATCGGCAGTATGTCCACGCAGTGGACGGTGTCAGCTTTCGGCTGCGCCAGGGCGAGACACTGGGCATTGTAGGGGAATCCGGCTGCGGAAAATCCACCATAGGAAATCTCATCATCCGGCTGCTGAAAGAGACGGACGGCCGCATTGTGTTCGACGGGCATGACATCACAGCCATGAGCGCCAGGGAATTCAAGCCCCTGCGCCGTGAGATGCAGATGGTATTTCAGGATCCGTTCTCCTCTTTGAACCCCAGGAAAAAGGTGTTCGACATCATTGCCGAGCCCTATCATATCCAGACGAAAATGAGCGGCAGGGAAATACGAAAAAATGTGGAATATATGATGGAGCTGGTGGGCCTGGACAGGAGCTACCAGACGCGCTACCCGCATGAGTTTTCAGGCGGGCAGCGCCAGCGCATCGGCATTGCCCGGGCTCTGGCGCTGAAGCCGAAGCTGGTCATCTGCGACGAGCCGGTGTCTGCTTTGGATGTCTCTATTCAGGCACAGATACTCAACTTGCTGAAAGACCTGCAGGAAGAACTGGGCCTCACCTATATCTTTATAGCACATGGCCTGCCGACGGTGCAGTATATCAGCGACCGCATCGCGGTGATGTACCTTGGCAAGATTATGGAGCTGGCACCCGAGCAGGATCTGTTTGCCCACACCCTGCACCCCTATACGGAAGGGCTGTTGTCCGCCATACCGGTGGAGGACCCCACAAAGCGCGGCGCACAGGACAAAACAATTCTGGAGGGCGACCTTCCCAGCCCCTTGCATCTGCCCAAGGGCTGCCGGTTCTGCGCCCGCTGCAAATATGCGCAGGCTGTCTGCCGGGAAAAGGAGCCGGAGCTGAAAGAGGCTCTGCCGGGCCATTATGTGTGCTGCCATTTCCCGCTTGTGGAGCAAGCCGCGCGGTGATGGACGCGCTTATGCGGCAGGGGGATATGCCCCCGCCGGAACAGGAACGGGAGGTTTTGAGATGACGCAAGCTTCTGAAAAATATGCGGCGGAAATTGAGAAATATGTGCGGGAGCACCGTCAGGAACTGGTGGATATCCTGATTGAAATGATTGCCGTGCCCAGTGTGAAAGGCCCTGCCCTGCCCGGCATGCCCTTTGGGGAGAATTGCGCAAGGGCGCTGGAAAAGGGCATGGAGGTGTGCCGCCGCTATGGTATGCAGACGGAATGTTATGACAACTATGCAGCCAGTGCCCGGTGCGGCAGCGGTGATAAAGAAATCGGGTTTATTGCCCATTTGGATGTGGTGCCTGTCGGCGACGGCTGGAGCTCGGACCCCTTCACGGGCATTGAGAGAGACGGGTTTGTGGTGGGCCGCGGCTCCCGCGACAACAAAGCGGGCTTTGCCGCCGCGCTGATGGCGGTGAATTGTGTGCGCGCGCTGGGCGTGCCGCTTCGCTCTTCCCTGCGCATCCTGATGGGCAGTGATGAGGAGTGCGGGATGTCTGACATGGTGTATGTAGTGAAAAACTGCCCCCTGCCGGATTTTTCGGTGGTCACCGACTGCTATTTCCCGGTAGCGCACGGCGAAAAAGGGCGTGTGTGCGGTGATGTTGTGATGGAGATAAACACGGAAAAGCTTCGCATGGAGGGCGGCCAGGCACCGAATATCATACCCGGTGCCTGTACCGCTGTGCTGCCCGGCCGCGCAGCGCAGGCCCAGACCGTGCGCGCTGCGGCCGCATCGTTTGAAGGCATTGCCGTTCGGGAGGAAGGAACAGACCTTGTGGTGGAAGCGCAGGGGGTGTCCGCCCATGCTTCCGAGCCGTTCAAAGCAGTGAATGCCATACACCGTCTGGCGGCCTTCCTGGCTGATGCCGGGCTTCTGGAGGGGCGCGAGGCCAGGGCCGTGGAATATATCAAAACGGCCTTTGGCACCTATTACGGCGAGGGCTTCGGAATCCAGTATGAGGACGGGGCGTCGGGTAAAACGACACTGATTCCCGGCGTGGTGCGCACACAGGGCGGCGCCCTGCGCGTAACGCTGGATTGCCGCTACAGCGTCACTGATAAAAAGGCCAGAGTGCTGCCCCTGATTGCCTCCAGTGTGGAAGAGGCCGGCTGGCGCTTTGAGGTGCACGAAGCAACGGATTCTCACTACATCCCGGGTGGCCACCCGGTGGCACAGCGCCTGACGGAAGTGTTTAACACAGTGACGGGCGAGCAAAAAAAGCCTTATGTGCTGGCGGGGGGCACCTATGCCAGCAAGGTGCCCAATTCGGTGGCCTTTGGCCCGGGCAACGCGAAGGAGCCCTCCATGATGCCCTACGGCCCGGGGCATGGCGACGCGCATCAGCCGGATGAGAGCCAGCACATCGGCTGCCTGATGGATGCCGTGCGCATTTATGCGCTGGGTATCATCGAGCTGGATGACATCCTGCACGCGGCCCCGGCACAGGGCGCGTAAGGCCGGGCCGTCCTGCCGCGCGGAAAAGCCCATTCCCGGCGCAGGACACCGTCACCGCTTTTGTTTTGACTATTCGTATAACAAGCTGTATGATAGAAGCAGCATGACCGCAGGACGGCCCGCGCGGTGAATAAAACAAAACCGGGAGAGAGGACCAATGACACTGAAACGCGATGCCCAAATGCCTTTGTATCAGCAGATGGCGAACGAGATCAAGGCACAGATCGCTTCGGGCGAGCTGCGCCAGAACGAGCAGCTCATGACGGAAATGGAGCTGAGCCGTGAGTTCGGCGTCAGCCGTATCACGGTGCGCAAGGCGCTGGAGCTGCTGGTGGAGGAGGACATCCTGAGCAAGCGCCAGGGTGTAGGTGCGTTCGTCACCGGAAAAAAGCTGGTGCGCAGCATGAACGTGATGATGGGCTTTACCCAGACCTGTGAGGCCAACGGCCAGAAGGCCACCAGCCGCCTGCTGTTCGCCGGGCTGAATGAGGCGCGCCCTGCCGACATCAAGCTGCTGGGCGTCAAAGAGGGCGACTCTGTCATCAGCCTGAGGCGGCTGCGCTTTTGCGACAACGTTCCGGTGATGGTGGAAGAGGTGCGCCTGCAGCGCTCTTTCGCCTACCTGCTGGGAGAGGACCTGACTGGCTCGCTGCACAAGCTGTTGGCAGAAAGCGGCATCAAGGTGGTGAAGGGCGTAAAGACCATCAGCATCAGCTATGCCACCAAGGAGGAAAGCACACTGCTGGGTATGGGCGAAGGCGCGGCCCTGCTGCTTCAGCGCGACATAAGCTATGATGAGAACGGGCAGGCCGTTTACCGCAGCAAAAGCGTTATCAATGCAGACCGCTATACCTGCACCATTACCATGCAGGCCTAGCAGGTGCAGCCCCACCTGCCCGGCAGACAGGCGAATATACAGCCTGAATGTATTGACAAGATGTATTAAGATGTAATATAATTGTATTAAACAAAAACCGGCAGGAGGTTGAATAGAAATGGACCCGAAGAGTATCGTTGCAGAGATTCGAAAAGAGCGTCCGCACATCAAATCGGTATATTTTGTAGGCTGCGGCGCCTCGAAGGCAGAGCTGTACCCCGGCAAATATTTTTTGGAAAAAAATTCGAAAGAGCTGCGCGTGGGCCACTATACGGCCAATGAGTTCTGCTACGCCACGCCTGCGGGCGTGAATGAGCAGGCCGTGGTGGTCACCTGCTCACTGGGCGGCACAACGCCGGAGACGGTGGCTGCCTCCAAAAAAGCCATGGAGCTGGGTGCTGCGGTGGTGGCCGTCACGCATGACGGCGAATCTCCTCTGGCGAAGAATGCCCATTACGTCATTGTGCACGGATTTGAAAAGAACTACGCGGCCAAGCTGGAGAAAATGACCAATGTACTGGCCCTGGCGGTGGAGCTTTTGAATACCTACGAGGGTTATGCCCATTACGACGACATGCAGGCGGCCTTCGGCAGCATCTATGGCCTCATTGAAAACACAGTTCCCTTTGTGCTGCCCGCGGCGAAAAAATTTGCCCAGGAATACAAAGACGCCCCCGTCATCTATGTGATGAGCTCCGGCGCCACACAGGATGTTGCCTACACCTTCTCGCTGTGCCTGATGATGGAGATGCAGTGGGTGAACTCTGGTAATTTCAATGACGGCGAATTTTTCCACGGCCCTTTTGAGATTGTGGATAAGGACGTGCCCTTCCTGCTTTTGATGAATGACGGCCCCACCCGCCCCATGGATGTGCGCGCCCTTACATTCCTTGAGCGCTTTCAGGCGAAGGTGACGCTGGTGGATGGCAAAGACTATGGCATTGCTTCGGCCATTCCCGCGCCTGTGGTAGAATATTTCAACCCCATGGTGCTCAGCGCAGTGCTGCGTGTGTATGCCGAACAGCTGGCCGTTGTGCGTTGCCACCCGCTTACCATGCGGCGCTATATGTGGAAGCTGGAGTATTGAGGACGTCCCTTTTTAATCTCCCTTTTCGCACAAAAAGCCCGGGCCTTTGCCCGGGCTCTTTTGCGCTTTTGCCTGCCATGCTGCAAGGCTTTTTCAGAAACCGCCTGCTGTGCGCGGGAAGGGCAGCACATCGCGGATGTTGGGAATGGCGGTGAGGTACATCACAAGCCGTTCAAAGCCGATGCCGAAGCCCGCGTGCTCCACCGTGCCGAAGCGCCGCAGGTCCAGATACCATTCATAATCCTGCTGCGAAAGGCCCTTTTCCTCCATCATGCGCTCCAGCACGTCCAGCCTCTCTTCGCGCTGGCTGCCGCCGCACAGCTCGCCGATGCCGGGCACCAGCAGGTCTGCCGCGGCCACGGTTTTTCCGTCGCTGTTCAGGCGCATGTAGAATGATTTGATTTCTTTGGGGTAATCTGTGACGAACACAGGCTTTTTGTACACCTGCTCGGTGAGGTAGCGCTCGTGCTCTGTCTGCAGGTCTGTGCCCCATTCCACCTGATACTGGAAGGCGCTGTTCTGCTTTTCCAGCAGCTCCACAGCCTGCGTGTAGGAAATGCGAACAAACTCGCTTGCAGCCACATGCTCCAGCCGGGCGCGCAGCTCTTTGTCGAAAAACTGGGTGAAAAAGTCTATCTCGTCCGGGCAGGTGTCCAGCACATAGCGGATAACGCTTTTCACCATGGCCTCCGACAAATCCATCTCGTCCGACAGGTCTGCAAAGGCGATTTCGGGCTCAATCATCCAGAACTCGGCTGCGTGGCGCGGCGTGTTGGAATTTTCGGCGCGGAAGGTGGGGCCGAAGGTGTATATTTTGCCGAAGGCCGTGGCCATGGCCTCGCCCTCCAGCTGGCCGGACACCGTGAGGTTTGTGGCGCGGCCGAAGAAGTCCTTCGTGCAGTCCACCTTTCCGTCCGCACCAAGGGGCAGGGCGTTCAGGTCCAGCGTGGTGACGCGGAACATCTCGCCCGCGCCCTCGCAGTCAGAGCCGGTGATAAGCGGCGTGTGCACATATACAAAGCCCTGCTCCTGCAAAAACTTGTGGATGGCGAACGCTGCGGCGCTGCGCACGCGGAAGGCGGCGGAGAAGGTGTTCGTGCGCGCGCGCAGATGCGGCATAGTGCGCAGGAACTCCACTGTGTGGCGCTTTTTCTGCAGGGGATACTCCGGCCCGCACACGCCCAGAATGGTGACGGCGCTGGCGTTCACCTCAAAGGGCTGCTTTGCGCCGGGCGTGTGCACCAGCGTGCCCTCCACCTTCAGCGAGGTGCCCACACCGGCCCTGGCGATATCCTTGTAGTTTTCCAGCCTGGCGGCCTCGAACACTACCTGCAGAGGCTTGAAGCACGAGCCGTCTGAAAGGGAAAGAAAGCCGATGCTTTTGGAATCCCGCACGGTTTTGGCCCAGCCGCACACCGTCACCGGCGTGCCGTCCGGCGGCGTCTGACGGAACAGGGCCGCGATCTCTGTTCGTTTCATGTTTTCTCCTCCTGAAAAAATAAAATCCGGCAGCCTGCATCGCCCTAACAGTTTAGGACGAATCGCTGCCGGATCCGCGGTGCCACCTAACTTGCCGCTTTCGCGGCCCCTTTTCCGCACGGGGCAAAAGGCCCGTATGCGCTTGCAGCTTAACGCGCTGCCCACGGCGCCCCTACTGCCCGCACAGGCGGGGTTCGGCTTGCGGCTCGGGAGTGTTCTTCGGGCAGGGCCGTGCGCGGGGCTTGCACCGTCCCCCGCTCGCTTGGGCAAAGCGTTCTGCCGTACTTTTCTCCGTCTGTGCCTGTTTTATTCATTTTAGCGTCTGAAAAGGCGGATGTCAAGCGGCGGCACGCCTTTCAGGCCAGCATACAATATGAACAATGCTCCAAAGGCAAAACCCGGCACAAGTACCAGGACACAGCGCAAAATGCAATTTGCATGCAACAATTTTATATAAAACAGAGCTTGCGGCGGGGGTGCATAAAACCTTATAATATAAGCAAAGAAAGCCGCCTGCCCGGCTGCTGCGAGAGGAGCATGTGCAACATGAACGACACCGCATTGCTGATTGAATGCCTGCTGGATTTTGCCCGCAGGCACGAGCTGGTTTCCCCGCTGGATGTGTATGTCAGCCGCAATGCGCTTTTGGACCTGTTCGGCCTGGCCGAGCCATGGGCGGGCGAGGTGCCGCCCCAGACGGCGCAGACGCCCGCCGCCATTCTGGACGGCCTGCTGGACGCCGCGGCTGCCCGCGGCCTGTACGAGGCCGGTGTGCCCGCGCTGCGCGTGAACTTTGAGGCGCGCATTATGGGCGCCGTGATGCCGCGCGAGAGCGAGGTGTGCGAAAGGTTTCAAGCCCTGTGGGAGAAGGAGGGAGCCCGCGCGGCCACCGATTATTTCTACGGGCTGTGCATCGCCTCCAACTATATCCGTACCGCGCAGATTGCCCGCAACATCCAATGGCCCTATGAGGGAAGGTACGGCACGCTGGAGGTGACCATCAACCTCACAAAGCCGGAAAAAGACCCCAAGACCATTGCGCTGGAGCGCCTGCAGCCCTCGGCCAGCTACCCAAAGTGCATGCTGTGCATCGAGAATATCGGCTATGCCGGGCGCGTGAATTTTCCGGCGCGCCAGAACCACCGCGTGGTGCCCATCAGCCTGTGCGGCGAGCGGTGGTACCTGCAGTACAGCCCTTATGTCTATTACAACGAGCATTGCATCGTGTTCAGCGAAAAGCACGAGCCCATGAGCATCACTCCGCGCGCCTTTGCGCAGATATTTGACTTTGTCAGCCAGTTCCCGCATTACACCTGCGGCTCGAACGCCGACCTTCCCATCGTGGGCGGCAGCATCCTCAGCCATATGCACTTTCAGGGCGGCCGCTATGAGTTCCCCATGCAGCGGGCGAAAACGCTGGCTGTGTACCGGTGCAAAAAATACCCCGCCCTCATGGTGGAGAGCATTGCCTGGCCCGTCACTACGCTGCGGGTGAAGGGGGCGGATAAGGCGCAGCTGCTGGCCTTTGCGCAGGAGGTGCTGGGCCTGTGGCAGGGCTATTCTGATGAGGGCGCAGGGGTGCTGGCCTATTCTCAGGAGGATGGGCACACGGTACCGCACAACACCATTACGCCCATCCTGCACTATGATGCAGACGAAAAACAGTTTGTGTTCGACCTTGTGCTGCGCAACAACCGCACTACACCGGAATACCCGGACGGCGTCTTTCATCCGCATCCGGAGATACACCACATCAAGAAAGAGAATATCGGCCTCATCGAGGTGATGGGCCTTGCCATCCTGCCCGGGCGGCTGGAAAAGCAGAGCGCCATGATAGCGGGCGTTTTGTCGGGCCGGCAGCAGGCGGACGCGGTGAAGGCCGCCGCGCCGGAGCATGCGCCCTGGGTGGATGAGCTGGTGCGGAAATACGGCACTGCAATGCCTGCGGAAAAGGCACAGGCCGCCGTGCGGCGCGAGATAGGTGCAAAGTTTGAGACATGTCTGGAGCACACGGGCGTGTTCAAGCAGACGCCGCAGGGCCATGCCGCCCTGGCGCGCTTTTTGCAGAAGCTGGGATGCGTGCAGGCGGAAATGCCGTAAACGGTGCAGGGGCGCGCGGCCGGAGAGCGCCGTGCATGCCCGCAGCCGCTGAATGATGAAAAACAGGCCCCGCGAGGCGCTGAAAAAGCCGCCGTTGCATCGCTTGCCCCACGGCCCAACGTTCATAAGCAGGTGCTGCGTGCGCGAAACCGGCCTTTCCGCTGCAAGCAGCTTGCCATGCTGTTCTTCCCGCCTCGCTTAACACCTGGAACGAAAGCTTTTTACTCTCCCCGGCACAGCCGGGGGCTTGTTTTGCGAAAGAGTGCGAAAAGGCGTCCGCCCTCCGGCGGACGCCTTTTTATTGATTTTGGAAGCCGGCGGCGCCGGTAAAAGACTTTTGCTTCCGGCGGCGAGCCCAAGCGGGCTGCCGGCGGCAGCCGCCTGAAAACAGGCAGGCTTTCGTCAGGGCGGCAAAACGCCTCTTTCCGGGCTGCGGGGCAGGTGATGCAGGCAAAAGCAGCTCGCCGCCTCTTTAAGAGGCTTGCCTGCAATATGCCCAGCCCTTGTGCACGCCGCGCGTTTTACGCGCGGGCCTGAGGCGCCCTGCGTGCGGCTCTGCCTCTGGCCGCCTTACGCGGCCTCTTCCCAGTTGCGGGAAAAATCGTCATAATGGCGCTCGTACGGCTCCTCCCGGTACGAAACCGCCGTCACGTCTTCGTCTTCAAACACGCCCTTCGGGGCCATCGCTGCCATTTTCACCATACAAAAGCACATCCTTCCGTCCCTGCCTGCCTTTTGTGATGCAGGCTGTTTTTGTTTCTGTGCTTTCAGTATAGGCGGTTAAGTGTCCTATAAATTGGACTTTATTTGTCCGGGCCGTATTGCTCCAGAAGTCGGCGGCAGTGCGCGCAGAAGGCCTTTTGCACTTCGGGCGGCGAGACGAGCCGCGCCTCGGCGCCAAGGCCGGCCAGCCAGCCCATGAACTGAACGCTGGGCACCACATGCACATGCGCGCAGAAACGCCCGTTCTGCGCGGGAAAAAACGTTACGTCCTTGCCGAAGCGGTCTATCACCACCCCGGCCAGGTGCCCTGCAAACTCAAGCGTCACGCCTGTCTCCTCGCCGCCGAACATGCCGAAGGTGCGCTTGGTATAGGCGGCCATATCCAGCCCGGCAAATACCTCTTTGCCAAGCCGCGGCCCGCCGGCCAGAGCCAGGTGGGCGAGGCGGTCCGCACGGTAATGGCGCATTTCACCGGCCCCGGCGTCATAGGCGAGAAGATAATAATTTTCGTCCTCCCACAAAAGGGCGTACGGCGACACGGTGTACAGCTTTCCGCCGCGGCGGTAGCGCACGGTTTTTTCCGGCGTCCATTCCGTGATCTGAAAGCGCACCTGCTCGTCGGTTGAGATGGCCGTGTGCAGAAGGTCGATGGTATAGTAGATGCTTTCGTTCATGCTTTTGGCGCGGTTGGCCACAAACACCTGGCGCTGCAGCGCCTTTGCCTCATGGCGGGAGCACAGGCTCTCCAGCTTTTTGATAAGCGCGCGGCTCTTTTTCTCGGACAGAAACTTGGAGGACTGCACGGCGTCCACCAGCAGCTTCAGCTCTGCCACCTCAAAGGTGCGCGAGGCCAGTGCCCAGCGGCAGATGTGCCCCTCGCGCAGGCAGATTACGTCCATGCCGAATTCCTCCAGGGTGCGGAGGTCTGTATAAATGCTTTTGCGCTCGGCCGCAATGCCGCGGGCGGCCAGCGCCTCAATAATCTGCGGCACGGTCAGCCCGTGGGTGCCGTCTGTTTCGCGGGCCAGAAGGTCTGCCAGAACCAGAAGCTTTACCTTTTGGCCCTCTGTGCGTGCCATGCGGCTCTCTCCTCTCTTGAAGCTGGTTGCGGCGTGCCGGTACTCAGAGGAACCACTCCTCCGGCACGGTGATGTCCGCGCTGCGCACGGCCTGCCAGGAAAAAAGGGACGTCAGCGTTTGCAGGCCGGCGCTTTCCGGCGCGGGAAGAAGCCCGGCCAGCGCGGCAAGGCGCCCCAGAAGCTGCCGGGGCGTAAATTTCCGGCGCAGCGCGCCGAAGTCCAGCGCGCCGTCCCGCTTGGAAAGGCGTACGCCCCGCCCGTTCACCAGCAGGGGCGTATGGAAGTATTCCGGCGTAGCGAGGCCCAGTGCCTGCTGCAGGAAAATCTGGCGCGGCGCCGAAGCCAGAAGGTCTCGCCCGCGCACCACCTCTGTGACGCCCATGCGCGCGTCATCCACCACGACGGCGAGCTGGTAGGCGAATACCCCGTCCGAACGGCGCACGATGAAATCTCCGCACTGTGCGGCAAGCTCCTGCCGCACGGTGCCGCACACCCCGTCTGTAAAGCATATCTCCCCGTGCGGCACGGCGATGCGCAGCGCGCCCCGGCGGCCGGCTGCCTCCCTTTCGGCCCGCTGCGCGGGCGAAAGGCCGCGGCATGTGCCTGCATACAGAGCCGTGCCGTCGGCAAGGTGCGGCGCGCTGGCAGCGTGAAGGTCGGCCCGCGAACAAAAGCAGGGATACACCTGCTGTGTGCGGCGCAGCACTTCCAAAGCGGCCTCATACGCAGGTGTGCACCGGCTTTGAAAATAGGGGGCGCTGGGCTCGTCCGCACCCGGGCCCTCGTCCCATACAAGGCCCAGCCAGCACAGGTCATCCATAAGCTGGTATGCATACTCCGGGCGGCAGCGGGCGGTGTCCAGGTCTTCAATGCGCAGAATAAAGCGCCCGCCGCGGCTTTTTACAGACAGCCACGCCAGCAGCGCCGTCAGCGCGTTGCCCAGATGCATGCGCCCCGAGGGGCTGGGCGCAAAGCGCCCCACAGGAGGCGCGTTCAATGCCCGCCCGCCCCTTTCACCAGCATGGCGGCCCGCCGCAGCACAGACTCGGCCTGCTCCGCCGGCACGGCGGAAAGCGGCACCGGCTTTACCGGCGCCTGCGGCCGCGCGGCAAGGGCAAGGTGATAATAGCCCAGGCTCAGCCACTGGCCCATTTTGTACCCGCAGTGCTCCAGCCGGGCGGCCGGCTCAAAGCCCAGGGCTTTATGGAACTCTTCACTGGCAAGGTTGCCCTCTGTGATAAGCGCGTAACAGTTGATATACCCCTGCCGCGACACCAGCGCCAGCAGTGCGCCGTACAGGGCCGTGCCGATGTGGCGGCCGTGCGCATCCTCGGAGAGATACACGGAAGCTTCCACATCCCACGCATAGCCTGCCCGGCGGCCAAAGCGCGCGGCATAGGCATACCCCAGCAGGGCGCCGCCCTCCTCGGCCACAATCCACGGCAGGCCGTCTGCGCTGCACCGCTCCATGCGCGCCTCAAATTCCGGGCGGGGCGGCACGGCTGTCTCCCAGGTGGCGGTAGTCTCCAGCACAAAGGGCGCATAAATGGCCATCATCATGCCCGCATCTGTTTTTTCTGCAAAGCGAAGTGTTACAGTTCCCATCGTTTCGCCTCCCTCAGACGAAAATAGTCAGGGCTTTCGAACAAACCCGCAAAAAATCTATAATCGCCTTTATTATACCATAGCTTTTGTGTAAAATCTGTAATTTTATGCCGTTTTTACAAATGTTTTGGCGCGCTTGCTATACAAAAGCCCCGTTTTGCGGTATGATAAACCTTGTGTTCCGGCAGCGGCGGCACGCCGTGCCGCCGCTGCCGGCAGAATGAAAAGACCGGAGGCTCACCACATGGCTTTGCTGCGAACGATTGTATGGTTTTTATATTTTTTCGGGGCGCTGGCAGCCCTTGTGCCGCAGATGGTGCGCGCACAGCGCAAAAAAGCGCGCGGCGATGCGGATGCCAAGGCGTTCATCCACCGCTATGTGCGCATGTGGGCGGGCACGCTGCTGCGCATTGCGGGCGTCACGGTCACGGTAAAGGGGCAGGAGAATATCCCAAAGGGGCGCGCCGTGGTATTCACGCCGAACCACCAGGGCGATTACGACATCCCTCTGATGCTGATGTATCTGGACGAGCCGCACGCGCTGGTGGCAAAGATAGAGACGATGAAGCTCCCGCTGGTGCGCACCTGGATGAAGCTGCTGGACTGCGTATTCATCGACCGCAAAAGCCCCCGCCGTTCCATGGAGGCCATGCGGCAGGCGCAGGCGCTTTTGCAGGACGGAAAGAGCGTGGTGGTGTTCCCGGAGGGTACGCGCTCGAAGGGCGACGCCATGGGCGAATTCAAGGCCGGGGCCTTCCGCATCGCCTGCAAGGCCGGGGCGCCCGTAGTGCCCGTGGCCATCGACGGCAGCTATAAAATTATGGAGGCAAACCATAATCTGATGAAACCGGCCCATGTGAATATCACCATTCTGCCGCCTGTGGAGACAGCCGGGCTGGAGCGCACGGCGCAGCACGAGCTGGCGGCACAGGTGGCGCAGGCCATTGCTGCGGCAAAGGGTGCGCCGGAGGGCGAAGGATGAAGCCCGGCGCCCGCCTCGCCGTGTTTTTGAGGCCGGGGCTGCGCGGGCGCTCGCCCGCACAGCGCGCGCAAAACCCGTATCACAGGCTGTACCCCGGCCGTGCGCCAGTGGATGCGGCGCATCCGTTTCAGAAGGAAAGGAAGGATGACACCCTTGTTCGGAAATTTCTGGCAGACCCCGGGGCCCGGCGTGGAAAAAGATGAGCCTGCAAAAAAGGGCCCGGCACGCTATTTTGAAGTCCTGCTGCGGGATGCAGGCACCCTGTGGAAAGCGGGTGCGCTGTTCTGCCTGTGCTGTGTGCCCGCAGGTATATGCGCGGCTGTGATGATGCTGTGGGGCGCGCGCCCGGCTGTATTTGCTGCGGGGCTGGCTGCATATGCGGCGGCCTCGCTGCCGGTGGGCCCCGCTATGGCGGGCCTGCATTTTGTGGTGGTGAAGGCGCTGCGCGACGAGCCCGGCTATGTATGGCACGATTTCAAAACCGCATACCGGGAGAATTGCCGCCAGACACGCTTTCCCGGCGTGGTGCTGAGCACGCTTCTGCTGGTGGAGACACTGTGCGCCAGGCTTGTGCTGTACGGAGGCATGCAGGCTTCGGCCCTGCTGTATGCCGGGCTTATCATGGGGCTTTTACTGCTGTTTGTGGTCTGGCATTTTTTCACGATGCAGGTGCTTTTTCTTGCGCTGTCCACCCGCGAGGCCCTGCAAAACAGTGTTCTGCTGCTGTTCGGCCATGTGTGGCGTACGCTTCCGGCCGGGCTGCTGCTGACGGGCGCCTGGGGGGCGCTGGTGCTGCTGCTCAGGCCCTGGTTCAGCTTCGTGCTGCTGTGCGCGGGCGTGCCTATGCTTATTATCCTGTGGGCCGACCTTCTTCTCTGGCCCGTGATGGAGCGGGTGTTTTCCATTACACAGCGCCAGAAGGAGAAGCGGCAGGCCGGGGACGGGCACAGCGGCGGGCAGGGCCTTTCCTGAGATGAGGCTTGCCGGAGCCGAGCGGACAGTAAAGGAGGTGGGGCCGTGCCGGAGCCCTCTGTACAAAGTGTGGCGCGCGCGTTCCATATTCTGGAGGCGCTGGCGCGGGCGAAGCGGCCGGCCGCCCTGCAGGAGGTCAGCGAAGCGCTGGGGCTTTCCAAAAGCACCGTGCACCGGCTGCTCAGCTGCCTTGTAGAGCTGGGCTATGCCGAGCACCTGCCGGGCGGGCGCTACCGTCCGGCGCAAAAGCTGGCCGCCTTGGCGCCGGACCCGCACCCCGCTGCGCACGACCATTTGCGCCTGGTGCCGCCCAGCATGGCCCTGAAGGAAGAGATTGTAT
This sequence comes from Ruthenibacterium sp., assembly GCA_047030735.1. Lineage (GTDB taxonomy): Bacteria > Bacillota > Clostridia > Oscillospirales > Ruminococcaceae > Ruthenibacterium. Next base: position 49,669 of record JBKYIE010000005.1, read on the forward strand.
CGTACCGGGCCGAGTGCATTGCGGCGAAAAGCACCATGGACGGCACCGGCGGGCTTGCCGCTGCACAGACCTTTTCGGAATACCTGGCCGCTGTGCGGGCCGGCGCCCGGGAGGACACCGTGCGCCCGGGGCAGGTGCCGTCCACTACGCTGTGCGCCCTGCGCCCCGCAGACGGGCGCGTGGTGGGGTTTGCCGATGTGCGCCACCGCCTGAGCCGTGCGCTGGCAGAGCGCGGCGGGCACATCGGCTACAGTGTGCGCCCGTCTGAACGGCGCAAGGGGTATGCGAAGCAGATTTTGCGGCAGGCGCTGGAGGTGTGCCGAGCGCTGGGCATTGCCCGCGCGCTTGTGACCTGCGAGAAGGACAATATCGCCTCTGCCCACACGATACTTGCCTGCGGCGGCATTCTTGAGGACGAGCGCCTCGGCGCAGATGGCACCGTCATCCAGCGCTATTGGCTGCAGACAGAGTGACCGCGGCCTTCCCCCTGATGAAAAACACCCCCGCATGCATGGCATGCGGGGGTGTTTCATATGCTGAAGAGGGTGGACAGGCCTTATTCCAGCAGGCGGCGCAGGGGAGAACCGTCTTCCAGTATGCTCATGCGGCTGCCCACGGCCTCGATGCAGTGCGCGTCCGAGGAGGTGAGCATGGGCCTGCCCGCAGGCAGAAGCCCGGCCGCGATCAGCCTTTCCGCCCGCTGAGGAAACTTCACCTCAAACATCTCAAAATCCACCTCCATGGGCCAGCCGCCCAGCACGGAGAAAATGGAATAGCTGTCTGCGTCCGCGTGGGCGGGCACGGGAACGCCGCCCATGCGGCGGCACAGCGCCGCTGCCTCGGCCAGCGTCAGGCTTACAGCGCCGGTCAGCAGCTTTTCCACCTCGTCCAGAATATTGTCCTCTTCATCCATCACAAGCTGGCGGCCCCATATCTTTGCATCGTAGGGGAGCGCGGGCAGCGCCTGATACAAAAGCGCGCCGAACTGCATGGCGGCCTCCACGCTGGGAAAATAACACAGCAGGTGGATCTCTTCCGCGGTGTTCACCTCAATACCGGGCAGAAGGCGCAGGCCGTAGGCGCGGCATGCGGCCTGCGCGGCGGGCAGGTTGCGAGCGGAATTGTGGTCTGTCACGGCCATCACGTCCGCCCCGGCCAGCTTGGCCATGCCCGCGGCCATGGCGGGGGTGAGGCTGTCGTCCGCGCAGGGGGAAAGGCAGGTGTGGATGTGAAGGTCGCCCCGCAGCGCGCTCATGCCTGCGGCAGCGGCAGGCCCAGCTTCGCTGCCGCAAGGTAGGCGGCCTCAAATTCAGGCAGCGGGCTGGTGTACAGCGCCACGCCCTGCCCGGCGGCCTTTTGCAGGGCGCCCGCGTCCCACCCGGCGCCGTGGCACAGCACCACGCAGGCACAGTCGGTCAGGGCGGCCACGGCCACGGTATTTACGTTGCCCATTACAGTGAACCATGCGTCGCCCTCTTTGGCCCGGCCCATCGCCCAGGAGAGAAGGTCGCCTGCAAAAATGCCCTGCACCTGCCGTGCGCCTTCGCCCGCCGCGGGGGAAAAGCCGCACGCTGCGGCCAGTTCTGTGCTGTTCATCTCACTCCTCCTTTCCAAGTGCCCGCAGCACCGCCTCCATGCGGCGGCGCATCAGCACGGTACAGTCGTCCACACAGGCCTGCCCGCGCACCACATCTTCGGCCAGCGCCGCGCAGGTGGGCGCGCCGCAGCTGCCGCAGTCAAGCCCCGGCAGCTGGCCCAAAATTTCTTCCATGCGGCTGTAACGCGCAAACCGCTCGCTGCGCGTGCCGCCCAGCTCCAGCACGGGCTGATAGGTGAGGTCTGTGTCCCAGAGCATCTCGCGCGGGATGCTGCCCGAAAGATGGTTTTTGCTCACGGGCACATAGCGGCGCATGCGCTTTATCTTCGCCTTGGCAATATAGGGGTTTTCCACCTGAAGCACGCCGCCCACGCAGCCGCCCGCGCAGGCGTTCAGCTCTACAAAATCGAGGTTCTGATATTTTTCGTCCTCCAGGTCTTCCAGCACGCGGATGACGTTTTCAATGCCGTCCGCCGCGAGGTAGCTGTCCGTCGAGACAAGGCCCGCCGCCTCGCCGCCGCTTTCGGCCCACCCAAGGCCGATGCGCCCGGCGCTGGCTAGGTAATCCACCTGCGTGATGCGCTTCATCGAAGCCAGGAGGCGGGGGTAGATGTCTTTGATGGCCACGGCGCCGTCCACCTCGCTGCGGGCGGAACCGACGGGTGAGCGCGTGGCCGTCACCTTGGCCGGGCACGGCGTCAGAAAGATGCAGCCAATGGCCTCTTTGGGCAGGCCCGTTTTGCGCATGGCCTCTTTTTTTGCCATGCGCGCGGCCAGCTCGATGGGCGCCACCAGAGGCAGCACATGGTCGATGAGCTGCGGGAAGCGCACGCGGATGAGCCGCGTGACGGCAGGGCAGGCAGAGCTGATGACAGGCCGGTTCATGCTGCCCGTCTGCAGTAGCCTGCGCGTGGCGTCGCTTACCAGCTCTGCCGCCTTCGCCACCTCGAACACACTGTCGAACCCCATGCCCAGCAGCGCCTCCAGCAGCAGGTCCTGCTCCTCCAGATTATTATACTGGCCATATAGGCTTGGAGGGGGGAGGGCAATGGTATACTGAAAGCCTTCTAAAATAGAGATGGGGTCTGTGATGGCCTTTTTGGCATGATGCGGGCAGATGCGGATGCACTCGCCGCAGTCGATGCAGCGCTCTTTCAAAATATGCGCCTTGCCGTCGCGCACGCGGATCGCCTCTGTGGGGCAGCGCTTGATGCAGTTGATGCAGCCCATGCAAAGCTCTTTGTCCAGCATGACGGAATGGGTGAATTGCTCCAATGGGGCCGCCTCCTTTCCTGGGGGCCGGGCGCGGGCTCAGTCGATGCGCACGGCCATTCTCACCGTCGTGCCCACGCCGAGGGCAGACTGGATGTCGAATTCGTCCGAATACTTCTTCATGTTGGGCAGCCCCATGCCCGCGCCAAAGCCAAGGCTGCGCACCTCGTCCGGCGCGGTGGAATAGCCCTCGCTCATGGCGAGGGAAATATCTGCGATGCCGGGGCCGGAGTCGGACAGCGTCATGCGCACGGCGTCGCTGTCCACCTCCACGTCGATATCCCCGCCGCGGGCGTGGATGGCAAGGTTGATTTCGCCCTCATACAGCGCGATGGATACCTTGCGCACGGCATCCGGCGGCAGGCCCAGCTTTTTCAGCCGCTGCTTCAAATCGGCGCTGGCTTCGCCTGCGCGCGTGAAGTCGTCCCCCGGCACGGTATAGTGCAGGCAGATGCTTTCTGCCATATCAGCCCACACCTCCCCGCAGGCCCTCGCCGTAGAGCAGGCCGCACGCGGTGAACATCGTCTTTTCGGTGGTCATCACGGCGATGCCCCGTTCCTCCGCCAGGGCCAGAAGCATATCGTCCGGGCGCTTGCCGCGCACGAACACAATGCAGATCATATCCATCATGTCGGCCGTGCGCACCACCTGAGGGTTGTTCAGGCCCGTCAGCAGCACGGCCTGGTCCTTCACATAGGCGAGCACGTCGCTCATCATGTCGCTTCCGCAGGCGGTGTGCACCTCGCGCGCGCAGTCTGCCCCCTTTGTCAAAAGCCGGGCTTCGAGAATGTCGATGATACGGGATATCGTCATGTCGTGTCAACTCCTCCGCAGTGCCGGTGCGGGTCTGTTTGCCGGCCCGCGCCGGAATTTTCTGCCGCTGCCCT
>JBKYIE010000005.1:53435-60979 GCA_047030735.1 Ruthenibacterium sp.
AGTGCCGGTGCGGGTCTGTTTGCCGGCCCGCGCCGGAATTTTCTGCCGCTGCCCTGCGGGCGCCGGCCGTCTGCTATACACTAGTTATTATTATAAAGCATCCCCTGAGAAAAAGCACTTGAGCGAGTTGCACAGTTTTTTGCGAAATGTTTTTACATAGATGTAAAAAAAACAAGTTTTTCTTGTCGCTTTTTTAACAAGGTATATGCTATAATATATGGGTATCCGGGCGAAGTTCGCCGCTTTGCCTATTTTTTGATTTCTATAATGGGAGGGTCATATCACTATGAGGCGCTTTTCCACAGTGCCCTTTAAGGGCACGAAAGAGCAGGAGGCCCAGCTGCGCTCCTGGCTTGAAGAGCACAAGGCAACGCCGGGCGTGGCCATGCCGGCGCTGCAGAAGGCTCAGGAGATCTACGGCTATCTGCCCATTGAGGTGCAGCGCATCGTGGCCGACGCGCTGGGCAAGCCTCTGGCAGAGATCTACGGCATCTCTACATTTTACTCGCAGTTCAGCCTGTGCCCAAAGGGCGAGTACAAAATCAGCGTATGTCTCGGCACAGCGTGCTATGTAAAGGGCTCCGGTAAGATATACGACGAATTGCAGAAAAAGCTCGGCATCACGGGCGGCGAGTGCACGGCGGACGGCAAGTTCAGCCTGGACGCGTGCCGCTGCATCGGCGCATGCGGCCTTGCGCCCGTCATGACCATCAATGACGATGTCTACGGGCGCCTGACGGGCGACGAGCTGGACGGCATTCTGGCAAAGTACTGAGCGATGCAGGAATTGTCGATGAACGTGCTGGACGTGGCGCAGAATTCTGTGGCCGCGGGCGCGAAGCTGGTGCAGATTGCACTGGAGGCGGACGAGGCGCGCGGCACCCTGCTGCTGGCGGTTGAGGACGACGGCCGGGGCATGACGCCCGATACGGCGGCCCGCGCGCTGGACCCATTTTACACGACGCGCACGACGAGGAAGGTAGGGCTGGGCCTGCCCTTTTTGAAAATGGCTGCCGAGATGACAGGCGGCGGCCTTTCCATCACATCGCAGCCCGGCCGCGGAACGCGCGTGTGTGCGCAGCTTGGCCTGCACCATATCGACCGCGCCCCTTTGGGAGACATGGCCTCCACCGTTGCGGGCCTCATCCAGTGCAGCCCGGACATCGATTTTGTCTACACCGTGCGCACGGCGCGCGGCGAGTTCTGTGCCGACACGCGCGAGATGCGCGCCGTACTGGGCGGCGTGCCGTTGTCAGAGCCCAGCGTGGCACAGTGGATCAGGGAGTTTATCGAGGAGAACACACAGCCCATCTTAGAAGGAGTAATATGATATGAAGAGTTTACAGGAGCTTGCCGCGATTCGCGACAGGATGAAACAGACGGTCAACACGAGAGAGGCCGCCCACGACACCACGCGCGTGGTGGTGGGCATGGCCACCTGCGGCATCGCCGCCGGCGCGCGCCCTGTGCTGAACGCCTTTACGGAAGAAATTGCCCGCCGCGACCTTGCGGGCGTGCTGGTGACGCAGACGGGCTGCATCGGCCTGTGCCAGTATGAGCCCATCGTGGAGGTCACCATGCCGGGCCAGGAGAAGGTGACCTATGTAAAAATGACGCCCGATAAGGTGGGCCGCGTGGTGGCGGAGCACATCATCGGCGGCAAGCCCGTCACCGAATTCACCATCGGTGCGGCCGCGCGCTGAGAAAGGGGGAGAGCCACATGTACAGAAGCCATGTCATGGTGTGCGGCGGCACGGGCTGCACATCCTCCAACAGCGACAAGATCGCGCAGGCGTTTGAGACAGAGATACAGGCCACCGGCCTGCAGGATGAGGTAAAGGTCATCCGCACAGGCTGCTTCGGCCTGTGCGCGCTGGGCCCCATCGTGGTCATTTACCCCGAGGGCAGCTTTTACAGCATGGTGAAGGAAGAAAACGTGAAGGAGATTGTGGACGAGCACCTTCTGAAGGGCCGCCCCGTCACGCGCCTGCTTTACGACGAGACTGTCGCGGAGGACAACACCGTCAAAAGCCTGGATGAAACAGCCTTCTATAAAAAGCAGCTTCGCATCGCACTGCGCAACTGCGGTGTCATCAACCCGGAGAATATCGACGAGTACATCGCCTTTGACGGCTATGCCGCGCTGGGCAAGGTGCTGACGGAGATGACGCCTGAGCAGGTTATTCAGACCATGCTGGATTCCGGCCTGCGCGGCCGCGGCGGCGCGGGCTTCCCCACGGGCCTGAAGTGGAAATTTGCCGCCGGCAACAAGGCGGACCAGAAATATGTGTGCTGCAACGCGGACGAGGGCGACCCCGGCGCCTTTATGGACCGTTCTATCCTCGAGGGCGACCCGCACGTGGTCATCGAGGCCATGGCCATCGCCGCCTACGCCATCGGCGCCTCGCAGGGCTATGTGTATATCCGCGCGGAATACCCCATCGCTGTGCAGCGCCTTACCATTGCCATCAATCAGGCGCGCGAATACGGCCTTTTGGGCAAAAATATTTTCGGCACCAGTTTCTGCTTCGACCTGGATATCAAGCTGGGCGCCGGCGCCTTTGTGTGCGGTGAGGAGACGGCTTTAATGACCAGCATCGAGGGCAAGCGCGGCGAGCCGCGCCCCCGCCCGCCGTTCCCGGCCGTGAAGGGCCTGTTTGCAAAGCCCACCATTCTGAACAACGTGGAGACATATGCCAACGTGCCGCAGATCATTTTGAAGGGCGCAGATTGGTTCGCCTCCATGGGCACGGAAAAATCCAAGGGCACCAAGGTGTTCGCGCTGGGCGGCAAGATAAAAAATACCGGCCTTGTCGAGATACCCATGGGCACCACGCTGCGCACCATTGTGGAAGAGATAGGCGGCGGCATCCCCGGCGGCAAGAAATTCAAGGCCGCGCAGACGGGCGGCCCCTCGGGCGGTTGCATCCCCGCCAGCCTCATCGACACGCCCATCGACTATGACAACCTCATCGCTATCGGCAGCATGATGGGCTCCGGCGGCCTTATCGTGATGGATGAGGACACCTGCATGGTGGACATCGCCAAGTTCTTCCTGGAATTCACCGTGGACGAGAGCTGCGGAAAATGCACCCCCTGCCGCGTGGGCACAAAGCGCCTGCTGGAGCTTCTGACGAAGATAACAGACGGCAAGGGCACCATGGAAGATTTGGACAAAATCACCGAGCTGGCCGAGTTTATCAAGGCCAACAGCCTGTGCGGCCTGGGCCAGACGGCGCCGAACCCGGTGCTTTCCACCCTGCGCTATTTCCGCGACGAATACGAAGAGCACATTAAAAACAAGCGCTGCCCGGCGGGCGTGTGCAAGGCGCTGCTGAACTATAAGATAGACCCCGTCAAGTGCAAGGGCTGCACCCTGTGCGCCCGCGCCTGCCCGGCGGGGGCCATTACCGGCACAGTGCGCCAGCCCCATGCCATTGACACGGCCAAGTGCGTAAAGTGCGGCGCCTGCATGGAAAAATGCAAATTCGGCGCCATTTCGAAAGGTTGAGGAGGTAGCGGCAACAATGGAAACCGTACATATCAAAATCAACGGCACATCCTATGAGGTGGCCGCAGGCTCCACGATTCTGGAGGCCGCGCACAGCGTGGGTATCGAGATCCCCACTTTGTGTTATTTGAAAGAGATTAACGCCATCGGCGCCTGCCGCATCTGCGTGGTAGAGGTGAAGGGCGCCCGCAGCCTTGTCACGGCGTGCGTATACCCCGTGAACGAGGGCATGGAGGTGGTCACGAACAGCGAAAAGGTGATGGCGGCGCGCAAGACAAACCTGGAGCTGCTGCTTTCCACGCACGACCAGAACTGCCTGTCCTGCGTGCGCTCTACCGACTGCGAACTGCAGAGGCTGTGCCGCGACTACGGCGTGAACGGCCAGCGCTTTGTGGGCTCGCGCGAGCGGTATGCGCTGGATGCATCCGCCCCGCACATGATACGCGACAACAACAAATGCATCCTGTGCCGCCGCTGTGTGGCCGCCTGCCGCGAGAACCAGGCTGTGGGCGTCATCGGCCCTACCGAGCGCGGGTTCCAGACGCACATCGCGTGCGCCTTTGAGGCAAAGCTGGGCGACAGCCCCTGCATCTCGTGCGGGCAGTGCATCACCGTATGCCCCACAGGCGCCCTGACCGAGAAGGATGACACCGGCAAGGTGTGGGCCGCTTTGCACGACCCCGAAAAGCATGTGGTGGTGCAGACGGCGCCCAGCGTGCGCGCCACACTGGGCGAGTGCTTCGGCCTGCCCATCGGCACAAATGTAGAGGGCAAAATGGTGGCCGCCTTGCGCCGCCTTGGCTTTGACGCCGTGTTCGACACCGACACCGCGGCCGATTTCACCATCATGGAGGAGGCCACAGAGTTCGTGCAGCGCGTGAAAAACGGCGGTGTGTTGCCCATGATTACCTCCTGCAGCCCGGGCTGGGTGAAGTTCTGCGAGACGTATTACCCGGATATGATTCCGAACCTCTCCAGCTGCAAATCGCCGCAGGGTATGTTCGGCGCGCTGACAAAGACCTATTACGCCGAAAAGATGGGGCTGGACCCGAAGAATATCGTCTCGGTCTCTGTCATGCCCTGCACGGCCAAGAAATTTGAAGTGGGGCGCGGCGACATGTGCGCCGCGGGCGAGGGCATCCCCGATATGGATATCTCCATCACCACGCGCGAGCTGGCTCGCATGATCCAGCGTGCGGGCCTTGTATTCAACGAGCTGCCGGAAGAGGACTTTGACCCCGCCCTGGGCGAGAGCACGGGCGCCTCTGTCATCTTCGGCGCCACGGGCGGCGTCATGGAAGCCGCGCTGCGCACGGCGGTAGAGCTTGTGACAGGCGAAGTGGCCCCGGCGGTGGATTACGCCGAGGTGCGCGGCACGCAGGGCATCAAGGAGGCCACCTATGAGGTGGGCGGCATGAAGCTGAACGTGTGCGTGGCGTCCGGCCTTTCCAATGCCGACAAGGTGCTGAAGGCCGTGCAAAGCGGAGAAAAGCATTATCACTTCATCGAGTTTATGGCCTGCCCCGGCGGCTGCGTAAACGGCGGCGGGCAGCCCACGCAGCCGGCCAGCGTGCGTAATTTTGTGGACCTGAAGGCCCTGCGCGCCAAAGCCCTGTATTCGGAGGATGCGGCCAAGGCCGTGCGCAAGAGCCACGAGAACCCGCTGCTCAAGAAAATTTATGCGGAGTATCTGGGCCAGCCCGGCGGCGAAAAGGCGCACCACATCCTGCACACCTCTTATGTAAAGCGCGATAAGCTGTATTGAGCATTATTTGAAAAGGGGCCCTGCCACAGCGGGGCCCCTTTTGCATGTATTTTTCAGGCGGGGACGCGGGGCGAACCCGCCGGCCGCCTGTTCAGGCATACGGGCCCCGGCGGCACACAAAAGCGCAAATACAGCACGCTGTATTTGCGCTTTTGTATTGGTCTGTTTTAGTGCAACGACACCCTGCGGCTGTGCCGGGGAGAATAAAAAGGCTTACGCAAGCTCCGGCTTGTGCCGGGGGCTGACTTTTCATTTATTGCCAGAGAGGACGCACACAGCAGGCGCTGGGCGCAGGCGGGTGAAGTGCTTATAAAATTATGCGGATAATTAAAAAAGACGGCATCAGGCCCCGGAAAGCCTCAAACAAGGTTTTCCGGGGCTTTTGTATTTTTTGGCTTTCGCGAAACGACAACCCACGGCTGTGCCGGGGAGCATAAAAGGGCTTTCGCTGTCGGCTTCGAGCGCAGCGGGATGGTATTCAATCCCCAAAAGATGTATCACGCAGCGGGAAGAACCCCGTTTACGGGGGCGGGGCAGGTGATGCAAAAAACAGAGTATTCAGCGCCTCCTGAGAGGCTTGTCGGCTATGCCCTTCCAGAGCTTACGCAAGCCCCCGGCTGTGCCGGAGGGCCTGACTTTTGAGCATGCTTTTCCCTATGCCTGCCAGCCCTTGCACAAGTCTGCCCAGCGGCTGCCGGGGCAAAGCTGCGCCAGCTCTTCGGGGGAGAGGCGCACGGCGCTGCTGGCGCTGCCCGCCGCCGGGTAGACGGTGGGAAAGCGCCGCAGAGAGCTGTCCAGAAAAACCTGCACGCCTCTGTTCACGCAGAAGGGGCATACGCTGCCCGGCGCGTGCCCCACCAGAGCCTGTACCTCTTCGGGCGGCACCATTTTTGCCTTTGCGCCGAACTGCGCCTTGAACCTGGCGTTATCCACTTTTGCGTCGCCGGCTGCAACAATGAGCACGGGCCCCTGCGGCGTGAAAAAGGCCAGCGTTTTGGCAATGTGCGCCTCTTCACAGCCCAGCGTCTGTGCCGCCAGCGCCACCGTGGCGCTGGACACACAGAACTCCTGCACGCGCCCGGCAAAGCCGCACCGGCCCAGATAGTCTTTTACAGCCTCAATGGACAATTTCCCTGCCCCTTTCAAATACCGCGGGGCCGTTCAGGCCTTCTGCCGCAGAGCGCTCTTTTTATACAGATACCATATGAACAGCGAAATGGCAAGCACAGATGCAAACGTCCATACCTCTGCCAGCAGGATGCTGAACATGCCGCACTGATACATGGCGGCGCCGATATTGGCCACGGCATGCAGCCCGATGGACACAGCCAGGAAGGCCTTGGGCAGGCGCCCTGTCACAGTCATCCACACCAGGATGGAGAGCACGATATGCAGCGTGATGGCGGCAATGCGCTCCAGCCCGGGCACAAGAAGCGCCCCGGCAGATACCCCGCCCGCCAGCTGCGCCGAAACAGTGGCCGCAATGTCGCTGCCGAACATGGCCTCCAGCGAGCCGGCGCTGGCTGCCGACAGCACGATTGCATTCGAAAGGCTGGTGGTGCCGGCCAGCAGGATGGCCTCTATGCCGCCATGGCCGATGCCGTAGGCAACGCCCGTGGCAAGCGAGGCATCTTTCCGGCAGAGGAAGTGCAGGCCGACATAGCGCGCCGTCTCCTCAAACAGGCCCGCGGCCAGGCAGGCGTAGGCGGTGTACAGGCCGGGGTTCTGGATGAGCGTGGGAAAGGCCGAAAATACGATGCTGTGAAGGAACTGCTCCAGCACAAGCGCGCCGACAAAAAAGCACAAGGCGCCCACAAGCCCGGCCAGCAGCCCGCGGTGCGTTTTGATGCGCACGGCGGCCAGCAGGGCAATGGGCAGAACGATGCACACAGCCGCCGACACCCAGCAGGCGGCAACCATAGAAAATGAGACATCCATAAACGTTTCCCTCTCGTTTCAGGCCCCAGCGGCGAAATGCGGCGGGCTTTTTTGCACCCGGCCGGGCCGCTGCGGCGGTATTTTTCGATGACGCCTCATGTGCATAAACAGGCGGGCGATGCTGCCGAACGCACTGAAATGTTTAGATGCATATCGAAATATCGGCCTCATCATAGCACAACGCCTGCGCGCTGTCAACGGCATATTAAAAACAGCGAGGGGCCGCCTTGGCCAGGGCCGTGCAAGGGGGCATTTCCGCCGGATAGAGGTTCTACATATACAGCCGCGTTGATTTTTTGAAAATAAGGGGTTCTGCGGTTTTGTGAAGCA
>JBKYIE010000005.1:61079-192647 GCA_047030735.1 Ruthenibacterium sp.
AAATGCCCGCTTGCAGCGGGCAAGCAGACTCCTGCCGGAGGCAGGCGCGGTTTTGTGAAGCAAAATGCCCGCTTGCAGCGGGCAAGCAGACTCCTGCCGGAGGCAGGCGCGGTTTTGCGAAGCAAAATGCCCGCTTGCAGCGGGCAAGCAGACCCCTGCCGGAGGCAGGCGTGGTTTTGCGAAGCAAAATGCCCGCTTGCAGCGGGCAGGCAGACCCCTGCCGGAGGCAGGCGCGGTTTTGCGAAGCAAAATGCCCGCGTGCAGCGGGCAGGCGGCGGGAAGCTTTCTTGGCCGCGGTGCGCAGGCCATCCTGACCGGCGGCGCAAAGCTGTTTGCCGTGCAGTTTCGGATGCAGCAGGCGGCAAGGCCCCCATGGCAGCTATTCGGCTTGCCTTGGGGGCTGGCTGCATGCTGTGCAGAAGCCGCAAGGGAAAACGCTTTCGCCTTCTCGCCCGGCCGCGGCTTTGGCAGCCGGCCCCGGTCTTGGGCCGCAGCCGGAAAGAGCGGCAGGGAAGGGGCGGCAGGGAAGGGGCGGCAAAGGGCTGTGCGCTCCCCTTGCGGGGGATGCGAAAAACGCACCCGCGGCCCCAGCATGGGCCGCGGGTGCGGAAGGGCGGAACACAGGCGGCACAGTGCCCGGCTTTATACCATCAGCTGCTGCGTGTTGATGGACAGCCATACCACGAACATGGTGTTCACCATGGCGCACACATAAATGTTGCCTGTCTTTTTATAGAAGTATGTGACCACCCTGGCTATCACGAAGTACAAAAGCAGCATGCCCATCATGGCGCCGTTCGCACGGGACATCTCGCGCCCGGCAATGGGGGTGACATGCGTCAGCAGCAAACGCCCGAAGATATAACCCACGAACAGCAGAGCGGGCAGGGCGTTGGCCAGCAGGGTGAGAAGATAATTCACAACGGGGCGGCCATCTTTCAGCCGAAGGCCGTCGGCCTGCAGCCAGGCATACACCGAGAACAGCACGCCGAACAGCACCACATACACGGGGATCATAGCTGCGCGGTTGGCGCTCACGGGCGCAAAATACGTCTGGAACAGGCGGCCGTACCAGCCTCCGGTGAGCCCGGCGCCCAGCGCGGCGAACGCATAGGGCACCGCCAGCGTGGCTGCGCCGAACACCACGGCCTTGCACAGCCCGGCAGGCGAGGTTTTCATGCGCGCAAGGGCCTGGGTGCGGTCGATGGTCTTATCCACGAACATGCGCACGGCAAAGAAGGCCAGGGCGATGACGGCAGAGAGGAAGAACCACCACACAAAGCCATTGGTGCTCTGCACCTGGAACAGGCCGGGCAGCTTTCCCATCAGCTCCTGCCCCTGCATCACCGTCGTCTCTACAATCAGCGCCTGAAGCACAGCGGGCACAAGCAGGAAGAACCAGAATTTCCAGTCCGCCTTTGCCGCCGCCTGCGGCACAGGGCGCTTGAGCGAGGCGAAGAACGGCAGCTCTAAAAGCAGAGAGCCTGCGGGGAATATCATCACGCAAAGGCTTACGGCCATGAGCAGCACGGCAAGCTCCTGCCACAGATAGATGTGGGAAGAGGGGGCAAGGCCTGTGACATTGCCGCCCAGCGTGGTGTCGAAATAGGTGAGAATGTCGGTGACACAGCCCGGCATGATGTTGGAAAGGCTGTGGAACGTGTTGGGCGTATATACAACGCGGGCCGCGCCGCTGGCGGCATCCTCATACCAGTGGCCGGGCTGTACAGCCGGGCTCTCTTCGCCCACCAGTGTGGCAAAGCTGGAAAAATTCAGTGCGTCCTCGTGGTACACGTCCCAGAACGTGCCCTGCCCAGCCTCGTCCAGCTTGCCCCAGATGGCGCCCACGTTGATGCCGTCATACACGGTGAGGTCCTCGCTGGAGATGCCGCAGCCGATAAACAGCACGCTGCGGTTTTCCGCCGCCGCGGCATATTCGCTGGTGATGGCAGCCGACGCCTGCGCGCCGCCGTTCGAGTGGCCGGTGGCGCCGAGGCGGCTTGCATCTACGAAAGAAAGGCTGGTGAGATATTTCATGGCCGCTATTGCGCCAGAGGCGCCGTCATTACTGAAATCGGAGCTCATGGTGCCGTAATAGTCATAGGCCAGCACCACATAGCCGCGGCGCGACAGCTCGATGCAGTAGCTGGCGTAAAACGTGTGCGGCGTGTTGCCGCCGGGCGCGACCACGATGCCCGCGGCGGGCGTTTCCTGCGTGGCATTTTCCGGGACGAACAGCGTGCCGGAAAGGTTCACGCCCTCATCGGTAAACCAGTTCACGCTGCGCTGCTGCACACGGAAGCCTCCGGTGAGCGCGGCCTGCAGCGTGAAAAGGCTGACAAGAAATACAAGCACGGCGGCCAGAAGCACGGCCCCGCGTTTGCTGAGTATCTTCTTTTTCATGTGTCCTCCTCGCAAACCTTGGTCTGGAGGGCTGCGCAGCCCGCGAAAAATAATTCGCCCGGGCGCTTTTTATTATAGCGCCCGGGCAGTGCGGAAAGCAATTCGCAAAGGGCTGAAATTCTTTCAGGCCATTTGTGACAAATCCTTATGAAAATTTTCACATTTCGCAGGGCCAGCCCGCCGTGGTAGAGGCGCGCACCAGCAGGTGCGGCTGAACAGGCACCTGCTTTGTGATCATGCGCTGCGCGGGGCTCTGCAGGCGGCAGAGCTGCTCTACGGCCAGGCGGGTGATTTCGTCCGTATCCATGTAAAGCGCGCTGACGGGCGGGCACAGATAAGGAGAATATTCGTCGTTAAAGGCCACAAGCTTCACGTCCTGCGGCACCCGGCGGCCCGTCTGGCTCAGATACCACAGGGCGCCCGCGGCGAATTCATCAGACCAGCACACCAGCCCGTCAATATCCGGCCGCTCGGCAAAGGCGGCGCGGGCAGCGCGGTGGCCCATCTGCGGGTCTATCTGGGGGAAAATGGGCACCTCAAAAACACCGGCATAGGCAAGGCCGGCCTTCTGCGCCCCGCTGAGGAACCCGGAACCGCGCTGAATGGAGGCCTTGTTGATTGCGGCGGGCGGCCCCAGGTAGGCAAGCCTGCGGCACCCCGCCCCGGCAAGATGAAGCACGGCCTGCTCCACGGCCTCCATGCTTTTCAGCACGATGCAGTTCAGGGTGGGGTAGGGCTTCATGAATTCAGAGAGGATCAGGATGGGGATTTCGCTGGCGGAGATGAAATCCAGCTCCTGCTGTGTCAGCGTCATCTGCGGGAAGCTGGGCACGAACACGCCGGCCAGCCGCTCGCGCGTCACTTCCTTCAGAATGTCCAGCAGGGGCCTGCGCCCAAAATCCGGCCGGAAGGCCAGCGAGTGAAAGCCCGCGCGGTTGGCGTTTACCTCAAACTGCGCGCCAAGCTCAGAGAAATAGTGCGCGCCGGAAAAGGGCGGCAGCAGAATGCCGAACACCTTCCAGCGAGGAAAGCGGCTGGGATGCGTTTCGTCCGGCGCATAGTTCAGCTCATCAATGGCCTGGCGGATTGCGCGCTGCTTGTGCGCTGAAAGATACCCCGTGCCGTTGACATAGCGGGATACCGCCGCGGCGGAGACGCCCGCCAGGCGGGCCACGTCACACATCTTTACTTTATTCGGCATAGTGGCTACACAGCCTCCTTCTGCGCGGCGGCATACGGCCCCGCACGGAAAAGCAAAAACAGCAAAAGCATAAGGCCCGCGAGGGCCAGGGCACTGAACAGCAGAAACACGGCGCGCAGAGAGCCGGCGCCCAGAACGGGCACGGCAATGGCGTTGGCAAGGATGGTGCCCGCAGGCATCTGTGCGGCGGTATAGGTGCTGAGGGCGGTGGCGCGCCCCTCCGGCGGCGTGATGGCGCTGACATACTCCATGGCGGCAGGCTGAAAAAAGCCGTAGGAGGCGGCCTCTAAAAGCTGTACGGCTGCCAAAGCGGGCAGGGTGCGCACAAACGCCATGCACAGCACACGCACCGCCATAAAGGCCGCGCCCGCCAGCAGAAATGCACGCACGCCCAGCCGCCTGCGCAGGCGCGGGTACAGCCCCATGGCCGCCATGGAGCACAGGCTCATCTCCGCCATAAGAAAGCCCTGCTGCCGGCTGTCGCCGCCCAGCTCCACCACCATGGAGGGAAGATAAGTGAGCAGCGCGCGCCAGCCCAGGAACACCAGCAGGGCCGCCGTCAGGAACAAGAGATAGCGCCCGCTCCACAGCCGCGCGCCCTGCGGCTTTCTGCCGGGCTGCATCCGGCCCTGCGGCGCCGTGCCCCTGGTCCGGCAGGCGGCCAGGAACAAAAGAAGGTAAAACCCCAGGTGGAACCACACAAGCCGCCCTGTGCCGGCGAGGGGCAGCAGATACCCCAGCACAAGGCTGGCCGCGGCACCGGCCAGCCCGCCAAGGCCGCGGGCGACACTGTACTGCACGCGGCTGTTGCGCCGTGCGGCAAGGCTCGTCCATGCATCCAGCATCCCCATCAGGGCGAAATCAAAAAAGCTGACGGGCACCACTGCCAGCAGGGCCGCGCCCAGCGAGCCGGTGGCCCGAAGCAGAAGCAGCCCCCACAGGGCGGAGATCAGGCTGCCGGCCAGCACGATTTTTTTCGGCGAAAGCACATGGTCGGCCAAAAGGCCGGAGAGGATGAGCGCCGCAAGGTTTGCCGCCGCCGTGCCGGAAGAAATCACACCCAGCGCCTGCCTGCTGAACCCGTGCTGCGTCAGATAAAGCGCATAGAACGAGAAAAAGGCCATATACCCGGCAAAATACAGCATATACATGCCGCAAAGCCTGCGCTGCTCTGTGCCGTTTGCGCCCTGCATGCAGCCTCCCCCTTTTTGGCCCGGCGCCCCGCGCAGCATATGGCTTGGGGCGTTTGTATTATTTTAGCACAGTTCTGCCGGACATTCCAGCCGCGGGCGGCAGAGCCCGCCCCGTGCGTGCGGGCATAAAAAGGCCCCTCCAGGCAGCCGGCGCAGGAAGGGGCGTTTGCATGCGGCAGCATGCTTTATTTCGGCGCGCGGCGGCGCAGGAAGCGCAGGCACGTCTCAGCGAGGCCGCGCAGGTTCACCACGGCGATGATAAGCACGATGATACCGTTCCACACATACGAGCCGGGCACCTCCTTGATGCACAGCGCGGCCTCCAGCACCACAAGGCCGAAGTTCAGCGCCAGAAGCTCAGGCGAAAAGTCCACCTCAATAAGCGTGCGTGTGTTGTATGCGCGCACAAGAAAAACAAGGAAGTAGCTGGCGAACGTGGCGATGGCCGCGCCCTGCACGCCCCAGATGGGGATGAGCAGTGCGTTCAGGATAAGGTTCATCACGGCGCCCACGCCCATGGTCACCAGCGAAAGGCCGGAGCGCTTTTCCACCATATAAATGCTGTTCAGGAAGTTGTCAAAGCTGGAGAAGATGGTGGCGAAGGTGAGCACCGGTATGAAAATCCATCCAAGATAAAATTCCTTTGCCACATAGATGCTCATGATGGGGCGGCACAGCCAGATGATACCGGCCCCCGCCAGAAACATCAGCCCCTGATACGCGCCGAACACCCTGCCGAAGAATTCCTCCCGCCCGGCCCGGGTGCCGTCGGTAAAGGCGGAAAGCTGCCATGCCTCTGTGAACAGCGTAGCGACCACGGTGAGCAGGGTGGGCAGCTGATAGCATGCGGCGAACAGGCCGTTCCACTCCGCGCCCAGCATGGCTGTGATGAACAGCTTGTCGCTGGTGTTGGTGATGGTCCAGAAGATGCTGGCCGAGATCAGCGGCACAGAATACACCAGCATCTTCCGCCAGAGCTTTGTGTTGATGCGGCCGCCCATATAGCGCCAGATGCTGCTTACAAAAAACAGGAACAGGGCGCTGCATGCGTCCGAGCATATCAGGGCCAGCAGCCAGCCCTGCGCGCCCAGCTTGAGGCCGGATAAAAACAGCACATTGAAGCCCAGGTTCGTCAGCGTGCACAGAATGCCGTCCAGCGCATACAGCCGCACCAGGTTGCGCGCGCGCACGAACTGGCAGTTCAGCGTGCGCAGGCAGCTTACCAGCACGAACAGCAGAAGCCATACCCAGTGCCCCTGCACAGTATCGCGGACAAAGGGCACAAAGTTCAGCACGGGCGCCAGCGCGCACAAAAGCAGAAACCCGGCAAAGATAGACAGCAGGCCGTTGGTATAGAGCTGGCGCTTGTTCACGCCCTTTTCCAGACCAAAGCGGATGATGGCGTTGGCGATGCCCAGCGACACCAGCGGAATGAAAAAGTTGCCGATGGTGACGATGGCGTCCATGCCGCCGTAATCTGCCGTGCCCATCACGCGCGTGCGGTAGGCCGTCAGAAAAAAGCTGAGTATTTTGGAAGAAAAGGTGCTGATGGCAAACAGCAGCGTGTTCGATACAAGGCGCTTGTATTTGTCCACACAGCCGCCCCCTTTAATCATTTTTACTGGCGCCTGCACCAAAAACAGTGCGGACAGTGCCCCTGTGCGGGCCGATGATTTTTTATCATACCATATCACGGCCCCAAGCACAAGAAATACCCTGTGCCCCGGCGGCCGGAAAACGGCGCCCGCCTTTTATTATATGAAGCTGTGCGGCGGCGCATGCCTCAGGCGCGCAGCAGGGCGCGGCGGGCCTTATAGTCGGGCAGGATGCGCGCCACCACGGCCCAGAAGGCGGGCGAATGGTCGCAGTGCACAAAATGCGCGTATTCGTGCACCATCACATACTCCACCGCGGCCATGGGCTTTTCCGCAAGGCGCAGGTTCAGGGTGATCTGCCGTTTGCCCGGCACGCACACGCCCCAGCGCGTCTTCATGCGGCGCACCTTCAGCACCGGGCGCGCCCCGCCCAGCACGCCCGAAAAAAGCGGGAACACCCGCCCGCTCACCGCCTCGAACAGGGCCAGCGCCTGCGCGGGCGTCACGGCACAGGGGGCGGCCTCCTCTGCGCGGCGGCGCGCGGCCTGGGCTTTTGCCTTTTCCAGCCATGCCGCCTTGGAAAGCACAAAGGCGTCTACCCGTGCCGGGGACACGCCGCAGGGGGCGCTGGCGTGGGCCTCGCCGTCGGGCCCAATGCGCAGGTTGATGTTTTTTACGCGCTTATAAGTGAGAAAATAGGCCGCCCCGGCGGCCGGCTGCCTGTATTGTGTGCGTGCCATGCGGCGCCTCCTTTGCGGGTGTGTTTCGTTCACTATTATAAACAAACGGTTCGGCCTTGGCAAATCTTCTAAAATTCACCTGAAAAACCTGTCGCCTTTGTGCTTGACCGGCACAATATCTGGTGGTAGTATTATATACGCATTCAAGATTTTGCGAGGGACGGCGGAACTCTGTGCGGCGTGCCGGGCGGGCCCAGTGCGGGCCTGCAGGGCATGCCGTTTGTGCGGCGCGCGGCTTCGTGTGAACGGGAGGAATTTTCATTATGATCAAAAGCATTATGAAGCGGGACGGGCGCGTGGTGCTCTATGACGAGAGCAAAATAGCGGCCGCCACCCTGAAAGCGCTGGAGGCCGCCCGCGAAGGGGACGCCAGCGTGGCCGCGCAGGTGGCCAACAGTGTGGAGGCCCGCCTGGAGGAGCTTTGCGGCGACGGCACGCCCAGAATAGAGCAGATTCAGGACACGGTGGAGCAGGAGCTGATGCGCGCCGGGTGCGAAGAGGCCGCAAAGCAGTATATTCTCTACCGCGCAGAGCGCACGCGCATCCGCGAGGCAAAAACCAGCCTGATGAAGTCCATCGACGAAATCACCAATGTGGACGCCCGCCTCAGCGACATGAAGCGCGACAACGCCAATATTGACGGCAACACGGCCATGGGTTCCATGCTGCAGATAGGCACGGCGGGCGCCAAGGCGTATAACGCGGCTTATCTGCTTACGCCGGCGCAGGCCAAGGCGTACACCGAGGGCGACATCCATATCCATGATTTTGATTTTTACGCCCTCACCACCACCTGCTGCCAGATAGACCTTTTGAAGCTGTTCCACGGCGGCTTCTCCACCGGGCACGGCTACCTGCGCGAGCCGCAGGGCATCGCCAGCTATGCGGCGCTGGCGGCCATTGCCATTCAGTCCAACCAGAACGACCAGCACGGCGGCCAAAGCGTGCCGAACTTCGATTATTCCATGGCCGAAGGCATTGGCAAAACGTTCCGCAAGCAATACCGCGCCAAGCTGCGCGAGGCGCTGGAGGACATCCTGGACACCGACGACGAGACGGCGCTGGTGCAGGCCGCCGTCGAGGCGGGCCGGCAGGCCACGGGCGACAGCGACGTGCGGCTGGAGACGCACGCCGCCACCTTTGACGATGCCGCAGCAAAGGCCATTGCCGCCACAGGCAGGCTGGACGCCGGGAAGGCCGCCCATCTGGTGGCCCATGCGCGCCGCCGCGCCACTGCCAAGACGGACCGCGAGACGTATCAGGCCATGGAGGGCTTTGTGCACAACCTGAACACGATGCACTCGCGCGCGGGCGCCCAGACGCCCTTCTCGTCCATCAACTACGGCACCGACACCTCCCCCGAGGGGCGCATGGCCATCCGCAACATCCTTCTGGCAGAGGACGCGGGCCTGGGCCACGGCGAAACACCTATTTTCCCCATCCACATCTTCAAGGTGAAAGAGGGCGTCAACTACAACCCCGGCGACCCGAACTACGATTTGTTCGAGCTGTCGTGCAAGGTGTCTGCCAAGCGCCTGTTCCCGAACTATGTGTTCCTGGACAGCCCGTTCAACCTTCAGTACTACAAGCCCGGCCACCCGGAGACAGAGGTTGCCACCATGGGCTGCCGCACGCGCGTGATGGGCAACGTGTACGACCCGCAGCGCCAGATTGCCTACTCCCGCGGCAACCTCTCGTTCACGTCCATCAACATGCCGCGCCTTGCCATTGAAAGCCGCGGCGACGAGGCCCTGTTCTATAAAAAGCTGGACGATATGATGGAGCTGGTGGCCCAGCAGCTGCTGGACCGCTTTGAGATACAGGCCTCCAAGCGCGTATACAACTACCCGTTCCTGATGGGGCAGGGCGTGTGGCTGGATTCCGACAAGCTGGGCCCCAACGATGAGGTGCGCGAGGTGCTCAAGCACGGCACGCTCTCCATCGGGTTCATCGGCCTTGCCGAAACGCTGACGGCGCTGTATGGCCACCATCACGGCGAGAGCGACGAGATGCAGCAGAAGGGCCTTGCCATCGTGCGCCACATGCGCGAGTTCTGCGATGCGAAGAGCCGGGCCATGCATATGAACTTCACCCTGCTGGCCACGCCTGCCGAGGGGCTTTCCGGCCGTTTCATCCGCATGGATAAAAAGCGCTACGGCGTCATCCCCGGCGTGACAGACCGCGAGTATTACACGAACTCGTTCCATGTGCCGGTGTGGTACCCCATCTCGGCCTATGACAAAATTTATAAAGAGGCGCCGTATCATGCGCTGACGAACGCGGGCCATATCAGCTATGTGGAGCTGGACGGCGACACGGCCAACAATGTGGAGGCGTTTGAAGCTGTCGTGCGCTGCATGCACGACGCGGGCGTGGGCTACGGCTCCATCAACCACCCGGTAGACCGCGACCCCATCTGCGGCTATGTAGGCGTAATAGGCGAGGTGTGCCCGCGCTGCGGGCGCCGCGAGGGCGAGGCCCTCTCGAAAGAGCGCATCGACGAGCTGCGCAAGCAGTATCCGGAAATCACCACCTTCTGCGGCTGTGAATAAACCGGAAAATGGCGCGGATAATCTTGCAATGAAATCCATATTGATATATAATATCAGTTGAATGACGGTTTCCTGGCGACAGGTTTTTAAGGGAGGAATACAATATGGCAATTCAGACGAATATCGAGGCAAAATACGGCAAGGACGTGAAGTTTGAGCGCATCCGCCGCATCACGGGCTATCTTGTGGGCACCATGGATAAGTGGAACGACGCGAAAAAGGCCGAAGAGCACGACCGCGTAAAGCACGGCATGGCGCACTGATATGGCGCAAATGGTAAATGTCGCGGGTGTCATGGGCGATTCCATTGTGGATGGCCCGGGCATCCGCGTTGCCATCTTTGTGCAGGGGTGCTGCCACCACTGCGAGGGGTGCCATAACCCCGAAAGCTGGGCCTTCGGCGCGGGCACGGACATGTCTGTGGAAGAACTGTACGCCATGGTGAAGGCAAACCCGCTGTGCCGCGGCGTGACGTTTTCGGGCGGCGAGCCGTTCTGTCAGGCCGGGGCGCTGGTGCCGCTGGCGGAAAAGCTGAAGGCGGCCGGCTATGAGCTGGCAAGCTATTCCGGCTATACCTTCGAGCAGCTTCTGGCCGGCACGCCGGAGCAGAAGGCGCTGCTGCGCCTTCTGGATATTCTGGTGGACGGGCCGTTTGTGCTGGCACAGCGCAATTTGGACCTTCTGTTCCGCGGCTCGGAAAACCAGCGCATTCTGGACGTGCCCAAAAGCCTTGCCGCGGGCAGGGCCGTGTGGTGCACGGCGCCGCGCTGGGTGGGGGGAAAACGGGGCTGAGCCCGCGCGGTTTGCTTCGCACGCTGCTGTGGTGAAAAAGAAAAAGCAGGCACTGCCAATACACTGGCAGCGCCTGCTTTTTGCTTATAAACGGCCCGGCATTACCGCAGCTGCCCTCCGCCATCCATCAGCCGTGTCATTTCCTCTATCCGATCCAATGGAAACGGCGGCTCGCACAAAGGCTTCATGGCAATGCTCATCAGCTTCATGGGGTTGTCGTCTGCGGCCACACGGTTTGAAGAAAGGGCCCCGCAGCGGCGGCAGCGGTGGATGATGGCCCACTCACCGCCCTTGCGCACCCAAACCGCCACGGCGTCCATGACGCCGCCGCAGCCTGCCCGGCGGTCGCCGGGCGAGGTATCCACATGCAGGCTGGCAAGGCAGTGCGGGCAGTGGTTGCGGTGCCGGCTTCCCGCGCCGCCGGGGGCAGCAGGGCGGCCGCACACCTTGCAGGTAAAGCCTTCAAGGCACGGGTGCGTTTTGTAATACCCGTCCTCGTACAGCTTTTGCTTGTTTGCTCGGTTCATGAAAATTTCCTCCAAAATCAGGCGTCTTTGAGACCTTTTCGGGAGGAATGTGGAACGATTGCGCACAGACCTCCCGGTCAGCGCACAATCGGCACACCATTGCGCTTCACAAAGCAACTCTCCTTATTTTGAAATATCGCCGGGGAATGACTTCGGCAGAACTATTCTACTACGGCGGGGCGCGGGCTGTCAAACGCCGCCCTTGAGGGGAGCGCGCGGCGCCGCAGGGCCGCCGGCATCGCAATGGCCGGGGGCGCCTGCCCTCCTGGCGGGGCCCGCCGGAGGCCGGCGCCGGGGCCCGGGTAAAAAGAGAATAGAAAAGCTCCTTCACAAAGCATGGCCTGTGCCTTGTGAAGGAGCTGTTTTGCTTTTGCTGCTTTGGCGAAACGGCACCCCTGGCTGTGCCGGGGAGAGAAAAAAGGCTTTCGCCGTCAGTTCCGAGCGGAGCGGGATGGTATACAATCCCAAAAAGCTGCAGCACGCAACGGGAAAACCCCGTTTACGGGAGGCGGGGCAGGTGATGCAAAAGGCAGAGCATTCCGTGCCTCTTGAAAGGCTTGCCGGCAGTATGCCCTTCCAGGGCTTGCGCAAGCCCCCGGCTGTGCCGGGGGCCTGACTAGTATGGAATATGTGCCAGCGCCTCCGGCCGGCGCACCGCCAACCAAAGGAGATCGGCCGTCTGGCACACAGGCTGCCCAAAAATAAAATTTGAAAAAGCATGGGCGCCAACATCGCGCACAGAGGGCGGCAGAGTGGTGCCCTCCGCAAGTGCCTCATCCAGACGCAGCCCGCGCTGCTCTTCCAAGTGGTGAAAGCATTCGTGGGCCAAAAGCCTGTCATAAAGCGCCTGCGGGGAAAACAGCTTGAGCCGGATAGCCTGCTGAAGCTCTTCCATTTCATCCAGCCGCGCTTTACTGACCAGGATTTGTACAGCCTGCGGGTCATAAAGGGCGCGTGCGGCAAAGGCGCGCTCCTCCATGGGGCTCATCCAGCGGATGCGCTCCACCCCAAGCCGGTACAGGTTTTGTTCTGCGCTTTGCTCAAAAAGCCAGACTTCCTTTGCCCACTGGCGGCCCATGCAGCCCGCCCGCTCCAGAATTGCCGGCGGCACACGCTCCCCGGCCAGGGTGAAGTGTTCATTCAGCCAGTTCTCGCTGCGGCCGGCAAGCTGTAAAACTGTTTCGCGGGGCGCACAGGGGCCCTTCATAGAAGGTCTGCCTTTGTGGGAATGGCGCCCTGGCGGCGCAGCTCCTCCTGCAGCAGGGAAACGTCCAGCTGGTCAAAACCCGTTTTTTGTGCAAGAGACAGGACGGCGGCTGTGCCTGCGGCCTGCCCCAGCGCCATGGCCGTGGCCGAAATGCGGGCGGATGCCAGAGCCTCATGCGTGGCAGAGATGCACCGCCCTGTGACAAGCAGATTGCTCAGCCTTTTCGGGAGCATGACGCCATAGGGGATATCGTAGCAGAAATCCTGCTTGCGGCGCACCCACTGAAGGTCTTCCCCGGCGGGGTCGTGGATATCAATGGGGAAGGCGCAGACGGCAACGCCCTCTTTGGAAATGCGCTCTTCATACACATCCTCTACGGTGAGCGTATAGTGGCCGTGGATGCGCCTGGACTCGCGGACGCCCGTCACGTCCGCCATGGACGCAAGAAAGCAGCTTTGGAAGCCGGGCAGATAATTTCGGAAGAAGCTCATAAGCTCTTCCACCTGCCGGGCGGCTTCGGCCTCTGCCATGGTCTGGTCCTGTGCGGAAAGGCCGGACAGCTTGATAATGCGCGAGGTATTGATGAAAACCTCGCCCGGGTGCAGCCCCTGGAAAAACAGCACACGGTCGCGCGGAATTGTGAAGTCTCCGCGCTCCTTGGCCATTTTCACAATGTCAAAAAAGCCGGAGACGGCCAGATACTTTTCCAAGTCGTCATAGCCTTTATGAAGAATGAACTGCTCAGGGTTCTTGCGCATATAGGCCACTACCTCATCCAGCGCTACCCCGCCCACCTTGAACATGATGGACATGGGCTGGGTGAGCCCGTCGGAGGCGCGGCCCTTCTCAAAGCTCACATGGCACATGGCGGCCAAATCGCCGTCTCCCGTGGCATCAATGAATCTTTTGGCCTGATACGAGGCGCTCCCGCTTTTGCCCACTGCCGTCACCCGGGTGACCTCCCCGTTTTCCACCTCGGCACCGCACAAAAAGCTGTGGAGCAAAAGCGTGATGTTGGGCTGCTGCGCCAGCATTTCGAAATAGACAAGGCGCAGAATGGCCGGCTCAACAGGGGTAATGGTGGAGGTGACGCCCAGAGGGTCTGGAATATGGCCCAGCGTAGCGCCCTTTTCCGCCAGCCGGTCTATCACCTCCTGAGCGATGCCCTTGACAATCTGCTTGCTGCCGGAATGAAAAGTCATTAAAGGGCATACCATCGCGGAAGTGTTCATGCCGCCGGGGTAAGCGCCCTTTTCAATCAGCAGGACCTTTGCCCCCATGCGGGCGGCAGCCAGAGCGGCCATGCATCCGCTGGGGCCGGCCCCGGCCACAATCACATCATATTTCATATAGATTCTCCTTCCTTGCATATCGCAATGCTGGCCTCAAAGGTGCGCGGCCAGCACAGCTGCGCGCGGAACGGCCTGCTGCACACAAGGTGTGCTTCAGGCGCAAGCTCCATCAGCTGCTGCAGGCGGGCGTTGGCACCCGGCACGTCCTGCAGGGCCCAAATATCTGTGCCCGCGGCCCGAAGCTCCCTGTTCCACCGGGGGCGCACAATAGCCTGATAGACCCAATCGTCCAGCAGGCGCTCTTGAGTAAAGGCGGCGAGGGCGTCACCGGATGAAGCCCCGCTGCCTGCGGCAAGAAGCTGGCCCAGGATGGTGCCGAGCGAATTGCATGCGGTGTTCCATCCGGCATATGCGGCAAGCCGCGCAAGAAGGCCGTTTTTTGCGGCAAGGCGCAAAAAGGCGCTTTCGCCGCCGTTGGCGTGATACACGTCTAAAAGGCCGGTGGGAAGGCCTGTATCTAAAAGGGCCTGCAGACGTGCCGCTATGCTGCCCAGCTGGCCGGGCGTATAGGCGCAGGCGGCATCCTCCGGCGCTGTGGCAAGGTCCAGCTGCGGGCCGCTGGGCGCATAGACGGCAAGCACCGCCTGTGCATCCTTCGGGCTCTGCACACGCGTGATGCGGCAGGTTTTCAGGTAAGCGTCCAGGTTTTCGGCAAAAGGCCGGTCTTCATAGCGTGCAGTGAACTGCACATCTCCGGCCAGCCATTCCACATACAGGCGCAGGGCGGGCTCTCCGGCCCGGTGCTGTGCGGCCAGGCAGCCCACAAGGGCACAGGCGCATTCATCTGTTCCGCAGTGGAGGCTGACCTGCTCCGACACGCCCTGTGCTTCTGCAAGCGCGCAAAGCCGCTGCTGCTCTGCGCGGTGCAGCCCCTGCGGGGCGGAATCCTCCTGAAGAAAGCACACCTGCTTTACAATGCCTTCGGCAAGAAGAGCTACGGCCTCCCGGTTGACCTGATGGTTCCTGTCGCGCGCAGCCAGAAAGGTTTGCAGCACATGAGGCGGAATCTGTGCCTCCAGCTGCGCGAGGCGGCGCGCCGCCTCGCAGCCCGGCTGTGCGGCAAGCTGGGAATACAGCGCTACCTTTTCCCACCATATCTGATCCTCCTGCTTCAGCGTGCTTACCGTAGTGCGCATGATGACGCTTGAGAGGTAGATATCCAGCGCGGGGTATTTTTGCTTGAGGCGGCGCAGGAAAGCCGCCCGGCGCAGGGCCTGAGGCTCTGTTACCTCCATGCAGCGCGAGGCAAGCAGGCCGCCGTAGGCAAGCTGGTCCAGCGAGCAGATAAGGGCGCCTGCCCCGGCGCAGGCTTCCTCCAGCCATGCGGCAATGAGGGAAAAATCAGAAGGGGTGCGGTACCAGTCCATCACCTCGAGGGGAGGAACGCATGCGGAAATTCCGGCACTTTGCGCAAGCTGTGCGGGAAATTCACGCGTGCAGGGGCGGCTGTCCAGCGGAAGGATTACAAGCTTCACGGCCGCTTCCTCATTTCGTCAATGCCTTTGCGGAAGGCGGCCACCGCGCTGCCGATGCTGCCGGCGTCCTTTCCAGTCACAACGGCGCCTATCATCAGCCCGGATACCCCGCAGGCGCGCAGCGCGCAAATTTCGTCCGGCCGGACTGCGCGCTGTGTGGGAACTACAATGGGAAGCAGGCTCAGGCGGGCCAAATGCCTGTAACGAATCAGCTCGCGCCCGGAAAGCGGCTGGCCGTAGCTGTCCGGATGCATGACGGAGGCCTCCAGAATATCGGCGCCTGTTTCCTGCAGGCCCTCGATCTCCCAGTCCGCCCAGGTGTAGTCCGGCGCGATCATTTTAGTGATGCCGGCGGCCGACAGCACGGTGGGGCTGGCATGGTGGCCGTACAACGATAAAAAGTCAAACCCATAGGCTACGGCTTGGGGAAGTGAGCGCTCGGCGGCGCAGCAGTCTGCGCCAAGCACAATTCCCATAGGGCCCTTTGCCTCGGCCAGCATGGCCTCGATGGCGACGCGCTCTTCTTCAAAGCTGCCAAACAGCGTCTGGCTGGCATGATGCTTCACATTGATGTGGATTTTCACCACATCTGCACCGTTTTCCCATGCGGCACGCGCCAGCGCGGGGTCGTTGCGGGGCAGGCTCATCACCAGCGGAAAGCGCCCTTCTTTCAGCATTTGTCTGAATTTATCCATTTTGTTCTCCCTTCAACAGAAAATCTGTTTGTCACAAAAGCACTGTGTGGCGCCATGCCGCAGGCGCCCTCATTTGCGCGGATGCACCAGCACACAAACCGGCATGTCGGGGGAGGCACCCTCCAATTCCAGCCCGGCAAGCTGCATTACCTGGCCGTGGACAAGAATGGAGGAAAGATCTGCAATGCGGCTGCCGTGCAGAACGAATACCTCCGGCAGAATCTGCCCGGCGTCATTGTAGCTGGAGACGTTCTGCAGGAAGGCGTCCATATCTGAGGCGAAACGCCCGGCGCAGGTGCGCAGAAGCTGGCCGTCGTTGATTTGCAGCTTTACCACTCCGCGGCTGTCCAGCACGCGGAAATCATGCTTTTCGCTGCGCAAAAGCCCAAACAGCTTTTTGGACGTGCGCACGGCGGAAAAAACATACAGGCCCTCTGTCTGCCCGGCAAGCTTTGTCTGGCCGGGTGCCGCCTTCAAAGACTCACAGGCCACGCGCTCAAGCTCTTCCGGGGTGGCATTGCCAAGGCCAAGCTCCTGCTGTTCCATCTGCAGGCTGCCGGTGGCGGTGGCTGATACAATGTTCTTCTGCCGGTCAATCTCCATCTGCACTTCAATGCTGCCGGGGGCGGCGCCCATAGCGAGCAGGCTGTCCATGGCCTGGCGCCGGATGGCGGCGATATCTTCAGGGGAGGGGTCTATCACGGTGCGGGCCACGGTGTCGCGCAGCATGGCCATGGCGGCGCCGATGGCGGATATCACCTCTGCCTTTTCTGCAATCATATAGCGGATGCCGTTTTTGCGGCTCAGCCACGGCACAACGGCCGTACAGCCGCCTCCGCCGCCCACCAGGCTCAAAAGCTGCGGGTCCAGCTGATAATCCTGCAGCATGGTTTGCACAGTTTCATCCACGCGCTGCACGGCTTTATCCAGAATAGACTCTGCAAAGGCCTTCGGCTCCTGGCCGTATTGCTGCCCCAGCAGAGAGAAGCACTGCTGCACATTTTCCAAATTGCCGAAGGCGTAGTCGCCCTTGCGCACCATGCCGGCCATTATGGCTGCATCGGTAAGCGTCACGGCAAAGCGCTTTCCGGCAGGGTTTTCCATCACGAGGTGATCCGGCGCATCGCCCTCCATAGGGGAAATGAGCGCGGGCTTTGCCCCGGCCAGTTCTTCTGCAGCGGCAAACGCCAGATATTCCAGCCCGGCAATATGCGCAGAGCGCGGCCCTACGTCCCGGATACGGCCATCTTCATCCAGACGCACCATCGAGCCGCCGCCGATGCCAACGGTGCGCGAATCCAGCGTTTTCAGGAAGGTGCTGTGGCCGCCGACATTGGCGCTTTTCACCATGGCCTTGCCGTTATGGATTACGGAAATATCCGTGCTTGTGCCGCCGACCTCGAGAAAAATGCCGTCCGAAACATTGGCGTACATTAAAGCTGCGGCAATACCGGCGGCAGGGCCCGACAGAAGCGTTAAAATGGGGCGCTTTCGCATCTGGCTGATGTCCATAACGCCGCCGTCGCTGCGCATGATCATCAAAGGCGCAGTGATGCCGCTGCTTTGGATGCTTTCGTTCGTCATATCGGCGGTCTGCGTCATTTTGGGCAGGATGCTGGCGTTGATTACGGCCGTGCGGGTACGCACCTTCAGGCCGTACAGCTGGCTTATCTCGTGGCTGGCAGTTGCAGGCAGGCCCAGCCGCTGGGCGGCGCCCGTTACGGTATCCTCGCGGCGCGGGTCGTCCACGCCGAAGGCCTCGCTGGCCACGATAACGCGGCAGCCCTGGCCGCGCAGCGCCTCCACCGCGCGGCAGATGCCCTCGTCCGTAAACTCTTTGGGGTCGGTGCTCAGAAATGTGCAGGCGGTATGAAGCGCCTTGTTTTCGCTTAAGGGAATATCGGCAATGGCGGTATCGGCCTTGGCCTTCAGCGCCTCGACGCCGCGGCCCATGCCGATGATGCCCACCTTCGCGACGTCGCCCTCCAGCAGGGCGTTTGTGGCCTGCGTGGTGCTGTGCGCCACAAAAACAACATCCTCCGGCGCGGCGCCTGTCTGCTGCAGCACATCCTGGAAGGTTTTGATGATGCCCTCTGAAACGGAATACTGTGAGGAATGTGTTGTGGGGGTTACGGCGTGTGCAATCACCTGATAGCTCTGATGGTCGAGCGCCACGGCATGCGTGAAGGTGCCGCCTACATCAATGCCGATTCGGATTTTTCTCTTTTGCATAATGGGTTCCTTTCTTTGCCGGCAGGCTTATTCCGCTTTGCAGACATCCGGGGAAGCCAGAAGCTGGCTTCCCCGGAATTAGAATTTTCAATGCTCAGAAATACAGGAAGGCGGCTGCAATCAGGCCCACCACTACGCCGCCCCACACATAGGGAAGCGTCTTTTTCATGATGTCGTTCACATCTGTGCCCGTGGCAGAGGCTGTCCACACGTTTTGGGTGTTGGTGGGGTCGCATACACCCTGAATCTGGCCTGTGGTCATCAGGGCAGCCATGATGCTGGTAGCGCCCAGCTTCCCGGTGCTTACCATTACGCTGGCAAGGCCGAGGCCAAGGCCCCAGATGTTCAGCGGGCCGCGGTACAGCGACAGCGGCGCCAAAACAGAGAAGAACAGCACAAAGGTAATTGCAGTGCCCGGCAGAATGGCGGCCATTGCCGGCCCAAGAATGGCAGAGACGCGGGCGTCCATCACAACGACCAGCAGCATGCCGATGCCAATCAGCAGGAAAATGGCGCCGGCCGAGTTGGAGATGCCCTCTGTGACGGCCTTGCTCAGGCGCTGCAGGCTGCCCTTGCGCAGCGTGGTGAAGAAGCAATAGACAATGGCCAGCACAAAGCCCGCATTGATATCAAGCCCGAAGCCAAGCACGGCAACCAGCGGAACCAGCGGGGTAAGCATGGCATACCAGTGCACCTTCGGCGCCTTGGCGGCTTCATCCTGCGCCGGCATGGGCCATGCGACTTTTTTCGCAGGCCGCGCCTGCTTTTTGAACAGCCCTTTGAACCCGCCGAACTTTACCTCCACAATGCAGAACAGCGCGCCGGCCAGCCCAAAAATAGCACCGGCGAACCATGCAAAGCTGCGCACGGTTTCCACAGAGAGCCCCAGCGTGTCGATGTAGAGGCTCCAGTTGGTCAGGTTGAATACACCGCCCACGCTTACAGAGAACAGCAGGATACAGCCGGCCGCCAGCGGCGTGATGCCAAGGCTGATCATAATGGGAAGCACGATAGAGCCCAGCATCATGATGGAGCCCAGGCCGCCCAGAGTGGTGTACAGCAGAGAGAGAACGATGTACAGCGCAAGGCTCAGAATCAGCGGCCTGTCACCTGCCATTTCAGACACCTTGCGTACCAGCGTCTCAGCGATGCCGGCATTTTTTACCTGCTGCGACAGGATGGCCCCGAAGATAAAGGTGATAATGGTGGAGCCCAGGCGCAGCGGCCCGTTGATGAACAGAAGCGACTGGATGCCGGCCACGGTGGTCTCACCCTCTACGGTGTCTGCCCAGGGGATGCCTGCAATGAGAGCAATCAGCAGGGCCATGATGGGAAGAGCAAACATCGCGTTCATTTTTTTTGTGTACATCAGTGCGCACAGCACGATGAACACAAGCACGATCAATGCTACGGTCATGTGTTTTTCCTCCTTCAATATTGTTGCCTGAACGAAAAGCTTCGGGGCGTAGCCCCGCGAACAAAAACCGCTGCCTTACAGCGGAGGGCTGATAGGGTTCTGCGCGCAGAAATAAATGGTGCCAAACCATTTGGTCTCCGCATCCAGCGCCATTCCCCAGGCAAGCTCTTCCGGGCCGGCCAGATGAATACAGGCGCCTGCGGCGCCGCATGGGCGAAGCAGGCGCTCCGCCTCTTCCATCTGGGCCTCGCACCGGCAGGCTACCCAGGCCTTCTCCAGGCCGAGCAGCTGCAGCGCATATGCGGCCTGCCCGATAAGGGCCGAAAAATCTGCCGCCGAGCCGCAGCGGCTGCCCTGCCCGCGGCACAAATGGCCGTCTATGCAAATGGCTGCTTTGGAGGGGAACTGCCCATTTATCACCATAAAATGTGCCGGGCATCGCTCGCCCTCTGTATATTTTCGAAGCGACACCTGCCCGTTCACCGCGCTGTCAATAAAGACGGGGAGGTAAATGCGGCGCTCGACAATCTCCTTCAGCGGCACATTCTGCCAGCCGAGCGTATCGCTTTTCAGAACCGTCTGCGTGGAATGCTCGATCTCGCCCTCTACGCCGATGCCCAGGGCGAGGACGTTGGAGGCCTCCGGCTGTTCCAGCAGCATGTCGATTGCCCTGTACAAAAGCGTAATGGGCAGCTCTTGCGGCAGGCGCTGTACATGAAAGCTTTTTTTTATCTGCCCCTCGGCATCGCACAGCACCATGTGCACACCCTGCGCATACAGCTCTACACCCGCAAACTGGCCGTACCCGCCGTTGATGGAATAAATGACAGACCGCCGCCCGCCTATAGATTTCTGCATGCCGTCCGTATGTACAAACCCGGTTTTCAGCATGGCGTTGATGGTGTCGGAAACCGTTGTGTTGCTCAGCCCCGTCCATTGGACAAGGTTCTGCTTGGTGGCATTCCGGCAGTCCAGAAGGCGCAGCAGCAACAGCCGCCGGTTTTGATAATCCAGCTTATCAGCCATGGCATCGACATCCCTTCGCCACTTTTTACGGAATCCGTAAAAAGTGTAGTTTCATCATAATTCCTGTATCATAAAAAGTCAATAGATTGCAAAAAAAGTGTGATTTTTACCAATTTTACAGAAGTAAATTTATAAAAAACGCCCATATCAGGCGCGTTTCCGCAAGAAGCCGTCGCCCCTGGGCGGCAGTTCTTGCACACAGCCTCTTCAGCTTTCCCTGGCAGCCACAAAGGGCGCCTGCGGAAAGCCTATCTGCTCTGCAGCAAAAGCTGCCGCTTTCGGGGGCGGGCAGCTTCGGCGTGGCGGTTTGGGGGAAGAGCGCGCAAAGGGCCCGGCAAGCCTGACGGCCTGCCGGGCCTTTTGCGTGCATCAGGCGCCAAAAGCATCAGCCAAAACCGATGGCTCTTGCGTCAGCGCGCCTTTCGGGGCGGGGCTTGAAAAAGAAAGCGGCGAGACCGGGTCGGCCTTCCCCTGCGGCGCAGTTTCTGGTATAATAATGGATACTGTGCCGCCTTTTGGCGGAAAACTAAGATTAAGGAGCTGTTATTTTGCATTCCCTCATTCGGCCGAAGGAATGTGCCATGGCGCTGCTGGGCAGCGGCATTCTGGCGTTCGGCCTGTACCACATCCATTCCCTCAGCGGCGTTACGGAGGGCGGCGTGCTTGGCATGACGCTGCTTTTGCACCACTGGTTCGGCATTTCGCCCTCGGTGTCCGGCTTTGTGATGAACGCCGCATGCTATGTGCTGGGCTGGCGGCTGCTGGGCAAAGGCTTCATTGCCTATTCCATTGTGGCGGGCGGTGGCTTTTCCGTGTTTTATGCGTTGGTAGAGCAGTTTCCGCCTTTATGGCCGGGCCTTGCGCAGCGCCCGCTTGCTGCCGCGCTGGCGGGCGCATGCTTTGTGGGCATCGGCGTGGGGCTGGCGGTGCGCGCCGGCGGCGCACCCGGCGGGGATGACGCCCTGGCCATGAGCATCTGCAGGCTGACAAAGTGGAACATCCAGTGGGCTTACCTGGCAAGCGACCTTGTGGTGCTGGCGCTTTCCGCCAGCTATATTCCGCTGCCGCGGCTGGGCTATTCCCTGCTCACTGTGCTGTTGAGCGGCCAGCTCATCGGCCTTGTGCAGAATATCGGGAAAAACAGAACCGTACAAAAGGATGGTTGAGCTATGCGCATGCGTTTCAAACCCTATGCCGGGCCGGAGCTTGCGGCCTGCCCCTTCTGCGTGGACGAGCCCATGCAGAACAAGGGGAAATGGAATGGGCAGTTTGCCCGCCCGGCCCAGCCGCTGATGCTGGAGCTTGGCTGCGGCAAGGGAAAATTTCTGGCCCAGATGGCGGCCGCACACCCCGAGAACAATTATATCGGCATCGACATCACGGCAAAGGTGCTTATCCTCACAAAGCGGAATATCGACCGCGCCTATGCGCAGGCGGGCCGCGAGGTGGACAATGTGCGCATCCTCACGCACGACATCGAGCGCATCCGCAGCATGATGGGCGGGGGCGACAGGGTGAGCCGCATCTATATCAACTTCTGCAACCCCTGGAACCGCAAAAAAGGCCATAAAAAGCACCGCCTGACACACCCGCGCCAACTGGAGCAGTACCGTGATTTTCTTGTGGACGGCGGCGAGGTGTGGTTTAAGTGCGATGACGAGGATTTGTTTGAAGATTCCGTAGGATATTTTGAGGAAATGGGCTTTGCGGTCACCTGGCTGACGCGCGACCTGCACGCCGGTGAGCCCGCATGGAACATCCGCACAGAGCATGAGGCCATGTTCACGGAAATGGGCATCCCCATCAAGGCGCTTATTGCAAAAAAGCTGCCGGGAGAATATTTTGCCCCCAAAAAGAAAAGGCCGCAGCAGACGGCGCAAGAGGAACAAGGGGAATAAGATAAAAACCGCCGCGCGGCCCGAACAACCGGTGCCGCGCGGCGGTTTTATAAACTTCTGGTTTAGTTTTCAAAATCGCAGCATACGCGCTCGGATATCACGCTGTGCACATACTCCTTCACGGCCATGTGTGCGGGGTGGCACTGATAGGCGTCCAGCGCCTCACGGCTCTCCAGCGTGCACACAAGGCCCACGTCAAAGCCGTTGAAGCCGGGGCCTGCCTGGGCGCTCAAAAGGCCGGGCACCACGCCCACCAGCGCCTCCAGCCTGCGCTTCATCTCGCCGCCCTGCTGCGCCTTCTGTGTTTTGTCCTTCAGGTTCCAAAGTACGATATGCGTCACCATGTGCATCAGTCTCCTTTTGTGTGCTTTTCTTCTATTTTCAAGCCGCCAAGCCCCATGTCGGCACGCAGCGCGCTGGCAGAGGCGATGGCGCTTTTCCCGAATTTGCCCCGGATGGCGTCCAGGCTTTTTTCCAGGCTTTCCCGCCGGTCACCGCCCTGCCCCGCCTCCGGCTCGAACAGAGAGAGCTGGGCCGCGGCGCTGTGCGAGACGTTCAGCGCCGTCACCGTCAGCATGCGGATGGGCGCAGGAAAGCGCCAGTTCTGCCGCAGGAGCGCCACGGCTGCCCCGGCAATGTCTTTGGCCAGGTGGGTGGGCGAAGCAAGCTGCACCTGCCGGGTAATGGTTTTGAAGCCCGCGTCCTTCACGGTGATCTGCACGGCGCCCGCATACAGCCCGTGCGCGCGCAGGCGCGAGGCCACCTCATCGGAAAGGGACACAAGGCCTGCGCGCGCGTCGGCAAGGGTGGTGAGGTCCCGCGGGAAGGTAAGGCCGTTGCCCACGCTTTTCACCTCGCGCTTTTCATACACGCTGCGCACGGGCGTGCCCTCCTCGCCGTGGGCAAAGCCCCAAAGCTCGGCGCCCAGCTTGCCCAGGGCGGCCTCCAGAACGCCCGGCTCTGTACCGGCAAGCTGGCCGATGGTGGTGATGCCCAGCCTCTCCAGCGCCTGCCGTGCAGAGCGGCCCACATACAACAGCGAGCTCACGGGCAGGGGCCACACCAGAGCCTGATAGTTCCGGGGGGAAAACTCTGTTACGGCGTCCGGCTTTTTGTAATCGGAGCCAAGCTTTGCAAAGGCCTTGGTAAAGCTGACGCCCACCGATATGGTAAGGCCCGTCTGGGCCTTCACCTCGCGGCGGATGCGGTGCGCCACGGCTGCGGGCGAAGGGCCGAACAGATGCCAGGAGGCCGTCATGTCCAGCCAGCTTTCGTCGATGCCGAAGGGCTCCACAAATTCGGTATAGCGCGCATAGATGGCGTTTACCCGCTCTGAATATGCGCGGTACAGCTCGTGATGCGGGGGCAGAAGCGTGAGCTGCGGGCATTTGCGCCGTGCGCTGGCCACAGTCTCTGCCGTCTGGACGCCGTACCTTTTGGCCGCCTCGTTCTTGGCAAGGATGATGCCGTGCCGGTGCTGCGGGTTGCCGCATACGGCCACGGGCACGCTTTTCAGCTCCGGCCTTGTCAAAAGCTCTACCGAGGCATAAAAGCTGTTGCAGTCGCAGTGAAAAATTACGCGGTTCCCGGCCATGTGCGCACCCCTCCTCCTTACTTTGCCTATTATAGCATTTTATGCTACAATAAGAAAAGCCGCCGGCCTTTTTTACAGGCCGCAGTGCGGGCGGCTGCAAAAGAAAAAGGATGTGAGCCCATGAAGCCGGTGCAGAAAAAGAATATGGCATACACGCTGTTTTGCTGGGTGTTTGCCGCCGTGTTCGCGGGCATCTGGCTGGGCGCCATTGTGAATAACCGCACCTCGTATTACCAGTACCGTGTGCTGCCCATTGTTGTATGCGGCGCCGCAGCCCTGCTTGTACTGGCGGGCGCATGGCGGCTGTGGAGGCGGTGGAATTTCACCCCTGCGCCCCGCAGGGAGGCGGCGCTTGTGGCCGGGATGCTGGCGGCTTATTTTGCCGTGCAGCTTGGCTTTTCTTTCCTGATGCAGGTGAGCGCTTCGCCCACATGGGATTTCGGCATTGTGTTCAGCGCGGCGAGGGAATATGTGCTGAACGGCACCATGCCGGGTGAATACTTCACCCAGTTTCACAATAATGCGCCTATGTATCTGCTTCTGGTGGCGTTTTTCAAGCTGCTGCACGCATTCGGCGTAGAAAATTTCATGCCCTTTGCGCTGGTGCTGAACAATCTGCTCATCAATGCGTCGCTGCTGGCGCTGTACTGGGCGCTGCGCCAGCTGTACGGCGCGAAGAATGCGCTGTTTGGCCTGGCAGGCTCCTTTCTGTTCCTGTGCCTTCTGATGTACGGGCCCATTCTGTACACAGACACGGCGACCATGCCCTTTCCCATTCTGGCGCTTGCCGTGTGGCTTCGCGCGCGCCGGCTGCCGTGGGGAAAGGGCGCCGCGCTGCGCTGCGCCGCCGTGGGCCTGCTGGCGGCTGTGGGCGCATGGCTGAAGCTGACGGTGGCCATCATGCTCATCGCCGTCCTCATCGATGCGGCCCTTGGCACGGCCCGCGGGGCGGGGTGGAAGCGGGCAGGTTGCGCGCTTGCGGCCTTTGCCGTGCTGTACGGGGGCCTTTCCGCCGCGGCGCTGCACACGGCCTGGCTGCCAAAGTATGAAAGGGAGAAGTCTATCCCTTACCTGCACTGGGTGATGATGGGGCTGTACGACGACGGCGGCTATAACGACGGCGCCTACAAGCTGACGCTTCAGGGGGAAACCTATGAGGAACGGCTGGAGATAGATAAAAAGGAAATTGCCCGCAAGGTGCGGGAGATGGGCCCGGCCGGCCTTGCAGCGCATGCCGCCAACAAGCTGATTTTCACCTTTGGCGAGGGCATGTATCACGCCCCCATCAAGCTGGACCTCGGCGCCGTGCACCAGAACCCGCTTCAGATGTATTTCATTCAGGGCAAGCAGCATTTGGGGCGCACGGCCTATGCCACCCTTGCCGTGCAGCTTGCGCTGCTGGCAGGCCTGTGCGTGGCCGCCGCCCGTGCGGCGCGCTTTCGGGCGCACGGGGCAACAGTGGCGCGGGTGGCCGTATTTGGGCTGTTGCTGTTCCTGCTTTTGTGGGAGACGCGCAGCCGCTATCTGATGAATTTTTTGCCCGTGCTTTTGCTGGCGGCCTTTCCCGGCACGCCTGCGCCCGTTGACGAAGCCGCACACGGTGCGGTAAAATAAACTGTTCAGGCCTGCACCGCATACGGCTGGCGCAGGCAGGCGATACATTCAGAAAGGAAGTGCCCGGATATGGATAAAAACCTTGCTAAATTTTTACAGGATATTGCGGCCACGGCCGCCAATGCGGCGGATTCGGCCCGCAGCGCGGTAGAGACGGCAGGCAAGGCCGCCATGGAGAAATATGACGAGGTAAAGACGCTGCGCGAGCTGAACCGGGAGCGCGCCGCGCAGGAGGATATTTTCGCAGGCCTTGGCCGTATGCTGTATGCCATGCACATGGGCGCGGCTGGCGAGCATGTGGCTACCGAAGAGGGAGAAAAGACGCCCCAGCAGGTGATAGACGCCCTTCTGGTGAAGGCGGAGCAGGCGCAGCAGCGCATTGACGTGCTGGCGGAAAAGCTCAGCGCAGAGCGAGAGGGGCCTGTGTGCCCGCAGTGCGGCCATGGCTGCGGCGCAGAGGATGCGTTCTGCCCGGCCTGCGGTGCCAGGCTGCCCCGGAGGGAGTGAATGCATGGAATTCAGCCTGTATGAGATATTCTGGTATTTCGTCATCTATGCCGTGCTCGGCTGGGTGGTGGAGGTGTGCTTCTGTTCCATCAACACGGGCAGCTTTGTGAACCGTGGGTTTCTGAACGGGCCCGTATGCCCCATTTACGGCTTTGGCATGGTGGCGGTGCTGGTGTGCCTGTGGCCGCTGCGCCATAACCTTCTGGTGCTGTACGCGGGGGCCGTGGTGCTTACCAGCGCGCTGGAGCTTGCGACAGGCTGGGTGCTGAAAAAGCTGTTCCATACCTCCTGGTGGGATTATTCCAACATGCGCTTCAACCTGGGCGGCTATATCTGCCTGCGCTTCAGCCTTGTGTGGGGCGTGGGGGCCCTGCTGGTGGTAAAGCTGGTGCACCCGGCCATTGCCGCCCTGGTGGCGTTGGTGCCCCGCACGGCGGGCGCAGTGCTGGCTGTGCCGGTGCTGGCGCTGTTCGTATGCGACCTTGTCATCACTGTGCTGGGCATTGCCCACATGAACCAGGATATCGGCCGCATTGATGACATTGTGCGCGCCATGCGCGCCGGTTCGGACATTTTGGCTGAAAACATTGGCGATACGGCCCTGGCGGTGGATAGAAAGGTGGCCGGGGCAAAGCCCGCGGCGGCCGCAAGGCTGGATATTGCGCGCGCCGAGCTGCTTGACAGCCGCCGCTTTGTTGCCATGCGCCTGATGAGGGCCTTCCCGCATATGCGCAGCACGCGCTATGCCGAAGGCTTTGAGCGCATCCGCCAGTGGGCAGAGGAAGAAAAACAGAAGCGGGCCGCAGGAAAAGCGGCGGCCCGCAGTGAGGAGAGAGAACAATGAACAAAGCGCCCCTGAAAGGCATGAAGGATTTTCTTCCCGAAGAGATGCGCGTGCGCGACTATGTGCAGGGGAAGATATTGGAGGTGTACCGCGCCAGCGGGTTTGAGCGCATCTCCACACCTGTTCTGGAGGATATGGAAAATCTGGATAAATCGGACGGCGGCGACAACCTGAACCTGATCTTCAAGGTGCTCAAGCGCGGTGAAAAGCTGGAAAAGGCGCTGGCCGCCGGCGGGGAAAAGGCGCTGGCCGACATGGGCCTGCGCTACGACCTGACGCTGCCCCTTTCGCGCTATTATGCTGCCAACAAGGAAAAGCTGCCCGTGCCCTTCAAGGTTATCCAGACAGACCGCGTGTACCGCGCCGAGCGCCCGCAGAAGGGCCGCATGCGCGAATTTGTGCAGTGCGACATCGATATTCTGGGGGATGAAAGCCTCAACGCCGAGGTGGAGCTGATTGACGTGACGGCCCGCGCGCTGATGGCCATCGGCTTTTCGGGCTTCACCGTGAACGTGAACGACCGCCGCCTGCTGCGCGGCATGCTGGAGGGGCTTGGCTTTGAACAGGAAAGCCTTGATTCCGTCTGCATCACCTTCGACAAGCTGGATAAAATAGGCCTCTCCGGCGTGGCGGAGGAGCTGCGGGAAAAGGGCCTTGCGGAAGCCGCCGTGGCCGCGCTGGAGGCATTTCTGGCAAAGGGTGTTTTCGGGCTGGACGATGTGGCTGCCCTGTGTGAGGACAAGACGCTTTCGAATAATGTGCGCTATGTGCTGGAAACGGCGCGCGCGGCGGCGAAGGGCGCCTATGCGGTGGAATATAACCCCTCGCTGGTGCGCGGGCAGGGCTATTACACCGGCATGGTGTTCGAGGTGACGTGCGCAGAGTTTTCGGGCGCGGTGGCCGGCGGCGGCCGCTATGACGAGATGGTGGGCAAGTTTCTGGGGCAGAAGGTGCCGGCGGTGGGCTTTTCCATCGGGTTCGAGCGCATCTGCTCCATCCTGCTGGAGCGGGGCTTCGCCGTGCCGCAGGCGGCAAAGCGCCTGGCGCTTTTGTACGGCCCGCAGGACGATTTTGCCTCTGTGCTGGAAATAGCCGCCGCCCTGCGCGGCGAATATGAGGTGACGGTGCTGGCCGCTGCGAAAAAGCCGGGCAGGCAGTATGAGCGGCTGGCCCAGCGCGGGTTTGCCGCGGCCTGCCTGGCCGGGAAATACCCGGAGCTGAAGCCCCTTGCCTGAGCGGGAGGACGCTCTGTTTTGCAGCCGCCGCCCGGCGCGCCTTTTCCGGCGGCCGGGGTGAAATGCAGCCTCTCCGGCCGCGGCGCAGGGCTGCCTGTTCAGCGGCGCCGGCCTCAGACGTGCAAGAGCAGGCGGGCCTTTGCGGCGGCTGTCGTGCTGCCGGGAGGCTTGTGCTGTGCCATGCGCCGGATACGCCGGGCGCCCCTTTTCCGCCCGCTGTACGCAGGGCGGTGCAGAAACAGAAAAACAGGCGTTGTACGCACGGCTTTGCATACAGCGCCTGTTTTTCTATATGAGGAAGAAACTTCGCATCTGGCGAAAGATGGCTGGCTTTTTTAGAACACGACCATGGCTACGGACAGGATGACAACGTGCACCAGCAGCATGGCCAAAAGCACCTTCCAGATATATTTCACCCAGGTGGAGAACTCGATGCGCGAGATGGAGATGCCGCCCATCAGCACGCCGCTGGTGGGGGTGATGCCGTTGATCAGCGCGCAGGCGCCGCTCAGCACGCACACCATTACCTCCGGTGCAAGGCCCAGGCTCTGCGTCAGCGGGCCCATGATAGGCATGGACACCGTGGCAAGGCCCGACGAGGACGGAATGAGGAAGGAGAGCAGCAAATACACCAGGTAGGCAAGCCCTGTGAACAGGATGGAAGAGGTGCCCTCCAGCGCCTTTGAGGCATTTTCCAGAATGTACATGTCAAGGCCGGTGGTGCTCATGATGACGGAGATGCCGCGCGAGACGGCGATGACGAGCGAAACGCTGATCAAATCGCCCGCACCGGACAGGAACGAGCCGACGATGTCGCGCTCTTTCAGGCCGTACACAAGGCCCACCACAATGGCCATCACCAGGAACCAGGCCGTCAGGTCGCCGAAGTACCAGTCGCCCAGGTTGTTGCCCGTGAGGATGCTGGTGTGGTCAAAGATATGGATGCCGAACTGGCCCCAGGGAATCATGCCCACAATCATTACCACAAAGGAGATGGCGAACAGCGCCATCACGACTTTCTGGCGCGTGGTGAAGGTAACGCCCGCATCCGGCGCCTTTTCGCCGCCGTATTCCTCTTCCACGGCCTTCCACTCTTCTGCGGTAAGCAGGGAGGCCGCCTTGTTGGCCTTCACCTTTTTGGCATAGCGCATCACATAGAACGCACCCACCGCATAGCAGGCCAGCCACGAGATGGCGCCCACGATGATGATGACCGTCTGGTCAATGGTGATTCCGGAGGTCTTCAGCGCGTCTACGCTGGAGGAAACGACAAAGGGGTTCACCGTAGAGCCCAGCACACCGGCCGTGGAGCCCAGCAGGATGGTGGAGGCGGCCGTGATGGCGTCAAACCCTGCGGCCACCATGGTAGCGGTGACCAGCGCATAGAAGGCAATGGTCTCTTCCGCCATGCCGTAGGTGGTGCCGCCCAGGCTGATGAGGAACATCAGAATAGGGATCATGTAAATCTCTTTGCCGTTCAGCTTCTTTACAACGGTGGTGATGGCGGCGTTCAGCGCGCCGGTCTTCATCACTACGCCCAAAAAGCCGCCCAGCACCAGCACGAACAGGGAGACGCCCAGCGCGCTGGAGAAGCCGTTGATGGGAGCCATAATCACATCGGAAAGCTTTGCCGGTGTGATGGCGGGGATGAACCGGGTGATGATGGCGATCACGATGGTGAGCAGGATAAGCACCGTGAACGCGGTTGGCATACGGAACGATTTTTTCTGCTTTTTCACAAGAGATACTCCTTTCGGGTAGACGCCCCTATGTTTTTTCGGCCCCTGTGAAGGGCCGGGGATCCTGGTTGGGCCAAGCACGCCCTGTGCGGCGGTTTATTTTG
This sequence comes from Ruthenibacterium sp., assembly GCA_047030735.1. Classification (GTDB taxonomy): domain Bacteria; phylum Bacillota; class Clostridia; order Oscillospirales; family Ruminococcaceae; genus Ruthenibacterium. The sequence goes on from JBKYIE010000005.1 coordinate 91,022, forward strand.
GCTTTGCGGCTGAAAACGGTTGACAGAACCGGAAACATTTAATAGAATGTGTTCATAGAACGTATTCGATGAATGAATTCTATCACGCGGTTATGGAAAAAACAAGACCTTTCAGGAAAAAACTTTTTGGCAAAAAGCACAAATTTTACTCAAATATTATAGGCAAGGAGGCAAATCTATCATGAAAGAATTGTTGCAGCGTGCAAAGGAACTGGAGCCGGAGCTGTTGGAAAACCGCCGCTGGCTGCACCGCCACCCAGAGCTGGGCTTTGAGCTGAAAGAGACGTGTACCTTTGTAGAGGAAAAGCTGAAGGCCATGGGCTATGCCCCGCAGCGCATGAGCGGGGCGGGCATCGTAGCCACTGTGGGCAAAACGGGGGGGAAGACCATCCTTCTGCGCGCCGACATGGATGCGCTGCCCATGAAGGAGGAATCGGGCCTTGATTTTTCCGCCACCGGCAATGCGGCGCACACCTGCGGGCACGACACGCACACGGCCATGCTGCTTGCCGCTGCCAAAATGCTGAAAGAGCGCGAGGGCGAGCTGAACGGCTGTGTGAAGCTGATGTTCCAGCCGGACGAGGAGGGCACGAACCCGCTGGGCTTTTCCGGCGCACAGGCCATGCTGAAGGATGGCATTCTGGAAAACCCGCATGTAGACGCTGTGGTCTCTATGCATATCATGTCGCAGAGCCCTTACAGCGCGGGCACCATTTACACCCGCCGCGGGCCCATGATGTCCTCGTGTGACACCATTACCATCACCATCACGGGCAAGGGCACGCACGGCAGCATGCCGCAGGAGGGCGTGGACGCCCTGAACGTGGGTGTGCACATCTATTCGGCCCTGCAGAACCTCACCGCGCGCGAGCTGGCGCCGGAGGAGCAGGGTGTGCTCACCATCGGCAGCTTCAACGGCGGCGAGGCGGCCAATGTCCTGCCGGAGAAGGTGTGCCTGGTGGGCACCATGCGCACCACGGTGGAGGCCACGCGCACCCGCTTCAAAAAGCGCATCGAGGCCATCTGCGCGGGCATGGCGCAGGCGTTCGGCGCCAAAGTGGAGGTGGAATTCACGCAGGGCATCCCAAGCGTGTACAACGAGCCCGCACTGACGCAGCGCGTAATGGACTACACAAGCGAGCTGCTGGGCGAGGAAGTGCCCGAGATGCGCGCGCCCTTCTCCGGCTCGGACGATTTGAGCGAGCTGTCGCAGGCTGCGCCTACGTGTTACCTTATTCTGTCAAGCGGCACGCCCGAGGAGGGGTATCCGTACCCGCAGCACAACCCGCGTGTGACGTTTAATGAAAGCGTGCTGTACCGCGGCGCGGCGGTGTTCGCCAACACGGCCATGGAATGGCTGCGTGAAAACGGCTGACAGCTTTGCCTGAAAAACAAAAAAGCGGGGCCCTCTGCCGGTGTGCAGGGGGCCCCGCCCTTTTGCTGTCAGCGAAACGGCAGCCCGCGGCTGTGCCGGGAAGAGTAAAAGGGCTTTCGCTGCCAGCTTCGAGCAAAGCGGGATGGTATTCAATACCCAAAAGCTGCAGCGCGCAGCGGGAAGAACCCCGTTTACGGGGGGGCGAGGCAGGTGATGCAGGAGGCAGGGTATTCTGTGCCTCTTGAGCGGCTTGCCGGCAGTGTGCCCTTCCGGGGCCTGACTACAAATGTCAGCCTGTTGTGAAAATGTGCGCCGGCTGGTATAATGGCAGATAAGCGGGCCTGCACGGGGCCCTTTGCGCACGGGGCGAACAGAAGAGGGGATGGAGAATACGGTGGAGAAGAAAGCCACAAAGCGGGCGCTGCAGGCGCAGAAAACGAAGGAGAACATCTACCGCTGCGGCGTAAAGCTGTTTCGGGAGCAGGGGTTTGAGGCCGTTACAGTAGAAAAGCTGGCAAAGGCGGCGGGCGTGGGCATTGGCACGTTTTACCACTACTACCCCTCGAAAATGGCGCTGTACACCGAGCTTTTCATCCATGCAGAGGATTATTTTGAAGAGTTTGAAGGCGGGCCGGCCCTGCAGGGCAGCGCGTATGACGTGCTGCAGCAGTATTTCAAAAAATATGCCGCGCTGAACGCCGAGCCCGGGCGGGAGTTTGCGCAGATGCTGGTCACGCGGGAGGGCCGTGCTTTCCTGAACGACGACAGGGAGTTTGAAAAAAGGCTGGAGGCTCTGCTGGCCCATTATCAGAGGGCGGGGCAGCTGAATACGCGCCGCACGGCTGCCGAGTGGTGCGAATATCTGTTTATCTGCGCGCGCGGCGTGCTTCTGGACTGGTGCATCTACCCAAACGCCGCCTACGATGTGGAGGAAAAGATGGAGTTCGTGATAGGCAGCGCCCTGCACGCCATGCTTCAGCCATGATAAAAACGCCCCGCGGGCGGCAATGCCGCCCGCGGGGCGTTTGACATATTCATGCCAGCTCTTTTTCCACAAGCTGTGCCAGCTCGCGGGCGATGGCGCCAATCTCGGCCTCATCCTCGCCCTCTGCCATCACGCGCACCAGCGGCTCAGTGCCGGACACGCGCACCAGCACGCGCCCGCGGCTGCCAAGCCTGTCTTTGGCGTCCGCACAGGCCGCTTTGATGGCGTCGTTGTTGTAAAACTGCAGCTTGCCCTCTTTTGAAACCGTCACGTTCACCATCACCTGCGGCATGCGGCGCATCACACGGGCCAGCTCGCTCAATGGCCGGCCGCTGCGCTTCATCAGGCACAGAAGCTGAATGGCCGTCAGCTGGCCGTCGCCGGTGGTGGCAAAATCGCGGAAAATCACATGGCCGGATTGCTCGCCTCCCAGCACATAGCCCTCCAGCTCCATTTCCTCCAGCACATAGCGGTCCCCCACTTTGGTGGCGGCAAACTTCAGGCCGTTCTCTTCACAGAAGCGGGAAAAGCCCATGTTCGTGAGCACGGTGCCCACAATGGTGCTGCGGCGCAGCTTGCCGCGGCGGGCGAGGTCCAGCCCGCAGATGGCCATGATAAAATCGCCGTCCACCACCTCGCCTGCCTCGTCCACGAACAGGCAGCGGTCTGCATCGCCGTCGAAGGCCACGCCCGCCGCAATATCGCTGTGCTCTTTTACATAGGCCTGAAGGGCCTGCATGTGGGTAGAGCCGCAGTTTGTGTTGATGTTCACGCCGTCCGGCGTTTCGCTGAGAATGACGGCATCCGCCCCCAGCTCTTCAAACAGAAGGCGCGCCGTGGCGCTGGCAGAGCCGTTGGCGCAGTCCACCGCGACCTTCACGCCCTCCAGTGAATAGGGCACGGTGGCCTTCAGATGCTCTACATAGTCGCGCACGGCGGTGGTGCAGTGAGTAATCTGCCCCAGCCTGTCGCCGCCCACAAGGGGAATGGCGGCCTCGTCCAGCACAAGTGCCTCTATCTGGTCTTCCAGCGCGTCGGGCAGCTTGAAGCCCTCGCCCCCGAATATCTTAATGCCGTTGAACTGGTACGGGTTGTGCGAAGCGGATATCATCACCCCTGCGTCCGCCTTGTATCTGCCCACAAGGTAGGCCACGGCGGGCGTGGGCACCACACCCAAATCTATCACGTCCGCCCCCACGCTGCACAGCCCGGCGGAAAGCGCCGCGCCCAGCATATCAGACGAAAGGCGCGTATCCTTGCCCAGCACCACCAGCGGCCTGCGGCGCCGCCCGTATGTCAGCACAGTGGCCGCAGCGCGGCCGATGTTCATGGCCAGCTCGCACGTCATGTCCTCGCCGGCCACGCCGCGCACGCCGTCAGTTCCAAACAGTCTTCCCATCGGTATCTCTCCCTTTCCTGCGCCGCCGCGCTCAGCGGCGTGCGGCGATATTGCCCGCGGCCTTGTAAATGTGGTTTTCCGGCACATAGCCGCGCACACAGCTTGCGGGGTATACCTGCGCGCCGCGCCCGAGCACGCTGCCGGGGCAAAGCACGCTGTTGCAGCCCACCTCGGCGCCGTCGCCCACCATGGCGCCCACCTTTTTGCGGCCTGTGGGCAGCGCCTCGCCTGCGGCCTTCACCACCACAGGGCTTTTGTCGCTTTTTACGTTGGAGGTGACGGCCCCCGCGCCCAGATGCGCTTTGCAGCCCAGCACGGAGTCTCCCACATAGTTGAAGTGCGGCACCTGCGCGCCGTCGAACAGGATGCAGTTCTTCAATTCCACGGAATTGCCCACCACGCAGCCGCCGCCCACCAGCGCCGAACCGCGTATGAATGCGCCGTGGCGCACCTCTGTGCCCGGCCCGATGATGCAGGGCCCGCCCAGATAGGCGCTTTTTGCAATGCGCGCCGTTCTGGCCGCCCACACATAGTCGCCCAGGCGCTCGTACTGCTCTGGGTCAAGGCTTTCGCCCAGTTGGAATATGAATGCTTCCAGCCCGGCCAGCGCCTCCCACGGGAACGTGGTGCCTGAAAGCAGGGGCGCGGCCTGCGTTTTCGTCAGATCAAACAAAGCAGCGGTGCTGCATGGATGTACCATAGAGGGCTCCTTTCTGAACAGGCCTTCGCGCCGGGCAGTGGGGACGCGGGGCGCCCATGCGCCCGGGCGAAGAATTTTCTCTCCCCATTATACGCACCGGGAAGTAGATTTTCAAGCAGAAAATATAAAAAAAGTAGCTGATAGTATAAATTGAGGGCGGGGGGAAGCGGCCTCCTCCGGCTTTTTTCCTTGTTTTTTTTCATCTCAAAGGGTATGATGGAAACAGGTATTTTTATGCTTCTGTGCAAAAGAAAGGGGAAAGGCGCATGAGGCCCTTCACTGCGGCAGACATCCTTCTGCCCGGCCCGCAGGCAGACCTTTCGGCCTGGGCCGTGCTGGCGTGCGACCAGTTTACAAGCGAGCCGGATTACTGGCGGCGGGCGCAGGCGGCACGAAAGGGAAAGCCCAGCGCGCTGGACATCATCCTGCCCGAATGCTTTCTGGAAAGGCCGGATACGCCCGCGCGCATCGAGGCGATTCATGCCAATATGCGGCGCGCGGCGCGCAGCGTGCTGCAGCGCAGCGTGCACGGCTTTGTATATGTAGAGCGCACCACACAAAGCGGCGTGCGCCGCGGCCTTGTGGGCGCGGTAGACCTGGAGGCATACAGCTATGAGGCGGGCGCCGCGCCCCTGGTGCGCCCCAGCGAGGCCACGGTGGCCGCGCGCATCCCGCCGCGCCTGGCGGTGCGCCGCGGCGCGGTGCTGGAAAGCCCCCATATCATGATGCTGATGGACGACGCCCCGCTGGACCTTCTGGGCGGGCTGGCTGCGCGCAAGGCGGAGCTTGTGCAGCTGTACGACACGCCGCTGATGCTGGGCGGCGGGCGCGCGGCGGGCTGGGCCGTCACAGCCGGGGAGGATATCGAGGCGCTGGAGCAGGCCATGGAAGGGCTGGCGCAGCCCGAAGCCTTCCGGAAAAAATACCCCGGCGCGGGCACGGCGCCCTTTGCATTGGCGGTGGGAGACGGCAACCATTCGCTTGCCACGGCGAAGGCGTATTGGGAGGCGCTGAAGCCAACCCTTTCCGGGCAAGAGCGGCAGGCCCACCCGGCGCGCTTCTGCCTTGCCGAGGTGTGCAGCGTCTCCGGCCCGGCTATGCATATAGAGCCCATCCACCGGGCGGTGTTCGGCATCGAGCCGGGCAGGTTCCTTTGTGCGTTCGAGGTATTCTTGCGCGAAAAGGGCGCGCTTGCGCCGCAAAGCGGGGCCCGGCAGCTCCGCATCCTGGGAAAAGGCGGCGAAACAGCAGGCGTGCTTTGCGTGAACAGCGCCGTGCATCCGCTGGCGGTGGGCACGCTGGAGGCGTTTCTCGGCGCCCTGTGCGCACAGGGCGGCGTGCGGGTGGATTATATCCACGGCGAGGCTGCCGTGCGCGCGCTGGCGGCGCGCGGGGAGGCCGTGGGCGTGCTGCTGCCGCCCTTTGAAAAGCGGGACCTTCTGCGCGGTGTGGCCGAGGGCGGCGTGCTGCCGAAAAAGACGTTTTCCATGGGCCGTGCCGAAGAAAAACGCTATTATATGGAGTGCCGGCGCATTTTGCCGTAAGGGCCCCTGTGCGCCGCCGCGCGCTATCTGCTGGATACTATGTTGTAAACGGGCTGAAAATGCGCTATAATAGGCGCACTTGAACAGATGCCCCGCGGGGCTTTGCAAGCAAAATGAAAGCAAGGGGAAAAGCAATGGAGAGTATGGGAAACCTGCGCCGCACGCACTATGTGGGCGCGCTGCGCGCGAAGGATGCCGGCACCGAGATGACGGTGGCGGGCTCTGTGGCCAAATGCCGCGACAAGGGCGGCGTTATTTTTGCAGACCTGCGGGATACCACCGGCATCCTGCAGCTGATTTTTGACGATTCCACCGACAGGGCCGTATTTGAGAAGGCTGCCGGGCTGAAAAGCGAGTATGTTGTGATGGCAAAGGGCACCCTGCGCGAGCGCGAGGCCAAGACGGACAAGATACCCACCGGCGAGGTGGAGCTGTTCGTCACCGAGCTGCGCGTGCTGAGCGGCGCGCAGACAACGCCGTTTGAAATTCGTGACGAAATCAACGTGAACGAGAGCCTGCGTCTGAAATACCGCTATCTGGACCTGCGCCGCCCCTCTGTGCATGCGCCCATCGTGCTGCGCTCGAAAATAGCGAAGATCATCCGCGATTACTACGAAGAAAACGCCTTTGTGGAGATAGAGACGCCGATGCTGATGAAATCCACCCCCGAGGGCGCGCGCGATTACCTTGTGCCCAGCCGCGTGCAGCCGGGGCGCTTTTATGCGCTGCCGCAGTCTCCGCAGCTGTACAAGCAGATTTTGATGCTGTCCGGCTTCGACCGCTATTTCCAGATTGTGCGCTGCTTCCGCGATGAAGACCTGCGCGCAGACCGCCAGCCCGAATTCACGCAGGTGGACATGGAGATGGCGTTTGCCGATGAAAACGACATCATGGCGCTGAACGAGGGCCTGATGAAGCGCGTGTTCCAGCAGGTGCTGGGGGTGGAGCTCGAAACGCCGTTCCAGCGCCTGCCGTATGCCGAGGCCATGGGGCGCTTCGGCTCCGACAAGCCGGATACGCGCTTTGGGCTGGAGCTTATGGATGTGACGCATGCCGTGAAGGGCTGCCGGTTTGCCGTTTTTCAAAATGCGGCGGCCGCGGGCGGCACGGTGCGCGCCATTTGCGTGAAGGGCGCGGCGGCCGCGCTCTCCCGCAAAGAGATAGACAAGCTGGTGGAAGTGGCGAAAACGTACGGCGCAAAGGGCCTTGCCTATACGCGCTGGACGGCCGAGGCGCGCTCTTCCAGCTTTGAAAAGTTCCTCACGGAAGAAGAAGTTGCCGCGCTGGAGGCCGCCGCGGGCATGCAGCAGGGCGACGTGCTGCTTGTGGCCGCAGACGCAGACTGGGAAAAGGCCTGTACTGCGCTGGGCGCCGTGCGCCTTGCCGTGGGCGAAAAGCTGGGCCTGATCGACAAGGACAAATTCAACTTCCTGTGGGTGACGGATTTCCCGCTGTTTGAGTATTCCGAGGAAGAGGGGCGCTACATGGCAAAGCACCACCCCTTCACCATGCCGCGCGAGGAGGATCTGGACAAGGTGGAGGCCGACCAGGGCGCCTGCCGCGCCAAGGCTTACGACATGGTGCTGAACGGCTGCGAGGTGGGCGGCGGCTCTATCCGCATCAACGACCCCGCCCTGCAGGACCGCATGTTCCGCGCCCTTGGCTTCACCGAGGAAAAGGCGCGCGAGAGCTTCGGCTTCCTGATGGACGCCTACCGCTACGGCGCGCCGCCCCACGGCGGCATGGCCTATGGCTTTGACCGCCTTGTGATGCTGATGCTGAAAAAGGATTCCATCCGCGACGTCATCGCCTTCCCCAAGGTGCAGAATGCGGGCGAGCCCATGAGCGGCTGCCCCGAAACCGTGGAGGAAAAGCAGCTGCGCGAGCTTTCCATCCGGCTGGCTCTGCCGCAGGAGTAAGCAAAAAAGAAGCCCGGCCCCGGCCAACATTCGTTGGCCGGGGCCGGGTGTTTTCATCGCATATCACGCCGCACCCCGCACGGCATCAGGCAAAATCATGCCGATGCCCTTTTCCAGCGTTTCGGCGTCCAGCATGCCCTCGCCGTATGCCGCGATGGTGCCGTCCGCATGAAGGAAGAAGGTAGTGGGGAAAGCGCGCAGGCCAAAGGCCATCACCGCGCTTTGTTCATCATCGAAATAAACGGGGAAGGTGAAGCCCTGTTCGGCCACATAATCGCTGCCGGCCTGCCGCGTTTCGCCGTTCATGGAGCCCACGGCGTCCACCATGATAAACTGCACCTCGCCGCCGTATTTCTGAAAGGCTGCCTCAAAGTCCGGCATTTCGCTGCGGCAGGGCGGGCAGGTGCTGGCCCAGAAGTTCAGCACGGCGGGCTTGCCCGCCTCCATCAGGCCCGCAAGCGTCACCTCGCCGCCGTTTGCGTCATACACGGTGAAATCCGGCGCGGGCTGTGATGCTGTGGAGGAGGCGCCGCTGCCGGAAGCGTTCTGCGTGCCGCCCAGTGTGCCGGAAAGGCCGGCCTGCGGCGCCAGAAGCTTGTAGCCCGCGCCCGCCAGCACAAGCACCACCACCAGCGCCAGCACCAGAATGATAAATTTTTTCTGTTCCATACGCACTCTCTCCTTCGCTTATGCCAGAACGGCAAGGAAACGGCCCATCAGGCCCGTCATCATCAAAATGCCCACTGCCACCAGAAAGGCGCCGCACACCGCGTTCACTGCGGAATAGTGGGCCTTTACCCAATTCAGCGCGCCCTTCAGCTTCTGAATGAGCAGCGCGCTTAAAAAGAACGGCACACCCAGGCCCAGCGAGTAGGCCAGAAGCAGAAGCGTGCCCTGCACCGCAGACCCCTGCTGTGAGGCCAGCATCAGCGCCGAGCCGAGAAATGCGCCCACACAGGGCGTCCACCCCACGCTGAACACAAGGCCGAACAGAACGGCAGAGAAAAAGCCCAGCGGCTTTCCGCCGGCATTCCATTTCACGCCGCCGGAAAACAGGCGCAGCTTCAGCACGCCCAGAAAGTTCAGCCCGAACAGAACCACGATTGCGCCGCAGATAATGTTGACTGCGGGCTGCCAGCGGCGCAGCAGCATGCCCACGCTGCCCGCCAGCGTGCCCAGAACAAGAAACGTGACGGTGAAGCCCAAAATAAAGCCAAGCGCGTTTTTTACCGTGGCGCGCGTGCTGCCCGGCCCTTGTGCGCCCGCCGCGAAATAGGAGAGATAGATGGGCAGCATGGGCAGCAGGCAGGGGGAAATGAAGGTGATGACACCCTCCAGAAATGTGACAAGATAACTCATGAAAACCTCCGCGGGTATGAAAATAGGGCCGGGCGTGCGCCGGAAATGAGGGCGCACATGCCCTGCAGGCTGTGCTGCCGGGCACACAGTGTCTGGGGTTCGCGCTTTGCCTGCGGCCCGCAGCCGTCAGGCGAAGGCGTGGCGCCGCACAGGCCGGGCACGTGCTTCGGGCGCACCTTCGTTAGGGGTGCAGCTTCGCCCAATTTTGCGCTCTGCCAGCGGGCGCGCCCTCTGAGTGAAGACATGATACCACGTTCACGAAACCCGCCCTTCGCCTTTTGGCCCGGCCTCGTTAAGGGTGTGGCAGCTGTTCCATCAGGCGCCTCCTTCGCTTGCGCTTAGCTTCACCAAGTGGACACATTATACCACATTGGAGGCGCGGCGTGTGTGATAAAATCACGAACGGCGATAAAACGCCTTTCCCCGGCGCATACTAGCGCAAAAGGGGGCGGCATTTTGCAGGCGTTCTTAAAGAAATATCCCTGGAGCATCCTTGCTGCCGGGGCGGCCATCCAGATTTTGACGGGCGTGCCCAGTGCGTGGGGCGTGTTTCAGAAGGCCGTGTGCGAGACATATGAGCTGGCAGAGGCAGACGCGGCGATGATATTCAGCTTTGTCATCTGCTTTTTCGGCATCGGCTGCATTCTGGGCGGCCTTTTGCAGGATAAGGCGGGCCCGCGCGCGGCGGGCCTTTCCGGCGCCGTCCTGCTGGGCGGCGGCTTCTGCATGGCCGGGTGGCTGGTGCCCGCGGGCATCCCGTGGGCTTTTTATCTGGCCTTCAGCGTGCCGGTAGGGCTGGGGTGCGCGTTTCTGTACCCCAGCGTCATGAGCTGCGCGCAGAAATGGTATGCTGAAAAAAAGGGCCTTGCGACGGGTGTCATCGGCGGCGCGGTGGGCCTTTCCGGCGCTGTGCTCACATGGCTTGGGCGTTTTCTCATTGCACGGGTTGGCATCCGCGGCGCTTTCCTCTGGCTGGGCGCGCTGATGTTTGCCGTGTGCGCCGCCGCATGCGCCCTGTTAGAAAACCCGCAGGGGAAAGCTGCGGCGGCCGCCGCGCAGGGCGCCGCACAAAACTATACGGTGGGCCAAATGCTGAAAACAAAGCAGTACTGGCTTTTGTTCTTTGTGGTGGCGCTGGCCACCCCGGCGGTGCTGCTGTTCAGCCCCATCATTGTAGAGCTGGCCCAGCAGCGCGGCCTTTCCGAGGCAGCGGCGCTCAGCTGCATTGTAGTGGGCAGCGCGGCCAGCGCCGCGGGCCGCCTGCTGATGCCATGGCTGTCGGATAAGATAGGCCGCCGCTACACAGATATGCTGCTGTTTGCCGCGCTGGCAGGGCTCAGCATATGGTTCGCCTTTGCGCAGGGCTGGCTGGTGATAGCTGTATACAGCCTGCTCACCTTCTGTTATTCGGGCGAGGCCGCTGTGATACCTGCGGCAGTGACGGACCTGTTCGGCCAGAAGAACGCAGGCGTCAACTATGGCTTTGCCGCCCTGGGCATGAGCCTTGGAAGCGTCGGCTTTCCGCTGGCGGCCCGCTTTCTGGGGCTGGAGGCAGGCCGCCACTGGCTGGCCGTGGGCGCCGCCGCAGCGGGCCTTGTGTGCCTTGTGTTTTTGAAGCCCACACAGGGCAAGCGGCTGTGAACAAAGCGGGCGTGCAGAACAAAACGCATTTTTTACGGCCTGGGGGCGGCGGCTTTTTCCTGTATGCATGGGCGAAAGCCGAAACGGAAAACAGGCGGGGCAGCCTATGGGCCGACCCGCCTGAGTGCCTTTAGCGAAACGGCACTCCCCAGCTATGCTGGGGAGTGTAAAAGGGCTTTTGCCGTCAGTTTCGAGCGAAGCGGAATGGTATTCAATACCCAAAAGCTGCGGCACATAATGGGAGAAATTCCGTTTGCGGGAGACGGGGCAGGTAATGCAGGAGACAGAGCGTTCAGTGCCTTTTGAGAGACTTGCCGGCAGTATGCCCCTCCAGGGCTTACGCAGGCCCCCGGCTTTTTCGGTGTTCCGGCGAAGCGCCTCTCAGCGCGCCGCGCTGCGGGCCCGGCCCTTTCTGCCCTCGGCCAGCACATATGCAAGGGTGTAGCACGCCATAATGCCGGATACCACAGGCGCAATCAGGCCCAGCATGCCGAGGTCGTCCGCAAAGCGGGTGCTGAACAGGTACACCAGTGGCATGCGCAGGCAAAGTGCGCCCACGCTGCAGCTTATCATCGTCCATACCGTCTTCTGGCGCCCGTTCAGGTAGCCGTTCAGACAGAACACCACGCTCACCAGCATATAGTCGTAGCTGCACGCGCGGAAGAAGGGCACGCCTGCGGCGATCACAGCTGCGTCCCGGCTGAACAGGCCGATCATGCTCTGCGGCGAAAGCTGTGCCCACAGCCAGAACCCTGTGGACGCTGCCAGCGCAAAGCCCATGCCGTACCACAGCGAGCGGCGTGCCCTCTGCGGCCTGCCCGCGCCGATGTTCTGCGCCGTGATGGCCGCCAGCGCGCTGGCCATGGAGGTGGCTGAAAGCATGGCGAACACATCGTATTTGCTGCTGATGCCCACCACCGCTGCGGCATATACGCCGCAGCGGTTCATCACTGCCGCCAGATATAAAAACGAGATGCGCACCATCAGCTCCTGAAACGAGATGGGAACCCCCACCACAGCCAGCTTTTTTATCATGCGCCTGTCCGGCAGAAAGCTGGGCAGTCTGAAATCGAACAGAAAATCGTGCCGCCGCAGGTAGACTACTGCAAGGGCCATGCTGATGCCCTGCGAAATCACCGTGGCCAGCGCCGTGCCCGCCGCGTCCAGCGCGAAAAAGCGCACGAACACAACATCCAGCACAATGTTGATGACGCAGGCAACGCCCACGAACCACATGGGCCGCCGGGAGTCGCCCCAGCCGCGCAGCACGGCGCTGATGGCGTTGTAGCCGCAGATAAAGATGTTGCCCAGCATGCAGATGGTGACATACTGCACGGTGAGCTCAAACGACGGCTGCGGCGTCTGCAAAAGGCACAGAAGGGGGCGCAGCAATGCCAGCATGCCCGCCGTAAGCGCCAGCGCCACGCCTGCAAACACGGTGAGCGTGGTGCCGATGGCGCGCTTTACTTTGCCGTATTCCCTCTGGCCGGTATATTGCCCGATAATGACGGTGCTGCCCAGCGTAAGGCCGGTGATGAGGCTGGTGACGATTTGTGTCACCTGCGTGCCGGTGGAAACGGCGGCCACGCTTTGGGCCCCGCAGAAGGCTCCCACCACGAACAGGTCTGCCGCGCCGTACAGCGATTGCAGCACGTTGGCAATAAAAAACGGGCCGGCAAAGCGGAACAGCGTCTCGGCTGCGCTGCCCTGCGTCAGGTCGTTCGTATTCACGGGCAAGCCCCCCTTTCTTACAAGCGCCGCAGTGCATGAGGGGCGGCAGTGCCTGCCGCCCTCTGCCCGCAGGCCGCCCTGACTTCAGCAGAGGGCGTAAAGGGCCTTGCGGTCCAGCAGCCGTACCCCGCCGCGGAATACCTCCACCAGGCCCCGCGCCGCCATCTGGCGCAGCGCGCGCGTGACGGCCTCGCGCGCGGAGGCAATGCCGAGTGCAATGGCTTCCTGCGTGATGGCGAGCGTGTCTGTGCCGCGGCGGGCGGCCTCATCCAGCAGGAAGGAGGCCACGCGCTGCTCCAGCGTCATGAACAAAAGCCGTTCCACCGCGCCTATCACATCGGAAAACAGCTCGGTTGCCGTGCGGTATACAAAGCATTCCACATAAATATTTTCCGCCATCAGCGGGCCGAACACATGCGAGGGAAGCACCAGAACGTCGCTTTCCTCCTCGGCGGTGATCTCCACATCGAACGTCACGGCGCTCAGCACGCACGAGGCGCTCAGCACGCACACCTGCCCGGCGCCCAGCCGCGCGATGGAGGCCTCGCGCCCCTCCTCGCTCAGAAGGGAAAGCCGAAGCCCGCCGGTTTTCACGTATAAAATGCCAAGGCAGCTGTCGCCCGCCGCCCGCACGGGTGCATTCTGGGCATAGTGCACCTCGCGCACTTCTTCAAAAAGCCTGTCCTTCTGGGGCTGCGTAAGCTGCTGCCAGAACGGAAACAGAGCTGCATCGGCACACGGCATAAAAGCCCTCCTTTTGCGCAGGCCGCCCGGGCCGCGCCTCTTTATCAGGGAAGCTGTGGCGGCGCCTGCTCGTATGGGGCAGGGCCGGTTTGCCCTTTTCTTCTGATTTTACCACACTTTTGTAACTTCGTCACGGTTTGCCGTGCCGCGGCGGGGTATACTGAAGCCAGAGACGAAACGGCATGCAGTGCCGCGCAGTACGGCGCAGCCGGACAAAAAGGGAGAGCAGTATGGAACAGATTTTTACAAAAGAGAATTTTGAACAGCAGGTGCTGGGCGCAAAGCAGCCTGTGCTGGTGGATTTCTGGGCGCCATGGTGCGGCCCGTGCCGCATGCTGGGCCCGGTGGTGCAGCGCGTGGCCGGCGGCGCGCAGGGCCGCTGGCAGGTGGGCAAGGTGAATGTAGACGAGCAGCCCGAGCTTGCCCGGCGGTTCGGCATCATGAGCATCCCCACGGTGATGGTGTTCAAAAACGGCGCCCTGCACGCGCAGGCTGTGGGCGTACAGACGCAGCAAAGGCTGGAGGAGATGCTGCAAAGCGCACTGTGACGCCATGGCCCTGCGGCCGGGCCGCAGGGCGGGCAAAATATTTTGCGGCCGCCGGGCCGGCGGCCGGAAAGGGAAGAACGAATGAAGCACTTTCTGAAACGGCATGCAGGCGCATGCTTTCTGGCGGCCTTTGCGGCCGCGGGCCTTGCCTTTGGCCTCGGCTATTACTTTGCGGTGGGCTGTGCGCTGGGCGCCTGCCCCGTCACCTCGAACCCCGCGGCCTCGGCACTGTACGGCGGCGTGATGGGCTTCCTTCTGGGATATATCCTGCTTCCGCAGCCCTGGGCCGTGCGGAAAAATGCAGACGGCGCTGAAAAATAGGGCTTGTGTTTGAAAAAGGCCGCCCTCCGGCAATTATATGCCGGGGACGGCCTTTTCCGCGCAGCTTACAGCACGGCAAACACAAGGCACGCCACGGGAAGATACATACACAGCAGGGTAAGCCGCTGCCACAGCCCCTCCCACGCAATGGGCGTATGCCGGAAGCTGGGCTTATCGGCCATGATGAACGCAGTGAAGAAAACAATGGCCAGAAAAAAGCACAGCCAGGAAAAAAGCGCCAGCATGCTGAAACCGGCCCTGTATGCAAGAAAGCCCGCCAGCGGCGGCGCGGCGGCCAGCAGCATAAACCCCGCTGCAGCGCTGTAACCATGGATACGCGCCGAAAGCCCGGCAAGGTCTTTTTCCTCTTCCACCGGGAAAAAAGCGGGCAGCACGCAGCCGCCAACCGCATACAGGCACAGCACGGCCGTCAGTATTGCCGCGGCTGTTTTGGAATACACGGCAAGAAGCGGCCGCAGCATCAGGCCGTTTAGGGCAACTGCCACCCCGCAGGCGGCAAGCCATATATTATAGATTGCATGGCAGGGCGATTTTTTGTTTCCCAGCACGCTCATGGCCTGCGTCAGATGGCTGTACCCGCGGTAGGGCGCCGCCAGCAGAAAGGGAAGGGCAAGGTCCAGCGCCAGCACGGCGGGCAGAGACAGCAGAAGATTATTTTTCATGAAGCCCTCCGCCCAGGGTGCCCAGGCCCTTCAGAATGCTTACAGCCAGCTCCTGCATGGCATCTGCCTTGACGACGGCAAGCCCCTGCGCCTCGTCCCCCAGCACCAGCAGCGTATCGCCTGCTTTGATGTCAAATATCCGGCGGGCCTCTTTGGGGATTACGATCTGCCCCTTTTCGCCCACTTTCACTGTGCCGAAAATATGCTGCCCTTTTTTCACGGGTAGCCCCTCCTTTTTCATTTTGGTTATACTTTTCATACTTGTTATAATAGTATAACTGCTGGGCGGCAAAGAGTCAACCGCTTTCCGCATCCTTACAGCCGGCATGCCTCTTCGGCTGCGCGTGCCATGGCCTGTGCGGCCGGCCGGATGTCCTGCTGTGCCAGCCCGCCGAAGCCCAGCACCAGCGCCGGGCCGGCCCCGCTGCAGCCGCCTGTGTGGCAGTAAGCGCCCAGCGGGCAGGCCAGCACGCCGTGGCGCCGCATGGCTGCGGCCAATGCCTCGCCCGTGCAGGGGCAGGCGAGATGCAGCACGAAGTGAAGGCCGGTGTGCGCGTTTTCGATGCGCGGCGAAAAGGGGGCCAGTGCCTTAAGCAGGGCCTCGCACACGGCGTCCCGCCTGCGGCGGTAGGCTGCGCGCAGGCGCGCCTGATGGCGCGCATACTGTCCCGTCTCCAGAAAGCGGCACAGCGTCTGCTGCTCAATGCGCCCCACCGTGCACGAATAAAAGCCGAAGCGGCTGAAGAAGGCGTCCAGCAGCGCGGGCGGAAGCACCAGATAGCCAATGCGCACCGCAGGGGCGATGCCGCGTGAAAAGGTGCCGATATAGATGACCTGCCCCGGCCCCAGGCTCTGCATGGCGGGCAGCGGGCGCCCGTCCAGACGGAATTCACTGTCGTAATCGTCCTCGATGATAAAGCGGCCCTCACGCTGCGCGGCCCACTGCAAAAGCTGTGTGCGCCGCCCCACTGGCATGGTGGCCCCGGTGGGAAACTGATGGCTGGGCGTCACATAGGCCAGCGCCGCGCCGCTGGCGGCAAGGGGGGCAGGCTGCATGCCATGTGCATCCACCGGCACATAGGCCACTGCGGCGCCGCAGTTTGCGAGCACGCGCGGTGTGCGGGTGTAGCCCGGCTCCTCTACTGCGAACACAGCGCCCGGAAAAAGCTGGGCAAGCAGGCCGGCCAGATATTCGCTGCCTGCGCCCACCACCACCTGCCGGGGCTCGGCGCGCACGCCGCGGAACTCGGCCAGATGGGTGACAATGGCACGGCGCAGGGCTTCGTCACCCTGCGCACAGCCTGCGCGCAGCACAGCCTCGTCCCCGGCCAGCACCTGCCTTTGCAGCCTGCGCCAGGCGGCAAAGGGGAACAGGGCCGTATCCACGCTACCGGTGGAAAAATCAAAGCGCGGCGGCGCCTGCACCGGCGCGGGCGCCGCCGGTGCAGGCGCTGCCGGGCGCGACAGTGCGGAAAGGCGGCACACGCGAAAGCCGCTTCGCGGCTTAGCCTCCAGATATCCCTCTGCCACCAGCATGGCATAGGCTGTTTCCACCGTGCTGACGCTCACCCCCACATCCTGTGCAAGGCGCCGCTTTGAGGGCAGCCTTTCCCCGGGGGCAAGCGCCCCGCTGCGGATTGCGGCGGCAAAATAAGCATAGAGCTGTTCATAAAAGGGCGTTTTTCCGCCTGCCTCCAGCCGGATAGCGGCATGCTCCATAAGAGCCTCCTTAATTCATGCGTGAATGAATGGAAAACTGACCTGATAAAAAATTCAAAAATTGGGCATTTTGAACATGTCAAATTGCGTGTACAATTACCTTAACGCTTCCGTGCGGCGCTGTCAAGCCGCAGAGCAGAAAGAGAGGAGATGCCCGTATGCAGAAAAAAGAACGCTTTACCACCAGAACGCTTGCCGTTGTCGGCCTTTTGAGCGCGCTGGTGTTCGTATCCAGCTGGATGCAGATAGAGGTGGGCCCGGCGCGGTTCCATCTGGGCAATGGGTTCTGCGCGCTGGCGGGGCTTCTGTTCGGCCCGCTGACGGGCGGCCTTGCAGCGGGCTTTGGCAGCATGCTGTTCGATTTTACAAACCCGGCTTATATCTCCGGCTGCCTCATCACCTTCGCCACCAAATTTGTCATTGGCTATCTGGCGGGGCTGATTGCCCACAGAGGGCCGGTGAGCACCAGGAAGGACATTCTGGGCACACTGGCGGGCAGCGCCGCCTATATCGTGCTGTATATGGCGAAATCGTTTGTAGAGATGTATTGGATAGAGGGGCAGGCCATGGGTGCCGTGCAGGTGCGGCTGGCGGCGAAGCTTTCGGCCTCGTGTGTAAATGCGGCGGTGGCGCTGGTGGTGGCCACGCTGCTGGCTGCGGCGCTGCGCCCGGCGCTGCGGCGCGCAAAGGTGCTGGCACAATAGGCATTTTTCTGCGCAAAGCCCTGAAGGCGTGCAGCGCAAAAACCGGCGAATTGCAGAAAGCGTGAATTTTCGGTTTCCTTTTGTGGGAGAATGGTGTAGAATAGACATTACACTATTTCGCCCGGAGGAAGAGCCTTGGAACAGTTGCAACATGTTTTCGCGCTGCTGAAAAAGGAATGGGCCGCTTATATAGCGCGCCTGAAGAAGGGCAGCCTTGTGGATATTGCCATTCTGGTGACGGCGGCGCTTCTGGCAGCCATGCTGCTGGCCATTCTGATTTTCTCGCTGCTGGGGAAGAAGAAGCCGGACGGGCTGCCCAGCTCGGCCTCCGGCATGGTGGATGCGGCGGAGTCTGACTATGACAAGGACGCCAATAAAATTGTAGATTCTGAATTTGACGGAACGATTCTGCCCGAGACAGAGGACGCCGGGGAGGCTTATATCGACAACACGCTGTTTATCGGCGACTCCAACACCTACCGCATGGAGGTGCTGGGCAAGACCACATGGCAGAACAACCTTTCCGCCGTGGGCATGGGCATCGGGCATGTCACAGGCTCGCGCTGCATGTACTTCAGCGGCTACTCCTCGCCGGTGACGGTGGTGCAGGCTGTGCAGATGATGCAGCCCCAGCGCATCATCATCACCTATGGCACCAACAACACTGCCGAGAGCACCGAGACGTTCATCAAGTGGTACCGCACCGCGCTGGAGCAGATCCACGAGGCATACCCCTATGCGGATATCATCATCAATTCCATCCCCCCGGTGGCGCAAAAGCGCAGCTACCCCAATATCACCATGAAAACCATCGACGCCTTTAACAAGGCGCTGGTGGAGCTGGCGAAGGAGGAGGGCTACACCTTCCTGAACTCTGCCGAGGTGCTGAAGGACTCCACCGGTTATGCCAAGGCGGCGTATATGGAGAGCTCGGACGGCATCCACCTCAGCCGGGAAGGCATGGACGTGCTGTTTGATTATATCCGCACGCATGCCCATGAAACGGAAGACACGCGCCCGGCGCTGAAAAGCGTGCCCACACACATTGCCACCCCGGAGGAATTCTTCGTGCCCAAGGCTACCCCTGCGCCGGAGTCCTCTTCGGTGCAGGCCACGGCTACGCCCAGCCCCACGCCGTCCCCCACGGTGACGCCCACGCTGAAGCCCACGGCGACGCCGGAGGTGACACAGACACCGGCGCCAACGCCGACGCAGGCGCCGGTGCCCACGGCCACGCCGGCGCCAACACCGGCGCCAACGCCGGAACCGACACCGGTGCAGACAGAGGCGCCGCCGGAGCCTGTACCTACTGCATCTTTGCCTTCTTCCTCCAACGGGGCGAATGAAGCGCCGCAATCTGCACCGTCGGCCTGACGGCTGTACCCTGGGGCCCTGCTTTTGCAGGGCCCTTTTTATATCCGATTTTATATCCGAGGCTTTATGCGGCGGCCCTTTGCGGCGCCAGCGCGTGAAAAAAGAAGAAAATGCCGGGCAAAGCACGCCTGTGCCCCCGGCAGGGTCCGCCCGGCCCCAAAACGGCGCGAACCGGGCAGCGGCCTGCCTTGACGCGCCCCGCCGCATTTTGTTATGATTACTCTAATTGAAGCTTGTGTGCAAAGACGCTGCAAAAACCGGTGCAGGCGCGGCGCACACCATACAGCCGCGCGCCGCGCACCGGCAAAGCGCCCGGCCCATTACAGAAAGAGGTCGATTTTTTCCATATGGACATATGGCCCAGTATCGTGCTCATCTTTATCCTGATTTTCGTCAACGCTTTTTTTGCCATGAGCGAGATTGCCATCATCTCCATCAATTCACAGAAAATGAAGCGTTTGGCGGAGGGCGGCAATAAGGCGGCGAAACGGCTGCTGGCCATCACAGACTCCCCTTCGGATTTTCTTGCAACAATTCAGGTTGGCGTAACTTTATCCGGCTTTCTGAACTCTGCCGTGGCGGCGGATAACTTTGCAGGGCCTGTGGCGGGGCTTTTGTCGTTTCTGCCGCTGCCCGCGGCGGTGCTGCGCAGCGTGGTGCTGGTGGTTATCACCATCATCATCTCTTATTTCACGCTGATTCTGGGCGAGCTTGTGCCCAAGCGCGTGGCCATGAAAGACCCGGACGCCGTCGCCCTGAAGGTGGTGGGCATCGTATGGGGCATGTACCGCGTGTGTAGGCCGTTCGTGCGCTTTCTGGCCTTCTCTACCAACCTTGTGCTGAAGCTGTTCGGCATTGGGGCGGAAAATGAGGAAGAGCCCGTGGATGAAGAAGACATCCTGATGCTGGTAGAGGCGGGCGAAGAGGCCGGCTCGCTGGAACCGCATGAACGCGCCATGATAGAAAATATCTTCGAGTTCGACGATTTGCATGTCAGCGAGGTGATGACACACCGCACCGACATCGTGGCGGTGGAGCGCACGGCCCCGTTGGCCGCGCTGGTGGCCCTGCAGAAGGAGGAGCGCTATTCGCGCCTGCCGGTGTATGAGGGCGATTTGGACGACATTGTGGGCATCGTGTACCTGAAGGATATCATCCCCGCCCTCAGCGGGAAGGACGACAGTGCCAAAACGGCTGCGGATTTCATGCAGCCTGTGCTGTATGTGCCGGAAACGATGCGCTGCAGCGAGCTTCTGCGCCAGTTCAAAGAGAAAAAGCAGCGCATGGCCGTGGTGGTGGACGAATACGGCGGCACCGAGGGCCTTGTGACGATGGAGGACCTTCTGGAGGCCATCGTGGGCAAAATAGACGACGGCCATGACGAAGACGGCGGCATTGTGCAGCTTTCCGAAAACTGCTGGGAGCTGGACGGTGAAGCGGAAGTGGACGACGTAGAGCATCTGCTGGGCAGCGATTTGTTTGAAAACGACGATTCCGAGACGCTGAACGGCTTTATCACCAATATGCTGGGGCGTATTCCGGTGCAGGGCGAGGTCATCCCGCTGCGGTCGGACGAGTGGCTGTGCACCATTCTGGCGGCGAACCGCCGCTGCATAGAAAGGCTCAAAATTGAGCGCGTGTTCAAGCTGGGGCTCGAACAGCCGCAGCCGGGTGCGGAAAAGGAAGAGAAAACAGAGCAATAAAATATGCCGCCTGCGCGGGAAATCGCGGGCGGCATATCTTTTTTTGACTGCTTTTGATTGAAAATGATTTCTGATATGGTATGATAAAAATAGAGAAAGCGGGCGCTGAAATTTGAAGAGGGCGGCGATAGAGCGATGATGGCACAGCAGCGGTTTGACAGGATACTGGCATATGTGAACAGGCGGCGCGCCGCCAGCGTGGCAGAGCTGTGTACTGCCACCGGCGCGTCGGAGGCCACCATCCGGCGGGACCTCACCGAGCTTGCGCACCTTGGCCATGTGCGCAAGGTGCACGGCGGCGCTGTGGCTCTGCGCCCCGCCTTTGAGGCGCAGGAGGCAGATGTAAGAACAAAAGCGCAGCTTCAGGTGCCGCAGAAGGACGCCATTGCCCGCCGGGCGGCCGCCCAGGTGACGGACGACGACCTGGTGTTTCTGGATGCAGGCACAACTACGCTGCACATGGTGGAATATCTGGGCGCCTCCGGGGCGACCTTTGTGACAAACGGCGTGGCCTGCGCCAGGCGGCTGGTGGAAAAGGGCCTGCGCGCCTATGTGCTGGGCGGCCTGCTGAAGCCGCGCACCGAGGCCGTGGTGGGCGGCGTGGCGCTGGAGATGATGGCGAATTACAATTTTACCAAGGCGTTTCTTGGCACGAACGGCATTTCCATTGAGCGGGGCTATACCACGCCGGATACCGAGGAGGCCTGCATCAAGGAAAAGGCCGTACAGCGCGCCTTTACCAGCTATGTGCTGGCGGATGCCACCAAATTCGGAAAGGCGGCGGCCATTACGGTGTGCCCGCTGGAAAAGGCGCGCATCATTACAGACAGCCTGCCGGACGAAAGCTACCGCCGGTATACCGTGATAGAGGAGGTGCAGGCGTGATCTACACCGTCACCTTCAACCCGGCGCTGGACTATGTGGTGCGCCTGCCAAAGCTGCGGCAGGGCGGGGTGAACCGCGCGCAAAGCGAAGAGATACAGCCCGGCGGCAAGGGCATCAATGTGTCGCGCGTGCTGGGCGAGCTGGGCGCGGCCAGCACGGCGCTGGGCTTTATTGCGGGGTTTACAGGAGACGCGCTTCAGCAGAGCCTGTGCGCCATGGGCCTGCATACAGATTTTGTGCGCCTGCAGCAGGGCTCCACGCGCATCAATGTGAAGCTGAAGGCGCAGTGTGAGACCGATATCAATGCCGCCGGCCCCGCGGTGGATGGGGCGGCCCTGGCCGCCCTTCTGGAAAAGCTGGACGCGCTGGGCCCGGGCGATATTCTGGTGCTGGCGGGCAGCGTGCCCGCCGCCGTGCCTGCAGATATTTACCGGCGCATTCTGGCGCGCCTGCGGCCGCGCGGCGTGCGTGCCGTGGTGGACGCGGAAAAGGCGCTTCTGGCCGGGGCGCTGGCGTACCGCCCGTTCCTTGTAAAGCCCAACCATCTGGAGCTGGGCGAGATGTTCGGCAGGCGCCTGCAAAGCGAAGCGGAAATATGCGATTGCGCCGCCCGGCTGCAGGCGGGCGGCGCGCAGAATGTGCTGGTGTCTATGGCGGGCGAAGGGGCCCTGCTTCTGGACGAGCACGGGGAGCTTCACAGGGCGCACGCACCCTGTGGCACTGTGCGGAACTCTGTGGGCGCGGGTGACGCCATGGTGGCCGGGTTTCTGGCGGGCTGGCTGCAAACGGGCAGCTATGCCCATGCGCTGAAATGGGGCGTTGCCGCCGGCAGCGCCACGGCCTTTTCCGATGGGCTTGCCACAAAAGGGCAGATCTGCGCGCTGCTGGACGCGCCCTGAAAAAAGGGCCGCGCAGGGAAAGACGGAAGGGGAGGATGCGCTGTGGTGGCAAAAAAGGTGACGGTCAGCAATGCCATGGGCCTTCATATGCGCCCGGCCCAGCTGCTGGCAAGGGCGGTGGCGCCGTTTGAGTGCAGTGTGGAGGTCATCTGCGGCGGAAGGGCGGCAGATGCGCGCAGCATCATGAGCCTGATGGCAGCCTGTGTCAGGCAGGGGGATGAGATTGAAATACGCTGCTGCGGCAGACAGGAGCGGCAGGCCCTGGCGGCAGCCGCGGCGCTGGTGGAAAGCGGCTTCGGCGGGTGAGGCCGAGGCCCTGCAGGAGGGGAAAGCTGTGATACTGGAGAATGAGGCTCTGCGCCTGCTGCCGGCAGACACGGCCCTTGCGCCGCGCGCCGCAGCCTATTATGTGAGAAACCGGGCCTTTCTGCGCCCGTTCGAGCCGGAGAGGCCGCCGGCCTTTTTTACGCCGGAGGGGCAGCGGGATATCCTGCTGCGGGAGGCACTGGATGCGCAGGGCCGCCGCGCATACCGCTTTTATATTGAGCCAAAGTGCGCGCCCGGCCTGCTGATTGGCAGCGTCGGGCTGAACAACGTGGTGTGGGGCGCGTTCTGCTCGGCCTTTCTGGGCTATAAGCTGGACGCCGCGTATACGGGCCGGGGCTGTATGACGGAAGCCGTGCGCCTGGTGGTGAAATATGCGTTCACACAGCTTGGGCTGCACCGTATCGAGGCCAATGTGATGCCCCGCAACGCGGCATCCCTGCGGGTGGTGGAAAAAAACGGGTTCGAGCCGGAGGGCCTTGCCCGGAAATATCTGAAGATAAACGGTGTGTGGGAAGACCATCTCCATATGGTGAAGCTGAACGAGGCCATGCACCGGCAGCCCGGCTGAGAGAAAAGCCGGAGAAAGGCGCGCGGCGCCGGTTGAAACCGGCGCCGCGCGCTTTGCATGAGCGGTTCAGTGCATATAGACGATGCCTTCTTTAATGCGGGCGCTTTCGGCCTGCCCGGCAATATGCTCCACCAGCGCCAGCCCAAAGGGAATGGCCGCGCCCAGCCCGCGGCCGGTGATGATATTGCCGTCTGTGCACACCTCGCCGCCCGTCAGGACGGCGCCGGTGCATTTCTCCTCCACCGAGGGGTAACAGGTGGCGCGCCGCCCCTGCAAAAGCCCCCATTCGCCCAGAAGGCCCGGCGCGGCACAGATAGCCGCCACCCACTTTCCCTGGCGTGCAAAGGCCAGGGCGGCCTGCTTGACAAGCGGGCTGTGCGAAAGGTTCTGCGTGCCGCACAGCCCGCCGGGCAGCACCACCATGCCGTATTCCTCCAGCGGCAGGCCTTCCGCCAGAGCGTCCGCTGTTACACAGATGCCGTGCGAGCCCTGCACGCGCAGCGAGGTGCTGATGCTGGCCGCCGTCACCTCGGCGCCGGCGCGGCGCAGCAGGTCCACCGGGATAAGGGCCTCGCCCTCTTCAAAGCCATCGGCCAGAAACACACATACTTTTTCCATTTTTGTCGTTTTCTCCTTTCGGCCCGCGGCATGCTTTTCTTCGCGGGCAAAGCATGGTACAATAAAAAATACGTTCAAAATGGGAAGGGGTGTTCATGTGAACTTTTTCGGGCATCTTTCCACCATCAACCACCACAAATGGCTGGTGATGAAACACTGCTTCAAGGTAGGGCTTTACCGCCAGGGCCTTCTGCACGATTTATCCAAATATTCTCCTGTGGAGTTTTTTGCCGGAGTAAAATATTTCAGAGGCTTTGAAAGCCCCAACAATGCCGAGCGGCGGGCCATCGGCTACAGCCGCGCCTGGCTTCACCACAAAGGGCGGAACAAGCATCATCTGGAATACTGGACGGACTATGTGGTGGATGGCACGCACCGCTATGCGGGCATCAAAATGCCTGTGAACTATGTGGCAGAGATGCTGTGCGACCGCATTGCCGCCTCTAAAACCTATTTGAAGGATAAATACACAGACGCCGCAGCCTACGATTATTACATGCATGCGAGGGACGTCTACCTTATCCACAGCGAGACGCGCGCCCTGCTGGAGGGCTGGCTGCGCATGCTGCGCGACGAAGGGGAGGAAAAAACCTTTGCACACGTGCGGCAGTATCTGAAAGCCCGCAAAAGCGAGTGGGTGCGCTGAACGCCTCTTCCACCCTCTATTTTACCCGCCTGCATATGGAACTGCAAGGCCCGGCAGGCCGGGGCAGAGGGAAAATAGGGGTGTACATTTTGACGGAAATACAGTACACTATTTATGCAATTCAACTTTTTTGCGCCCTGAGGCGCGGCACCCTCTGCATGCGGCAGGGGCATAGATAAGGGGGAAATGGTGTGAAGGCAAGGAAGGCGCGCGGCAATCTGCTGCTTTTGCTGACGGCCATGATATGGGGCTCGTCGTTCGTGGCGCAAAGCGCCGGGGCAGACGTGATAAGCCCCGCCTTTTTCAACGGCGCACGCATGCTGCTGGGGTCGCTGGTGCTGGCGCCGCTTGCCGTTTACCGCATGCGCCGCTATGTGCCGGCATCGTCCCGGCGCACGCTGCTTGCCGGCGGCGTGTGCTGCGGTGCGCTGATGTTTACCGGCTCTTATCTGCAGCAGATAGGCATCGCCTACACTACGGCAGGCAAGGCGGGCTTTCTTACGGCGCTGTATGTGGTGCTGGTGCCGGTGATGGGCATCTTTTTGAAAAAACGTCCGAAGCCCATTTTGTGGGCCAGTGTGGTGCTGGCGTGCGTGGGGCTGTATTTTCTGTGCTTTACAGATAAAACCTTCAGCCTGGCCATGGGCGATATGCTGATGCTCAGCGGCGCCGTGCTGTTTGCGTTCCACATCCTTGTCATCGACCATTTTTCGCCGCTGGTGGACGGCGTGTGCCTGTCCTTTGTGCAGTTTCTCACGGCGGGTTCTCTCGGCCTGCTTGTGGCCTTTGCCACCGAGCAGCCCACGTTTGCGGCCCTGGGCGCGGCGGCAGTGCCCATTCTGTATACGGGTATTTTCACCATGGGCGTGGCCTATACGCTGCAGATTGTGGCCCAGAAGGATACAGACCCCACCGTGGCCTCGCTGATTTTGTGCATGGAGTCTGTGTTTGCCGTGGTATTCGGCTGGCTTATTCTGCACGAGACGCTCTCTCTGCGCGAGGGCGTGGGCAGCGTGTTCATGTTTATCGCCATTCTGCTGGCACAGTTGGCCTGAGTACAGAGAGAAAGCCTCCCCCGGCGCCCGGCGGGCGCGGGGGAGGCTTTTATTTCGGGGCATCAGATGCCGATGCGCGCCACGCGCACCTCGCCGCAGTGCTCTTTGGCAAGGCGGTGGCAGGGCTTTTTTGCGTGGAAGGTCACGGTCAATGCCGCTTTCACGGCGCCCTCTGCGGCGCGGCCGGTGTCCGCCTCGATGCCGCTGGGCACATCCAGCGCCAGAACAAGGCCCTGTGCGCCGTTTATCAGCTGTGCGGCAAGCCGCGCGTTTTCCCGAAGCTGGCCGTGAAAGCCTGTGCCGGTCACAGCGTCCACCACGGCCTGTGCCGTGCGAAGAAAGGCCTTTTCTGCTTCGTCCGCCTGCTCCAGTGCGCAGATGGGTATCCCAAGCCGCTGCGCGCGCAGGTAATTGGTGCGGGCCTCTCCCGGCGCGCCGGGTGCGCCGTCCACAAGGCAGATATGCACGCAGCAGCCCGCCTCGAACAGCTTGCGGGCCGCCACAAAGCCGTCGCCTCCGTTGTTGCCCCTGCCGCACACCACGGCCGCCGTGCGAAGACCCGGCAGCCGTTCCAGCAGGATGCGCGCGGCGGCCTGCCCCGCATTCTCCATCATATCCTCATAAGAAAGGCCGCCCTCGTTGGCCTTCCGTTCCAGTTCCTTCATTTGTGCCGCTGTCACTTCCAGCATGGCGTTCACCTCGGTTTTCCATGTGATCTGTATGGGAAAGCCCCGGCCTGCAAAACGGCCGCCTTCCGCATACGTATATTAGTATACCGCGCACAGCGCGTTTGTGCTATCATAATTTTGTAAAAACCACCGCAGGAGGGATACCCGTATGAAAAATACCACCCTTTGCTATCTGGAACGGGGCGGATGCTATCTTATGCTGCACCGCACGAAAAAAGAACAGGATGAAAACGCCGGAAAATGGGTGGGCGTGGGCGGCAAGCTGGAGCCCGGTGAAAGCCCCGACGCCTGCCTTGTGCGCGAGGTGAAGGAGGAAACCGGCTTTACCCTGCACGGCTGGCGCTTTCGCGGCGTGGTGAGCTTTCTGTCCGATATTTATGAAGCGGAGCAGATGTTCCTGTTCACAAGCGACGCTTTTTCCGGCGTGCTGCACGAGTGCGACGAGGGCGAGCTGGCCTGGGTAGAAAAGGAAAAAGTGCCGGGCCTGCCCTTGTGGGAGGGCGACAGGGTGTTCCTTCGCCTTCTGGCGCAGGACGCGCCGCCATTTCTGCTCACGCTGCGCTATGAAGGCCAGCGCTTGGTGCAGGCTGTGCTGGACGGCTTGCCCCTGCCGCCGGTATGAACCCGTGCTTTTTGCGCGATTTTTATACACCGGCAGGAATACTTTCCCGCGCTGTGGCAGATACTACCTGTAAACAGAACGCCGCGGGCACGCAGGGCAAGGCCCTGCCGCGCCCCGGCAGGATACAGGGAGGCAGCCAAAGCCAATGAAAGCGACTGGAATCGTGCGCCGCATCGACGATTTGGGGCGTGTGGTAATCCCGAAAGAGATCCGCCGCACGCAGATGATCCGCGTGGGCGACCCGCTGGAGATATTCGTATCCGCAAACGGCGAGGTCGTGTTCAAAAAATACAGCCCTGTGGGCGAAATGAGCCCCATGGCCGCCACATGTGTGGAAACCGTTTATAAGGTGGCGGGCGTGCCGCTGGTGGTGACAGACCGCGACCACACGGTGGCCGCAGCAGGCGCCGGGCGTGAAGCGCTGGAAAAACCGCTGCACGCAAACTATACGCATCTGATGGAGCAGCGCCGTGCCTGGCAGGCCGCGCAGGGGCCTGCGCAGCTGTGCGACGGCGCGCGGGTGCAGGCCGCGGCCATGGCGCCCATTCTGGCAAACGGAGACCTTGTGGGCTCTGTGGCGCTGGTATGCCGCGGGCAGGCGCCCGGCGAAGAAGAAATCATGCTGGCAAAGCTGGCGGCAGCATTATTGGGCCGCGAGCTGGAGGGCTGAACAGGCCCCCCGGCGCCGCAATAGAAGAGAGCCGCCCCTTTCCGAACGCGCGGAGGGGGGCGGCCTTTTTTGATGTGCTTTTACAAATCGTCTGCATCCTGCACCGGGGCTTCGCCGTCTTCCAGGGGGCGGCCCGTATAGCTGCCCATGGGGTCGGTTTTGCTGGCGGCCTGCTCTACAATGGCGCGCACAGCGGCGTTTCGGATATTCTTTTGTTCGTGTTTCATGGGGAATGTGCCCTCCTTTCTGCATAGTTTCTGCAAAAAACGCCCAAGCTATCCATGAATATCCGCGGCATGCCCGATGCGCGCCGCAGGGCAGAAAGGAAGAAAAACATGAGCAAGAAAAGAGCGTTCCTGCTGGGCTTCTGCCTCACGCTGGCCGTGCTGGTGCCGGTGTATCTTGCCGTGTGCGCATACAGCCTGTCGCGCACGGCGCCGGTGGAACAGAAACAGCAGGGCGTGCCGGTGATACAGCCCCTCAGCACAGACGCCCGCACCCTGGCGCTGATGACGGGCGAGGATGGGCCGCAGACCTTTGTACTGATACGCTTTGACGCCTATGAGGGGCGCATTACCACAGCGGCGCTGGACGCACAGACCGTGGTGCTGTGCGGCGGGCAGGGCATGACGCTTCTGGAGATTGCGCAGCAGATGGGCCCGGCCGGCGTGACGGCGGCGCTGGAGGAAACCTTGGGCGCACCGGTGGATAATTATATTTACTGCACACCGCAGAGGCTTGCTTCGCTGACGGAAAATTTCGGCTCTGCCCAGCTGAAGCTTACGAACTATATGACCAGCGAGGCGCTGGGCGAATTACAGCTCAGTGTGCCGGGCGTCAGCGGGCTGACGCTGTCCACACAGGTGCTGCGCGAGACGCTGGCGGCGCAGGCGCTCAGCCGGGACGCCCAGACGCTGCTGCGCGCCCAGGGATACCTTGCCTTTGCGCGCGCGGCCTGCGGCCAGCTGGAGCAAAAGGGCACAAACGCCCTGCGCTCCGCTGTGGCGAAGGATTCCACCGACATTACCGCAGTGCAGCTGTACGACTATCAGCGCATATTCAAATTTCTGGATAAAATTGTGCCCGAGGCGCGCGCCCTCACCTTCCCCGGCCGCTGGAACGGCGACCGGTATGAGCTGAGCAGTGATTTCTTCACCGAGGCCGGGGCCTTTCTGGGTGCGGCACAGGAAGAGGAAGCGAGCGGCGGCGCTGTACAGCAGAGCGAAAGCGAGAAGGCCGCTGCGGCACAGAGCGAAGGCGCCCCTGCGGCCTGAAGCATGCTGCGGGGCCGGCGTGCGAAAAAGGAGACAGGGCCGGCGTGCGCGCCGGCCTTTTTTGCCCGGCTGCGTCCTTCGGCGTCGTGCGGGCAGTTTGAAACTTGTAAAAAATATCATATAAATTAGTTGACAAATTATTATTTCGGTGATACGATATTGCTATGAAAGGAAGGTGGCGATATGGGAAAAAGTGTTTACAGCCTGGTGCTGATGGATGACATTGTGGCCGCGGTAGACCGCCTTGCATACCGGGAGGGCACCAGCCGTTCAAACATGGTGAACCGTATTCTGGCAGAATATGTGCAGATGGACACGCCCGAAAACCGCATCCGCACGATTTTTGACGCGGTGAATGCCGTGCTGGACACCCAAAGCGCGCTGCAGCCCATGATGTCTGCGGGGGACGCCGTGGTGGCCATGCGCAGCGCCCTGCAATATAAATATAACCCCAGTGTGCGCTATGCAGTGGAGCTTTACACAGCAGGCGCCGCGCTGGGCGAGATGCGCGCGGCCCTGCGCACACAGAACCCCACGCTGCTTTTATATCTGGGGCAGTTTTACCGCCTGTGGGATAAGCTGGAGGCCGCATACCTGCCCGGCCCCCGCCGGGAGAGCAGCGCGGCGGGCGGGCGCTATACGCGCAGGCTGCTTTGCCCGCAGAGCTGCACGGAAGAGCAGGCGGGCGAGGCCATTGCCGCCTATGTGCGCCTGTTTGACGCGTGCCTGAAAGAATTCTTTGAACATCTGGATGAAGCAGAGCACACCGTGGCCGCCGTACAGCGGGTATACACACAAAATCTGGATGCGCTGACAGCGCAGTTGTAAAGGAGCGTGACAGAATATGAACGCACAGAAAATGACACAAAAATCTCTGGAGGCATTGCAGGCCGCCCAGAGCCTTGCGGTGGAATATGAAAACCAGGCCCTTGCGCCGGAGCATCTGTTCTGCGCCCTGCTGGGGCAGGAGAACGGCCTTATCGGCCAGCTGTTTCAGAGGATGGAGGCCGAGCCGGGCAACCTTGCCGCGGCGTTTGCAAAAAAGGTGAGCGAGCTGCCCCATGTGACGGGCACAGGCCGTGAGCCGGACAAGGTCTACCTGACACCGGAGCTGGACAAAGCCCTGACGGCTGCAGAAAAACAGGCGGCCGCCATGAAGGACGAGTATGTCTCGGTAGAGCATCTGGTGCTTGGCATGATGGAGCAGCCGAACGCCGCCGTGAAAGAGGTGCTGCGTCAGTTCGGAATAGACAAACAGCACTTTCTGGAGGCGCTGGCGGCCGTGCGCGGCAACCAGCGTGTGACCAGCGACAACCCGGAAAGCACCTATGACGTGCTGAACAAGTATGGGCAGGAGCTTGTGGGCCTTGCCCGCCAGCAGAAGCTGGACCCGGTGATAGGCCGCGATGCGGAGATACGCAATGTAATGCGCATCCTGAGCCGGAAAACGAAGAACAACCCCGTGCTTATCGGCGAGCCGGGCGTGGGCAAAACGGCCATTGCCGAGGGCTTGGCGCAGCGCATCGTGCGCGGCGACGTGCCCGAAAACCTGAAAAACCGCAAGGTGTTCAGCCTCGACATGGGCGCGCTGGTGGCAGGCGCCAAATACCGCGGCGAATTTGAAGAGCGTTTGAAGAGCGTTTTGCAGGAAGTGAAAAAGAGCGAAGGCGAGATCATCCTCTTTATTGACGAGCTGCACACCATTGTGGGCGCCGGCAAAACGGACGGTGCCATGGACGCGGGCAACCTGCTGAAGCCGATGCTGGCGCGCGGCGAGCTGCACTGTATCGGCGCTACCACGCTGAACGAGTACCGCCAGTATATTGAGAAAGACCCCGCCCTTGAGCGCCGCTTCCAGCCGGTGATGGTGGATGAGCCCACGGTGGAGGATACCATCTCCATCCTGCGCGGCCTGAAGGAACGGTATGAGGTGTTTCACGGCGTGAAAATTCACGACGGCGCGCTGATTGCGGCGGCCGTGCTCTCGCATCGCTATATCACAGACCGCTTTTTGCCCGATAAGGCCATCGACCTTGTGGACGAGGCGTGCGCCATGATCCGCACCGAGCTGGATTCCGCCCCGGAAGAGCTGGACACCCTGCGCCGCAAGATTATGCAGCTTGAGATAGAGCAGGCGGCGCTGAAAAAAGAGACGGACCAGCTTTCGAAAGAGCGGCTCTCTCAGCTGGAAAAGGAATTGAGCGATATGCGCGACCAGTTCCAGGCCATGAGCGCGCGCTGGGAAAACGAAAAGGCCGGCATCGGCAGGGTACAGAAGCTGCGCGAAGAGCTGGAGCAGGTGAACGCAGACATTGCCCGCGCCGAGCAGGAAT
This sequence comes from Ruthenibacterium sp., assembly GCA_047030735.1. Taxonomy (GTDB): domain Bacteria; phylum Bacillota; class Clostridia; order Oscillospirales; family Ruminococcaceae; genus Ruthenibacterium. The sequence goes on from JBKYIE010000005.1 coordinate 122,057, forward strand.
ATGACCTGAACAAAGCGGCGGAGCTGAAATACGGCCGCCTGCCGGAGCTGCAAAAGCAGCTTGCCGCAGCCGAGCAGGCCGCCGAGGCCGAGGGCGCGCAGGATTCGCTTCTGCACGACAAGGTGACGGAGGAGGAGATCGCCAAGATCGTGGCCCGTTGGACGGGCATCCCGGTTGCCAAGCTGATGGAGGGCGAGCGCGAAAAGCTGCTGCATCTGCCGGATGTGCTGCACAAGCGCGTCATTGGCCAGAACGAGGCCGTGGAAAAGGTGAGCGAGGCCATTTTGCGCAGCCGCGCGGGCATTGCGGACGAAAACCGCCCCATCGGCAGCTTTTTGTTCCTTGGGCCCACAGGTGTGGGCAAGACAGAGCTTGCCAAGGCGCTGGCGGAATGCCTGTTTGACGACGAGCGCAATATGGTGCGCATTGATATGTCGGAATACATGGAAAAATACTCTGTCTCGCGCCTGATTGGCGCACCCCCGGGCTATGTGGGCTATGACGAGGGCGGCCAGCTGACCGAGGCGGTGCGCCGCAAACCATACAGCGTGGTGCTGTTCGACGAGGTGGAAAAGGCTCACCCGGATGTATTCAATGTGCTGCTGCAGGTGCTGGACGACGGCCGTATCACCGACAGCCAGGGCCGCACGGTAGATTTCAAAAACACCATTATCATCCTTACCTCTAATCTGGGCAGCCAGTATATTCTGGACGGCATTGAAAACGGCGCCATCACTGGGGCTGCCAGAGCGCAGGTGGACGCCCTGCTGAAAACCTCGTTCCGGCCGGAATTTTTGAACCGCCTGGATGAGATTGTATACTACAAGCCGCTTTCGAAGGAAGAGATAGGCGGCGTGGTAGACCTGCTGCTGGCCCGCCTGAAGGCGCGCCTTGCAGACAAGCAGCTTACTCTGCGCGTGACGGACGCGGCGAAGCGGCACATTATCGACGGCGGATACGACCCCGTGTACGGCGCCCGCCCGCTGAAGCGGTATATCCAGGCCAAAGTGGAGACGCTGGTGGCGCGCGCCATCATTGCGGACGACCCGGCGCCCGGTACGGTGCTGACTGTGGACGAAAAGGGCGGCGAACTTGCGCTGGCCTGAGGGCCATGCCTGTGCCCATGCCGCAGGGCTTTGTGAAAACGAACAGGGGCATCTCTTGCAATGAGATGCCCTTGTTTCTTTCTGTGTATTCGTGGTATGATGACGAAGAGGAAAGGCGGCTGCCCCGGCGGCCTGAAGGGGCAGCCGGGGCCGTCTGCAGGCAACAGCGGGGGAACACAATATGATAGTGCCCGTCACAGATGAAAATGTGCGTGAGGCAGCCGGGGTGTATGCGCGGAGCTGGCGCGCCTCGCATGAGGCTTTCTGCACGCCGGAGTTTCTGGCAAAGCATACGGATATATACCAATTGGAATATTTGAAAAAAGAAATACAAAACGAAAAATGCTTTTTTCTGCTGCTGGCGCCGGGGCCGGTGGGCGTTGTGTCGGTGCAGGGGCCTCTGCTGGAGCATTTGTATGTGCTGCCGCAGATGCAGGGGCGCGGCTTCGGCACCCGGCTTCTGCGCTTTGCGCTGGCGCAGGGCGCGCATGTGCTGTGGGTGCTGGACAACAACCGCCGGGCCATCGGCTGGTACGAAAGCTGGGGCTTTGCCTTTACCGGGCGCGCGAAACGGCTATCGCCCGCGCTGCGGGAGCTGGAAATGGCCAGACGCGGCCCGCATGCCGCGCCCGGCGTTCATGAAAGGGAGAATGGGATATGAAGCTGAATATCGGTATTTTGGGCGCGGGGAAGATAGCCGCTAAAATGGCGGACACCGTGGCGGCCATGCAGGGTGATGGCGTGCAGGTGCTGGCTGTGGCCTCGCGCGGGCTGCCCAGGGCGCAGGCCTTTGCCGCTGCGCACGGCGTGCCGCGCGCCTATGGAAGCTATGAGGCCATGCTGGCGGACAAGGACATACACCTTGTGTATGTGGCCACGCCGCACTCTCACCATGCGGCGCACACAGAGCTGTGCCTCGCGGCAGGCAAGCATGTGCTGTGCGAAAAAGCCTTTACTGTGAACGAGGCGCAGGCAAGGCGTGTGACAGTCATGGCGAGAGAAAAGGGCCTTCTGCTGGCAGAAGCCATCTGGACGCGCTATATGCCCTCGCGCCGGCTTATCTCCGGCATTATCGAATCGGGCGAGCTGGGGCGCGTGCACAGCCTGCAGGCGAACCTCGGCTACCCCATCTGGGAGGTGGAGCGTATGCGCAGCCCGCAGCTTGCCGGGGGCGCCCTGCTGGACCTTGGCGTATACCCCATCAATTTTGCCCTCATGGCCTTTGGGGAGGATGCAGTGGGCGTCACAGGCGAAGCGCGCCTGCTGGACACAGGTGTGGATGCGGTGGAGAATATCACCATGCGCTGGCCGGACGGCAGGCAGGCCTGCCTGCACGCCACCATGATGGGCCCGGCAGACCGCAGCGGCTTTATCTACGGCGAAAAGGGCTATCTGTTCGTGCAGAACATCAATAATCCCGAAAAGCTGGAGATATACGACGCCGGGCACCGCCTTGTGCGCAGCGTGCCTGTGCCGCAGCAGATATCCGGCTATGAATACGAAGTGCTGGCCTGCAAGCGCGCCATTGAACAGGGCCTGTGCGAGTGCCCGGAAATGCCGCATGAGGCCAGCTGCCGTGTGATGGCCCTGGCCGACAGCCTGCGCAGGCAGTGGGGTGTGCGCTTCCCGCAGGAGGTAGAGGCTTGAACAGATAAAAAGAAAAGTGGCCCGCGCTGTGAAACACAGCGCGGGCCGCCTGCTGCCGGGGACAGCTTAAAATGCGGTTTTTTCCTCAATATAGCTGCGAAGCTGTTCGATGGGGATGCGCACCTGCTCCATGGTGTCGCGGTCCCGCACGGTGACGCAGTTGTCGGCAGGAGTGGTGCTGTCGCCCACGGTCTGGAAATCTACCGTGATGCAAAGCGGGGTGCCCACTTCATCCTGACGGCGGTAGCGTTTGCCGATAGAGCCGGCCTCGTCGTAATCCACCATAAAGTATTTGGCAAGCCCGGCGTAAATTTCGCGCGCCTTTTCGCCCAGCTTTTTTGAAAGCGGAAGCACGGCGGCCTTGTAGGGGGCCAGCGCCGGGTGCAGGTGCATCACCACGCGGGTGTCGTTCTTTTCGGCGTCCACCACCTCTTCGTCGTACGCCTCGCACAGGAAGGCAAGGGCCACGCGGTCTGCGCCCAGCGAGGGCTCGATGACATAGGGGATGTAGTGCTCGTTTGTCTCAGGGTCAAAGTATTCCAGGCTTTTGCCGCTGGCCTCCTGATGGCGGCCAAGGTCGTAGTTGGTGCGGTCTGCAATGCCCCAAAGCTCGCCCCATTCGGTGAACGGGAAGGCATATTCAATATCGGTGGTGGCGTTGGAATAGAAGGCCAGCTCTGCGGGCTCGTGGTCGCGCAGGCGCAGGTTTTCTTCCTTGATGCCAAGGCTGAGCAGCCAGTTTTTGCAGTAGTCCTTCCAATAGGCGAACCATTCAAGGTCTGTTCCGGGCTTGCAGAAGAATTCGCACTCCATCTGTTCAAACTCGCGCGTGCGGAACGTGAAGTTGCCCGGCGTAATTTCGTTGCGGAAGGCCTTGCCCACCTGGCACACGCCGAAAGGCAGCTTGCGGCGCGTGGTGCGCTGCACGTTGGCAAAATTTACAAAAATGCCCTGCGCGGTTTCGGGCCGCAGGTAGCATGTGCTGGACGAATCCTCCGTTACGCCGATAGCCGTTTTGAACATCAGGTTGAATTTGCGGATGGGCGTGAAATCGTGCTTGCCGCACACGGGGCACACCACATCGTCATGCTGGGCAATAAAGGCGTCCATCTCGTCGAAGCTCATGGCGTCCACGTTCACATCGGGGTGCACGTCGCCAATCAGCTTGTCCGCCCTGTGGCGGGCCTTGCAGCTTTTGCAGTCCAGCAGAGGGTCTGAAAAGCCGGCCACATGGCCGGTGGTCACCCACGTCTGCGGGTTCATGATGATGGCGGCGTCCAGCCCCACATTGTACGGGCTCTCCTGCACAAATTTCTTCCACCAGGCGCGCTTCACATTGTTTTTGAACTCCACGCCGAGGGGGCCGTAATCCCACGAGTTTGCAAGGCCGCCGTAAATTTCACTGCCCGCATAAATAAAGCCTCTGTTTTTGCACAGGGCTATCACTTTTTCCATTTTCTTTTCGTTGCGTTCCATGCCTGCCACCTTTTCCTTTCGAGATATGTTCTATTGTACGGCGGCACGGCCTTTGCGTCAAGCATTTTGCTTGACGCGCGGCTGTTTTTTGCCTATAATAAACAATGCGTGCATAACCTCGTGCGCCATGTGCGCACAGCCGCCGCGCCGGGCGAAAACCGGCGGCGCGGCCCGCGCGCAGGGGCGGCTTGAAAGCGCCGCGCGCGGCTGTAAAAAACAGAAGAAGGGAATATCGGGGTGTAGCGCAGTTGGTGCACGCAGCCGAGCGCCGCCAGCGGCGGAAACAGCGAGGCGGAAGTGCTGGGCAGCCATGCGAGCGATGCAAGGCCGCGCCAAGGCCGCAGCAGCGCGACACATGGCAACCGGAAGCGCGCCACGCGCGGCTGTAAAAAGACAGAAGAAGAGAATATCGGGGTGTAGCGCAGTTGGTAGCGCGCCACATTTGGGATGTGGATGCCGTGGGTTCGAATCCCGCCACTCCGACCAGTCCGAGTGTTCATATGGACACTCGGATTTTTATTTCTCAAGTTTCGTTATGAACGTTGGTACCAGAAGAACGCCCGTAGAGTCAGTGCTATACAGGTTTTTTCTTTTTGATTTGTTCAAATTTTGTTCTCCAGATGCAGATGCTTTTGGGACAGCCTCCGGCTGAACTTTAATTTCGGCTTTTGGCAGCGCGCCAGTGAAGGCGTCGGAGGTGTTTGGTACGGTTATCAGTCAACATTCCCTTCTATCTGTTCTTTGAAATATTGTACGCTTGATAAAAACTGCTGTCTTTTTTTGTTTGATAAATTTGGCGAGGCGATATTTGCCAGTTTTTGAAGGCTGGAATATCGTGCATATGCACGGGCATGGGTTCGCAGTATTTCCTGTTCTGCCTTGATTCTTTCCTGATTGGAGATTTTATCAATAATTTTCTTTATATATTGGAATAACGGCGCTTTAGAAGAATAGTCGGCAGGCGCATAGAAATCAATTCGGCCGTCATTGAATAGCTGGTATACCTTGCGGCGCTGGTTCCTTACAGGGTCATATACGCCGATGGAATGTCCACCTTTGTCTTTCACAAGGCGCATACAGGGAATGTCGGTGGTGCTGTCTCCAATATAGACAATGTTCTCATAGGGAATATAAAGCTCACTTTTAGATACGCTGTCATTTACACTTTCATCGTATTCTTCAAACTTTCCTTTTGCAATACGGAAAATAAACTGGGTTTTATTTGTATAATTTACACTCTGTGCAGGCCATTCTGCAATGCCGTCCGCAGAATACAGATAAGAGGACGCATATATCCGCTTGAACTCTTTTGCTATCATATTCCCTTCAATGATTTCTTTAAGCCCGGAAGAGATGATATAATGCTGCACGGAGATTTTTCTCTGCTCGGCATATCGATTTACGCGCTGAAACCATGTGTCAACGCCTTTATACAGCTCTACATGCTGCCCGGCTTCTCGAAAATAGTCCCGGCGGATAGATTTCCTGCATGCTTTCGATTTCACGAGCAGCTGATACATCCACGCCAAATTATTGTCCATCAGATTTTCTTTGGCCAATTGATTAGATTCAGGCCAAAAATCCTCCTTGCGCATCCCGAATGAAGGAATGAGCGTGAAAGACTGCATATCATCCGGAGAAAGTGTTTTATCAAAATCATAGCAAATAGCCATTATCGGAGTTTTGGAAGGGGCTATCTCTTTGGCTTCTCCACACATAAAATTTCTCCTTTATAGAATGCTCAAGAGGCCTATTAAAAGCATAGCAAACAATCTTTCAAAAGTCAATAAACATTATCATCAAATTAATTGAAAATATATTGATTGTTTTGCTCAAAAGATATATACTATGAATGTCATATTTCACGGCACTGAAATATGTGGGTTGAAATAATTATTTTGCCGATAAAGGAAATGCCCGCTTGCGGCATTTCCTTTCTTCGTTTCTATGGAACATTTTAGTCAATTTAAGCACCAGGCTAAGGTGCTGTTTTTTCTGCCGCTGTTTTACGGGCGGTTGAGAACGGTTCAATGGAACAAAAGCTTACAAGCACAATATTGAAACAAATGGAAAGCCCGCTTAAACATCGGGTTCAGGCGGGCTTTTAGTGTGATTTCCATTTCAGCCTGCGGCTTTATTGGCCGGGCTGCGATACACATGCTTTATTGGTCTGAAGCCCTTTCCGAACGTGCAAGGGCAGGAGCTTGAGCGCTTTCCGCCCTTTCAAAGAGACAAGTGCTGTTTTGCTTTCCCAACGCTTTTGATGTAATAAATCAGAAGCTTCCAGCAGCCCCGCCCGGCAAGGTACAGAACGACGCCAATTACGATGCTGAGAATAAAGACGATGATTGGGTTTTCAATGCCGGCAATGCCGATATAGCCGGCATAAGGCAGGCCCAGATGAAGCAATGCGTCCACCAGTTTTACCGCCCCCATGATGGGGGTGGCCGCTGCACATACTATGAACATAGGCGCGCAGATGGCGAGCACGGGAATTACAAATAAACCGGAAAAGCCGGCAAGGCTGTAATAGGCACAAATTGCAAGAACTCTGTTCCAGCTAAAGGTACTGCTTTTGGCAATTAAATCGCCTAAATAGGCTTTTGCCAGCTCTTTGGGGTTGCCCAGGCGTTCGATGATTTCTTCAGCCTGTTTTCCTTCGCTTTGTAGTTCAAGCATTTCGCTTTTGATTTCCTTTACAATATCAACGCGTTCAGAAACGGGCAAAGGCTTCAGATATTTTTCAATTTTTTCAGTAGTCATTCAGAACTTTTTCCATGGTCTTATTCTCCTTTGAGTTCATTGATTGCGCTGAGCAGGTTGTCCCATTCCTCCGACATTGAAGAAATATATTCAAGCCCCTTCTGTGTAATGGCATAATATTTCCTCGGCGGCAGGCCTTCGACGCTTTCCCGCCATGAAGATGAGACAAAGCCCTCTTTCATCAAGCGTCTGAGCAATGGGTAAATCGTATTTTCCTTCGCAGCCAGAATAGGGTATTTTTCCAATGTGCTGATTATTTCGTAGCCGTAAGATTCTCTTCGCTTTATCATCAGCAGAATACAGAATTCAAGCGTGCCTCGTTTGATTTGAGATTTCCAATCATCAACGTTCATATACTGTACCTCCTGTATATATATCGTACTACACAGTATATGCTTTGTCAATAGTATATCTGAATAAAATGTGCTTTCCGTGAGAAATTTTCGAAAACCTTGAACGGGCTTTGTTTTCCACTGAAAAAGGCATAGCCCGAGGCCCATTACAAAATTGTTGACGCGGCCTTTGTTGTAGGGCAGGGGCATTTCTTGCCGCAAGCACGCCGCATCCCGGCACCGTGAAGCAAGGGCGGAAGCATAAAGGCACACCGGCGCCCTTGGCGCGGCGGCGCGCCGAAGGCTGGGCGCATGATATATCGCCTCTTTGCGGCGCAGGCGGCCTGATATGGGCATGGAGCGTGCATGCAAAAGAAAGCCCCCGCATTGGGCTCAAAAACGGCCTGATGCGGGGGCTTTTCTTCTTAATTTAAGGAGAGAGGGCGAGCCGGGCCCGGCGCGTCACGAGTTTTTCATAACAACGCGCTCTACCACGTCCGCTACATGCTCGCAGGCGTCAGCGCATTTTTCAAGATAAATATAAATCTCGCGGCAGGCAATAATTTCCAGCGCATCGGTGCTGGTGGTGTGAAGCTCGTGCATGCTGGAGATAAACAGGCCGTCCGCCTCTTCCTCCATGGTGTTGATGTGGATAATGTGCTCGTGCAGCTTTTTGGAATGCTTGAAATCTGCAAATTCCACCATCATGTCGCGCACGGCCTCACAGCAGCGCGCCACCACTTTTGCAAGCGAAAGGGCTTCCGGCCGGATGGCCTGAATATTGTTGTAGTAAATGCGGATGAGGACATCCTCTATTTTATCGGTGAGCTCGTCAATGCACTGGCTGAGCAGCATGATGTCCTCGCGCTCAATGGGCGTGATGAAGGCCTTTACCAGGGCGTCCAGCAAAGCATGCTTTTTTTCGTCCGCCGCGTGCTCTACGGCATGTATCTCCTCCAGCTTTTGGGGAAGCTGGGCCGGGGCAAAGTGCTCCATCGCCTGCTCCAGCAAATGGGCCGCCTGGCACGAAAGCTGCGTACAGGCAATGAAATTTTCAAAATAGAAGGAATCCTGTTTTTTTGACATGATGTTACGCGCCTCCTGACATGTTCAAAAACGGTTTAGAAAATGGCCATGAAGAGCTTTGCCATAATAAAGCTGATGAGCCCGCAGCCCGGAAAGGTGAACACCCAGGTGAGCACCATGTCCTTCACCACGCCGAAGTTGATGGCTGAAAGGCGTTTCACCGCGCCCACGCCCATAATGGCGGTGGTTTTGGTGTGCGTGGTAGAAACCGGAATGCCGAACAGGCTGGAATACAAAAGGCACAGTGCTGCGGCAATGTCGGCAGAAAAGCCCTGATATTTTTCAAGGTGCACCATATCCATGCCCACAGATTTGATGATTTTTTCACCGCCCACGCTGGTGCCCAGGGCCATTACCACGCTGCACAAAAGCATGAGCCACACAGGGATGCTGATGCCGTCTACACTGCTTTGCCCGTTGCAGAAGGCAAGGCCCAGAAAAAGAACGCCGATGAATTTCTGGCCGTCCTGCGCGCCGTGCATAAAGCTCATGGCGGCGGCGCCGAATATCTGTGCGGCCCGGAAAAAGGGGTTCGTTTTGCGCCTGTCCATGCTGCGGCACACCAGCGTCACCAGCTTGCACACGGCCCAGCCCGTGGCGAAGCCCAGCGCAAGGCTGAGCACCAGCCCATACAGCACCTTGGCCCATTCGCCCATGTTGATGCCGCCGATGCCGCTTTGAATGGCGATGGCCGCGCCTGAGAGGCCCGCAATGAGGCTGTGGCTTTCGCTGGTGGGAATGCCGAACAGCGAGGCCCCCACGCTGTACACCACAATAGAGAACAGCGCAGCGCACAGTGCCACCAGCGCCTCGTGCGTATTTCCGCCGAAATCCACCATGTTGCTGATGGTGGACGCGACAGAGCTGTTGATTTTCGTCATTACAAACACGCCCAGAAAGTTGAACACGGCGCTCATGATAATCGCTGCGCGCACATTCATGCAGCGTGTGGTGACGCAGGTGGCAATGGCGTTGGGCGCGTCTGTCCAGCCGTTGACGAAAATTACGCCCAGCGTGAGCGCCACGGTGATGAGAAGAACAGGGTTGCCGGCCATTTCGCTGAGGAAGTGAGAAAACGATACGTCCATAAAAGCCCCCGGTTTCCGAAAAACAGTGTTCGTGCCGTGAAACAAGCGGCCGTCTGCAAAAGGCGCCTTGTGCAGCCCCGGCGGCAGGCGCCCTGCGCCGGCAGAAAAAAACAGGGCTTCCTGTGAAAGGGAAGCCCTGTCATGCGGCACAGCCCAGGGGGCCGCGCATTTTACAGCATTTCGACACTGCGAATAAATAGAGATGCCAGACGGCTCTCTATGACAGACTCCACCACTTATTCCAGCAGTTCCAGCATATCAGCAAAGCGGCGGGCCGTCAACAGTAATTGTCTATTTTGTAAGAAGAACGTAAAAATTTTTCTGCAGGCCGCAGGATACTGGTACAAACGCCTATTGCTTTTTTGCCAGTATTTCGGCTATCTGCCTGTCGGCAAGCTCTATTTCCTCTTTCAGCGCCCGGGCAGACATGCGCAGGGCGCCGTGCCCCAGAATGATAAGCTGCTCGGCGCCATCCGAGGTTGCCACGCGCACGCGGTGGCGGCCGGCAAGCTGATAGGTGGCCTTTTCGATATACATGTCGGCTGTTTCGGCCTCTTTGGTATACACGATGCAGATGCCGCCGTACTGCTGCACCTCGCCGCGCCCGCCGCGCACTTTGTAGGCGTCGAACACCAGAATGACGCGGCACTGGCGGAAGCCCTGATAATTGCACAGGATGTCCGCAAGGGCCGCGCGGGCGGCGTCGATGTTTTCCCTGGCAAGCTCTTTCAGCTCGTCCCATGCGAAGATGATATTATAGCCGTCTACCAGCAGATAGTCCTGCACAGGGGGCTCTGCCTGCGCGGGGGCTTCGCGCGGGCGGCGGGCCAGGGCGCTGTCCACAAGGTCCCTCCGGCGGATGGGCCCGAAGGTGCGCACGAAAATGGCCTCCAGCTCTTTGTCCTCCTCCAGCGTGCCGGTATAGGGCTTCGCCGCTGTGCGCGGGCGGCTTTCCGCAGGCGGCCGGGCCGGGGCCCTCGGCCGGAGCACGGGGGGAATATGCATCAGCGCGGGCGCTTCATTCCATTTTACCGTAAAGCCTGCGCCGTGCCCGCAGAATACGGAATCCGCCGTGTTTTCCGTGTCTGCGTCCGCGTCATATCCGGCGGCCTCTATCACCTGCGCGGCGTTATGGCAGGGGGCATAGCCCTGCACGGCAGCCGAAAAACGGCCCAGGCCCTGCGTGTACCCGGCCACCTCGCGCGCATAGCCGCGCATGCAGGCCACTGGGGCCGTGCCGGTGAGCACAGCCGTTTCGCCGCAAAGCTGCGGCGGCTCAAAGCTGCCGTTCATGCGCTGAACGTCTGCCATGGCGCGCCCCACGGCGGCGGCAGGCACCTCCAGCCGGAAGGCATAGTACGGCTCCAGCAAAATACTTTCCGTGCTGCGCAGGCCCTGGCGCAGCGCGCGGTAGGTAGCCTGGCGGAAATCGCCGCCCTCGGTGTGCTTTATATGGGCGCGCCCGGCTGCCAGCGTAATGTTCATATCTGTGACAGGCGCGCCCGTCAGCACGCCTGCGTGCGTCTTTTCCGCCAGATGTGTCAGAATCAGGCGCTGCCAGCTTTTATCCAGCATATCTTCGCTGCATGTGCTGAAAAAGTGCAGGCCGCTGCCGCGCGCCGCGGGCTCCAGCAGAAGATGCACCTCGGCATAGTGGCGCAGGGGCTCGAAATGGCCCATGCCCTCTGCGGGCGAGGCAATAGTCTCCTTGTACAGAATGCCGCCCTCGTCAAAGCGAAGGGCAAGGCCGAAGCGCTGCTGCGCAAGGCGGGCCAGCACCTCCAGCTGTACCTCGCCCATCACGCGCATATGTATTTCGCCGAGCTGGGCGTTCCACTCCACACGAAGCTGGGGGTCTTCCTCCTCCAGCGTGCGCAGCTTCTGCAGGGCGGCGTGCATGTCCTGCCCGCCGCCGCACACCACGCGGTAGGTGAGCACGGGCTCCAGCACGGGGGCCTGTGCGGGCGGCTGGCAGCCCAGCGCCTCGCCTGCATAGGTATGGGAAAGCCCGGTGACGGCGCACACGGTGCCCGCAGGCGCCTCGGGCACGGCGGTGTATTTTGCACCGGAATAGATGCGAAGCTGGTCGGCCTTTTCCTGCCAGCCGCCGTCCTGCGCGCGCAGAAGCTGCTTTGCGCGCAGCGCGCCGCCCGTCACCTTCAAATGCGTCAGGCGCTCGCCCTTTTCACCGTAGCTCACCTTGTACACCTGCGCGGCAAAATCCGGCCCGCAGGCGGGCGCCAGCGTGCAGCCGTCCAGTGCGGCCAGCAGGGCGCGCACCCCCTCGCACCGCAGCGCGCTGCCGAACAGGCAGGGAAACACCCTGCGCTGCGCCACAAGCTGCGCGGCGGCGCCGGGCGGCAGGGCGCCTGACTCCAGATACGCCTCCATCACTTCGTCGCTTTGCAGCGCCAGCGCCTCTTCCCACTGAGGCGTGCCGGGGCAGGAAAAATCTATGCAGCCCTCACCGAAGGCGGCGCGGGCCGACGCCAGCAGGGCGGCCTTGTCTGCGCCGGGCAGGTCCATCTTGTTGAAAAACAGGAAGGTGGGGATGCGGTGCGCGGCCAGCAGGCCCCATAAGGTGCGGGTGTGGCCCTGCACGCCGTCCGTGCCGCTGATGACGAGCACGGCATAGTCCAGCACCTGCAGGGTGCGCTCGGCCTCAGAGGAAAAATCCACGTGGCCGGGGGTGTCCAGCAGAGTAATGGAGGCGCCGCCCGCGCGCAGCACAGCCTGTTTCGAAAAAATGGTGATGCCGCGCTCGCGCTCCAGCGCGTCGGTGTCCAGAAACGCGTCGCCGTGGTCTACCCGGCCGAGGCGGCGCAGGCCGCCGCTCTCATATAAAAGCGCCTCGGAAAGCGTGGTCTTCCCGGCGTCCACATGGGCGAGGAGGCCCACCGCCAAACGCTTTTTTTCTGTTTCCTGCTGCGCCATGCCGGCCTCCCTTTGGCCGGGCATACTCTGGCGTGCGCCCGGCGCTGTTTTCACAATGTCCATTATAAGGCATCTGCCGCATGCTGGCAACGGCGGAATAAGGCGTCAAATTGAAACAGGGCATGAAATGTGGTAAGCTGAAATACAGCACACCGGCGCGCGGCATAGCCGCCGGAGGGGGGACGCAAAGTGGAAAACGAATACACTGTGGGGCGCCTTGCCAGGTTTTTCGGCGTCAGCGCCGACACGCTGCGCCTGTATGACCGCATGGGCATTGTAAGCCCCCGCAAGGACCCGCACACCCATTACCGCTATTACAGCCGGGAGGATCTCACCACTCTTGCCTATGTGATGTGCCTGCGCGGCATGGGGCTTCCGCTGGAAAAGATACGCTCGCTTTTATACGACAGCGGCCTTGTAGAGCTGCGCGAGGTGATGCGCCAGCAGGAGAAAACCCTTGTGAAAAAAATTGAACAGCTGCAGCACCTGCGCGGGCAGGTGCACGACTATTACCGCACGTTCGACAACGCCCTGCGCAGCCGCGACGCTGTGGTGCTGCGCGAAAACGAGGCCATGCTCTATAAGCCTGTGGAGAGCTCTCTTCTTGCCACTATGGAGGACTTCCGCCGCCTGACGCAGAACAGCGTGGCCAAATTCACCCTTGTGTACGGCAGAGAGCTGTTTGACGCGGCCAGCGAGCAGGAGTTTGAACAGGTGCGCAGGCGGCCGGGGTATGCCGTCACCCTGAAGGATGACGAGGGCCTGCGGGGAACCCCGGGGTTCCCCGCAGGGGAATTCCGTGTGCTGGCACCGCGCAAATGCGTGTTTTCCATGCTGCATACCGGGCTGGAGGAAAGCGGCCCAAAGCTTCTGGAGGTGCGCGATTTCATACGGCAGAACGGCCTGCGCCCTGCCGGTGACATATGGCTGCGCATGACGTCTGTGCATGTGGGCCGGGGCGGCACGGGCGATCACTTTGAGGTGTGGGTGCCGTTGGAAGAGTGATGCTTGCCGGGGCGGCGATGAAAAAGCTGCGCCCGGCTGCCGCCGGCCGGACCGGAGAGCGCAGCCAGCACGTGAGAGGGCTCCCCGGCGGCCGTATATTCCCCTGTTCACTGATGGCGGAAGCCTTTGCGGCTGCAAAGAGAGGCCGCCGCCGCTGTGCGCGCAGATTTTCCATTTAGCGAAAGTGCTTTTTGAAGGGCCCGGCTGAGGCAGGGCTTTTCTGCCCTCGGGCCTGCCGCGGTGCTTTTGTCTTTGAAAAAAGAGAGAAATGAGATTTTTGCTTGACTTTAGAGCTGGTCTAAGGTTTATGATGGGGCAAAGAGGCTCAGGCGTGCGGCATCCACCGCCGGGCCGTGAAAGGAAGGAATCGACCATGGAGAAACCCGATACAGCCCCGGCGGACACAGCGCCGAAGCCGGCAAAGAAAAAGAGGGAATTTCCGCATATCCTTGTAGTGCTGCTGATTGCTATCCTCGTCGCCACCATCTGCACATATATTGTGCCCGCGGGCCAGTATACCCGCGTGATGGATGAGGCCAGCGGCAAGGAAGTGGTAGACCCAAGCAGCTTTCAGTATGTAGAGCAGACGCCTGTGGGCCTGTTCGGCATGTTTTTGTGCATTGAAGAGGGCCTGATCAGCGCGGCGGACATCACCTTTATGATATTTGCGGCGTTCTCGTGCCTGCATGTGCTGGAAAAGACGGGCGCCATTGACGCGGCTATCGCCGCCATGGTGAAAAAGACAAAGTCCCGCCCGCAGGCGGCGAATATCATCATTGCGTGCCTGATGGTGCTGCTGACGGTGTGGGGCTCTACCGGCACGCTGTCTTATGAAGAGATTATTGCCTTTGCCCCCATTTTCGTGGCTGTGAGCATGGCGCTGGGCTACGACGCCATGGTGGGTGTGGGCATCTCCGTCATCCCGGTGGGCATCGGCTTTGCCTCGGCCACAGTGAACCCCTTCAGCATCGGCGTGGCCCAGACCATTGCCGAGCTGCCCATGTTCTCAGGGCTGGGCTACCGCGTGCTGATTTTGGTGGTGATGACGGCGTTCACCATTTTCTATGTGCTGCACTACGGCGCCAAGGTGCGCAAGAACCCTGCTTACAGCATTGTGCACGGCATTGATTATTCCGACCTTGCGGTGGACGAGGCGCGCCTGAATACGCCGTTCACACTGGCGCGCAAGCTGTCTATTGCGGCGCTGTTTGTGGGCGTGGGCGTAATGGCATGGGGCCTGATTTCCCAAGGCTGGTATATCAACCAGGTGGCGGCTGTGTTTCTGATGGTGTCTGTGGCGGTGGGCATCATTAACCGCTGGAGCGCCAGCAAGACGGCAGCTGTTCTGGTAGAGGGCCTGCAGGGCGGCGTGCTGAGCGCCATTGTGGTGGGCGTGGCCCGCGGCATCCTGCAGGTGGTGACAAAGGGCAATATCCTCGACACTATCATCCATTCCTGTGTGGCCGTGCTGGAAAACCTTTCGCTTTACCTCAGCGGCTTCGGCATGCTGGTGTTCCAGACATTTCTCAATCTGCTCATTCCGTCCGGCTCAGGCCAGGCGGCGGTGTCCATGCCTATCATGACGCCTATTGCAGACCTCATCGGAATGAACCGGCAGATAGCGGTGCTGATCTTCCAGTTCGGCGACGGCTTCTCGAACCTGCTGTGGCCCACGGGCTTTATGATGATTGTGTGCGCCATGGTGAAGATCCCGCTGAACAAATATTACAAGTGGCTGCTGCCATTCTTCGGCATCCTGTTCGTGCTGCAGGTGCTGTTCGTGTTCGGCGCTATTGCCATCGGCTATGGGCCCATGTAAATCAAATGTCATTCAGAAAACAGCGCAGGCATTTTGCCGCGCTGTTTTCCGCGTTGCGGCAGAAGGAGGCAACAGAATATGAAATATCTTGACGAAATGCTGGCGGCCCGGCTTGTGCAGGAAACCCAGGCGCTTGCCCCGCAGCTTGCAGAGTGGCGGCGCCACCTGCACGAAAACCCGGAGGTGGGCTTCGGCACGGCCGATACAGAGGCTTTCGTGCGCGAAAAGCTGCGCGAAGCGGGCATAGAGCTGCTGGACGCGCGCCTCGGTGTGCTGGGCGTTATCCGCGCGCCGCATGCAGACGGCATGGTGGGCCTGCGCGCCGATATGGATGCGCTGCCCATGGAAGAGCTGAACGACGTGCCCTATTGCTCGAAGCGCAAGGGGGCCATGCACGCCTGCGGGCACGACGGCCATACTGCCATGCTGCTGGGGGCGGCCATGGTGCTGCAGGCGCACCGCGCACAGCTGCGCAAGGACGTGCTGCTGGTGTTTCAGCCCGCAGAGGAGGGGCCGGATCTCGGCGGCGCGCGCCGCATTCTGCCCGATTTGGAGGAGAAAGGCATCCTGCCTAAACTGGAGGCCATGTTTGCCCTGCACCTTACCACGGAATACGCGCTGGGCAGCGCGGGTATCCTGTGCGGCAGCGTTATGGCGTCCACCGACGAGCTGGACATCACCATCACCGGCCTGGGCGGGCACGCAGGCATGCCGCATCAGTGCATTGATGCGCTGAGCCTGGGCGCGCGCTATGTCACCGAGATGGAGAGCTTCATGGCGCGCCGCATCGACCCGTTCGAGCCCGCGGTGTTCGCCATCGGCACGTTCCACGCGGGCACTGTGCGCAATGTGGTGCCGGAGCGGGCGGAGCTCACCGTCACGCTGCGCTGCCAGTCGGAAGCCACGCGCGCCTTTATTCTGGACGGCGCGCAGAAGGTGCTGCACGGCCTGTGCAGTGCCGCAGGCGCCAGGGGCGAGGCGGTCATCCGCCACGGGCTGCCGGTGCTCGTCACGGATGAACAGCAGGAGCTGTATGCAGAAGCGCTTGCCGAAGAGCTGGGCCTTGCGCCAGTGCGCCCGAAGCACGGCCAAATGGGCGCGGAGGATTTTGCCTATTTTGCGCAGAAGGTGCCCTCGGCGTTCGTGTGGCTGGGCGCGCGCAATGAGGAAAAGGGCTTTACCCACCTTCTGCACGA
The DNA here is from genome assembly GCA_047030735.1 of Ruthenibacterium sp. Taxonomy (GTDB): domain Bacteria; phylum Bacillota; class Clostridia; order Oscillospirales; family Ruminococcaceae; genus Ruthenibacterium. The sequence continues at coordinate 138,509 of JBKYIE010000005.1, forward strand.
CCCGCGCTTTGACTTCGACGAAGCCGCGCTTCCCCTGGGCGCGTGCCTGCACTGCGCCTTTGCGCTGGGCAAATAAGCGGCTTTATCGGAATACGGCGCAGCGCCCTTTCGGCCTCTGGCACAGGCCGGGGGGGCGCTGTGCTTTCCGCGCTGTGCGCGTTGACACTGTTTTACAAAGCGGGTATACTGAACAGGTGTCGGCGTGCAGGGGAAATACAGGCGGCCCCTGCACGCGGCTGCCATCAATGCGAGAAGGGGGGCTGCGGGCCGTGAAAGCAAGCGTCATCATCCCGAACCTAAACGGTGCGGGCTGGCTGAAGGATTCCATTGAATCCATCCGGGCGCAGACATTTCGGGATTTTGAGCTCATCGTGGTGGACAACGGCTCTGCAGACGAGAGCCTTGCCATTGCCCGCAGCTATGTGGGGCAGAAGGGCTATACGCTGATTGAAAACGGATGCAACACGGGCTTTTCGCATGCGGTGAACCAGGGCATCCGCGCGGCGAAGGGCGAATATGCCGTGCTGTTCAATAACGATGCCTTTGCCGAGCCGCAGTGGCTGGAAGAGCTTGTTGCCATGGCGGAGGCGGACGAAAAAATATTTGCCGTGCAAAGCCTGATGATCCGCCATTTCGAGCGCGAGCTTGCCGATGACGCGGGCGATTATGTCACGTTGTTCGGCTGGGCGTGCAAGCGCGGCGACGGCATGTACTGGAGGCGGTATACAAAGCCGCAGCGCATTTTTTCGGCCTGCGGCGGCGCCAGCCTGTACCGCAGGCACATCCTGGACGAGATAGGCCTGTTTGATGAGACGTTTTTTGCCTATTTTGAAGATGTGGATATCTCCTGGCGCGCAAACAGCTTTGGGTATAAAAACATGTACTGCCCGGCGGCAAGGTGCTACCATATCTGCGGGGCCACCACCGGCGCCGTGCGCTATAATGAGTTCAAAAGCGTGCAAAGCGGGCGCAACAGCATCCTGCTGCCGTGGAAGAATATGCCCTTTCTGATGTTTGTGCTGAATTTTCCATTTCTGCTGGCGGGGTATCTGCTGAAGGTGCTGGTGTTCGGCCTGCGCGGCTTCTGGAAGCCGTACCTTCAGGGCGCGAGGGAGGCGGTGCGCGCCATTCCCCGCCTGAAAAAACCGAAATTCCGCCTGCGCAATGTACCCTGCTACCTGCTGATAGAAGCATGGCTGTTCGCCGGGACGTTCCGCTATATCGGCTACCGCGCAGCCCGGGCGCTGAAATGGAAATAGGGAAAACAGCCGGTTTGGGCAGAATTTACAAAAAGTCCATGTTTGAGGCCGCTTTTTTGCTTGCAAACCGTATAAGAGTGGATATAATGAAGATAAGACGCCGGTGAGACGGCGGGTGCGGCAGGCGCACCTGCTGCTGCCGCCGGAGGAAAAGCCCGGTTATATTCCAATTTGAAGACAGGAGCGAAGGAACATGGGATTTTGGGGAAAATTATTTGGGATTGGCATAGCTGCGGCTGGCGCCGCGGCCGCCGTGAAGGTAGCGCAGAAATATTCCGAGAACAAGGCGGCGGAAGAGGCTGAGGCCCCGGTGCTGCCCGATGAACAGCCGGCAGGGGCCCAGACGCAGCCCACGCTGCAGGAGGTAAAGGAAGACCTTGTGGAAGCTGCGGAAGATGCGGCGCACGAGATAAAGGAACAGGCCGCAGACGCCGCAGGCACTGCCAAAAGCAAGGTGAAGGAGGCCGCCGGAAAAGCGGGCATTGATACAGATGAACTGGCCGGTTCGTTCAGCGAGGCAGGCCGGGCCATTGTGGTGGCAGGCCGGGCCGTGGTAAACGCGGGCGCCAGCGTTGCCCATAAGGTGGCGGAGGATGCGCCTGAGATGCTGGAAAAAGTGAAGGCCGGGGCCGACAGCCTTCTGACGCAGGCGAAGGACGCCCTGGCGAGTGTGAAGGGCGATGAGCCGGAAGACGGCGGCGAAGAAGCCCCGCGGCCTGACGGTGAGGAAAAACCGCAGGAATAAGAGTGCGTCTGCCTGTGCGGGAAAACACCGTTTTTGAATGGAAAAACAGTTGAAAAACTGTGAATACCCACATAAACATTATATCTGCCAACAAATGATAAAGGAAAAAGAAGCAAATTACAACAAATGAAAGTACCCGATGTAACCAATTATACAAAGAAATACAGCACTATGGAAAAATGACACTTAAAAAAGAGAGTCTTTTTCTATGCAGTGCAACAGCAGATTATTTCGTTTCTGCTTGATTGCTCTAAAACTTATTAGTCTATGGTTTGTCAAGGGCTTGTTGCGTAAGCAATGCGGAACAGCACCCTTTACAAAATATAGGCTAATAAGTATTTTTTTAGAGCAGAGAAGAAATGACGACGCTTATAACAGCATGATATCATGCAGATAGAGACAAATTGGCGGTTAGGAGGGAAAATTTGTATGAATATAGATGTTATCGCCAAGAAAGACGGTTTTATAATACGTCTGGCTAAAGCGGAAGATGCAATCAATTATTACGAACAGAATTATTGCCCCTTAGATAAGGAAGTGGCGCGGCTGACTGGTTGCAAAGAAGAATTTTCAAAGGAAGAAGTAGTATCCTTTTTCATGAAATCCCTCGAAGAAGATGATAGGTATTTCTTCTTGATTATAGCACCTGATGGAGAAATTATAGGTGAAAGCGTAATAAATGAAATTGATTGGGATTTGAGGTGTGCTAATTTCCGTATTGGTCTTTACCGTCAAACGGAAAGGGGAAAAGGTATTGGTACATGGGCAACTGAAATTACACGTGATTTTGCCTTTGAAAAGTTAAAGTTGCATCGTTTGGAATTGGATGTATATTCATTCAATCCTAGAGCAGAAAAAGTATACTTAAAAGCGGGGTTTAAGCGAGAAGGTGTTTTAAGAGATGCCATTTTAGACGGAGATAAGTATGCAGATGATATTTTAATGTCGATTTTAGAAAGTGAATGGAAAGAATTGAAAAAATAAAATAGGAAATTGGAATTTTGGGGAGATAGAATATTAGAAACAGAACGTTTTCTTTTCCATTCAAAAAGCGCGGGCCCTGCTGCTTCAGCGCATAGAGAGCTTGCAAGCCCCATAAAAGCCGTCAGGCTTGGCATGGGGCTTTTCCTGTAAACAAAAATTGCCGGAAGTGCCCGTGAGATCAAAGGCTTTCGATATATTCCCAAAATAGACATACAAAGCAAAGACGGGTAAAAGGTGGCGGAGCGATAAGAAAATGGGCGGGAGCCTCTGCGCTTATCCGGGCAGCGGAAGAAAAGCCTCAGGCGGCCCCATGCTGGTTATAGGCCCGGCCCCCGGCAGCAGGCTTCGGGGAAGGCTGCACAAGGCCGCGGCTGCGGCTCTGCCTTCCTGCATGAAAAGCAGGGGAAAGCGCCTTGAAGAAAAATTTTTCCCTGCCCGTTTTTTGAAAACACAGGCCGTTTCGCAGGCCTTTTTCCGGCAGACATACGGCGGCAGGGGCGTTCCACGCTGCGTAGACAAGGCTTCCACAGGCCGTGTGTTGCCAGGCCGCAGGGGCATGTGGTAAGGTGAAGAAGTCGAGCGGCAGGGCGCAGCTTTTGTGTGCGGCGGGCCGTGTGCCGGAGGGAGGCAGCATTTGCATGGACAGTGAAAAAATAGGCGCTTTTGTGGCGGCACGCCGGAAAGCGATGGAAATGACGCAGCAGCAGCTTGCACAGGCGCTGGGTGTGACAAACAAGGCGGTGAGCAAGTGGGAGCGGGGCCTTGGCCTGCCGGATATCACCGCCCTGCCGGAGCTGGCTGCGGCGCTGGGGGTAAGTGTGGACGAGCTGCTGGCAGGTGAGGCGGCCGCGAAGCAGCCGCAGGCGCCTGAAAACGTGAAAGCTGCGCAAGCCCCTGGGCTCGGCCTTGGGGAAAAGGCGCCGCAGGGGCCCCTGTTCTGCGTGGCGGACATCCTTACCCCGCAGGCGCGTGCTCTGGCGGCCTGCGCCGGGCGGCATACTGCCCGGCGGCGCTGGGTGGTGCGTATACTGTTTGCGCTGCTGGTTCTATCCGGCGCAGCCGTGCTGTGGCTGGCCGGGCGCCGCGGCGATACCGGCCTGTATGCGCTGGCGGCTGTGGAGGGCGCGCTGGCCGTACTGTATGGGGCAGAGGTGTTTTTTGGGGCGCTGTCGCGCCTGAGCCTGCGCGCGGCCGCACGCAGGGCCGGGGTGCGCAGCGCGCAGTTTTGGGAGGACGGCGTGCTGCTGCAAAGCCCCGGCGAAAGCACCCGCCTTGCCTATGCCGGCGTTACGGCTGCGTGGCAGGGCCCGCAGGGACTGTGCCTGTTCTGGGGGCGGCGCGCCCTGCCGGTGCCAGGGGACGGGCTGGAGGCGGAGCAGCTTCATGCACTGGCGCAGCATTTGCGCCGCCATACCCCGCAGGTGCGCTGGAAGCAGGGGCGGGTGCCCCTGTGCCGCCGCCTGCCGCGCCCGCTGCGCGCCGTGCTTCTGGTGCTTGCGCTGGCGGCGGCGCTGGGCGCGGCGGCTTACGGGGCGGGGCTTCGGGCCAGCCTTTCCCCTTCGCTTCGGCTGGCCGTGTTCTATAAAAACCCTGTGACGGGCAAAACGCTGCATCTGCGCGGTTTTCATGCACAGCAGCTTCCCTATACGGTGCAGAGCGGCTTGAAATTACAGTGGCTTACCGGCGATGTATGCACAGCCACCTATGAAGGCGGGGACGGGCGCACGCACCAGTATATCGCCACCTTTGGCGACAGAGGCGGCGGCCTCTCTTATTACTATGTGGGCTCCGCGCTGATGGGTGTGTGGGAGCCCATGGGGCCAAATACTGCGGGCTGGCGGCTGGCGGCCACAGGCGGCCCCGGCGGACATATCACGCTGGAAAACGGCAGCTACTGCTATGAGTATGAATACAGCGACTGTGTGCAGGCCGGCACGCTTGCGCTTGCCCTGTGCAGGGGCGGCCTCCCGGAATGGACCGTGGCGCTGGGGCAGGATTTTGAGTTTCAGAACGGAGACTCCGGCGGTGTTGCGGGCGGCGGCAGCATTGTGGTGTGCCGGGTATCCATGGAAAAAACGGCCCCCCTCGCCATGAGCTATATGGGGCAGCCCGGCTGAGAGCCCGCCCCGGCGGGCAGGGTTATACTGGCAGCTCCATCAGGGAAGGAGGCGCGCACTCTGCGAATTCAAATCATCGGGTATTCAGGCAGTGGAAAATCTACGCTGGCGCAGCGGCTGGGAAAGCTGTACGGCCTGCCGGTGCTGCATCTGGACACAGTGCAGTTTTACGGAAGCTGGAACGAGCGCGGCCTGGAAGAGCAGAACGCCCTTGTACAGAAATTTCTGGAGCAGAACGAGGGCTGGGTGATAGACGGCAATTATGCCCGCGTGTGCCCGCAGCGGTTCGCCATGGCGGATGTGTGCATTTTTCTGGATTTCGCGCGCGTGCCCTGCCTGGCCGCCTGCCTGCACCGCTGGCGGCAGTACCGGGGAAAGGCGCGGCCCTCGCTGGGCTGCGAAGAAAAATTCGACGCGGAATTTTTCTGGTGGATCATGCACAAGGGGCGCACAAAGGCCCAGCGCGCCGGGCACGAGGCGCACCTTGCCGCGGCAAAAAAGGGCATGCGCTTTCTCACGCGCCGTCAGGTGAATGAATATCTGGCGTCTCTTTCCGCTGATGGCGCCACCCGGCAGCCATAAGGCGGAGGGCTTGCGTGCGTGAGAAATGCCGTGCCGCAGAAAACGAAAAAAGCGCAGCCTGTAAACAGGCTGCGCTTTTTGAAGCTGCTGCTTATTTGGCGTATTCCACCGCGCGGGATTCGCGGATGACGTTCACCTTGATCTGGCCGGGGTAATCCAGCTCGTCCTCTATTTTGCGGGAGATGCTGTGCGCCAGAATGATAAGCTGGTCGTCCGTGATGGCGTCCGGCTTCACCATAATGCGCACCTCGCGGCCTGCCTGAATGGCAAAGCTCGTCTCCACGCCTTCAAAGCTGTTGGCAATCTCCTCCAGGCTCTCCAGACGCTTGATATAGCTTTCAAGGTTTTCCTTGCGCGCGCCGGGGCGTGCGGCGGAAATGGCGTCCGCCGCCATCACAATGAACGCCAGAGGCGTTTTGGCCTCCACATCGCCGTGATGCGCCTCAATGGCATGGATGATGGCAGGGTTTTCTTTATACTTCTTGGCAATATCCACGCCGATGGAGATGTGGCTGCCCTCGATCTCGTGGTCCAGCGCCTTGCCGATGTCATGCAGCAGGCCTGCCCGCTTTGCCTGGGTGACGTTCACGCCGAGCTCTGCGGCCATGATGCCGGAGAGATAGGCCACCTCCAGCGAATGGTTCAGCACGTTCTGGCCGTAGCTGGTGCGGTAGCGCAGACGGCCCAGCAGCTTCACGATATCCGGGTGCAGGCCGTGCAGGCCCACATCCATCACGGCCTTTTCGCCCTCGCGCTTCATGGCAAGCTCCAGCTCGCGGCGGCACTTGTCCACAGTCTCTTCAATGCGCGCCGGGTGGATGCGCCCGTCGCTGATCAGGCGCTCCAGCGTCATGCGGGCAATTTCGCGGCGCACGGGGTCAAAGCTGGAAAGCGTAATGGCCTCGGGCGTGTCGTCGATGATGAGGTCTACGCCGGTGGCCGTTTCCAGCGCGCGGATGTTGCGGCCCTCGCGGCCGATGATGCGGCCCTTCATTTCATCCGAGGGCAGGGCCACCACCGAAACGGTGGCCTCGCTGGAATGGTCTGCCGCGCAGCGGGCAATGGCCTGGCTGATCAGCTCGCGCGCCATTGTCTCGGCCTCGTCCTTTGTCTGGGTTTCATATGCGGCAATGTGCATGGCCTTCTCGTGGGCAAGCTGTTCGTCCAGCTTCGACAAAAGCAGCTGCTTGGCGTCTTCCGTAGAAAGGCCGGCAATGGTCTCCAGCTTTTCCATTTCGCGCAGGCGAAGCTGCTCCACCTCGCTCAGCCGGGCCTCGGCCAGCTCCTGGCGCTTGCGGAGGTCTTCCTCCTTCTGCTCCATCGCGGAAACCTTTTTGTCCAGCGCCTCTTCCTTCTGATCCAGCCTGCGCTCCTGGCGGGACAGCTCGTTGCGGCGTTCCTTTATCTCCTTGTCGGCCTCCGTTTTCATCTGGAGGGCGGCATCCTTCGCCTCCACAAGGGCTTCCTTGCGCTTTTGCTGCGCCGTTTTCACGGCGTCGTTCACAAGCCTGCGGGCTTCTTCTTCCGCGCTGCCGATTTTCGCCTCGGCTACCTTTTTGCGATGGCCTTCGCCCAGAAAAAAGCCCACTACGCACCCGGCGGCCAGTATGGCCATGATCCCAATGATCACCAGCCACAGCGGCAGTAACAATGGTAACATAAGATGGGGTCCACTCCTATTCAGTTCAAAATTGATGAATAAAAGTAATATGAGGGCAGCCCAAAGCGAGCATGAAAAACCGTTTTATTTGCGAATAAAGTAAAAGGCAGGCCCGCCTTTTTCAGCAGGCTGCCTCAATATTACATATAATCACATGTTATATTGTATCGTTCGTTCACAAAATTGTCAAGAAATTGTTACCTCTTTGTGACATATACCGTTGACAAACTGCAAGGGCCGGGTGTATGCTTTCATAAAGGACATCCCGTAAAAACGCAGAAGCGGACACGGGGCTTTGCTTTCCACGCACACAGAGAGGGCCGCCCTTGGGCTGCAAGCGGCCTTGCGCCGGCATTGTCCCTACCACCGCAGAGTGCGGGGGCGAACCCCTGCCGGGCACGGCCCGTTACAGCCGGCAAGAGTGATATTGCTGTTTGTTTATTTTTTATTTTATAACAAAGGGTAATATAATTCGGGTGGAACCGTGGGCTTCCTGCTCATCCCGTGCGCATTGGTGCGGGATGGGCATTTTTGTTTTCAGCCGGGAAAAGGGCTGAAGAAAGGGGCAAAGCATGATACAAGTGACATTAAAGGGAGATAAAAGGCAGTTCGAGGCGGGCGTTACCGCCGCCGAGGTGGCCAAAAGCATCGGCGCGGGGCTGTATAAGGCGGCCTGTGCCGCCAGGGTGGACGGCGAGGCGTGCGATTTGCGCACGCCGCTGGAAAAGGACTGCGTGCTGGAGATCATGACCTTCGATTCGCCTGAGGGCCAGCATGCCTTCTGGCACACGGCCGCACATGTGATGGCGCAGGCCGTGCAGCACCTGTTCCCGCAGGCGAGGTTCGGCATCGGCCCGGCGCTGGAAAACGGCTGGTATTACGACATCAAGGCAGACCGTCCGCTTACCACGGGCGATTTCGACGCCATCGAGGCCGAGATGAAGAAGATTATCAAGGCGGATCTTCCGGTGGAAAAGCGCTTCATCACAGCAGAGGAGGGGCGCGCGCTGTTCGCCGGGCAGGATTATAAGCTGGAGCTGCTGGAGGAATATGCCGAAAAGGGCTGGCAGCTCAGCGTGTACACGCAGGGCGATTTCACCGACCTGTGCGCCGGCCCGCACCTGATGAGCACCGGCGCGCTGAAGGCCGTGAAGCTTTTGAAGGTGGCCGCCGCCTATTGGCGCGGTGACGCCCAGCGCGACAGCCTGGACCGTTTGTACGGCATCGCCTTCCCCAAGGCAAGCCAGCTTGAGGAATACCTGAAAATGCTGGAGGAGGCGCAAAAGCGCGACCACCGCCGCCTTGGCAAAGAGCTGGAGCTGTTCACCCTGATGGAGGAGGGCCCCGGCTTTCCGTTCTTCCTGCCCAAGGGCATGATTTTGAAAAACGAGCTCATCGACTACTGGCGCCAGATCCACCGCGCCGCAGGCTATCAGGAGATCAGCACTCCCGTCATGCTCAACCGCGCCCTGTGGGAGCGCAGCGGCCACTGGGACCACTACAAAAAGAACATGTACACCACGGTCATCGACGACACGGACTTTGCCATCAAGCCCATGAACTGCCCGGGCGGCATGCTGGTGTACCAAACAAAGCCCCGCTCTTACCGGGACCTGCCCCTGCGCATGGGCGAACTGGGCCTTGTGCACCGGCACGAGCTCTCCGGCGCGCTGCACGGGCTGATGCGCGTGCGCTGCTTCACGCAGGATGACGCGCACATCTTTATGACGCCCGAACAGATAAAGGACGAAATCAAGGGCGTGGTGAAGCTGATAGACCAGGTGTACAGCCTGTTCGGCTTCGAATACCATATTGAGCTATCCACCATGCCGGAGGACCATCTGGGCGATGAGGCGGCCTGGCAGCACGCCACAGACGGCCTGCGCGCCGCGCTGGAGGAGCTGGGGCGCGAATACACGGTGAACGAGGGCGACGGCGCCTTCTACGGCCCGAAGCTGGATTTCCACCTTGTGGACGCCATCGGCCGCACCTGGCAGTGCGGCACCATTCAGCTTGATATGCAGCTGCCCGAGCGGTTTGAGCTGGAATACACCGGGGAGGACGGCCTCAAGCACCGCCCGGTGATGATACACCGCGTGGTGTTCGGCAGCATCGAACGCTTTATCGGCATCCTTATCGAGCACTTTGCGGGCGCCTTCCCCACCTGGCTGGCGCCTGAGCAGGTGCGCGTCATCCCCATTGCCGAGGCGCACCAGGCCTATGCGCGCCAGGTGGCCCAAAGGCTGGAGGCCGCGGGCGTGCGCGCCTCGGCAGACTGCCGCAATGAAAAAATGGGCTATAAAATACGCGAGGGCCAGCTTCAGAAGGTGCCCTATATGCTGGTGGTGGGCGTAAAGGAGATGGAGGACGGCACAGTCTCTGTGCGCGCGCGCAAGGAGGAAAACGGCGGCGTGAAGCGGCTGGAGGAATTTGAAGCGCAAATTCTGGAGGAAATTCGGACAAAAGCGCGCTGAACGCGGCCGGTGCTGCGCAGCGCACGGCCCGGCGGGAACTTCCCGCCGGGCCTTTTCCGTGCACCGTATGCACGGCGCGGCCCCGCGCACCGCGGCTGCCGCAGATTTTGGGCCTTTTCTGTATGCCGCCCGCGTGGTACAATACAGGAAAATGAACCTGCAAAGGGGGCGTTGCCATGCTGAGCCTGGAGGCGGTGCTGCGCCATCCGGCGCTGCGCGGTATGCGCTGTGTGGCGGGGCGCAGCGGCCTTGCCCGCAGCGTGGCAAACGTGGCTTTTCTGGATTACGAGCCCACACAGGGCAGCTATGCCGATTTTTACAGGGACGAGCTTGTGCTGAGCACGCTGCTGTTTGCAAAGGGGCAGCCCGCCCTTGCCTGGCAGGCCATGGAGGGGCTGATGCGCCGCGGCGTCACGGCCATTGCCGTGAAGACGGTGTTCGTCCATGAATTCCCGCCGCAGGTGTGCGCCATGGCAGAGCAGACGGGCACGGCGCTTTTGTTATACGACGGCGTATATCTGGAGGATGTGATCGCCGCCGTGAAGGGCATGCTGGGCCAGAGCGCGGCGTTTGAAAAAAAGGACAGGCTGGCGGCCCGCCTTGCGCGCGAGCAGCAGCCCGCGCGCTGCGAGCGGCTGGCCCAGCGCCTGCTTGGCGCGGCGCCGCCCCAGGTGCAGTGCACGGCGTGCGCCCTTCCCGGGCAGGCGGCCGTCGGCGCGTGGCTTGAGGCTGCGGCCCATTGGGAGGCCGCCTGCGGCGGGGCCGCGTTCCGCTTCGGCGGCATGCTGGTGCTGCTGTGCGCCACCGGGCGGGCGGGCACGCCGCCCGCCGCTTTGCGCGCGGCGGCATCGGGCACAAGCGAGGCCCTGCCGCTTGCCTGCGCGGGCCGCGCCATGGAAGAAAGCGTGCGCGCCGCGCGCTATGCGCAGGCGCAGGGCCTGCCTGCCGCGGAATATGCGGCCATGGGCGTGCAGGCCGTGCGCGCGGCGGCGCAGCAGGATTGGTATGTGCAGCGCTTTTGCGGCGCGTGGCTGGGCGCCCTGCGCAGCTATGACGAAAAAAACGCCACGGCCCTGTATGAGACGGCGCTGTGCTACGCGCGCTGCCATGGCGACGCCGCGCTGGCCGCAAAGCGATTGTTTCAGCACCCGAATACGGTGCGCTACCGCATGCAGAAGGCGAAAGTGCTTTTGTGCGGCGAGGGCGCGGAGGATAAGGCCTTTTATGAACAGCTTTATCTGTGCGCCTTCCTGCATGGAGATTTGTAATTTTTCCAAACAGAGTGCCGTTTGTTTGGCCTGCCGCACATGGACGCGGGGCCGCGCGTGCGGTATGCTTTTCTCAAATAACGGCCGCGCGGCCCGCTTTTCGGCGCGCCGCGCGCAGAGAAGGGCGTGTTTATATGGCAGACATCCGGGTGCTTGGCGCAGCCGAGCTGCACAAGGTGCTCTCGCTGGACGATGTGCTCGCGGGGGTGCAGCGGGCCTATCTGGCCAAGGCGCAGGGCGGGGCGGCGGTATTCCCGCTGGTGTTCCACGATTTTTCCCCCAGGGCGGCGGATATGGACATCAAATCCGGCCATCTGGGCAGCGAGGGCGTGTTCGGCCTGAAGCTGGTAAGCTTTTTTGAGGGAAATATCCAGCGCGGGCAGGCGCCGCTTTCGGCGCTGGTGGCCCTGTTCAGCGACGAGACGGGCCAGCCGCTGGCCGTGCTGGAGGGCAGCGCCCTCACGGGCCTGCGCACGGGCGCCGCGGCGGCGCTGGGCGCAAAATGCCTTGCGCGGAAAAACAGCGAGGTGCTGCTTGTGGTGGGCGCGGGGCACCAGTGCGTTTACCAGGTGGGCGCCATGCTGCGCGCGGTGCCCTCGGTGCGGCGCGTGCTGCTGCACGACGCCAAAAGCCCGGAAAACGCGCGCGAAAAAGCGGCGGCGCTGCCGGGCGCGCTGGAGCGGGAGCTTGGCGTGAACGCGGCGGGCGTCTCCATAGAGCCCGCGCCGGACCTTGCGGCGGCTGTGGGCCAAAGCGATATCGTCGTCACGGCCACACCGTCGTACAGGCCGCTTGTGCAGGCCGCGTGGGTGCGCCCGGGCACGCATTTCAGCTGTGTGGGGGCGGACCTTGCCGGAAAGCAGGAGCTGGACGGCGCTATTCTGGCCGCGGCCCGCGTATATACCGACGATACGCCCCAATGCCTTGCCGTGGGCGAGGTGGAAATGGCTGTAAAGCAGGGCTTTCTTGCGCCGGAGGGCATTGCGGGCGAGCTTGGGCAGGTGCTGGCCGGGCAGAAGCCGGGCCGGGTGAAGGAAGAGGATATTACAGTGTTCGACACCACGGGCATTGCCCTGCAGGACCTAGCCGCCGCAGCCTGCGCGCTGCGCAGGGCCGAGGCGCTGGGCATAGGCACTGTGGTGCGGCTGTGAGAAAAAAGGAGGAATACGATGAAAATACGGGATTTCGGCGTGGAGATGTGGATGAACGCCTATGAGAACAACTGCACCTACAACCTGGCCGAGACGTGTGTGAAGTCGCTTACCGTGCAGGAGCTTGCCGGGCTTTCCGGCAAGGGCGACAAGGTGTGGGAGGATATCCGCGCCATGCAGCTGACCTATGGCGACATCGAGGGCTCTGCGGCGCTGCGCGAAGGGCTGTGCGGCCTGTATGAGACGGTGCGCCCCGAAAATACCACCATTACGCACGGCGCCATCGGCGCGAACGACCTTGTCATCAACGCCCTGGTAGAGCCGGGCGACACGGTCATCAGCGTGCTGCCCACCTACCAGCAGCTTTATTCCATCCCGGAGTCGCTGGGCGCGGAGGTGAAGATATGCCGCCTGCGCGAGGAAAACGGCTTTCTGCCCGATTTGGCCGAACTGGAAAGCCTTGTGGACGGCAAAACGAAGCTCATCTGCATCAACAACCCCAACAACCCCACCGGCGCCCTGATGGACGGGGCCCTGCTTCGCGGCGTGGCGAAAATAGCCGCGGGCTGCGGCGCCTGGGTGCTGTGCGACGAGGCCTACCGCGGGCTGAACCATGCGCAGTACGGCGAAAATTTTGCCCCGGCCATGGCGGATTTGTACGAAAAGGGCGTCAGCGTGGGCTCGTTTTCCAAGACGTTTTCGCTGGCGGGCCTGCGCCTTGGATGGGTGGCCGCGCCTGTGAAGCTGATTGAGCGCATCAACCGCCGGCGCGACTACAACACCATCAGCTGCGGCAAAATAGACGATTATCTGGCCGCGCTTGCCATCCGCAGCCGCGAGGCGCTTTTGCGCCGCAATTTGAAAATCGTGGCGGACAACGCCGCCGTGCTGGACGCGTGGGTGGACAGCGAGCCGCGCATTTCCTATGTGAAGCCCAAAGCGGGCACCACGGCGTTTTTGAAATACGACGCCCCGGTGGACAGCGTCACCTTCTGCAAGCGCCTCTTGGAAGAGACAGGCGTGATGTTGCTGCCCGGCGCGGCCATGGATATGGAGGGCTGGCTGCGCATCGGCTATTGCTTTGCGGAAGACACCACCGCCCTGCGCGAGGGGCTTACCCTTGTATCGAAGTTCCTGCGCACCTTCGATTGAGCAGAAAGAAATTGAGCGGAAAGAAAAACAGGCGGCCCGCGGCGCGGGCCGCCTTTGCGGCACGGCCGCCGGAGGAAATGCGATGAAGCAGAATGACGCCGCCATGGGCGGCCTTGCCGGGATGATGGCCATGGCGGACGCGGCCCGCAGCGGCGCCGTGCTGGACCTCGCCCTTGGCGACCCGGACCTTGACACCGACGCGCGCGTGGTGCGCGCCGCCATGCGGGACGCGCTGCACGGCTATACGCATTACGGCCCTGCGGCGGGCGACGCCGGGCTGATAGAGGCCATTTGCAGAAGCTGGCAGGAGGATTACGGCCTTGCGCTTGCCTCCGAACAGGTGATGGTGACGGCGTCCGGCTGCCATGCCATGTGGCTGCTGCTTTCGGCGCTGCTGGCGCCGGGGGACGAGGTGGTGCTGTTCGCGCCGTATTTTCCGCCCTATCCCCAGCAGGTGCGCATGGCGGGCGGCGTGCCGGTAGAGGTGCCCGTTCTGCCGCAGCAGGGCTTTGTGCCGCAGGCCGCGGCGCTGGCGGCCGCCTGCGGGCCAAGAACGAGAGCCGTCATCCTCAACACGCCCAACAACCCCACCGGCGCGTGCCTCACGGCCGGGCAGTTGGCGCCCCTGTGCGAGGTGTGCCGGGAAAAGGGCATTCTGCTGATTGCAGACGACATCTACACCGCCTATTGCTTTGAAACGCCCTTTGTGCCTGCCGCGGGCATGCCCGGCATGGCCGGGCGCGTGGCCACCGTGCATTCTTTTTCCAAGGATTACTGCATGAGCGGCTGGCGCCTGGGTTATGTGGCCGCGCCTGCGCCGCTTGTGCAAAAAATGCGCGAAATAAACGAAAGCAATGTGTATGCGGCGCCCATGGTCTCCCAGCGGGCAGGGCTGCATGCGCTGGCCCTGCGCCGCGAGATATTCGCCCGCGTCAATGAGACATACCGCGCCCGCGCCGAATATGCTGCCCGGCGCGCGGAAGAGCTTCCATTCCTGGCCCGGCCGAAACAGCAGGGCGGGCTGTATGCGTTTCTGGATATCCGCAAAACGGGCCAGACAAGCGCCGCCTTTGCCCAAAAGCTGCTGGCGCGCCACGGCGCCGCCGTCATTCCCGGCACGGCGTTCGGCGCTGCCGGCGAGGGCTTTGTGCGCATGGCCCTGCGCGCAGATATTCCCCGGCTGAAGGCGCTGTTCGACAGCATGGCGTGCGATGAAGAATGGCTGCGCGCTGCCGCCCGCCGCGCATAATGCCGCGAAATAAGAAAATGCCTCTGTTTCTGGCAAACTGCCTAAAACAGAGGCGCTTTTTTGTATAAGGTGACTGTGCCGCAGGGCGGGGCAGTGTGGTATGATAATAACAAAAGAGGCAGGGCGCTTTTCCGGCGCGCCGGAAAACACACTGCCCTTCTGCAGATGGATACGCCGGGGCATTTCCCGGGGAATGGGGGCTTTTTCATGCGGGGCGCCGTAAAAAAACTGGCTGCGTCTCTGGCGCTGGCATGCCTGCTGGCGTGCGCGGCCCTCGGCGCGCAAAGCGTGCCGGGCGCTGTGCTGGACGCGCGGCAGAGCACGGTGCGCGTCCTTGCCGTAAGCGGAGGGAATGTGTCCAGCGGCACCGGCTTTGCCGTGGCGCGCAATTCGCGCTATGTGGTGACGAACTATCATGTGGTGGAGGGATACGAAGAATTTGAGGTGTACCTTTCGCACGAGGCCGCCGTGCCGGCCACAGTGAAGGCCGCCGCGCCGGGCGCGGATTTGGCCGTGCTGGAAACGGCGGCGCCCCTGAAGGTGCCGGGCCTTGCGCTGCGCACAAGCGGCTTTGACACAGGCCTTGCAGTGTGGGCGCTGGGCTTCCCCGGCGGGGCGGATACGCTGGCCGGGCAGCCGGCGGCAGGCGTGGATGAGATGACGGTGACAGACGGCATCGTCAGCGCGGTAAAGACGAGCCATGAGGTGGGCACTGCCTCGCAGGCGGTGCGTCTGGTGCAGACGAATGCGGCCATCAACCACGGCAATTCCGGCGGCCCTATGGTGGATGAGAAGGGGAACGTTGTGGGCGTGAACACCGTGGGCGTGGAGAATGTGCAGGCCATCAACGGCGCTGTGCATGTCAGCGAGCTCATCAATGTGCTGGAGGCAAACGGTATTCCGTACAAAACGCAGTCCCGCATGGGGGCTGTGCTGGGCGCGGCGGCGCTGGCGCTGTGTGCAGCCGCAGCCGCGCTTGGCCTTCGCATCTGGAAGAAAAAAGGCTGGCCGCACGGTGCGGGGCAGCAGGCCGTGCCGCTTGTGCGGTTCGTACAGGCGGGGCGCAGGCTGGCCCCGGCAGAGGCGGCCGCAGCGGTGGCGGCGGCTGTGCAGGCAAAGGGCGTAAAGGCGCACGGCCTCTGCGCGCCGCAGTGCGTGCTGGTGCGCGGCAGCGGCGTTGAGCTTGTGAAGAAAAAGGGGGCGGATTACCGCGCGCCGGGCTATACTGCGCCCGAGACCTACTATGGCGTGCAGGGCGAGGCGGGCAGCGTGTACTTCTACGGCGCGGTGCTGTACGCCCTTACGGAGGGCGCCGTGCCGCCGGACATCCCCTCGCGCATGAACGGCGCGCCGCTTGCCTTCTGCGAGCAGAACCCGCTGCGCTTCTTTATTGAGAATGCCATGGACATGCAGGCGGGCAGGCGCACGCAGAGCCTTGCGCAGTTTGCAGCAGAGCTTGCGGCGCTGGCGGCACGCCTTTCGGCCGCGCCGCAGGCCCGCGACCCGGTACAGGCGTGCGCGTCTGCCGCCGTTTTGGCGCAGGCAGAGGCGGGGCCGCGGCCCGAAGCGGAAACGGCGCCCTTTGCCGCGGCGGCGCCCGCCGGGGCAGAGCCTGCGGGGACGCCCGGCGGCGGTGCGGCCCCGGCGCCCGCACCGCCGGCGCCCCTGCCCGCGCAGGAAAAGCCGAAGAAAAGGCGCCGCCGCAAATGGGTGGCTGCGGCTGTGGCCGCGGCGGTGCTGGCCGTGCCCGTGGGGTTCGGCATTTACACCTGGCGGCAGGCGGACGCGCTGGAGACGGCTGTCTCTTACGGGCAGTACGGCCAGGCGCAGGCCGCATACCGCCGTGCGCCGTGGCTGCGCCTGCTGGACGAGCAGCGGGCGGCCTATGTGGACGCGCAGACGCTGATGGCGCAGGGCGAGCTGGAGCAGGCAAAGAAGGCGTTTCTGGCGCTGGATGAATATCAAGATTCTGCGCAACTGGCAAAAAAAATTCGGGTTTATCTGATTGCAGCGGAGCCTTCCAAAGGCATGGGGCCTTTGATGCAATATAAGTATTTTACAGAGCTGGGAGATTTTTTGGATTCCCGCAGCCGTGCGCTTGAGTGCCTGCCGGGAATTGCTGAGGAAGGTGTTGGCTGGTTTGAGGAGGGGAACTTTGACAGGGCGAAGGAGTCCTTCGCTGTTCTTGCGCAATATGAGGGGAATGAGGCGGCACAGATTTATCTGACGGCGTGTGAGTTAGGAGGAGAATTTACAAAACAGTACATGGAAAAGGGGCAGGTCAGATATACGTCTGACCAGATGGCGACCATGCGCTGGCTGGATGATTATATCGACATTTCGCCGCTTATATACTATGACATGGCTGCTTATCTCTATGGAAACTGGTATTCAAACTCTGGAGGCTACATGTGGTTTTCTGACGACGTGTTTGAAACTGGTTTTTACCTGCCATTAGCAAGCTATTATTATCGCAAAGAGGGCTTGGTGCATACAGAGAATGAACAATGCTATGCTGCGTGGGAATGTGTCGATTTTGACACCCTGTATGTGACGGTGAACGGCCGCAGCGAATATTATTACCGCGCCGTATAAGCACAAGGCTGCGCGGGGGCCCCGGCGCCGGGGCCCCCGCGCGTGAATTTGGCCTGCGGCCTGTAAAACAGCTATTGACAAGCCTTTATGCGGCTGTTATAATTGTTAAGCTATCAAATGCATATGAGCCGCTAGCTCAGTAGGCAGAGCAATTGCCTTTTAAGCAATGGGTCCGGGGTTCGAATCCCCGGCGGCTCACCATGCCGCCGCAAATTGCGGTGTACAGAAAAGCCCCGGCCTTGCGGCCGGGGCTTTTTCGTGCTTGCTGCTGCAGGGCGGGCAGCCTGTGCGCCGGAGCACAGGCTCAATCCAAAAGCTGGATAGCCGCGCCCAGCACGCCCGCGCCGATATAGCTGGACAGGGTGGCGTCTATTTCCGCCTTCCAGAAGTGCTCATAATTCGGAAATGCGGCCTTCATCTTTTTGGCCAGCGCCTCCATCTCCTGCGGCGCGCCGCCGTTCGCAACAGCCAGGTTGTAATGCGCATGCCCGGCGGCGTGTGCGGCCAGCAAATCTATAAATTTGGGCTGCACGGCCTGCCGCCCGCGCACCTTGGCCACGCTGGCAAGCTGGCCGTCCGGCGCAAAGCTGATCAGCGGCTTGATGTTCAGCATGGTGCCCGCAATGGCGGTTATTTTGCCGATGCGCCCGCCCTTTTGCAGATATTCCAGCGTATCTACGGAAAAGAAGGGGAAGGTGTTTTCAATCAGGCGGGGAATGCGGGCCTCCACCAGCTCGCGCCAGGGCATGCCTGCGCGCACATCCTCCCATGCCTGCAGCACGGTGGCGCCAAGGCCCAGGCTGCCGCTGAGAGAGTCAAACACGCGCACATCCAGCCCGGCGCGCTCGGCGGCCTTGACGCGCACAAGGTTGCATGTGCCCGAAAGCCCGGAGGAAAGGTGCACGGCTGCCACCTTTTTATAGCCCAGCGCGGCTATTTTATCCAGCACTGCGTCCACGCAGCCGCCGTCCGGCAGGGAGGTATGGGGCATTTCGCCCTGCTGCTGGCGCCGGTAAACGTCCTGTGCAAAAATATTTTCTCCGTCGCGAAATTCGCCGTCTGCACAGCGCACATGCAGCGGAACTACAAAAACAGGCTTGTTTTTGCGCAGCGCGGGCGAAAGGTCTGCGCAGGAGTCTGTCAGAAAGGCTATTTTCTCGGGGTTGTGGGAAAAATGCGCCGCCTCGGTTGACAAAACGCTCACCTTCCTTTAGCATCAGGTTTATGGGGCAGTACCGTACCGCACCGGGCCCGGCAGGGAGAAAGAACTGTGACATAACGCTGTTATGTGATATATTATAAAAGAACACCTGCCCCGTGTCAATGAGGAAGGAGCCGCGTATGGAAGATTATAAGCAGCGCCGCCAGCGCGAGGCTGCCCAAACCGAGCAGGCCATTTTGAAGGCTGCCATGCAGCTTTGCCGCCGCAAGGCGTTCGACAAGGTTTCGGTGCGCGAGATATGCAGCCTTGCGGGCATCACCACGGGCGCCTTTTACCATCATTTCCCCTCCAAGGAGGCGCTGCTGGCAAAGGGCTTTTCCTCGCTGGACGGCTATGTGAAGCAGGCCCTTGCCGGGCACGAGGGCCTGCCGCCGGAGCAGAGGCTGGCCATCATCCTCACAAGCTATGCCGGTTTCATGGAGGGCCTTGGCTGGGAGCTGGCGGCCCGCTATTATCAGCAGCGCCTTGGCAGCTGCGCGGCCAGCACGCTGGACCCTCAGCGCTTCACCCTCAGCGCCATCTGCCAGTGCCTGGACGAGGCCGGGCAGGCCGGGCTGCTGCACGGCGCGCCGCCGCCGGAATGGATTGCAGATTTCGTATTCCGCCACTTCCGCGGCGTGGTCATCGACTGGATATTGAACCGCGGCAGCTACCGTCTGGCCGATAAGCTCCGGCAGGATTACAGCTTTTTCGAAGGCACCTTTCGCGGCAGCGCGCCGCAGAAGGGCGGAGACGCAGCGCAGGCGTAAAGGCGCAGCCCCCCTCCTTTTTGCAGGCGTCAAAAAAGAAATGCCCTTTTCCGCATCATACGAAAAAGGGCATCACACTCTGTCTTAAAAAGCGGCAGGCAGCCGGAGGGCTTACCAGCCCAGCACCAGGGCCAGCGGGCTGATGATAAGCGCCGTTGCAGCGGCCACACCGCCCAAAATACCGGCGGGCACGCCCACTACACAGGCGGCCACGGCAAGCACGGGGTGCGCACAGCGAAGCTGCGCGGCTCTGCGGGCCGCGGCTGCGCGCAGAGCCCTCCAGTGTGCGGCAAAGCCGGCGGCCTGCTTTTCACTGGCAGGGGCCTTGGCCGGGCAGGCGGCGCCGCTGTATAAATTCATGTTATAATAAGCCGTCATGGCCTCTCACTCCGTTTCGCAGTACACCCGCCCTTGCCGGGCAGGCACCTTTCCTTTTACAATTATAATATAGCAGGCGCGGGCCTAAAACGGTGTAAGGAAGCCCGCTGCGCTGTTAAAAAGGCGTTAAACTTTTGCTGGCACGGCAAAAATTTTAATATAATCTTAATGTAAAAAAGTTATTTTTTATCTTTTCGTAAATCAATTCGCGGTATGATTGTGCAGAAGGCAGGTGCGCTGCATATGGCTGCACGGCTGCAGCCGCCGCAAACAGGCCAAGAGGAGCCATCATGGAAGAAAACAGAGACCCCAAGCGATTTTTGAAGGAAATAGCCGCGCAGGACGGCCGGAAAAAGGGCAGGCTGAAAATCTTTTTCGGCTATTCGGCCGGTGTGGGCAAAACCTATGCCATGCTCACTGCGGCCCACCGCGCCCAGAAGTACGGTGTGGACGTGGTGGCGGGCTATGTGGAGCGCCACCAGCGCCCGGAGACGCTTGCCCTTCTGGATGGGCTGGAGCAGCTGCCCTGCCGGGAGCTGGAATATAAGGGCCTGAGCCTGCGGGAGTTCGATTTGGACGGGGCGCTGGCGCGCAGGCCGCAGCTTATTCTGGTAGATGAGCTGGCTCATACAAACGCCCCGGGCAGCCGCCATACAAAGCGGTATCAGGATGTGGAAGAGCTGCTGCGCGCGGGCATCGACGTATATACCACGGTGAACGTGCAGCATCTGGAATCGCTGAACGACCTTGTCTCGTCCATCACGGGGGTGGCCGTCAGCGAGCGTGTACCCGACCAGGTGTTCGACTCTGCCGACCAGGTAGAACTGGTGGACATTGAGCCGGACGACTTGGTAGAGCGCCTGAAATCGGGCAAGGTATACCGCGAGGGCCAGGCCGAGCGCGCCATGGACAACTTTTTCACGCGCGAAAACCTGGCGGCCCTGCGCGAAATAGCCCTGCGGCGCACGGCAGACAGGCTCAGCCGCACGGCGCAGCGCGCAGGCAGCGAGCACGCGGCGCGCGCGGGCGAGCATGTGCTGGTGTGCCTTTCGTCCTCCCCCTCCAACGCAAAGGTCATTCGTACGGCGGCGCGCATGGCAGAGGCATTCCACAGCGGCTTCACCGCCCTGTTTGTGCAGACGCCGGATACAAAGGAGCTCAGCGGCGACAACCTGCGCCGCCTGCGTGAAAACCTGCGCCTTGCCGAGCAGATGGGCGCGCAGATTGCCACTGTGTATGGAACCGACCCGGCTGTGCAGATAGCGGAATATGCGCGCGTCAGCGGCGTCACGAAAATTGTAATGGGCCGCGTGAACCATAAGCGGGGCATTTTCAGCCGCCTTGTAAACGGAAGCGGCAACCTGGCAGACAGGCTGATCAGCCTTACCGGCAATCTGGATGTCTATATCATTCCAGACCAGCAGCCGCTTTACAAAAAGCGCCACCGGCGCATTTTGCAGAAAGAGGAGCTTGCGTTCAGCTGGAGGGATGCTGCAAAAACCCTGTTTCTGCTTGCGATGGCCACGCTGCTGGGCTTTGCGTT
The DNA here is from genome assembly GCA_047030735.1 of Ruthenibacterium sp. Classification (GTDB taxonomy): domain Bacteria; phylum Bacillota; class Clostridia; order Oscillospirales; family Ruminococcaceae; genus Ruthenibacterium. The sequence continues at coordinate 159,637 of JBKYIE010000005.1, forward strand.
CCGCTATGCGGGGTTCAGCGAATCCAACATCATCATGATCTATATTCTGGGCGTGCTCATCACCGCGGTGTGGACGCACGGCCATTTGTACGGCGCGGTGAGCTCGCTGCTCAGCGTGGCCACCTTCAATTACTTTTTCACTTCGCCCTATTTTACATTTGAGGCGACAGACCCAAGCTACCCCGTCACCTTTCTTATCATGCTGATTGCCAGCGTCATTGCAAGCTCGCTGGCCTCGCGCGTAAAAACGCAGGCGCGGCAGGCCTCGCAGAAGGCGTATTATACAGAGCTGCTTTTGGGCAGCAGCCAGAAGCTGCAGCAGGGCAAGGACGAGGCCGAGATACTGCAGATAGCGGGCCGCCAGCTCAGCCGCCTGCTGGACAGGCCCATTCTGTATGCACTGGCCGAAGAGGGGAAGGACCTTTCGTTCCACGCCGCCCCGCAGGATAGCCGGGAGCTGGTGGCGCAGTATATCACGCGCGAGGAGCAGGGCGTGGCGCAGTGGGTGATGCGCAACAACAAGCATGCGGGCGCCACCACGGACACCCTGCCGCATGCAAAGGCGCTGTATCTTGCCGTGCGCGGCACGCAGGGCGTGATGGCGGTGGTGGGCGTGCCCATCCACGACCATCCTCTGCCCGAGGCATTTGAGAAAAACCTGATGGTGGCTATTTTGAACGAGTGCGGCCTGATTTTAGAGCGCCGCCGCCTGCGCGCGGAAAAGCAGGCCATTGAAATGGAGACACAGCGCGAGCGCCTGCGCGCCAACCTGCTGCGCGCCATTTCGCACGATTTGCGCACGCCCCTCACCAGCATCAGCGGCAACGCCGGCGTGCTGATGGAAAAAAGCATCCAGCTTCCGGAGGAAAAAAAGCAGGAGCTGTACACCGCCATTTATGACGACTCGATGTGGCTTGTGAACCTGACAGAGAACCTTTTGTCCGTCACGCGTATCGAAAACGGCACCATGCATATCCGCATGGAGCCTGAGCTTCTGGAAGAGGTGTTCGGGGAGGCTCTGAGCCATCTGGACCGTCAGGCCGCGAACCACCATATCTCCACGCATCTGGACGACGACCTTCTGATGGCGCGCATGGACGTGCGCCTGGTGGTGCAGGTGATTATCAACATTGTGAACAACGCCATCAAATATACGCCGGAGGGCTCGCATATCGTGCTGAGCGCCGTACAGAAGGACAGCATGGTGGAGGTTTCCATCGCAGACGACGGCCCCGGCATTTCAGATGAGGCAAAGCCTCATTTGTTCGATATGTTTTACACGGCCAGCCAGGGCAAGGCGGATACGCGCCGCGGCCTTGGGCTGGGGCTGAACCTGTGCCAGTCTATTGTGACGGCGCACGGCGGCGCCATATCGGTGGCCGACAACGCCCCGCACGGCACCGTTTTTCGTTTCACATTGCCTATTGCAGAGGTGACCAATCATGGTGAAAGCTAAAATTCTTGTGGTGGAGGACGACAGCGCCATCAGCAACCTCATCCGCACCACGCTGGAAACGCAGAATTATCAGTACCACACGGCAAAGACGGGCTCCGGCGCGCTGCTGGACGCCGTCTCCTACCGGCCGGACGTCATTATTCTGGACCTCGGCCTGCCCGACATCGACGGGGTAGAGATTATCCAGAAGGTGCGCAGCTGGACGAATACGCCTATCATCGTGGTCAGCGCCCGCAGCGAGGACCAGGACAAAGTGGACGCCCTGGACGCCGGTGCGGACGACTACATCACCAAGCCGTTCAGCATCGACGAGCTGCTGGCGCGCCTGCGCGTGGCGCTGCGCCGCGTGCATGCAGAGAACGAGAAGGCCGGGGAAGAGGCCGTGTACCAGAACGGCGATTTGAAAATAGATTACGCGGCGGGCTGCGTGTATATCAAGGAGGAGGAGATTCACCTCACCCCCATCGAGTACAAGCTGCTTTGCCTTCTGGCTAAAAATACCGGCAAGGTGCTGACGCACAATTATATATTGAAAGAGGTGTGGGGCAGCGCCCTTCCCTCCGACACGCCCTCTCTTCGCGTATTTATGGCAACGCTGCGCAAAAAAATAGAAAAAACCCCCTCTCAGCCGCGTTATATCCAGACGCATATCGGCGTGGGGTACCGCATGCTGCGCCAGTGACGGCGCACAGGCGCTTGCGCTTTTTCGTTTTTTTCAAAGGCAGCCCAGACATTTGTCCGGGCTGCCTTTTCTTAATGCAATCTTAATGCTGTGCAAAGAATGTTAAGAGCGTGTTCACGGCCTGTGTGATAGGATAATGTCCGCAAACTGATAAGAAAGGAAGCGGAACTTGTATGGGTTGGGATAACGACTTTCTCATGCTGGGGATACTTGCAGCCAGCTTCGGCCTGCTGTACCTGCTGGTGCGCTGGTGCAAATTCCAGATGGACAACAACAACTAAAAGGAGGACTTTGCCATGCTGCTTGTGTTAGGCGCAGGCGTTCTGCTGCTTGGGTATTATCTGGTGTACGCACTGGTGCACCCTGAGAAATTCTGAGCACCCTGTTTTATGAAGAGGAAATTTAGGAGGAAACCACCATGCTTCAAATCATTCTGACGCTGGTCCTTTACATGATCATCGTCATTCCGGTGGGCCGGTATATGTACCATATTGCCGCCGGGAAGCACACCTTCGCCGACCCCGTGTTTGACCGGGTGGACGGCGTAATTTACAAAGTGGGCGGTGTGGACCCGAACAAGGGCATGAACTGGAAACAGTACGCCCTGGCCCTCATTGCCACCAACGGCGTCATGATTCTGATCGGCTATCTCATTCTTCGCATCCAGAGCCTGCCGGTCTTTAACCCGAACGCCATCGGCAATATGCCGCCGAGCCTTTCGTTCAACACGATCATCAGCTTCATGACCAACACCAACCTGCAGCACTACTCAGGTGAAAGCGGCCTGAGCTATCTGTCTCAGATGCTGGTCATCATCTTTATGATGTTCGTCTCTGCCGCCAGCGGCTATGCCGCCTGCGTGGCGTTCATCCGCGGGCTTGCCGGCAAGACGAAGGACAACCTCGGCAACTTCTATGCAGACCTTGTGCGCATTACCACGCGCATTCTGCTGCCGTTTTCGCTGGTGGGCGGCCTGCTGCTTGTGTGGCAGGGCGTGCCGCAGAACTTCGATTCCAACATCATTGTAAAAACGCTGGAGGGCACCTACCAGATCATTGCCATGGGCCCCATTGCCGCGCTTGAGATTATCAAGCACCTCGGCACGAACGGCGGCGGCTTTTTGGGCGCAAACTCGGCCACGCCGCTTGAAAACCCCACTGTCATCTCCGACATGATTGAGCTGTGGAGCATGATGATTCTGCCGGGCGCGTGCGTCATCACCTTCGGCAAAATGGTGCACGACGGCAAAAACGCCCAGAAGAAGGCCATCGAGGGCCAGGGCGCCGCAGTGGCTGTGGAAAAGAAGAGCATCACCGAAAAGCTGTTCGGCCGCGAGGGCCGCACGGTGTTCCTGGCCATGGGCATCATCTTCCTCATTGGCCTGAGCGTCTGCTTCTGGGCTGAAAGCCAGGGCAACCCGGCGCTGGCCGAGGTTGGGCTGAACCAGTCCATGGGCAGCATGGAGGGCAAAGAGGTGCGGTTCGGCATCGCGCAGTCTGCCCTGTTTACAACAACGACCACTTCGTTCACCACCGGTACGGTGAACAACATGCACGACACCCTTACCCCGCTGGGCGGCATGATTCCGCTTTTGCACATGATGCTGAACGTCGTGTTCGGCGGCAAGGGCGTGGGCCTGATGAACATGGTAATGTATGTGATTCTGGCCGTGTTCATCTGCGGGCTGATGATAGGCCGCACGCCGGAATATCTGGGCAAGAAGATAGAGGGGCGCGAGATGAAGCTCACCGCCCTGTGCATCATCATCCACCCGCTGCTTATCCTTGGCTTCTCTGCCATTGCAGTGGCCACGCAGGCGGGGCTTGAGGGCATTACGAACCCGGGCTTCCACGGCCTGACGCAGGTGCTGTACGAGTATTCTTCTTCTGCGGCAAACAACGGCTCCGGCTTTGAGGGCCTGGCCGACAACACCCTGTTCTGGAACATCACCGCAGGGCTGGCCATGTTCTTCGGGCGCTATCTGTCCATCATCCTGCAGCTTGCCATTGCCGGCTCGCTGATGCGCAAGAAGTACGTCAGCGAATCTGTGGGCACGCTGCGCACGGACACCTTCGGCTTTGCCGTAATTCTGGTGTGCGTCGTGTACATCTTCGCCGCGCTTACGTTTTTCCCGGCGCTGGCACTGGGCCCCATTGCCGAGCATCTGACTCTGTGGGGTTAAGGAGGAATATCTGAGATGAGTAAAAAACGCAGCCAGCCGCTGATTACACCGGAGATTCTCCGCGGCGCTGTCATCGGCTCGTTTACCAAGCTGAACCCGCGCTACATGATGAAAAACCCCGTCATGTTCGTGGTGGAGGTAGGCTTTTTCATCAGCCTGCTGCTCTCTTTCTTCCCCGGCCTGTTCGGGGATGTGGGCGGCAATCTGCGCACCTATAATATCGTGGTGGCGGTTATTCTGCTCGTCACGGTGCTGTTTGCAAACTTTGCCGAATCCGTGGCCGAGGGCCGCGGCAAGGCGCAGGCCGCCAGCCTGAAGAAAACGCAGAAGGATACCGAGGCGCATCTTCTGGCAGAGGACGGCTCTGAGACCGTCGTATCCTCCAGCGAGCTGAAAAAGGGCGACGTCGTCATGGTGAAGGCGGGCGAGGTCATCCCCGGCGACGGCGAGGTTATTGAGGGCATCGCCTCGGTGGATGAATCTGCCATCACGGGTGAATCCGCCCCGGTGGTGCGCGAATCCGGCGGCGACTTCTGCTCTGTCACCGGCGGCACCACGGTGGTGTCCGACTGGCTCAAAATCCGCATTACGTCCGACCCGGGCAACAGCTTCCTGGACCGCATGATCGCCCTTGTGGAAGGCGCCTCGCGCAAAAAGACGCCGAACGAGATTGCACTGAACACGCTACTTGTCTCGCTGACCATCATCTTCCTCATCGTCATCGTCACGCTGTACCCCATCGGCCTGTATTCCGGCGTGCAGCTTCAAATCTCCACGCTGATTGCACTGGCCGTGTGCCTGATCCCCACCACCATCGGCGGCCTTCTGTCCGCTATCGGCATCGCCGGTATGGACCGCGTCACCCGCTTCAACGTCATTGCCATGAGCGGCAAGGCTGTGGAGGCCTGCGGCGACGTGGACACGATGATTTTGGATAAGACGGGCACCATCACCTTCGGCAACCGCCTTGCGGCGGATTTCCTGCCCGTGGGCGGCGCCAGCCGTGCCGAGCTGGTGCGCTGCGCCGCGCTCACCAGCCTGCATGACGAGACGCCGGAGGGCAAATCCACGCTGGAGCTTGCCCGCCGCGAGGGTGACACAAGCGAAGAGCAGCCCGGCTCCAGCTTCATTGAGTTCACGGCGCAGACGCGCATGAGCGGCGTAGACCTGCCCGACGGCACAAGGGTGCGCAAGGGCGCGGCCGAGGCCATTGAGCAGTATGTGACAGAGCTGGGCGGCAAAATTCCGGCAGACCTGCACGCAGAGGTGGATAAGGTGTCCTCTCTGGGCGGCACTCCGCTGACGGTGTGCGAGGGCAACCGCATTCTGGGCGTCATCTACCTGAAGGATACCGTGAAGCCCGGCATGGTAGAGCGCTTTGCCCGCCTGCGCGCCATCGGCATCAAGACCATCATGTGCACGGGCGACAACCCCCTCACCGCGGCCACCATTGCAAAGGAGGCCGGTGTGGACGGCTTCATTGCCGAATGCAAGCCGGAAGACAAGATCGACGTTATTAAGAAGGAGCAGGCCGAGGGCAAGATTGTCGCCATGACGGGCGACGGCACCAACGACGCCCCCGCCCTGGCGCAGGCCAACGTGGGCCTTGCCATGAACAGCGGCACCACCGCTGCCAAAGAGGCGGCCAACATGGTGGACCTGGACTCTGACCCCACGAAGATTCTGGAAGTGGTGGAGATCGGCAAGCAGCTGCTCATCACGCGCGGCAGCCTCACCACCTTCTCCATCGCCAACGACATTGCAAAATATTTCGCCATTATCCCGGCCATGTTCATGATGGCCATTCCGCAGATGCAGGTGCTGAACATCATGCACCTGTCCAGCCCGTACAGCGCCATCCTGTCGGCGCTCATCTTCAACGCCATTATCATCCCCTGCCTGATTCCGCTGGCCATGAAGGGCGTGAAGTACAAACCCATGTCGTCCGGCAAAATGCTGCGGCGCAACATGATGATTTACGGCCTGGGCGGCGTTATCACGCCGTTTGTGGGCATTAAGCTCATCGACCTGCTCATCAACCCGCTGCTTATGGCCATGGGCTTCTCTGCCATGGGCTTTTAAGGAGGCTTTGCTCTTATGAACGACACAAAGAAGGGCTTTGCGCACAATGTGCGCCAAAGCGTGCTTACAACGCTGGTGCTGCTTTTAATCTGCGGCCTTCTGTTCCCGGTGGTGCTCACCGGCCTGTCGGCCGTGCTGTTCCCCCATCAGGCGGAGGGCAGCCTGCTGACCACGGCCGACGGCACCGCCGTGGGCGCCCAGAACGTCGGGCAGGACTTCACGCAGCCCTATTTCATGAAGGGCCGCCCCTCGGCCTATCAGTACAACACGTACTATGAGGACGAAGAGGGCAACCAGTTCTATAATGACGGCACCGAGTTTGCCGGGCTTTCTTCCGGCTCCAACAACTACGGCCCGTCCAACCCGGCCCTGGCCGAGCGCGTGCAGGCCGATATTGAGGAGTTCCTTGCCGCCAACCCCGGCGTGAAGCGCGAGGATATCCCCACAGACCTGCTCACGGCTTCCGGCTCCGGCCTGGACCCGCACATCTCCCCGGCCTCTGCCGAAATCCAGATCCCCGCGATTGCCGAGGCCTCCGGCCTCAGTGAGGAGGCGCTGCGCGACATTGTTGCGGCGCATACCAGCGGCAAGGTGCTGGGCGTGTTCGGTGAGGAAAAGGTGAACGTGCTGGAAGTGAACCTCGACATTGCCCAGGCCATGGGCCTTATTGAGGGCTGAGCACATTTTTACAGCGAAAAGGCGGATGACCGAAATGGTCATCCGCCTTTTTTCTGTTTTCCGCCGCCCTCCTCCCGGTGGCGCCATAGAAGGTATCTTTCATATTCGCGCAGCAGCATCAGCTCCTGCTGTGAAAACATTTCCATGCGCTGGCGCTGGTCATAGGCCGGGTCCATATTGGAAAGCCCCAGCAGATAATCGGCAGAAACATGGTAAAGCCGGCATATCGCCACCAGCATGTCGTGCGAGGGCGAGCTTTTTTCCTGCTCCCAGCTTCGAATGGTGGAAATCGTCACCCGCAGGTGCTTTGCAAGGGCCGCCTGCGTGTCGTGATGGTCCTTCCGCACTTCCGCAAGACGCTCTCCAATCATTCTATCACCTCGCTTTTTACTCAATATCAGTATAGAGGTTCCTATTACCGGCACAGATTATTGCTATGAAACTTATTATGTTTTGGGAAAATCAAGAATATTCTTGATACTTTTATGCGTGCATGCTAAAATAAAAATGGTTCTCTATAAGGAGAAGTGCAGGTAAAATAAGGAAATTGCAGAATTCCCGCCTGAAAGGGCGTTCGCAGGCGGAATGCGCGGCAGAACAGGGGCCCCTGTTCTTTTTATCGCTTTTTAGCGATAAAAACGCCTTTGTTCAGAGCAGAGTTTTATCTGGGCGGGCCCGCAAATTCGCCTGCTTTTTCCTGCCCGGTGCGGTATTATGGCGCTTAGGGCGGGTGTGCCTGCGCGGCAGGGGGGCGTGTGCAGCATGAAAAAGGGGGCGGCTGCCCGGTTTCTTCTGGCAGGGCTTGGGTGTGTGGCTGTGTTCAGCGCCTTTCAGCTTGCCAGGGCCAGGCTGGAATACCGCACCGGCCGGCGCAGTTATGCGGCTCTGGAGCAGTATGCCCCTGCCGCAGCCAAAAGCGGCGCATCGGCGCCGGACGGCGGAACGGCCGCAGCCGGGGCAGATTTCGACGCTTTGCGGCAGATAGATGAAAATGTGGTGGCGTGGCTGCACAGTCCCGGCACGTCCATCAATTACCCTGTTGTGCAGGCGGAGGATAACGAATATTACCTCACCCACATGTTCGGGCGGCAGAAAAACAGCGCGGGCGCCATTTTTCTGGATGCCGGCTGCAGCCCTGATTTTTCCGACACGCACACCATCATCTACGGCCACCACATGAAAAACGACACCATGTTTTCCTCCCTGACGGGTTATTTGCAGCCGGGCTATTACGAACAGCACCAGACGCTGGCGCTGTATACCCCGCAGGGCGATTATACAATTCGGGTGTTCGCGGGCTATGTGGCCGCGCCGGACGGCGACGCCTGGCAGCGCGCCTTTTCCTCACAGCAGGAATTTGCACAGTGGTGCGCACGCGCGGCGCAGCGCTCGGCCTTTCAAAGCGGCGTGCTGCCGCAGGAGGGCCAGCGCATAGTGACGCTTTCCACCTGCAGCTATGAATTTGAAAACGCAAGGTTTGTTCTGCTCGGCATATTGGAGCAGGCCTCTCAGTAATACAGAGAAAAGGAGACTGTGACATGAAACAACGCATCGGATGGAAGCAGCGCCTTCTCAGTGCCGTGCTGGCCGCGGCCATGTGCGCGGCCATGCTGCCCGCACAGCCTGCAGCCTTTGCCGAAGACGGTGCAGGCAGCACAGGCAGCGGCGCATCGGGCGCTGGCACACAGACGTCTGGCAGCGCGCTGCAGCCGGGCGATGGTTTACAGAACAGCTCGGGCACCGGCGGCGCTTCCTCCGGCGGAAGCAGCCTGCCGCCCTCCTCCGCAGCCTCCGGCGCGGAAAGCGGCGATATGGGCGCAAACAGCGGGCCGAGCGGCAGCACCCCCACAGAGCCGCAGGGAGATGCGCAGAGCGCAGATGTCATTATATCGTGGGTGCCTGTAAAAGCTGCCGTGCCGGCCGGCGAAGAGGGCGCCGTGCATCTGGAGGCCCGGCTGGGTGAAGCTGCTTCAAAGGCACATGTGGACATAAAGCTGACGGCGCAGGAGGCTGAGGCTCTGCGCCAGTTCCGCGATGGGGAAGGCCGGCTGGTAGACGGCGACACGCTGGAAAGCAGCGGGGGCGGCGTGGAAATAACGCTTGAACTGAGCGATGACGGCGGCGCTATGCTCTCTTTCACACTGGATAAGGCCGGGAATAAAGCTGAGCTGCAGCATACCTTCACCTTCCAGGTGCCGAACGGCGTTTCTGCCCCCTTCCGCATCTCTGTGGGGGATGATATCTCTGTTGAAAGTGATGAAAACCCCAACCCTGTACTGAGCATGCAGGTGCAAGCCATGAATATAACGGCGGAATACAGGGGCTGGCAGGCGGCAGTGGAAGGCCCGCAGGCAGAGCTGCAGCCTGAGGCGGACGGTGCGCTGCCCGATTTTACGTTCGCTTTTTCAGCATCTGCTTTGACAGGCGAGGGCGAAAACGGCGTTATCTACACAAAAGAACAAAAGGCTTTGCTCTCTCTGGCTCTGCCGGAGGGCGTCAGCCTGCCCGAGGGCGAGCCCGAATACGAAAACAACGCGGTCACCATCGGCGGCAGGCCCGTTGCCGCGCTGGACGGCCTGCCGGAGGGGGCCGTTGTCACGCCCACGCTGGAAAACGGCGTGCTGGCGCTGGCCGTTACCCGCACGGCGGCGCAGCCGCAAAGCGCCGAAATGGGCAATATGCGGCTTTCCCTTGCCTTTACCGGCGCGGCCTTCACAGTGGCGCCCGGCTTTGAGGGCGGCCGTCTTGCGCTGGGCGGCACGCTGGAAAACGTGCCGGCGGCGGGTGAAGCGCCGGCGCCGCAGCAGCTTGAAGCGGCCGGTGCACAGGTGCTGCCCTCGCAGCAGGGCGGCGCTTCCACTGGGGAAAATGAAGAACAGGTCATTGTAACGGAGCACCACAAGGGCTTTTCACAGCGGGTGTATTGGATAGATAATAACAACGAGGCCTCCAACCGCCCGCAGGAGAACGTATATGCCGGGCTGTTCCAGCTGAAATTCCGCCTTGACGGCGGCGAATGGGCGGTGCTTACGGAGGAGAACATGGCCCAGGCCGGCCTTGAGGCAATGCCGGGCATCCTGGTGGATACCACCGGCGTGGGCAGCTACACTCTCACCGTAAACGGCAACACGCTGCCCGTGAGCTATACACATGTGGACGCCTGGGGCGGGGAGACCACGCACACGGTGGAGTGGCAGTTCAGCCAGCCCGCTGTGGAGGGCTACGCCGGCGTGGATGTAAACGAGGGCAATGCGGATAAATATCCATCTGTAAACCCGGAAAACACGGGCTGGTATTATGTGCTGCTCACGGATTTTGCAGTGGACGTAGAGCTGCGCTGGGGCACGCTTGGCGAGGCGCCCGGCATTACAGACGCTATTCTGGAGCATTTCCAGTTCAACATCGGCACCAGCAAAACAAACAGCAGTGTAAATTTAAGCAGCATGAAAGACCACATTACGCTGAAGCCGGATGAAGAACAGGCAGACCCGAACAACCCAACCTCCGGCAAGCTTATTGTGGAGGGCATCTGGAAATTCAACCTGGATGGTTCGCAGAACACATATTCCATCAGCGAGCAGGAGGGCGTGACAAAAGGGCAGCTCGTCTCGGAAAACCTGACGGACGGCGACTATTTTGAAATATCGTATGATAACTCGGCCGCGCCGAATTTCGGCTCTGTCACCGACAAGCTGCACGGCGGCGGCACACTGTATCTGACGCTGAAGGGCGAAAAAGCTTATAACGCACACAAGGTGTGGCTGGATGAAGAGGCGCAGGCGGGGGCGAAAAGCCAGCGCCCCACCGGCGAAGTGCAGCTGTGGCGTTACCGCAAGGGCGAAAACCCCGGCACAGCCGCGCCGGTGCGCAATGCGGACGGCACCATTGTGACAAAGCTTCTTCAAACGGACCAGGATGAACAGGAAATCTTGTTCGGTTCACTTGAAAAATACGATGCCGAGGGCTATGAATATCTGTATGTGACGCGCGAATATCTGGATGCCACCACGGCGGACAACGAAGCGGCCCGCAGCTATGAACAGGTGTTTGGCGAGGTGGACCCCGCCACCGGCAGTATTCAGGACAGAATAGAGCAAAGCGGTGAACTGACGGACGTTACATACCCTGCCGGGGAAGAGCGCCCGGCGGGCAATACCTTCCTGTATAACGGCGGCACGCTTTCCAACCGCATTACAGACGCTGTGGAGGTAACCGCCGCCAAGGTGTGGAAGGCAAGCGCCTTTCAGGCGCATTTTGAAGATGTTTCGGTAATGCTTACCTTGCAAAGCCGTGTGAAGGGCACCGGCGAATGGAAGGAGACCGGCGTCACCGAGACGATGGACGATTTCTTCGCAGAGAACCTTACGGTCTCTGTGCGCCGCAGCATGCCCAAATATGATGCAAACGGCGCCGAGCTGGAATACCGCTGGGTGGAAGCCGCCGTATATCAGGGCGCAGACGGTGCAAACCGGTTCATTCCGGATACCGCGGGCGGCGGCACCTTTACCCTGCAGCAGGCGGGCCGCGAAGTAGAGTACAGGTCAGAGCTGGCTGTGCAAACGCTGAACCCGGGCGGGGAGGCCGGCGGGGGCGAAACGGAGTTTTCCAGCGTTGTTACAAACTCCATTGCCAATACCATCCGCTACGATGTGGAAAAGGTGTGGCTGGATGAAACCGGCAATGTGATAGAAGAGCCTGAAACGAAAACCATCGTGTTTGATATCTATCAGTCTATCGACGGCGCTGGCTGGGGCGAGCCGGTGGCAAGCTTTGAAATGGACGGCATCGCAGACGAAGCCCCCACGCTGGTAAACGGGCAACTTGGCATCTATGCACAGGAGACGGCCCCCTGGAAGGCCGCTGTTTCGCCGCTGGCGGAATTTGACGCAGACGGCGGCCAGTATGAATACTTTCTGCTGGAGCAGGGTGCCGTGCCCACCTATGAGACCACGCGCGGGGAAGAGGGCTACTATACCAGGGTGACCAACGGCCCGGGAAAAAACAACCGCATTCTGGTGCGCAAGGAGTGGGTGGACGACAGCGATATCACACACCGCGAGCCGGTGACCATTGGCATCTATGCGCGCGAGGATGGGCATGACGGCGAAAGGGAAATAAAAAAGGACGAAAAAATAAACGAAATAACGCTGGAGAACGGCGTGTGGAGCGGCTGGGCAGGCATTGGCGGGCTGGAGCCGGAGGACGTGTATATTCTGGAGACATCTGTGGGGGACACCCCTGTCCCCCTGAGCGATTACCGGCTGGGCCAGGAGGCTGAAGGCGGCGCTGCCCCGAACTACGACAGGCCCGCTGCACCCGCCGAATATAACGGCGGCCCTGCACAGCAGGAGTATACGGCTGTACAGTATGAGACGGTCAACCATAATTACGAGGTCACCTACGGCCGCGAAAATGTCGCGGGCGTGCTTTGCTATACTGCAACGAACCGCCGCTTTGGCAACATAAACTTCACCGTCAGCAAAACCTGGGTGGACGGTGCGGGCGAGCTGCGCGCGGAAATTGCAGGGGCGCTCGCCGGCGGAGAGGCAGCGGGCTATTCCCTTGCCATGCAGCTTGAATTTGCAGAGCAGAAGGACGGCTATGCAATTTCTTACGGGGAGACCGGCGGCGACTATGTCACTGTGGGCAGCCGCGGCGACAAAGTGCCCATTGTGGATAAAGACGGCAGGCCCGTGAACGCCCGTCAGCCCGTCGACCTGACAGGCGAGCAGGAGGATTACTGCTTCTACGGCCTGCCCAAGTACGATTTGAACGGCAATGTGGTGCAGTACACTGTGCGTGAGGTGTGGCTGGACGCGGACGGAAAAGTGGTAGAAAACGAAAACGAGCTGCCCGGCGGCTTGAAAAACCTGCTGAAGGATTACAGGGCGGATTACGGCGAAGCGCAGTATCAGGTGAGCGGCCATGAAGAGCCGGATATTCAGCAGCAGGAGGTGACCAACCGCCTCACCGCCGTCAAGAATATTACCTGGGACAAGGTATGGAAGGATACCGCCGTGTATCAGGCGCACCAGAGGCCGGATATTTATCTTGATATTTATCAGGTAAAGCATACACAGGCGGGCGAGCCGTACCACAGCTTATATCAGGCGAACTACAAGTGGGTATATGTCGATGAGCCCAGCGAGGGCACCAGCCTTTCCGAATATTGGATTGCCGAATTGAACGGCCTGCCCAAATATGACGAATACGGATATGAGATTTTCTACTATGCAGTGGAAAAAACCACGGTGAATGCGGCCAGCTTCGATTATCAGCCGGTGCAGTACAGCGTGGGTGAGCACGGCAGCCTTACAGGCATCGGCACAGAGCTGGAGGTGCAGGAAGCTGCGCTGGAAAAGCAGGACGTGTGGGATATCTCCGGCACGGAGGAGGGCGGCAGTCAGGCAAGGTACGCCCTGAAGGAGGGCGGCACCTTTACCAATACCATTGCCGGCAATGTGAAGGTACAGGGCCAGAAGCTGTGGGCCTCGCTGCCCACCGGCTACCCCCAGGCAGACCTGCCCATCGTCACCTTCCAGCTGATGCGCACGCTGAAAACCGAAGGGGGCAGCCAGGAGCCGGTGCGCGTGGCCACGCTCACTGTCAGCGATTGGGCCAGTATCTATCAGAACGGCTCGTATCTGTTCTGCCTTGAATACGAAGGCGAAAATATCATGACGGTGCAGGACGGAAAAATTGAGGTCACGCCTGAAGATGAAAACGCCGAACGGCTGCCCAAGTACGACGAAGAAGGGCGGCAGTATGAGTATACTCTGAAGGAAACATCAGTCGCCTGGCCGGAAGGCGTAGGCGCGGCGGAAGACAGCGGCCTTGTATATGCAGACCCGGAGATAAATACCTATCTGGTGGAAAACCGGTACGACAGCGAAAAGGGCGCCACAGCCGTGAAAAAGCTGCTGGAGCTTCCGATGGATGAAAAAGGCCAGCCGGAGGCTTACCCCGCTGTGCGCTTTGTGCTGAAACGCTATTACACGGATAATACCGGAAGCTATACCCAGCCGGTGATTGTGCAGTACCATACATGGGATTCGAAAGACGTAGAAACCGCCTATGAGGCTGCAAAGGCTGGAAATTCTGCGGCGGGCACTGCAGCCGCCCCGCTGGAGAAGATATTCAAGTTTGAAAACCTGGACGTCTATGCGCCCAACGGCTCAAGGTTCATCTATTTCGTAGAGGAAGAAAAAGCTTACCTTGGCGGCTATGATACATGGGGCGATTGGGGCGACAAAGACGCTGCGGAGCTGAAGGAAGAAGCCACCCGGCTGAACGATACAACATCGGACACCGGCAGTGTAGTGGCGGCTCTGCCGCAGCAGGACGGCCAGGGCCTTGCACTCACTCTGGGCGGGCAGGAAGGGCCCGCGGTGGCCGCCACCTTCCTGAACGCCCCGGGCGCAGAGCGCGAGACTGTGAAGCTATCGGGCGAAAAGCTCTGGAACGACTACAATAACCTTTTCCAAACGCGGCCAGGTGAGCTCACACTCACTGTAAGCCGCTATGCGGACGCCCAGCCCGGCCAGGGCAACGCCATCGGCAAAACAGAGCTGCCGGAAAGCAGCTACCGTGTGGTGTGGGACGAAGAAAGCAAACAGACAGATGTCTGGGCCTATTCCATTGAGGGCGCACAGGAGGGCGAGCTGGAGCGGTATGCCCCCAATGGCATGCCGTGGAAATACGAGGTGAAAGAGATACTGCCGGGCGGCAGTGTGTACAGCGCCTTGCCGGGCAATGGAACAGTGGGCGAACAACAGTGCATCGAGGCTTCCGGCATGCTTTCCATCGTCATGAACAGGCTTACGAACACAATCCGCACCAGTGTGCCCTATGAAAAAAACTGGGTGGACAGTGAGGGAAATATCATCACTGAGGATTACCTCGGCCTCGATTTGGCCGTTACCTTCCAGCTGCAGGTGATAGAGGCCGGCGGAAAAGGCGGCAAGCCGGCTGAGGGGGAGACTTGGGAAGCTGCAGATGATTATTTCGAGCGCATGCTTTCCGAAGAGAACTATGAGGCCATCTTTGGCAGTTACAACTTCACCAGCACGAAACAGGGCCGTATCAATGACAGCGCGGTATGGGGCCAAAAATATTTCTTTGAGAGGCTGCCGTCTTTCATCCCGAACGACGGGGGCGGCTTCACTTACCTGTGCTACCGTGTGGTGGAGACCGGCATCGAATACGGCGGCAAAACACAGGCCATCACCGTAGTGGAGGAAAATGCCGCGAACGACACCTACCGGTACGAATTCGAAAGCGGCCTGTTCAGCCCCGCCTACTGGGCGGATGGGAAGGACCAGCCGGGGACAGATTACAATTCGTTCAAAACGCAGGTTATGTACAACCGGCTCGAAACAACAGGGTTTTCCGTGGCCAAGCAGTGGAGGGGCGACAGCGGCAACGCCTACGGCACGCGCCCTGAGACAGCGCGCCCCCGCTATGACTGGGAGGTGAGCTTTGTTATTCAGCGCTCGGCGGATGGCGGAGCCGGGTGGGAAAACGTCACCGTCTATGATGCTGGCGCCGAAGCGGACCTTACCCTTACGCTGTACGGCACAGACGGGCAGAGCTATGTCAGCAGCCGTGTGGCGGGCCTTCCGGCCGCCGGTGAGAACGGCGCGGAATACCAGTACCGCGCGCGCGAGCTGCAGACAGGCTGGCAGCAGCGCGTGTCAAATGGCCGGGTGGCGGCGCAGGATATTCTGGACGCAGACGCCATTTATCACACCGCCTATACAGTCACCTATGAAGACGCAGATACCGCTGTCAATACCCTGCGGCCTACCCGCGTGTATGCGGAAAAGCTGTGGAACCCCGGTGTCAAAGAGCCGCAGCCTGTTACCTTTGCCCTGGAATATCTGGCTGAAACGGGCACAGACACATGGACGAAGCTGGTGGAGGTGACTGTGGACGGCCAAATGGATGAGAAGCCCGCGCTGCCCTATTACGAGTACGAGGCCTGGAAGGCCGTGTGGGCCGGCCTGCCGGAGGCCATGCCGGGCAGCGACCTTTCCCAGGATGGGAAAACACAGTACCGTGTAACGGAAAAGCTGCCTGCGGGCTGCATCCAACAGGCCAGCGAAGAAGCCGTCATTCAGAAAGACGGCGCCAGCTATGTGCTGTTCCGCTATACCAACGTGGAGTCTGCCGCGCTGGCGGTTCAGAAGGTATGGCACGGCACGCCGCTGAACCGGCAGAAGGACGTGGTGGTTGGCCTGTGGCGCACCACAGGCAGCACCGAGGCGGGCGAAAGGGTGGCTGAGGATAAATTCAGCGAGGCGGCCAGCGAGGCCGGGCAATACACCCTCACGCTGACAAAGGCCGGCGGCTGGAAGGGCAGCTTCACAGGCTTGCCCAAATATGACGGGGACGGCAGGGCGTATACCTATTATGCGCGGGAAATATCTGTAAACGGCCAAAGCGTGAAGGACACGGGCTTCCCCTTTGCGGTAAGCTATGACGGCGATACGCCGGGCAAAACCACCGTGACGAATACCCTGCTGATAGACATCAGCGGCACCAAAAGCTGGAACGACGGCGGCAACGCTTACAGCGTGCGCCCAGCGGAAATCGAGCTGACGCTGTGGCGCAGCACAGAGGGCGGCCCGCCCCAGCGGGTGGAAAACGCGGCCCCCGTATGGGAAAACACCAACTCCAATATATGGAAGTACACCTATTATAAGCTGCCCGCCGCAGACGAACAGGGCGGCAAGTATACCTATACTGTGGAGGAAACACCGGTGCCGGGGTATGAAGCCCGGCAGACAGGCTATGACCTCACGAATACCCTTACGGTGGATATCCCGGTGACAAAGCTGTGGAGCGACAGTGAAAACGCCCACGGCCAGCGCCCGGGCAGCATTGTGGTGGCGCTGTATGCAAACGGCACGGAAACGGCCCGCGTGCGCCTGAGCGCGCAGGGCGGCGAGCTGCTTGCGCCGGGGCCCGGCGAAGGCGAAGCCCAGACGGGCGAGGAAACGGGCGGCGCGGTCCCCTCGCCCGGCCTGTGGCAGCGCATCGTGCGCAGCCTTGCGGGCGAGAGCGCCGAATGGAGCTATACCTTTACCGGCCTGCCGCAGTATGATGAAAAAGGAAGCTTTATCACCTATACGGTAAAAGAACTGGCCCTGCCGGACGGCTATGGCGAGGTGCTTTACGGCGGCAGCGCCCAGGAGGGCTTCACCATTGAAAATGTGGCCCTTGGCGGGCTGCGTGTGAAAAAGACGGTGGAGGGCGCCGCGGGCGACAAAAACCGCGAGTTCCATTTCACGGTCACACTGAGCGACGCGTCTGTCAGCGGCACATACGGCGGCATGACGTTTGAACAGGGCGCGGCCTCGTTTACCCTCAGGCACGGCCAAAGCGCAGAGGCGCTTGGCCTGCCGGGCGGCATAACGTATGAAGTGGCCGAACAGGAGGCCAATGCCGACGGGTATGTCACCACACACAGAGGCGAAAGCGGCACGGTGCCTGCCGGCAGTACGGCCGAAGCCGAATTTGTAAACCGGAAAGACCCGCCGGGCGGCGGCATCGTAAAAACGGGCAGCGGCGCACGGCCCCTTCTGTATGCGGGGCTGCTGGCGGCCAGCCTTGCCGGTATGGCCGGCGTGCTGGCATGGCAGAAAAAGCGCCGCAATGCCCCGCCCACCCGCAAATAAGCCTGCACCCGGCACAGCTTGTGCCCTCACAACACAAAGCCCGCGGGGCCCGGTAAGCACCGGGCCCCGCGGGCCTTTCTTTGCCGCATGCTTCAGCAGGGCAGGAACCCCCGGCTCTGCCGGGGTGGGCAAAAACTTCCGCGCCCAGCCCCGGCAAAGCGGGCGGCTGGCGGCAGGCCCCCGGGAATGAACAATTTCCGCCGGAACAGCGGCTGGCCGTTTGCGGGCTTCGGTGCGGAAGATGCGGATGAAATGAATGCGGCGCGCTTTGAGGCATATGCCGGCAGCAGGCGCGCACAGGGCCGGCGGCTGTGGCGTTCCGCCGGGTTATTGGCCCGCGCCGGGCACAATGTCGCCCACGCCGTTCAGCACAAGACGCGGCCGGTAGGGATATTCCGCCATCATGGCGCGCGTGGTAACGCCGCTCAGCACCAGAATGGGGTCCAGCCCGGTCTCGATGCCGGCCACAATGTCCGTGTCCATGCGGTCGCCTATCATGGCCGTCTCAGCCGAGTGCGTGTTCAGCAGGCGCAGCCCGGTGCGCATCATCAGCGGGTTGGGCTTGCCCACATAATAGGCGCTTTTGCCGGTGGTGAGCTCAATGGGCGCCATCAGCGCGCGGCAGGCGGGCACAAGGCCGTCCTCTGCGGGGCCGGTGAGGTCATAGTTTGTACCGATCAGCTTTGCGCCGCCGTTCACAAAACGCATGGCCTTTACAATGCTGTCGTAGTTGAAATTGTCCGCCTCGCTTATTACCACATAGTCGGGGTCTATCTCGTTGAAGGTGATGCCTGCGTCATACAAAGCGTTGAACAGGCCGTGCTCGCCCACCACATAGGCGCTGGAGCCCGGCGCCTGCGTGGACAGGAAACGCGCCGTGGCCAGCGCGCTGGTGTAAAAGTGCGTGTGGTCCACCTCAAGGCCCATGCGCGCCAGCTTCTGCTGCAGTTCTTTGGGCGTATACCGGCTGGAGTTCGTCAAAAACAGAAACGCCTTGTCCTCGTCATACAGCCATTGCACAAATTCCTTCACGCCGGGCAAAAGCCGGTTGCCGTGATAAATAACGCCGTCCATATCAATCAGAAAGCCTTTTCTCTGCCTGAGCTGTTCCATACAAAAACCTCTTTTCTGCAAAAGGCGCGCTGTGCGCGCCGCATTTTCGCGTGCTGCCGGGCCGCACTGCGCGGACCCTGCTTTCAGTATACGGCAAAACCGCCGGGTTTCCAAGAAAAAGTATTCTATAAGCTTGCGATATCTTCACGCGTGCGGCGCGCTCACAAAGCGGGGCGGGCTTTTATCGGCCGGGCGGCGGTTTTCATGCAGGCCGGGCGGCTGTGGCGCGTTTGCTGTTTGTATCAAAAGCGCAGGCATACGGCCGGCGCGCCGCCGCAAAATTGCGGGCAATTTGCAGGCGCCCGCCGTGCGGGAAAATACAAAAACAAAAGGCTGAAGGCCTTGCGGCTGCTTTGCAAAAGCATGGGCGCCGCCTTGCTGCAATTTTTATTGTCTGACAGAGGGCTCTTTTCATAAGCCACTGTAAATGCTCCCGGTTTCAATACGCTGGAATGGCACCCCGGCAATAACGCTCTGCTTCTTGACAAAGCGCGGCGCACGGCCTATAATCGTGTAGTAGTATTGTTCAAAAAAGAACTAAGGAGGCTGCGCGATGCTTTCAGAATATTGGGAGAGCCTGCCGCTGCTCAAGCGGCTGTATCAGGAAAAGCTGGAGCCTGTGTGCAGCGAATATTCGCTTACGCGTATGGAGCTGAACATTCTTCTGTTTCTGGCCAACAACCCGGCCTATGACACCGCCACAGACATTGTAGAGGTGCGCCATCTCACAAAGTCTCATGTGTCGGCCTCTGTAAAAACGCTGCAGGCGCGCGGCTATTTGCAGCGGGTGTACCTTTCGGGCAACCGGAAAACGGCGCATCTGCACCTTGCCCCGGCGGCAGAGCCGGTAGTGGAAAAGGGGCGCCGTGCACAGCAGGCCTTTTTTGCCGCGCTGCAGAAGGGCCTTGCCCCGG
Organism: Ruthenibacterium sp.; assembly: GCA_047030735.1. GTDB lineage: Bacteria > Bacillota > Clostridia > Oscillospirales > Ruminococcaceae > Ruthenibacterium. The sequence continues at coordinate 179,423 of JBKYIE010000005.1, forward strand.
CCGAGCGCGCCGCCTTGAAAAGTGCCTTTGGCAAGCTGTTAAAAAACGCCCGCGCGGCGCTTGAGGAGGGGCATGATGCTGTATAAATTTTTCATCTGCTTTCTGGCCGGTGTGGGCGCGGGCCTCGGCACAGGCTTTGCGGGCATGAGCGCGGCTGCCGTTATCAGCCCCATGCTCATCACTTTTCTTGGCGTACCTGCGTATGAGGCCGTGGGCATCGCGCTGGCAAGCGATGTGCTGGCAAGCGCCGTCAGCGCATATACCTACGGAAAAAACAAGAATCTGGATGTAAAAAACGGCCTTGTGATGATGGCTGCGGTGCTGTGCTTCACTCTGGTGGGAAGCTGGGTGTCCAGCCTTGTGCCCAGCAGCACGATGAGCGGCTTTTCCGTATTTATGACGCTTTTGCTGGGCATCAAATTCATTGTGCGCCCGGTGATGACCACCAAAGAAAATATGGCCGCCGTCAGTGCGCGCAAGCGCTTTTTCCAATCTGTGGCATGCGGCGTACTGGTGGGCTTTATCTGCGGTTTTATCGGCGCGGGCGGCGGTATGATGATGCTTCTGGTGCTCACCAGCGTGCTGGGCTTTGAGCTGAAAACGGCCGTGGGCACCAGCGTGTTTATCATGACGTTCACGGCCTTTACAGGCGCAGTAAGCCACTTTGCCATCGGCGGCGCGCCGGATGTGTGGTGCCTTGTGTTCTGCGTGGCATCCACCCTTCTGTGGGCGCAGGTGGCGGCAAAGTTTGCCAACAGGGCAAGCCCTATTGTGCTGAACCGCGCCACAGGCGTGGTGCTTACGGTGCTGGGCGCGGCCATTCTGGCGGTGAATTACCTGTAAAGCGGCAGGGGGCTTTGGCTGAAGCCGGGCTGGGCAGAAAAAATCATTTTACCTTATCATTTTATTCTGGAGAAGCATGCAAAAAAGCCCCCAAACAAGCCGGACGTGAAGTGCCCCCAAAAAGTTAGACAATAATTCCAAATAAAAATTGTTCAAGCAACCGAAAGGGCTTGTTGTCTGTGAACCGCAGGCGGCAGGCCCTTTAGATTTGCCTTAATCCGTCGGTTATTGTAGTAGTCCAGATAGTCAATAAGTTCTTGTTTGAAGTGTTGCATGGAGTGGAACTTTTGCAGATAAAGCAATTCACTCTTGAGCAGGCCGAAGAAGTTTTCTGCTACTGCATTGTCCAGGCAGTTTCCTTTGCGGCTCATACTTTGCCGAATGCCTTTTGCGTTGAGCATACGCTGGTACTGCTTGTGCTGGTATTGCCAGCCCTGGTCGGAGTGGAGAATGAGACCTGTCCCATCTGGTATGGTTGAAAAAGCTTTGGCAAGCATTGTTGTTACCATGCTCAAAACCGGTCGCTCAGAGATGGCATAGCTCACCAAATACCCGTTGTGTAAATCCAGAATGGGAGAAAGATAGAGCTTCTGACCAAATAGACTGAACTCTGTCACGTCGGTGACCCATTTCTGGTTTGGTTTTTCCGCATAGAAGTTTCGGTTGAGCAGATTCGGTGCAATCCGCCCCACTTCTCCTTTGTAAGAGTGATATCTTTTGACTCTGACACGGCAAACCAATCCCAGCTCCTTCATGAGTCGCTGCACTGTCTTGTGGTTCAGATATATCTCCTTGTTGTGTAATGCCGCGGTGATACGTCGGTAACCATACCGGCCTTTGTTTTCGTGGTAAATGGAGGAAATCTCTGCTTTTGCTTCTGCGTATTTATCCGGGTTTCCCATTCGCTTCAGATGGTAATAGAAAGTAGCACGAGGTAAGTGAGCGATTTCAAGCAGAAGGCATAAGGGATATCTCGGCCTCAGCTTTTGGACTACCTGGGCTTTTTCCCCTGGCGTCGCTCTCTCTCCAAAACCAAGGCTTGCAAGTTTTTTAAGTACTCGTTCTCCGCACGAAGCCGCTGTACTTCAGCAAGCAAATCCTCTTCTACTTGTTTCGGCAGTTGCTTATTCGGGCTGCCTTTGTGCCTCCTGCCGCGTCGTTCCACTGCAAAGCCTTCCGCACCTTCGGTTAAATAGATGCGTTCCCAATCCTGAATGCGATGATGATCGCTTATGTCGAACCGTCTTGCTGTTTCACTGTAACTCAGCTTTTCCTCCAGCATGGTCTTGATCACTAGCTTCTTGAATTCAGGCGTGTATCGTTTGTTTGCTATTCCTTTTGGCATAGTAAAGCACCCCACTTGTTATTCAGTATACCATACTGTCTAACAAATGGGGTGCAGTTCAGACGGCCGCCATGGGGGCTTTTTTACTTCTGTATCCGGGGCATGGGGGGAAACGTTTTGCGCAGCAAGAAAATTCCCGCCGCCTGCCTCCGGCAGTGCCTGCTTGCCTGCCGCACGCGGGCGTTTTGCTTTGCGGCACCGCAGGGGTTCTTTTTTGCCGCTGGGGAAATGGCACCGCCGTAAGGATGAATTCCCCCTTTCAGCAGGGATGCTTTTTGCCGGGCGTTTGCTAAAATGGCATTTCTTTTTTGGAAAAGCGGGCTTTTATGCCGCGTCGATCAGCGTCACGACGCAGTCATCCTCCCCCAGCGTGCCGGTGTAATACACCGTCACCCTCGCGCCCACCGTTACACCACCCGGCACATTGGCGGTGGGCCAGCCGGTGTCGGAAAAATCGAAATCGCACACCATGTCGCCCTCTGCAAGAACAGACAGGCTGGAGGTGGCGGCGCCCACCACTTCTCCGGTGATGCTTTGGCCCGAAACGGGTGCTGCGCTGGAAGATGAGGCGGGGGCTGCCTCCAGAAGCTCCAGCTTCAAAAGCGTCACGCCGTCCGCAAGGCCCATGTCCAGCTCGCCCTCATAGGTGGCACGCACGCGCGCGCCCTCTGCCAGGGCGCCCTCTTCCGCCTGCGCGCCGTCCAGTGCGAAGGAGATATCGGCGCCGGAATCCTGCCGGATGGTGACGGCGCTCATGCCGGCGGCCTGTACGGTGCCCTCCAGTGTGTGCTGTGCCCTGGCCTCGCTGCCCGGGGACGGGGCGGACGAGGGCGTCACGTCCTCATACACGGGCGGCTGCTGGCCGGAGGTATCCTGGTGGGTGCCGTACGGCTCCGGCTTTTCCCAGAATTTCAGGCTGCAGGCGCACAGCGCGGCGCAAAGCGCGCAGGCGGCAGCCGCAAAAAATATTCTTTTCGGTTTCATTCCGTTGTCACTCCCTTTTTCGCGCAGCGCGCCGCCGTGCAGGCGGTGGCAGGGCCGCGCAGCGCGGGCCGCCGGGCGGCCCTGTATTTTACCTTTATTGTACGCGCCGCGCAGGGAAAAGGCAAGCGCCAAAAAAATGGGCGTTTCTCTCGACAATATGTTCCCGGCGTTGTATAATAAGATGAAATATCTGTTCCGGCCGCAATGCCCTTGCGGCTCTGAAAAGGAGTGGAGCGGTTTTGATCAAAATGTTTACCCCTTTGGGCAAGGTTTCCATGACAGGCGAGTATTTTTCCGGCCTTGTGGGCGAGGCGGCAAAAAGCTGCTACGGCGTTTCCGGCATGGCGACGGGCGGCACGTCCGACAGCTTCAAGACGCTGGTGCTGGGCAAGGATTTTCCCGATAAGGGCGTGCGCGTCACGGAGGAGGACGGCCGCCTGGTAATTGAGCTTCATATCAAGGTGACGTTTGGGCTGAACATTGCGGCCATCGTGCGCAGCATCACCCACAAGGTGAAATATGCGGTGGAGGATGCCACCGGCCTGAAGGTGCAGCGCATCGACGTGTGCGTGGACGATATTGTGTAACGAGCTTCTCTTTCCGCCCGCATGCGGGCGTTCCTGCGCCCCTGGCAAAGCGGCGCGCGACAATTTTCATTGAGGTGGAAAACACATGATCACTGGTGCTATTTTACGAGACGGCATCCTTTCCGGTGCCCACAACCTTTCCAACCGCCGCGCAAGCGTGGATGAGCTGAACGTGTTCCCGGTGCCGGACGGCGACACCGGCACAAACATGAGCATGACCATCGGCGCGGCTGTGGCCGAGCTGGAGGCCCTGCCCGACGACTGCACGGTGGAGGCCGCCGCAAAGGTGACGGCCAGCGCCATGCTGCGCGGCGCAAGGGGCAATTCCGGTGTTATCTCCAGCCTTTTGTTCCGCGGCTTTTCCAAGGCGCTGGCGGGCAAGCGCACCGCCGAGGCGGCAGATTTGACGGCCGCCCTGCAAAAGGGCGTGGAGGGCGCCTACAAAGCCGTGATGAAGCCCACAGAGGGCACCATGCTCACGGTGGCGCGCGTGGCTGGCGAAAAGGCGGCTGAAAGTGCCGAGCAGGATGCCGTCGCCCTGTGGGCGCTGGTGTGCGAGGCCGCGCAGGACGCGCTGGCCCACACGCCCGAGCAGCTGCCCGTGCTGAAAAAGGCCGGCGTGGTGGACGCGGGCGGCCAGGGCCTTGTGTACATTTTTGAGGGCATGCTGTCCGTGTTCCGCGACGGCAGGCTCATCGCCGCCGCCGAGCCGGAAGAGAAAAAGGCCAAGGTGTCTTCTCATGCGGCGGGCCGCGGCGTGTTTACGGACGATTTGATGAAGGTAGAGGACATCAAGAACGGCTACTGCACGCAGTTTCTGGTGAACAAGAACGAGGGCGCCTCTTCGGCAAAGCTGCGGGCGTTTTTGGAATCGAACGGCGATTCGGTGGTGGTCATTGAGGACGATGAGGTCATCAACTGCCACGTGCACACGGCAGACCCCGGCAGGATACTCAGCCATGCCATCGGCTACGGCTACCTTACCAATTTCAAAATCGAAAACATGCACGAGCAGTTCCTGGCGCGCCAGAAGCAGGGCGAGGGCCTGAAAAAGCAGGCCGAGGCCGAGGAAAAGGCCCCCAGCGCAGAGTTTGCCTACGCCGCGGTAGACCCGGAGCGTGCGTACGGCTTTGTGGCTGTGGCGGCGGGCGAGGGCCTGAAGGCGGTGTTTACAGACCTTGGGGCAGACGCCGTGGTGAGCGGCGGGCAGACGATGAACCCTGCCACGGCGGACATTCTGGCGGCTGTGCAGAGCGTGCCCGCCAAAACGGTGTTCGTGCTGCCCAACAACAAGAATATTATCATGGCGGCCGAGCAGGCACAGAAGCTGGCGGACCGTGCGGTGGTGGTGCTTCCCACGCGCACCATTCCGCAGGGCATCACCGCCATGCTGAACTTTGACCCGGAGGCTGATGCCGATGCCAACGCCGTGGCCATGCTGCAGGCGGCCGATAAGGTGTCTACCGGCCTTGTGACATTTGCCGCGCGCGACAGCGACTTTGACGGCAGAAAAATCAAAAAGGGCGAGATACTGGCCCTGGAAAACGGCAAGCTGGTGGCCACCGGCACCGATATCACGAAAACCACATACCGCCTTGCGCGCAGCATGTGCAAAAAAGACACCAGCTTCATTACCGTCATCTCCGGCTGCGATGTCAGCGAGGAGGATGCCGCCCGCACCGCGCAGCTTGTGCAGGCGAAATGTCCCAGCGGCATCGAGGTGACGCAGCTGGCCGGCGGCCAGCCGGTGTATTATTACATCATCAGCGTGGAATAAGAGAGATAGAAAGGCCGGGGCCGTCCATCTGAAAAGAGTTGCCCCCGGGCAGGGGAAGCCGGCCCGGCAGACGGGCCGCAGTACGCTTGAAACGGCCCGGCGGCTCACGGGGTGTCCCATGCGCCGTTTCCGAAAGAGGGCGGGCATGGCTGCCCCCCGCGGCTGAAACTGGAAAAACACCCGCAGCGGCGGTTTTGATGCTATTACAGGGGAAAGTGGAAAAGGCGCCGCTGGCGGCCGCCAAAGCACTTTAGTGCCGGAATAGCGCAAAGCCGCCAGCCTGCGGGTGGTGTTTTCTCACCCCAATAAAGCGCGGGCCGCTTTGCCCGAACAGAAAGCATACGGAAGGAGGGGCTGCACAGATGGAGATCCGCTACCTGAAAGGCGTGGGCGAAAAGCGCGCCGCGCTTCTGGAAAAGCTGGGCATTCATTCCGTGGAAGACCTTCTGGAATTTTACCCGCGCGATTATGTGGATTACTCAAAGCCCTACCCGGTGGCCAGCGCCCCGTTCGACACAAAGTGCGTGGTGCGCGCGCAGGTGTACGAGAAGCATGCGCCGGTGCGCGTGAAGGGCGGCAGGCTGATGGCGCGCGTGACGGCGGGCGACGAGACGGCGGGCCTTGTGCTCACCTATTTCAACACCCGGTACGCCCCCCAGAAGCTGGAGGCCGGGCGCAGCTATCTCTTCTTCGGCAAGGTGGCGGGCAGCTTTTCCCAGCGCGAAATGGTAAACCCCACGGTGGTGTCCCCTGCCGAGGCGTCGGCCACGCCCTTTGTGCCCATTTACCCGCAGACAGAGGGGCTGAACAGCAGAAATATTCAAAAGTATGTGCGCGCGGCATTTGAGGCTATGCCGCATATACAGGACCCCCTGCCCGCCTGGATGGTGCAGAAATACCGCCTGTGCAGCAAGGCGCAGGCGGTGCGAAGCATGCATTTCCCGCGCGCCATGGCCGAGGTGCATGCGGCGCGCAGGCGGTTGATTTACGAAGAGCTTCTGGTGCTTCAGCTTGGGCTGCTGCTTTTGCGCGGGCGCGAGGCTGTGCGCACCGGCGCGCAGATGCACGAGGTGGGCTTTGCCCCCTTCTGGGCCGCGCTGCCGTTTGCCCCCACGGGCGCACAGCGCCGCGCCGTGCAGGAGATAGCCGGCGACATGGCGGGCCAAAGCCCCATGAACCGCCTTTTGCAGGGCGACGTGGGCAGCGGCAAAACGCTGGTGGCGGCCGCGGCCGTGTATATGGCGGCGCAGAACGGCTACCAAAGCGTGCTGATGGCCCCCACGGAGATACTTGCCTCGCAGCACGCCGCCACGCTGGCGGATATGCTGGAGCCGCTGGGCATTTCCGTTGCCCTGCTAACGGCCGGGGTGAAGGGCGCGGCGCGCCAAAGCGCGCTGGACGCCATCCGCACGGGCGCGGCGCAGCTTGTGGTGGGCACGCACGCCGTGCTGGGCGAGGGCGTGGAATTTGCGCGCCTTGGCCTTGCCGTGACGGACGAGCAGCACCGCTTCGGCGTGCGCCAGCGCGCCGCGCTGGCCGACAAGGCCGATAACCCCCACCTGCTCGTGATGAGCGCCACGCCCATCCCGCGCACGCTGGGGCTGCTGTTATTCGGCGATTTGGATATTTCTGTTCTGGACGAGCTGCCTCCTGGGCGCACCCCGGTGAAAACGTATGCCATCACAGGCAGAAAGCGTGCCGATATGTACGGCTTTCTGGCCCGCCAGCTCAGCGCGGGGCGGCAGGCATATATCGTGTGCCCCCTGATAGAAGAGGGCGAAAGCGATATGCAGGCCGCCGCAGCCTATATTGACGAGGTGGCGCGGCCGCTGCTGCCCGGCAGGCGCATCGGCCTGCTTCACGGGCGCATGAAGGGCCCGGAAAAGGCGGCTGTGATGCAGAGCTTTAAGGCGCACGAGCTGGACGTGCTGGTCTCCACCACTGTCATCGAGGTGGGGGTGGACGTGCCCAATGCAAACTGCATTGTCATTGAAAACGCCGAGCGCTACGGCCTTTCCGCCCTGCACCAGCTTCGCGGGCGCGTGGGGCGCGGGCGGGGCGACGCCTTCTGCATCCTGATTTCAGACCATGTGACGGACAGCGTCAAAAAACGCCTGTCGTTTCTGTGCCACACCACGGACGGCTTTGAAATAGCCAAATTCGATTTGGAGACACGCGGCCCCGGCGACTTTTTCGGCAGCCGCCAGCACGGCCTGCCCAGCCTGCGCGTGGCGAACCTGGCCGCAGATACGCGCGCGCTGTACGCTGCGCAGAGCGAGGCGCAGGCCCTGCTGGAAAGGGACCCCGCGCTGCAAAGCGAAGAGAACGCGCCCCTGCGCGCGGCGGCCCAGCGCCTGTTTGCGGAAAAAACGGCCCTGAATTAGCGCGGCTTTGCCCGGCGGGCCGAAGCGGGCCCGCTGCGCCTGCCCTGCGGCAGCCGCGGCCCGCACGTGCGGCGGGCGTGCCGGTATTCGGCCGGGCTGCTGTGCATGCGGCGTATGCATCTCCGCCGGGCCGCGCTTTGGGCTGCCATCCATAAAGAAAAACGTCCCGCCCGGCTGTCTGCACAGGCAGCCGGGCGGGCGCATTTGCGAAGGGCGGCCGGGCCCTCGCCTGCGGGCCGGGAGCCGCGGTGCCCGGCCCGGTTCAGCGGTCAGAGGCTCTCTGACGGCTTCGGCCCGGGGGCTGCCGCCTGTTCAAATTTTTGCAGTATGGCCTCGAATTCCGCGTTGCCGCGCAGAAAGGCGAAATCTGCGTCCTCCCGCAGGCCGCGTGCTATCATGGCGGCAAAGCTGGGCCCGAGGTCTGCGCTTTTGGCGGGCGTATGGCGGTACAGCGGCGTAGCGTTTACCTGCCAGGGCTGCCGCAGCGCGGCCAGAAACTCTTCCAGATGCGCCAGCGTGCCGGGCACGTCCTTTTTCTGCGCGCACAGCTGCAGCATGGCCGTTGCCATGCCCGGGCCCCACATTCCCAGCAGGCGGTGGGCCTCCTGCGCCGTGTGCGCAATGGCCTGCGCGGCCTGCGCATCGCCCTCTTGCAGCGCAATGGCGCAAAGCTGCATCATCACCGCCTCCAGGCTGGACGCGCTTTGCGCCACAAACCCCTCCAGCAGGCGGGCCGCCTGTTCCTCCTCGCCCTTGGCATGGTGGATGGAAGCGCGGACAAGCACGGGGTCGAACGAGGCCTGCGGCAGCTGGCCCAAAAGCGCCTCGGCGCGGGCGATGTCCTTCCTTTGAATGCAGCGGTTGATTAAAAGCTGCTGGGCAGGTATGCGCACTTCGGTGCTGGCAGCCTGTGCCGCGCGCTCTAAAAGCGCGTCCAGCTCTGCTTCAAAGGCTTCGCGCCCGGCAGCGGGCGGGGCCATCTCCAGCCCGCCCAGCAGCGAGGCGGAAAAGCCGTAGGCCAGCATATCGCAGGAGGGATATTCCCGCAGCACGTCCATGGCATAGGCAAAAGCCGCCTCAAAGCCCTCTGCCTGAAGCAGGCGGGCAGCCTCGTTCAAAAGCTGCGCCATGCGCGCGCCGTCCGGCTCTTCCTCAAAAGAGAGCAGGGTGTTGAGGTCTGTGTGCAGAAGCCTTGCCAGCGGGGCGAACAAAGGCGTGTCCGGCAGGCTTTGGCCCGTTTCCCTTAATTAAAGATATTGTTAGGTAAAAAAGAAAGGTCAGTCTATTTTGCCGATGAAGCGGTAGTAGATTTCTACTTCCTGCTCACGGCTTCCGTCCTCGCCCTTGACAGCTTCGTGGACGGTTATTTTTTCAATTAGAGTGTTCAGAAGTTCGGCGGTCAGCTCCACAGGGTTGACATACTGTTTCATCAGGGCAATCCACTTTTCAGCATCCGCTGCGGTCTGTACGGCGGCTTCCATCGTTTCGTGAAGCTGTCTTATTTTTGTTTCAAGCTCCTTTTGCTCGTTCTGGTACTTCTCGGACAGCATATTGAAGTTATACTCGGTTATGCGTCCGGCAGACCAGTCCTCATACATTTTAGCAAACAGCCCGTCAACCTCGGCTTTACGCTTCTCTGCCTTTTTCAGCTCCGCAGCCTGCTTTTTCTTCGCAGAGTTTCTTTCCCTGTCGCTGGCATTGAGCAGGCGTTTCAGCAGCTTGTCCTCGTCTTTCTGTGCCAGCATAGACCAGTATTGCAGTCTTGCAAGCACATAGGCATACAGTACATCATAGCGGATATAGTGCATGGAACACTGGCGTAATCCCTGTCCGTTCTTGCTGCAATGGTAGTACCCGTATGGGTTCTTATTCTGCTTGTTTTCCCCATAGGCTAAAGACCATCCGCAGTCTGCACATTTTATCAATCCTGCGAAAATCTGTGTCGTACCGTTTCTGCGTTTCCTGCGTCTGCTTGCAATCAGCTCCTGAACTTTTTGGAACACTTCTTCGGAAATGATGGCTTCGTGGGTATTTTCCACACGATACCATTCTTCCTGCGGCTTCCGCACCTTTTTCTTGTTCTTGAATGAAATGTTGCTCTGCTTGTTGTGAACGCTGTGACCGATGTAGGTTTCCTCTTTCAAAATGCTCTTGACCTGTGCTATCGTCCACGCATAGGCTTTTTCTGCGGGCGCACCGGCGTAGATATTAGCGAAAGTCCCGTATCTTTCATAGTTCAGCCAGCCGGGGGTAGGTACTTTTTCTTCCACCAGAATCCGTGTAATGCTGGCGGCTCCCCTCCCGTGTACGGCAAGGTCAAAAATCTTCTCTACAATCCAGCGTGTTTCCGGGTCGATCAGAAGATGACCTTTTTTGTCCGGGTCTTTTACATAGCCCAGCGGTGCATAGGCTCCATAGTGTGCGCCATTGGCAAATCTTGTGTGCATGGCAGCCTTGACCTTTTTGCTGGTCTGTCGGGCGTGCATTTCATTCAGGATGTTTAAGAACGGGGCAAGCTCGCTTTCTCCGTTGATGGTGTCCACATTGTCATTGATGGCAATGTAGCGTACTCCCTTGCTGGGGAAATAGATTTCCGTGTACTGACCGGTCAGGATATAGTTTCTTCCCAGACGGGATAAGTCCTTTGTGACAACGCAGTTGATTTTCCCGTCCTCGATGTCATCAATCATCCTTTGGAAACTTGGACGCTCGAAATTTGTCCCGCTCCATCCGTCGTCAATGTACTCGTCTACAACGGTCAGCCCATGCTCTGCGGCATACTGCCTAAGCATCATGCGCTGGGTCTGGATACTGCCGCTTTCCCCCTGTAATTCATCGTCACGGCTCAATCTCAAATATAGTGCAGTGTTATAAATCGTTGTATTGTATGGTTGTTTCACGGTTAAAAATCCTCCTTCTAAAAGAAACAACCCACGCTTATACAATACTCGCTGGTACAAGTATATCATAAGCGTGGGCTGATTGACAGTCGTTATTCCGTATTTTTTCAGGAAGCGGCGGCAGCGTGCTGGATCACATCTTCCAGCAGGCTGTCAAGCGGCTTCCCATCCTGTGCGAAATGCTCCGATACCTTGATACGGACTTTCCCCATGACAAAATACTGGGTGCCGTCTTTTTCGGTAAGCAGGGTGCCGCTGTTTTTGTTATTGCTCTCGTTTTTGTTTTTTGCCATAGGCAGTTACCTCCATAAATTAGTTTATCCGGCGGGAGAAACCCTACCGGAATGAAAAATCGTTGTGTATTCGGTTCAAGTGGCGAAGCGGCAATACTGGCAATCTATAAAAATCCTGCCACTTGGATTTTCTTTGCCACTTCATTCAGTTTTCAGGGACAGCAGCCATTGTGTGCCGCTGCGCTCGGAAACCAGCTTATTCCCTAAACTCTGCTTTGCTGTTCGGACTGTTCGGGCGGAAATGCCACGCTGGGCTGCCGCTTTGTCGATGTCTGCGCTTAACATCTGCTTTCCGTCTGCCAGCAGGTCAAGTATCAGCTTTTCCGCCTGTTCCGCTTTGGTTTCTGTATGCTCCACACCGGCAAGCAGCTCGTCGGCGGTCATATCATATTCCCCAATCCATTGAAAGCCGTTGCCATCCCCTAAAGAGAATGCCAGCGACTTTCCCGGCGGGGCAAGGGAACTTTTCTCCTGTATCAATACTCTTGTGGTAGGGTCATTCTTGACCTTGCCGATAAACAGCAGGCTTCGGACAACTGCCGTAATATCGATGGAGCCTAAGCCCCGGTAGGTACTCTGACTTCCGGCGGCTTTATTCAAATGCCCGATCAGGATAATTGCACAGCCTGTTTCCTGTGCAATTTCTCCCAGCCTGCGGAAAATAGGGCGTACTTCGTTTGCCCGGTTCATATCCACATCAGCCCCTAAAAACGCCTGTACCGGGTCGATTATCAGAAGCCTTGCATGATTTTCCCGGATAGCCCTCTCAATCCTTTTATCAGAAAGTGTCAGCGGCTTATCCCCATCGTCAATAACCATGACCCTGTCAAGGTCTGCGCCTGCTTCCAAAAGCCGGGGCTTTACCGTATCGCCCAATCCGTCCTCGGCGGTCTGGTAGATCACATTGAATGGTTTCAGCGGTTCCATGTTTGGGAGAGGTCTGCGGTTGGTACAGGCGGCTGCAAGCTGCATGGCAAAATAGGTCTTGCCCTCTCCGGGATTCCCCTGCAAAATCGTCAGTTTTCCAAAAGGTAGGTACGGTTCCCACAGCCATTCCACCGCCACCTCCTGTACCTCGCTCATGCGTATCATAGGGACAGGCGGTTCCGTTGCCGGTTCTTTCAGCGTGATTGTTTCCGCTATAAATTTGCGGTTTGGTATTTCTTCCCGGTGTTGCAATACCTCATTCCAGTCTTTCCACGCCGGGAGCAAACGCAGAATGGTAAGTCCCTCCGGCAGTTCGGCAGAAAGGCGGCTGCACCCCTCATTCCCGGCATTGTCATTATCCAGACACAGAAATATCCTTCGGATGTCCGGGCGTTCAGAAAGAAAATGCGTCAGTGCTTTTCCTGCAACGCCTCCCAGCGAAAGATAGCTGCGCTTTGTCCAGTCTTTGGGATAAAGGCAGATAAAAGACAATAGATCAATCGGGGCTTCAAAGACAAATAGCTGGTCGCTGTCTCCCTGATAGCTGAAATTACAGGCTTTATCCGAACCGCTCACATCCTGCCGGAATTTATCTGCCGTTCCCCTGCAATGGGCGTATTTGGGAATACCGGGTACTCCCTGTGTTCCTCTGTCCCTCCCCACAAATACTACATTGTGGCGGGTGTCTTCGTAAATATCTCCGGCAGCGACAAAGGTATCGACAATGCCCCGGTTAATCTTTCGTTCCTCTGTCAGATATTTTATCGCTTTTGTATTGGTGGGATTATGCAGCGGAAGCCGGAAGTCAGGCGATGGGGCGGGGCAAGCGTCCGGCTTGCCTGCGCCTGCTTCGCCGGTCAGCATTTGTACCGCTTCCGGGAATGACTTACCGTAAAATTCCATTACGAAATCTACTGGATAGCCGCCCCTGCTCTGGCTGTGCCGGAACCATTTATTTCCCCGTACCGTCAGGCTGTCGTGACATTTCCAACGGTATTCTTTTCCGCTGCGTATGAGGGTTTCTCCTTGTGACCGTAAGAAATCTTCCATGTTGGTCTGATTTGCCCGGTCTATCTGTTCCTGCGAATAATACAAAATTATCTCACCTCCAAAATCATAATTCCATCTCGTGTTTCTTTCTCTGTACTTCCTGTGGCTGCTCCCTCCGGCGCAGTGCGGTATCTA
>JBKYIE010000006.1:0-28431 GCA_047030735.1 Ruthenibacterium sp.
CTTTTGTAATTGTCAAAATAAAACAGCTCCTTTTTCTTTTTCCCATGCGTCCTGCGCCGCAGCGCGGGCGACGGATAAGCTCAGTTTGCCCATTTTTCCAGCAAAGCGCGGTTTTCCGCGTGCTCGCTCTCTTCCGCCAGGCGGCGCAGCTCTTCGCCTGCCTGCTGTGCGAGGGCGGCATATTCGTCCTGCCCGGATGCGCCCGCCTCTACGGCCTCCAGCAGGTGGCGGCGCTGGGCGTCCAGCTGGGCCCCATGCAGAATCTCCCAATACTGGCCGTAGGTGCCGTCCCATACGCCGGAATACTGCATGGTGCTTTCCAGGCTGTAAAAATCGGCGTCCTCCCGCAGAAAAGCCTGCGTGCTGTACGCCTCGCGCACAGAATCCTCCTGAAAATCGTACAGCGCCTCCTGCCGCACCCCGGCGTGCCCCGCAAGGAAAAATACAGGAATCAGCGCCAGCGCGAAACACAGAAGGCCGATGCCCCGGCGCACCCAAACGCCGCGCATAGTGCGGCACGGGTGCCGCACAGCCCACACAAGGCCGTACACAGCGGCGCAGGCACAAATCAACAGCTTCATGCTTCCCCGCCCCCTTCCGCATCCGGTGTGCCGCCCGCGGCGCCCGGGCCCTCGTTCAAAAAGGCATCCGCCATAGCCGTGCTCAGGCGCATTTCCACTTCGTCACGCGCGTTGTCGGCTTCGCTGTATTCCTCAGAGGCCAGAGCCTGCAGCAGCTCGCCGCTCACACCGGCACGCGCCTGCAGAAAGGCGCTTATCTCGCCGCAGCTAAGCGCATACTGCGCTTCATTTCCGGGCAATATGCCCTCTTCCCGCTGCATCGCCAGCACCCTCTGCGCATTATAGGCCATGCTCCAGGCGTCAATATCGCCCTTGTTCACGGCATCATACCAGTCGCAGAAAAACTCCTGCCTGATAAGATAAAGCTGCACGCACTGCGCGTAGGGGGCCAGCGCTTCATCCTCCTGGCCGTACACATCCAGGGCATTGGCGTAGAAGTAGCTGTCCATCCGGGCGTATTCCCCGGCCTCGCGCATGGGCTGCAGGTTTTCCGCATGCCGCCCGCTGAAAAGCCCGGCCATGGGGTTGCCTCCGCTTTCCATCAAGATGGCCGCGGCCCAAAGCAGCACCATAACCGCCGCGCCGGCCAGCAGAAGCGCCGTTGCGCCCCTGCTTTTCCGGGCGGCCTCGCCCGCACCGCCCGGCTGCGGCGCACGGGCTCTACTTTGCGCGCGGGCGCCCTGCCCGAAACCCTTTTTCCAGCCGGGCTTTGCCAGCTTTGGGGAATCGGCCTCTGCGCCGAAGGTCTCGCTGCATGCACCCGTGGCGCTTTCGTGCCCGGTGCCGAACATATCCTCCTGCTGCTCTGTAAGCCGCCCGGCATCCGTGCCGTACATGTCCCGCAGAATATCGGTATCCTCCGGCTCGAACATAGAGCTTTTTCCCGCCATGGCACATCCCTCCTGTTTCCTGAATCACATCACACTGCGCAGAACACGCCCCGCTGTGCAGGCCGCACCATGCGCGCGCCAGCCCCCCGTATTCCGGTGCGGAGGCGTTTGGGGCGCGCCGTCTGCCTCAGCGGGCCTGCACAGCGCCCGCGCACAGATGCATGATGCGGCGCGTCACACCACAAAGCCGCCGTTTACGCCCAGCACCTGCCCGGTGATAAAGCCTGCCTGCTCAGAGGCAAGGAACGCCGCAGCCGCGGCGACATCCTGCGGGGTGCCCAGGCGGCACAGCGGCGTCTCTTCGCACAGGGCTGCCCTGTCCTGTGCGGAAAACCCGGCCATCATATCGGTGTCCACCGCGCCGGGCGCAATACAGTTCACCGTCACGCCGCTGGGGCCCTCCTCTTTGGCAAGCGCCTTCGTAAGGCCGATGAGCGCCGCCTTGGCGGCGGAATACGGCACCTCGCACGAAGCGCCCACCTGCCCCCACATGGAGGCGATGTTGATAATGCGCCCCCACTTTTGGCGAATCATATGCGGCAGCGCGGCCCTGCAGCACAAAAACGCACCGCGCACATGCACGGCCATCATCTCGTCCCATTCAGCAGCCGTTACGTCTGTAAACAGCTTTTGGGCCGCTATGCCCGCATTGTTCACAAGAATATCCGGCTCGCCCAGCGCACCGCGCACGGCGCTGAACAGGCAGGCCACGCTGGCCTCGCTTTGCACCTGCGCCCTGAACGGCGCCGCCGCGCCGCCCATGGCTGCTATTTCGCGGCACACCTGCTCTGCCTCTTCCTCATGCGTGTGCCAGCACACGGCCACGCGGCAGCCCCCGGCCGCCAGGGCCAGCGCAATGGCCCGCCCAATGCCGCGGGAGGCGCCCGTCACAACTGCGGTTTTTTCCATTTCGGCCTCTCCCCCCGCCTGCGCTGCTCGCGCAACCGCTCGAAAAACTGTGCCAGCAGGGCGGCGCACTCCTGCTCCAG
Organism: Ruthenibacterium sp.; assembly: GCA_047030735.1. Classification (GTDB taxonomy): domain Bacteria; phylum Bacillota; class Clostridia; order Oscillospirales; family Ruminococcaceae; genus Ruthenibacterium. The sequence goes on from JBKYIE010000006.1 coordinate 2,461, forward strand.
AAGGCCGCCCTCCACCTGCGGCGCATGGTTGAACGGCAGGCTGAACAAATCTGTCACGCTGCCGCAGCACCCGGCCTTTGCGTCCCTTGCGCCGTACACCACGCGCTTCAGGCGGCTGTTGATGATGGCGCCCGCGCACATGGGGCACGGCTCCAGCGTGACGAACAGCTCGCACTGCCACAGCCGCCAGCCGCCCAGCACGCGGCACGCGGCGTCAATGGCAAGCAGCTCGGCATGATGGGTGGCGTTTTTCTGCGTTTCGCGCGTGTTGTGCGCCGCCGCCACCACCTGGCCGTCTCTGGCCACCACAGCGCCCACCGGCACCTCGCCCAGCGCGGCGGCCTTTTCAGCCTGAGCCAGCGCAAGGCGCATCAATTCTTCATCCGTCATGGCGCCCCCCTCTCACTGCCGCACCCACAGGGGCAGCACGGCGCGCACGGCCAGCCCCAGCATCAGCGCCACAAACAGCGGCGACGACGCAAGGCGGGAAAGGCGCCTCTGGCGGTTTTTGGCGTCGTTCCAGCGGGGCAGCGCCGCCAGAATGGACATGCCCCTGCTTTTCAGAAAGGCGCTGGTGCACAAAAGCGCCGCCAGAAAAAACACCAGCGTAAGGTAGCCCGTAAGCGCGAGCGCGCCGATGCCGTCCAGCTTTTGCGCGGCCCATGTAAAGCAAAACGACATGCAGTTGTTGGCGAAATGCATCACCATGCCGGGCAAAAGCGAGCCGGAGGCATGCGCCGTGATGCCCAGCACCATGGAAATAAGGAACACAGCGGGCATCTGCGCAATGTCGCCGTGCATCAGCGTAAACAGCACGCTGGTGAGCAGGATGGAAAACCACGCGCCCCACCGCGCGAACATGGGCTGCAGCGCGCCGCGCACGAACAGCTCCTCCACCACGGCGGGCACCACACAGATACTGATAAAATACAGCGCCATTGCGCCGCGTCCCTCCGGAAGCTGGACGGCGTCCGGCGCCTGGTACCTTGTACCGGCGGCCAGCATGCGCTGCAGCACGCTCACCACCATGTTCAGCACCAGGCTGACGCCCAGAAAGCCGGGCAGCAGAAGCCACATGGTGCCGTCGTGCGGCACAGCCAGAGAAACGCGGCCCGCCAGCGGGCTGCCCTTTACCAGCGCGCGCACAAAGAAAAACGCCGCCAGCGCACCGGCCCCGGCCAGCATGACGTTCCACAGGCCCATCACCCATTCCGGCACGCCCACGGGGTTTGCAAGCGTTGCGCCCGCGTGCAGCAGGCGCAGCGTCAGCCCTGCTGCGCGGCGCAGGGCCCATGTGAGGGCAATGCACAGCAGGGCGCCCACCGCTGCAAGGTTCGCCGCATAGCGCAGCCTGTCCGGCTTTTTTGCCTGTGGCACGGCGAACACCTCCAAACAGCGAAACGTTCCAAAACAATATAAGTATAACAAAAAAAGCAGGGAAATAAAAGATATTTCCCCGCTGTGTGCTTTTATTTCTCAGTCGTAGGCGAACACGGCCCGCACCACTTTCGCGCCTGACGTGTCAGACGCATCCTGCGGCGTGCCAAGCCAGCCTGTATAATAGACGCGCACTGTATCGCCAGCCTTCAGCCGGGCAGATATCTCGCCGCCCGCTGCGAGCTGGGAAAACCGAAGGGTGCGGCCGTCCGCCGCCTCCAGCGTGATGGCGCTGCCGGACACCTGACGCACCGTACCCAGCACGCTGGTATCGGCGTCCAGCGCCGCGGCGCGCAGCTCTATTTTCTGCACCTTCATCTGCCGGGTATCTGCGCCCGCCAGCTCGCCGGTATAGCTTACGCGCACCACATCGCCCGTATCCAGCTCTTCCTGCGTGCCGCTCACCCTGCCGTATACCGTGAGCACGCGCCCGTCATACAGATGCAGAACAAGGCCGCCGTCCGCCTCCACACGCTCTACAACGCCCTCAAGCTGGCGCACCGGCGAAAGGCGCACATCGCCCACGCGGTATACAAGAGCCTGCGGTTCCTCGCTGCCCTCTGCCACAAGCTGCCCGCGCGAATACACCACCACCTGGCTGCCCGTGCGGAAGCCGTTCGGCGTGTCGAATTCCACAAGCTCCGTATCAAAGGTATAGCGCGTGCCGTCAGACGCCTGCACCGTCATGGTGTGGCCCGCTTCGTCATAGCTGCGCACCGTAACCAGCGCCTGCACGGCGTCCGGCTGCACGGCACATTCCAGCACGCTGCGCACAACAACGCCGCTTGTATCCGTGCCCTCCAGCGGGCCGTCAAACACGATGCGCACCCACATGCCCTTTTGGGCGCCATCGCGCAGGGCCTGCACATTGTCTGCGGTGGTGAAGGTGTATTCCTGCCCGCCCGCCGTGCGGATGGCCGTGTCATTCAGCGCAGCCTGCGTCACCACGCCGTCTATGGTGCTGCCGGTATACACCGGGTCAATGGCTTGCGTCTGCGAAGCGGACACGCGGTAAATATCCGGCCTGTTTTCCCCCTTGCCGTCCAGGCTGCCGCTGTATACTACCTCCACTCTGGCGCCCGCGGCAAGGCCGCCCTCGGGCAAAAAGGTGCTTTTGCTCAGCTTCAGCACATATTCAAGGCCAGAGTTTGTGCGGAAGATAAGCGTACCGTCTGTATAGTCCAGCACCACGCCGTAGGCCACCGCCATGCCCGGCGGCACCTCGCTTTGTGCAGGGGCGCTGTCCGGCTGGGCGGGCTGCGGCCCTCCGCACCCGGCCAATGCCAGCGCAAGGCACAGCGCCAAAGCTGCCGCTTTCCACCAAAATTTTCTCATTGCGTTCGTTCCGTCCCTTTTCCGTTCTCGGCGCACGGCATGCCGCGCGCCCTCCATTCACAGGATATGCGCGGGACAGGCAGGTATGCCTTTCCCGCGGCGCCTCCTCCCATATTATTATACAAACCGTCCCATTCCATGTAAACGCTTTTACCGCAACCCCAAAATTTTTACATTTTTCCTTTTCTTCAGGCATCCATAACCACAGGCAGGGCCTGCAGTCAGCGTCCTGCTTTGCTCAAGGCTTAAAGCGAGACTCTTTTGCGAGGCGAGGCGGCCTGCATATCGGCCTTGCCGCTTACTTTCCAAGCCAGCCATAACCGCAGGCTGGGCTGGCACCCTCCATGCGCAAAAAAGCAGGCCCCGGTTTTGAAAGCCGGGGCCCATACCATTGCTCTGCTGTGTTCTGTTTTACACACCCGTTTTAGGGTTTTGTTTCGGGCCAGCCTGGGCTTCTCCCGAAGGCGTGCCGCCCGCCGCAGGGATGCTCTCCTTCACCTTATGGCCGCAGGCCTTGCATACCTTTTCCCGGCTGCCTGGTTCGGCGGCAGTTGCGGGCTTTGTCACCACCCAGCCGCCGTAGACATGCGGGCCTTCCTGCCCTTTTGTATCGCAGATGGTGCAGTTCTTCCAGTGACTTGCATCGTTAAGGTTCCATTCATCCGGGAAAATATGGCCTTCTTCCGTGATGACGGCAGAGCTCTCGGCGGGTTCGGACACCAGCTTGCCGTCGGTTGCCGTCACAACAACCTTATAGGTGCCTGCCTCGGTGACCTGCATCTGCCGGCCGTGTTCTCCCTCGGCCACCAGCCGCCCATCTTTATACCATTTCCATTCGTAAGTGACGCCGGGGGCCGCATGTGCGGCTTCGGCTGTGATAGTATCCCGGCCTCCGACGACATGCACCCTGCCGTCATGCGCCGTAAGCGAGACCTCAGGCGGGTTCAGCTTCCAGATGGGGTGAAGCGCCAAATCCCGGTCCACCGGGGCTTTCATATCCCATGTGCCGAGGATGACCGTATCGTCATCATATTTTCTCATTGTCCAGCCGTCAACGCTGTACCCCGCCCTCGTCACGGCCTCAGAGGGTATATTGCTTTGGTCAAAGGGCTCACCGGGCATCGTATAGAAATATTCATACCGCTCCGTTGGGTACACCCAGATATTGACGGCATACATCTCAATTCGCTGAATGTTCTGCCCCTGCACAAGCGCCCCCCATTTTTCATTCGCAAATTGAAAACAGGAGGCATCCGGCACAAGGCCGTCTGCGTAGGTGACAAATATGCGCCCGTCATTCCAGGCCATATCATCCAGCGTTACCGGCTGCGCGGGGGAAAAGGGCCCCACGACATTCACCCTGATATCCTCCGTCAGGTCTTCCCGCTGCATCACCACGCCTGAAATAACAGGAGAGCCGCTCAATTCCAATCTGCCGTCAAAGCAGACCGCGTCGCCAACACCATCAGCAACGGCATTGCCCGATATAACGCCGCCCTGCACCCTGATGATGGAGGAGCCGCCGTCCTCAAAGCTGAAAATACCTGCCCCGCTGCCGGTTTCCGTCGAGTTCCCTGTGATGGAGCCGTCTTTCAGCGTAAAGCTGCCATCCCGCAAAAATACACCCGGCCCGTTGCCGCTGGCGGTATTTCCGGCGACAGAGCCGCCGCTCAGAACGCCTGTGCCGCCGTCCATAACGGCGATGCCTCCGCCGTAGCCTGCGTGGTTGTTTTTCACTTCGCCGCCCAGGAGCTCTGCATCGCCATAGCAGGCAATGCCTCCGCCGCCGTACCGGGCGGTGTTATTCCGGATTACACTGCTACCGCTCATATAAAAGCTGCCAGACGCTGCCACGCCCACGCCGCCGCCATCCTCCTGAGCAGAGTTATCGCGGATGGCGCCGCCGCTCATGTTGAACACCCCGCCGCTGCCAACGCTCACACCGCCGCCCACAAGCCATGTGTTGGCATCATTGCCGAATATTTCACCGTCTGCCATATTCACAGTAGCCGCAGAAACCGTCACCGCCGCATGCTTATTATTGCACAGCTTTGCGCCCGCGCCGATATTCAGCACGGCACCGCCGGAGACTGCCACAAGCGCATCCGCCGCATCCACCGCCGTCTTATTGCCGTCCAGTGTGACGTCCGAAAGGGTCAGCGCTGTGCTGCCGCTTACTGTGAACAGCGCGCCTTGATACTCACCGCCCCGCTGCACGACGGCACCGCTCAGGCTGACTTCCCCGGCGTTTTCCAGCTTTACGTTGCCTGTGATGAGGATGGTGCCGCCTTCACCCGCCAGCTCCTTTGCCTTTGCCAGTGTTTTGACGGCGTTTTCCGCGTCCATGCCCGTTTTATCATCGCTGCCGTGCTCGCCGTTCAAATACACCGCAGCGGCGTACGGCGCCGCGGGCAGCCTGCAGCCGCCCTCATGGCCTGCCTCCTGCGTGCAGCCTTCCGTTTGGGCGCAGGGTGCAGGGCCCGGCGCCGCTGCGTCTTTTGCCATTACCGCAGGCGGCGCACACGCCAGCAGGGCCATGGCCAGCAGGCCGCACAAAAGCTGTTTGAATTTCCTCATGCCTTTTCTCTCCTTCACAGGTTTCCGGCCCCGGCTTTCCCCCGTGTGGGACAGGCGGTTTCTCCGGCATTGCCGGAGAACAGGAAAGGGGCCCCTTTCACCGCGCCGCTGTGCGCGGCGCCCAATATAGCTATATTCTACTGCATCCCTGCAAAAAAAGCAAACCCTTTTAGGGAAATTCAGCGCACATACTCTTTCAGGCAATAACATTTGGGCAAAAAAAGGCGTGCCCAAGCCCGGGCACGCCTGATACTGTGCTGCAAAATACAGCCGCGCGGGGAAATTACTCCTCGCCGCCTTCTTCCTCAGCCTCTTCCGCAGGGGCTTCGTTCAGCAGGGCTTTCATGGAAAGGCTGATGCGCTTTTTGTCATAATCCACGTCAATCAGCTTCACATTCACTTCCTGGCCCACGCTCAGCACGTCAGAGACCTTCTCTACACGCTCGTTCGAAATCTCGCTGATGTGCACAAGGCCGTCGATGCCCGGCAGAATGCGCACAAAGGCGCCGAACTTGGTGATGCTGACCACAGGCGCCGTGAATACGGAACCGATGGGATATTCTGCCTTGAATTTCTCCCAGGGGTTATCCTCGGCCTTTTTGTAGCCAAGGGACACCTTCTTGTTCTCGGTGTCGAGGTCTTTCACATACACCTCAATCACATCGCCCACCTTCACCACTTCGGAGGGGTGCTTGATGCGGTTCCACGACAGCTCGGAAATGTGCACAAGGCCGTCCACGCCGCCAATGTCCACAAAGGCGCCGTAATTGGTAAGGCTCTTCACTGTGCCGGTATACTTCTTGCCCACTTCCACAGCCTGCCAGAATGCCTCGCGCGCAGCGTCGGCCTTTTCGGCCAGCACCGAACGGATAGAACCCACAATATGGCGGCCTTCGCACTGGATGATGCGCAGCTGCACGTTCTGGTGCACCAGCGCCGTATAATCTTCACTGTGGCGCAGCGTGGCCTGCGAACGCGGCACGAACACGCGCACGTTCTTCACCAGGGCCACAAGCCCGCCGGAATTGGACTCGGTGACGTAGCCGTCCATGATTTCGCCGCTTTCCACGGCGGCGGCCACTTCCTCCTTGCCCTTGTTCTCGTCAAAACGGCGTTTCGAGAGATAGACAATGCCTTCCTGATCGTTCACTTTCGTCACAATGAGGTCGAGCTCGTCACCTTTCTTGACCAGATCTTCCGTTTTGGCAGAAGGGTCATTAGTGAGTTCCTCAAGCTTGACGAAACCTGTCTGCTTCGTGCCGATATCCACCTGGATCTCGCTGGGGCCCACCGCCGTAACGATGCCCTTCACGACCTTTCCGCTGTATACCGGCTTCAGGGAAGCGTCAATCATTTCCTCAAAGCTCAGTTCCTCTTCACGAATTTCCTCGCTCATACTGCTCAGTACCTCCTCAATGATAGACGACGGCGTGGACGCCCCCGCCGTCACCCCCACGGTATCCGCACCAAGGAACCATTCCGGCCGAAGCTCAGCCGCCGTCTCCACCGTATAGGCCCTTGTGTGCTTTGCCGCGACAGTGACGAGCTTCTGCGTGTTGGAAGATTGTCTGCCCCCGATGACGACCATCACATCGCACCGGCGCGCAAGGCTCTCTGCCTCTTTCTGCCTCGTCTCCGTAGCATTACATATTGTATCAAAAACAAGCGCGTTTGTATAGAGTTTTTTCAGAAACTCTGCGCATTCAGCCCATTTTTTCACTTCGAACGTCGTTTGAGCAACCATAAAAATTCCATTTTTAGTATTTTCTGGAACGCAGAGTGCTTTCAGCTCCTCCAAAGAGGAAAAAACATGCACAGGCCCGTTTGTGTGGCCCACAATGCCCTGCACCTCGGGGTGGCTGCGGTTGCCCGCCACAAACAGCGTTTTTCCCTCGGCGCCTGCGCGGGCCGCAATGCGGTGTATCTTGGCCACAAAGGGGCAGGTGGCGTCGTGCACGGGCACTTGCAGGGCCGTCAGCTCGTCATATACGCTCTGCGGCACGCCGTGGCTGCGTATCACCACCTCATATCCCGCGGGCACCTCGCGCGGCAGGGCCGCGGTGACGGCGCCGCGGCGCTCCAAGTCTGCCACGCACTGAGGGTTGTGGATAAGCGGCCCCAGCGTGGCCACGCGCACGCCTTCGTCCAGAAGGCCGTAGGTCATGTCTACCGCGCGGGCCACGCCGAAGCAGAAGCCCGCCGTCCTTGCACGGATGATATGCATACTGTTTCCTTTCTGCGCAGGCAGAGGCTGCCGTCTGCCATGTGCTCAGGCATATTGCTTGTTTTCTTCATACAGGCGCCGCCATTCTGCGTGCAGAAGCTCTTTGCACGCGCGCAGCTTTGCGGCGCTGCGCACCTCGCCCAGCGCCAGCTTTTCCGCCGGAATAGGCGGGCCGAACACCACTGTGCACCGCCCGAACACGCGCATCCTGCCGCCCTTGTAGATGATGCGGCAGGGTATCATGTCCACCCCGGCCTCGCTGGCAATGACGAACGCGCCCGACTTCAGGCGCCCGGGCTGCCCGTCCTTCGAGCGCGTGCCCTCTGGAAAGACAAGCGCGCCCTGGCCGCCCTGCACCTGCCGGATAGCCTGCTGCACCACGGCGGTGTCGCCCTTGCCGCGGTGCACCGGCACCACGCCCACATGGCGCAGGAACCAGGTGACAAAGGGGTTCACCTCGAACAGCTCCTGCTTTCCCAGCACGATCATGCGCGGGCCCCAAAACCGCGCCAGCACCACAAACACCGGGTCTATGGCTGAAATATGGTTCGGCGCCAGCACGAACCCGCGCCCCCTGATAAGATGCTCGCGCCCTATGACGCGGATGCGGAAGGCAATGTGCCACACCAGCCACGCCAGCGGCACAATGATGCAGTAAAACAAAATGCCCGCCCCCTTCTGCCTCAGCGCGCCAGCTTTTCGCGCACGGCCTGCGCCAGCGCCGCATAGGCTTGTTCTACCGAAAGGCCGGTGGTGTCCACCAGCACAGCGTCCGGCGCCTGCTTCAGCGGGCGCACCTCGCGGTGGGAATCGGCCCAGTCGCGCCTTTCCACGTCCGCCAGCACGGCGTCATAGCTCGCTGCTTCGCCCTTTTCGCACAGCTCTTTCCAGCGGCGCTGCGCGCGCTCGGCGCTGGAGGCCGTGAGGAATATCTTCACCTGCGCGCCGGGCAGGATGGCCGTGCCCACGTCGCGCCCGTCCATCACCACGTCGTTCGTCTCCGCCATGCCGCGCTGCAGCCCAAGCAGATGGTCGCGCACGGGCAGAAAGGCCGACACGCCGGAGGCCGCCATGCCCACCGCCTCTGCGCGCACGGCCGCGGTGACATCCTCACCGTTCAAATAGATATGCTGTGCGCCGCCCTCATACGAGAGGCGGATGTCTATCTCGCCCAGAAGGGCCTGCACAGCGGCGGCATCCTTCGTGGGCACTCCCTTTCGCAGCGCATACAGCCCCACCGCGCGGAACATGGCGCCTGTGTCCACATACACATAGCCCAGCTCTTTGGCAAGGCGGCGCGCCAGTGTGGATTTTCCGGCCCCGGAGGGGCCGTCGATGGCAATGGAGATCATGTGTTTTCCTCTTTTCTGTTTGCAGTCTTGCGCGCGGGGCCGCCGCATGCTTCGGCCCCGCCGGGGATATGCAGGGCCGCGGCCCTGGCCGTGGCAAAGGCAAGGCCGAGGTTGTAGCCGCCCGTATAGGCGTCTACATCCAGCACCTCGCCCGCAAAGTACAGCCCGGCGCACAGCCGGCTCTCCATGGTTTTGGGGTTCACCTGCCTTGTGTCCACCCCGCCGCTGGTGATGACGGCGTGGGCGAGGCTGCCCTTCTCCTTTATCCCGATGGGCAGCGCCTTCAACAGCGCGCACAGCGCCCGGCGCTCGGCCCGCGTAAGCTGGCTCACCTTTTTTTCGGGCGGCACGCCCCACATGGCCAGCACCTGCCCGCGCATGGAGGCCGGCAGAAGGCCGTCCAGCGCGTGGGAAGCCTGCCTGCCTGCAAGGGCAGCAAAGTCGCGCAGCACGCGCGCTTCCAGCTGTTCGGCGCTGAGGGCGGGCTTCAGGTCGATGGTGACGCGGTACGGGTGCTTTTCCATATCCCGGATATGGGCCGAGGCAGAGAGCACCAGCGGGCCCGATATGCCGAAATGCGTGAACAGCATCTCGCCCTGCTCGCAGAATATGGGCTTTTCGCCCTCCCACAGCGTGAGGGCCACGTTTTTCAGGGCAAGGCCCTGCATGCGCTTTGCCACATCGCCCTTTTCCACCAGCGCCACAAGGCTGGGCTGAGGCGGCACCACAGTGTGCCCTGCGGCCTCGGCAAAGCGGTAGCCGTCGCCCGTGGAGCCCGTCGCCCGGTACGACACGCCGCCCGTGGCCACCACCACGGCCCCGGCGCGGTATTCGCGCCCGCTTTGGCCGCGCACGCCGCACACGCGCCTTCCGCCGCCCTCCTGCCGGAACAAAAGCTCCCGCGCGCCGTCGTACACAATGCGCGCGCCCCCGGCAAAGCGCAGCAGCGCCGCAAGGATATCCCGCGAGGAATCGCTCTGCGGGAACACGCGCCGCCCGCGCTCCACCTTCAGCGGCACACCCAGCTCGTCTTCAAACAGGGCCATCACCTGCGCAGGCGGGCAGGCCGCCAGCGCGGAATATAAAAAGCGCGGGTTGCGCCGCACATGCTTCAAAAACTCCTGCGCGTCGCAGGCGTTCGTCAGGTTGCAGCGCCCCTTGCCGGTAATCAGCAGCTTTCTGCCGGGCGAGGGCATATGCTCCAGCACCGTCACGCGGTGCCCGGCACGCACAGCCCACCCGGCGCAGAACAGCCCGGCGGCGCCCGCGCCTATGATGACAACGTCCGCCACGGCGCACGCCCCCTTTCCGCTTTCTGCCGAAGCAGCCCGAACCCACAGTTATTTTGTATTATATCCCATTTTCCCTTTTGCCGCAAGGCCGCACATGGGCGCACCGCCGCTTGTGCCCGCCTGCCCCGTAAAAAAGGGCGGCCGCCTGAAAAAGCGGCCGCCCTGCGGGGCATGCGTTACAGCACCCTTTCCATGGGAAGATAGGCAAGGGCGCCGTTCGGCACCTCTTCGCCGGTTTTTATGAAACCATTTTTCGTCCAGAACGCTTCGCTCTGCGGGTTGCCCTTATCCACTGCAAGGCGAAGCCTCCGATACCCCCAGCGCGCCAGGCAGGCCGCGCAGCCCCTGATAAGCTCGCTGCCCGTCCCTTTTCCCTGCTCGCTCTGCTCCACCATAAAAAGCCCGATATATGCAGTGCCCTTTTGCGGGTAATCCAGAACGAGGTCCATCACGGCGGCCAGGCGGCTGCCGTCAAAAAAGCCAAAATAGTGTTTATCCTTTTTCTCTTTTCCCGGCGGCAGGGCAGCCATATCCTCCAATATGCTTTGCTTTGTGACAAACGGCGGGTGATATTGATAAAAAAGCTTGTTTTTCCGGCTGAGCTCAAAAACGGCGTCCACGTCGCCCCTGTTCAGATATCTTGCGGCAAACCGGGCGGTCATTTCCTGTATTTCCATTTTCCCATCCCTCAGGCTTTCAAAAATAGGGCTGCCTGCGCTTATTTTACTATTCCGCCGGTCTGTTTACAACCCCTGCCCGCAGAAGGCAAGGGCGGCTGCCCGGCGGCCGCCCCGTATGGCGCAAAAGCGCCGGCGGCTGCGGAACACCTGTCTCTCCGCGCCTTCAAAATTTTATGAAGCCTGATATGGAAAGCCCGATTATCCGGACAAATACAGTATTCAGGCCATTCGTCAATCAAAAAAGCAATTATGTTACCAGGAGCCCGCCAGAATTGAAGAAGCCTTGATATGGCAGTAAAAGCGCAGGGAAGGTTCCATAAAGAGCGTATATCCCCCCTTCTCATGACTGCAGCCCGCTTCATTTTATAGTAAAATAGAAACACCACACCAAACAGAAGGACGGGCTGAAATGCCCCGCCAAAAGCTGCACGCCTCCTTTTCCCGCCTGCGGGGAGGCGGGGCGGAAAAGGCCCTGCCGGAGGCCTCATGAAAAAGAGGGGGACTGGATATGAAAGAAAAAAGACGCGAATTTTTCGTTTTGACGGCAGCGGCTTTTTTGACGGGCGCCGTTCTGTATGGGGCGATGGGGCTCTATGCCGCTCTTTCGGGCCTTGCCGTCTGGGGGCAGCACACCGCCCCTGCCCTTGCTGCCTCCACCACCGCGCTGGCGGGCGGCTATTTCTTTTTTTCTATTTTGTCCGGCATTTTGTTTACAGCGCACTGGCTTTCAGGAAAAACACTCCGTGCTAAAATACTGCTGACCGTCCTGTTTTTCATTCCCATCTGGCTGGCGATGGCGGGCATTTTTTACAGCCTTCCTTATGGCGTCTACAACTTTATCCAGTATCGGAAGGCCCGCTGATGCCGCTGTCAGGGCCGCCCTGACAGCGCGCCGGGCAGGGCGCTGGCGCGCCGCCTCTGCCCGCCTGCCCTGCAAAAAAGGGCGGCCGCCCGAAAAAGCGGCCGCCGCGTGTTATCCTGTTTTCTCTTTTTTCTGCTTTTCCAAGTCTGGTACAAAATATCCTTCAAAACCAGCATGGCGTCCTGTTTCTCATAATGGTATTTCTGCCGCAGCTCATCCAGCATGGCGTCTAAGCTGCGGGCATAGCCTTGTGCATCCACCTCCGCCTGATAGCGAAGCAGAACGGGGTAACTCTTTCCCCATTCGCTGTCCAGTCAACAGCCCCTTCGGCCTGCCCGTTCGTTTTTTCAATGGCCTGCCGAAGCCCGCTCACGGCGGCATCAAAGGAGATAAGCTCATCCAGCGCAATGCCATACAGCGACGCCATTTTTTTGGCCTGATAAATATCCGGCACCGTCTCATCCGTTTCCCATTTTGAAATCGTTTGCCTGCTTACGCCCAGCCTTTCCGCCACGGCCTCCTGCGAAAGGCTGCGTCTCTTTCTTGCCTGAAACAGGCTGCTTCCCACGCTCGTCGTTCATCCCTCCATATTTCTGGTGCGGCTCTTATGATACGCCCTGCCGGGCCTTTTTTCCACCCACTATTCTTTCCATATCCGCCCGCCTGCCGGGCGGCTGTGCAAAGCCGCGGCCATGCAAGGTTGCGCACGGCGCGGCCCGGATGGTATAATAATAAAAAACGCCGCCCGGGTAAAACGCGCCGCTGTCAGGCCGCGCGGCGGCAGGGCACGGTGTGCAGCGCCATGCGGCGCGCCGCGCCGCGGGGAGGGACCATGCGGATGAAATTATCTTCAAAGCGCGATATCGGCGCCAGGCTGTTGTGGGCGCTGGCGCTGGCGGCCGTGGCCGTAAAGCTGCTTTTGTGCAGCCAGCAGCTGTTTGAGGCGGTGCCGCAGGCGTCCACCATTGACGACACGCTGATGTTCGAGATGGCGCGCAGCATCCGCGAAGGAAACTGGCTGGGGGAATACAGCTACCTCACGCTGGGCAAGCACAGCTTTTTTGCCCTGTGGCTGGCCCTTCTGAATGTGCTGCATGTGAACTTCATTGTGGGCGGCCAGCTGTTGTATGCCGCGGCCTGCCTTGTGCTGCTGGCCGCTGTGAAGCCCCTTTTCCGCACCAATGCCGCGCGCGGGCTTATGTTTCTGGCCGTCCTGTGGCTGCCCGCAAGCTGGGCGCAGTTCACCCTGCGCGTATACCGCGACAACATCTACCCCTCTCTGGTGCTGCTGGCGCTGGCCGGCCTTACAGGCGCGTTCTGCCGCTTTGCACAGCCGGCCAAAAAGGCCGTGCCCTATTATATCGCCGCGGGCGCAGCCCTGGCCGCCGCCTGGCTGTGCCATGAGGACAACGCCCTGCTGCTGCCCTTTGTGGTGTGTGCGGCGGCGGTGTATCTTGTGTTTCTGTTCACCTCAAAAGCAGCCGGGCAGAAGCGTGCAAAGCTGGCGCTGCTTTTGCTGCCGCTGGCGCTGTGGGCGGGCGGCGTGACGGCGTGGAAGGCCATGAATTATAAATACTACGGGCGGTTCATCGTCAGCGATTTTTCCGAGGGAGAATTTGCAGACGCCATGGGCGCGCTGACGCGTGTGAACCCCGGCGCACAGGAGAGATACATTCCCATCCCCTACCAGACGCGCCAGACGCTGTATGAGATATCGCCCACACTGGCCGGCATCCGCGGTGAGATAGAAAACGGCAGCATGTACAGCCGCTACGGCTATGCCGACAAGCCGGAATTCATCGCCAACGGCATCCACTGGATGCTGCGCGAGGCTGCGGCCAATGCGGGCGTATACAGCACGCCCGAGACGGCGCGCGCCTTCTGGCAGGCCGTGGCAGACGAGGTGAACGCGGCCTGCGACGCGGGCAGGGTGCCCGCGGGTGGAAAACACAGCGGCGTGTTCCCGCCCGTGAAGGCGGAGTACATCCTGCCCAGCCTGGAAAAATTCTGCAACGAGGCCGCAGAGCTGCTTTTGTTCCGGCAGACCTCGCCCCGGGCAGGCCTCTCTGTCATCACCCCTGAGACGAACGCCGTGTGGGAAGATTTTCTGCACTGCCGCAGCTCATGGATGGCGGAATACGGCAGCACCACCGACGCCTACTTTACCCCCGCACAGCACCTTGCCTATCAGGCGCTGGACGCAGCGACATGGTGCATGCGGGTGCTTTTGTGGCCGGTGCTTGCGCTTGCCGCGCTGTGGCTGTGCCGCTATGTGCCGCAGTGCGTGCGGGGCGTGCGCAGAAAGGCGCCGCCCGCAGACATGGCCGGGTGTGTGCTGATGCTGGGCATGTTTTTGACAGGGCTTCTGCGCATGGCGGCGCTGGCATACCTGTTCGCCGTGTCCATCAAGCTGGAGCCCGCCTCTCTGATGTATATGTCGCCCGCCGCCGCGCCCATGATGGCCTTTGCCGCCTTCGGCGCCGCGCGCTGGCTGGAGGAAAAATTTTCAGAAAAGGCATCTTCCCAAAAGGCATAAAGCCCTTTCCTGTGCGCGAAAAGGCGTTTTTATTTCCTGCGCACCGCCAAAGCTTTTTCAATTCCCCGGCACAGCCGGGGGCTCAGACTGCAAAACTCCCCCGCGGCCGACCGGATGGCCGCGGGGGAGTTTTGCTTGCTTTTATGCCTTATTCCAATGCCGCAGAGGCGCCGGCCTGCTTTACACGCGCAGCACAATGGCGCCATCCTGTGCGTCTACCTGCACGCTGGCAAGCGCCCTGCCGGAAATGAGCATCTCGCTCAGAGGGTCCTCTACCTCCTTGCGGATGACGCGGCGCAAATCGCGCGCGCCAAACCTGCCGCCCTTTGCCTTTTCGCACAGCAGGGCCAGCGCGCCGTCCGTCCACGAAAGGCCGATGCCCTTTTCGCCCAGCGGCGCCTTGTATTCGCCCAGCATCAGCGCGGCTATCTGCCGCAGCTCCTGTTCGCCAAGGGGGCTGAACACCACCACCTCGTCCACGCGGCTGAGAAACTCCGGGCGCAGGAAATCGGAAAGGGCCTTCATGGCCTTGTTGCGGCTCATTTCGGCCTGCGTTTTGCCGAAACCCGTCTCGCCCACCTTGTCGGACGAGCCCGCGTTTGACGTCATGCAAATGACGGTGTTCTCAAAATTCACTGTACGGCCCTGCGCGTCATTCAGCTTGCCCTCGTCCAGTATCTGCAGCAAAATGTTCATCACGTCCGGGTGGGCCTTTTCGATCTCGTCGAACAGCACCACGCTGTACGGGCGGCGGCGCACCTTTTCGGTGAGCTGCCCGGCCTCGTCATAGCCCACATAGCCCGGCGGCGAGCCGATAAGGCGCGACACGGCGTGCTTTTCCATAAATTCGGACATATCCAGGCGGATAAGCGGGTCCACCGTGTCGAACAGCTGCAGCGCAAGCTGCTTTACAAGCTCTGTCTTGCCCACGCCCGTGGGGCCCACAAAGATGAAGCTTGCCGGGCGGCGGCGCGCCGCAATGTCGGCGCGGCTGCGCTTTACCGCCGAGGCCACAAGGTGCACGGCCTCGCGCTGGCCGATGATTTTGCCGTTCAGGGCCTCCTCCAAATGGGCCAGCTTCGAATACTCCGTCTCGCGCACCTTGGCGGCGGGGATGCCCGTCCAAAGCTCTATCACACGGGCCACGTCGTCCATGGTGACTTCTATTTTCTCCACGGCTTCGCGCTTTCCGGCCACATCCTTTTCCAGAGCCTCTATCTCATAGTTCAGGCGGGCCACCGCCTCATAATCCGGGCCCTCCTTGCCGTTTTCCGCCTCCTCCTTTTCCGCCCGCAGGGCGGCCAGCCGCTTTTCGCCGTCCGCCCATTCGGTAATCTCCGCATGGCGCAGGCTGCAGCAGGCGCAGGCCTCGTCCAGAAGGTCGATGGCCTTGTCGGGCAGAAAGCGGTCTGTGATATAGCGCTCGGAAAGCTCCACACAGGCGCGCACAATGGCCTGCGGCACCTTCACATGGTGGTGCGCCTCGTAATAGCTCTTCACGCCGCACAGCACGTTCACCGTGTCGTCCAGCGAGGGCTCCTCCACCTTCACGGGCTGGAAGCGACGCTCCAGCGCCTGGTCCTTTTCGATATATTTGCGGTACTCGGCAAAGGTGGTGGCGCCTATCACCTGTATCTCGCCGCGGGAGAGGGCGGGCTTCAGGATGTTGGCCGCGTTCATGGCGCCCTCGGAATCGCCCGCGCCGGTGATGTTGTGGATCTCGTCGATGAACAGGATGACGTTGCCCGCGGCCTTCACCTCGCCGATCAGCCCCTTCACGCGGCTTTCGAACTGGCCGCGAAACTGCGTGCCCGCCACAAGGCTGGTGAGGTCCAGCAGATATATCTCCCTGTCCTTCAGGCCCGCGGGCACCTCGCCCGCGGCGATGCGCAGCGCAATGCCCTCGGCAATGGCCGTTTTGCCCACGCCCGCCTCGCCGATGAGGCAGGGGTTGTTCTTCTGGCGGCGCGAGAGTATCTGGATGGTGCGGTATATCTCCCGGTCGCGCCCGATAATGGCGTCCAGCCTGCCGTCGCGCGCCTTCTGCGTGAGATTCTCGCAGTAATTATCCAGGAATTTGCGCTTTTTGCCCTTTTCCTTCGCGCGCGGGTCTTTCTTTTCGCCGTCCTCTTTTTTGCGGGAGGCAAATATCCCCAGCGGGAACGTGCCCGCGCCGCCCGGCACAAAGCGCTCTTCCCCGCTGCCGTCGCCGTCCGGGCTCTCCTCCTCTTCGTCCTGGCCGGCATCCTGGCCGCCGGCGGCGCCCATGCCCATCATGTTCTGCATCATTTCAGAGGGGTCCATGTCGCCGCTCTCCATCATGCCGGCAAAGCGGTCCTCCATGGCCTCCAGATCTTCGCCGGAGATGCCGAACTGCTTCATGATATCGTCCAGCGGCTTGATGCCAAGCTCGCGCGCGCAGGAAAGGCAGTAGCCTTCATTTTTCATTTCGCCGTTCTCCATGCGCTGCACGAACACGATGGCCGGGCGTTTTTGGCATTTGTTACAAAGCATTCCTCAGGGTTCCTTTCCGGCCCGCATACGGGCCATCACAATATTGGCATATTCAAAGGCCGCTGCCTGCACGCGGCGCCTTCAGGAGAACGGGTTATATGCCGAGAAAAACGTATACAGGTGGCTGCCAGCAAGCGCCTGGTCGTTCAGGCCGGGCAGGCTGCCGCCGGTGATAACCACCACCGCCCAGATGATGCACAGCACCATCAGCGCGTTGATAAGCCCCGCCACAAGGCCGATGACAGCGCCAAGGCCCCTGTTCACGCTGCCCACCAGCGGCACGCGGTTCACATTTGAGAAAATGGCCGCCAGAAGCGAGATTACCACGCGCCCCAGCACGAACACCGCAAAGAATACCACCACGCCGATCAGCGGCATCACCAGCGGCGCCACCACGTTCTCCACAATGGCAAGCGCCATATCCGGCGCGCCGGAGTTGAAAATGCTGTCTGCCTGCTGGGTGATGCTCTCCAGCAGGGAGGCGGGCAGAAATGCAGAGAACTTATCCAATATGGCCTGCACCCCGGCGGCCCCCTGCTCGGAAATGAGCCGGGCCGTCTGGTCTATCAGGCCGGATTTGAAGAAATTTTCAAACAGGGTGGGCGACACCCTGCCGGATAAAAACCACGCCAGCGCCAGCGAGGCAAGGTTGCCCACAAGGCCCAGCAGCCCGGCCAGAAAGCCCCGGCGCATATAGTATGCCACAGTGAACACCACAACGCCCACCAGGGCAACGTCAAGAAGAATGGCTGGTGAAAAGTCCATAATATCCTGTCCCTTTCCAAAACTTTTTGCAGGGCGCACGCACTGCGCGGCTCAGCCGCTTTCGCTGTGCGCCGAAGCGGGCGGCGCGCCGGAGGACGCGGCCTGCCCGCCGCCCGCCGCACCGCTTTCCTGCGGGGCGGCAAATTGAAGCTCGCTTGCGCTGGCCGCTGTGAGCAGCACCGTCTTTTTGGCGGCCACCACGGCAAGGGGGCGGTTCTCTGTCTGCTGGATGCCCCACAGCGTGCCGTCCGGGCCGTAGCAGTACACACCGCCCGCGGCCAGCACATAGGTCTCCCGGCGGCCGGCGGTGACGCTGAACGTGCGCGCGCCCACCGACGCCTGGCCCGTGACGTTCAGCCCGCTGTCAAACAGCACTACGCGCGTCTGCGCCGAGTGCTCGCCGTCGCCAAACAAAAGCGCAATGTTTCCGCCGCTGCCCATGGAGGCGCTTTGCACCGGCAGGCCGCCGTAGTCAAAGCGCGCCAGCTCGCTGCCCGTCTGCGCGTCATACAGGGCCATGTAATTGTCATATACCACCACCACACGGCTTGCCGAGGGGTAGAATATTTTCAGCGGCATGCCGTCCGGGTTTTCCAGCACGGCGTCCGCGTCGGCCTCGGCGCCGGGGTCGGTGGTGAACAGGTACACCCTGCCCGAAAGCGCGCCGTTCTCGCTGCCGGGGCAGCCCACGGCGAAATGCTTGTTGTCGCCGGCAAAGGCCATGGCCGTGACATGCTCAGAGGTGTAAAAGGTGAATATCTCTTCAAACATGGGCGTATACACGCTTACCTGCCCGCGCTGGGCAATGGCCAGCGTGCCGCCGGGGCTCATGGCACACAGCTCGATGGCGCTTTGCGCGGAATACTCCCACAGGGTGCGGCTGCGGCTCTCTACCGAAAGGCTGGTGCCGCCGCGGTGGTACAGGCACAGGCGCGTGCTGCCCGCCGCCATGGCCGGGCGCGCATAGGAATGCGGCACGGTGCGCAACAAAGCGCCGTTGGCAGCATAGATGGAGAGCTCGTTGTCCGTCAGCATGGCAAAGCCGCCGCCCAGCGGCTGGGCATTCTGCAGGCCCTGCGCGCGCACGGCAAAGGGGAACTCCTGCCCTTCGCTGAACAAAGCGCGCAGTGTGTCGAACTTATCGCCCAGCACGCTGGCCGAGGCGCCGTACAGCCCTGTAAAATAGGCCAGCACAGCGGCCAGAAACACCACGCACACGCACAGCCAGCGCAAACGGCGCATGCGCTTTTTGTGGCGTATCTGCGCAAGGCGCGGCATGTCGCTTTGCACGCGCTGGCGCCTTGCGCCGCGCCGCTGCGCGCCCTGCGGGCGGTATGGCTCCTGCGGTTCCTGCGGGCCGAAAGGGCCCCCGTCTACGGGCGGCATGCGCGCACCCCCTTTCCCTTGGCCGCCGGGCGGCCTTTTTTCGCGGCATCAGCCGCCGTAATTCACGCGGTACAAAAACAGGCCCTTCGCCGGGGCAGTGTCACCCGCCAGCGCGCGCCGCCCGCTTTGCAGCGCCGTGCGCAGCCCCTCGGGCGGCATGCGCCCGGCCCCGGCCTCCACCAGCGTGCCCGCAAGGATGCGCACCATATTATATAAGTACCCATCCGCGCAGATATGCAGCACGATGGCCCTGCCCTCGCGCCGCACGCGGAAAAAGTGCACGGTGCGCACGGTGTCGGTTATTTTACTGCCGACGCTCATAAAAGCGGCAAAATCGTGCGTGCCCACGGCGTATGCCGCCGCGCGCGCCATGGCCGCCTCGTCCAGCGGCTGCGAGATGCGCCAGTGATATTTTGCCTCGAAGGGGTCGTCCACCGGGCTGTTCCAGATGCGGTAGAGGTACTCCTTGCTCTGCGCGCTGTATCGCGCGTGGAAGCCGTCCGGCACCTCACGCGCGGCCAGCACGCGGATGTCCCCCGGCAGAAAGCGGTTCAGCGAAAGCGGCAGCTTTTGCGGCGGTATGGCCTTCGGCGGCGTATAACTCACGCAGTATTCCAGCGCGTGCACGCCCGCGTCCGTGCGCGAGCAGCCCTTCACCGGCGGGCGCGTGCCGTACAGCGCCTGCATGCCGTCCTGCAAAGCCTCGCACACGCTCAATGCGTTTTTCTGCACCTGAAAGCCGTGGTAGGCCGTGCCATCAAAGCGCAGCGTCAGCAGCATCTGCATGCCATGGCCCTCCTTTTGCTCATCATGTCAGCCCCAAAGCCGCGCCCATAGCATGCCGCTGCACGCAATGCAGCACAGCACCGCCGCGCACACGGCGCTGAGCAGCCAGTCCTTCCCCGTGAGGTGCAGCGTTTTCAGCCGCGTGCGCCCCTCGCCGCCGTGGTAGCAGCGGCACTCCATGGCGGTGGCCAGCTCGTCCGCCCGGCGGAAGGCCGAAATGAACAGCGGTATCAGCACCGGCACCAGCGCCTTCACGCGCTGGGCAAGCGTGCCGGAATCGAGCTGCGCGCCGCGCGCCTTCTGCGCGTTCATAATCTTCTCCGTCTCTTCTATCAAAAGCGGAATGAAGCGCAGGGCGATGGTCATCATCATGGCAAGCTCGTGCACCGGCAGGTGCAGCCTTGCCAGCGGGCGCAAAAGGCGCTCGATGGCGTCTGTCAGCACAATGGGGCTGGTGGTGTAGGTGAGCAGGCTGGTGCCCGCAATGAGGCAAATGATGCGCACCACAATCATCACCGCGTAGGAGATGCCCTCGCGGTAAATTTTCAGAAAGCCCCAGTGCACAAGCGGCTGGCCCGTGCCCGGCATGAAGCACACGTTCAAAATTGCCGTGAAAATGATGATGGGAATAATGGGCTTCAGGCTTTTCAGCACCAGCTTCAGCGGGATGCGCGCCACACCGTACAGAAACAGCAGAAACGCCACAGAAAGCCCCAGCCCCAGCGCATTCGAGCCCATGAACAACACCACAATATATGCCACGCTCAGCACGATTTTGGCGCGCGGGTCCATGTGATGCAGCGGTGATGTGCCCGGGAAATGCTGGCCGATGGTGATGTCTCTCAGCATGTGCCCGCCCCCCCTTTTTCCAGCATGCCGCGCAGGATATTCGCGGCATAGGGCACCGTATATACGTCCGCGGGCACGCAAAGCCCCCACTCGCGCAGGCGCAAAAACACCTTTGTCACCTCGGGCACAGAGAGGCCCAGCTTCAAAAGCTCGTCCGCGCGGGCAAACACGGCGCTGGTGGTGTCGTACATGGCAATGCGCCCCGCGTCCAGCACCAGCACCTTGTCTGCATATTTGGCAATGTCCTCCATGGAATGGCTCACCAGCACCACGGTGGTGCCCGTCTCTTTGTGAAACCGCTTCACCTGGCTGAGGATGGTGTCGCGGCCCTCCGGGTCCAGCCCGGCGGCGGGCTCGTCCAGCACCAGCAGCTTCGGCTCCATGGCCAGCACGCCCGCAATGGCGGCGCGGCGCTTCTGCCCGCCCGAAAGCTCAAACGGGCTCTTTGTCAGCACGGCGGCGTCCAGCCCGCAGAATTTGGCCGCGCGCAGCACGCGGCGGTTTATTTCCTCCTCCGAGAGGCCCATATTCACAGGGCCGAAAGCGATATCCTTATACACCGTCTCTTCAAACAGCTGGTATTCCGGGTACTGGAACACAAGGCCCACCATAAAGCGGAAGCGGCGGATGTCCTTCGGCTCCTGCCAGATGTCCTCGCCGCCGATATACACCTTGCCCTCCGTGGGCCTGTTGATGCCGTTGAAATGGCCGATAAGGGTGCTTTTGCCGCACCCGGTAGAGCCGATGACGCCCACGAAACTGCCCTGCTCGATGGAAAAGCTGATGTCGTGCAGCGCCACGGTGGCGTCAGGCATGCCCTGGCCGTAGATATAGCTGAGGTGCTCTACACGGACAATGTCAGGCATGGGCGGGCGCCTCCTTCCCTGTCAGCAAGCGGTACAGCGCCGCCGCGCACTCGTCCGCGCCGATGATGTCCGGCGGCAGGTGTATTCCCCCGCCGTCAAGAAGGCGGCACAGCTCGGCAGGCTGGGGCACATCCAGATGAAGGGCATGCAACTCGTCCGCCCGCGTGAACACCTCGCGCGGGGCGCCGTCCATCACCACGCGCCCGGCGCTCATCACCACCACGCGGCCCGCCATGGCGGCCTCCTCCATGTAATGGGTTATCTGCACCACAGTGATGCCCTTCTCCCTGTTCAGGCTGTGCACAGTGCGCAGCACCTGCTGGCGGCCGATGGGGTCCAGCATGGCGGTGGCCTCGTCCAGCACAAGGCAGGCAGGCTGCATGGCCAGCACGCCCGCAATGGCGACGCGCTGCTTCTGCCCGCCCGAAAGCTTGTGCGGCGCTTTGTCCTTATAGGCATAGATGCCCGCAAGGCGCATGGCCTCGTCCACGCGGCGGCGCATCTCGCCCGGCTCTACGCCCAGGTTTTCTGCGGCAAAGGCAACGTCCTCCTCCACCACGGTGGCGACGATCTGGTTGTCCGGGTTCTGGAACACCATGCCCACCCTCTGGCGCAGCGCCAGAAGGTTCTCCTCGTCCGAGGTGGGCATGCCCTCCACCAGCACGCTGCCGCTTTCGGGCAGCAATATGGCGTTGAAGTGCTTGGCCAGCGTGCTTTTGCCGCACCCGTTCGCACCCAGAATGGCCACATATTCCCCTTTTTGAATGTCCAGAGAGATGCCGTCCAGCGCGGGCCTTGCGCCCTCGTCATAGCGGAACGTCACGTTCTGCACTGAAAGCATCGGCTGTATACCCTGCATGCAAATACTTCCCATCCCGCGCGGCAAAGGGCCGCGCCTTCAAATTCCCATTTTTTCAGCCCGGCGGCTCACAGCGCCAGCCACCACGCCGTGGCACCGCAGGGCACCACGCCGCCCGTGGCCGTCACCGGCAGGCCTATTTCGTCGCACTCGGTGCGCCCGCCGAAGCGACGGGCCACCCGCTCGCGCAGCATGTACTCCATCACGCTGGGCGCAAGGCCCGTGGTGTAGCTGTTCACCGCCACGAACAGGGGCTTTTCACTCAGCACCCCGGCGCAGGCCTCAATAAAGCCGTCGATGGCGTCCTCCAGCTTCCACACCTCGCCCCCCGGCCCGCGGCCGTAGCTGGGCGGGTCCATGATAATGGCGTCGTACCTTGTGCCGCGGCGCTGCTCGCGCGCCACAAACTTGGCGCAGTCGTCCACAATCCAGCGGATGGGCCGCCCGTCCAGGCCGCTTTCGGCGGCGTTTTCGCGCGCCCAGGCCACCATTCCCTTGCTCGCGTCCACATGGCACACCCTGGCCCCGGCGGCGGCACACGCCAGCGTGGCCCCGCCCGTGTAGCCGAACAGGTTCAAAACGCTGACTTCGCGCCCGGCGGCCGAAATAAGCCCCCGGTAGCGCGCCCAGTTCACTGCCTGCTCGGGAAACACGCCCGTGTGCTTGAAGCCCGTGGGCGACACAATAAGGCGCAGCCCCTCACAGCCTATTGTCCACCTCTCCGGCATTTTGCGGCGGTATTCCCATTTTCCGCCGCCCGTGGCCGCGCGGTGGTACACGGCGTTCGCATTTTTCCATGCCTCGCTGCGCGGCGGCGTTTTCCAAAGCACCTGAGGGTCCGGCCGCACCAGCAGCGTAGAGCCCCAGCGCTCCAGCCGGTTGCCCGCCGTGGCGTCTATCAGTTCATAATCCTTCCACTGTGTTGCTGCGCGCAAAACATTTTCCTCCGTATCGTGTTCAGAATATCAGTATAGCGCAAAAAATGTGAACATTTCTATGCGCCGCGCCGCTTTATGCGCACGGGGCGGCTCAAAAGCCGGCCAGCGCCTGCTGGCCGCTTTCGCCGGGCGCGCGCAGGCCAAGGTGCTCATAGGCATATTTTGTCACGCAGCGCCCGCGCGGCGTGCGCGTCAAGAAGCCAAGCTGCATCAGGTACGGCTCGCACACATCCTCCAGCGTCACGGCCTCCTCGCCCAGGGCCGCGGCAATGGTCTCAAGGCCCACAGGGCCGCCGCCGTACATCTCAATGATGGCGCGCAGAAGCCCGCGGTCCATCTCGTCAAGGCCTATTTCGTCGATGTCCATGCGGCGCAAAGCGCCCTTGGCGGCCTTGCCGTCAATGACGCCGTCGCCCATCACCTGCGCAAAATCGCGCACGCGCTTCAAAAGGCGGTTCGCCACGCGCGGTGTGCCGCGGCTGCGGCGCGCCATCTCCAAAGCGCCGTCCGGCGTGCAGGGCACGCCCAGGATGCTCGCCGAACGGGTGACTATCCTCGCAAGTTCGTCCGGTGTGTAAAGCTCCAGCTTCAAAAGCACGCCGAAGCGGTCCCGCAGGGGGCTTGTGATCTGCCCCGCGCGCGTGGTGGCGCCCACCAGCGTAAAGCGCGGCAGGTTGATGCGGATACTCTGCGCCGAGGGGCCCTTGCCTATCATGATGTCCAGCGCATAGTCCTCCAGCGCGGGGTACAGCACCTCCTCCACCTGGCGGGAAAGGCGGTGTATCTCGTCGATGAACAGCACATCGCCCTCCTGCAGGTTCGTCAGCAGCGCGGCCAAATCGCCCGGCTTTTCAATGGCCGGGCCGGATGTGACGCGGATCTGCACGCCCATCTCGTGCGCCACAATGCACGCCAGCGTGGTTTTGCCGAGGCCCGGCGGGCCGTACAAAAGCAGATGGTCCAGCGGCTCGCCGCGCAGCTTTGCCGCCTTCAGGTACACGCGCAGGTTTTCCTTCGCCTTATCCTGCCCGATGTATTCCTCCAGCGTTTTCGGGCGCAGGGTGGCCTCGGCGTCAAAGTCCTCCTCGCGCGGCTCGGGGCTCACAAGGCGCGCAGAGGCGCCCACGTCCACAGTTTCCAGCGCCATGGCTTACCTCCTTCTGCCAATGCCCTGCAGGGCAAGGCGTATCATTTCCTGCACGGGCAGGGCCGGGTCTACCCCCGCCAGGGCGGCGGCGGCCTCTGCCGCCGTATAGCCAAGGCCCACCAGCGCGGCCTGCGCCTGCGCCGCCGCGCCCGCGGGCGCGGCAGGGGCCGCAAAGTCGGCGGCGGAAAGGCCGCCTGCAAAGCCCTTGCCCACTTTATCCTTCAGCTCCAGCACAATGCGCTGGCCCAGCTTCGGCCCCACGCCGCTGGCGGCGGTGAACGCCTTGTGGTCGCCTCCCTGCACGGCAAGCACCACGCGCGCCGGGCTCAGCGCGCTGAGAATGGCAAGCCCCACCTTCGGCCCTACGCCCGTCACCGCCGTAAGCAGCCGGAACATGGCCTGGCTCTCTTTATCGGCAAAGCCGAACAGCGCCACGTCGTTTTCCGTCACATTCATATGGGTGTACAGCGTACATTCCTGCCCCACAGCGGGCAGCGCGCCCGCCGTGGAGGAGGGAATGGCCGCGCAGAAGCCCACGCCTGCGCATTCCACCACCGCCATGTCGGCTGTTTTTTCTACCAGGGTGCCGTGCAAACTGTATATCATGCCTGCCTCCGTCTTATCTCTGTTCTCATCCAACGCTTATAAGCACAAGCCCGTGCGCCGCGCTTTAATCGTACCCAAGCTGCTGGCGGCGCGTGCGCGCAAGGCCGTACTGGCGCGAATGCGCGCTGTAGCCGTGGCAGATAGCCAGCGCCAGCGCGTCGGCCGCATCGTCCGGCCTGGGCACGGCCTGCATGCGCAGCAGCGTGCGCGTCATTTCCTGCACCTGCTTTTTCGTGGCCTTGCCGTAGCC
The DNA here is from genome assembly GCA_047030735.1 of Ruthenibacterium sp. Taxonomy (GTDB): domain Bacteria; phylum Bacillota; class Clostridia; order Oscillospirales; family Ruminococcaceae; genus Ruthenibacterium. Next base: position 27,722 of record JBKYIE010000006.1, read on the forward strand.
CGTGACGCTCTGCTTCACCTGCATGGGCGTGTATTCAAACACCGGCACGCGCGCAAGCTGCGCGCACAAAAGCAGCACGCCGCGCGCCTGCGCCACGGCCATGGCCGTCGTCTGGTTGTGCTGGAAGTACAATTGCTCCATGGCGACGGCGTCCGGCTTCAGCGCCGCAAGAAGCTGCGTCATATCCGCATAAATTTCTTCCAGCCGCTGCTCAAAGCGCGTGTGCGCCCGCGTGGTGATAACACCGTACTGCAAGGGGCAGAACGCGCCGCGCGCATATTCCAGCGCACCAAAGCCCACGATGGCATAGCCCGGGTCCACCCCCAGGATGCGCATGGCCCCGCCCTCCTTTCGGCCGTACCGGCTGCATAAACTAATATAGTATAGCACATTTTGGCGCGCAATACAATTTTCGCGCCCGCTGCACCCGCGCTTTTCTTTGCCTGCACCCCGCGCCGGGCAGGGTGGGAATATGCGGGGCTATTCTGCAAGGGAGGCTTTGCCTGCCCCTCCGGGAATGCCCGCCGGGTGGCGTGCCGCTCCCATACTGCTGCATGGGCAGGCCCCGCAGGGGCATGGAACAATCGCCGCAGCGCGTACCGTACACAGCGGTGCGGCTTGCACAGGGCAGAGCTCTCTGAACGGCGGCCCGCCCCGTGCCTCTCTGAACGGGCGCAGGGCGTCCCGGCGAAGCAAGCCCCGCCCTGAGG
>JBKYIE010000006.1:28569-182556 GCA_047030735.1 Ruthenibacterium sp.
CGTGCCTCTCTGAACGGGCGCAGGGCGTCCCGGCGAAGCAAGCCCCGCCCTGAGGCTGCAACGGCTTGCGCGCCTCCCTTTTGGGGCATGTCCTTGTATAAAGAAGCTACATGCTCGCTGCATACGGTGCAATCCGCGCGGCCCACGCCTAAAATGCGGCGTTTTACCTGCCCGGCCGGAAATGCCTGCCGGGCTGCGTGCCTCTCTGAACGGGCGCAGGGTGTCCCGGTGGGGGCAGGCCCCGCCCTGAGGCTACGATGGCCTGTATGCCCCCCTTTTGGTCCATATCCTTGTGTAAAGCTAAAAGCCCATTGAACACGGCGCAATCCGCGCGGCCCACGCCTGAAAGGCGGCGTTTTGCCTGCCCGGCCGGGAATGCCTGCCGGGCGGCGTGCCTCTCTGAACGGGCGCAGGGCGTCCCGGCGGGGGCAGGCCCCACGGCGGTGTATGAGGCAGGCCCCGCAGGCACGGCTGTCCTGTGCGGCTGCGGCCGCGCGGGCGGTTCCTTTCCCGCCCTGCGCAGGGTGCTGTGCCGCGCTTTTTCAAAATGCCCAAAAGGGGCGCATGCCGTACGGCGCACAAAGCGCACGCTTCTTTCCTGCGCCTGCGGGCTGGCGGCGGCCCGCGCAGCCCTGCGCCGGAAGCGGGCGCTTTTTCCATGGCCCGTCCTCCGGCAGGGCGGGCCGCTTTTACAGACAAAGCAGCGGCCCCGGTTTTCAAAGCCGGGGCCGCGCGTCTGCCTGTATTTTGTTTTACACGCCTGTTTTGGGGTTTGGCTTCTGCCCCACATCCGCCGCGGGCGCCGGGGCAGGGGCCGCGGGCGTGGGAGACGGCGTGGGCTGCGGCGTTACCTCCGCCTCCTGAAAGGCCGCTGTTGCCGTCACAGCCTGTGCGGGCATCACAAAGCTCGTTTCCGCATCCGCCGCACTGCTGCCCTCTGCAAACTCCACCGGCGCGCTGAACGTCCACCCCGCAAATTCCATGCCCTGCGGCACGTCCACCTTCAGCGAGACGGTGTCCCCTGCAAAATACAGGTTTTCCGTGCCGTCCGAGGCCGTGCTGCCGCCCAGGGCCTCGCCGCCTTCTGCCGACGCCTGATACATATAGCCGAAATGGAAATACCCTTTATCTACCTCCTGCACAGCCTCTGTAATAAGCTTTATGCTTGTCGAATTTGCCGCAAGCGGTGCTGGGAAGCCCTGCGCCATAACCGCATCTTTCTTGCTTGTTCCCCCGGCTACGCCCAGCATTTTCACATGTTTTTCTATTATTATACTCACACGTTTCCCCAGCTCTATCGCTTTTCCGCCAGCGCCCACAAGCTCAAGGTCTCCCCTTGACAGCGATATGCTCCCTTTATCCTTCAATTTCACAGCGGGTGCGCCGCCCTGTCCCTCCACATGCACTGTCCCGCCTGAAAGAGCAAACTGTGACATAAAGGAATTGCCTTCGCCCTCCTGAATGCCCGCGGAACCATTTCCGCCCCAAATCGTTCCATTGCCTGCAACTTCAAATAGACTGCCTACTGTCACTCCGGCCCCGGCGCTGGCTCCGTCCGCACCACTGCGTATCGTGAAATTGCCGCAGTGGCTGCCACATGTGTGGCCGGTCACAGCTCCGCCGGTATCTAAGGCGTCCACACAGGCAATTTTAAAGTCGCTTTCCTTGCCGCCAACCACTGCGGCCCCTGTGCTGCACGCCAGTATATTTTCTGTTCCGGGCATCATTCTGAAAAAAGCGCCCGCGCCTTCCTCTAAAGATACGGCAGGCTCCTTCTGCGTAAGAATGGAGATGCCTGCAAGCATCACCACTATATCATCAATACCCTCGGTGTCATTTATCACGATGCGGTGCGCCGTGGGCACGCTCTGGTTTTTGTTGCGCACGGTATATTCGCCCGCCTTTGTGAAGGTGAGCACACCTTCCTCATAGGTATAGCCGCTTGTATCGCCCTCCACGATGAACCCTTCGTCCTCCGCCGGGGCCGCCCATGCCGCGGGCAGCGCGTACGCCAGCAGGGCCATGGCCAGCAGGCCGCACAAAAATTTCCTTGCCTTTTTCATGCCTTTTCTCTCCTTCACAGGTTTTCGGCCCCGGCTTCCCCCTGTGTGAGACAGGCGGCTTCTCCGGCATGGCCGGAGAATGGAAAGGGGCCCCTTTCGCCGCGCCGCTGTGCGCGGCGCCTTCTATGTCATTCATATTACCCCATTGTGCCCAGAAAAGCAAGGCCTTTTGCGGCGGGCCCGCGCCGTTTTTCCAGGGTACAGCGCGCACAGCCGCCCTGTGCGGCCGCGCGGGCGGCACCCTTCTTGCCTTGCGCGGGGCGCTGTGCTATACTTTTTCAAAACATTCAAAAGGGGGCGCATGCCATGCGGCGCACAAAGCGCACGCTTCTTTTCTGCGCCTGCGGGCTGGCGGCGGCCCTCTGCCTTGGCGCATGGGGCGCATACCGTTTCTACCGCCCCAACGGCGCGGCAGCCGCGCAGTATGCTGTGCAGGGCGTGGATGTAAGCGAATATCAGGGCGAGATAGATTGGCCCGCCCTTGCCCGGCAGGGCATTTCCTTCGCCTTTGTGAAGGCCACCGAGGGCAGCGGCTATACAGACCCGTTTTTTGCCCAAAACCTTTCCGGCGCACAGGCGGCGGGCCTGTATGTGGGGGCTTACCACTTTTTCAGCTACGATTCGCCGGGCCAAACATAGGCGGAAAATTTTATTGCCGCCGTGCCGCAGACGCCCGGCGCGCTTCCGCCCGTGGTGGATGTGGAGTATTACGGCAGCTATTATCTGTTTCCGCAGCAGGCGCAGGAGGCCCGGCGCGAGCTTGCCGTGCTTTTGCACGCGCTGGAAGCGCATTACGGCCAAAAGCCCATTCTTTACACCACGGCGCGCGCATGGCGGCAGTATATCTGCGGGGCGTTTGAGGAATACCCGCTTTGGCTGCGCAGCGTGTACGGCCCGCCTGCGGAAAACGGGCCGCAGTGGGCCTTCTGGCAGTATACAGACAGGGGCCGCCTTGCCGGCATTTCCGGGCCGGAGGCATTTGTGGACAGAAACGTATTCTGCGGCACGGCACAGCAGCTTGCGGCCTTGGGCACATAAACACTGCCGCAGGCACATACAAAATAGATATGCGCCCGCGCGCGGCGCGGGCAGAAAGAGGGGCATCGCATGCTGGAAACCATAGGGGGCTTTATCAAAAGCATAGACGGGCTCATCTGGGGCCTGCCGATGATTGTGCTGTTATACGGCGCGCATATTTTCATGACGGTGCGCACGGGCTTTATTCAGCGCAAAACGTTTCTGGGCATCCGCCTTTCCGTGGCGAAGGACAAAGGGGCGGACGGCGATATCAGCCAGTTCGGCGCGCTTACCACGGCGCTGGCGTCTACCATCGGCACGGGCAACATTGTGGGCGTGGGCACAGCGGTGGCGCTGGGCGGGCCGGGCGCCGTGCTGTGGTGCTGGCTGACCGGCGTGCTGGGCATCGCCACCAAGTATGCCGAGGCGCTGATTGCCGTGAAATACCGCGTGAAAACAGAGGACGGGCGCGTGCTGGGCGGCGCCATGTATGCGCTGGAGCGCGGGCTTGGCATGAAAAGGCTTGCCAGGGCGTTTGCCCTGTTCACGGCACTGGCCACCTTCGGCATTGGCTGCGGCGTGCAGGTGAACGCCATTTCCACCGTGCTGGACGGAAACTTCCACATTGCCCCGCTTTCCGTGGGGCTTGTATGCAGCGCCCTCACGGCCGTAGTAATATTCGGCGGCGTGAAGTGGATAGCCGGTGTGTGCGAAAAGCTGGTGCCTTTTATGGCGCTGTTCTATGTGCTGGGCTGCACCTACATTTTATGCATCAACTACGATTACCTGTGGCCTGCCGTGCGCACCATCTGCACGCTGGCCTTCACGCCGGGCGCCGCCGCGGGCGGCCTTGTGGGCAGCGGCATCATGGCGGCGGCCCGCTACGGCGTGGCGCGCGGGCTGTTTTCGAACGAAAGCGGCATGGGCTCGGCGCCCATTGTGGCCGCGGCGGCGCAGACAAAGAACCCTGTGCGCCAGGCGCTGGTAAGCGCCACCGGCACCTTCTGGGACACGGTGGTGGTATGCCTGATGACGGGGCTGGTGCTGGTATCCAGCATTATGAAGAACCCCTCTATCGACATGGCGGGCGTGACGGACGGCGGCATTCTGACCAATATGGCCTTCGAGCAGATACCCGTGGTGGGGCCGCTTATTCTGGTGGTGGGTATTGTGACGTTCGCCTATTCCACCATTCTGGGCTGGTCTTATTACGGCGAGCGCGGGGCCGAATACCTGTGGGGCAAAAAGGCTCTTGGCCCCTACCGCCTTGTGTTCTGCCTTGTGCTGGTGGCAGCGCCCGTGCTGAGCCTGCAGGTGGTGTGGGACCTTGCCGACATTCTGAACGCGCTGATGGCCGTGCCGAACCTTGTGGCCGTAGTGCTGCTTTCGGGCGTGGTGGCAAAGGAGACAAGGCATTACCTTGCCAGCTCCAGGGCGCTGGAGGAGACAGATGACACGCCTGTGCCCACCATAACAAGCAGTTGACCCCTTCGAAACAGACGCGCCCCGCCGCCGGCATCATTTTGCCGGCGGCGGGGCGCGCTTTATACCGGCGGCTGCGCCTTTACGCAGCGGAATACCGTGAAGGGCCCGCCCGCCTCGGCGGGCACCTGCACGGGCCGCAGCCCGAACACCTGCCCCACCAGCGGCGCGGCGGCAAAAGCCTGCGGCGTGCCGGAGAAAATGACGCGGCCTTTGTCCATCACACAGATGCAGTCGGCAAGCTCTACCGCGTCGGCAAGGTCGTGCATTACCACTACCACGGTGCGCCCCTCCGCGCGCATGGCGCGAAGATGGGCGTACACCATTTGGCGGTATTCTGCATCCAGGTTGGCGGTGGGCTCGTCCAGCAGCGCAATGGGCGCGGCCTGCGCCAGCAAAAGCGTAAAAAAGGCAAGCTGGCGCTCGCCGCCCGAAAGGCTGCACACGCGGCTTTGCGCCATGCGCTCCAGCCCGGTGCGCCGCATGGCAAGGCGCACCTTTTCGCGCTCGCTTTGCGGCAGGCTGCCGCCGTAGCCAAGATAGGGCTGGCGGCCCATGGCCACCAGCTCTTCCACGGTGATGGGCGGCTGTGGCAGCGTCTGCGGCATCACGGCCAGCAGCCTTGCGCGCGCATTGGGCGAAAGGCCCTGCGAGGGCTGCCCGTTCAGCAGGATAGTGCCCGTGCAGTGGTGGCGCGCACCCGCAATGCAGCGCGCCAGCGAGGATTTTCCGCTGCCGTTTTTGCCAAGCAGGGCCGTTATCTGCCCCGGCCGGGCCGTCAGGCTGGCGCCCTGCAGAATGGCCTTTTTGCGGTAGGTGAGGCACACGTTTTCACATTCAATCATAGCTGCGGCTCCTTTTGAACAGAAGAAACAGGAAGAACGGCGCGCCCATGGCCGCCATGAGGATGCCCGCGGGCAGCTCTGCGGGCGAAAACAGCACGCGGCCTGCAAGGTCTGACAGCGTCACGAGGCTGGCGCCCAGCAGCGCGCACGCGGGCACCAGCACGCGCATGTCGTGCCCGGCCAGCCGCCGCGCCATATGCGGCACCACCAGCCCCACAAAGCCCAGCAGGCCTGCGTAAGACACAATAGCCGCGCACAGCGCGCTTGCCAGCGCCAGTGCCGCAAGGCGCAGCCCCTTTACGCGCACACCCAGCGCCTGCGCAAGCTCGTCGCCCAGGCACAAAAGGTTCATGCGCGGGGCAAGCCCCTGCGCGCCCGCCAGCCCCGCCGCCACAATGACGGCGGGCACAGCCAGCTCGCCCGCGTACACGCCGGAAAAGCCGCCTGCGGAAAACGAGGCGTAAGAGGAGAGAATGTCCGGGTAAAGCTGTGATAAAAACGAGATGCCCGCATTGAACAGCGTGCCCACGGCAACGCCCGCCAGCACCACCGTCGTTTTAGAGGTGTGGTGCCCCAGCGAGAACGACACCCCCAGCACCAGCAGCGTGGTGCCGAAGGCGCCCGCAAAAGCCGCCGCGGGCAGCAGGCGGAACGCCATGGGAAACAGGCACAGGAACGTCATGACGGCAAGGCCCGCCCCGGCGTTCACGCCGATGACGTTGGGGCTGCACAGGTCGTTGTCTGTGGCGCTTTGCAGAAGAAGGCCCGCCACGGCAAGCCCGGCCCCGGCAAGCAGGGCGCCCGCCACGCGCGGCAGGCGAAGCTGCCACACAATAAGGCGCGCCGTTTCGCCGCCTTTGCCCACAAGAGCCTGCGCCACCTCGCCAAAGCCAAGGCGCGCGCTGCCCATGGCAAGCCCCAGCAGGGCGCTGAGCACCAGCGCAGCCGCCAGCGCGGGAAAAAGCAGCGCCAGCCTGCGGCTACGCATTTTCACCCTCCGGGTACAAAAGCTGCGTCAAATAGCGGTAGGCTTCATCCCACCGCGCATTGGGCTTATAGTGGAACAAATCGCGCGGCAGGTAGTGGCACTGGCCGTTTTTCACGGCGTCAAGGTCTTTCCAGCCGCTTTGCGCCAGTACGGAATTCATATAGGCAATGGCCGCCTCCTCGCTTCCTTGTGTGGTGATGAGGATGACGTCCGGCTGGTCTATCAGCACGCTCTCCAGCGAGAGCCCTTCGGAAAGCGCGCCCGCGGCGTCCGCGATATTCTGCGTGCCAAGCTGGGCCAGCATCACACCCACAAAATGGTCCTTGGCCGTTTTGGCGCGCGTGGCGGAATCGCCCGAGCCCGCGCGGATGAACAGCACCTTCAGCGGCTGGCGACCCTGTGCAGCCTGCTGTGCACCGGCCAGCGCCTCGTCCACCCGCGCCTGCACCTGCACGCCGTATTCCTGCCAGGCCCCGGCATCGCCCGTGATGTCTGTAAAAATTTTCAGCATTGTGAGGTAGTCCTCGAAGCTCTCTTCGCGGAAGGCCGCGCTGGGGATGCCCATGCCGTTCAGCCGCTCGCACACCTCAGCCTGTGCGGAAAGGTCTGCCGAGGCGATGACGAAGTCCGGCTCGCAGGCCACAAGGTGCTCTGCGTCTATTTTCAGGCCCGCGCCGTCATCCACCAGCGGCGTGTCCTCCCCGGCAAAGCCTCGCTTCACGGCCTCGCCCACGGTGACGCTCACCGTGCCGCCCGCAAGCTGCCATACCTCTGCGTGGGACGAAAGCAGCACGGCCACCTTCTGCGGCCGCTGCTGCAGCGTGATGCTGCGGCCAGTGGAATCGGTAAAGGTATAGGGAAACGTCCCCGCCTGCTGCGCCGCGCCGGATGTATCCGCCGCGCCGGACGCGGCCGCCGGGCCCGCCGGCTGTGCGCCGCAGGCGGCAAGGGAAAGCGCCAGCACGCAGGCAAGCGCAAGGGCAAGTGTTTTTTTCAGCATCAGGTCTCCTCCTGTATTTCTGTATTATACCGGTGTAAAAAGGCCGGCGCGCCCCGCACCGGGGCCGCGCCGGCGGCCTGCCGCGGCGGGCGTCAGCAGGTGGCGCCGCCCACCACGGTTTTCTGCATCACAGCGGCCTTGTCCAGCCTGCCGTTCAGCAGCTTGTCCTCTACATATTCGAAGCCGAGGCGTTCAATGGTGTCGGCAAAGCGTTCGCCCGAAATGCCTTCGTCGCGGAAGAACAGAATGGTCTTTTCCACAAGCTCCAGCAGCTCGGCCTCACTGGTGAATATCTTCGAAAGCGGCCTGCCCTCGGCCACCTTTTTGCCCCAGCGCCCGCCGATATACACCTTATAGCCGTAGGCGCCCTCGCTGAGCGCGCCGAACGGGCATGTGCCCACACAGCGCCCGCAGTGGTTGCAGGCGTCCTCGGGAATGGCCAGCTTGCCGTCCGCCAGCTTCGCCACATGGATGGGGCACGCCTTTTCCACCTGGCACACCTTGCAGCCGCGGCATTTGGCAAGGTCTGGCTGAGGCACGCGCTGGCCCACAATGCCAAGGTCGTTCAAATTGGGCTTTACGCAGTTGTTGGGGCAGCCGCCCACCGCCAGCTTGAACTTGTGCGGCAGCGCAACGTCGTGGTAGCCCTCGTAAAACAGCTCGTGCAGCTTCTGGCTGAGGGCGAAGGTATCGCACAGGCCGTACTGGCAGGTGGTGCCCTTGCACGACACCACCGGGCGCACCTTCGAGCCCGTGCCGCCCGTTTCAAGGCCCGCTGCATTCAGGTATTCCATGATGGACTCCAGGTTCGCATAGGGCACGCCCTGTATCTCCAGCGTGAGGCGCGTGGTCATGGTCACCTCGCCCGAGCCGAACTTTTCCGCCGCCTCGGCCACGGTGCGCTGCTCGGCGCTGGTGAGCTTGCCGTTGCGCGTGATGACGCGCACGTTGAAATGGTCCGGGAAGCGCTTGTCCTGCAGGCAGCCAAGCCCTTTCACGCGCTTGATCTCCTCCGGCGGCAGCTTGGCGCCCGGCTGCACAGCGCGCACCACGTTCACAAAGGCGCCGCCCTCCAGCACGCGGGTTGCCGTGTAGCCAAAACGCTTCAGCCTGTTCTGCAAAAAGTAGCCGCGCTTGCCCTTGGCGCACACCAAAAGCAGCTTTTCGTCCGTGCCGATGCCCGCAAGCGGGCCTGTCACCTTCGCCAGATCCACCCATGTGGCGCCCGGAATGGCCGGCGCGGGCTGCACGTCCAGCACGCGGTAGCCCTTCGCCTCGCCCGCCGCATACTGCGCGGGGGTGAACGTCTCAAACTCGCCCGCCAGCTTGTTCTCCAAAACATAGCACGCCTGCACAAAGGGGTGGATGGCTGTGGAGAAGGGCGGCGCATAGGCAAAATCCAGCGTGTCAAAGGCATCCAGCGTGAGGCCCGCGGCAATGCCCGTCACAGCGATGTCCACCATTTTATCCACTGCGCCCGCGCCCAGCACCTGAATGCCCAGCAGCCTGCGCGTGGCCTTATCCGCCACCAGCTTTGTCACAAAGGCGGCTGCGCCGGGGTAGTAGTGGGCCTTGTCGTCCGTCACGCACACGGCGGTCTGCACGTCATAGCCCTCCTGCCGGGCCTGCGCCTCCGTCAGGCCCGTGCGGCCCGCGTTCAAATCCTGCAGCAGCTTCACAACGCCCGTGCCAAGGCAGCCGCCGTAGGCAGTGGGCCTTCCGGCCAGCGTTTTTGCCAGTGCGCGGGCCGCAAGGTTCGCGGTGGAACCCATGGCAGACCACTGCTGCCCGCCCGTCTGCATGTTTTTCACAAGCGCGCAGTCGCCCGCCGCGTACACATCCGGCACATTGGTGCGCATGAACTCATCCACCACCACGGCGCCTTTCTGCATGGCCACGCCGCTGCCCTGCAGAAAGGCGGTGGCGGGCCGCACGCCGATGGCAAGCACCACCACGTCCGCCGCAATGGGGCCCGCGCTGGTGGCAATGCCCTCCGCGCGCACCGTGCCGCTGACGGCCTCGATACGGCAGCCCGTCTGCACGCGCATGCCCGCCTGCCTCAGCTTCCGCTTTACATATTCGGCCATCTCCGGGTCAAAGGCGTTCGGCATCACCTGCGGCGCGGCGTCTATCACCGTCACGGAAAGGCCCTGCGCCATCAGGTTTTCGGCAGCCTCCAGCCCGATGAAGCCGGCGCCCACCACGGCGGCGCGGCGGCAGCCGTTCGCCTTCACATAGGAAAGCAGGCCCACGGCGTCGTCCGGCGTGCGCATGCAAAACACGCCCGGCAGCCCGGCGCCCGGCATATCGGGCACGATGGGCTCGGCGCCCGTGGCAATGACGAGCCTGTCGTAGCTTTCTTCAAACGCCTGCCCGTCCTTTCGGGCCGTTACCGTGTGGGCGGCGGCGTTCACCGCCGTCACCTCGCAGCCCGTCACTACCTCGGCGCCCGTGAGGCCCGCGTACTTTTCCGGGCTGTTCACGATAAGCTCCTCCCGCGTGCCAATCAGCCCGCCCACATAGTACGGCAGGCCGCAGCCTGCGTAAGAGATATCCTGCCCCTTTGTCAGTATCTTCACCTGCGCGCTGCCGTCTTCCCGCTTGAGCTTTGCGGCCGCCTTGGTCCCCGCGGCAACGCCGCCTATCACCAAAACCTTCATATCCGTTGTCCTCCCGTTCCATGTACGGCGCGCGGGCATATCTTCCCGCGCGCCTGCCCTTCCCCGCAGCCATGCGGCAAAAACCGCCTGCTTGTGCGTCTTTTCAAAAGTATATCATGCTGTTATAATAAAATAAAGTTATTCATTTTTATTGAGCAATTAATTATTTTTATCAAAATTCCATCATGCCCGGCGCTGCGGCCGGGCCTTTTGAAAAGAGGGGCACGCTTTATGCTGGATTACCGCATCCGCACCTTTCTCACCCTGTATGAAACACTGAACTACCGCCGCACAGGCGAGGCGCTGGGCCTCAGCCAGCCCGCAGTGGGCCATCAGGTGCACACGCTGGAGGATGAATACGGCTGCCGGCTGTTTATCTATGACGGCAGGCGCCTTTCGCCCACGCCGCAGGCGGACAGGCTGGCCGAATATGCGCGCGCCGCCGTATACAACCAGCAGCAGCTTCTTGCCGCCCTGCGCGCGGACGGCGCGCGCACGGTGCGCGTGGGCGCCACCAAGACGATTGGCGAATATGTTGCGGCAGAGGCCTTCAGCCGTTATGCGCAGCGCACACAGGGCGGCTTCTGCGTCACGGTGGACAACACCGAAACGCTGCTGCACATGCTGGAGCGTGAAGAGCTGGACTTTGCCCTGGTGGAGGGCGCGTTTGACAAGAGCCGGTACGGCTATGCGCTGTACCAGCGCGCACCGTTTGTGGGCATGTGCCATGCAAAGCACCCCTTTGCTGGGCGCACGGTTTCCATGGAGCAGCTTGCCGGGCAAAGCGTGGTTCTGCGGGAGAACGGCAGCGGCACCCGGGCCATTTTCGAGCGCGCCCTTGCCGAGCGCGGCTATTCCACCGCCATGCTCCGGCGCGTGATATGCGCCAGCAGCTTTCCGCTTATTGTGCGCTTTGTGCGCGAGGGCGCCGGCGTCACCTTTGCCTATGCCGCCGTGGCAAACGGGCAGAAGGGCATTTCGTTTTTTCATTTGGAGGGCATGCCTGAAAGCCGCGAATTCAACGTGGTGTACTTGAAAGGCACGCATGTGCAGCGCCTTGTGCGCAATGTGCTGGGGCCAGCGGCCCCGGCGCTTGCCCCCTGATGCGTGCCGTCTGCGGTGCACAGTGCAAAAGGCCCCGCGGCACAAAAGCCGCGGGGCTTTGGCATGCCGGCGCAGGAACGCGCCCTTCCTGCTTTTTATCGCGCACACACCTGTAAAAGCCTTCCGGCCTTTGAAAAGGCCGCCGGCGGTATTGGGCGTTGCGGCTGTGCAGAGAGGAAGGCCGCCGTGACCGATGTGACCGCTGCTTTTTTCAGGCCCCGGCACCCCCGCACAGGCCGGGAAGGATTAAAATGCTGAAATGGGAAAGCCTGCGCGCAGAGACAATAACCGGGCATTCCCAATATGCCGCAGCCGCCCATTTCCCGCCCTATGCGCCTTCTCCCGCGGGCCCGGCGCATAGCGGCAGGCGGAAAGGCAAATCGGCTTTTTTGCGCCCCTTCCCCTTCTGCCATGCGGGCGCCGGGCGGTGCAGCCGCGCCGCCCGGCAGATTTTCCGCTTTGCCGCCCGGCAGGCAAAAGAGCGAGGGCTGCAAAGCGCCCTCGCTCTTGATGATGCTTTTCTTCTCTTCCGCGCCCTTTCCCGCCGCCGCAGAGGCCTGGGGCGCCATTGCCGGTACGCAAATGCCGGGCCTGTTTTGAGCGCCGCGGCCGTAACAGGCTGGTGCCTGCAAAGGCTTCGCCGTTCAAAGCCTTTGGGCTGCTCAGGCCCTGCCTGTTATGCCTGCGCGGCAGCCGCCCGGCGCGGCTTTGCGCCAAGCCCTGCGCGGTGCAGCAGCACGGTGCCCCACAAAAGCGCGCCCTGCGACACAATATTCACACACTGGGCCAGCCAGTGCATGGACGAGGAATCGTCAAACGTGGCGCTGAGGTAGCCCATGCCCAGCATGAACACAAATGCCACCACGAACATCACGGCGGCCGGCCTGCGCTTCATCTTCAGCGCCAGCGCAAACAGGCACCACTGCATGCCCGCACAGCCGATAATCTGCAGAATGACAAAAGGCATGGTGCTTGTGAATACCGGCACAGCCGCCACGCTGGAAAGGTTCACGCGCTTGCGGTTGTGCTTTGTGAACATGCCGGCCAGGGCCAGAAACACCAGCAGAAAGCCCGGCCCCTGCATGGGGAAAAACGCGGCGTCCAAAAGCTGATAGTCGCACACGTTCAGCGCATACAGAATTTTCCACAGCGCCTTGAACACGCCCGCCAGCAGCACCATCACAGAGCCTGTCGCCAGCAGGGCAAAGGCGCCCTTCACCATTTTGTCGTACAAGTCGCGCTGCAGAATGACAGCCGCGGCAAAAAACAGCACTACGGGAATCAGGTCTACCAGTGCCATCGTCACGGTTATCCCATTCATTTTTACATCCTCCTCACTGTCTGCTCACACCACGATGAATTTCACATTTTCCAGATGATACAGCGGCACAAGCGGCAGAATGATGGGCGTCCTGGCCACATAGGCACGGTAGGCTTCATCCTGCCCGTAGCTTTTATTCTGCCGCAGCTCCAGGCGCTTGGCGCCGCTGAACATCACATACACGATGAGGATATAGCCGATAAGCGCCACAGCCCACTGCACGGCGCCGCGCAGCGCGCCAAAGCCGGAGATGAGCACGCCCGTCCAGAACAGCAGCTCACCAAAGTAGTTCGGGCAGCGCACCAGCTTATACAGCCCTGTGTCGCAGAAGCGCCCGGGCGCCTTCTGCTTTGCGGCAGATTTCTGTTTGTCTGCCAGGCTCTCTATCACAAGCGCCACGGCCATTACTGCGGCGCCCACCGGTGCGGCGGCGCCGCCCTGCGCGCCCGCCTGGGCGCGGTAAAATACCGGCGACACCTGCATGGTATACATCACCGCCACGCACACCCAAATGGCCGCCTTTACAAACACCGGCATCGGCTTGCCGCCGCCCGTGGCCGCGCTGAGCGTTTTGCGGTACGAGGCGCTTTTCACCTCGCGCCACAGCAGAAAGCCGCCAAGGCGCACGCCGTACACCATGAACAGCACGCACAGCAGCACGCCCCAGATATCCATGTCGGCGCCGTACATCACCAGTATGGCAGCGCCTGCGCCGCACACGGCAAAGCCATACCCCACAGAGAGGAAATAGACAAATTTGTAAAAGCCCACTGCGCTCAGCACGGCACACACCGCCAGCACCACCCAGATGCCGGCGGGGAACGCCGTGCCCAGCATTTCACCGAAAGTCATAAAAAAGCCCCCTTATTTGCGGTAGCAGCTTTGGATATATTCACGAAAGCTCAGCTTCCCGTATACGTCCTTGCCCACCAGCTCGTTCGTCAGCGTCCATTTGGAAAAACGGATGATGGCCTCTTTGCCGTTCTTTTTGCACTTGTTCACAAAGGCCAGCACACTGAACAGAAACACCGGCGCACGCTTGATTACAGCGGGCTTGCCCGCCGCCTCGAAGAACATGCGGGCGATTTCCTCATAAGAATACGTCTCCTTGCCGCCCACGTCGTAAACTGCGTTTTCGTCGCACATATGCAGCACAATAAACTCGGCAAAGTCGGAGGTGTCAATGACGTTGGCGTGGGCGTCCTGCTTGCCCAGCAGCGTCACCTCGCCCTTTTCTATCATGGGCATGAACACCTTGGCAATGTCGTAAAAATAGCCGGTGGGGCGGTGGATAACATACGGGATGCCGCTTTTCTTCAGCTCCTCTTCAAACATGGCCTTTGCGTGCAGCATGGGCACCCTCGGGTCGCTGTCTGCCTTGATGACAGAGATATAGGTAAAATGCTTCACCCCGGCGCGCTGCGCCTCGCGCAGCAGGTTCACATTGCCCTGATAATCAATGTCATAGTTCGTAATGGTGGCCGAAGAGCCCGTAAGGCCCACCGTAGTGATGACGGCATCCGCCCCGTCGCACAGGCCGCGCAGCGTTTCGGGCTTTGTGACGTCGATAGCGCGCGCTTCATATTTCCCCGCAAGGCCCGGCACCTCGCGCACGGCGAGGTCTGCCGCAAGCACCGTATGGCCCTGCGCCGCAAGCTGCCTGAGAATATCTGTGCCCAGCTTGCCAAAGGCACCTGCCAGTACTACCTTCATCTCTGCTTCTCCTTTGCACGTTTGTCGTTGATGATGTCCATATGCTCGGCCGTAATCAGCGTGACGCCGTTCTCGCGCGCCCAGGCCACACAGCCCTTCAGCGCCGTGGGCAGGAAGATGCGCGGCACCTTCACCATTTTGGCGCACGCCTCGTCGGTGAATTTTATTTTGTCGTCAATGCGGTTGGCTGCATATTTTACCGATTCCACCGTCGTCTCGCGGATGGGCAGAAGCTGCGGGATGGGGCGGCGGAATTTTGTGTACCAGAAGTTTTTGGAATCGCGGTAGCCGTAGTCCACCGGCACGCGCGGGAAGCCAGAGGCCTTCACGCCGTTCACAATGGCGTTGTACTGCTTTTCCTTCATCAAAATTTTGTCCACGCGCAGGATGAAGTGCGCGCCGAACTGTGAAGTGATGCCGTTGAAATCATGGTACGGGCCGGGGTAGCCGTTCAGCTCGCCGGGCTTGTCGTCCTGCGCGTTGTCCAGCGTGTCCACCCAGGTGCACTCGAACACCTGAAAGCACTCGGCTATCACCTGCGGGTAGGTGCCCTGCGGGTCGGCCTCCTTGCGCAGGCCGTCCTCCAGCGTGAAGATGCAGTCCTTCATCTTTTCCTCCGGCTTGTCGCCGGGAAAACCCATGCGCACAGCCTCCTTGAACAGCCTTCTGTCGTCGGGGATGAAATTCAGCGTGCATTTCTTGTGCTTCAGGATGTTCTGCGCCGTGTTCGAGGAATTGCGGCAGCAAAGCAGCATGGCATAGTATTCCTTGCCCGCAATGTAATACGGCTGGCACAGGGAATACGGGCCGAAGGTGGTTTTGCCGTCGTCCGTCAGGGTGCCCACCATGATGGTGGGCATGGGAAAGAAGGCCGAGGTCTGATAAAAATTGTCTACGATGCGAAGGTCTTTGAAGCTGCTCATATCCATTCTCCTTTTTTTATTTCTGCTGTATTTCTTCGCCCTTCCCCGCAGGGAACAGGCGGTCTGCCAATAAAATGATATGCGCGGCGGGGATGTCCGCCTGCATGGCGGCCGCCAGCACAGCCTCTGCCGCAAGCGGCGCAAGCTGCAGGCTCTGCGCCCCGCAGCCAAGCCGCGCGGCAAGTGCCTGGATGCGCGCGGCAAGCTGCCCGCGCAGCATGCCGTGCCGCCCCGCCACCACGCCGGGCGAGCCGCCTGCGGAAAAGAACTGGCTCCATACGCCCTCGTAAATGGAGGCAAACTGCCGGATAGCCCCATGCATGGCCGCCAGCCCCTCGCCCGCCGTGCGGGCAGCCGCACAGGCGGCGTCCATCTGTGCCAGGGCCTTTTCCCAGTCCTCTACCATGATGCAGGCTATCAGCATATCCTTGCTTTCAAAATAGTTGTATATGGTGCCCACGGCAATGCCGCACTGCCGCGCAACGCCGCGCAGGGAAAGCGCGCTGTAGCCCTGCCCCAGCAGCGTGTGCTTCGCCGCGGAAAGTATCCTTCCGCGCGCCTCATCAATAATTTTCGGCATTGCCGCCCCTCCTTCCCGCCCTGCCTCTTCCCTCTGAAGGCTGCCTGCGGGCATTTTTATGAACGTGTTCATAAAAAGTGTAGCAAAATGTTAAAATTTTGTCAACCATTGTTTTTACAGGCTGTCTGCCGGTAAAGCCCCGCCCTGACGCCTGCATGCGGAATAGCGGAAAGAGGGCGGGGCCGCTTACAGCGAGGCCCCGCCCCCTTTCCGCTGTTTTTGAACTGCCTGCGGCAGCATTCAGGCGGTGCAGCTTCCCGCATCAGCGCATCAGGGGCGCGGCTGCACCTACTCCCCGCCCTCTGCCAAAAGGCCGGGCTGTACGCCATGCCAGCGGCGCGGCCGATGACCGAAAACCGCCAATCGTTACCGCAATGCTTCAGGCGCATGGCAGAAAGGCCGCGCATACGGCATGCGTCTTTTATTAAAAAATAGTAGAATTTTTCTCTCTCACACAAGCTGATTTAAAGTCAGTTGAGGGAGTGTAAAACGCCGAAAACCCGCATAAACGCTACATTTTTGTGAGTTCTCGGCATTTCTTTTGCCCTCTGTTTTGTGGTACTTTTTCTTCAAATGGCGCCCAAATTCCACGCGGGGATATAAAACTATATAAGAAGCGGTAAAGAGATACAGCCGTTAAAGCTCTAAATCGCTGCTTTTTCTTCGCCGCGCTCTTTGCTTTTTTCGGCTCTGCTTTCTGCTCTTTAGGCGGGGCGGCTTGGTTTGCCCGGTCTATCTGGTCTTGGGTGTAATACATAATGATTGATGCCTCTCTTTCTGTGGTTGAATAATTCAGAATTACGGAGTAGAATAACAATAAATAGTTTGAATTGAACAGGGGGCATTCATTGATGAAATGTCCTAAGTGCGGAAAGGACATGCAACCCGGCTTTTTACAAACCGCAAAAATAGTTGCATTCAATAAAATAAGGCACAAAATATCTCTAAATCCTAAAGATAAAGAGGATATTGTATTAGCGAGGAAAGCATTCACAGGCACAGACTTTCAAGGTTTTATTTGCAAAGCTTGTGGCTTGGTTGTATTTGATTATAAAAATGACTTTTCACGCTTTTAATTTACTTTAGATGTTCTTATTTTTGAATTGAAAAAAAGAAGAGCGCACACGGCGCTCTTCTTTCTGTTTTTATATTCTCTTATGCGGCCCTGCCGTTATTTCAGCAGCGGCCCCATGGCGGCGGCAAGCTGCGCCTGGGCGGCCTCGGCGTCTGCCAGCGTGTCGCCCTTGGTGGAGTAATACACCTTTATCTTCGGCTCGGTGCCGGAGGGGCGCACAATGACGGAGCACCCGTCGTCCAGCCAGTAGGTGAGCACATTCGAGGCGGGCAGGCCCGTGGGCTGCACAGCGCCCGTTTCCATGCTTTTCACTTCGCGCGCCTGATAATCCGCCGCCTTCACCACCTTGCGGCCCGCCACCTCATGCAGGCCCTCGGTGCGCAGTTTTGCCATGATGGCCTTCATGGTATCCATGCCGGAAAGGCCCTCGAAGGCGAACGAATCCACCTTGTGCAGCCAGCGGCCGTACTGCCCGTACAGCTCTTCCAGACGCGCCAGCACGCTGGTGCCCCGGCTGCGGTAATAGGCCGCCATTTCGCAGATGAGCATGCTGGCCACAATGGCGTCCTTATCGCGCACATAGGTGCCCGCAAGGTAGCCGTAGCTCTCTTCAAAGCCGAAGATAAAGCGCGCTTCCTCGCCCTTTTCCTCCAGCAGATGAATCTGCTCGCCGATGTACTTGAAGCCGGTAAGCACATTGCGGCATTCCACGCCGTAGTGCTTTGCCACCTCGTCTGCAAGGCAGGTGGAGACAATGCTCTTCACCGCCACCGGCGCCGCGGGCATGGTGCCCTGCTCGATGCGCCCGGCGCAGATATAGTCCAGCAGCAGCACGCCCACCTCGTTGCCTGTCAGCAGCTTATAGCTGCCGCCGGCCGCGCGCACGGCAATGCCCACGCGGTCGGCATCCGGGTCTGTCGCCAGCATCAGGTCTGCGCCCGTCTTTTCCGCCAGGGCCAGGCCCAGCGCCAGCGCCTCGCGTATCTCCGGGTTGGGGTACGGGCAGGTGGGGAAATTGCCGTCCGGGTGCTCCTGCTCTGGCACCACGGTCACGTCCGTGACGCCGATGTCGGCCAGCACGCGGCGCACCGGCACGTTGCCGGAGCCGTTCAGCGGCGAATACACCAGCTTCAGCCCCGCCGTTTTGCAGATGCCCGGGCGCACGGCGCGCGCCTCAATGGCGCTGTACAGCGCGCCGGTAACCTCCTGCCCAATGTAAGCTATCTGCCCATGCGCCAGCGCCTCGGCAAAATCCGCCCGCTTCACGCCGGTAAAAATATCCGTGCGCTGCATCTCTTCGTACACGGCGCCCGCGGCCTCCTCCGTCATCTGGCAGCCGTCCGGCCCGTACGCCTTGTAGCCGTTGTACTTGGCGGGGTTGTGGCTGGCCGTCACCATGATGCCGGCGTCGCACTTCAAAAAGCGCGTGGCAAAGCTGAGCGCAGGCACGGGCATCAACTCTTTGTAAAGCCACGCCTTCACGCCGTTGGCAGCCAGCACGCAGGCCGCCTCGCGCGCGAACACATCGCTTTTGATGCGGCTGTCGTACGAGATGGCCACGCTTTTTTCGCCCGGCGTGCGCAGCAGATAATTGGCAAGGCCCTGCGTGGCCTTGCGAACCATATACACGTTCATGCGGTTGGTGCCCGCGCCCAGCACGCCGCGCAGGCCCGCAGTGCCGAATGCGAGCTCTACTGCAAAACGGTCTTTGATGTCCTCCTCCAGGCCCTGGATGCTCAGCAGCTCTGGGCGCAGGTCTGCGTCGTCCAGCTCCTGTGCAAGCCAGCGTTCATATTCGTCCATATACAATCGAATGCACCCGCTTTCCGTGCGGCGGCGCGGCAAGGCGCCGCTGCCTTTTTCTGGTATTCTCATCATACCGCGAAACGCGCTTTCCGTCAACGGGCAAACGCCCGCAAAGCGCGGTTTTCGTGCCGGCTGCGCCGCCCCGGCGCGCCTGTGTGCAAAACTGCTTGCCGCGCACAGGCCAAGGCTGTATACTGATATTGTCAGAAAGCTTAAAGAGAGGGGGCATGCCGGTGTTTGCCACTGTAAACAGCCTGGGCGTGCAGGGTGTGACGGGCTTTGCCGTGCGTGTGGAGGCGGACGTGAGCAGCGGCCTGCCGCAGTTTGCCATTGTGGGCCTGCCGGACAGCGCCGTGAAGGAATCTGCCGACAGGGTGCGCAGCGCGCTGAAGAACCTGGGCTTTGCCTACCCGGCAAGCCGCGTGACGGTGAACCTTGCGCCCGCCCATGTACGCAAAACGGGCCCTGTGTATGACCTGCCTATTTTTCTGGCCCTTTTGTGCGCGGGCGGCCAGGCGCCCATGGCGGCGCCCGGCACGGCGTTTCTGGGCGAGCTTTCGCTGGACGGCGCCGTGCGCGGCGTGGCCGGTGTGCTGCCCATGGCGCTGGCCGCGCGGCAGGCCGGCCTGCGCGAGCTGTTTGTGCCTGCGGAAAACGCCGCCGAGGCAGCCGCGGCGGAGGGCCTTTGTGTTTACCCTGTGCACACAGCGCGCGACGTGGTGCGCCACCTTTCGGGCGAGGCGCCCATTTTGCCGCAGCCGCACACGCCGTATGCGCCGCAGGCGGCAGACGGTTTTCTGGATTTTGCCGACGTGCGCGGCCAGCTGGAGGCGCGGCGCGCGCTGGAGGTGGCCGCCGCGGGCGGGCACAACGCCCTGCTTATCGGCCCGCCCGGCACGGCAAAGCATGCTGGCAAAGCGCCTGCCGGGCATTTTGCCGCCCCTTTCGTTTGAAGAGGCGCTGGAGGCCACCAAAATACACTCTGTGGCCGGGCTGCTTTCGGCGGCGGGCTGGTGCGCGCGCCCCTTCGCGCGCCGCATCATTCCGCCAGCGCCGTGGCGCTCACGGGCGGCGGCGCCGCCGCCCGGCCGGGCGAGGTAAGCCTTGCGCACAACGGCGTGCTGTTTCTGGACGAGCTGCCCGAATTCCACCGCGACGCGCTGGAGGCGCTGCGCCAGCCTCTGGAGGACGGCGTCATCACCGTCAGCCGTGCCGCCGTGCACGCCGGTACCCAGCCGCTTTATGCTGGTGGCCGCCATGAACCCATGCCCCTGCGGCTATTACGGGCACCCCACGCGCGCGTGCACCTGCACGCAGGCGGCCATTCAGCGCTATCTGCGCAAGGTATCCGGCCCTCTGCTGGACCGCATTGACCTTCACATCGAGGCAGCCCCGGTGGCGTACGACGCCCTTGCGGGCGAGGCGCAGGGCGAAAGCTCAAGCGCCATTGCCGCGCGGGTGGCGGCGGCGCGGGCTGTTCAGCAGGCGCGCTATGCCGGCACGGGCATTGCCTGCAATGCGCAGCTGCCCAGCAGCATGCTGCGCGCGGCCTGCCCCCTGACGCCGGATGCGGCCGCCCTGCTGAAGCGCGTGTTCGGGGCCATGGGGCTTTCGGCCCGCGCCTATGACCGCATTTTGAAGGTGGCGCGCACCATTGCAGACCTGGACGGCGGCGGCACCATCTGTGCCGGGCATGTCAGCGAGGCCGTGCAGTACCGCGGGCTGGACAGAAAATACTGGTATGACGCCTGACGCCCGCCATTTTCCCGCACAAGGCGAAAAAGCGCCCCTGCACCGGTAAAGAAAACCGGCAGAACCACCTATATGGTGCGCGTCCATTTCAGCAAGACCGGCAAGGGCCGAAACTTCTTTGTTATTTTCTTGCCGCACAAGAAAGTGGCACGCTTTCTCCGGAAAGAAAAGCCTCAGCTTTCAGCACTTGCAGAGTCAGGCCCCCCGGCAAAGCCTGGGGCTTGCGTAAGCCCTGAAAAGACATCGTACCGGCAAGTCTCTCAAGAGGCACTGAAAAAATCCGCCGCCTGCATCACTTGCCCTGCGGCCCGTAAACGGGCGCCGTTTATCCAAGATTATCTTTCTGGCAATCGTAAAGCTGTTAATCTCTTCCCGCTTCACCTGATGCTGGAAGCGAAAGCTTTTTTACTCTCCCCAGCTCTGCTGGGGGTTGTCATTTCGCTGAAGCATACAACACAAAAGAGGTATCATCGGGGTTGCAAACCCGATGATACCTCTTTTGCTACACAGCTCTAAGGCGAGAACAGCGAGCTTTTTTCTTTATCCCTTCGTTTATGATGTCAGAATTTTGACGAATAAGCCCGGCAACATATTCGGCTCCAGCTTCGCCATGATAGCCCTGAACCCCGCCTTTTTCAGTATCGGCGTAACGATTAAATGCAGCGGCGCCAGATACCTTTTCACCTGAATGATTCAGATGCGAAAAATCAAGCTTTTTGCCATGCAGTTCGCCTTCTTTTCAAAGGCAATGACCGTTTGCTCTTTCCATTGCAAGAGGCCGGGAGTACTAAGTTAACTGACTTTTTCTGAAATGATTAAAAAGTCCTTCACAATTCGTCTCTGGGTGCCCGACTTTATATTTCGGGCGCCGCACCGCCGGGCGGCGCGGGCGCCCGCCCTTTACGGCTGCCCTCAGCCTACCAGCTTTGCGCACAGCACAAAGCGCACGATGTCGTCCGACGTGCAGGTGGAAAGGATAAGGATTTTATCCTGCGCGGATACCTCTACACTGTCAAAGTTTTTGGCGCTGGCCGCGCGCAGGGTGTCCAGCAGGGCGGAATAGGTGGCCTCGTCCGGATTGGGGTCCAGATAATATACGGCGTTCTCCCCTTCCACCGGCACCTTGCTGGCCGCAAACACCTGCCAGGTGGTAAGGGTGCCGTCTGTCAGGCGAAGGGTGAAGGTGGGGTTCTGGGCGGCGAATTCCGCATCCTCCCAGCGCTTTATCTGCGAAAAGTTCTTGTCGTCCTTTGAATCCTCCAGGCTGTGGCCGTAGATGATGCTCACCTTGTCCAGCGAGGCCTTTTCGCGTATGTTACATTCATAGTCCAGGAAATAGCAGCCCCACACGTCGCTTTCGCCCAGCCAGGTGCGGCGCAGATAATAGTCGTTGTCTGCGGCCTGCACCACGGGGTCGTCCACATCTGTGCCGGGGATGGTAAGCCAGGCCACCACGTCGCTGTTCTGCTTTCTGGCGTCCGCCAGGCGCGCGTCCAGCTCAGACGCCGAGGACGCCTGCGCACTGGAAGAAACAGCCGGGCCCGAGCTTTTCGCCTGCGGCTTTACCCCCGGCAAAAGGAAAATGAGCAGCAGCATAATGATAAGCGCAAAGCCCACCACGCCGCAGGCGCTCCACAAAATGATTTTTTTCGTTCTTTCGCTCATTTGCAATTCCTCTTTCTTGCGCGCGGCGCCTGCGGCGCCGCGCCCTCCGTCAGCCCGGGGCGGCACGCCCTGGCCCTATAATATAAAAGCGTAAATTTTCATTTTTGTCAACTGTTTTGCACCGCACCATATAAGTTTTTCTCACAGTTTGCCTTTTAAGCTGTGAAAAAGCAAATGCTATGTACAGTGCAAACGGCCATGGCGTTTGCAGCGCCATGGCCGTTCGAAAGCTCTCTGCTTTTATCTTTTGCCCTGCGTGTATTTCTGCAGGCTGCGGCAGGCCCGTTATGCACGAACGCCTGTTTTGGGGTTGGCCTTCGCAGGGGCAGGCGCGGGGGCGGCGGGTTCGGCAGGCTTTTCCTCCGGCTTTGTCTCCGGCTTCGAAAGCGTGCCGTCCTTTTGCGCCTCATACGAGCCGGACGCATACTCTTTGCCGCCGACGGTGGCCGTCTGGCCCTCCGGCACCACAAGCTTTGCGCCGTCGCTGAAGGTGACGCCGCTCAAATCGCCCTTCGCCGTCAGCGTAACACCGGAGGCAACTGTAACCTTTACCCCCTCCGGCACATCCAGGCTGATTTCTGCGTCCGCCACCACATTGATGTCGTTTGCAGCTTTGTCGTTCAGCGCCTCATTCACATTTTCAAAATATACAACCGCGCCGTTCTTTTCTGTCCTGGTGGTCGCGCTTTCGGGCTTCTTTGTAGAAGCGTTCACGACAAACCGGTTGTCGCCGCTGGCCTTCACAAGCTCAGAGCTGCCTTCTGCAACCACTTCGCTCACATCGCCGCTGTAAACGCCGCCGGTCACATCCACCTTGTCAAAATCCTTGTTGCCCTCGCCTTCTTTGTTCATCCTTTTAATCGGGGCCTCTGTGCTGGTAAATGTGCCGCCGGTAATTTTCAGCTCGCCCTTGTCCATTGTATCATCGCCATACCCATTCAGAATACAATTCCGTTCAGAGCTGAAGGTGCCGCCGTTCACAGTCGCGACGTTCCAGTTCAGGAAGGCCGCCTGCGTGGTATTGCTGAACGTGCCGTCATGGATGGTAAGCACGCCGTAGTCATCGTTTTTAATTGTATTGATGCCGCCGCTGAAGGTGCCGCCGTTAATTATCATAGTAGCGGTTGCCTCATCCGGATTTTGTGTTTTTCCATTGTAAAAACCATTCTCAATCAGGCTGGAAAATTGGCCATTCTGTACCACTTCAACGCCTTTATTGATGGTCATGGTGCCATAATTGCGGATATTATAAAAACTGTTTCCGCCGCTCTCTTCACTGTTAATTCCATTTTCCTTGCTGCGGGTATAGGTGCCGCCGTTCAGAATTACAGTGCCGCCAACCTCGTTATGAATGGCTGCCTTCTGATGCGTGACATTATCTACCGTTCCGCTGCCGCTGATGGTCAGGGTAGCGCCACTTTTCACAACAATCGTGTGATCAGACTGATTCGTAAGCTTGGCACTCAAAACAAGTTCAATGCTCTTGCCCTCGGGGATGGTGATGTCCTCTTGCGTGTCTTGCACCAGCGTCACCTTGCCGCCGGTTTGCGCCTCATTAATGGCTTCCTGTAAGGTGCTATATGCCAGCCCGCCTTCTACCTGCGCCACATTTCCCTCTGCAAACGCGGGCACAGCAAACAGTGCCACGGCAAGGCAAAGCGAAAGGCATACTGCGAAAAGCTTTTTCATATCCGTTTCCTCTCTTTTCTTCCACAGGGGATACTTTATATTTCAGTATAATTACTATAGTAGGCATTGTCAATACTATAATAGTGTTTTTGCACTATAGTATCTGGCGGCGCCATGCCTCGCGCGGTATTCTAAAGAAAAGAACCCAGCAAAAGGAGGGGCGCACCTTGAGCCAAACCACCATCCAGCTTGGCAACCGCATCCGCCGCCTGCGGCAGGCGCGGGATTGGTCTCAGGAACAGCTGGCGGAATATGCAGACCTGAGCCTTTCCTATATTGCCCTGCTGGAAAAAGGGCGCAAAAGCGCCACGGTGGATACCTCGGCCAAGCTGGCCCATGCCTTCGGCATCACGCTGGCGGAATTGTTCACCTTCAGCGGCGTACCCCCTCAGGCAGACCCAAAGGACGCACAGATGATGGACATTCTGCTGGAGGCCGCAAGGCGCCTTCAGGAATTATATGACGCCTGAGCAGACATGCCGCGCATATGCACGCGCCACAAAACCACGGCGGGCCGTGACGGCCAGCCGTGGTTTTTTATTGCCCTGCGCGCTGTTTCAGGCTGCAACGCCCGTTTTGGGGTTTGCCTTTTCAGGGGCGGGCGCCGGGGCGGAGGGCGCGGCAGGCTCCTGCGCCTGCTGCTTTTCCACCGAGATAGCGCCGGTTGCCTCGCCCAGCGTATATACCGCCTTCAGCGTGTGGCTGCCTGTGGAAAGCTTTTCCATCACAGACGCCTTCACCGTGACTATCACGCTGCCTTCCTTCACGGTATAGTCTGTATCCTTCGTCAGCTTGGCGCCGTCGATATAGAAATCTACAAACTGGTCTGCCGAACCGTTCAGGGTAAAGACGGCGTCCTTTTTTGTGCCCAGTGTATAATTGGCCGGGCCGGAGATGAACTGATAGGTAACATCTGCATTGTCACCCGTGGGCTTATTGCCGCTGATGGCTGCGTTTTCGCCAATATTCTCCAGCCTGCCGCTGCCCGTGTTTTCCAAGCTGCCCTGGTTTTGAATGGTGCCGCTGTTTTCCACCGTGCCCTCGTTTTTCAGCGCAACGCCGCTGGGAATGGTGACGCTTGTGCCTTCCAGCTTCAGCGTCTCGCCCGCCGGAACAGTGAACTCGCTTACTGTCGCGCCTTTGGCAGGCTCAAAAGCAGCCGCCGTCATGGGCAGCGCATCGCCCTGTTTGTTTACTGTAACGTTGCCCACCTCTGCCGTATACTGGCCAGAATTGGAGGTTATATTCGGCGTGATGACTGCATTTGCCACCTGAACGCTTTCGTCCAGGTTCCAGGCGATAGAGCCGGTTACACCAGAGCCGTCTACCGCGCCGGAATCAGAGCCGAAGCAGTCCGGCGTTGCGCCGGTATAAAAATTGGCAACGCTGCCGCCGTTGACATTCACCACGGCGGTGCCCACAAAGCCGCGGTTCGTGGCGGCCAGGTTGGTGACAGTGCTGTCGTTCAGCGTCACCTCACAGCTTCCGGTCTCGCCGTTGATACCGCCCAGATACAGCGATTTCACTGTGCTGCCTGTAACGGTGAGGCTGCCGCTGTTCACCTTTGTGCTGCCGCCGCCGCCCACGCCCAGCAAAGGGATGTTCTGGCTGTTCGTCACGACAATTTCCACACGGTTTGCCACCGCCTGCGTCTCCATGGTGCCGGCTTCAATGTTGCGGGTGCCCTCCTTGCCGTGGCCCCATACACCGCCGTTCACATAAGGGTCCAGCCCGGCAAAATCCACGCCGTCCAGCGTGATAGATACCGTGCCGTTTACGCAGGCGTTGTTGTACCCGCCGCCCGCAATGTAGTTGCTTACCTTTGCATCGCCCGACACATGCATCACTACGTCGCCCGTCACTGTGGCCAGCGGCGTCTTGGCATCTGCCCCCAGGTTGCCGCCCACAAGGTCGTGGACAGTGCCGCCCGTCATGGTAATGCTGGTGCTGGGCACCGACACGGCCTGTTCTCTGCCGTCGCTGCCGCCGTACACAGTGGCATTGGCAGAGACGCCCACATATTTGGTAACACCGTCCGACACCCAGGAAATATAGGCATCTTTGCCGGTGGTAAGGCCGGATATCTCCGCCTCCTGCCCGCCCTTCGGCGCTTCCGCCGAAATGGTAATGGGCGTGCCATTGGCAAAGAACGAATTGCCGCTGCCCGTGGGTTCCGCAGCGCCCTCTGCAAGCACGGGCACTGCGAACAGCGCCGCGGCAAGGCAAAGCGAAAGACATATGGCCAAAAACTTTTTCATCGCTTTTTCCTCCCGGAATATAGTGGCCTGCCCGCAGCACGCAGACAGGTTTATCTACCCTTTATTCTACTGTCACAAAGCAAAATGTCAAGTTAATTTTCACATTTTGTAAATTTAAGTCTACATATATATAACTTTAATATCGTTTTTGCAACTAAAATTGCTGAACAGGCAAGTTATGATGTGCATAGAAAAAGGGGGAGAAAACCATATGTTTGGAGAGCGTTTGCAGCAGCTGCGCAGCCAGCGCGATATGAAGCAGGCGGTGCTGGCAAAGCGCCTGGGGGTGTCCCGCAGCGCCATCAATGCGTGGGAAAACGGCATTTCCTTTCCTTCGCTTGCCAACCTGTTCGAGCTGTGCCATGTGTTTGGCACAACGCCGGATTATCTGCTTGGCTTTTCCGCAGAGCATTGTGTGGACATCAGCGCCCTTACGCCCAGCCAGCGGGAAATGGTGGTGCGGCTGATACACTGCTTTGAAGAGCAGAACGACATGCCCAAGGGGCGGGCTGCCGCCCCTGTGTGAAGCGCCAGCCCCCGGCAAAGCCGGGGGCTGGCGTAAGCCCTGAAAGGGCGGCATACCGGCAGGCTCTGCTGGGGGCACTGAAAAAATGCCGTTTGTACCGCTTGCCCCGCAAACAGGCATGTCGCGTATAGAATTGGCCCTTGCGCTGCAAGCAGGCCGCCGGCATTCTCTTTCCTCTTCGCTTCATGCCTGAGGCGAAAGCCTTTTCCCCTCCCGGGCAGGGCTGTGGGGCTGATACCGCCAAAGCATATAAATCATACCCCCACGTTGAACGTGGGGGGGCAGAACAGCCCTGTAAGGGCCATTATTCCAGCCGCAGCGAAAGGTGCGTAATGGGCAGCGCCAACCGCACCTGCCGTTGCTTTTTCGTTTTTCTTCTACTGCAGCCTTATCTCTATTTGCCCTTCGCCGCAGGCTGTCTCTTATATAGCATTTTTCATACCGAAAGCCTAAATGATTGGGTATTCACTGCCAATCCATCTGCCGGTGGCGCGCCCGCTTCCCCGGCTTTCTATCGTTCATTCGTTCATTCCGCTAAAACAGATATTCTTTTCTATTCAACGCGCGCGCTGAATTCGCCCGCAAGCATAGCTTGCGGTTCTTACTTATATGAAAAAGGAAAAGCGGGCCGCTGCTTTCGTCGCAGCGACCCGCTTTACTTTTCGTATTTTATTCGCAAATGTTATACAATTAGTATTATGTGGTTTCCCCGCCGCTTAGCCGCTATTTATGATACCGCGTGCCCGCATGGATGCAGCACGCGCGGTATAACTGCTCCAGCAGCATCACGCGCGCAAGCTGGTGGGGAAAGGTCATTTCACTCATGGAAAGGCGCAGGGCCGCCGCCTGCTTCACCTGCGGCGAAAGCCCGTGGGAGGAGCCGATGGCAAACGCCGCGCACGACACGCCCGAAACGGCCCATTCAGCAAGGCGGTGCGCCAGCGCCTCGCTGGAAAGCTGCCTGCCCTCCACGCAAAGCGCGACCAGCGCGGCCCCCTTCGGCACGGCGGCCAGAATGGCCCTGCCCTCTTTTTCCAGCGCCCTTTCTATCACGGCGGGGCCTGCGTTCTTTTCGGCAATGGGCTCTTCGGCCAGCTCCGCCACATGCACCCTGCAAAAGGCGCCCAGCCGCTTTTCGTATTCCGCCGCAGCCTGCCTGTAATATGCCGCGTTCAGCCTGCCCACGGCAATGACAGTGAGGTTCATCATGCCGCACATCCCCTTTTTCCGTCAGAATTCAAACACGGGCGATACCTCGTGCCTGCGCGCCGCCTGCACCACGGCGTCCGGCGCGGGCGCCGTGCCGCTTTGCAAAAGCGCCGCCTGCACGCTTTGCAGGGCAAGGGCCGGGGCGTTGTTCTCCTGGCTGATATGGCACAGCGAAAAGCGCGTGCAGCCCGCGGCCATCAGCTTTACCAGCGTGGCCGCGCATTCGTCGTTGCACAAATGGCCCGTTTTCGAGGCAATGCGTGTTTTCAGGTAATAGGGGTACGGGCCGCGCATCAGCATGTGCAGGTCGTAATTCGCCTCCAGCGCCACCACGTCCGCCATATACAGGTTTGCCAGCACCTCGTCTGAAACATAGCCGAGGTCTGTTGCGATGGCCAGCGTCTTCCCCTGCGGGGTGCGCACGCGGAAGCCGCAGCAGCCGGCGGAATCGTGGCTGGTGGAAAAGCTCTGCACACAAAAGCCGCCTGCGTCCACCTCGCCGCGGCCGTCCGTGGGCACCAGCCGCACGCCCGGCGGCACGCAGCCGCGCTGCGCCAGCACCTGCAGCGTGGCCTGTGTGCCGTACACCGGCACAGGGTGCTTTTTCAAAAACACCGCAAGCCCCGCAATATGGTCGGAGTGCTCGTGCGTCACCATCACGCCGCAAAGCTGCTTTGCCTGCGCGCCAAGCTGCGCCAGGGCGCGCGTGGCGGCGCGGGCACTTTTGCCCATATCCACCAGAACAAAGCGGCCGTCCTCTTCCAAAAACGCACAGTTGCCGGACGAGCCGGAATACAGCGTTGTAAAGCATGCCATGCGGCCCGTCCCCTTTCGCACAAAAAAGGAAAGAGGCCCGGCTGCCCCTTTCCCTTCGGTATATCTGCTTACTGCGCCCTGCGCAGGGGCATATCCGGCTTTTCGATGCGCCGGATATCGGCCCCAAGGCCGCGCAGCTTTTCGGCAATGTCCTCATAGCCGCGCTCGATATGGCTTATCTCGGTGATTTCCGACACGCCGTGAGCCGCAAGCGCCGCCATCACCATGGCCGCGCCCGCGCGAAGGTCTGTTGCGCGCATGGGGGCGGGCAGCAGCTCCTGCACGCCTTCAATGACGGCCACGCGCCCCGCCACCTGAATATTCACGCCCATGCGCACCAGCTCGTCCACATAGCGGAAGCGGTTTTCCCAAATGCCCTCGGTGATGATGGAGGTGCCCTTCGCCAGCGTGAGCAGCACGCTCATCAGGGGCTGCATATCCGTGGGAAAGCCCGGGTGCGGCATGGTTTTGATATTCAGCGGCTCGATGTCGCCCGTGCGGGAAACGCGCACGGAATCGTCGTATTCCTCCACATGCGCCCCGGCCTTTTCCAGCTTGGAGGTGATGGGCTCGAGATGCTTCGGAATGACATTTTTGATGAGCACATTGCCGCCCGTGATGGCGGCGCCCACCATATAGCTGCCGGCCTCTATCTGGTCCGGAATGATGGTATAGGTGCAGCCGTGCATGCGCCGCACGCCGTGCACCTTGATGACATCCGTGCCCGCGCCGCGCACATCGGCGCCCATGGTGTTCAGAAAGTTTGCCACGTCCACAATGTGCGGCTCTTTGGCGACGTTCTCCAGCACGGTAAGGCCGTCCGCCATTACGGCGGCCAGCATGGCGTTGATGGTGGCGCCCACCGAAACCGTGTCGAAGAAAATTTCTTCCCCGCGCAGCACCGGCGCAGACACGGCAATCATGCCGTTGTCCACCACGTCCTCCGCGCCAAGGGCCGTGAAGGCCTTCAAATGCTGGTCGATGGGGCGCGGGCCCAGATAGCACCCGCCGGGCATGGCCACGGTGGCCGTGCCGAAGCGTCCCAGCAGCGCGCCCAGAAAATAATAAGAAGCGCGCATCTGGCGGCTGAGCTCGTCCGGCACACTGGTGGTGTGGATATGGGAGGTATCTATCTCTGCCGTGTGCTTGTCCAGCACGCGCACGCGGGCGCCCATGGCGCTGAGAATGTCCAGAGAAGCCGCCACGTCGCTGATGCTGGGCAGGTTTTCAATGATACACTTGTCCGCAGCCAGAATGGTGGCCGGCAGGATAGCTACGGCGGCATTTTTTGCCCCGCTGATGGTCACTTCCCCTACCAGCGGCCTGCCGCCGTGAATGACAAATTTCTCCACGTTCCGATAACTCCTCTTCCGAGCATCACCCGGCCGGGCCGGGCTTCCCTTTTTACACAACTGTTATAGTATACACTGATTTCCAGCGCTTGAAAAGGGAATTTTCAAATTTGAATCATTTTGACAAAAGTTTACTCAATTACGCTTGCTGCGGCAAAAAGCGGCAGGCCCGCACCCACCTAGCCGTGCGGGCGGGTGACGTAATCGTCCGGGTCCTCCGGGCTGGCGCTGTTCCCGTTCAAAATAACCTCAAAGTGGCAGTGGCTGCCGAACGAGCGGCCCGTGTTGCCCACATAGGCGATAAGCTGCCCCTGGGTGACATAATCTCCCTCTGACACCACCAGAGAATAGCAGTGGCCGTACAGCGTTTCAAGGCCGTTGCCGTGGTCTATGCGCACATAGTTGCCGTAAGACCAGTTATATCCCATGCCTCTGCCGGAGAAAGTGACAAGGCCGTTGTCGGCCGCATAGATAGGCGTGCCCTGCGGCGCGGCGATGTCCATCCCGCGGTGGCCGTCCGGCCCATAGATGCGCCCGCGCGAGATATATCTGTAATCCGGCACGGGGAACATCAGCTGGCCGGAGCCGGGCGCGCCGCCCAGCGAGCCCACCTGTATGATTTCAGGCACGGCCTCCACCAGCGTCTCTTCGCTGATGACGGTGCGGCCCTGCTCCTGCCCGTCCTGGTACACCACGTCCGCCGTGACCAGCTTTGTGCCGTCGGCGCCCTCCTGCAAAGGCACGCGCTTTCCCCAGGCGAGGTCGCTGTTCTCTACCTCCTGCGTGGGGTAGGGCACCGTCTCTTCATACGTCTCGCGGAACACCTGCTGCACGGTGAGATAATTCTGCTGCACCTGCTCGCCCGAGGCCAGCGTCCATGCCGCCTGGCCCAGCAGGCGGGCCGCCAGCTCGTCCTCTGAAATGAGCGTATCGGTGAAATACACGCCGGGCACCAGCTCTACCTCGTGGGCAAAGCGAACGGTGAGGTTTTCCTGCCCGGTCTCGTACGGGGCCTTCTGCTCGTTCAAAAGCTGGTTGATGGCGGCTGACTCCTGCGTGGCGCCCACCAGCGTGCCGTCCACCACCACGCCTGTGGCATTGGTGATATGGCCGGACGAGGTGGAGATGATGGCGTCCGCCAGCTCGCTGCGGCTGCGCAGGGCGGCCGGGTCTACAATGGTGATGGTAAACTCCGGCTCCGCCGCCCAGTCCTCGCCGGTGTTCTCGCCGCGGATGCGGTCCCGCACAAGGCCCTGTGCCTCTTCAAACACGCTTTCGTTCTCAATATAGCCCACAAATTCGCCGCGGTACTGCACGGCCAGCGCGAAGTTCGAGCCCAGCACCGTGCGCACCGTCACCACCAGCACCAGCAGCGCGGCAGCGGGCAAAAGGTAGGAAAGGGCGTTATAAACAAGGTCCCGGTAGGCGCGCACGCCGCGCACCACATAGGCCACGCCCTTGCCGGCCACGGGGCCGCCCTCTTCCCGCTCTGCGCGCAGCATAGTGCGCAGGTTGCGCAGCCCCTGGCGAAGCTGGCGCCAGGGCGCCGCAAGGTCTTCCCCCACGGCGCGCAGAAAGCCCGCCGCAAAGCTGCCCAGCGTGCGCAGCACCAGCAAAACGCCGTAAAATACCCACAGCACGGCGCGCCTGCACGCGCGCGCAAAGCGCAGCAGCGTATATTCCGTTTCAAAGCCGATATAATACAGCACTTCACCCACGCCGTGCCCAAGGGCAAGGGGCGAAAAAATCTCTTCCCGGAACCCGGCCGGTTTTTCACGCTTTGGCGCCGTTGCCCCCGCCCCCTTTCCTCCCTGCTCTGCGCAAGGTCATTGCCGGCATGGCCTGAAATGCGACTAAAATATTATACCCTTTTTCACATTTCGGCGCAACCCGCGGCGCGCGCAAATGCACGCGCCGCACCAAGCCTGCCCGGCAGCACGCCGCCGGGCGCCAGCGGCCCGGCCAGGGCGGCCATATCCTGCGGCAGCGGCGCAAACGCCTGCACAGCCGCCGGGCCCGCAGGCCCGCCCGCGGGCGTTGTAAAGCGCAGCACGCCGCAGTGCAGGGCGGGCCGCCCCAGCGCCTGTACGTCGCCGCCGTACAGCCAGTCGCCCAGAAGCGGGCAGCCCGCATGGGAAAAGTGCACCCGTATCTGGTGCGTGCGGCCCGTGCCAAGCGCGCAGGCCGCCAGAAAGCGCCCCTGCCCCGCCGCCAGCACGCAATAGCGCGTGCTGGCAGGCTTGCCCTGCGGGCACACGCACCGGCCCAGAATGGAATCGCCCCGGCGGGCGATGGGCCCGCAGAACTCGCCCGCTTTGGCGGGCGGCGTGCCCCCGCACAAAGCGTAATATACCTTGCGCGCGCTTTTTGCCAGCAGCGGCGCGGCATAGGCGTTCATGGCGCACAGCACAAGGCCGCTGGTGCCTTTATCCAGCCGGTTGATGGGGCGGAACACGCCCTTTTGCCCCCGCGCGCGCAAAAGCCCGCAAAAGGCGTTTGCCAGCGTGCCGCGCACCTCGCCGCGCGTGGGGTGCACGGCCATGCCCGCCGGTTTTTCCAGCACCATGGCGTGCTCGTCCTCATAGACGATGGAAAGCGGAACATCCTCCGGGATAACGCTGGTGTCCGCCTCCGGCGGAAGCTCGAAGCTTACGGCAGCGCCCGCCGCCACGCGCTGGTTTGCGCGGGTGGGCACGCCGTCTGCGAAAAAGCCCCCGCAATGCTTCACACTGGCTGAAAGCGCGGCCGAAACGCCGTTTTGGCGCAGCACGTCGCGCAGGAAGGCGCCGTCCTGGCGCGGCGCCACATAAAATGTCAGGCGCATGCCGCGCCCCCCTTCCCTTTGCAGTCACCCCCCGGCAAAGCCGGGGGCTTGCGTAAGCCCTGAAAGGGCATACTGCCGGCAAGCTTCTCAGGAGGCACTGTATTCTCTGCCCCCTGCACCACCTGCCACGCCCCCCGTAAACGGGGTTCTTCCCGCTGCGTGATACATCTTTTGGTATTAAATACCATCCCGCTGCGCCCGAAGCCGACAGAGAAAGCCCTTTTACCCTCTACGGCACAGGCAGGGGCCGTTTCGCGAAAGCTGGCCAAAACAGCGCCGCCGGGCTCGGAACGCCGGGCCCGGCGGCACGCTTCTGCTTTTTGTTTTCAGCCCGCAAGGCGCGGCCCTGCCTTAATAGGCCACACCCTGCGCCAGCATGGCCTCGGCCACCTTGATGAAGCCCGCCACGTTGGCGCCTACCATCAAATTGCCCTCAGCCCCGCAGGCCTTTGAGGCGTCGTAGGCATTGTGGAAAATATTCGTCATGATGTCCTTCAGCCGCGCGTCCACCTCTTCAAACGACCACGAGAGACGCAGCGAATTCTGGCTCATTTCAAGGCCGCTGGTGGCCACGCCGCCCGCGTTTGCCGCCTTGGCCGGGCCGTACAGCATGCCGTTTGCCTCATACACGGCAATGGCCTCGGGCGTAGAGGGCATGTTGGCGCCCTCGCACACCACCCGGCAGCCGTTTGCGGCCAGCTTTGCGGCGCTTTCGCCGTCTATCTCGTTCTGCGTGGCGCAGGGCAGCGCAATATCGCACGGGATGCCCCAGATGCCGGCGCAGCCCTCGTGGTATTCCGCGCCGGGCACTTCCTTCACATACTCGCTGATGCGCGCGCGGCGCTGCAGCTTGATGGCCTTCACCACGTCCAGCTTCACGCCGTCTTTGTCGTAAATATAGCCGTTTGAGTCGGACAGGGCCACTACCCTGCCGCCCAGCTGCACGGCCTTTTCTGTGGCATAGATGGCCACGTTGCCAGAGCCGGAGATAACCACCGTCTTGCCCTCGAAGCTGTCCTGCCTCATGCAGCGCAGCGCCTCCTGCGTGAAATAGCACAGGCCATAGCCCGTGGCCTCCGGCCGCACAAGGCTGCCGCCGTAGGAAAGGCCCTTGCCCGTGAGCACGCCCGTCACCTCGTTGCGCAGGCGCTTGTACTGGCCGAACAGGTAACCGATCTCACGCGCGCCCACGCCGATGTCGCCCGCAGGCACGTCGGTAAACTGGCCGATGTGCTTTGCAAGCTCTGTCATAAAGCTTTGGCAGAAGCGCATGATTTCGGCGTCCGAACGGCCCTTGGGGTCAAAATCCGAGCCGCCCTTGCCGCCGCCCATGGGCAGGCCGGTGAGGCTGTTTTTGAACACCTGCTCAAAGCCCAGAAACTTGATGACAGAGGCGTTCACGCTGGGATGGAAGCGCAGGCCGCCCTTGTACGGGCCAATGGCAGAGTTGAACTGCACGCGGTAGCCGCGGTTCACCTGCACCCTGCCCGCGTCATCCACCCAGGCCACGCGGAACTGCAGAAAGCGCTCGGGCTCGCACATGCGCTCTACAATGCCCCACTGCTCCAGCTCCGGGTGCTTTTCAGCATAGGGCTCAAGGCTTTCCAGCACCTCGCCCACTGCCTGCAAAAATTCCGCTTCGCCGGGGTTGCGCGCCTGCACGGCGGCGTATACACGGGCCAGATATTCGTTTTTCAGCATATGACATTCCCCTTTCCCTGTCTGCGGGCGCCGCCGTGTGCGGCAGCCCGCCCCTCTTGTTATCAAATTATATCGCTTTATCCTGATGAGGGCAAGAAAATTTTGCATGAATTGACGCGGCAAAGGCCGGTGTGGTATACTGAAGGCTCCGAAGCGAGCAAGACAGACGGCGGCGGAGGGCCCGAAAGGCCCTCTGAGGAAAGTCCGGGCTCCTCAAGGGAACGGTAACTGCTAACGGCAGCCGGGGGTGACCCCAGAGATAGTGCAACAGAAAGAAACCGCCTGCCCTGTGCAGGCAAGGGTGGAAAGGTGCGGTAAGAGCGCACCAGCGCGCTTGGTAACTTGCGCGGCTCTGTAAACCTTACCGGGAGCAACGCCCGACCGGGGCAATGCGTGCCCTTGCGCGCCCCACCGAGGCGGCTTGAGCTGTGCGGTGACGCACAGCCTAGAAAGATCGTCGTTTTATACAGAACCCGGCTTATGGATTGCCTCGCTTCGGAGTGAAAATGCCGCGGGGGCGCACAGGTGTGCGCCCCCGCTTTTCTGCGTCAGCCCGTGATGGGCGTTGTGCCGAAATATTCGCAAATGGCCTCGTAATAAGTGCGGGCCACCAGCTTGCAGCCCTCGTCGGAGGCAAAGGCCGCGGCGTCCGCCTCGCTGGACAGAAAGCACTGCTCGGCAAGCACGGCGGGGCACTGTGTTTTTTCCAGCACGCCGAAGGTCTGCGCGTTTGTATCAAACTCGTAGCTCTCTTCCTGTATCACCTTCGTATAGCCGCCGCTGCCGTCGTCTTCATAGAAGGCATAGCGCACGCCCGCCTCGCCGCGCAGCGAGGCCCCGGCCCCCTGCATATGCGCGGCCAGCAGCTTTGCAAAGCGCAGAGACTGCTCGTGCGTTTCGCTGGAGGCCGTCTGCGGGAAGCATTCAAAGCCGGAGGCCGTGCCCGTCTCGTCGTAATTCGCATGGATGCTGAGGAACAGCTCTGCCCCTGCTTTGTTGGCGGCGTCGGCGCGGCCCGCCACGCTCATGCCCTCGCCGCTTTTGCGGCAGCGCACGGCAGTGTAGTTTGCGTCCTGCTCCAGCAGGGAAATAAGCGCGTTGGCGGTGGCCTCGGTGACGTTCACCTCGGTGTAGATGCCCTCGGCGCCAAGGTCCTGCCCGCCGTGGCCCGCGTCCACAGCGACCACATAGGGCGGCCCGTTGCCCTGCTTGACAGGCACATTGCCGATGGTGGAAAAATTGCCTGTCTCAATGGCGTCCACCACCATAGAGATGCCGCTTTTCACCACCCAGCCGCAGGCCGCCACCACGGCAAGCACGCACACGGCA
This sequence comes from Ruthenibacterium sp., assembly GCA_047030735.1. Classification (GTDB taxonomy): domain Bacteria; phylum Bacillota; class Clostridia; order Oscillospirales; family Ruminococcaceae; genus Ruthenibacterium. The sequence goes on from JBKYIE010000006.1 coordinate 64,268, forward strand.
AGCGCGGCCATGCGCACAAGGCGCCTGCGCCTGCGGCGTTTTGCCCGCATGCGCGCCGCATTTCTGCGGCCAAATTCCGCCGGGCGGGGCGCCTGCGCCGCATATACGCCCGGCGCGCTGTGCCCCGGCGCGCGCGGGCGGCGCTGCGGGGCGGCCTTCCGGCGGGACGCCGCCGCAGGCCCTGCCCCGCGCGGCGGCCTTGTATTCCGGGGCCCTGCTTCGCCCGCGGCAGGCCGCTGCCCGTCCGCCTGCCCGCGCGGCTGGGTGCCGCTGCGGCCAGCGGACGCTGTGCTGTGGCCGCCGGATATGATACGCTCTTCCACAAGCAGCCCCCCTGCGCGCTTTTTCTTTCAGGCGGTGCAGCAGCCCTTTCGGCCAAAACCGCGCCGCTTCTTCTTATTTTTGATAGTAACACGAATTTGTGTCAAAATCGTAACATTTCCGGCACAAAGGGAAAATTTACTTTTCATAAAGCGGCAGCTTCCGGCATAGCCCGCTGCCTGCGCGGGCCCGGCAGGCGCCCATGTGCCTCAAGCCGAACTGAATGCTGTATTTCACCCGCACTGCAGCCTGCAAGCGGGCAGCCGCCGCTTCAAATGATGGCTTCCCCCTCTGATGTTTTGCCGGCAGCCGTTTCACCCGGCGCCGGGTGTGAAAGCCATTTTTCGGGGTGCCGCCTGCCCGGCAGATGGCCTCCCCGCTTAATAAAAATGCCCCCATGGGCGCGCCTGTGGAAGGCGCGCTATGTGAGATGCGGGGGCCGCCCGCTCCTGCCTATACGGCGCACGAAGCGCACGGCGTCAGGGCTTCCGCCCGCCGCAGCTGCCCTATGCGGCGTCTTTCGTGCCGTACTTCATTTCTTCTTCCGAAAGGCCTGTTGCCGGGAAGTACTCCGCCGAAAGACATTCGCCTGTGGCCGCATCCAACACAACGGAGGCGCTTTCTTTTCCCAATGAGGCCGCCTCTACCGATATTAGCCACACAAGCTTTTGAAAATACCAGTCTTCCACACATTCTATTTGCAGGGTGGTTTCAGAAAGGTTCAGACCATATCTTTCTTCCAGAATGCTTCCGCCCATGTTTGCGGCCTCCTGCGCAGAGAGCACGGAGAGCTCCGTGCCCCGCCGGTAGGCCTCCTCATAACCCTTTCTTTCGTCCGCCAGAAATCCTTCCAGCTCATCCTCCTGCTGCTGGATGGCCTGCTCGTGGTATGTGCGCATCTGCCTGTCCATTTCCGGCAGCCTTGCACGCTGCTCTTCAATGGAGCGCAGGCTGCTCTGGCGCGAGAGTTCTATCTGCTCTTCGATATGCTCCGCCGGCCAGTAGTAGGAATACGTTTTGCCGTTGTCCGCCACCGACGCGATAAGCTCGTCCACCCCCTGCTGCGCCGATACAGGGCTGGAGGTGACTGTGGGCGTCCCCTGCCCGCCCACGGTGCCCGCAAGGGCCGCATACAGCGCCAGTGCTCCGCCCGCCACCAAAACAGCGGCTGCGCCGCACACTGCAAGGGTTTTCTTTTTTTCAGTATTCATGCCTGCATTCTCCTTTTTCTGCATATTCACGGCCGCCGCATGCGCTGCCGTGTGTTCTGCCGCCATTATGCCGCGCAGGCATCAGCAGGCTGCAACAAAGTTATGTACAGGTTGTAAAAAAGCGCCGCCTGAATACAGCCTCATTCAGCCTGCGCCTCCGGCGGGAACTGTATGGCAGCTGTAGTGCCCGCGCCGGGTTTTGAGTCAAATTTCAGGCTGGCGCCGTGTGCTTCACAAACGGCAAACGCCAGCGCAAGGCCCAGGCCCGCGCCGCCGTCTGCCCGGCTGCGCGCCTTATCCGCGCGAAAAAACGCCTCCCCCAGACGGCCCAGCGCCTGCTCGTCCATGCCGCAGCCGGTATCCGCCACGCGCACACGCACACCCTGCGGCGTCTGCTCCGCACAGATATCCACCCGCGCGCCATTGCCGCATGCCTTGACGGCATTGTCTGCCAGGTTCAAAAACAGGCTCTCCAGCAGGGCGGCGTCCCCCAGCAGGGTAAGCGGCGGCGCATGCACATACAGCGCCACCCCGCGAACCTCGGCCTTGGGACGCACGGTGCGCTCCACCGCGGCAAGCAGGCGCGCAAGTGCCACCGGCCCGCGCTGCATCTGCCCGCCGCGCACAAGCGCCATCTGCAGCAGCCTTTCGCTCATGGAGGAAAGGCGCCTTGTCTGGGATAAAATGTATTGCACGGCCTCGTACCTTTCTTCCTCCGGCAGCTCGGCATTACCGATGTACTCCGCATATCCCCCAATGGCGGTAAGCGGCGTGCGCAACTCGTGGGCAAGGGCGTCCACAAGGCGCTGCTTTTCCTGTGCCGCAGCCGCCAGCTGGGCCACGGTGTGCTGGGTTTTACAGGCCATTTCATCCATGGCGCGCGCCAAGGCGCCGGCCTCGTCTGCAGCCTGAACGCCACTGCGCGCAGAGTAATCTCCTGCGGCGATCTGCTTTGCCTGCTTTGAAAGCGCAGTCAGCGGGCCTGCAAAGCGCCTCAGCAGGATATATAAAAGCGCCGCAAACAGCGTGGACGCCGCCGCGCCCAGTGCGCAGAAGCGCGCAGCCAGCCCCTCCCAGCGGGCAAAAAATGCCTCCATATCTGCGGCGCAGACAACCGTAAAGCTTTGCCCGCCTACCTGCACACACTGCGAAACACACAGCATGCGCACGCCGCCAACGCGCTGCACGCTGTGCGCCCGGCTGCCCTGCGCAGGCGCTTCGGGCAGTGGCGTTCCCTCCGGCAGGGCAGAGGCCAGCACGGCGGAGCCCTGCAATACATGTACAAGCATGCCCTGCCCGCCATAGCGCTGTACATACATCTGCGCAAGGCGCGGCATGGCCGCCGGGCGCTGTGCCTGCACCACCGCGGCGTCCTGCGCGAACTGCTGCACCAAAAGCTCCTGATGCGCCAGCACCACATCGGCCTCGGCTTCAAAGCTGTTGCGCTGTGCCATGGCGCTTACGGTGAAAATGCCGCCGTCCAGCAGGACAAGAAACAGCGCCAGCGCCGCCAGATAGCTCTTCTGCCAGAATGAAAGGCACATGCCGGCCTCCCCCTTTTCTGCGGGCGTGCCCGCTTATTTCGTACTCAGCCGGTAACCCAGCTTATATACCGTCTGAAGCTGCTGTTCCAGCGCCAGCTTTTTGCGCAGGCGCTGGATATGCACGTCCACCGTGCGGGTGTCGCCCGCATAGTCATAGCCCCAGGCCAGTTCCAGCAGCCTGTCGCGGCTCAGCGCAAGGTTTCGGTTGCGCACCAGCACCTCCAGAAGGGCAAACTCCTGCGGGGTGAGGGGCACCTCCGCCCCATTCAGAAATGCGCGGCGCTCGCGCATATCTACTTCGCACCCGCCCAGCAGAAAGCGCGTCTCCTGCCCACCGGTGCGGCGCAGCACGGCCTCGATGCGCGCCAGAAGCTCCAGCATTTCAAAGGGCTTTTCCAGATAATCGTCCGCGCCGAGGCCCAGCCCCGCCAGCCTGTTCGCAAGGCCTGTTTTCGCCGTGACGAAAATCACCGGAAGCCCGGCGGGCAGCCGCCGCTTCACCTCAAACCCGTCCATGCCAGGCAGCATCACATCCAGCAGAAAAAGGTGGGACTTCTCTTTTCCGCACATTTCCACAGCCTGCGGCCCGGTGCCGGCCTGCGCCACGGTATGCCCCACCAGCAGAAGATGCCTGCTGACCACCTCGCGGATGGGCGCCTCGTCCTCTGCCACCAGAATGTGCGCCATACGCTGCGCCCCCTTTCCATTTTTATTATAGCGGCAGTTATCTCCAAATTGTAAACAAAGGCCGCCTTTCTTTTGGGAAAGGCGGCCTTTTGCCGTGCGTCGGATATGCGGCGGGCGCTGCGTTATTCCATGCCCAGTATGGCGATGCCCACCGCGGTGACGGCGATGACTGCATACTGCGGCTTTGTAAGCTTTTCCTTCAGAATGATGCGCGCCCACACAAGGCTCATCACGCAGTAGGACGAGATCATGGGCGCGGCCACCACCGCGTTCGCGGCAATGGCATAGATATAGGCGAACTGGCCGGCCGTCTCGCTCACGGCGGCAATCAGCTTCTCTTTCTCCTTCGGGATGCTGAGCTTCTGCTTTTTCACGCCCACTACATAGATAAAGGCGAACACCGCCATGGCGAGGAAGGTGAGCTCATAGGCGATATTGGCCGAGCCCTCTGCAATAATGGGCGTTTCGCCCTCGATGAGCACAGCGTCGGCAAAGGTGCCGAGGCCGTCGATCAGGCAGTACAGAATGGGGAACAGAATGGCGATGACGCTGCGCTCGTACTTCACATTCGAGGCCTTTCGCAGAGCAAGGCGCACGCTTTCATCCTGCCTGCGCTCGATGACAGCCAGCGCCAGCACGCCTGCGCACACCAGCACCACGCCGAACAGCTGCAGGCCCGTCATGCGCTGCCCGAGGAAGATGAAGCACAGCAGCGCGGCCACCGCGCCGGAGGAGTTGCAGATGGGCGAAGAGATGGAAAGCTCGATATAGCGCAGGCCCACATAGCCCAGCACCATGGAGAGGATATACATGGCCGAGGCCGGCATATAGGTGATGATGTCGCGCGGGTGGAACGGGGTGCCCAGCGCCAGCATCACAATGGCGTGCAGGCCCATCACAGTGCCCACAGCCATCACCATTTTCCAGTGACTGTACTTATCCTCCGGCTTCGAGCCCATTTTGCTGAACAGGTCAGAGCCGCTCCAGAACAGAATCGCAATCAGCGATAACACAAACCATGTCATAAACGATCATACATCCTTTTCTTTTTTAAGATGAAACAAGCGCGGTAAAAGAAAGGATGCCGCAGGGGGCGGCCTGCGCGGAAAGCGCGTGTTGTGCCAGCACTGGGTGCGGCGGATGATATGGCCTGGCAAAAAAGCCGCCTCCTTTCCGTTTTTTGAAGCGCCGCGCGCCTCAGGCGCGCACAAAGCGTCTTATTTTACCACACAAAAGGCAGGGGCGCAAGCCCGCCGCGCGGCCCTGCGCCCCATTTTTTCTTCTCCTGTGCCTGCGGCGCACAGCCTCAGTGCACCACCACCGCACGGCTGCCCGCCTGTGCAAAAATGTCCAGAAACGTCTGCTTATCCACCGTCTGTTCGCCGCGCAGGGGGTCTGCCGTTTTGCACTTTGTCTCGCCCATGCCGGTAAGCACCAGACAGTGCAGGTTCGCATACGGCGTATAAGTCTCGCCCGTATCCTCCAGAAGCCATGTATAGGACGAGGTGCGCGGCGTCTGCCAATCCGTGGTTACCCACACAATCACCGGTGTACCCGCTGCAAGGTACCCGGCAAGGCCCGCCTCTGTGACGCCCGTCACATCATAGGCGCGCAGGCTGCTGTCCGCTTTTTCCAGATAGGTGTTTGCGCCCTCGCACAGCGCCCCGGCAAAGCAGTAAAAGCCCAGCGCGGCAGGGTCGCCGGGGTAGGCCCGCTCAGGGTTTGGCCCGAAGCGGGCGCCGCCGGCGCCCTCGTAAAAATCCTGCCGGGGAATGTAGCCGTAGGCAAGGTCCAGCATGTCGGCCTGCAGGCCGTAATAGCCCAGCACGCTGGCAAGGCTGGCCGCCTCGCAGCCGTTGGGCAGGGCGGGCTCCTGCAGCACAGGCACCACGTCAAGCCCGTGCAGCAGCGCGTCGCTTTTCCACACAATAGACGCCCCTGTGCACAGCACTGCCAGCAGGGCCAGCGCACACGCCAGGTACATGGCGGCGCGGCACACGCGCCCACAGCCCCGGCTTTTTCTTTTTGCCCCTGCGCGCCCGGCCAAAAGCGCCCTTTCCCTTCCGGCGGGCCCTTCCGCCCGCGCCTGCTGAGGCGAAGCCGGAAGGGCGGCCGCCTTTACCCTTATGCCTGCCTCATAATGCGAGTTCTCCCGCGGGCGGGAGAACTCCCGGGCAGGGCTGCCCGGTGGCGCTGAAAAAGCATGTGCGGCCAGTTCCATTGAAGCCACCTCCCTCTTCTGTGGCTTCAGCATACGCCCGCAGCGTTTCATGTTTGTATGGAACTTGCATCTAAATCGTATCAGCGCAAATTTTTTGTGCCGGGCAGGGCGGGCGCCCGCAGCACCCCGGCCTGCGCGGCAGCCTGCACACGCCCTTTCAGGCCCTGCTGCCTGCCGGCCCGCATCATCCCGCCTGTATTAAGTGCTCTGCCGCCGTTCACACAGCCGCCGGTCGCCTGTGCCCATTCCGGCATTTACCTCTCTGCCATTCTGCTGCCCTTCCCCGGCTTATGCACTTTGCCCGGATATTTCCCGGCAAGGAGAAGGCCTTTTGAGCCCGCCCGCGGCGCCGCTGGACCCGTTTGAAAAGTGCAAAGCCCCCGCAGCGCGGCTTTGGGCAGCACGCACCGCAGGGGGCGTATTCTGCACGGCGGGCCGGGCTGGCCGCGGCAGCGCAAAAAAGCCGTATCACAGCGCCCGGCGCATTTCAATATGAGGCTGGCCGCAGTCTAAAAACACTTCGCCCACCGGGGAAAAGCCCAGCGCCTCGTAAAAGCTCTGCCGCTCCACCTGCGCGCCCAGGCTGGCCGTTTTGCCGCCGCGCGCAGCGGCCTCGCGGCACATCTCGCGCATCATGGCCCCGGCATATCCTCTGCCGCGCCGGGCCGCATATGTCGCCACGCGCCCAATGTGCCATACGCCGGGCTGTTCCTCAAACATGCGGGCCGTGCACACCGGCTCGCCCGCCGCGCCGCGCCCCAGCACATGCAGGGCCGTCTTGTCCTGCTCGTCGCGGTCTTCCTCCAGCGTATAGCCCTGCTCGTCCACAAACACCCTTGTGCGGATATCCAGCGCGGCCTCCATCTGCGGCGAAGAAAACCCAAACCATTCAAACGTCAAATCCATTCCTTTTCCTTCCCTTCTCTGTCATGCCGCCCGCCCCGGCAGGGGAAACGCCGCCCTATGCACCTTCCCCTTTGGGCTGCAAAATAAGCGCCGGGCAAAAAAGAAAGCACCAAGACCCACACCTCCGCAGCGCGGCCCTGACGGCGTGGCTCTCAATGCCCTGAACATCTGCACCCGGGGGAACAGACAAGCACCATGTGATTTATTTTTCGCAAAAATTATAGCATATATCTTTTGCCGGCACAAGCCCTTTCTGCGGCAGGCCGCATACCGGCCCAAGGGGGGCGCGCTTCGAGCCGGTATTTTCCGGCTTACAGCACCAGCACAGCGCGCAAAAGCAGCAGCATCACCACCCCCGGCGCCCCCAGCACCACGGCCACGAACGCCGTGGCATAGTTCAGCGCCAGCGCCACGCCCGTATAGCCCGCCAGCACGTCCACCGCAGCCAGCGCGGCAATGCCGCCGAACGCACTTTGCGCGGCGCGGGAAAGCGGGCGCTTCGAATGCCGCAGCGCGGCCAGCACGCAGCCCGCGCACAGCGCGGCAAAACCCAGCAGCAGCGTTTGCACAAATTCCATGCCGTTTCACCTCAACGCATCTGTATGCGGACAAGGTGTGCGTTATGCACGGCATGTCCCGCAGCGCGTCAGGCCAGGGCAAAGTCGATGTTGCCGCTTGCCACATCTGCGGCAAGCAGCTTCACGCGCACAGCATCGCCCACACGCCAGCTTTTGCCGCCGCTCTCGTCTGCCAGAGCGGCGTTTTTGGAAAGCACCAGCCGCCCGCGGGAAAGCTCGCCCGCGCGCACAAGGCCCTCCACCGTATTTTCAAGCTGCACATAAATGCCAAAGCTGGTGACGCCGGTAATGACGCCCGCAAAGCCCTCGCCCAGAAAGCCGCGCATATATTCGGCTTTATAGCATTCCTCTATATCCCGCTCCGCTGCTGCGGCAGCCTGCTCGCGCTCACTTGCGCGCAGGGCGGCGCGCTCTGCCGCCTGCGCCGCGCCCTTCTCCGGCTTTTCGCCCGCACACAGCGCGCTGAGGGCCCGGTGCACGCAGATGTCCGGGTAGCGGCGGATGGGCGAGGTAAAGTGCGCGTAATCTGCAAGGCACAGCGCGAAATGGCCCTGTGGGCGCGGCGAATACACAGCCTTGCTCATGGCCCGCAGCACGCTCATGTGCACGCACGCGGCAAGCGGCGTGCCGCGCGTGCGCGCCAGCAGGTCTGCCAGTTCCTGCGCTGCGGGCGCCGTGTGGGCAAAATAGTGCGGCACCGAAAGCACAGCCAGCGTCTCGCGCAGCTCCTGCGCCTTCTGGGGGCTGGGCGCCTCGTGCACACGGTACACGCAGGGCACGCCCGCCTCGCGCGCACAGCGCGCGGCGCACATGTTGGCGCACAGCATGCACTCTTCGATGATGCGCTCGGCAAGGCCCCGGCTGCGCCGGGCAACGCCCACGCACACGCCCTCGCTGTTCACGCTCAGCTTTGCCTCGGGCGTGTCCAGCTCCAGCGCGCCGCGGGCCGCGCGCCGGGCTGCCAGGGCCCGGTACAGGGCCTCCAGTGCCGCAAGCTGCCCGCGCACAGGGGCATACTTTTCCACAAGCTCCGGCGCAGCCGCGCCCGCCAGCACCTCGTTTATCTCGCCGTATACGCCCTTCACACGCGAGCAGATCACGCTTTTCACAAAGCGGAAGCTCTGCACCTCGCCCGCCTCGGAAAGCTCCATCAGGCAGGAAAAGCACAGCCTGTCCCCGCCTTCGTTCAGGCTGCATATACCGTTTGAAAGCGCGCGCGGCAGCATGGGCACCACTTTGTCTGCGTAATACACCGAGGTGCCGCGCGAAAAGGCGGCCTCCTCCAGGGCAGTACCGGGCTTTACATAGTGGCTCACATCCGCAATGTGCACGCCCAGCGAAAAGCCGCCCGGCCGCCGGGCGATGCTCACGGCATCGTCAATGTCCTTCGTGTCCGCAGAGTCTATGGTGAACACGGCCTCCCCGCGCAGGTCCAGCCTGCCGTGCAGCTCCTGTTCCGAAATGCCTGCCGCCGCAAGGGCCTTGGCCTCCTCCTTCGCCTTTGTGGAAAAATGCGTCTCGATGTCCGCCTCATACAATATGGCCTTCGCGCAGGCGCGTGCGCTTTGCGCGCTGCCGAACCGCATGGCGACGCCCGCGCGGTGCGCCTCGTGGGCGCCGCCGCGCTCCAGCAGCTCTACCGCCACCTTCTCGCCCTCGCGCGCGCCGCCGTCCAGCCCTTTTTTCAGCACAAGACACAGAGCCGGGCACACGTCCGGCACAAACACCAGCCTGCCCTCCCGCCGTTCCACGGTGCCGGCAAAACGGTTCTGCTCCTTTGTCACGGCCAGCACCTCGCCCTCGGCGGAGCCCTCCTTTTGCGGGTGGCCGAACAAGCTCACCAGCACCTCGTCGCCCGGCATGGCGCCGCGCAGAAAGCGCCCGGGAATGAACACATCCGGGCCGCCGGATGCCGGGCGCGCGAAGCCGAACCCGCGCGCCAGCTTCACCAGCGTGCAGGGCACGGCGTGCTGCGCCTGCTCAGTGCACAGGGCATACACGCCCTCGCGGCACAGCACCTTGTTTTTCTCACACAGCTGCGCCAGCGCCTTCGCCACCTTTTTGTCGTTGCCAAGGCGGGCCTTCAGCGCGGCCCTTGTACAGGGCTGCTGCTCAAGCTGGCGCAGTATTTTCGTTTTGATGCTCATAGCTTCCTCTTTTCTCGCGGCAGGGGCACAAGATGCAAAAAGGCCCGCAGCGCAGGGGGTGTCGGACGACACACCGCATGCCAGCGGGCCTTACATGCAAAAGCTTATTTTGCCAGTGCGCTGATGACATTCACGCCGATGGTGAGCACAAACAGCACCACGGCAGCCACCTTCGTGTACTTCACCATCAGGCTGGAAGGCGTGCGGCTGCGGCCGTCCATCATCATCATTTCGCCGCCGCCGATTACACCGGCAAGGCCGTTTCCCTTTGAATCCTGCAGCAGCACCAGAATCACAATGGCAATGCTGGCTAAAATCAGCAGAACGCCGCTGATAATCTCTAAAATAGTCATGCCGGTAAACCCTCCATTTTATGCGGCGCGAAACAGCTGCGCCTTAAAAGCATTATTGATAATAGCATATCCGCCCGCAAAAAGCAAGCGTTTTCTGCACCGGGGCGCGCATTTTCGCATGCCCGGCGGAAGCCCCCCTCTGCCCTGCCCGGCCTTACAGCAGGCTTGTCTGCTCTGCGGCGTCCTCGGCGCGCACAAGCGCGCCCATGGCGGGCAGCGTGCGCACGCGGTAGCGGTGCGCGTCGGCAAGCTCCAGCCCAGCGGCCAGGCGCACGCCCGTGATATGCTGGTTCTTTTTCAGCGTCAGCACATTCACGCCCGCGGTATTTTTCGTCTGCTTTTCCGGTATCTGGGCAGAGTGCACCAGCAGCATGCGCCCGGCGCTGGTGGTGACGGCAAGCTCTGCCTCTTCATGCAGGTAAGCCGCCCACACCAGCTTCGCCTTATCGGAATAGGCGTTGATGAGTTTTTTACGGTTCTGCTTTGTGGCATAGCTCTGCATGGGCACCTTGGCGCACTTGCCGTTTTCGAACAGGAACAGCATGTGGCCCGCATAGTCCTCTGTAAGGGCCATATACACGGGCCTCTCGCCCGCGTCCATGCCGAGGCGGGCGGGCACATATTCGCCCATCACGCTGGCCTTGCCGTCTGCAAAATCGCCCACGCGGCATTTATATACCTGCTGCGCGCTGGTGAAAAACAGAAGCTGGGCGTTGTTTTTCGTCTCGATGGTGCGCACCACCTCGTCGCCCTCCTTCAGCTTCTGCTCGCCGGACATGCGCAGCGAAAGCGGCGTTATCTTTTTGAAGTAGCCCTCGCGGGTGTAGAACACCGTCACGGGGTAATCGGGCATGGCGTCCTCTTCCTCTTCCTCCTCGTGCTGCGGCGCCTCGTACAAAATCTCGCTGCGGCGCGCCTCGCCGTACTGCTTTGCCACGGCGGCCAGCTCTGCCATGATGATTTTTTTAATCTTTGCCGGGCTGGCAAGGATTTCCCTGAGCTCTGCAATGGCGTTTTCCAGCTCCTGTATCTCCTGCGTGCGCTTGAGAATGTACTCGCGGTTCAAATGGCGCAGCTTAATCTCGGCCACATATTCCGCCTGCACCTGGTCGATGCCGAAGCCTATCATCAGGTTGGGCACCACCTCGGCCTCCTCGGCCGTCTCGCGCACGATGCGTACAGCCTTGTCGATATCCAGCAGAATGGCCGCCAGGCCCTGCAGAAGATGCAGGCGCTTTTCCTTACCGGCCAGCTCGAAATACGTGCGGCGGCGCACGCATTCGGTGCGGAAGGCAGCCCACTCGGCCAGTATCTCGCGCACGCCCATCACGCGCGGCATGCCCGCAATAAGCACGTTGAAGTTGCAGGAGAAGCTGTCCTCCAGCGGCGTTAAGCGGAACAGCTTTTGCATCACCTTGTCCGGGTCCTGCCCGCGCTTGAGGTCAATGGTGAGCTTCAGGCCGTTCAGGTCCGTCTCGTCGCGCATGTCGCTGATTTCCTTCACTCGCCCGGCCTTTACAAGCTCTGCTATCTTGTCCATCACGGCCTCCACCGTGGTGGTGGGCGGTATCTGCCGTATCTCCAGCATATTGCCGTCCCTCTGGTAGTCGTACTTCGCGCGCACGCGCACGCTGCCGCGGCCCGTCTCGTAGATATTGTCTATCTCTTTTTCGTTATACAGGATATAGCCGCCGCCCACAAAATCCGGCGCGGGCATGGTGGCCTTGATATCGTGCTGCGGGTCTTTCAAAAGGGCGATGGTGGTCTCGCACAGCTCGGCCAGGTTGAACGAGCAGATGGACGAGGCCATGCCCACGGCAATGCCCAGCGTATTGTTCGCCAAAATGGTAGGGAACGTCACGGGCAGAAGCGTGGGCTCGGTGGTGGTGGCGTCGTAGTTGTCCACAAAATCCACAGTGTCCTTGTCGATGTCGCGGAACAGCTCCTCGCACACGGGCTCCAGCTTGGCCTCGGTGTAGCGCGAGGCGGCGCACGCCATGTCGCGGCTGTACGCCTTGCCGAAGTTGCCCTTGCCGGATACATACGGCACCAGCAGGCTTTCGTTCGTGCGGGCAAGGCGCACCATGGTGTCGTAAATGGCCGCGTCGCCGTGCGGGTTCAGGTGCATGGTGCTGCCCACGATGTTGGCGCTTTTTGTGCGCGCGCCCTTCAGCAGGCCCATGTCGTACATGGTGTACAGCACCTTGCGGTGCGCGGGCTTGAAGCCGTCTATCTCCGGCAGGGCGCGCGAGACGATGACGCTCATCGCATAGGGCATATAGTTCGTCTCCAGCGTCTGCGTGATGGGCGTTTCCAGCACGCTGCCCGCGTCGGGTATCTCCACGCCCTCGCCCAGCTGCGGGCGCAGGGGCACGGGCTGTTTTTTCTGTTTTTTTGCCATGCGTATTTCTCCTTACTGTGCGGCCCGGCTCAGGATACGTCCAGCTCGTCCAGATATTCGTGCCCGTGCTGCGCAATGTGCTCTTTGCGGCCCGCGAGGTTGTCGCCCAAAAGCAAATCGAACATGGCGGCAGTGGCCTCTGCGTCCGTGGGCGTCACCTTGATAAGGCGGCGGCTGGCCGGGTTCATGGTGGTGAGCCACATCATTTCGGCGTCGTTTTCGCCAAGGCCCTTCGAGCGCTGAATGGTATATTTTGCGCTGCCGATGCGCGCGAGAAACTCGGCCTTTTCCGGCTCGGTATAGGCAAAATACGTTTTGCCCCTGGAATTTATCTCGTACAGGGGCGACTCTGCGATATACACATACCCCTCCCTGATAAGCGTGGGCACGAGGCGGTAGATCATGGTGAGGATAAGCGTGCGGATCTGGTAGCCGTCCACATCCGCGTCCGTGCAGATGATGATCTTGTTCCAGCGCAGGCTGGAGAGCTCAAAGCTGGAGAGGTCTTTTTTCGCCTTGCCGGAAAGCTCCACCCCGCAGCCCAGCACCTTGATGAGGTCTGTGATGACGTCGCTTTTGAAAATGCGCGCATAGTCTGCCTTCAGGCAGTTCAAAATTTTGCCGCGCACGGGCATGATGGCCTGATACTCGGAATCGCGGCTGGTCTTTACCGCGCCCATGGCGGAATCGCCCTCCACGATATACAATTCGCGCTTTGCAAGGTCTTTCGAGCGGCAGTCCACAAATTTCTGCACACGGTTCGCAATGTCAAGCTGCTTTGTCAGCGTGTTCTTCAGCCCAAGGCGCGTTTTGTCCGCGTGCTCGCGGCTCTGCTTGTTGATAAGCACCTGCTGGGCTATTTTCTGCGCTTCGTCCGGCTTTTCCAGGAAATACACTTCCAGGTTGTGGCGCAAAAATTCCGTCATGGCCTGCTGGATGAAGCGGTTGGTGATGGATTTTTTCGTCTGGTTCTCGTAGCTCGTCTGGGTGGAGAAGGAGGAGGAGACGAAGATGAGGCAGTCCTGCACATCCTCGAACTTTATTTTGCTCTCGCCCTTTTTATACATGCTTTTCTGGTGCAGAAAGGCGTCTATCTGCGCCACAAAGGCGGCCTTCACGGCCTTGTCCGGGCTGCCGCCGTGCTCAAGCCAGGAGGAATTGTGGTAATACTCCAGCAGCCGCGCCTTGTTGGAAAAGCAGAAGGCCGCGTTCATCTTCACCTTGTAGTCGGGCTTGTCCTCACGGTCCCGCCCTTCGGCGGCAGACTGGCAGAAGCGCACCGGCGTCAGGCTCTCGCCGTCCGCCAGCTCTTCCACATAGTCTTCAATGCCCTTTTCGTAAAAGAAGTCCTTCTGCTGCCTGCCCTCTGGCGTCTCATAGCGGAATTCGAACGTGACGCCCGCATTCACCACAGCCTGCCGTTTGATGGTATCCAGGTAATATTCCACCGGCACATTGATGTCGGTGAACACCTCGCGGTCCGGCTTCCAGCGTATCTTCGAGCCGGTTTTGCGGCGCGAAGACGGCTCTTTATGCAAGCCGCCCACGTTTTCGCCCTTCTGAAAATCCAGGTGATAGTGGAAGCCGTCGCGCCACACGTCCGCCTGCATCCATTCCGAGGAATACTGCGTGGCGCACAGGCCCAGGCCGTTCAGGCCCAGGGAATACTCATAGCTCTCCTGCCCGGCGGAATATTTTCCGCCTGCGTACAGCTCGCAGAACAGAAGCTCCCAGTTATAGCGGTTTTCCTTCTGGTTGAAATCCACCGGCATGCCGCGGCCGAAGTCCTCTATCTCCACCGAGCCGTCGGAAAAGCGCGTGATAAGGATGCGGTCGCCGTAGCCCTGGCGCGCCTCGTCGATAGAGTTTGAGAGTATCTCGAAAATGGAATGGGCGCACCCGTCCACGCCGTCCGAGCCGAAAATGACGCCCGGGCGCTTGCGCACACGGTCTGCCCCTTTCAGCATGGTGATGCTCTCATTTGTATATGCTGCGTTCTTTTTCGCCATGGTCTCCTCCGGATGCGGTATTTTCACGAAAGCGCCGCGCGCGCAGGGGGCAGCCCCCTGCGCCGCGCGGCGGTGCATATTTCAAAAAGCTGCCTGCTTACACACCGCGCGGCGGTGTGCGCCAGCTTGCGCCGGCGGCGCTGGCCTCCTGCGTGGGCAGCACCTGCATGGACGCGTCGTACATGGGGCGCTGCGGCACGCTGCGGCGCTGCGCCTCGTGCACAGCTGCCGCCAGCATGGCCTTGTCGGCCCCGCACTCGGTGCACATGCGCTTGCCGAGGCCCGCGTTGTAGTTGAAGGCGCCGCACGCACAGCGCCAGCCGTCCTCGACCTGCGCCGGGCGGTATTTCAGCCCGCCGATATGCAAAACGCCCTCCACATAGCGGCGCTCGGCCTCGCTCAGGGCCTGAGGCCGCGGCAGGGCCACCGGCGCGCAGCCGCGCAGGCTGTGCGCGGCGCCGTCGTATGTGACGCTGACAAGCGACGCCTCCACGCTGCCCAGCGGCACGTCCGACACGAACACGCCGTCGTCAAAGCCGAACGTCTCGCCCTCGGCGGCGTTCACGTCCTCATAGACAAAATCGTCCTCGCCGATGACGCGGCCCTGTTTGTCCTTGCAGCGGAAGTGCGCTACCAGCCGCTGCAGCGGCCGGGAATACAGGTTTTTGAAGGTGAGCGTCACCACGGTCTCGCCCGTCTCCTCCATGCGGAACAGCTCCACCATGGAAAAATGCACGGGGCTTCCTTTGCAGTAATAGCTTGCGCGCGAGCGCGCGATGGGGGTAAATGCCTGGCTCATATATCTGTCACCCTGGTCTGTCTGGCCGCGCCCTGCCGCAGGCAGCGGGCGCGGAGGTTTGTGTGCGGATGGCTGCCGCCCCGCCCTTTTCAGGGCCAGGGCCGCCGGTGCGCCCTGCGCATGATGCTGCGGGCACACTGCTACGCTTCCGATTTTAGCATACTTTTGCCGCCGGGGCAAGCGGTTTTGCGCCCCCACTGTTTTCCATGGCACGGGCGGGGCCCCTTCTGCGCGGTTTTGTGCGTGACGGATGCGCCCGGGCATGCTATACTGTTGGCAAAGCCTGTGCCGCCCCTGTGCGGCGCAGAAAGCAAGGAGGCCGTGCCCATATGGAACCATCTGCCATTTCTTCGCTGTGCAAAGCTCAGCGCGCATACTTTGAAACAGGCGCCCCCTGCGCCGTGCCCGCGCGAAAAGCTGCCCTTGCCGCGCTGGAGCGCGCGCTGAAGGAAAATGAGGCCATGCTACTGGCCGCGCTGCAGCAGGACCTTGGCAAGCCCGCCGCAGAGGGGTATTTTTCAGAGCTTGCCCTTGTGATGGACGAGGTGCGCCATGCTCAAAAGCGCCTTTGCGCCTGGGCCCGGCCCACGCGGTGCCGCACGCCGCTTTCGCAGTTCCCGGCGAAGAGCTTTATCCTGCACCGGCCCAAGGGCTGCGTGCTCATCATGAGCCCGTGGAACTACCCCGTGCTTTTGACGCTGGCGCCGCTGGTGGGCGCGCTGGCCGCAGGCTGCTGCGCCGTGGTGAAGCCCAGCGCCTATGCGCCCGCCGTTTCGGCCGCGCTGGCAAAGCTGCTGGGCGGGGCGTTTTCCCCGCGCCATGTGGCCGTGGTGTGCGGCGGACGAAGCGAGAACGCCGCCTTGCTGGACGAGGCCTTTGACCATATCTTTTTTACCGGCAGCGTCGGGGTGGGCAGGCTTGTGATGGAAAAGGCGGCGCGCCACCTGTGCCCCGTGACGCTGGAGCTCGGCGGCAAAAGCCCGTGCATCGTGGCGCGCAGCGCCGACATTCCCCTGGCCGCAAGGCGCATCGCCTTCGGCAAATTTTTGAACGCAGGGCAGACGTGCGTCGCGCCGGACTATGTGCTGTGCGCCGCCGGGCTGGAGCAGCCGCTTGCCGCCGCCCTGCGCGGGGCCGTGCAGGGCTTTTTCGGGCCGGACGCGCTGGCCCTGCCGGACTATAACCGCATCGTGAATGAAAAGCACTTCCGCCGCCTGCGCGGCCTGCTGGAGGGGCAGGATATCGCCTTCGGCGGCCGCTGCGATGAAAGCGCGCTTCGCATCGAGCCCACCGTACTGCTGAACGTCCCGCCCGAAAGCCCCGTAATGCAGGAGGAAATTTTCGGGCCCATCCTGCCCATCCTCACCGTGCCGGATGTAGAGGGGGCCATTCGATTTATCAGCGCGCGGCCGCGGCCGTTGGCTTTGTACCTGTTCACACGTAGCAAAGCCGACGAAAGGGCCGTGTTCGCGCGGTGTCATTTTGGCGGCGGCTGTGTGAACGACACCATCATCCATCTTGCCACGCATGAAATGGGCTTTGGCGGCGTGGGCCAGAGCGGCATGGGAAGCTACCACGGCAAACGCAGCTTTGAGACGTTCAGCCATGAAGAGAGCATTGTGAAAAAGGCCCTCTGGCTGGACCTTCCCTTCCGCTACCGCCCGTACACGAAAGAGAAGGAGCGCATCATCCGCCGCGTGATGCGCTGAACAGGCGGCCCGCGTCGCGCCCCGGCTTTCCGGGCGCTGCGGCGCCGCAGAAAAAGAGGTGCAGTATGCAGACAGAACAGTACATCATCGACTTTTACAGCAATTACGACGAGGACGGCCGCCTTGCAAGCAGGCATGGCGCCGTCGAGTTTCTCACCACCATGCGCTATATTGAAAAATATGCAAGGCCGGGCGCCCGCGTGCTGGAGGTGGGCGCGGGCACGGGCCGCTATTCCCACGCGCTGGCGCGCCTGGGCTATACCGTGGACGCAGTAGAGCTTGTGGCGCACAACATCGAGGTGTTCCGGCGGAACACGCAGCCCGGCGAGGCCGTCACCATCATGCAGGGCAATGCGCTGGACCTTTCCGCCTTTGCGGACGGCACCTACGATATCACCCTGCTGCTGGGCCCGCTGTACCACCTTTATGAAAAGGAGGATAAGCGGCAGGCCCTGCGCGAGGCCATCCGCGTCACAAGGCCGGGCGGCGTCATCTTCGCCGCATACGTCATATCGGACGGCTGCCTGCTGGACGAAGGGTTCCGCCGCGGCAGCATCAATGTGGCGGAATATGTAAAAAACGGCCTGCTGGACGCAGAAACGTTCGCGGCAAGCTCTGAGCCGAAGGATTTGTTCGAGCTTGTGCGCAAGGAGGATGTGGACGAGCTGATGGCCGCTTTCCCCACCACGCGCCTGCACTATGTGGCCGCAGACGGCTGCGCCCTGCTGCTTCGCGGCGAGCTGGACGCCATGGAGGAAAGCACATTCCAGCTTTACCTGCGCTACCATTTCGCCACCTGCGAGCGCGCAGACCTGCTCGGCGTCACCAGCCACGCGCTTGATATTTTCCGGAAATAGCACAGGCCGGGCGCGCGCCCTTTTGCCCTGTGCAGCCGCCCGCCGGGCGGCATGAAGCCCTTGGAGAATGGCCCCTTGTCAAACGCCCCGCCGCCCGGCTGTAATGCCGGGCGGCGGGGCGTTTTTGCTTTAGCGAAACGACAACCCCCAGCTATGCTGGGGAAGGTAAAAGGTCTTTCGCTGTCAGTTTCGTGCGAAGCTGGATGGTATTCAACGTCAAAAAGATGAGCATGTAATGGGCAAAACCCCGTTTACGGGAGGCGGGACAAGTGATGCAGGCGGCGTTTTTTTCAGTGCCTCTTGAGAGGCTTGCCGGTAGTATGCCCTTCCAGGGCTTGCGCAAGCCCCAGGCTTTGCCGGGGGGGGGCTGACTTTACTCTTCGGGCAGTGCAGGGCGCGCTGTATAAAGCGCCCGCCATTCCTCCTCCAGCATGGACATCAGGATGTCGTCGGCATAGGCCCCGCCGTCCCTCACGGCGAAAGCCCGCCTTTTCGTATGCCCGGATGGCCCGGTGATTAAACGAAAAAACGTCCAGCGACAGCCGGTGCAGCCGCAGCGCCTGAAAGGCGAACTCCAGCGTGCACCGTATCATCCAGGAGCCTGTGCCCTTTCCGCAGGCCTCCGGTTGGAACAGCGCCACCCGGAAATTTGCACTGCGCAGCTGCATGTCCATCTCATTGATCACGCTTTCCCCCATAATGCGCCCCTGTGGGGAGACGAGCACAAAATCGTATCTGTCCGGGCAGGCGGCGCACTGCTTGAAAAAGCCCGTCACCTCTTCTTTTGAAAAGCAGGGCCTGCTGCCCGTCAGCCGGGCAGTTTCCGGGTCAAGCGGGGCAAAATTGTCTTCATAGTATCGCTCTGCGTCCTCCTGCCGCGCTGGCCCCAGCACAAAGCCATCCTTCCGCCACACCGGCGCGGCGGCATCCGCTTTTTCTGCCTTCACAGTGCATGGCACAGCTTCCATCCCGGTTTTCCCCTTCCGGCATTTGCGATTCATTCTACCATATTTTTCGAAAATGTGGTACGATTTAATCAAACAGGCAAGACAGGAGGGCTGCCCATGACACAGGCGCAACTGCACGCCGCGCTGGCCGGCGCGGCCGAGGCGGAGTACGCCGCCTTCTCTTCCAAATTGCTGGGTGGCGCACAAAAGCCGCTGCTGGGCGTGCGCCTGCCCGTTTTGCGCAGGCTGGCGGCACAGCTCGTGCGCGAAAACGGCGGCGCGGCGCTTTCGCTTTGCACGCGCGGGCAGTATTTTGAGGACGTGATGCTGAAGGGCATGGTGCTCGGCAGGCTGCCCGCCCCGCTTGACGCCGTGCTGGCGGAAACGCGTGCCTTTCTGGGCGAGATAGACAACTGGTCTGTATGCGACAGCTTCTGCGCGGGCTACCTGCACGCGAAAAAGCACCCGGCCGAGGTGTTCGCCTTTGCCAAAGGCTGCCTTACCGATACGCGCGAATTTGCCGCGCGCTTCGGCATCGTGCTTTTGATGGACCATTTCCGCTGCACGCCGTATGCCGCCGAGGCGCTCAGAGCTATATCCGCGGTGGACGCGGCAGGCCGCTATTATGTGCAGATGGGCGCCGCCTGGGCGCTGGCCACCTTTTATCTGCAGCTTCCGCAAGAGGTGATGCGCCTTCTGCGCACACATCCGGATGACGCCGTATGCCGCATGGCGGTGCGAAAGCTGTGCGAATCTCTTCGCGTGCCCGCCGGGGCAAAGGCGCAGGCAAAACAAATTTGGAAGGAGCGCAAAGGCGTATGACGGAATTTACAAGGCGCATCTATGAAGTGGTAAAGCAGATCCCCAAAGGCCGTGTGGCAAGCTACGGCCAGGTGGCGCAGCTGGCGGGCAACCCGCGCGGCGCGCGCGGCGTAGGGTTCGCCCTGCACCGCAACCCCGAGCCGGGCGTCATCCCCTGCCACCGCGTAGTGTTTCAGGACGGCAGCACCTGCACCGGCTATGCCTTCGGCGGGCCCGAAGTGCAGCGCCGCATGCTGGAGGACGAGGGTGTCCGCTTTCTGCCGGACGGCCGCGTGGACATGGCTGCCTGCCGCTGGCTGTGAGCCCCCCCTGAGGCATGTTCGCCAGGCAGAAAAAGCGGCCGCCTTTATGCCCTCTCGCCGGGCGAAAGCAACGGGGGCGCAGGCAAAGGTGTGAGGAAGGCAAAAAGAAAACCCCGCGGAACGTGAATTCCACGGGGGAGGCAGCCGGGTTTACGCTACAAAAAAGATACCTGAAACCTGCACAACACCATCACTCACAAAAGCAAAAAGAATTCGACCACAAATCGCGTCCGAACTTAGTTCGGAAAGCCGTGGTAAAAAAGACATCCGTTAAAACTCTGTTTCCTGAGCGTACTCCTCATAATCCTCTAAAACACTGTCATTCAAATGAGAAAGATTTCTTTCCACACTCAGCTCTTTGATTGCATCATAGGACAAATAGGAGCATGATTCTGACATCGGCCCACTCTCCATCAGCGCAAAAACCGGCCGGGATATTTCCTGCAGCACTTTCCTTCGCCGGGATATGGGCGCAACAATATGGGCTTTGATCTTCAAATTTGGCTGAAGGCTCATCAAATCTGCCATGCGCAGAAGCCCGGAATATATCGATGTAGAATGCTCAATTTCAAACGCCCGAACGATTGCATTCCTTCGAATCCAGAGAACATCAATGTTTTCAATTGTCCGTAAGGTTACATTATCATAGTTCAACGGCAGACGATTTAAAATGGTGTTGTCCCCAACTGGGTTCCACTCCTCAAGAACGCGTTGACGGTCTACAAACGGAAGCCAAATGCGAAATCCCATTGACTCACCGATTTTTGCAATCAAAGCTTGAACTTTTGTATGCTCCGTCTCCATGCGGCGTCTGCCAGAAGCCATGCCGTCATCCTCAGGAATAGAAACGACAATTTGCCCAATTTCCGAATTAATCATGGAAGGCCTGAGGTTTTTCTGGTCGATAGCAGTTAAAGGATAACTTTTCTGCCTTTCCCTTTGTTCAATCAAAATCCTTTCCAAATAGGCTCCATCTTCATCTGTCAACTTTGTCAGACTTCCCCGGACTTTTCCGGTCCAAGCGGTGTTGCCTTTTTGCAAATCTTTGGTAAAGGATAGATGCTTCCAAGAAATGTCGTTGCTAATCGGTATCCCTTTCTCTGGTTGTAACCAAACATGAGGAGATACCCGAAACCGGACAACAAATGGATCGTCCGCTTCCATAAAAGCAGGCTGATGATCTACAAAATAATTCGATGAAACCTCCAGCACACCAATCCAGCGGGATAATTTCGTCATATAGCAAATAAGCCGATCCCCTGGTTTAATATTGGCAGCAGATTTCCTCCGGTTCTCTCTGAATCCAGAGATTTCTTGGCTGGACTCAGAGAAAGCCCTATATGTTTCTGGAGAAAATAAGTCTATATAATATGCCATCCTCTGTATCCTCACGTGTGAGTTAATATTAATATCGTATCACAGTTTATTGAAACTATCAATCACGCATAATTCTTTAATGTTCCGTTACTGCAAGAAAAGGATATCCTTGAAAAGTCAATGCAAATTCCAAATTTGATGTAAACAAAAGGGGTCAAAATTTGAAAATCAAAAACGGAACCTCCAAATTTTGACCTTCAGCAAATAATCGTATAACAACAAAAAAAGCTACACCTTGAAGATGTAGCTTTTAATTTGGTGCGGATGAAGGGACTTGAACCCATATGAAGTTGCCCTCACTAGAACCTGAATCTAGCGCGTCTGCCAATTCCGCCACATCCGCATATTGGCGCTCTCTTGTGAGAACGTATCTGATTTTAGCATAAGCTGGGCGGCTTGTCAACTACTTTTTTCTCTTTTTCCCTACTGAAAATATAAGTGAAAAAACGGGTCTGCCTGAGCCGTCGTTCCGCAGGAAAACGGCGCTGGAACATGGGCGGCCTCATGCCGCCGCAGCGGCAAAGGCATTTGCAGGCCAAAGGCATGGCTTTCATTTTCCCGCAAGAGGTAAAACAGCCTGGCCCGGCATAGACGGAGGATGCTTTTTCTGAGGCCAGCCATGCAGTGTGCAACCGTCAACGGTTTTGCAAAGCAAAATGCCTGCTTGCAGCAGACGGGCGGCCCCTGCTGGGGCAGGCAGCGGCGCTTCCCACGCGGCGGCCTCCAAACCGCCTGTTTTCCGGCGCAAAGCAATTCCATGCCTGCCATGGAGGCGAAAGCTCTGGCGGAATTTTTGGGCAAGCCGCTCCTTCACGGGGCGGCGGTATCCTCACTTTTCAACCTCAGAATACTGGGAGCTGAACGTAAGCAAAAGGCTCCGCAGGCCTTGGCAGCCCGCGGGGTGAAGGCATCGGGCGCCAAAATACCAGGGCAGAGCCCTCCCTTTCTTATGCCGCACCGGCTTTCGGCAGGGCGCGGCCTGCGCTTAATAAATGTGCTATAATAAGCACAGGCCGCATGGGCCCGGCGGCCTTGCCGGCAGCGCCCGTCCCCCGCTTGACAAATGCAGGCCAAAGGCGCAGCATGAGTTCAGCAGATGTGGTATAATATGTTTACCTGGCAAATCCAAGCGCAAGCGAAGGAGGAGTTTGGTGGAACAGCTGCCACACCCTTAACGAGGCCGGGGCGAAAGGCGTTGGGCGGGTTTCGTGAATGTGGTATAATAAAATCATGCTTTCGGGGCAGAGAGGTTTTCCCTCTGTGCTCCGGCAAGGAGGGGGCAAAATGGATATTTTCAGCACAATCACCGCGGCAGGCGTTGCCAGCCTTGTATTCTCGCTCATCAACTGCCTGTTCGGGTTCCGGCTTCAAAAATTCTGGGTTGGCCTTGTGTGCTTTTTATTCGGCGGTGTGGTGCTCAGCCTTATTGCGTCGCACCTCACAAGCGCAGGCTGGGTGCATGCAGCCGCCTTCCTTGTGGGCGGCGCCGTTCTCGCGGCCTTGTCGTTCCGCCTGTATCTGGCCAGCCTGTTCGTGTTCAGCCTGGGGCTGGTATGGATGTCTGCCTGCTGGCTTATCCCCTCGCACTGGGCCGGGCACGCGGCAGGCGTCGTGGCGGGCGTCCTCGCAGGCGTGCTGGTGGTGAAGCTCACACGCCCGGCCATCATCCTGCTCACCGCTGCAACAGGCGGGTTCTCGGCCGCAAAGTCGGTGTTTCTTCTGCTTGGGCTGGATGCCCAGGCAGGCAGCGGCATGTTCTGGGCCATGGCCGCCGTGGGGCTTGCAGCCGCCGCACTGGGGGCCGTGTTCCAGTTTCGCAGCACAAGGGCTTGAACAGGCTCACGCAGCTCAGGGCGAAAGGAAGTGTGAAGCATGAACGAAATATTGCAGCAGCTGTACACGCGCAAGTCTGTGCGCGCATTTGAGGAAGCCGAAATCACCCCGCAGGAAAAGCAGGCCATTCTGCGGGTGGCCTTTGAGGCGCCCACTGCCGGCAACCAACAGCTTTACACGATTCTGGACATTACAGACAGCGCCCTGAAACAAGCCCTGAGCGAAACGTGCGACCACCAGCCCTTCATTGCCAGGGCGCCCATGGTGCTCGTTTTCTGTGCAGACTGCCAGAAGTGGCTGGACGCCTTTTCCGCATGCGGCTGTGCGCCGCGCAGGCCCGGCCCCGGGGACCTTTTGCTTGCCGCGGCGGACGCCTGCATCGCGGCGCAGAACGCCGTGACGGCGGCGCAGAGCCTGGGCATCGGCTCGTGCTATATCGGGGACATTTTGGAAAACTGCGAACAGCACCGCGCCCTGCTGCGCCTGCCGGAATACGTTGTGCCGGCTGCCATGCTGGTGTTCGGCAGGCCGGCGCCCGGCCAGCTTTCGCGGCCAAAGCCGCGCCGCTGCGGGGCGGAGTTTCTGGTGCATGAAAACGGCTACCGCCGCATGCAGGCGGACGAGCTGCGCGCCATGCTGGGCCATAAGGCGGCGGCAAGGCCGTATGAGGAATGGATGCGCTCGTTCTGCGATTTCAAATACAACAGCGGCTTTTCCCGCGAGATGAGCCGTTCTGCAGCAGAATATCTGAAAGCCTTTGAAAAAGGAAGGGATGACTGGAATGGAACCTGATACAATGGAATTGGAGCGCCTGCAGCTTCAGGCTGCAGATGCGGCGCGTGAGCTTTTGGAAAAGGCGCGCGTGCCGCGCGGCGGCATCGTGGTGGTGGGCTGCTCCACCAGCGAGGTCGTGGGCGGCAGCATCGGCAAGGCCAGCAGCATGCAGGCGGCGGCCGCCATATACTGCGGCATTGCCCCCGTGCTGGCGCAGGCCGGCGTCTTTCTTGCCGCACAGTGCTGCGAGCACCTGAACCGTGCCGTCATTGTGGAGCGCGCCGCCCTGAAGCCATGGCAGCAGCCGGTGAACATTCTGCCCCAGCCGCATGCGGGCGGCAGCTTTGCCACCACGGCCTGGCAGAGCATGAAGGCGCCTGCGGCGCTGGAGGAAATTGAGGCGGACGCCGGGCTGGACATCGGCGACACCCTCATCGGCATGCATCTGAAGCGCGTGGCCGTGCCTGTGCGCCTTTCCGTGCGCAGGCTGGGCCAGGCAAACCTTGTGGCGGCGCGCACGCGCCCGAAATTCATTGGCGGGGCGCGCGCCGCATACCTGCCGGAGGAGGAATTGCGTTGACAGAACTGGAAAAGCGCCTTGCGCAGCAGGTGGACGCCGTTCGCCAGAAAATGGCCGGCGCCATGCGTGCGGCCGGGCGGCCGGACGGCAGCGTGCTGCTGTGCGCCGCCAGCAAAACACAAAATGCGCAGACGGTGCGCGCCTCGGCGGCGTGCGCCATCGACGTGTTTGGGGAAAACCGCGTGCAGGAGCTGACGGAAAAGCTGGCCGCCGGCGCCTATGGCGCAAAGCCGGTGCACATGATAGGCCATTTGCAGACAAACAAGGTGAAATATGTGGTGGGGCACGCGGCGCTCATCCATTCAGTGGATTCCGTGCGTCTTGTAGACGCCATTGAAAAAGAGGCCGCCAAGCTGGAGGTGGTACAGGATATTCTGCTGGAGGTGAACATCGGCGCCGAGGCAAGCAAAAGCGGCGCCGCGCCCGGCGAGATGCGCGCCCTGGCGGAATACGCCGCGGCAAGGCCTCATGTGCTGGTGCGCGGGCTGATGGCTATTCCCCCTGCCGAAGAGGCGCCCGGGCAGGCCCGGCGCTATTTTGCGCAGATGAAAAGCCTGTTTGACAAGCTGGCCGGCGCGCATATCGAGCGCGCGCCCATGGAAATTCTGAGCATGGGCATGAGCGGAGATTTTGAAAGCGCCATTCTGGAGGGCGCCACCCTTGTGCGCGTGGGCACAGCCATTTACGGCGCGCGGGCCTATGGCCGGGCATGACCCTGCGCGCCCCAAAAAGGCGGGGCGGTGCAAGGCGGACGCCCTCGCCGCGCCGCCTGCTTTTACAGCAGTAAGTCAGACCCCCGGCTAAGGCGGGGGCTTGCATAAGCCCCGGCAGGGCATACTGCCGGCAAGCCTCTCAAAAGGCGCTGAATGCTCTGTCTCCTGCTTCACTTGCCCCACCTCCTGTAAACGGGCTTCTTCCCATTGCGTGCTGCAGCTTTTCGGTATTGAATACCATCCCGATTCGCCCGGAACCGGCAGCGAAAGCCCTTTTACTCTCCACGGCATAGCCGCGGGCTGCCGTTTCGCGAAAGCTGACCAAGGAAGGCCCTGCCGCAAAGCGCAGTAAAAAATGCGCTTTGCGGCAGGGCCTTTTCTTTTGCTTCAAAAGCTCTGCGCGCTGTTTGCCGGAAAGCACTTGACAAACAGAAAAAGGTGATATATATTGATAATTGAATTATCGATAATTTAATTATCAATGCTGAGCCTGTCTCTCTGCATTGGAAAAGGAGGAATGCTCATGGCTGTTGCAGACAGCTCCATCGGCCCGAAAATACTGGCGAGTGCCAAGCGGGAATTTTTGGCGAACGGTTTTGAAAAAACCTCGCTGAAGGCCATCTGTGACGGGGCCGGCATCACCACCGGCGCGCTGTATAAGCGGTATAAAAGCAAAGAAGAGCTGTTCGGGGCGCTGGTGGCGCCCACCGTGGCGGATATGGATGCCGTGGTGGAGCAGCGCAGCGCGGTGTCTGCCGAAAGCATGGCTGATGACGTGCTCCTCAAGGCATGGGATATGGACAGCGAGGACATGCTGTGGTGGTTTCGCTTTCTGTACGAAAGGCATGATGGCTTCGTCCTGCTGCTGCGCTGTGCGGAGGGCACGCAATACGCCCATTTTCAGCACGATTGGGTGGCGAAAATGACGCGCACCACCGGCGCCTTTCTGGCCGAAGCGCAGCGCCGCGGCCTTACCCGAACGGACGTTTCGCAAAAAGAGCTGCATATTCTGCTCGCCGCTTTTTGGGAGACGATTTACGAGCCGTTTATCCACGATTTTTCCTGGCAGGAGATAGAAACACACTGCGCCGTTGTGTGCAGCCTGTTCAACTGGCAGAAGGCGCTTGCCTTTCGCGTGCCGGGCTGAACGCCGCCTCCCTCTTCGCGGTGCGCCGCAGGCAGGGGGGCTGCTTCCGGCCCAAAAGTTAGCTATAACTAACTAAAAAGGAGGAACTGACCTTGTTCAAAAAAGTTCTGGGATACGCGGGCGAATACCGCCGCACAACGTATTCCGCCGCCCTTGTCATGCTGGCGGGCATGGTGATGAATATTGCGCCCTTTCTGTTCATCTACCAGCTCATCGAGCCGCTGCTGACACACCGCGCTGTCTCAGCGGGGTATATCGCCTGGCGCGTTGCAGCCATTGCAGTATGCGGCATACTGTACGCAGTGCTGTATGTGTATGGACTTTCGCTTTCGCACCGCGCCGCCTACCACACGCTGAAAAACCTGCGCGTCTCGCTGCAGCACAAGCTGGAGAGCCAGCCCCTGGGCGTGATACAGGAAAAGGGCGTGGGCACGGTAAAAAAGATGTTTATTGATGATATCGAAAGCATCGAGCTGCTTTTGGCCCATGCGCTGCCGGAAGGGTTCGCCAATGTGGCCGTGCCGGTGATGGTGTTCGCCGCCATGTTTTTTGTAGATTGGAGGCTTGCCCTGCTTTCGCTGTGTTCACTGCCTCTCGGCATGGTGGCCATGATGGCCATGTATCATGCGGGCACCAGCAAGGTGGGCCAATACTATGCGGCAGCGCAGAAGATGAACAACACGATTGTGGAATACATCAACGGCATGGAGGTTGTGAAGGTATTCAACCGCGACGGCGAATCTTACCGCCGGTTTGAAAAGGACGTGCGCGGCTACCGCGACTTCACCCTTGCGTGGTACAAGGTATGCTGGCCATGGATGGCATTGTACAACAGCATCCTGCCCTGCGTGGCCCTGTTCATGCTGCCGGTGGGCGCATGGCTGGTGCTGAGCGGGTACTCCTCCCTGCCAGATTTTGCCCTTGCGCTCTGCATGTCGTTTGGGGCGGGCGCGCCGCTTGTGCGGGCCATCAGCTTCATGTCCACCATGCCGCAGGTAAACGTCAAAATAGATGCGCTGGAGCAAATGCTGGCGGCCCCTCCCTTACGGCAGGCCCCGGCGCCGTTCACCGGCAGGGGCCGCAGCATCGAGTTTGACAGCGTGCGCTTTGCCTATCACGAGGAAGAGGTGCTGCACGGCATTTCGCTGAAGGTGCCGCAGGGCAGCCTGACGGCGCTGGTGGGCGAATCCGGCAGCGGAAAATCCACTCTGGCAAAGCTGCTGGTACACTACTACGATGTGACGGGCGGCAGCATCAAAATAGGCGGGCAGAGCATCTGCGGCATGAGCCTGGAGGCCCTGAACAGCCAAATCTCCTATGTGGCGCAGGAGCAGTTTCTGTTCAACATGAGCCTGCTGGAAAATATCCGCCTGGGCAGGCTGGACGCCACGGACGAAGAGGTGCTGCAGGCGGCTGAAAAGGCCCAGTGCGGCGAATTTCTTGCCCGGCTGGAGCACGGCATCCACACCATGGCGGGCGACGGCGGCAAGCAGCTTTCCGGCGGCGAGCGCCAGCGCATTTCACTGGCCCGCGCCATTCTGAAAAATGCCCCCATCGTGGTGCTGGATGAGGCCACAGCCTTTATGGACCCGGAGAACGAAGAAAAAATGAACGAGGCCATTGCCGAGGTGATACGCGGAAAAACGGTTATCGTCATTGCACACCGGCTTCATTCCATTGTGGACGCAGACCAGATCTGCGTGCTAGAGAAGGGCAGTCTTGCCGCAGTGGGCACGCACACGCAGCTTCTGGAAAGCTGCCCTCAGTACCAAAAACTGTGGCAGGCGGCCGAGGCCAGCGCCCAGTGGAAGGTAAGCGCCGTGAAAGGAGTGAAAAAGCAATGATAGCCCTGATGAAACGCATTCTTGCTGTGTCCGGCCCCTACAAGGGCCGCATCCAGCTTGCCATCGTGTTCTCATTTTTGAAATCTCTGTTTGCAAAGGCGCCTGTCATGCTGGCCTTTCTTGCATTGAGCGCCTTCTGCAAAGAGGCGGTGACGCCGGGCCTGTGCCTGTGGCTCGGCGCCGGCATGCTGGTGTGCGTGCTGCTGCAGGTGCTGTTCCAGCATATTGCAGACAGGCTTCAATCTGCCGCAGGCTTTATGATATTTTCCGACATGCGCATGGAACTGGGCGCACATCTGCGCCGCATGCCCATGGGCTATTTTACCGAGGGAAACATCGGCAAGATAAGCTCTGTTCTCTCTACTGATATGGTGTTTATCGAAGAAAACTGCATGACCGTCCTTGCCGATATGATGAGCTATCTTTTTGCAGAGGCCATCATGGTGGCGTTTCTGTTTTTCTTCCATGCATGGCTGGGCCTTGCCGCCCTGGGCGTAGTGCTGGCGGCTGTGCTTCTTGCCCGGGGCATGCGGCGGCAGGCCATGGCAGACTCCACCGCCCGGCAGGAACAGAGCGAGAGCCTCACCGAGGCCGTGCTGGATTTCATCGAGGGCATCGGCATCATCAAGGCATATAACCTGCTGGGCGCGCGCTCTCGCCAGTTAACTGACAACTTTGAGCAGAGCTGCCGCACCAGCGTGGCCTTTGAAGAGAACCATGCGCCCTGGCAGCGCCGGCTGAACGCCGTCTATGGCCTTGGCGCTGCCGCAGTTGTGGCTGCGGCCATGTACCTGAACAGCCGCGCCATGCTGGATACAACCTTCGTCGTGGGCGTCCTTCTGTTTGTGTTCGACCTTTTCGGCCCCCTGAAAGCCTTATACAGCCAGGCCACGCGCCTGACGGTGATGAGCAGCTGCATGGACCGTGTGGAAGAGGTATTTCGAGAGGCAGAGCTGCCGGACAACGGGGCCTGCGTCATTCCGCAGGCAGGCGCCGCACCTGAAATACAGTTCGAGCATGTCAGCTTTGCCTATGGGGAAAAGGAAGTTCTGCACGATGTGAGCTTTGCACTTCAGCCCGGGTGCATGGCGGCGCTGGTGGGCCCCTCCGGCGGGGGAAAATCCACCATAGCCAGCCTGCTCACCCGCTTTTGGGATGTGAAGAGCGGCCGCGTTCTGGTGCGTGGAAAGGATGTACGCGAGGTAAAGCTCAGCGATTTGATGGAGCATATCAGCATGGTGTTCCAGCGCGTATATCTGTTTCAGGACACAATTTACAACAACATCAGCATGGGCCGCCCCAGCGCCACCCGCGAGGAAGTGATGGAAGCGGCCAAAAAAGCCCGCTGCTACGATTTTATCATGGCCCTGCCGGACGGCTTCGACACCGTGATCGGCGAAGGCGGCGAAACGCTTTCCGGCGGTGAAAAGCAGCGCATTTCCATCGCGCGCTGTATTTTGAAGGACGCCCCCATCGTCATTCTGGACGAGGCAACGGCCAGTGTGGACGCCGATAATGAAAGCTATATTCAGCAGGCCATCAGTGAGCTTTGCCGCGGAAAGACGCTTTTGGTGATAGCCCACCGGCTGAATACCATCCGCAATGCAGACGACATTCTCGTGATAGAAAACGGACGCATCGCCCAGGAGGGTACCCACGATGCCCTGATGGCTTCGCCCGGCATTTACCGCAGCTTTGTCACGGTACGCCAGCAAAGCCGGGGCTGGCGGCGCCGCACCGGAGCACCCGCCCCCGCCGGCACATAACAGCGCCCCGCTTTTGCCAGTTTGCCAAAATACGCCCCCGGCAGGCGCATATGCGCCTGCCGGGGGCGTCGCTGTGCAGAAAAAGGCATTCCGCTTTCTTCCTGTGCATGTGCCGGCACAGGTGAACAATGGCAGCATCACCGCCAAGGGGCGCCCCTGCACGCATTGACTGCGTTCTCAGGTTCGGCCGGCAGCGGCTGGCCGCCGGCCTGTGGGGCTTTCACTCCGCACGGGGGCCGCTTCGGCGGCGCCTCGCAGTTTTCCGCCCAGGGCCGGGCTGCCGGCAAGGCAGACGGTGCAGCCTTTCTGCCGGAGGGCAAGGCGGATAGCGCAGCCAGCGGCGCCGCCGCGCAGCTGAAAGCCGGTGCTTCCCCCTGTTCGCTGAGGCCATCACCGTTTCAGTAAAAGGCTGCTTTTACACTCAGGGTCTGCACTTACAGAGCCTCTGAAAGCAAAAAGAACCGCTGCAAAATGAGGTGCCCCGCGCTTCTGTCTGCATGTGCATCCTCTCCGTTCAGGCGGGCTTTGGCACAGGCCCTTCGCACATGCGCGCCCGGCAGCGCAGCCTGCGGCTATTTCGCATCGCGCAGAAACGGACGGCAAAAAATATACATGAGAAGAATGGCGCCCGCCATGGCCAAAACGAACAGCAATGAAAAGGTGTCCGCGCTCTTTGACAGCGCCCGTATCAGGTGTTCGGGGTGCAGAACATCCCAGCTGTTGAACCGAAGAAAACGCCCAATATAAACCCCAAGCCCGCACAGAAGGCAAAGGCAGGCGATGCACGCCCACCGGCCTGCTGCGCCGAAGGCAGCGGGCACAGTGCGCTCAAACTGATACAGAGCCCGGCAGCCCAGCACCGCAGCAAAAAAGGCCCCCACGCCAATCAGCAGCAACAGCACCCACTCGCGCAGCAGCGCGGAGTGCCGCACCGCAGCACCGCCGTTTTCCAGCTGCTCCACCCATTCCATATTCGGCGGCACATGAATCAGGTCTGTAATCATGTAGAAGGCATTCGGCAGAAAAAGCACCCAGACAAGCTTTGCCGCCCATCTGAGAGCAGATACCCGGCAGTGCTGCACGGCCTGGAACAAAAAAAGAGGCAGCGCAGCCAGCAGGATATTCCACGCAAGGCCGACGGCCAGCATATCCCCGGTGCGCAGGCTGTAATACGCACATGCAGCCCCATACAGCACAAGCGAACCAATTATTGTCACCGCCTTCACCGCGGCATCTCCCTCCTTCAAAAAGAAAACCGAGCCATATCTCCGCCGCCGCTTCCCCTGCTGTGCCAACGGCCCGGATAACAAAAAAGGATATGCCTTTCAGCATATCCAAGGCTACATGCCCTTCCGGCACAATAAACTGGTGCGCGGTAACGGACTCGAACCGCTGACCCTCTGCACGTCAAGCAGATGCTCTACCAGCTGAGCTAACCGCGCATATACGCCCGCAGCACGGGGAAATGTAGCTTTATCATTATAGCAAACCTGTTCAAAAAATGCAAGCCGTTTTTTCGCGCCGTCCGGCACAGCGCCCGCCGGGCGCAAATGTTCTGAAAACGGCCTGCCGCCTTTCGTTTCCGGGCATTTTTCCTTGACAAGCTGCATCCCCGTATTATACAATATATTGTCGTGAAATTTGGTACATCTTACAAAAAGAGGAAGCTGAATATGAAACAGAATAATTTGCGCAACATTGCTATTATTGCGCATGTAGACCACGGCAAGACTACGCTTGTGGACCAGATGCTGAAGCAGTCCGGCGCGTTCCGCGAAAACCAGCAGGTGGCCGAGCGCGTGATGGATTCGGGCGATATCGAGCGCGAGCGCGGCATCACCATTCTTGCCAAGAACGCTGCCACCTACTATGACGGCGTGAAAATCAACATTGTGGATACGCCGGGCCACGCCGATTTCGGCGGCGAAGTGGAGCGTGTTTTGAAAATGGTGAACGGCGTGCTGCTGCTGGTGGATGCCGCCGAGGGCTGCATGCCGCAGACACGCTTTGTGCTGCAGAAGGCTTTACAGCAGAATCTTTCGCTCGTCATTGCTGTGAACAAGATAGACAGGCCCGACGCACGCGTGAAGGAAGTAATTGACGAGATTCTTCTTCTTCTGATGGATCTTGGCGCCACAGACGAGCAGCTGGACAGCCCGATGGTGTTCTGCTCCGGCCGCGCCGGAACGGCCAGCTATTCGCCCGACGTGCCGGGCACAGACCTTGTGCCCTTGTTCCGCACGATTCTGGACTATGTGGCCCCGCCGGAGGGCGACCCCGGCGCGCCGCTCGCCATGCTGTGCTCCTCCATCGACTATAACGAATTCGTGGGGCGCATCGGCATCGGCCGGGTGGAGAACGGCACAATAAAGGTGGGCCAGGATGTTGCCGTGTGCGACTGGCATGATAAAGACCTTGCCAGGCGCGGGCGCATTACGGCGCTTTACAGCTTTGCCGCCAACGGCCGCACCCCGGTGGAGGAGGCCGGCGCCGGCGATATTGTGGCGTTCTCCGGCCTGACGGATATCTCCATCGGCAACACACTGTGCGACCCGGCCCTTGTGCAGCCCCTGCCCTTTGTGAAGATAAACGACCCCACGGTGGAGATGACCTTCTCGGTAAACGACAGCCCCTTTGCAGGCAAGGAGGGCAAGTTTGTCACCTCGCGCCAGATTCGCGACCGCCTGCACAAGGAGCTTTTGAAGGACGTGGCCCTGAAGGTGGAGGATTCCGCCACCACAGAGAGCTTCCGCGTGATGGGCCGCGGCGAGATGCACCTCTCTATCCTCATCGAGACCATGCGCCGCGAGGGCTATGAGCTTCAGGTTTCGCCGCCCAAGGTGCTGACTCATGAGGAGAACGGCAAGCTGATGGAGCCGATGGAGCACGTTGTAATAGACGTGCCCACAGAGTACCAGGGCAGCGTGATGCAGAAGCTGGGCGCGCGCAAGGGCGAGCTGGAGCAGATGGCCCCCCTCGGTACCACGCGCATGCGCATTGAATTCCGCATTCCGGCGCGCGGGCTGTTCGGCTACCGCAGCGAATTTCTCACCGATACGCACGGCGAGGGCATTCTGAACACCATTTTTGACGGCTATGACGAATGGCGCGGCGAGCTGCCCGGCCGTTCCACCGGCAGCCTTGTGAGCCACGAGACGGGCACGGCGGTGACCTATGGCCTGTTCAACGCGCAGCAGCGCGGCACGCTGATTGTAAACCCCGGCGATAAGGTGTACGAAGGCATGGTGGTGGGCTACAGCCCCGCAGGCGAGGATATCACGGTGAATGTGTGCAAGACAAAGCACCTCACCAACACCCGCGCCTCCGGCAGCGACGACGCCCTGCGCCTTGTGCCGGTTTCGAAGTTCAGCCTGGAGGAGAGCCTCGAGTTCCTCAAGCCGGACGAGCTTCTGGAGGTGACGCCGCAGAGCATCCGCATCCGCAAGCGCATTTTGAACCACGACCTTCGCATGAAAGCCCTCAAGGGCGGCAAAAATGTTTGACGCCCTGCTTTTTATCCAGATACAGCGCCCCTTCGCTTTGGCCCCGCCTGCGAAGGGGTATTTTTTTATGCCTGCGGCAGGCCCTGCCCTTATGAAAGCCAGGCCTCCATGCTATGATAAATAAAATGCTGCGCCGCACCGGTGCGCGGGCGGGGCGAAATACCGGAAGGGAAGCTTTGAAAAACATGTCTGAAGCTGTCAAGCTCTGCCGCCTGCGCGAGGCGCCGGAATATCTGGAGCAGGCTTCGCGCTGGTTCAGCGAGCAATGGGGCATTGCACAAACAGAATACGTGCAAAGCATGCGCGCCTGCCTTGCCGGGGCGCGCATACCGCAATGGTATTTTGCCGTGGACGGCGAACGCCGCATTGTGGCGGGGGCAGGCGTTATCGAAAACGACTTCCAGCCCAGGACGGATTTAGCGCCCAACCTGTGCGCGCTGTATGTAGAACCCGCCCTGCGAGGCCGCGGCCTTGCAGCGCGGATGCTGGCCTTTGCCCGGCAGGACATGTACGCACTCGGCATTGCGCGGCTGTATCTCATTACGGACCACACGCAGTTTTATGAGCATTGCGGCTGGGAATTTCTCTGCCCCGTCACAGATGATGAGGGCGTCCCCATGCGCATTTACACTGCGCCCACGCACTCCCTGTGAGCCTCGCCCTTCGGGCCGTTCCACCGGGATACATAGCATAAGCCCCGGCGGTTTTGTAAAACCGCCGGGGCTTTTTTCTATTCTGACGCCAATATGCAGGCAGTACCGCTTATTGCGGGGCGTCCTGCTGTGCGCCGCCCGGCGCATCGGGCTGCTGTGCCGCGCCGTTTTCCTGCACAGGGACGGCAGCCTCAGCCTGCGCCGGAGCCTGCCCGCCTTCCGCCGCCTCCGGGCCTTTTGCAGCGGGCGTCTGCTGCACCGGCTGTGTGCCCACGGGCACAGGCTTTACCTTGGCGCGGGGCGCGTCTGCCGGCGGCAGCGTGCCGCCCTGCATCAGCGTCTGGAACTCTGCGCCCGTCAGCTTCTCACGCTCAATCAGGGCACCGGCCACCGTGTGCAGCTGCTGCATATGCTCGGAAAGAATGCGGCGGGCCGTCTCGTACGCCTCGTCCAGCATATCGCGGATTTCGCCGTCAATTTCCGCCGCCACCTGCTCGGAATAGCCGCGGCCAGAGCTGAAATCGCGGCCAAGGAAGGTCTCGTGCGGGTCCGAGCCGTACACCACAGGGCCCAGACGCTCTGAAAAGCCGTAGCGCGTCACCATGCTGCGCGCGGTGTCTGTGGCGCGCTCCAAATCATTGGAGGCGC
This sequence comes from Ruthenibacterium sp., assembly GCA_047030735.1. GTDB lineage: Bacteria > Bacillota > Clostridia > Oscillospirales > Ruminococcaceae > Ruthenibacterium. The sequence goes on from JBKYIE010000006.1 coordinate 98,920, forward strand.
CGGTGGACACATCATCCAGCACCAGCTTTTCCGCCACGCGCCCGCCCAGCAGCACCACAATCTGTTCAGACATTTTTGCCTTGGTGAGGTGGCTGCGGTCGTCCTCCGGCAGGTTCAGCGTATAGCCGGCCGCCATGCCGCGCGGAATGATGGAGATTTCGTGCACAGGGTCCGCCGTTTTGCAGAAATACGACACAATGGCATGGCCCGCCTCATGGTAGGCAGTAATGCGCTTATCCTTATCGGTCACCACACGGCTGCGCTTTTCCGGCCCGGCTATCACCTTGATGCTTGCCTCTTCAATATCCTGTTCGGTAATGGCCTTGCGCCCGCGCTTCGCGGCCAGCAGGGCCGCCTCGTTCACAAGGTTCTCCAAATCGGCGCCCGTGAAGCCCGCAGTGGATTTGGCAATGGTCTTTAATACCACGTCCGGCCCAAGCGGCTTGTTGCGCGTGTGCACGCGCAAAATTTCTTCGCGGCCCTTGATATCCGGCAGGCCCACATATACCTGGCGGTCGAAGCGGCCGGGGCGCAGCAGCGCCTTATCCAGAATATCGGCGCGGTTTGTGGCGGCAATGACAATAACGCCCTCGTTGGCGGCAAAGCCGTCCATCTCCACCAGAAGCTGGTTCAGCGTCTGCTCGCGCTCGTCATGGCCGCCGCCAAGGCCCGTGCCGCGCTGGCGGCCCACGGCGTCTATCTCATCAATGAATACGATGCACGGCGCCGTCTTTTTCGCCTTTTCAAACAGGTCGCGCACGCGCGAAGCGCCCACGCCCACATACATTTCCACAAAATCAGAGCCGGAGATGGAGTAGAAGGGCACGCCCGCCTCGCCCGCGCACGCGCGGGCCAGCAGCGTTTTGCCCGTGCCCGGCGGGCCCACCAGCAGCACGCCGTGCGGGATGCGCGCCCCCAGCGTGTTGAAGCGCTGCTGATTTTTCAAAAATTCCACGATCTCGGCCAGCTCTTCCTTTTCCTCATCGGCCCCGGCCACATCGGCAAACGTGGCCTTGCGGCCCTGGTCCGCCTGGTCCTTCACCTTGGCGCGCCCCACGCTCATGGCTTTTCCGCCGCCGCCCTGGGCGTACACAAAATAGTAGAACGCCCCCATCACTACCACAGTGATGATGAGCATGGGCAGCATGGACACCCAGATAGATGTCTGCCCTGCGGGCAGCACATCGTATGTCATGGGGGAATCGGGATATTTTGCATCGTGCGCCGCCACATAGTCCGGCAGGCTCTGCAAAAAGATAGATGTGGCCGGCACCACATAAATAAGGCTTTGCCGCTTGGGCTGCTGCGCCTGCTGCTGGCTGCCCGTGCCACCGAACAGCGATGACAGCGAGCCGGAAGGCTGCGAAGCAGCCTGCTGCTGCGCGGCAGCCTGCGCGTCGTACAGCTCCTGTGTGGCGGCCTCGCTCAGCGTCAGGCTCATCTCGCCGTTTTTCAGGTTCAGGGTGAAATCTGCCACCTCGCCCTGCTCGAACCACGAGACGATTTGAGAATACTTGACAGACGAAGTCTGCCCGCCTGTGCCCGTCATGATGAGCCACACCAGCACAAGGCCCAGAATGGCCAGCAGAGCAAGGCCATTGATGCTTCTTGGTTTTTTGTTCAAAAGTAAGCCTCCCCGCGCGGGCCATGCGGCCGCGCCGTACAATCACACGGAATACACTTCCGGCTTCAGAATGCCGATATACGGCAGGTTGCGGTATTTTTCATCGTAATCCAGCCCGTAGCCAATGACAAACTCATCCGGCACGGAAAAGCCGATATAATCGGCCACCAGGTCCACCTTGCGGCGGCTGGGCTTATCCAGCAGCGTGGCTATTTTGATAGAGGCCGGGCCGCGGCTGGCAAGCAGCTCTTTGATATAGCTGAGGGTGAGGCCGGAATCGAGGATATCCTCCACAATGAGAAGGTCCTTACCGGCCAGGGGCACGTCCAGGTCCTTCACAATCTTCACCACGCCTGAAGACTTCACCCCGGAGCCGTAGCTGGACACCACCATAAAGTCGATCTCCGCAGGCACATCAATGGCGCGCATTAAATCCGCCAGAAACACCACAGCGCCCTTCAGCACTGTAACCAGCATCAGGTTTTTGCCCTTGTATTCCTGGCTGATGCGCGCACCCATCTCTTTGCACTTTGCGCGGATCTCCTCTTCGCTGAGCAGAACGCGCAGCACGTCCTGCTGCATATTTTCACTCATTATATGAACCTCCTGTGCCCGGCGCGCACGCCCGGCGCGCCGGATATATGCTGTTTGCCCGGCAGCCTGTGCCCCCGGCAGAATAGATATTCTTTATTCTATCATATTCCATATGAAAAAATAAGGGGGCTTTTCTCTTTTTTCACGGCTTTTTCGTTTCTTTTACGCCGTCCGCGCCGTTCGGGCCGAAAAAAGCGCGGCGCCCTTTCCGCAGGAAAAGCGCCGCGCCCGAAAACAGCGCAAAAGCGGCGCGCCCTTTCAGTGCATATGGGAATAATCCACATTGGTAAAGCGGGTGTGCGCGCCGTCCCAGGCAAGGTCTACCTTGCCCACCTCGCCGTGGCGGTTTTTGGCCACAATGCACTCTGCAATGCTGGTATCCGCCTCTTCGCCGTTGTCATAATATGCCTCGCGGTACAAAAACAGCACCACGTCCGCGTCCTGCTCGATAGAGCCGGAGTCTCGCAGGTCGCTCAGCACAGGGCGGTGGTCGGTGCGGTTTTTCTCCGCCGAGCGCGAAAGCTGGCTGAGCGCGATGATGGGCACGTTCAGCTCTTTCGCCATGATTTTGAGGTTTCTTGTGATTTCGCTTATCTCCTGCACGCGGTTTTCCGTGCGCTTGCCTGTGCTCATGAGCTGCAGATAATCGATGATGACAAGGCCGATGTCCTCGCGGGCGGGGTCCTGGTTGATGCGGCGTATCTTCGCCTTCATCTCCGGGATGGTGATGTTGGAGGTATCGTCAAGGAACATGTTGGTGTGCGCCAGCACCTCGGCCACGCGGGCAAGGTCCTGCCAGTTCTCACTGGAGAGCTGGCCCGTGCGGAACGCCTGGCTGTCAATGGCCGCCTCGCTGGACAGCACGCGGTTCACAAGCTGGTCTTTTGTCATTTCCAGGCTGAAAATGGCCACCGGCACGTTCTGCTTTTTGGCCACGTTGGTGGCGATGTTCAGGGCGAACGAGGTCTTGCCCATGCCGGGGCGCGCGGCCAGAATGATGAGGTCTGACCGGCCAAGGCCCGTGAGCATGGTGTCGAGATAATTGAACCCCGTGGGGATGCCCAGATATTTTTCGCGGTTGGGGCCCGATATCTCCTGCAAATGGGCAAAAGTGTCAATAATGACATTGGAAATGGGCGAAAGCGCAGAGGAATCGCGCCCCGCGCGGATCTGGTAAATCTTCTGCTCGGCGCTCTCCAGCAGAAGCTCCGGGTCCGTCTCCTCCGCCGTCTGCTCCAAAATGGTCTTGGCCGCGCCGATAAGCTGGCGCACGCGGTATTTTTCAGCAATGATATTCACATAGGTGCCGATATGCGAAAGCGAGGGCACCGTTTCTGCAAGCTGCGTCAGGTACACCTTCGCCTCTTCCTCGGTGGCAAAGGTGCCTGCGTCCTGCACGGCGGCCAGCAACGTCACAAAATCCACCGGCGCGCCCGCTGTGAACAGACGCACAATCTCGGAAAATATCTCGCCGTTCTGGCGCGCATAAAACATTTCGGGGCGCAGGGCCTCCACCATTTTTGGGATATTTTCCACATCCAGAATGGCGGCGCCCAGCACGGCCTGCTCGGCCTCCATGCTGTAAGGCAGGTTCACCCCCAGCGCCTCCAGGGAAAGATTCATGCCTGCGGCCATACTCCGGCCCCCTTTCGCCGCGCTGCGCGCGTCATTCCTCCACTTTCACCTTCAGCTTTGCCACCACCTGCGGGTACACGCGCACCTCTACCTCGTAGGTGCCGAAGCTTTTGATGTCTGTGTCCAGCACCACCTTGCGCTTATCCACCGGCTCGCCCACGAGCTTTGAGAGCCCCTCGGCAATATCCTTGGCCGTGATGGAGCCGAACAGGCGGCCCCCCTGGCCCGCCCTGCCCTTCAGGGCCACCGTTTTGCCCTGCATCTTTTTTGCCAGCGCCTGCGCGGCGGCCAGCTCTTCTGCGGCGTGGTGCTGCTTTGCGGCCGCCTTTGTCTTCACTTCGTTCACGGCGCTGGCACTGGCCTCCACCGCCAGCCCGCGCGGGAACAGGAAGTTGCGGGCGTAGCCGTCCGACACCTCGTACACGCCGTCCTTTTTCCCAATGGACTTCACATCCTGCTTGAGCACGATTTTCATAGTAAATACACTCTCCCCTCTGCGGCACGGGCATTTGCCCGCGCTGTGCGCGGCCGCAGCAGCGGCCGTGTCTGCCTGTCTATCATAGCACAAAGCGCGCCGCCGGGCAACCGGCCGCACGCGCCCTGCCCCGCCCGGCCAAAGGCGCGCTGAAGCAAAAAACCCGGTTTTGGCTGACGCTTTTGGCGTCTGATGCACTCATCCAAAACCGCCGGGCCAAAGCTGCGCAGCACCCCGAAAACGGCCGTTTTTGATACAGGGCAAGGAAACTTTCCGCAGGCACCCCTTGCGGCTGTCTGGGAAATCTGAAGAAGCTGTGCGCAAAAATTGCCTTTTAGGGGGCAACGCTTTGTTGTGTCAGCGCGCCTTTGGCCGGGCGGCTCTTTTTTATGCCCTGCCTTTTGCGCCGCGGGCCTCGGCGCGCTGATTTTCGCGGTATTCATGAATAATATCCATCAGCCTCTGCTTTGTCTCCTTCAGCGTGGCCTCCCGCAGCTGGGCCCCCGCCATGGTAAGGTGGCCGCCTCCGCCCAGCTGCTCCATAATGACCTGCACGTTCACATCGCCCATGCTTCGGGCAGAGACATTGATGCCGCTGCCGGTGTCCACGGCCACAAAGCTGGCCTCTACGCCGCTGATGCTCAGAAGGTCGTTGGCGGCCTGCGGCACCACCACCATCATATCGGCGGGCACGTCATCTGAAGCAGAAATGGCACACCCCTCGTACACCTGGGCGGCCGCCACCAGCTTCGCCTTATAGGTGTAGCTTTCCAGCGTGTCGCAGAACAGCTTTTTTACCTCCTGCGTCTGTGCGCCCATGCGGCGCAGGTAAGCCGCGGCCTCAAAGGTGCGCACGCCTGTGTGCAGCGCAAAATTGCGCGTGTCCAGCGTGATGCCCGCTAGAAGGGCCTGCGCCTCCAGCGGCGTCATTTTGTCTTCCTTTTCGCCGCCTGCGTACTGCACCAGCTCTGTCACCAGCTCGGACGCGCTGGACGCATACGGCTCGTGGTAGAAGATAACGCTGTTGTCAATATAGCCCACACCCTTGCGGTGATGGTCTATCACCACCACGTTTGCGGCCATCTCATACAGCTGGGTGGATTCCAGCATCTGCGGCATATGCACGTCCACAATGATGAGCAGCGTATCCTTCGTGATGGAATTTTCCGCCTGCTCGGGGCTGATAAAGTCGTCCCCGAAGCCCGCCTTCTCAAACTCCCGAATCAGGTTTGCGGCAAAGCTCTGGCGGCGGTTTACCACCACGCTGGCGGGCTTTTTGCACATTTTGCAAAAGCGCAGCATGCCCACAGCGGCACCCACGCAGTCAAGGTCCGAGCGCTTGTGCCCCATGATGAACACTTCTTCGCACTGCTCGATCAAATCCTTCAGGGCGCTGGCGATGATGCGGCTTTTCACCTTCGAGCGCTTCTCCACGCTGCGCGAAACGCCGCCGTAAAAGGCGAAGCCGTCCTCCGTCTTTACCGCGGCCTGGTCGCCGCCGCGGCCCAGGGCCATATCCAGCGCCTGCACCGCCATATCCATGCCCTCGCGCAGCGTCTCGCCGCCGCGGCCCACGCCAATGGAAAGCGTCACGGTGCCCTGCTCGTCCCCAATGGCGCGCACTGTGTCCAGAATGGAAAAGCGTGCTGCAATAATCTGGCTGAGGTAGCGCTCCTCCACCACGGCCACATAGCGCGAGGCGGAGGTGCGGCGCAGAAAGCCTGTGGCCTGGCCCACGAACTGCTCCAGGGCATAGTCCACCTCGCCCGCAATGCGCGCGCGGTCGGAATCCTTCATTTCCTTGAGCACCTCATCGTATGTATCCACGGCGATGAGCAGCACCGCCGGGCGCGCGGCCAGGTACTCGTCCGCGCGGTTTTTCAGCACCGTGTCGTCCACAAGGTAGGCGACAAACAGCGCCTCGTCCGCCGAGGCGCGGCTGCCGTACACCGTCCACCGCCGCCCGCCGAAGCGCAGGGGCTGGCCCTCTTTGGCGGCGGCCTTTTTTTCGTCCAGCCCGGGCATCACCCGGCCCGCGGGCACAAGGCACGCGTCACCGCCGCCCAGCACATCCTGCGAGAAGGCGTCGTTATACCACACAATGCTTCCGCCGGACACCACCACCACAGGCATTGCCAGGCTTGCAAAGGTAGACTGCGCCTTCTCGCCGCTGCCGTGCAGAAGCTTCGCCATGCGCCTGCGCAGGGCCTTCACGTTCCAGAACAGCAAAAGCCCCATCACTGCCAGCACAGGCACCACCACAATAAGCAGCACGGGCTTCACCGCCGCCAGCATGCCCGTCAGCACGGCGCACGCCGCGCCCAGCGTCAGAATGGTAAGGTCCACGGTCCAGATGCGTTTGTTCAATGTGCTTCCCTCCCCGGCGCCGCGCACAGGCGGCGGGCCGTCACACTTCCAGAATGATGGGCAGGATCATGGGGCTGCGCTTGGTGCGCCGGTACAGATAAGAGGATACCGTCTCGCGGATGCGCGTCTTCACGCTGGAAAAGTCGCGCATGTCGCCCGGCGTCATCTTCTCCAGCGCCGCGCGCACCGTGTCGCGCGCGCCGTCTATCAGCTCTTCCGATTCGCGCACATACACAAAGCCGCGCGTCACAAGCTCCGGCCCGGAGACTACGCGCCCGGAAATGGGCTCTACCGCGGCCACCACGATGACAAGGCCGTCCTCTGAGAGGTGGCGGCGGTCCCGCATTACCACGTTGCCCACGTCGCCCACGCCGAGGCCGTCCACCAGCACGGCACCCGCCTGCACGGGCTCGCCCTCGCGGATGCCGTCCTTCGAAAGGATGATGCAGCTTCCATTTTCCCCGATATACACGTTCTTCTCGGGCACGCCCACGGCAATGGCCGTCTGCGCATGCTTTTTCAGGTGCTTGTATTCGCCGTGCACCGGAATGAAGAACTGAGGCTTGGCCAGCGTGAGCATCAGCTTCTGCTCCTCCTGGCAGGCATGGCCCGACACATGCACATCGTACATGGACTCATAAATCACTTCCGCACCAAGGCGCAGAAGGCCGTTTATCACCTTGGTCACCATCTTCTCGTTGCCCGGGATGGGGTTGGCGGAGATGATGATGAAATCGCCCTCGCCCACGCGCACGTTGCGGTGGCTGGCGGAGGACATGCGCGAAAGCGCGCTCAGCGGCTCGCCCTGGCTGCCCGTCGTCACCAGCACAATCTTCTCCGGCGGGTACTGGTTGATTTCTTCAATATCAATCAGCACGCCCTCAGGCGCGTGCAGGTAGCCGAGCTCCAGCGCCATCTGGGTGTTGTTCACCATGCTGCGCCCGCTGACGGCCACCTTGCGTCCGGCTGCCACGGCAAGGTCGATAATCTGCTGGATGCGGTAGACGTTTGAGGCAAAGGTTGCGATGATGATGCGCTTTTTCTGCGCCCGCTGGAACAGCGTGGCAAAGCTTTGCCCCACCTTCAGCTCCGTGCTGGTAAAGCCCGGCCGCTCAGAGTTGGTGGAATCGGAAAGCAGCGCCAGCACGCCCCTTTTTCCGTATTCCCCAATGGTGACAAGGTCTGTGGGGCCGCCGGAGATGGGAGTATAATCCACCTTGAAGTCGCCCGTCTGCAAAATGACGCCTGCCGGGCACTCGATGGCAAAGCCCACCGCGTCCGGAATGGAATGGTTCACATGGATAGGCTCCACCGTAAAGCAGCCAAGGCGGAATTTGCGCTTCGGGGTTATTTCCACAAGCTTTGTCGAGCGCAGAAGCCCGTGCTCCTCCAGCTTGTTTTTGATAAGGCCGATGGTGAGCCGCGTGGCGTACACGGGCAAATCCACCTTTTTCAGAAGGTACGGCAGCGCGCCGATATGGTCCTCGTGGCCGTGCGTGATAAGCACGCCTTTGATGCGCTCTTTATTTTCCACCACATAGCTGAAATCCGGTATCACAAGGTCGATGCCGTACATGTCGCTGTCCGGGAAGACGATGCCGCAGTCCACCAGAAGCATGTCGCCCTGGCATTCATACAGCGTGATGTTCTTGCCCACCTCCCCAAGGCCGCCCAGGGGAATGAGCTTCACCGGCACGGCGCCTTCGCCGCCGGGCGCCGACCTGCGCCGCTGGGCATAGCCGCGCGGCATGCGCCGGCCTGCGGCAGACTGCACTGCCGAAGCCGCAGCCGCATCTGCGCTTACTGCCAGGGTGCCGCCTGCCTTTTGGGCCTCCGGCCTGCTTTCTGCACGGTGCTGCCGTGCGGCCGGCTGACTCTGGCGCAGGCGGCGCTGCGGCTGCCTGCGCGCAGGGGCCGCAGCCCTTCCTGCGGGCGCATTTTTCAGTTTTTCATTCATGTTTTTCCTCCATATTCCGCACCCGGCACGCCGCGCGCCGCCCGCCCTGCCCTCTGCGGGCATAAGACGGCGGCGCCCTGAAAGCGTATTTGCAAAAGAAAACACGCTCTGGCCCTGCATGGCTTCCCTGGGCCGTGTATCCGGCTGGGCCCGCCATGCGGCCGGGTGCTGCAAAATAATGTACTGCCTTGTATCTTGTCCCTGAAATTTTCTTTTCCCCCGCAGGGAGGCGGCGCTTTGGCCGAACGCCCGAAGCCCTTCCGCCCCTTGCGGCAGAGAATAAAAACAAACGCCCCGGCAGCGCGCGCACGGGAGTGCCAGCGGTATTCCCGCCCGGCCCGCCGCAGGGCTTTTCCGAACAAACTACTTGGCTCAAGCATACGCTGTTTTGGCTATGCTGTCAAGTTTTACGCCCTTGTTTTGGCAGTATTGGATAAAAAACCTGCCGTTAAACAGGCTGCTTTCCCACTTGTTGCCATGCGGGCCCGGCCCCGGCCCGTGCCCGTGCCGCACTGTCACTTTACAGCACAGCCCTGTTCCCTTATAATAGGTGGGAACACGGCGGCGCTGCGGCCTGTGCCCGGCACGCCGCCCTGCTGTAATAAGGAGCATATGCATGAAACAAATCAATATTTACACTGACGGCGCATGTTCCGGCAACCCCGGCCCGGGCGGCTGGGGGGCCATTCTGGAATATAAGGGCCTGAAAAAAGAGCTTTCGGGCGGAGAAAAAAGCACCACCAACAACCGGATGGAGCTGATGGCCCTTATCCGCGCGCTGGAGGCGCTGAAGGAGCCGTGCGACATCACCCTGTGCAGCGATTCGAAATATGTCATTGACGGGCTTTCAAAGGGCTGGGCGAAGGGCTGGCAGAAGCGGGGCTGGGTTAAGGCCGACAAGAAGCCCGCCCTGAACAGCGACCTGTGGGCGCAGCTGCTGGCCCTGTGCGAGGGGCACACATTCCATTACCATTGGGTGAAGGGCCATGCAGGCCACAGAGAAAACGAGCGCTGCGACGCCATGGCCGTGGCAGAGGCCGCCAAATTCAAATAGCGGCGCATCCGCAGAAAACGAGGTGTTTTGTTTTTATGAGTGGCGAATTCAGTGCAGCGCCGGGCTTTTCCACCTTTGAGCGGCAGGACGGCGTGCTTCTGGCGCTGTCCGGCGGGGTGGACTCCGCCGTGACGGCGCATATCCTGCGCCAGCAGGGCTTTGCGGTGCAGGGGCTGTTTATTTTGTTCTCCAATGCGCATGAGGCCGCACTGGAAAAGGCGCGGCAGGCCGCGGGGGAGCTTGCCCTCCCCTTTCATGTGGCGGACGCGCGCGAAGCGTTTGAGCACGCCGTGGTGCAGCCCTTCTGCCGGGCATACTGTGCCGGGCGCACGCCCAGCCCCTGCGTGGCGTGCAACCCCCTTGTAAAATTCCGCACGCTGGCAGATACTGCGGCGCGGCTCGGCCTCCCTTACCTTGCCAGCGGGCACTATGCCCGCGTGGTGCAGCGCGGCGGCGCGTTCCATATTGCAAGGGCCCAAAGCGCCGCGCGCGACCAAAGCTATATGCTGTATGCCCTTGGGCAGGACATTCTCTCGCGCCTGTGCCTGCCGCTGGGCGAATTTGAAAAAGAGGATATCCGGGCCATGGCCGCCGAATACGGCCTTTCCAGCGCCGAAACGCCGGACAGCCAGGAGATATGCTTCATCCCGGACGGCGGCTATGCCGCCTTCATCGCGGCGCGTGGCCTGGCCGATACGCCCGGGCGTTTCATCGGCCCCGCAGGGGAAGACCTTGGCCCCCACAGGGGCGTCTCTCACTACACGGTGGGCCAGCGCCGGGGGCTCGGCATCGCCTATGGCCAGCCCGTGTTTGTGCGCCGCATCCTGCCGGGCGGCGATATCCAGCTTGCCACCGCAGGCGGCGAAACATATGCGGGCATCACGGTAGAGCAGCCCTTTTCCGCCAGCGGTGTGCCGTTCGCCGCAGGCCAGAGGTTTGCGTGCAAGGTGCGCAGCCGCGCCGCGGCGGTGCCCTGCACGGTGGCGCAGGCGGGCGGGCCGGTGCTCACCCTGCGCTTCGACTCTCCCGTGCGCGCCCCGGCCCCCGGCCAGGCCGCCGTGTTCTACGACGGCGATGCAGTGCTGGGCGGCGGCATCATCGCCGGTATGCTGGAGCAGGTGTGACGCTGCCGCTGCATGCCGCATACAAAAGGCCCCGCACAGCCAAGGCCGGCCGTGCAAGGGAGCCACTTTTTTCGCCTTACGGCCCCGCTCAGCATGCAGGCCCCCATGGCAGCCGTCAGGCCCGCCATGGGGGCTTTTCCATCTGCCGCATCCAGGCCCTGCCGGGCGGCGATATCCAGCTTGCCACCGCAGGCGGCGAAACATATGCGGGCATCACGGTAGAGCAGCCCTTTTCCGCCAGCGGTGTGCCGTTCGCCGCAGGCCAGAGGTTTGCGTGCAAGGTGCGCAGCCGCGCCGCGGCGGTGCCCTGCACGGTGGCGCAGGCGGGCGGCGATTTTGCGTGCCGCAGCAGAGACGCTTCCCGCCGCCTGCCCGCGATATGTTTTCCATCAGAAGCCGCGTGCAGGCGAGAGGCAAGGCGCCCGGCAGCAGGCGTTTCTTCTTTTTGCACACGGCCGTGCGCCTGGCAGACTGGTATTCCTCCTCTGTGAGCGCAAAAGTGCTTTCGGCAACACCGCAATCGGAAGCGAATGCTTTCGTATCTCTGTAAGCCTTATCACCCAACTGCATATAACGGGGAAAAGGCGGTACAAAAGCTAAAAAATCTCCGCTGCATAGCCGTTGATAATGCGGGCACTTCACTTTGCAGAGCCGCAGCCCCCTCCTTTGCCCTTGCAGCCGTCAAAAGAAATGGGCGTCAATGGATGCCGCGGTGTGTGCAGCTTACCCATTCATCCAAGCCGCAGCCCCGCCGGGCACAGGCCGAAGCCGGGCGCAGGGCATAAATGCCCTGCGCCCGGCGCTTTTCTGCATGCTTATATGCCGTGCGGCCTCTCTTCGCCCGGCCCGTTCTTTTCAGGCCCGGCGGGCGGCGCGGCCGGCGCTTTCTGTTCTGTTGCGCCACGCGGCGCCATGGGCCCGCGCGGGCCAGGCCCCGGCGTGCGCGGCCTCTTGGCCCTGCGGCGCAGCAGCATGCGCACAGCCGCCCACACGGCACAGCCCACCGCAGCCAGCACCAGCAGCGCGGGCAGCATGGCGGCAAGGCCTACGGCCATGCTCTGCACGCCCTGGCCCAAGCCGTGCCAGCCGGAGCGGAACGCCGCGCCAAGGCGCGAGGCAAAGCCTTGCGGGTTTTCCGTCATGCGGCGCACCTCGTGTACTGTCACCTGCACAGTGGAATATGCGGTCTGGTCGTCGTAGGCGCGCTTTTTCGCCGTATAGCTCTCTATCTGGTACTGCACGTCTGCCAGCTCGCTTTGAACAGCAAGCAGCGTTTCAATATCCTGCGCCTGCGCCAGCATGGCGTTCAGGCTTTCGCGCTGTGTTTCCAGGCTTGCAAGGCGCGCCTCTACGTCCACATACTGCGCCGTCACGTCCTGCACGCTTTCGCTTTTCTGCGTCACATTGCCCGTACCGTCCGCTGCCGTAAGAAAGGAGTCATACCGCTCCACAGGGATGCGGAATTCACAGTGCGCATAGCGCGCGCCGCTGTCCGCCCCGCCCTCCAGATAGGTAGACGAGAGATACCCGCCCGCCTCATCCGCCGCCGCGCGCAGGGCAGCCAGCGTCTGGTCAAAGTCCAAAGCCTCTACGGTGAGCTCTGCGTTCATGATAAGCCTGCGCCCATCCTGCGGCAGCTGTGCCGTCAGGGCGCTACCCTCCTGTGCGCCGCCCGGCACGGCACCGCTCTCATGCGCGGCAGCCGTCATGCCCGACGCCTCTTCGCCCGCCTCGTCAGCCGCAGTGGCCGGGCCTGCGCCGCAGGCCGCCAGCGTCAGGCAAAGCCCCAGCACGGCGCAAAGCGCAAGGCATTGTTTCCATAGCGTTCTGTACATCTCTGTTCCCTCCCTGTCGTTCCTGTGCAGGGCCCGCCGCGCGGGCCTTTCTATCTGATAATACGGCATCGGGCGGGCCTTTGTTGCACCCGCTGCGGTGCATGCTGCGCGCGGGGCCGGTATCTGCCGGGGCTGCCCCGCATAAAAAAGCAGGCCCCCAGGCAAAGCCGGGGGCCTGCGCAAGCCCCGGAAGGGCACACTGCCGGCAAGCCTCTCAAGAGGCAATGAATGCTCTGTCTTTTGCATCGCCTGCCCCGTCCCCCGTAAACGGGGGTTCTTCCCATTATGTGCTGCAGCTTTTGGGTATTGAATACCCTCCCGCTTCGCTCGACGCTGACAGTGAAAGCCCTTTTCCTCTCCACGGCACAGCCGCTGGGTGTCGTCTCGCTTATGCAGCCAAGGCCCTCGGTTTGACCGGGGGCCTTGGGTATGTGTAAAAGAGCAGCCTGCCGGCAGGCTGCTCAGGAGGCGCCGAACAGAGGCCGCTCCCTGCATTGTCTGCCCGGCAGGCTGTAAACGGGCATTGCTTTTTCAGAACACCTCATTTCCTAAGCGCAAAGCTGCTTTCCGCTTTCCGCCCCGCTTGAGGCTTGAAGCGAAAGCCTTTTGCTCTCCCCGGCACAGCCGGGGGGCCGTTTCGCTAAAGCAGGCCAAAACAAAGGGAGGGCTTTGCAAAGCCCTCCCTTTTCTTTTTCGCGCCTGAGGCGCACTGAGCGGCGCACTGTGGCCGCAGGGTGCGGCGCCTGCCGTGCGGCACGGCGCCGGGCCTCAGCGCGAAAGCGCCGGCTCTATTACAAGTGCGTTCACAGCGTTTTTGCGCACGCTGGCAATGCCGTGCTCACACGACGCCTTGGCCGTATAGCCCTCGCTTGCAAGCACAATTTCTCCGTTCTGCGCCTTCAGCCGGAAGCGGAACTGCCCCGCCGCATCGCGGTACACTTCAAACTTGGGGCTGGCCGCCTCCTTCACAAGGGCCACGGTCATATCCACCTTTGCGGCAGACGGCGCGTTTTTCTGCACGCTGGCAATGCCCGTGCGGCATGCAGCCAGCGAGGTATATACTTCCGAAGTGCCGATCGTCTCCCCGTTTCCCGCTTTCAGATGAAACAGATATCCGGTGTCCGTTTTATACACTACGAATTTACCCATAGGCCTGGGCCCCCTTCACACAGTTGGGCAGGGCAGACACGCCCGCCTCTTGTTGCTTCCATTATAGTGCTTCTATAACCAAAAAGCAATTATTTTGTTGGTAAATTCTGATTAAAATGACAAAATCGTACAAGGCGGCCCCTTTCCGCATCCGTCAGCCGCCCCACAGCAAATACCCGGCAGTGCGCACAGAAAGCAGCCGCACCCTCACCATGCAAAAGGGCTTTATCTGTTTCAGACAAAGTTATTTTGGAGTTTTTACATTATTTACAAACTTTTTCACACAAATTGACAAAGCAGATTGCCATTGATAGAATCAAATCAGAGACACATGGCCGAAATGAAATGTTTGAAAGGGGCGGAAGGTGGTTCCAATGGGCCCAATGGGCTGGCAAAGCGAAACGCAGCGACACAGGGCAGGAGGTGTGAAAGCATGAAGCTGTACTGGAAGGCCGGTGTGCCGGCGCTTGCGTTCACCGCCGTATTTCTGCTGCTGCCCGGTTTTCGGGCCGGATGGCCCGGCGTCTGGGCTGTGGCAAGCCTGTGCATATGGCTTCCGGCCTATGTCTGGGACGAGCGGCACAGCCCGCGCCGCAAAGCGGCTGTCTCCCTGCTGCTGTGCGGCGCCGACCTTTTGCTTATCCTGCTTTTTACGGCAGAGGACAGCCTGATGCGCCAGCTTCAGTTTTACCTTTGTATCTGCACAGGGCTGTGCATCGGTTTCTTTTTGAAAATTTTGTGGGTAAAGCACAATAAAGCGCATGGCCGGAAGAATTGAAAAGGAGAAGGGCCTACCCTTCTCCCTTTTTCTTTTTGGGCTTTCACGAAATAATAACCCCCGGCCCTGCCGGGGAGAGAGAGTAAAAGGGCTTTCGCTGTCAGTTCCGGGCGGAGCGGGAGGGTATTCAATGCCAAAGAGATGCAGCACGCAGCGGGAAGAACCCCATTTACGGGAGGCAGAGCAAGTGATGCAAAGGAGAGAGAATTCAGTACCTCTTGAGAGGCTTGCCGGTGGTATGCCCTTCCAGGGCTTGCGCCCCCCCGGCTGTGCCGGGGGGCCTGACTGTATGCTTTCGCAATATAAGCGCCCTCAGCTCCGCTTGGGAGGGTAAAAGGCTTTCGCTTCCGGCATTGGGCAAAGCAGGAAAGAAACGGCAGCCTTGCGGTTTGCAAAAGCTAATGCCGGGGCAGAAGCCGCCCGTTTGCAGGCTGCTGTGCAAGCGGGGCAAGAGGCGGAACCGGGCAGCACCGCCGGAGGCTTGCCGGTATGAGGCCCTTCCAAGGCTAACCCAGGCCCCCGGCTTTGCCGGGAGCTTGACCCTCACAACAAGCAAAGCCCGGCTGTAAGGATGGGAAAGGGCGCCTTTCCCCCGCCGGCTGTTTCTGCGCCCCTCTTCATATGCAAAATTTTCCAGCCGGCATAAAGCGCGGCGCAGGGGGAACCTTATAGCTGCGAGGAGGGCACACACATGCATTTTCCGCACAGAAAAAACATGCACCGCTTTTCGCAGCTTGCAACGGGGCAAATTCGCCCCGGCGCACACACGGCGCATACACCGCAGGAGACACACACGGCCTGCGGTGCAAGAAACATGCGCCTTTCCAGCGAAGAAGAAAAAGAAAGCCATGCACGCTTTTGTGGGCAGAAGCTGATATAAACGCACACAGCGCACGGCTTCCCCTCCCCGCTTTGCACAAGGGGGCGCGCCCAGATGGGCGCGCCCCCTTTTTCTGTCATTTTATCCGCCTGCTTCTGCCGTGCGCGCCGTTCAAAAGGCGCAACAGGGCCTGTACGCCGCCCTCGCCCAGCACAGCGCCCACATTCAGGCGCACATTTTTGAAGGGAAGATCCCGCGTGCTGGCAAGGCTGACGCGCCGGTTCACCGCCGGGTTTTTGGAAAAGCGCAGGCCGCAGCGCGCCACAAGAAAGGCCAGCTTGGAAACAGCGCGCGCTGGCGCGCCGCGCATCTCGCCCAGCGTGGTGTCCGGCCCGTAGCTGCCGCGCGCAGGCGCCCGGTTCGGGCCGGGCAGCCGCCTGCCCAAAAGCTCTTCAAACGCCTCGTCCGGGAAAGCGTTGCCCCGGAAACGGCCATAGGGGCCCGCCGCGCTGTGCACATGCGGCAAAAGCAGCGTGTCGCCCTGCACCATCAGCGCGGCGCGCAGCGGCAGCGTGCGGCTGTCGGGGCCCACGCACACCTCGCAGGGCCCTGCCTCCACCGCGAAGCGGCCGCGCCCTGCGTCCCAGCATTCGAATGCCGTGCGCGGCACCACAACGCGCACTGTTTTTTCCTCGCCGGGGGCCAGCTCCACCCCGGCAAAGCCCGCCAGGGTGCGCACCGGCTGGTGCGCGCTTGAGTCTGTGTGCGAAAGGTACACCTGCGCCGTCTCGCGCC
Source organism: Ruthenibacterium sp. (assembly GCA_047030735.1). Taxonomy (GTDB): domain Bacteria; phylum Bacillota; class Clostridia; order Oscillospirales; family Ruminococcaceae; genus Ruthenibacterium. The sequence goes on from JBKYIE010000006.1 coordinate 115,127, forward strand.
CGGCGCGCGTGCCGGTGTTGCGCACGCGGAACAAAAGCGCCAGCGCCTCGTGCCGGGCCAGGTTCGCGGTGGAAAGCCGCAGGCCGGAATAGGCGAATGAGGTATAGGAAAGGCCGTACCCGAACGGAAAGGCCACCCCGGCGCCCGCCTTGTCGTAATAGCGGTAGCCGATATAGATGCTCTCGTTATAGCTTACGCTGCGCGGGCCCATGGGAAAATGGCGCCAGGCCGGGGTGTCGGAAAGGCGCAGGGGCCACGTTTCCGCCAGCCTGCCGCCGGGCGCCTGCACGCCGTACAAAAGCCTGCGCGCCGCCTCGCCCGCACCCTCGCCCGCAAGGCCCATATACAGCACGGCGCCTGCATATTTCATCCAGCCCGTCTCCACAGGGCCGCCCGCGGCCAGCACCACCGCCACACGCGGGTTCACCGCGGCAAGGCGGCGCAGAAGGGCAAGCTGGCCTGCCGGAAGGCGGAGGTGGGCGCGGTCATACCCCTCCGTCTCATACAGGTCTGTCAGGCCCATGCAGTACACCACCGTATGGGCCCGCTTTGCCAGCTGCACGGCGCGCGCTGCCAGCGCGGCGCCGCCGCGGCCCTGCTGCACTGAATAGCCCGGCTCATAGCGCACCCTGCGCCCCGCCGCGCGCAAAGCCTGCAAAAGGCTTTCCGGGCGGGCGGCGTTCACAAAGCTGCTGCCTGCGCCCTGATACTTGAAATCCGGCCCGGCCAGCGCGCCCACCACGGCTACATCTGCCCCCCCGGCCAGCGGCAGCAGGCCGTCGTTCTTCAAAAGCACGGCGCTTTGGGCCGCAGCCTGCACGGCGAGCGCATGGTGCGCCGCGGGCGGCGCAGGCGCGCGGCGCACTGCGGGCAGGGCATAGCGGTCTGCCGCGCGCAGCACGCGCAGCGCGGCCTCGTCCACAGCCCTTTCGCTCAGCGCGCCGCTGCGCACGGCGTGCACCACGGCCTTGTCGTTGATGCCGCCGGAGGACGGCATCTCCAGGTCCAGCCCGGCGGCAACGCCCGCCGGGCGCGAGGCCACGGCGCCCCAATCGCTCACCACAAGGCCCTGAAAGCCCCATTCCCCGCGCAAAATTTGCCGCAGAAGCTGCATATGCTCGCAAGCATAGGTGCCGTTCACCTTGTTATAGCTTGCCATCACGGCGGCGGGCTTTGCGCCCTTTACCACCAGCTCAAAGGCGCGCAGGTAAATTTCGCGCAGCGCGCGCTCGTCCACCTCGGCGGAAATGCTCATGCGCTTTTCCTCCTGGCTGTTCACCGCAAAGTGCTTCACGCATGCGCCCACGCCCGCCGCCTGAATACCCTCCACCATGGCCTGCCCCAGCGCGGCGGCAAGCAGCGGGTCTTCAGAAAAATATTCAAAGCTCCGCCCGCACAGGGGGCTGCGCTTCATATTCAGCCCCGGCCCCAGAAGAAGGCCCACGCCCTGGGCCGCCGCCTCTTCGCCCATAGCCTGCCCCACGCGGCGTGCGAGGCGCACGTCGAACGAGCACGCCAGCGTGCCCTCGCAGGGAAAGCAGGTGGCGGGCACGCTGGCGCCGCCGTTGCGGCGCGTGTGCAGCTTGTCCTCCTTGCGCACGCCGTGCGGCCCGTCCGCCATAAACAGGCTTTTTACGCCCTTTTCCGGTATGGCCTTTGTGCGCCAGAAGCCGCGCCCGCTCAAAAGCGACGCCTTTTCCTGCAGCGTCAGGGCGCGAAGCTGCGCTGCGGGCGTGCCGTATTTCTCTGTGCGCCTCATGCGGGCGCCTCCTTTCCGGGGGCTGCGCCCCCAGGCCTGTGCGGCCATGGAAGATAAAGCACAGCCACCGGCTGAACCGGCAGCCTGAGCAGGCGTCTCAAGACGCACTGAATTTTATTTCTCTTGCAATACATGCCCTGCAGCCCGCAAGCGTGCGCTCACCGTTCCAGCAGCAGCCTTCTTTTATCAGGGCCTTCATGTCAGCGCCCCGCTTCGCCCAATGGCAGAAGCGAAAGCCTTTTTATGGGACATCTCCACCGGCTCAGCCGGCGGTCTCCGAAACCAGCAAACAGGCCGGCGCGCTTTTCCGCAGCCGGCCGCAGGGCGCAGGCCGCCGTTACCCCTTGATCTTCTGCCAATAGGCTTTGGCCGCCTGCTCTGTTTTATTGTCGCCGTATTCATAATACACCGTGCCGCGCAATTCGTCCGGCAGGTACTGCTGGGCCACCCAGTGGTTCGCATAGTCGTGCGGGTACAAATAGTTCTGGCCCTTTACAGCGGCGTCCTCGCCGTCAAAATGCCTGTTTTGAAGCTGGCGCGGCACAGGCCCTGCCTTGCCCGCGCGGATATCCGCGGCCGCCTTCAGAATGGCGTTGTGCGCGCTGTTGCTTTTGGGCGCAGTAGCCAGCAGGACGGCGGCCTCGGCAAGGGGAAGCTGCGCCTCCGGCATGCCAAGCTGCAGGGCGCTGTCCACACAGGCCTTTGTCACCGCCATGGCCATGGGGTAGGCGAGGCCCACATCCTCTGCCGCTATCACCAGCAGCCGCCTGCAGGCCGAGAGCATGTCGCCCCCCTCCAAAATGCGCGCAAGGTAGTGCACCGCGGCGTCCGGGTCTGACCCGCGGATGCTTTTCTGCAGGGCCGAGATGCAGTCGTAATGGCCGTCGCCGCTTTTGTCATACCGCATGGCGCCGCGCGGCGCGGCGCCCGCGGCGTCCTGCCGCGTCACAAGGCGCCCGCCCTCCTGCTCCTGTGCGGCCAGCACGGCAAATTCCAAATTGCCCAGCGCCTTGCGCATGTCGCCGCCGCAGCTTTCCGCCAGCAGCTCCAGCGCGCCCTCCCCGGCGCGCACGGGCATGCCCTCGTCCGAAAGGCGGCGCAGGGCGTTTTTCAGCCCCAGCAGAACGTCCTCAGGCGAAAGGGGCTTGAATTCGAACACTGCCGCGCGCGACAAAAGCGCGTTGTATACATAGAAATACGGGTTTTCCGTGGTGGAGGCTATCAGCGTGACGCTGCCGTCCTCCAAACATTCCAGCAGGCTCTGCTGCTGCTTTTTGTTCAGGTACTGTATCTCGTCCAAATACAAAAGAACGCCGCTGTGCGCGCCGAAGGTACCCACGTCCGCCAGCACGCTTTTGATATCCGCCGTGCCCGCGCTGGTGCCGTTCAGCTGGTGCAGCAGCATGCCGCTTTGCTTTGCAAGAATGCGCGCCACCGTCGTCTTGCCCACGCCCGGCGGGCCGTAAAATATCATGTTGGGCACGTGCGGGCCGCTTACCGCGCGGCGGAACACGCAGCCCGGCGCCAGCAAATGGCGCTGGCCGCACACCTCGTCCAGCGTGCGCGGGCGCAGCCTGTCCGCCAAAGGGCTGCTCATTGGCCGCCCCTCCTTTTCTGTATATTTGTGCGGCGCGTTATGCGCCGCAGCCCGCCTCTACGGCGCCGCTGCGCCAGTCGCCCAGCTTTTTGGCCGCATAGCCGGGCGCAAAGAAGTAATCAATCGCATATACAAGGCTTCTGTCCCAGAAGTTCCATTCGTGCACGCCGTTCCACTGCAGGCGCTTATAGTTCGCCAGCGGCAGGCGGCGCAGCGTCTCATGCAGGGAATCGTTCTGCATGGCGATGAAATAGGGCTCTTCGTCCTGAAAGCCGTTCGTCAGCAAAATTTTCGGCTGGCGGGCGGGCGAAAGCTGCGCCGCCTGCCCGGCCAGATAGTGCAGGTTGCTTGCAGGCGGCAGGGCAAGGCCGTCGCCGAAGATAGGTGCGAACGTCTCGCGCACGCCGGGCACGGCCGGGTCGCGCAGCATCAGGGCAAGGTCCACTGCGCCGGAAAAGCTGGCGCAGCCCGCCCAGATGTCCGGGCGGGAAAGCCCCAGATACAGTGCGCCGTACCCGCCCATGGAAAGCCCCGCAATGTAATTCTGGCTGCGCGGGGGCGATAGGCGGAAAATGGTGCGCAGCAGAAGCGGCAGCTCCTCCGTCATGAAGGAATAATACGCCCCGCCGTACACCATGTTCTGGTAAAAGGAATTGCCGCAATCCGGAATGATGAGAACAAGGCCGTTGTCCGCCGCATATCGCGCGGCAGCCGTCATCTGCAGCCAATCCTCCCCGCAGTTGGTGTAGCCGTGCAGCAGCGACAGCACGCCCTTCACCGTGTTGCCCACTTCGGCGGGCAGGTCTGTGGGGAAATACAGCTTCACCGCCACCGTCCTCTGCAAAAGCTGACTTTTCAGCTTGCAATCAATATATGCCATGGGCAAGGCCCCTCCTTTTTGATGCGTTGTGTTTCGGCAGCTTTATTATACACCGCGCCGGGGCGGTTTGACAATGCGCAAACCACCCCGGCGCACTATGGAATTTTCAGCCTGCACCCCGCAGTTACGGCACCTGCGGGGCCCCGCCGTACCGGCGGATGAGCCCGCCTGCCCAGCTCAGCAGCAGGCCGCAGGTCTCCTCAAAGCCCGCCGCGCCGGCGGCAAACGCCTGCGTGCCGCGCAGCACACGGGCCGCCTGCCCGGCCAGCGCAGCCTCCAGCTCGCGCCCGGTGCGCAGAAATACGCCCGTTTCGCAATAATGCTGGGCGCGCAGCACAAACAGCGCCGTCTTGCACAGCCCGTGCAGGGCTTCGCCGCTGCGCGCATGCACATAATTGTGCGCACAGGCGTGGTAGATGCCGCACGCGCCCGAAAGCACGGCCTGCCGCGCCGCCTGCGGCGTAAGCGCCGGGCGCAGAAAATCCAGCGTGCCGTATACAGGCACCGTGTCGAAATAAAACTGCAAAAGCTCAGAGGGCGCCCACCGGCAAAGCTCTTCCCTTCCAGAGATAAAGCCGCACGCAAGCTCGCGGTGCGGCAGCCTTCCCAGCACGGCGCGGTAGCGCGCCAGCTCGTCCAGTGACACTTCATCCAGTATGGCCACCGCATCAATATCGCTGCCCGCGTGCGCTTCGCCCCGCGCGCGGCTGCCCTGCAGGCCCAGAAAGCACACCCTGCCGCCGAACTCGGCCTTCATCTGCCCTTCAAACGCCCGTACCCAGCTTTTCATATCCACATCCGCCATGCCTGACCCTCCTGCATTTTTCGTGCCGTCCGCCCCGGCGCGCCTCGGGCCGCGCTGCCGTCTTTTACCGGCGCGCCTTTTCCGGGCGGGTATCTTATGATACTCCAAGCCGGCCCTTTGTGCAAGCGCACCCTTGCAAAACAGGCCGGCATATGGTATGATGCGCTCAGAATACAACAGCTGCAGAAAGGTGTGGAAGGATGCGCAATACCCTGTAAACGTGTGAGCGAACAGGCTTTTCCGGCGCGGGCTTTGCCGTTTTGCGCCGGTGCTTTGTTTTGCTTTGCACAAAGCGGGGTATCCGCCTGCCCCTGTGGGGGCGGCGGGCGCGCAGCCTTCCCTTTTTTGCGTCTTTGCACAGGCGGCTGTCCGGCCGGCCCTGCGCGCGTGCGCCTTCGCCCATCTGGGCGGGCGCCGCGCGTCAGGTGCGGGCCGCAGTGCCGCAAAGCCGCGGGGCATGCGTGCCGCCCCGCGGCTTTCTCTTTTTTCGCCTGCCGGGGCTGCGCAAAAACGCGCCTAACCGGCAGAACACCTGCGCGGCAAAGCCGGCCGGGCCTGCGCCCGCCCTGCGCCGCGCCTTATGCAAAGGAGGCACGCCGTATGGCTTTAATCACAATAAAGGATATTTCATTTTCTTACCCCGGTGCGCCGGGGCCTGTGTTCGAGCACGTTTCCCTCTCGCTCGATTCCCGCTGGCGCCTCGGCCTGACGGGGGCGAACGGGAGGGGCAAAAGCACGCTTCTGCGCCTGCTCTGCGGCGCGCTTGCGCCCGCTGCCGGGCACATTGCCATGCCCTGTGCGGCGGCATTGTTTCCATTCAACGTGCCGGAGGGCGAACTGTGCGCCTATGAAATTGCCGGGCGCCTGTTTCCCGGCGCCGGGGACTGGGCCCTTGCGCGCGAGGCAGGGCTTTTGGGCGTGGCGGAAGAGGCGTTGTGCCGGCCGTTTTCCACCCTTTCAGGCGGCGAGAGTACAAAGCTTCTGCTTGCCATGCTGTTTGCAGGGGAAGGCCGCTTTCTGCTGCTGGATGAGCCGACCAGCCACCTGGATGAACCCGCGCGCGAGGCTGTGGCCGCCTACCTTGCGCGCAAGCGGGGGTTCATTGTGGCCTCGCACGACCGCGCGCTGCTGAACGCCTGCACCACGCATACGCTGTGTCTGGAGGCCAGCGGCCCGCACCTCATTGCCGGAAACTGGGAAGTGTACCGCGGCGAGACAGATAAGCGCCTCGCCTTCGAGCAGGCTCAGAACGATAAGCTGCGCCGCGAGGCAAAGCGCCTGGACGAAGCGGCGCAGCGCGCCGCGCAGTTTGCCCGGAAGGCCGAAGGCGAAAAGAGGGGCCAGCGGAATTCCGGCCTGCGGCCGGACCGCGGCTACCTTGGCCACAAGGCCGCCAAAATGATGAAGCGCGCCAAAAGCATCGAGGCGCGCAAAGCACAGGCCGCCCAGGCGCGGCGCGGCCTTTTGGCAGACGGCGGCGCCGCCGAGGCGCTGAAGCTTTCGCCCCTGCCCTGCATGCAGCCGTGTGCGGCGCGCTTTGACAGTGCGCGTGTTTTCTACGGCAGCGCGCAGGTGTGCGGGCCGGTGAGCTTCACCGTGCCTGCGGGCGGGCGCGTGGCCCTGTGCGGGCCGAACGGCTGCGGAAAAACCAGCCTGCTGCGCGCCATTCTGCCGCAAAAGCCCGCCGGCCTTCGCACAGAGGGCGGCGTGTGGCTGGCGGGCGGTGCCCGGCTCTCGTATGTGCCGCAGACGGCGGAGGGCGTGTGCGGCGCGCCGCCCGCCTTTGCCCGCGCGCACGGGCTGGAGGAAAGCCGCTTTCTTGCCATTCTGCGCAAGCTTGGCTTTTCGCGCGCACAGCTTGCCCTTCCGCTGGAGCAGGCCAGCGAAGGCCAGAAGAAAAAGGCTATGCTTGCAAAAAGCTTGTGTGAAAGCGCGCACCTGTATGTGTGGGACGAGCCGCTGAATTACCTTGACATCACCGCGCGGGAACAACTGGAGGCACTGGTGCTGGAATACGCCCCTACCCTGCTGTTTACAGAGCACGACGCCGTGTTCCGCCGGCGCATCGCCACGCAGTGCGTGCAGCTGTAGCGGCGGCGCTTTCAGGCTTTTGCGCCTCCTGCCGAGGTGCCGTACCATATTTTTTATATCGAGACTGCTGATCGAGCTAAAAGCCTGCCCTGCTGCCGTAGCCTTGCAGCAAATTCAATATTTGAAGCCTTAAAAAAGGCAGGCGCCATATCTCAGCGGATAAACGGTGCTTTTCGCGCGCTTTGAGCTCAAACGGTATGCGTCACATTTTGTACGCTTCCCCTTGACTTTGCCACCTGCGCGTGCTATGATGCCTTTGTCTTTCCGCCCTCGCCGGGCGGCAGGCCGCATCGGGCCCCTTTGGTCCGGCGCGGACAGAACAGGGTAAAGTTGAAAAGGGAGTCGTTGCAAGGGGCCGCTGCCCTTTGTGTGTGCCGTCAACAGTCCGGCCTCTGAAAAGGGCCTGGTGGCACACGCCGCTTTCTGCCGGTAATCAGACTTTTCGACGGTTGAGCACAGCCGCCGGAAGGTCTTTTTTATTTTCCGGCAGGGTGCTTCCTTCCCTTATCCACAGGCCATCATATCATCAGGAGGAGAATGCATGACAAAGCCTTACTTTTCCCAAACCCCGCAGCAGGTGCTGCAAAGCCTTTCTGCCTCGCCGCAGGGCCTCAGCACCGCGCAGGCCGAAGCACGCCTGCGTGAACACGGCCCCAATCAGCTGCGCGAGGGCAGAAAGAAATCTGCTGCCGCCGTCTTTTTCGAACAGTTCAAGGACCTTCTGGTGGTCATCCTCATTGCAGCTGCCATCATCTCCATGCTGTCCGGCAATGCAGAGAGCACCATCGTTATCTTCGCTGTGCTTCTTTTGAACGCAGCGCTTGGCACCGTGCAGTATTTCAAGGCGGAAAAATCTCTCGCCAGCCTGAAGGCCATGGCCTCGCCCAGCGCCAAAGTGCTGCGCGGCGGCCAGCGCACCGAGCTGCCCGTGGCGCAGCTTGTGCCCGGCGATGTCCTGCTGCTGGAGGCGGGCGACCTCGTGGCTGCAGATGGACGTATTTTGGAAAACTTCTCGCTGAAAGTGAACGAAAGTTCGCTGACAGGGGAAAGCGAAAGCGTAGAAAAGACGGCCGACGCCCTCGCAGGGGAAAACATCGCCCTGGGCGACCAGAAAAATATGGTTTTCTCCGGCTCGCTCGTCACCTATGGGCGTGCTGCTGTACTTGTCACCGCCACCGGCATGCACACCGAGCTTGGCAAAATAGCCGCTCTGATGAATCAGACGCAGCAGCGCCGCACGCCGCTGCAGAAAAGCCTGGACGATTTTTCTAAAAAGCTGGCTGCCGTCATCCTGGTGGTGTGCGCAGGTGTATTCCTTTTGTCTGTATTCCGCAGCCATATGCCTCTGTTGGATTCTCTGATGTTTGCTGTGGCGCTGGCGGTAGCCGCCATTCCGGAGGCGCTTTCCTCTATCGTCACCATTGTGCTTGCCATGAGCACGCAGAAAATGGCCCGGCAAAATGCCATTTTGAAGGATCTGAAAGCGGTGGAAAGCCTTGGCGCCGTATCTGTGATTTGTTCAGACAAGACAGGCACTCTGACGCAGAACCGCATGACTGTGCAAAAGCTGTGGGCCGACGGCATGCTGACAGACACGGCGGAGCTTTCGCTTGCCAACGAGCCGCAGCGCCTGCTTGTAAAAATAGGCCTGCTTGCCAGCGACGCCACCACCAATGAGGCGGAGGGCACCTCCATCGGCGACCCCACTGAAGTGGCCCTTGTGCAGATAGGCGATGCGTTGGAAGTGGATGAAACACTGTACCGGCAGTATCACCCCCGCCTGCAGGAGCTTTCGTTCGATTCCGGCCGCAAGCTGATGAGCACCCTGCATATGCTGGACGGCCAGCCCACCCTGCTGACAAAAGGCGCCATCGACGTGCTTTTGCAGCGTGCAGACTTTCTTCTGACATCTTCCGGGGCAGTGCCCATGACGGATGAGCGGCGCGCGCAGATCATGCAGGTAAACGACACCCTCTCGCAGGACGGCCTGCGCGTGCTTGCCTTTGCCATGCGCCAGTTGCCTGAGGTGCGTGAACTCAAATTTGAGGACGAGGCGCATTTCACCTTTGTAGGCCTTGTGGCCATGATGGACCCCCCGCGGCCTGAATCTGTGCAGGCGGTGGCCGATGCGAAGCGCGGCGGCATCCGCACTGTAATGATAACGGGCGACCACAAAACCACCGCAGCCGCCATTGCCCGGCAGATAGGCATTTTTTCCGATGGCGACATGGCGCTTTCCGGCGTAGAGCTGGACGCCATGGATGATGCTGCACTGGACGAAGTGCTGCCGAAGGTGGCAGTATATGCGCGCGTTTCGCCGGAACACAAGATACGCATCGTGGCCGCATGGCAGCGGCGCGGATGCATCGTATCCATGACAGGCGACGGCGTGAACGACGCCCCGGCCCTGAAACAGGCAGACATCGGCGTGGCCATGGGCATCACCGGAACAGAGGTCAGCAAGGATGCCGCCTCCATGATTCTATCGGACGATAACTTCGCCACCATTGTACAGGCAGTGGTGAATGGGCGCGGCGTGTTCACCAACATTAAAAACGCCATTCAGTTTCTTTTGTCCGGCAACATGGCGGGTATTCTGTGCGTAGTATACGCCTCGGTGATGGGCCTGCCGGTACCGTTTTTGCCTGTGCACCTGCTGTTTATCAACCTGCTGACAGACTCTCTGCCCGCCATTGCCATCGGCATGGAGCCTGCGCGTCCCGGCCTGCTGGAGCAGAAACCAAGAGACCCCAGGGCCCCTATTCTGGATAAGCCCGCCGCAGTGCGCATCTTCGGCCAGGGCGCGCTCATCGCTGCCGCCACTATGGCTGCCTTCTATCTCGGCTACGCATGGGGCGGCGCCAGTGCTGCTGCCACCATGGCCTTTGCCACTCTCACGCTGGCGCGCCTGTTCCACGGCTTCAACTGCCGCGGCAAAGAGCCCATCTTCCGGTTGGGCCTTGGCTCGAACCGCTTTTCCCTGCTGGCCTTTGCCGGCGGCACAGTGCTTTTGGCTGCCGTGCTGTTTGTGCCCGGCCTAAGCGGACTATTCGCTGTTACTCCGCTGGGCGCGACTCAGGTCTGGCAGGTTGCCGCACTGGCGTTTGCGCCCACAGTGCTCATTCAGATATTCAAAATATTTGCCCATAGATGACTTTGCCCCGCATATAGACGGCAGCACCCGTTTGTGATATGCTGAAAACATGTATAAGACCTTGCTCCGCATGCCGGAAATATCTTGCGCGCAGTACCCTGTGCCCCACAAAGGAGGATGACACCATGCAGCCCCACCGCATCGACATGGCCGCTTACCCCAGAAAAAAGCACTTTGATTACTTCCGTACCATGGCGTACCCCTATGTGGGCGCCACGGTAAAAACGGACATTACGGACTTTGCAAAGGCCGTAAAGCGCGAGGGGCTGCCCTTTTTCCTCAGCCTTTGCTACTGCGCCGCACGGGCCGCGAACGACGTGCCCGAATTCCGCCAGCGCATTGAGGGCGGCGGCATTGTGGAATTCAGCCACTGCCCCACCTCGCACACCGTCGCGCTGGACGACGGCACCTACTGCTACTGCACACTGCGCAGCGATATGCCGTTCAGCGAATATCTGCCCCTTGCCGTGCAGGCGCAGAAGGCTGCGCGGCAGGCGCGCAGTGTGGAGGACAGCGAAGACGAGGCCGGCAGCCTTATCTTTGTCTCTACCCTGCCGTGGTTTTCCTACGAAAGCCTCATCCAGCCCGTGCCCGCCCCGGCGGACAGCAACCCCCGCATCACCTGGGGCCGCTATGTGCAGGAGGGCGGGCGTGTGCGCATACCGGTGACGGCGCTGTGCCACCATGCCCTTGTAGACGGGCTGCACCTCGCCCGCTTTTACGAGGCGCTGGAGGGGCACTGCCGCGGCCTGCTTTGACGCAGGCGAACAGCGGCGCCCCGGCCGGGCATACCGCCGTTTGAGCCTGCAGCCTGTTTCAGCCCTGCAAGGGCTTATGACCGGCAGGTGTCTCAAAATGCACCGAGGCTCCTTTTACCGGCACAGCCTGCCCCTCAGCCCGTAACCGGGCAAAGCCCCGTTTCGGCGAAGGCTTTCCTCAAAAGCCTGCTGCCCGGCCTCTGGCGGCCGCCTGGCGCAATGCCTGAGGCGAAAGCTTTGTACGGGGGCCTCCACCGGCACAGCCGGCAGGCTCCCACACCCAGTCAGGCCCTCCGGCACGGCCGGGGGGCCTGCGTAAGCCCTGAAAGGGCATACTGCCGGAAAGCCTCTCAGGAGGCGCTGTATTCTCTGTCTCCTGCATCCCTTGCCCCTCCCCCGTAAACGGGGTTCTTCCCGCTGCGTGCTGCAGCTTTTTCGTATTGAATACCATCCCGCTTCGCTCGAAACTGACAGCGAAAGCCTTTTTTACACCCCCCAGCACAGCTGGGGGGTGTTGTTCTAAAGCGGCAAAAACAGGCGGACGGCGAAGGCCGTCCGCCTGTTCGCTGCCGGCGCCCCTTCTGCGCCAAAAGCCTCTTGACAGAAAAGAAGGTGCCGTGTTATATTAGTCCGAGTTCAGACTATATTTTCCGCACAGCGCTTTGCGGCGCACCGTGCGGCAGGGAGGAAATTATGCCGCTTTCTTTTTCAGAGCTGTCCGGGCGCTACAACGAGCTGTGGCGCGAGACATCCGCCCTGTACGAGGCATGGGCAAGGCAGAACGGGCTTTCCTATCACGAGCTGCTGGTCGTGCTGTCTATTGCACAGGCCCGGGGGCCGTGTACCCAGAAAACCATCTGCGCGCAATGGGCCGTGCCAAAGCAAACGGTGCACAGCGTCCTGCAGGGGTTTCTGGCGCGCGGGCTTGTGCGGCTCTGCCCGGCACCGGACGACAGGCGCAATAAGCAAATCGAGTGTACGCCGCAGGGGCGCGCTTTTTTTGAGAGCACTGCACAGAAGCTGGATGCGCACGAGGCCGCCGTGTGGCGGAGGATGGGCGCGCAGCAAAGCGAAGCCCTTTTGGCCTGCACTGCGCTTTACAACCGCTTTTTCCGAGAGGAGTGTGCGCCTTGAAGCTGGATAAACGCTTTTTTGCCTGTGTGCTGCCTTCCATGCTGGCCTTTGCGCTCTCAGGGGTGTATGCCATTGCAGACGGCTTTTTCGTGGGCAACGCGCTGGGCGACGAGGCTCTGGCCGCCATCAACATTGCATATCCCCTCACGGCATTCCTGCAGGCCGTGGGCACGGGCATCGGCATGGGCGGCGCCATTCAGTACGCCATCTGCCTGGGCGGGCGGGAGGCATATTATAAAGACCGGTACTTCGGCCTCTCTCTGCTGCTGCTCTGCGCGGCCGGGCTTGCGCTGACGCTGGGCCTTCTGCTTTGCGCCCCCGCGCTGCTTTGCCTGCTGGGGGCGGGCGGCGGCATTCTGGCGCTTGGGCAGGAATACCTGCGTTTTATTGCCCTTGGGGCCATATTTCAGGTGATGGGCACCGGGCTTGTCCCCTTTCTGCGCAACATGGGCGGCGCCGTGGCCGCCATGGCGGCCATGATGGCGGGGTTTGTCACCAATATTGTACTGGATTACACTTTCGTTTGGGTGCTGCCGTACGGCATGGCGGGCGCAGCCGTGGCCACTGTGCTGGGGCAGGCCGTGACGCTGGCCGTGTGCGCCGTGTTCCTGGTTTTGAAAAGGCACAAGCCCCGGCTGCGCCCGGACGGCGAAAGCGCCGCCATGGTAAAAAGGGTGCTGGCTGTGGGCCTCAGCCCGTTCGGCCTCACCTTTTCGCCCAACCTCACGCTGGTGCTTGTGAACAAAAGCGCGGCACTGGTGGGCGGGGATGCCGCCGTCACCTGCTATGCCCCCATCAGCTATATCATCTCGGTGACGCTGCTTCTGCTTCAGGGCGTCAGCGACGGCAGCCAGCCGCTTGTGAGCATGGCGCACGGCCGGGGCGATGCGCGCGCCGCGCGCCATACGCGGAACGCCACCTATCTTTTTTCCGCCGCCGTGGCCGCCGTCTGCATGGCAGGGCTGTTTGCCCTGCGCGGGCAGGCTGCGGCGCTGTTCGGCGCGTCGCCGCAGGTGACGCGCCGGGTGGCGGCCGTTCTGCCCGTGTTCCTTGCAGGGCTCTTGCCCGCTGCCTTCTCGCGCATGACGACCTCCTACTTTTATGCCACAGCGCGCAATTCTGGCGCTTATCTGCTTATTTACGGCGAACCGCTGCTGCTCTTCGCGCTGCTGCTGGTGCTGCCCGGGGAGGCGGGCGGCATTTGGGGCACCTGGGCCGCGGTGCCGCTTTCACAGGCGCTGGCCGCCCTTCTGTGCGCCGGGCTTTTGTGGGCCGGGCACAGGCGCCGTGTGCACGCCGGGCGCTGAGCGCCCGGCCCCCAGCTGTAAGCCAGGCCCCCCCCGGCAAAGCCGGGGGCTTGCGTAAGCCCCGGAAGGGCATGCTGCCGGCAAGCCTCTCAAGAGGCACTGTATTCTCTGCCGCCTGCATCCCTTGCCACGCACCCTGTAAACGGGGTTCTTCCCGCTGCGTGCTGCATCTTTTGGTATTGAATGCCATCCCGCTGCGCTCGAAACCGGCAGCGAAAGCCTTTTTATTTCCCCGGCACAGCCGCGGGCTGCCGTTTCGCTAAAACAGGGCGGCCCCGCCGGCAGAACTGCCGGCGGGGCCGCCCGTTTTTGCATTATTCTGTGCCGCACTCACACCACTACGGCGGTGCCGCTTGCCGAAACCATCAGCATGGCGTTGTTCGTGCCCAGCACTTCATAGTCTACATCCACGCCCACCACAGCGTTGGCGCCAAGCTCGGCGGCGCGCTGCTGCAGCTCTGCCAGGGCCTCCTCGCGCGCGTTTATCAGCTCTTCCTCATAGCTGCCGGAACGGCCGCCGAAGAAATTTGTAAAGCCCGCGGCAATATCCTTCAGCGCGTCCACACCGGCGATCACCTCGCCGAATACAATGCCCTTGTATTCCTGAATGCTGTGCCCCTCCACCGTGGGCGTCGTCGTCAATATCATATGCCATTCCTCCTTTTTCCGCCTGCGGCACAGGCCGCACGGCCTTACTCGTACAGCGGGAACCGCTCTGTCAGGGCCTGCACGGCCTCCACCGTGCGCTGCTTTGTCTCTTCAAAGCGGAACACAGTGTCCGCGATAAACCGGGCAACGGCCTCCATCTCCGCCCCGCCAAAGCCGCGCGTGGTGACGGCAGGCGTGCCGATGCGCAGGCCGGAGGTGACAAAAGGCGAGGCCGGGTCGTCCGGCACGGTGTTTTTATTGGCCGTGATGCACACCTCGTCCAGCCGGGCCTCCAGCTCTTTGCCCGTCACGCCGGTGCCTCGCAGGTCTACGGTCATCAGGTGGTTGTCCGTGCCGCCGCTTACAAGCGCAAGGCCCTCGCGCACAAGGGCTGCGGCCAGCGCCCTTGCATTTGCCACAACGCGCCGCTGGTATTCTGCGAACTCCGGGCGCAGCGCCTCGCCCAGGGCCACCGCCTTGGCGGCGATGACATGCTCCAGCGGGCCGCCCTGCGTGCCGGGGAAAATGGCCTTGTCGATGGCCTTTGCATATTCCTCTTTGCACAAAATCATGCCGCCGCGCGGGCCGCGCAGCGTTTTGTGCGTGGTGGTGGTGACGACGTCCGCGTACGGCACGGGGCTGGGGTGAAGGCCCGCGGCCACAAGCCCCGCAATGTGGGCCATATCCACCATGAACAGGGCGCCGTTCTCTTTTGCGATGCGGCCTATGCGCTCAAAATCAATGGTGCGGGCATAGGCCGACGCGCCCGCCACAATCAGCTTCGGGTGGTGCTCGCGCGCTTTGCGGGCCAGGTCCTCATAATCCAGAAACCCGTTTTCGTCCACGCCATAAGGCACGAAATGATAGTTTTTGCCGCTCATGTTCACAGGGCTGCCGTGCGTGAGGTGGCCGCCGTTTGAAAGGTCCATGCCCAGCACAGTGTCGCCCACGTTCAAAAGCGCGAAGTATACGGCCAGGTTGGCCTGCGCGCCCGAATGGGGCTGCACGTTGGCATGCTGCGCGCCGAACAGGCGGCAGGCGCGCTGGCGCGCGATATCCTCCACCTCGTCCACCCAGGCGCAGCCGCCGTAATAGCGCCGGCCGGGGTAGCCCTCGGCATACTTGTTCGTCAGCACGCTGCCCATTGCGGCCAGCACGGCGGGCGATACCACGTTTTCCGAGGCAATCAGCTCAATATTCCGGCGCTGGCGGCAAAGCTCGCCCTGCATGGCCCGCGCCACCTGTGCATCGCTTTGGGCCACAAAGCCGATGGTGTCCAACATATCCGCGTACATGTGCATCCTCCATATCTTGTGGTTTTTCAGCTTCCTTTTTTCAGTATACAACGAAATGCGGTTGTGCACAAGCGTTGTTTATGCTATGATGAAAATGGCCGCCGGCCGGCGGTTTTGAGGAGGTTTTGCCACATGAGAACGAAACAGGATGCTTTGCAGATTGTGAACAGGCTGAAGGAGGAATATCCGCTTGCCGAGTGCACGCTGGATTATGACAGCGCCTGGCAGCTGCTTGTAAGCGTGCGGCTGGCCGCCCAGTGCACCGACGCGCGCGTAAATATCATTACAGAAGAGCTGTTTGCCAAATACCCCACGCTGGAGGCATTGGCCGCCGCCGGGGCGGACAATATAGAGGCCATCGTGCGCCCGTGCGGCCTGGGCCGCTCGAAGGCGCGGGACCTTGCCGCCATGAGCAATATGCTGCTGAACGAGTTCGGCGGCCGGGTGCCCCAGGCTATGGAGGACCTTTTGAAGCTGCCCGGCGTGGGCCGCAAAAGCGCCAACCTGGTGCGCGGCGACGTGTTCGGCCTGCCCGCCGTAGTGGCGGATACGCACTGCATCCGCCTGTCGAACCGTCTGGGCTTTGTGAAGGACACCAAAGACCCGGTGAAGGTGGAAAAGGCCCTTGTGAAGGTGCTGCCGCCGGAGGAATCGAACGACTTCTGCCACCGCTGCGTGCTGCACGGGCGCGCGGTGTGCACGGCGCGCAGGCCGTACTGCGAGCGCTGCTGCCTTGCGCAGCTTTGCCCCACAGGCAAAAAAGCCCTTGCGGGCGCCGGGTGCTGAGGGGGGCGCGGCATGGCACAGCAGGAGCAGGCGCCCGATGGCCGAAGGCCGGCGGCTGAAAACAGCTTTCGCCGCGGCTTTCTGGACGGCGTGCCCATCGGGCTTGGCTATTTTTCCGTTTCCATTGCGTTCGGCATCCTGTGTGCGGTGAACGGCATGGACCTTCGCGCCACCGTGCTCATCAGCATGACGAACCTCACAAGCGCCGGGCAGCTTGCGGGCGCCGGCGTCATCTTCGGCGGCGGCACGCTGCTGGAAATGGCCCTGACGCAGCTTGTCATCAACCTGCGCTATGCGCTGATGAGTATTTCGCTTTCGCAGAAGCTGCACAAAAGCGTGCGCTTTGCAGACAGGCTTTGGGTGAGCTTTTTTATCACAGACGAAATTTTCGCCGTATCCGCCTCAAAGCCGGGCGAGGTGGGCAGGCGCTATTTTATGGGCGTTGCCGTTGTGCCTTACCTTGGCTGGGCGCTGGGTACCCTGGCGGGCGCTGTGGCGGGGGCCCTGCTGCCGCAAAGCGTGCAAAGCGCCATGGGTGTGGCGCTGTACGGCATGTTCGTGGCCATTGTGGTGCCTGCGGCAAAGGCGCACCGCCCTGTGCTGGGCGTGGCGGCGCTGGCTGCGGCGCTTAGCTGCCTTGTGCGGTATGTGCCGTTCCTGCACGCGCACATTTCTTCGGGCTTTTCCATCATCCTGTGCACGGTGTGCGCAGCGCTGGCCTTTGCGTGGCTGGTGCCTGTGAAGGAAACGGAGGTGCCTGCATGACGGCGCAGATGCTGTGTTACATCGCCGTGATGGCGGGCACCACCTATCTTATCCGCGCGCTGCCCATGCTTCTGGTGCGCGGGAAAATAAAAAGCCGCTTTGTGCAGAGCTTTCTGTACTATGTGCCCTACGCCGTGCTGGCAGCCATGACGGTGCCCGCCATTCTGGAAAGCACGGCCAGCGCCGTTTCGGCCATGGCGGGCCTTGCGGTGGCGGTGCTTTTGTCTTACCTGGGCGCCGGGCTGCTGCCTGTGGCGCTGGCGGCCTGCGGGGCGGTGCTGTGCGCCGAGTGGCTGCTGGGCATATGGCGGTAAGGCCCCGTTTTTGAAAGCAAGGCGCCCCGGCAGAGCCAAAGCGGCCTTCATTGCCGGGCAAAACAGGCGGGAAAGCGCTATGGCAGCTTTCCCGCCTGTTTTTTATGGCTGGATATCCTGAGCCTTCATTTTTTCTTATCTCTTTTTCAGCTTCCGCAAGCCGGCGCTTTCTTCCCCGATAGCATTCGATCAGGCACCACGCCAGAGGAATTGCAAATACCATAATATTTTTGTAGCTCAGCGCAATATTTCTGAAAAACCAGAAGTATATCCCTGCCGCCGCTATCAGCACGGGAACAACAGCGCCCCACAGGGGATTTTTTGTTTTGTCAAAACAGTATGCAGGCCCATAAGGGCAAACACAGCGGCAATCACAGCAATAACCAAATAAACTGGCATCATCATTTCTCCCTTTTAATTTTTTCTGCGCATATAGCCTTTGCTCTTATTGTTACAATTTCTTTTTGCTTTGCCTTTTGACGGCCCTCCAGCCAAAGAAGGAAAAAGACAGGCGTTGGAAAAACCGCCGCCGCCCCATCTTCCCCGAAGCTGCGCCCTGCACTCAAAAACAGATACGCAGGCATGCCCGCCCATAAAAAGGAACGAGGCCGCCTCCATACCAGAATTCAGGCCTCCGGCGGCAGGCACGGATATGAAAGGCGGCAGCCGCGGCCGCAGCGCCCCGCATAACGGCCATGTTCATGCGTTTTTCTCCTTTTCCTTTGTATACTTCTCGATAATGAGCTTGGCTGTCTCCAAATCAATTCGGGAGTCCACTGCCAGCCCTTTGATAAAAGTGGCAAACGGCTCTTCCCCCTTCTGGTCGCTCAGCTCTATTTTTTGAATGAGCTTATCCAGCCTCAGCCGCACAGTGGGGTAAGAAACCTCATACAGGCGTGCAATTTCTTTCAAAGAGCCGGATTTCAAAACAAAGTTTTTGAGAAAGGCCGCGTCCTCCTGCTCTAATGCCAGTATCCACTGTGGAATTTTATCTATCTCCATTTTGCTCTCTCCTTTCGCTTTGTATTGAATTATATTCAATATAATATAAATAAAATTAAAGTCAATAGTAAATTTATATTTTATCTTATGCTTTTTCCCGCCCCGCAGGCGCACGGCGGAGGCATGGCCCGGGCGCGCAGGAGCAGCCTGTTTTTCTTGACAACGCACGCGCGGCGCGTATAATGGAAAATGGACATAAAAACAGGGGGGCCGAGAGGCTTAGATTTGGCTGCCGTACGCGGGGCCATAGACCCTTCTTACCTGATCCGGGTAATGCCGGCGTAGGGAGTTTTTGCATAAAACAGCAAAGCTCAGCGTGCGCCGTGTGGTTTTTGTGCCACACGGCGCACGTTTTTGTTTTTGTGTCACACCATTTTGAAAGGGGTATTTCCCATGACGACAAAAACACACGCAAAGACACGCACCCTTGTGGAAGGCGCACTGATGATCGCGCTTGGCACCGTGCTCAGCTACATTCCCATTTACGAGCTGCCGCACGGCGGCTCTGTCACCTTTGTGAGCATGCTGCCCATTATTCTGATGAGCCTGCGCCACGGCCCGAAGTGGGGCCTGTTCACGGCCTTTGTGCACAGCCTCATCCAGCTTTTTCTGGGGCTGAAAAACCTCACCTACTGCCAGACGCTGGGCGCGCAGGTGGGTTGTGTGCTGCTGGACTATGTGCTGGCCTTTACCGCGCTGGGCCTTGCATGGTATGTGGCAAAGCCGTTTCCCGCCGCGCGGGCAGGCCGCGCAGCCGGTGCGGGCACAGCCACCCTTGTGGTATGTGTGCTGCGCTATGTGTGCAGCGTGCTTTCCGGCTATGTGGTGTGGAAGGATTATGACTATGCCTTCGAATGGATGACAAACTTCGGCTGGGGCCAGGCCATTGCGGGCATGGGTGAAAACGCGCTGTGCTGGCTGTACAGCGCCGTATATAACGCCACCTACATGATACCGGAAACGCTTGTCACTGTGGGCGCGGCCGTGGTGCTGGCGCTTGCCGCGCCTAAGCTGTTTGATTCCAGGGCAAAGCTGTAATGAGTTAAGAGCTTTAGGCAAAATAGCCAAGAAACACGGCGCAAAGTTCTCCGGCCTTGCGCCGTGTTTTTTTGTGCGCCGCTGCTCAGTTTGTGTTATAGTAAAGGTAAAGAAGGTGCGCGGCTGGCGCGCGCCTTCCGTGCCTTTGCTGCAAAGGAGGTTTTTGTATGGCGCACCCTGTCATTTGCATTGGCCGTCAGTTCGGCTCCGGCGGGCGGGAGATCGGCCTCGCCGTGTCTCAGAAAATGGGAATTCCCTTTTATGACAAGGAAATTCTGAAAAAAGCCGCGCAGGACAGCGGCATCTCGCAGGAGCTGTTCGAGCGTGCGGACGAGCGCCCCTCCTCCAGCTTTCTCTACACGCTCAGCATCGGGGCAGCGCCCGCCTTCGCCAGCTATGACGATTATCTCACAGACGATAAATTGTTCGTGTTCCAGTCGAACACCATCCGTGAGTTGGCAAAGCAGGGCCCGTGCGTGTTCATCGGCCGCTGCGCCGACTATGTGCTGCGCCAGCAGCCGGGCATGCTCAGCGTGTTTATCCACGCCCCGCTGGAGCAGCGTGTGCTGCGCATTGCAAAGCTGCGCAATGTGGATGAGGACAAAGCACGCGCGCTCATCCGCAAGACGGACAAAACGCGCGCCAATTATTACAACTATTATGCAGACGGCGACTGGGGCCGGGCAGACAGGTATGACCTTGTGCTGAATACCGGCAAGCTGCCGGTTCCTGTGGCGGCCCAGCTTCTGGCAGATGCCGCCGGCCTGATAAAATAGGCCGTTTTTCCCTTTGTCACCTCCCCAGCCGCCGGCCCCCTCTCCGGCGGCATGAGAAACGCCCCCGCGCCTTGACCGCGCGGGGGCGTTTTTTTGCAAGCCGCAGCCGGCGAGCTAAGCCGGGCGGCGGGCTTGCGGCGGCCCTGCAAGGGCCTGTCGGCGGCATGCGCCTCAACGCTCGCAAAAGGTTATTTCACCTGCGTCATTTATCCCCCGGCCTGCAAACGGGCAGCCGCTTTGCTAACAAAGCTGTTTTATTCCTACCGGCCTGCCGCCGGCAGCCAGCCCTGCCCGATGCCTGAAGCCGACGCTTTTTACAGGGCAGCTTCGCCGACTTCAAAATTTGCGGCCCCGCCCGGAGAGCATCCGGGCAGGGCCGCAAATCAGGCCAAAGCAGTAAGTGCAGGCAAAAGATACAGCAGAGGCCGGAAGGACGGCGCGGGGCAGCCGGCCCGCACAGCATCAGCCCCAGGGAAGCCCGCACAGGCCCGGCATGCCCGCCGGCTTATGGGGCGCATCAGGAGGGCGCCGCCGCGCCGGAGGGCACCGGCGCGGCCGAGGCGGAAGGCAGCGGCTGCGCACCGCCCGCCTGTGCCTCCACACACACAGCGCCGCCGCGCAGCGTCACCCGTGCCGGGGCGCCGTGCAGCTCCAGCAGGGCCAGAGGCTCCAGCACGCGCGTGCGCACCAGGCGCCGCAGGGCGCGGGCGCCCAGCTCCGGCTTTGCCAGGGCGGCCAGCGCCGCGGGCACCTCCGGCTCATAGGAAAGGCCCACGCCCGCCTCGCCCAGCTGGCTGCAGGTCTCATCCAGCTCGCGCTGGGCTATGCGCTGCATAGCCCCGGCCGAAAGCGGGCCAAACACCACACATTCATCCAGCCGCGCCAGAAGCTCGGGCGAAAAATGCCCGCGCGCGCTTTGCAGCGCGTCGTGCCGGGCAAACGCCGCCTGCCCGCAGCCGAAGCCGGTGGGCCGCGCAGTGCCGTTCAGTGCTTTGGCACCCAGGTTTGAGGTAAGCACCACCAGCGCCGTGCGAAAGCTGACGCGGCGGCCAAGGCCGTCTGTCAGCTCGCCCTCCTCCAGTATCTGCAAAAGCAGGTGCATCACGTCCGGGTGCGCCTTTTCCACTTCGTCCAGCAGCACCACGCAGTGCGGGCGCTCGCGCACGGCGCGGGTGAGCTGGCCGCCCTCTTCGTGGCCCACATAGCCCGGCGGCGCCCCCACCAGGCGTGCCGCCGCCTGCTTTTCCATATATTCGCTCATGTCAAAGCGCAAAAGCGCCTGCGGCCCGCCGAAGCACTCCTGCGCCACGGCCTTGGCCAGCGCCGTTTTGCCCACGCCCGTGGGCCCCAGAAACAAAAACGAGGCCATGGGCCGCCGGGCACTTTCCGGAAACAGGCGCGCGCGGCGCAGGGCGCCTGCAACCGCGCGCACCGCATCCCCCTGCCCTATGATGCGCTGGGAAAGCGCCTGCTCCAGGCAGCCCAGGCGCTCGTCCCGGCTGCGGCACAGCAGGCTGGCAGGCACGCCGCTGTGCCGCGCCACTGCCGCCGCTATATCCGCCCGCCCTACGGCGGGCGGGCAGCGTTCTTCCATTTTCACCGAAGCACAGGCCTCGTCCAATGCGTCTATGGCCTTATCCGGCAGAAAGCGGCCGGGCATGTAGGCCGCCGTGAGCTCCACCGCATCCTCCAGCGCCTGCGGCTCAATGCACACCCCATGGTAGCTCTCATAGCGCGGCGCAAGGCCCTGCAAAATAGCCAGCGCCGCCGTGCGGCCCGGCTCCTCCACCGGCACGGCCTCGAAGCGGCGCGCCATGGCGGCGTCCTTTTCAATATGCTTCGCATATTCCTCGCGCGTGGTTGCGCCAATAACCTGCACCTCGCCGCGCGCCAGCATGGGCTTCAGGATGCTGGCCGCATCCACGCCGCCCTCCGACGCGCCAGCGCCCATAATGGAATGCACCTCGTCCAAAAACAGGATGGCGCTGCCCGCCTGCTTTACCTCGGCCAGCACATCGTGCAGGCGCTGTTCAAAATCGCCGCGGTATTTCGTGCCTGCCACCAGGCTGCCTATGTCCAGCGAGAGCACGCTTTTGCCGCATAGGCGCGCGGGCGCCCGCCCTTCTGCGATGCGCAGGGCAAGCCCCTCCACCACGGCCGTTTTGCCCACCCCCGCCTCGCCCACAAGACAGGGGGCGTTTTTGCGCCGGCGCAGCAGGATGCGCTCGACAGCTTCTATCTCTTCATCGCGGCAGAATACGGGGTCCAGCCTGCCTTCGCGGGCAAGCTGGGTGAGGTCCTGCCCATAGCGCAGGGCGTTTTTGGGCGCGGGCGGGGCGGCATGCGCCGCCGCTGGCCTCCACAGCGGCGCTTTGGCGCGGCGGCCGCATTCGGCGGCCTCTGCCTTGGCGTCCAGCCCAAGCTGCTCCATCATGCGGCGCGCCGCGCACTCCTGCTGCAGAAAAGCCGCCAGCAGGTGCATCGGCGCGGCTTTTTCCTCGCCGGCGGCATGCGCTGTGCGCACGGCCTCGTCCATGGCGGCGCGCAGCTCGGCGTTCACCGTGCCGGGCCACAGGTAGCACGGTGTATTCTGCCCCTTTTCCTCACAGATCAGCCGTGCCAGACGGAAGCCGTATATTTTTCTGGACAGCAGAAAGGCCGCCGCCTCGCCCTCGTCCTCGCGCAAAATGGCAAGCAGGCAGTGCTCTGTGCCTGCCGCAGTGTGCCCGAAGGAGGCCGCCGTGCTCACAGCCTCGTTCAACACCCGGCGCGCGGCCTTATCAAAGCCTTTAAATCGGTATAGCAACGTCTTCTCCCCTTTCCCTGTGCAAGTATGGCCGCAGCGGCAAGGCGGCATGCACAAAGGCGTTTTCTTCCAGCGGCGCGCATCAGAAAAGCCCCGCGCTTCC
This sequence comes from Ruthenibacterium sp., assembly GCA_047030735.1. GTDB lineage: Bacteria > Bacillota > Clostridia > Oscillospirales > Ruminococcaceae > Ruthenibacterium. The sequence continues at coordinate 138,145 of JBKYIE010000006.1, forward strand.
ATGCGGGAAGCGCGGGGCGTCAGCCTCGTGTTCAATTTTACTGGGCCAGAGCCTCTTCCAGCGCCTGAGCAATCTGATCCCGGGCAGGAGGTGGGCCTGCTGCCGCAGGTGGTGCCGCGCATGCGGCTGATGGCGTCCTGCGCCTTCATGCCCTTCAAAAGCGAGCAAACGCCCTTCAGGTTGCCGTTGCAGCCGCCCAGCACCTCCACATTTTCAATGATGCCGTCTTCCGAAAGAGTCACCGTAGTGGAAAGGGAGCACACTCCCCTGTTTTTTCTCTGGTATGTCATCGTTCTTCCCTCCGCGCAGTTCAAAGTGCTGGCTTCTATTTTAGCACAACACGCGCGGAAAAACACCGCCCTTTTGCATGATTTGGCGAACAAGCCAGAATCCTGCCGCCGGGCAATGAAAAAATTGTGCATCCACGCACAGAAGGGCCCCGCGCCGCCGGGCGTCAGGCCCCGTCTCTGCGCGGCGCACCGCTGCGGCTTTGCGCCAGCGCCTCAATGCGTGCCAGCATGCCGTCCGCCGTCGTCATGGCGCCCAGCGGCGTGGGCTTTGACATGTGCATGCCGTGGAAATCCGTGCCGCCCGTCACGATAAGCCCATGCTGCCGGGCCAGCTCATGCAGGGCAGCCTTGTCCTGCGGGGTGTTGCGCGGGTGGTCTATCTCCACACCGTCAATGGCGCCCTGTGCGGCAAGCTGGGCGGCAAGCTCCATGCTCTGGTATACGCTGGGGTGCGCCAGCACCACCACGCCGCCCGTGCCGCGCGCCATCTCCAGCACGGCCTGCACCGGCTCGTACGCCGGGTCGTGCAGCACGCGCCCGCGGCCTGCGCCGAAAAGCTGGCCGTACAGCTCTTTATAGATGCCGTCCGTATAGCCGTATTCAAACAGCAGGCGGATGAGATGCGTTTTGTATGTAACGCCGCTGCGCGCGGCAAACGCCTTTGCCTCTTCCCTGCAAAACTGCGGGTACAGCGCCTCCAGCTCGTCCATGCTCTTTTCTGTCGCCTCATTGCGGCGGGCCGCCATCAGGGCGCAGAACTCTTTCAGCGCCGGCGTCAGCTTCGGCCAGTAGCACAAAATATGCACACGGCGCCCGCGCGCAAAGTCAAAGCCCGTCAGCTCCACCGCCGGTATCATGCGCACGCCCTGCACCGCAGGGTGCTCATAGGCATATTCGGCGCTGCGCGTGGTGTCGTGGTCCGACACGGCCAGGTGCGTCAGCCCGGCGCGCGCGGCCAGCTTCGGCAAAAGCTCAATATCGCTGGAGCCGTCTGAAAAATTGGTATGTGTGTGCAGGTCGCCCGGCATAAAAAGGCCTCCTCTGTGCCCGGCCCGGCGCCCCCTGTGCACGCGCGCCGCAGCGCCGGTAAAAGGGGGGCCTGCCGGTGGTTCTCAAATGGATTGTACCACCGCACACGGCCTTTTTTCAAGTGCCGGCCGCATCTCAGAACTGTGCGCCCGCCAGAAAATCGTCTATCACACCGGGTACATGGCACGCCTCGCAGCCGTTCTTTTCTAATGCGGCTGCAAGCGCCTGTGCCTGCGCTTTATCCAGCGTGATATCACCGTAAAAATCCCCCGTCTCCATCAGCCGCAGGCCGTATGTATCGTAAAGCCCCTGCGGGCCTCTCAGCTGATGGCACACCACTTCGCACTTCATCGCGCCGCCTCCTCTGTTTGCGCCAGGTTTCCCAAGGCATCCACAGTATATCAGATATAATTGTAAATTTTTGGAAAACCGTGTCTTTTTCACAGTCGGCCTCAAAAAAATAGGCAAATACCAAAGACTCCGCTAATTTGCACACAGAAGTATTTGACTTTTCCGGCCCTATGCTGTATACTAAATAGCGTTCCAAATTTGTGCAGATGTAGTTTAGTGGTAGAACTCCAGCTTCCCAAGCTGGCTGTGTGGGTTCGATTCCCATCATCTGCTCCATTCGAGAGCCTCGACACGCAATTTGCGTGCGGGGCTCTATTTTTTATCTATGGTTTTGTACGCGCGTTTATAGCGGCCCCTATTTTATCACCCACCCCGGAAGAAAGCCCGTGGAATCAGCGTTCCACGGGCTTTTCTATACCTTCTGTTCACACTTTTGTTCACGCTTCGAAACAGGAACCGCGCATCAGCCGGTGTGCCGTGAGAAAACGGCGCCGGGAAACAAGCGGTCCCGGGCCTCCGCAGCATCAAAGGCGTTTGCAGGCCAATGGCGGGGCCGTTGCTTTTTATGCTGCGCCGGCCTTTGCCATCCGCCCCTTCTGCCATAAGCGGAAAGGCGGAGCGGGCGTTCCGCGCGGGCAGGCGGCGCCGATACGCGCCTGCCCGCATAAATTTTTATCAGGACCTTTTTGCCCCGTCCGCATAAGCTGTGGCGGCCCGCTTTGTGCCGGACGCCCTTTCATGCACTCGTTTTTCAGGCGCCGCTCACAGCCTCCAGCCTGCCGAAGCAGTGCGGCCCGCGATAAACTGCCGGTACAGCCCCTGCTGCGCCATAAGCTGCTCATGCGTGCCGCGCTGCACGATGCGCCCTTTGTCCACCACAAGAATCTGGTCTGCATGGCGCACAGTCTTCAGGCGGTGGGCTATCATAATGATAGTCTTGTTGCGCGTCAGCGCCTCCATGGCCTTTTGCAGCTTATCCTCATTTTCGGGGTCTACATTTGCAGTGGCCTCGTCGAAAATAATGACAGGCGCGTCCTTCAGCATGGCGCGCGCAATGGAGATGCGCTGCTTTTCGCCGCCGGAGAGCGTGGCCCCGCCCTCGCCTATCATGGTATTGTAGCCCTGCGGCAGCGCCGTGATGAATTCGTGGCAGCAGGCCGCCCTTGCGGCAGCCTCCACCTCCGCATGGGTGGCCTGCGGGCGGCCGAACCTGATGTTGTTTTCAATGGTATCTGCAAACAGGTACACGTTTTGAAACACCATGCTGATCTGCTCCATCAGGGCTTCCAGCGTATAGGCGCGGACATCCTGCCCGCCGATGCGGATACAGCCCGCATCCACATCCCAAAAGCGCGCTATCAGGCTGCACAGCGTGGTTTTTCCGCTTCCGCTGGGGCCCACAATGGCCGTTGTGGTTTTATCCGGAATAAAAAGGCTCACATCATGCAGTATCCTCTTATCGCTGTATGAGAAATCCACATGGTCAAACTCAATGCTGTGGCTTTCCGGCGAAATGCTTCTGCCGCGCTCGTCCATCTGCGGGATGGAATCTATCTGCTGCGCGTGGTCTATCGAGCTGCCCACCACGCGCAGGGCCGCCATGCCGCTGCCGGCAGATTCTATCTGCGCAAATACAAGGAAGGAGATAACCGCCGTCATCAGGGCGTCTGCCAGCGGCATAGAGCCGTTCAGGCACATCAGCGCCCCGGCCAGCAGAATTGCCACACTGAACACATGCAGCGCCATTTCCTGCGCAATGGTATAGGGTGTAAACAGCTTTTCCACAGCCAGATTGCTGGCACGGTTATACTCCAGAGCCTCGCGCACCCGCTTGTCGCCGCGGCCCGTCAAATTGAACGCCTTTATCACGCTCATGCCCTGAAGCTGTTCCAGCACTGCGCCCACCATGCGTGCCTCCGACTCCTGGCGGCGCGGCGCCACGTCTGCGGCCTTTTTTTCCATGGCGCCGGTGATGCACAAATACAGCGCCGTGCCCGCTGCTACCAGAAGGCCTATGCGCCAGTCAAACACCAGAACAAACAGCGTGAACACCAGCGAATTGATAAGCCCGCTGAGGATGGTGACAAGCACCATGGGGCCTGTGTTCTCCACATCATCCAGCACCGTGGTGGTGATGCCCGTTATTTCACCCAGGCTGTTTTCATTGAAATATCCCATGGGCACGCTTTTCAGGCGGTTGCCTATATCAATGCGCTTATTTGCCACCATGAAATAGCCTGAGTGCGTCTGCTGCAGCTGGGTGAAGCGGTTCAACACCGCGCGCCCCAGAATACTGGCCGCAAGCAGCGCAAGCGCAAGCCAGGCTGCCCCGGTGCCGCCGCTGCCGCCGGTAAGCGCAAGCACTACAAAATAGATGGCGGCCACCTGCAGCATATGGAACACCGCGAAGAAAAAGCTGAGCACGATGGATTTCTTTATTTCGCCCTGCTCTTCACCGGCAAAGCGCCATATCTTTTTCAGCACTTCTATCATTCGTCCTCACCGTCCTTTGCACCAATATGTGCCTGCCACATGCCGGCATACAGTGCGCTGCTATGCAAAAGCTGTTCGTGCGTGCCTGCGGCAGCCACCCTTCCGCTTTGAATGACAAAAATCTTATCCGCCGAGGTGATGGTGGAAAGCCGGTGCGCTATCACCACTACGGTTTTGCCCCGCACCAGCTTTGCCACCGCCTGCTGCACCAGGGCTTCGTTTTCCGGGTCGATATAGGCTGTGGCCTCATGTTTATATACACAAATCCCTGAAAGCCGCATAAACACTGAACTTTTTAACTATCATCAAAAAACAGAATAGCCCTATAACCACACTGAAAACGCCTTTTGACGGCTTCCCAGCCGATCACGGGGCGTTTTCTGGTGTCCGGCGTATCGTTTTCACGGTACGCCATTTTTTATGCACAAAACCAGAAAGGAGGCGACGCCATGTATTTTACATCCGGCGGCGACCGGGCCTTTGAACAGCTCATGCAGCAGAGGCCGGGAGCAGATCACTTTGACAGCGGCGACGCCGGAGCGCCGGAGGATTGCGGCGATTGCCGCTTTTACCGTCCCGACTGGAAATATCAGTTTTGCGTTTACGCAGAGTGCCCCTACCAGCCGGGCAAGCTCACCGCCCTTGACGCGGTGAAATTCCAAGTGAAAGGAGTTGACGACGAAATGGCAGTTTTTCGTGTGGAGAAGAACCGGGGCTACACGGTAATGAGCAACCACCATCTGCGGAACAAAGACCTGTCCCTGAAAGCCAAGGGCCTGCTTTCGCAAATGCTGTCCCTGCCGGAAAATTGGGACTATACGCTGAAAGGCTTGTCCCTTATCAACCGGGAAAGCATCGACGCCATACGGACGGCGGTGTGGGAGCTGGAAAAGGCCGGGTATATCACCCGCCAGCAGAACCGGGACGGCAAGGGCAAGATGGCCGACATGGTTTATACCATCTACGAACAGCCGCAGCCCCGGCCAGAGGCAGCGGAGGAAGAACAGCCGGGATTGGAAAACCCGGTGTTGGAAAATCCAACATCGGATAATCCAACGTCGGAAAACCCGGTATCGGGAAATCCAATGCAATTAAATAAAGATATATCAAGTAAAGAAAAATCAATTACTGATGTATCAATTACCGATCCCATTCCTATCCTTTCCCGACCCTCTCCTTTGGAGGACGTGGCGGCACAGCCGCCGGAACGGAAAGGAACGGGAGCGAAATCACAGAGCGCCATAGAGATTTATCGTGAGATCATCATGGACAACATCGAGTACGAACACCTTTGCCAGCACGTCAAGGGCATTGACCGGGAAACGCTGGACGAGATTGTGGATTTGCTGGTGGAAACCGTATGCAGCGCCCGCAAGACCATCCGCATTGCCGGGGACGATTACCCGGCAGAACTGGTGAAATCCAAGTTTATGAAGCTGGACAGCAGCCACATTGAATTTGTGTTCCAGTGTTTGAGCAAGAACACTTCGGAAATCCGCAACATCAAGAAATACCTGTTGGCTATGCTGTTCAACGCGCCCAGCACGATCAATGGGTACTATACCGCGCTGGTGGCCCATGACATGAACACCGGCAAAATCTGAAAGGAGGACGGCCCTATGAAACAGGGTGCATTGATTTTTGACGAGCAGGCAGACCGCTACGACATCCGTTTTGACCTTGCGGACTACTACGGCGGGCTGCACTGTGGGGAAACCTTTGACGTGATGGTGGGCGGCAGGTGGAAGCCTACCCGCATTGAAATGGCCGAGGACTGGTATCTGGTAGGCGTCCGCGCCGACGACCTTTCCGGCCTGCGGGTGCGGATTTAAGCCATCCCGCCGCCTGCCTGCTGGACTTCCAAAGGAGGGATAGCAGTTGCAGGAAGAAGTAGACCAGAAAACCATAGCGTTAGCGGTGAAAACCGGGAAGCTGACCGGCCAAGTATTGCAGGCGGCCATGAAGAAATTTCTGGCCGCCCGGCAAAAGGGCAAAGCCAAGCCCCACCACGGCCACCAAAGCCTGCGGCAGCTCAAAAAGGACGGTTCGGCACTCTCTAACATCGAGATCACCGACGCGAATATTGGCCTGTTCCGGCCCTGCGCCAAGAAATACGATATTGACTACACGCTGCGGAAAGACAGTTCCACCCACCCACCGCGCTATATCGTGATTTTCAAGACCAAGCAGGCCGACAATCTGGAACAGGCGTTCAAGGAGTTCACCGCCAAGAAGCTGAACCGGGAGGAACGGCCCTCTATCCGCAAGGCCCTGTCTGCCCTGAAACAAAAGGCTGCGGCCAAGACCCAGCAACGGGCCAAGGAGAAAGTCAAGGAAAGGGGGCTGTCGTTATGAAGCCAGAGGTAAAAAAGCTGATCCTGTCCAATCTCCCGTACCTGATTTTCGTTTATCTGTTTGGGAAGCTGGGGCAGGCATACCGGCTGGCGGCAGGTGTGGACTTGTCGGAAAAGCTGCTGCATTTCATGGACGGCTGTTCGGCGGCCTTTGCCAATGCCGCCCCCAGCATCCATCCCTTTGACCTGCTGATCGGCGTCGCCGGTGCCGCCGCCCTGCGGCTCATGGTGTACTGCAAAAGCAAGAACGCCAAGAAATACCGCAAGGGCGAGGAATACGGCAGCGCCCGTTGGGGGACGGCCAAAGATATTGCCCCGTACATCGACCCCAACTTTGACAACAACATTCTGCTGACGCAGACAGAACGGCTCACCATGAACAACAGGCCCAAAGACCCCAAAACTGCGAGAAATAAAAATGTTCTGGTAATCGGCGGTTCCGGCTCCGGCAAGACGAGATTTTTTGTGAAGCCCAACCTTATGCAATGCGTGTCCAAGGACTACCCGACCTCATTTGTGATAACCGACCCCAAGGGCAGCCTGATCGGTGAGGTGGGCCAGCTTTTGCAGCGCAGCGGCTACCGCATTAAGGTTTTGAATACCATCAATTTTTCAAAATCCATGCGGTATAACCCGTTCCGCTACATCCATTCGGAGAAAGACATTTTGAAGCTGGTAAACACCCTGATCTGCAACACCAAGGGCGAGGGCGAAAAATCCGCCGAGGATTTTTGGGTAAAGTCGGAACGGCTTTTGTATTCGGCCCTGATCGGCTATATCTGGTACGAAGCGCCGGACGAGGAAATGAACTTCACGACGCTGCTTGAAATGATAAACGCCAGTGAAGCCCGCGAGGATGACCCGGAATTTCAATCCCCGGTAGACCAGATGTTTGAACGTCTGGAAGCAAAAGACCCGGATCACTTTGCTGTACGCCAGTACAAGAAATTCCTGTTAAGTGCTGGCAAGACCCGTTCTTCGATTTTGATTAGCTGCGGGGCCAGACTTGCCCCCTTTGACATCCGGGAGGTGCGGGAGCTGATGGAGGACGACGAGTTGGAACTTGACACCATCGGGGACGAGAAAACGGCGCTGTTCCTCATAATGAGCGACACCGACACCACTTTCAATTTCATTCTGGCAATGGTACAGAGCCAGCTTATCAACTTGCTTTGTGACCGGGCCGATGATAAATACGGCGGGCGGCTGCCCGTCCATGTACGGATGATTTTGGACGAGTTTGCGAACATCGGCCAGATACCGAACTTTGACAAGCTCATTGCCACCATCCGAAGCCGGGAAATTTCGGCATCCATCATTCTGCAAAGCCAGTCGCAGTTAAAGGCCATTTACAAGGACGCTGCGGAAATCATTTCCGACAACTGCGATTGTACGCTTTTCCTTAGTGGGCGGGGCAAAAACGCCAAGGAGATCGCTGACGTGCTGGGGAAAGAAACCATCGACAGCTACAACCAGAGCGAGAACCGGGGCGCGCAGACTTCCCACGGACTGAACTATCAAAAATTGGGAAAGGAGCTGATGAGCCAAGACGAGATTGCAACGATGGACGGAGGCAAGTGTATTTTGCAGGTGCGCGGCGTGAGGCCGTTTTTCAGTGAGAAATACGACATCACCAAGCACCCCCGGTATAAATACCTTTCCGACGCCGACAAGAAGAACACCTTTGACGTGGACAGATATTTGTCGTCCATGCGCCGCCGGAAAAAGCGCGTGGTATCAGAGGCGGAAACCTTTGAGCTGTACGACATTGACCTGTCGGATGAAGATATGGCCGCCGAATAAGGCGGCTGGCATAGAAAGGAGCCTGACCCTATGGAACACTCGGACGAATGGACATTTGCGGATTGCTTTCATGCACAGAAAGAATTGTACCGGGCTATCATTTCCGCCGCTGTTTCAATTCGGTGGATGATAGAACACGATTTTGAAGTGCCGACCGACGCCGACCTGCGGCAGATGGAGGCGGAAGTAAACCGCGAATTGTGTGACGCATGGGTTGAGATTTATGTGCTTGCCCTGCGGGAATGGCTGGACGGCCAATAACTCCGGGCCGCCTGCGGATTGTGACGTGCTGCTGGATATGACCGGCAGCTTTTTTGTACCCAAAACCACATCACAATCTGAATTTATGGAGGTAAATGTATGGAATTTTTCAATAGCGCAGTTGATACTTTGCAGACGATCGTGATCGGCCTCGGCGGTGCCCTCTGTGTATGGGGCGGCGTGAACCTGCTGGAAGGTTACGGGCAGGATAACCCGGCATCCAAATCACAGGGCGTCAAGCAGCTTGTCGCGGGAGGTGGGGTTGCCCTGATCGGCCTGACCCTTGTTCCCCTGCTGTCCGGGCTGCTGGGCTGATGGCCCCGGCCCTGTCCGAACCGTAACTTCTGACGCTGCATGAAACCTGAAATAATCCCCGCCGCGCCCTCTCGTTTGAACCGGGAGGGCGCGGGAAAGGAGGTGTACCTGCATGATAGGTGATCTCATTGGGGATTGGCTGAAAGGCATTTTAATTGACGGCATTATGGGCAACCTCTCCGGCCTGTTCAACACGGTAAATACCAAAGTCGGGGAAATCGCTTCCGACGTGGGGACGACGCCGCAGGCATGGAACGGCGGCATTTTTAGTATGCTGCAATCCCTGTCCGAAACGGTGATTGTCCCCATAGCGGCAGCCATCCTTGCCCTTGTCATGTGCTATGAGCTGATCGAGATGATCGTGGAGAAAAACAATATGCACGACTTCGACAGCTCCATGTTCTTTCGCTGGATGTTCAAATCTGCCTTCGCCATCCTCATTGTGACGAACACATGGAATATCGTCATGGGCGTTTTCGACGCCACACAAGCCGTCGTCAACCAGAGCGCCGGGGTAATCATCGGAGAAACCAGCATTGACTTTGACACGCTGCTCCCCGATCTGGAAAACCGCCTTGAAGCAATGGACATCGGGCCGTTGCTGGGCTTATGGTTCCAGACCCTTGTTGTGGGGCTGACGATGAACATTCTATCCATCTGCATTTTCCTTGTGACCTACGGGAGAATGATTGAAATATACGCCGTGACCGCGCTGGGGCCGATCCCCCTTGCCACGCTGGGAAACGCGGAGTGGCGCGGCATGGGCCAAAACTATCTGAAATCCCTTTTGGCGCTGGGCTTCCAAGCGTTCCTGATTATGGTTGTCGTCGGCATCTATGCGGTGCTGATACAGGAAATCGGGACGGCGGAGGACATTTCCGGCGCGATCTGGGGCTGCATGGGCTACACAGTGCTTTTGTGCTTCTGCCTGTTCAAGACCGGCAGCATCAGTAAAGCAGTTTTCACAGCCCATTGACGTTGAAATTTTTACGCAGGAGGAAAAAGACTTATCGAGGAACCGCAGAAATATCACATCATATACGCCGATCCGCCGTGGCGGTATGAATGTAAACGAACAGGGGCGGCGGAGCATCACTATCCCACCATGAGCATTGACGAGCTGTGCGCCCTGCCAGTGGGAAAGCTGGCAAAAAAGGACTGCCTGCTGTTTTTGTGGGCCACGTTCCCGCAGCTCCCGGAGGCTTTGCAGCTTATCAAGGCATGGGGCTTCCAGTTTAAGACCGTGGCCTTTGTCTGGCTCAAACGGAACAAAAAAAGCCCTACATGGTTTTACGGGCTGGGCTACTGGACGCGGGGCAATGCGGAAATCTGTCTGCTTGCCAAACGCGGCAAGCCCAAACGCCACAGCGCCGGTGTCCACCAGTTCATTATCTCCCCGGTGGAGGAACACAGCAAAAAGCCGGACGTGACCCGTGACAAGATTGTGGAGCTGGCGGGCGACCTCTCCCGCGTGGAGCTTTTTGCCCGGCAAAAAACGCCGGGCTGGGATGTGTGGGGCAACGAGGTAACAAGCGACCTGACCCTGACCTGATTTTTGAAAGAAACGAGGTGATCTAATTGGCTTATGTGACCGTCCCAAAGGATTTAACCCGTGTGAAATCCAAGGTGGTACTGGGACTGACGAAACGACAACTGATCTGTTTTGGCGGTGCGCTTCTTGTTGGCGTTCCGCTTTTTTTGTTGATCCGGGGGCGCGTCCCCACCAGCGCCGCCGCGCTGATTATGGTATTCGCCATGCTCCCCGGCTTCCTGCTGGCCCTGTACGAACGCCACGGCCAGCCCCTTGAAGTGGTAGTATGGCAGATTATCCAGTGCAGCTTCATCCAGCCAAAGGAGAGGCCCTACCAGACCAACAACGCTTACTCTGCCCTGATCCGGCAGCACCAAATGGAAAAGGAGGTAAATGCCATTGTCCAAAAAGCAAAAGCAAGAGCCGCAGCCAAAGACGCCGGTAAAGCTCACCCGCGCCGAAAAGAAAGAAATTCAGGCCATCATCCGCAAATATAAGGGCGACGGCAGGCCCCATTCGGCGCAGGAAAGCATCCCCTATGAGGCCATGTATCAGGACGGCGTGTGCCGGGTGACGGCCAACACGTTTTCCAAGTGCATTGAATTTCTGGACATCAGCTATCAGCTCGCGCAGGCCGACACGAAAACCGCTGTCTTTGAAAATCTGTGCGACCTTTACAACTATCTGGACGCTTCCATCCACGTCCAGTTTTCTTTTATCAACCGCAAAATCGACCCCAAGCAGTACGCCAAGAGCTTTGAGATCAAGGCGCAGGGGGACGACTTCGACGACATCCGGGCCGAGTATTCCGGCATCCTGCAAGACCAGCTTGTGAACGGCAACAACGGCCTGCAAAAGCGCAAGTTCCTGACGTTCACCATTGAGGCCGACAACCTGAAAATGGCCCGCGCCCGCTTGCGCCGGATTGAAACCGACCTGCTGGGGTACTTCCGCACGATGGGGGCCGTGGCATGGGTGCTGGACGCAAAAGAACGGCTGGAAGTCATGCACAGCATCTTCCACCCGGACGGGGAACCGTTTCATTTTGACTGGAAGTGGCTGGCCCCGTCGGGGCTTTCCACCAAGGATTTCATTGCCCCGTCCTCGTTCCGCTTCGGCAATGCCCGGATGTTCGGGCTGGGCGGCAAGTACGGGGCCGTGAGCTTCCTGCAAATCCTCTCCCCGGAGCTGTCGGACGAAATGCTGGCCGACTTCCTCAACACGGAAAACGGCATTGTCGTCAATCTCCATGTGCAGGCCATCGACCAAGGGGAGGCCATTAAAACCGTCAAGCGGAAAATCACCGACCTTGACGCCATGAAGATACAGGAGCAGAAACGGGCCGTCCGCAGCGGCTATGACATGGACATACTTCCCAGCGACCTTGCCACCTACGGACAGGACGCCAAGGAGCTTTTGAAAACCCTGCAAAGCCGCAATGAACGGATGTTCCAGATCACCTTTCTGGTGCTGAACACCGCCGACACCCGGCAGAAGTTGGAGAACGAAATCTTTTGGGCTTCCGGCGTGGCGCAGAAATACAACAATTCCCTTGTCCGGCTGGACTACCAGCAGGAACAGGGCCTTATGAGCAGCCTGCCGCTGGGGGCCAGCCACATCAGGATTGAGCGTTCTTTGACGACTTCCAGTGTGGCCGTGTTCGTCCCGTTCGTGACGCAGGAGCTTTTTCAGGGCGGCAACGCCATGTATTACGGCATCAACGCCAAGACCGGCAACATGATTATGCTGGACAGAAAACGGGCGCGCTGCCCCAACGGTTTGAAGCTGGGGACGCCCGGCAGCGGCAAGTCCATGAGCTGCAAATCCGAGATTTTGAGCGTGTTCCTCTGTACGCAGGACGACGTGTATATCTGTGACCCGGAGGCCGAGTATTACCCCCTTGTGCAGCGGCTTCACGGACAGGTGGTGAAGCTGTCGCCCACCAGCAAATCCTATGTGAACCCGCTGGACATTAACCTGAATTATTCGGAGGATGAAAGCCCGCTGGCCTTAAAATCCGACTTTGTGCTGTCGTTCTGTGAGCTTGTCATGGGCGGCAAGAACGGGCTGGAAGCCATCGAAAAGACGGTGATTGACCGGGCGGTACAGGTGATCTACCGGCCCTATCTGGCAGACCCCCGCCCGGAAAATATGCCGATCCTGTCCGATCTCCACGCGGCGCTTGTGGCGCAGCATATCCCGGAGGCTGACCGGGTGGCGCAAGCCCTTGACCTGTATGTGAGCGGCAGCCTGAACGTGTTTAACCACCGCACCAACGTCAACATCGAAAACCGCATTGTGGCCTTTGACATCAAGGAATTAGGCAAGCAGCTCAAAAAGCTGGGGATGCTCATTGTCCAAGACCAGATTTGGGGCCGCGTGACGCAAAACCGCAGCCAAGGCAAGGCGACGTGGTATTTCTGCGACGAGTTCCATTTGCTTTTGCGGGAGGAACAGACGGCAGCCTTTTCCTGCGAGATTTGGAAGCGGTTTAGAAAATGGGGCGGCGTCCCGACAGGTGCCACCCAGAACGTGAAAGACCTGCTTTCTTCCCCGGAGATTGAGAACATTTTGGAGAACAGCGACTTTATCTGCCTGTTAAATCAGGCGTCCGGCGACCGGAAAATCCTTGCGGAACGGCTGAACATTTCCCCGCAGCAGCTACGGTATGTGGACAATTCGGAACCCGGCGAGGGGCTTTTGATTTACGAGAATGTAATCCTGCCCTTTAAGAACCCCATCCCGCAGAACACCCAGCTTTACAGGATTATGACGACCCGGTTAGGCGAGGGGGCCACGGTATGAGGCACAGAGCCGCCAAAGGAGGTGAACCGCCATGAAGCCCTTAAAACCCCGTGACAAGGTGACACAGCGCATGACCCGCGACGGGCTGACGCTGGATAACCAGACCACCGGCGAGAGCGTCAACGTGTCCAGCCGGGAGGCCGAGCAGGAATATACCGCCGAGCCGGGCGGCACAGCGGAAAAGGTGCTGGAACGGGCCGGGGACATCCGCGACCGCCACAAGGCGAAACAGGCGGCCAAGGACGCCGGGGACGTGGTGACGGAGGCAGGCGAAGCCCTGCACCGGCCATCTTCCCGGCTGCAATTTACCGCCGCAGAACGGGCCGACCCCCGGCTTTCCAAGTACGTCCGCAAGGCAGAAAAACAGGCGGATAAGCTGGACGCCGCCAAAGACGCGCTGCCGAAAAAGCGCGTTGTCACCAAGGAAACCGTCTATGACGAGGCATCCGGCAGGGCCAGAACCAAGCTGCGCTTTGACAAGGTGGAGAAGCCCGCACCCCAGCTAAAGCCCAATCCCATGAGCCGCCCGGTTCAGGAAGCCGGGCTGTTCGTCCACGGCAAAATCCACGAAGTCGAGCATGAAAACGTGGGCGTGGAGGGCGGCCACAAGGGGGAGAAACTTGCGGAACGGCAGGCGGGCAAGGCCATCCGCAGCGGCATCCGCCGCCATAAGCTCAAACCCTACCGGGCCGCAGCCAAGGCGGAACGGAAATCCATTGCCGCCAACGCCGAATACATCTACCAGAAATCTTTGCGGGATAACCCGGAGCTGGCGCAGGCGGTGAGCAACCCCGTGTCCCGGTTCTGGCAGAAACAGAAAATCAAGCGGGACTACGCCAAGGCAGCGAGGGCCGCAGGCCAGACGGCACAGGGCGCGGCCAGCACCGCCAAGACCGCAGCCGCAGCAGCCAAAAAAGCCGCCCAAAAAAGTGAAAAGGCCGCGTCCTTTGTGGCCCGCCACTGGAAAGGGGCGCTGGTGATCGGCGGCGTGGGCCTTTTGCTGCTGATGATTATGGGCGGCCTGCAATCCTGCACCGCCATGTTTGGCGGCACCGGGACGGGGCTTGCGGCTACGTCCTATCTGTCCGAGGATGCGGATATGCTGGGGGCCGAAGCCGCCTACGCGGAGTTGGAGGCCGACTTGCAGCATGAGCTTGACAACTACGAAAGCCTGCACCCCGGCTATGACGAGTACCGCTATGATCTGGACGACATCGGCCATGACCCCTATGTGCTGACCTCTATCCTGTCGGCGCTTCACGGCGGGGCCTACACGCTGGATGAAGTACAGGGCGACCTTGACCGGCTGTTTGGGCTGCAATACACCCTGACGCAGACCATTGAAACGGAAACCCGCTACCGCACCGAAACGAGGACGGACAGCGAGGGCAACACCTACACCGTGGAAGTGCCGTACACCTACTACATCTGCAACGTGAAGCTGGTAAACAACGACCTGTCCCACCTGCCTGTTTCCATTATGAACGAGGAACAGTTGAGCTTCTACGCCGCCTATATGCAGACGTTAGGCAACCGACCCGACCTGTTCCCCTCTGGCAGCTACCCCAACGCTTCCACCGTCAAGGAGCCGACCTACTATGAAATTCCCCCGGAGGCTTTGGAGGATGAAACCTTTGCGGCTATGATTGCGGAGGCGGATAAATACGTCGGCTATCCCTATGTGTGGGGCGGTTCCAGCCCGTCCACTTCCTTTGATTGCAGCGGATTTATTTCATGGGTAATCAATCACAGTGGATGGAACGTGGGACGCTTGACAGCGCAGGGCCTTTATAACATCTGCACCCCTGTCACGGCGGAGCAGGCCAAGCCCGGCGACCTTGTATTTTTCGTCGGCACCTACGACACTCCCGGCGTGTCCCACGTCGGGCTGTATGTGGGCAATTCCGTGATGTTGCATTGCGGCGACCCCATTTCCTATACGAACTTAAATTCAAGCTACTGGCAATCTCACCTGTACTGCTACGGCAGATTGCCATAAGGGGGACAGCCTATGTTGAGCCTGACCCCTGTTTCACTCTCCGAGGCCAACGCCTTTGTCGCCCGCTGCCACCGGCACCATAAGCCGGTTGTCGGGCATAAATTTTCCATCGGCTGCATGGCAGACGGACGGCTGGTAGGCGTCGCCATTGTGGGACGGCCTGTAAGCCGTTATCTGGACAACGGCCTGACGCTGGAAGTCAACCGGCTTTGCACAGACGGCACCAAGAACGCTTGCAGTTTTCTTTACGCTGCCGCATGGCGGGCGGCACGGGCTATGGGCTATCGGAAAATCGTCACCTACATTCTCGACACGGAAAGCGGCGCAAGCCTGCGGGCCGCCGGATGGAAATGCGCGGGGCTGGCTGGCGGCAAACGCTGGACGGGAAGCCGCCGCCCTGCCGCCGACCTTTACCCCGCGCAGATGAAATATCGCTATGAACAATCCATTGACGAAAGGAGCTTTTGACTATGGCAACCAACAAACTTGACCGTATCGAACGGGATATTCAGAAAACCAAGACCAAGATCGCGGAGCTGCAAAAGCAGCTTCGGGAGCTGGAAGCGGCAAAGACCGAACAGGAAAATTTGCAGATCGTCCAGCTTGTGCGGGGCCTGAACATGACGCCAGAGGAATTTGCCGCCTTTGTGCGCGGCGGCGCGTTGCAGGCACCCCCGGCCCCGCAGCCGGATTTTGAACAGGACGAACAGGAGGACAACGCCGATGAAGAATAAGTTTTTTCGCACCCTTGCCGTGACGCTGGCCGCTGTGCTGTGCTTCACGGCCTTTTCCACCACCGCCTTTGCCGGGGGCGCTGACCCTGACCCGGCCCCGCTGCCGGAGGAAACGGGAACCCCCACCACCGGCGGCATTGAGCTGGACACCGAGGACGCCGAGGGCGGCAACGATACGTCCAGCACCACCGAGGACACCGAAAGCACTGACACCGAGGAAAGCACCGGCGCGGCGGAAACCATGACCGACGAAGAAATGGCCGCCCTGCTTTCTTCCCTGCTGGGATCGCAGGTGGATGTCACTGTCACCGACGAGGGCATCCAGCTTTCCAATAAGGACGACGGCACCCCAAACCAGACCGGCACTGTTGTCACGAATGGGGGCAATCTCAACGTCCGTACCGGCGCGGGGACAGATAACCAAGCCTTTACCCAACTTCCCAACGGGACGCAGGTGGAAGTGATCGGCACCGAGGATAATGGCTGGGTGAAAATTCTCCTGCCGGAGCGCGAGGGCTACGTCTGCGGCGACTATCTGACCGTGAGCGACACCGCCACCGGCGACGGCAATTTTTCCCTTACCCTGAATGGGGACGAACTTTCCGCCCTGCTGGAACAGTTTGGCGGATCGGCAGGCGGCAGCGCCGCCCTGACCCCGGACGGGAACCTGTCACTGATTGACGACATCGGCATCACCGGCGGCAAGCAGTTTATCACGCTGCAAACCAAGGCGGGCAATACCTTTTACCTGATTATCGACCGGGACGACGAGGGCGAGGAAACCGTGCATTTCCTGAACCAAGTGGACGAAGCCGACCTGATGGCCTTGACCGAGGACGGCGAAACCGCCCCGGCGACCTGTACCTGTACGGAGAAATGCGAGGCCGGGGCCGTCAACACCGCCTGCCCGGTATGCAAGGACAATCTCACCGCCTGCGTGGGCGCAGCGCCGGAGGCCGAGGAACCGGCAGAAACCACCGAGCCGGAGGAAGAAGCCGGGAACAGCATAGGCGGTTTGATTGTGTTCCTTGTGGTACTGCTCATTGGCGGCGGCGCGGCCCTTTACTTCTTCAAGTTTAAGAAGCCGAAAGCCGATACCAAGGGCAATGACGATCTGGACGAATACGACTTCGGGGAGGACGAGGACGACGACGAGGACGAACCGGCCCCGGAGGTGGACGACGACACCGGCGAGGTGGAGGCCAGACCGTTAGACGATTACCTGCTGGATGAAGATGAACCGAAAAAGGAGGATGAAGAATGAGTTATCAGTTAGTGATCGCAGAGAAACCGAGCGTGGCCCGCAACATTGCGGGCGTCATCGGAGCCAACAAAAAACAGGACGGCTACATGGAGGGAAACGGCTATTTGGTGAGCTGGTGCATCGGCCACCTTGTTTCCCTTGCCGACGCCGGGGCCTACGACCCCCGCTATAAGAAATGGGCCTATGACGACCTGCCGATTTTGCCGCAGGAATGGCAGTACATCATCCCGGACGAGAAGAAAAAGCAGTTTGACATCCTGCGTTCTTTGATGGAGCGCCCCGACGTGGACGGCCTTGTGTGTGCCACTGACGCCGGACGCGAGGGAGAGTTGATTTTCCGTTTCGTCTATCAGATGGCGGGCTGCAAAAAGCCGTTCAAGCGGCTTTGGATTTCCAGTATGGAGGACACCGCCATCCGGGAGGGCTTTGCCAACCTGAAACCGGGGGCCGACTATGACAACCTGTATCAATCGGCCCTGTGCCGGGCGCAGGCCGATTGGCTGGTGGGGATCAACGCCACCCGGCTTTTCTCCATCCTCTACCACAAGACCCTGACCGTGGGCCGTGTCCAGACGCCGACCCTGAAAATGCTGGTTGACCGGGAGGCCAAGATCAGCGATTTCAAGAAAGAGAAATATCACGTTGTCCATATCGCGGCGGGCGGCATGGAGGCGGCCAGCGACCGCGTTTCCAGTGCTGCCGACGCCGACGCCATCAAGACGGCCTGTGCAGGAGCGCAGGCCGTTTGTGTATCGGTGAAGCGAGAGAAAAAGACGGAGCAGCCGCCCCGCCTCTACGACCTCACGACGTTGCAGCGGGAGGCCAACCGCCTGTTTGGATTTACCGCCAAGCAGACCCTTGACTACGCCCAGCAGCTTTATGAAAAGAAGCTGCTGACCTATCCCCGTACCGACAGCCAGTATCTTACCGACGATATGCAGCCTACGGCGGAAAGCATCGTGTCCGGCCTGTGGCCGCTGCTTCCTTTTGCGGCGGGCCTTGACATTGCCCCGCAGTTTGGCCGGGTGCTGAACAGCAAAAAGGTGAGCGACCACCACGCCATCATCCCCACGATGGAGTTTGTGCAAAAAGGCTTTGACGGGCTGACCGAGGGCGAAAAGAAACTGCTGTCCCTTGTCTGCTGCAAGCTGCTGTGTGCTGTGGCCGCGCCCCATGTGTTTGAGGCCGTCACCGCCACATTCACCTGCGCCGGGAAAGAGTTTACCGCCAAGGGCAAAACCATCCTGACGCCCGGCTGGAAAGAGATCGACCGCCGTTTCAGGGCGTCGTTCAAGACCGACGCCGACGAGGACGCGCCGGAGCTGGCGCGGGAGCTGCCGGAGATCACCGAGGGCCAGACCTTTGACAAGGTAGAGGTTTCCGTCACCGAGCATTTCACCACGCCCCCGAAGCCCTACACCGAGGACACGCTTCTGTCGGCTATGGAACGGGCCGGGGCCGAGGATATGCCGGAGGACGCCGAACGGCAGGGATTGGGAACCCCGGCCACCCGCGCTTCCATTCTGGAAAAGCTGGTACAGATGGGCTTTGTGGAACGGAAAGGCAAGCAGCTACTTCCCACCAAGGACGGCCACAACCTTGCCTGCGTCCTGCCGGATGTGCTGACCTCTCCCCAGCTCACCGCCGAATGGGAAACCAAGCTGACGGCCATTGTCAAGGGCGAGACTGACCCGGAGGGCTTCATGGCTGGCATTGAGGAAATGACGCGCGGCCTGATTTCCGGCTATTCGCAGATCAGCGAGGACGCGCAGAAATTGTTTCAGGCCGAGCGCGTGGCTATCGGCAAGTGTCCCCGCTGCGGCGAAGCTGTCTACGAGGGCAAGAAGAACTATTACTGCGGAAACCGGGCCTGCCAGTTTGTCATGTGGAAGAATGACCGATTTTTTGAGGAACGGGGCAAGGCGTTCACGCCGAAAATCGCCGCTGCGCTGCTCAAAGACGGAAAGGCAAAGGTAAAGGGCCTGCGCTCCATGAAAACCGGGAAAACCTACGACGGGACGGTACTTCTGGCTGATACCGGCGGGAAATACGTCAACTATCGCATTGAACGGAGGGACAAAAACTAAAAAACAGCAAGCATAGGAAGTGTAGCCACACTTCCGATAAATCCCTGACCCGGCCACCCTGCCGGGCCGGGGATTTTGCTTGTTGGGGAAATCCCCAAACCCCTGTTGCCATTCATCAAGTGTTTACAAAATTCCGCTATGCTTATCTTGTTAAATGAGGTATAATCAGTCCAGCGACAAATTGGAAGTCAAGTTGGAGGAACAAATTTATGATACGCCCTTTAGCAGAGAAAGATTATAATATAGCGATTGATATAGTGAATACAAATTGGAAAAAGACATATTCAGATTATGTAAATCCACTTTTGCTAAATGAAGATGGTTGTAAAAAACGCGCAGAGGAATTAAAGCATGACTTTCAATCAAGACGGCTGTTAGAATATGTTTGGGAAGAACAAGGCCAGATATTAGCGCTATTATCAATAGGCGATACAGCAGATATGGATAAAAAGGGAGCTTTTGAGATTTGGCGTATTTATGTAAGGCCGGAAGCACAAGGACATAATATCGGCAGCCAGTGTATTTCTTTTTCTGAACAAGAAGCTAAAAAGCGAGGTTATCAAGAAATCGTTATATGGGCATTTCAGGAAAATACGGCCGCCATATCGTTTTATCAAAAGAACGGTTATGTAGTTGAAAAAAGCGAATATTTGGGTGAGCCGTATTTAACCATTGGAACACGTTTAACAAAAACCCTGGTATAACTTTTACATCATTAAGAAATGGGCGCAACAGAAAAAATCACCAAATCCCAGTATGCCAAAATCCGTTTAACTTAATAGCTGCCACACAAACAGCAACACTTCCCGCAGGAAATCAGAGATGGTTTCCTGCTTTTCTTATGCCATTTTTCAGAAAGGAGGGCTGCCAATGGCAAGTCTTAGGGACGTTGTATCGGAATATCAAGACGACCTGCGGAACGGGATTGCATGGCTGGCGTTCTGGCGCGAGGGCCGGAGCTGGCAGGCCGAGGCGTTCCACCTTGATCTGGACGACACCCTTTATCCAGAGGACAGAGCGCGGCTTGCCGAGATACAGGCCGCCGATCCACGGGCCATTGTGGTGAATGGCTACTATTCCGGCTATCTGTCCGAGAAAATGAGCGTGGCGGAGCTGGCCGCCGGTGTGCGGCACCACTACGACAACAGCCTGAACAACATTACCCCATTCATGGAGGCCCACAGCGACGAGCTGCCGCCGGAGGTGTTAGAGGAAGCGAGGGAAAAAGCCCATGCTGCCGGACTGCCTTTCTATGAGCGTCCCTACCGTGGGGACGACATCGACCCATACACCTATGATGGCCACATGAGCATTGAGGACTACGAGTTAATGAAGAAATTGATGGAACAAGACAGAGAAAGGAGGGAACCCGTGAGCGAAGTCTTTTCGATTATGATTGACAACCGCGCCGAGGCGCAGAACGATGGGCCGCATGGTTATTGGCTGGATTTGCCGACCACCGCCGAGAAGTTACAGGAGGCCATGCGGGAAATCCATATCAGCACCGACAACTTGCAGGATTTTTTCATTGCCGGATTTTCCTACCCGGAGGACAGACGCCTTGCCATCCCCTATGACATGGTGCTGGCCGCCGACGTGGACGAACTGAATTTCCTTGCCGCAAGGCTGGACACGCTGGACGCTGCCGCCCTTGCGGAGCTGAACGCCGCCCTGCAAAATCCAAGGGGCGGCTTTGAAAGTATCGGGCAGATCATCGACTATGCCGACAACGTGGACTACTTTGTGCATCTGCCGGATGTGCAATCCCCCGGCCAGTTGGGGGACTACTACCTGAACCGTTCCGGCATGGTGGATATGCCGGAGGAATGGAAAGCCGGGATCGACGTGGCCCGGTTCGGGGAGCATATCGCCCGGCAGGAGCAGGGCGCATTTACGCCTTATGGCTATCTGGTGCGAAGCGGCGACGAATGGCAGCGCGTCCATGAGGGCCAGCCGGTGCCGGAAGAATACCGGGTGATGGGCTTTCCCCAGCCGGACGTGCTGCGGGAAGCTGTGCAGGCCCGGCAGGAAACCGCCCCCACCGCCGAGGCCCCGACCCAGCCGCAGGTGATCCCCATTATCTTAAACAGCAAGAACAGCGCCGACCGCATGAAAGAGATTACCGACAAGCTGGAAACCGGCATCATGGATTTGTTTGAAAGTGACCGCTTTCAAGCCTACCTTGACACAATGGCCCGTTTCCACAATTACAGCTTTAACAACACCATCCTCATTGCCATGCAGGGCGGCCAGCTTGTAGCAGGATACAACAAGTGGCGGGATGAATTTCACCGCAACGTCAAAAAGGGCGAGAAAGGCATCAAGATTTTTGCCCCGGCCCCCTACAAGGTGAAAAAGGAAGTGCCGAAGCGGGACGAACAGGGCCAGCCGGTCAAGGACAAGGACGGGAATACCGTCACCGAGCAGAAAGAAATCCAAGTCCCGGCGTTCAAGATTGTGTCTGTCTTTGATGTGAGCCAGACCGAGGGCGAACCGCTGCCGTCGCTGGGCGTGGAGGAATTGGCTGGCAACGTGGAACGGTATCAGGATTTTTTCAAGGCGCTGGAACAGACTTCCCCCGTCCCGATGGCCTTTGAGGATATTCCGGGCGGTTCCCACGGCTACTATCACCTGACGGAAAAGCGGATCGCCATTCAGGAGAACATGAGCGAGCTGCAAACCCTGAAAACAGCCATTCACGAAATCGCCCATGCCAAGCTCCACGCCATTGACCCGGACGCCCCTGTGACCGAACAGGCCGACCGGCCCGACAGCCGCACCCGCGAGGTGCAGGCCGAGAGCGTGGCCTATGCCGTCTGCCAGCACTACGGGCTGGACACGTCCGACTATTCCTTTGGGTATGTGGCCGGTTGGAGTTCCGGCAAAGACCTGAAAGAGCTGCGGGCGTCCCTTGAAACCATCCGGGCCACCGCCCATGAGCTGATTACCGCCATCGACGGCCACCTTGCCGAGTTTCAGCAACAGCGGCAGGCGCAGCAGACCGTGGAACAGGCCGCCGAGCAGCCTGCCCCCGACAGTGTGTTTTCCAAGCTGCCCCCGGAACAGCAGCAGGAAATGACCGACAGTGTAAAAGCTATGCTGCAAACCCTGATTGACGCCGATGTGAAATCCACCGGCGAGGTGACGCAAGGCACGTTGGACGCCATTCAGACACAGGGCTTTGTCCTCTCTGACGACGGGACGCTGCAACGGGCCGGGGCCAGCCAAACGCCGGAGCCGCAGGCCGAAGCACCGGCCCTTGACCCGGCAGCGGAGCCGGTTGTGACGATCCTGTTCAGCGAAAGCCCCCATCTGGAAACCGGCCAGCAAATGCCGCTGCATGAGGCCGACGCCCTCTTTGCCAAGCTGGACGCCGAACACCAAGGCGGAGGCTACTACGATAAGACCGACTTCCGCATTGACTTTACGTTCCAAGGCGAGGCCCACAGCTATTCCGGGCGGCAGGATTTTGGCGACCGGGATGGTTCCCTGATCGAGCATATCCGGGGCTATCAGGAATTTTACCTGCATGACGAACAGTGGAAAAATCATGTGCTGAAATACCGAGGGCCAGAGGCGTTGGCCGAGGATCAGGCCAGCCGGGAAACCTTTGTATCTGAAATCATCCCGTACATGGAGCTGCATTGTAACCTGTCCCGGCTGGAACAGGAGGCGCAAACCCGTTTGGCGTCCGGCGACACCCTGACGCCGGAGGAAACGGCCTACTATGGGGCGCTGGAGGACTACGCCAAGGAGTGCCGCCCGCTTCTCAATCAGGGGGAACCGCTGCCGGAAATGCCGCAGCTTTCCGATTTTGACCCAAGCATAGAGGCATACCGGGAACAGGTAATGGCCGAGATCGAGCAGGAAGCCGCTGACGCCGGTATGACCGTGGAGGAATACGCGGCGGCTGGCTATGAGGCCCCGGCAGCACCAGAGCCGGAGCCTGCCCCGGAACAGCCGACAAAAGAGCCTGCGGCGTCCAACTACTATTATTCCATCAATGAGGGTGCAGCCCGCCGCGCCAAGGAGATGAACAGCTATTCCGATTACAAGCCCGGCAGCGCCACGGCGGAGTACCGGCATTATGTGGATAATGCCTTTGAAATCGCGCAGGCACAGAAAAAGCGCGTTGATCCCATGTACCATGAGAAAATCGACAGCCTGCTTGACACCTACGCCCGGAAGCTGGCCGCCAACATGAACCACAGCTTTGCCATTGACGCCCGTGTTCCCTCAATCCTGATTGCCGGTGGTTCCAATTTTCCGGTACGCCAGAAAGAAAAACAGAACGCGGCCCGCGACAGCAATATGCAGGAATGGCAGTACATCCAAGGGCTGCTTGATAAAATCCGCAGTACCGGCATGGGCGGCATCCGGCAGGACGACCCGCAGGCCATCCCCAAGCTGGAAAAGAAGCTGGCCGGTCTGGAAAAGGCGCAGGAAACCATGAAAGCCGTGAACGCTTACTACCGCAAACACGGCACGCTGGACGGCTGCCCACACCTTTCCCCTGAAAATCTTGAAAAGCTGAAAGCGGCTATGGTGTCCGGCTGGCACTATGAAAAGAAACCCTTTCAGAGCTGGGAGCTGTCCAACAACAGCGCGGAAATCCGCCGCATCCGGCAGCGGATCGACAGCCTGACCCGCGCCAGAGAAACCGTCTATGTGGGCTGGGAGTTTGAGGGCGGCCATGTGGAAGCCAACCGGGAACAGAGCCGTTTGCAGGTGTTCTTTGATGGGAAACCCGACGCCGACACCCGCCAGCAGTTGAAAGAACACGGCTTCCGCTGGGCACCAAGCGTCGGGGCATGGCAGCGCCTTTTGAACGGGAACGCCTATTACGCCGCTGACCGTATTCCGAGTATTCAGCCCCTTACCGGCGAGAAGCCCACGGAGCTGCAACGCAGCAGCATCCGGCAGCAGCAGGCGCAGATGGCACAGGCCCAAGCCGAGCCGGAGGAATGTGTCTACCGGGTACACGCCGCCACCCGCAGCGACAGCCCGGAAAACCTGTACTTGCTGCAAGCCTATGTCCCGCAGGAGGACGGCACGGTAAAAATTGGGGCGGTTCTCTATGCCGGGACGGAAGAAAAATGCCGGGAGCTGCTGGATCAGCTCAATACCGGGGAACTGACACAGGAGGCCGTCAAGGAGCTGTACGCCAAGGAACAGGAGCAGCCGCAGGAACCGGCCCCGGAACAGGAGGCAGCACCAGAGCCGGAGCCTGCCCCGGCACAGGAAATCACGCCGGAACCTGAAACGGCGCAGGAAGATGTTTCCGCCGCCGAGCCGCAGGAAAAGCCAGCCGATAAGCCCCTGACCGATTTGCAGAAAAAGGCGGTGGAAATCGCTGACCGCTACAAAGACCTGCCCCTGCAAGGCAAGATTGATATAATCGCGCAGGCGTTTGGCTGCAAGACCGGCGAAATCCACACTTCCCCCTGTACCGGCAAATGGCGCAGCACCAGCGATATGTCCATCCATTTTGATAACGGCGCGTCCCTGTTCATCGGCAACCACCTGACGCCAAAGGCCAAAACCGTAAAGGTACAGACGGAATATGTCAACAGTGCGTTGGTACGCTATAACCCGGAAATCGTGCAGGCAACCAAGGAAGCGGCCCTGCCCGTGCTGTTGCGGCGGGAGGCCAAGGACAACGAGATTGCCGCCCAACAGGGCCTAAAGCCCTACACGCTGCTGAATGTGGAGTTTAACGACGGGGCCGACGAGCAGACCGGCGGCTATATCGGCTGGTACTATGTGACGCTGGCCGTGGACGGCAAAATCTGTACCCATCTGGAAACGGGATTGAACCATGATATTGCGGACGGCAAGGTGAGCGACACCCCCACACGGGCCGACTACTATCCGGCAGGAGCCTTGAAAGAGGCCGATGTGGACTATGTGTTTAACAATGTGGGCTTTTCCTCTGCGTCCACCCTCTATACGGTGCCGCTGCGGGACGATGTGCGGGAACGTGCCGAAAAGACACTGGCCGAGCGCAGCGCCGCCGCGCCGGAGCAGGGCGACACCTTTGCCATCTACCAGCTCAAAGGCGGGCCGGAAACACGGGATTATCGCTTTGAGGCTTACGAGAGCTTGCAGGAAGCGGGGCTGGCCGTTGACCGGCAGAATTACGATCTGGTTTACACGGCCCCGCTGGACGGCAAAACCACGCTGGAGGACATCTACCGTACATTCAACCTTGACCGTCCCGCCGACTTCCGGGGCCACAGCCTATCAGTTTCGGATGTTGTTGTGATAAATCGCGGCGGCAAGGAGGAAGCCCATTACTGTGACAGCTTCGGCTTTACGCCGGTGCCGGAGTTCTTCTTGCAGCGGGAAAAACAGCTTACGCCACGGGAATTGCTGACCGGCGAGAGCATCCAGACCCCACGGGGCAGCTTCCTTGTAACGGATATGAGCCGGGAGCAGTTGGAGGCCGCAGGCTATGGTTTCCACCATCAATCCGAGGACGGCAAGTATCTTATCATGGGCAACGGCACAGACGCCTTTGCCATCCCTGCCCAGCAGGAAAGCCCCATCAAGGCCGCTGAAATGACGACCGAGCAGAACTACAACAT
The DNA here is from genome assembly GCA_047030735.1 of Ruthenibacterium sp. Lineage (GTDB taxonomy): Bacteria > Bacillota > Clostridia > Oscillospirales > Ruminococcaceae > Ruthenibacterium. Next base: position 164,048 of record JBKYIE010000006.1, read on the forward strand.
GATCGACGGCGTTCTGAACAATGCCCCGACCATGAGCGAGCTGGAAGCCAGAGCAAAGGCCGAGAAGCCGAAGCAGAACCGCACGGCGTCCAAGACAGCCCAGCGCCAGAAAAAGCCGTCCATCCGGGCGCAGCTCAAAGCCGCCAAGGAGGAACAGGCCAAGAAGCCGCCGCAGCGGGAAAGATCTAAGGAATTGGAGGTGTGAAACCGTGAACAAGTTTGAAAATGTGGATGTGCTGGCCGCGCTGGAACAGCTTATGTGGCAGAACACCGCCTTTTACCGCAATGATTTTGAGATTGACAAAGAGATGATCCGGCAAGCCGCCGCCAGCGACAGGGCCGAGGACAAAACGCTACTTTGGATGTCCCGCCCGTCCGGGACGTATTGTTTCCGGGAGCGCGACGTTTTCCTGCAAGATACCCGGCAGCATAATACATGGCGCTTTTACGGGGAGCAGACCCGTGACCGTATTCTGGCCTACGCCGTGGAGCTGACCGGCAAGGTGGGCGGAAAGATACGGGGTAATCTCTATGAGCTGGACTATCCCCAGCATTTCCGGCACGTCGCAGCCGAGGCGGTACAGGCCGACACCATCATCCTGCATTATGAAAAGGGCGACCGGGAGCAGCCTGCCAAGCTGTACTTTGACGGCCACCCCGACCCCAAGCTGGGGGCGTTCCTACGGTATGAGGCAAAGCCCAATGAGCCGGAACACCTGCGGGAAGTGCTGCGGCAGGAGCAAAAAGGCCGGGAGCAGCTTCAACCGGGCGACTTCAAAGCCCATGTCACGGCACTGCACGACCGCCTGATCCGGAACGAAGCCCAGCGCATTGTTGCGGGATTGAAAGAACTGTCCGCTCCGAACAGCCCCAACAAGACGCATTTCATGGTAGAGCTGTCCCCCTACTTTACGCAGATCGCGTCCAGCAAGGACACCGACCGCCTCTTTTCCATGCTGCCTTACAAATCGTTGGTGTTTACCGGCATGAAAGACCGGCATGGGATATATGCCATGATAGGCAAAGACGAGAACCGGGACAAGGAAGTGCGGCGGCCCCGCGCTTCTATCCGAAAGCAGCTATCCGAAAATAAGCAGGCCCAAGCCCCGAAAAAGGCCCCGGCCCGCACCAAGAAAAACGAATTGGAGGTATGACAATGCAGTTTAATGTGGAGGAAGAAAACCTGATCTGTCTGTATCACAATGCCGACCGGCGCAGGACGATGGCGAAGCTCCATGCCGCGCTGCCGGATATGGACGGGGAAATGGCGGCACTGGCCCGCCAGACCCTTGCCAAGCTGGACACCATGACCGACGCCGACTTTGAGGCGTACCAGTTCCATTTCACAGACGAGTAAATAAAACATAACGAAGCGCCGGGCGCGGGGGCTGTATGGCCTCTGCGTCCGGCGCTGTTTTTTTGCCTTTATGCCTGCTCCATCGGGAAATTCGGCAGGGCTTCCAACAGTTTCATAATCAAGTGCTGTTTCATATCCTCGTCTACGGCCAGCTCGTCAATCATGGGGGCATAGTGTTCAATCACCTTTTCCGTAGCCCACTTCTCGCCTGCGACGGCGGCCTTGATCGTGGCGCTGTCCAGCAACATTTCCTGTTCGGCCATCCTGTCCACTCCTGTCTTTTTTATGCTTGTATCAGCATAACACAGAACCGGGAGAAATACCAGCGGCGGAAACATTTTCCTACGCATTTAGAAGCCCTCTCTGGCGGGGATTGGATAATCTGTCTTGCCTGCCCGCCGACCATGACGGGAAAGCCCTACTATGGCTGGCATTTCGGCGGTCTAAATGCGTAGACAACAGGCATCTTTTCTCCTGTCATTCGGCTGCTTTCTTCCGACGCATAGACGACACTTGATTGACCGCTAAACTTACACTCTATAATTCATATTTTCTACCTTGTGTTCGTTGAACAAATGAAATATAATAAAAAATGTTATCGGAGGTATGAGCATGGCCGGTATTTGGTTGTTCCCAAAGGAACCAGAAAAGCCCGCTGATTTAATTGTGACAGACCAGAATAGGAAAAACCGACACCAATCAATTTAAAAAACAATTAAGACTTAGAGTAATATACTTTTAAGGATTACCAACTATAATAAGCGTAATAGTAGCTTGAGGAGGGTATAGTATATGAAGAATTTTTTGAAGATTTTCGTTTTGCTTGAAATATTGCTATTTGCATATATTTTTAACAGCTCAATCTACAATATATATGAGAAAAACAATATTGCTGCTGATAATTTAAGTGGTTATATGCTTGAAGAACCATCTCCAGAAATCCTCAACCAATTTTATACCATATTCACAGAGAATTACGATGATAATAGGTTGGAAATTATCAACAACACACTAACTACGACAGATAGATCTGCTTATGATTTATACTGCTATCCTTTAGATAAATTCTCACAAAAACAACCTGTATCGCAAACAATCGCATTTGAGTACCACGAATTAACAAAAGAAGATTTTTTAGACAGTGTTGGCATATTCTATACGGATTTATCTTTGGAGGAAATAGATCAACTCTCAGCACAGCTATCTACACAAATCATTAAATATGAAGATACGTCTATTCCGTATAGCATGATATTAGAGTTAAATCTTTTTAATTTTGTCATTCTGTTCATTGTCATTCTAATAATATACTGCATTTATACTTCTTACAGCCTGAAAAAGATCGGCATTAAAAAGAGTATGGGATTTTCTACTCTGCGTATATTGAAAGAACAAATCCTTAGTATAGTAAAATATTACTTTATTGTGTGTTTAGTTCTGTTGGCTGCACTGAACCTGTATTACGCATTTGCAAACCGCTTTGATTTCTCCTATTTGATAATGGGTATATTCTTCTTTGGGATCGTCTTAATTGTAAATGTGCTTTGTATGCTTCTAACAAGTGCTTTAATAAAATTTGTTCGTTTGGAAGCAATGATAAAAAATAAAACATTAAACAAAAGCACAAATGTGATTGTACAATTTATAAAAGTTGCGTTTTCCGTTGTAATTGCTATTACCATTATTTCTTTACTTCAGCAAAGTGGAGATTATATGAAAAGTCAACAGGCGGTTTTAGACTATAAATACCTTGATGGCTATTATACATCTAATGGCTTTAATTCAGCAGAATATAATTATGCCATATCAAACCCGGATGTATCGGAGCGTTATTCAAACTCAATTTTAGAGCTATATAGGAACCATCATTCATTGTTATGCGATTATACAGGTAGTGATGAAGCTCAAGGCCCAATGGGAGCTTCGCGCCCATATTATGTCCAACAAACTATTATTGCAAATGAAAATTATATAAAGGAATTTTCCAATATTCAAGTAAACGGAACTCCTTTGGATGAAAGTGTATTTAGTACACCAACGGTCTTAATTCCTGATATGTATAAAAATGATGAAAGCCTTATAAAAGAACACATTGCAGGAGAATATGATCTTCTACTGAACTATAACCAAAATTACGGGATACAAGAAGAAACACGCGCAAATGAATTTAATATTGTTTATATTGATGATAGTTCCACTATAAAGGTTAATACAGAGAAAGGATTTTCGGATATAACTGGTGGTATTATCATTGTTGATACAGGAGATTTTGGAGGGCTTTATTATTTAGATGCTTTAAATAATAGAAGTTTGTTCTTTTCAGTAGAGTCAAGAGAAGAATTTTCTGCCCTGTTAACGAAATATGATCTGGCACAGTTAGTCGTGGCAGGAACATTGCTGACTCCTTACTTAACACAATTAGAAAGCGTGACGTTTGTTCTTAAAACCCTTACGATGTTCGCTATCGTATTTGTGGTTTCACTGGTGTTTATTCTATACATCTCAAACTATGTAGATGTTTTTGTTAACCGGAAACGATACGCTTTAAAAGAGATTATGGGCTTTTCTCATTTTAAAATACTAAAGAGCCGTTATATTGTTTGGGCAATGCAAATAATCGCATCAGTAATCTTGACTGCTATCAATTATTATTTTGCTTGCTTTTTTGCAATCATGCTACTGGACTACCTGTTTTGTGAATTGTTATACCGGACTTATATCAAAAAGGCTTTATATGAAATCGAAAAGGGGGCATAAATATGTCATTGATCGTATTGAAAAATATTAAAAAGGAATATGGAAAAAATCAAGTTTTATTTAATGATTTGTCTTTAGAGATAGATCAAGGAGAATTTGTTGGCCTCATTGGAAAAAGCGGCGCAGGAAAAACAACACTTCTAAATATAATCGGACTGATTACCGATATATCGGCGGGAACGATAACGATTGGTAATTACAAAAATTTGTCCATGAAAAGCAAAAATGCTATGCTCCTTAGACGGCATACAATAGGTTATCTTTTTCAAAATTATGGGCTGGTAGAAGATGAAAGTGTATTATGGAATTTGAAACTGGCCCTTGAATATAGAAAAATGAGCAAAGGAGAAAAATTAAGAAAAATCAACAAGTATTTAAAACAGTTTGGTTTAAGTGATATGCTCAACAAGAAAATATATCAGTTGAGCGGAGGTGAACAGCAGCGAGTCGCTATTATTAAATTGATATTGCAAGGAAGCAAAATCATATTAGCTGATGAACCCACTTCTGGACTTGATAAAGATAATGAAGCAATAGTAATGTCACTTTTAAAAAAATTGAATGAAAGTGGCGTAACCATAATCATGGTAACTCACAACCTGAACTTGTGTGACTATTTTTCCAGAGTAATAGATGTAGAAAAATATAGGTAAGACGTTTGAAAAAATCCATGATTGTCGTTGCAGGGACACACCCATTCACTTAATGGCTGTTTACGAAATAATTTGTTTGCAAAACAAGCTGATCCGGGCCATCCTAAAGGACAGCCTATGAGAAAACGCCGGGCGCAGGGCCAGCAGGCCGCCGCGTCCGGCGCTTTCTTATGGGTTGTTTTCTACGCATTTCAAAGCCTGTTTCGGCGGGGATTGGATAAATCCTATTGCCGCCCCGTCAATCGTTCGCCAGAAGCCCGCTGCGGCGGGCCTTTCAGTGGCCTAACTGCGTAGAATGTAGGCGTTATTCATCCTTGTTGTCGTCTGTTTCCTCTGTTTTCTCTGGCATGGCGGCGGCATCCTCTACAATATCCGTTATAAGCTGCCGGAAGTCTTTGGCGTTTTGGGAAGTAATCACCGGCTTTCCCGTTGTATCTTCAATCTCTTTCCGGGTATTTCCCGCAATCGAACCGCCTTTTTGCGCCACTTTCTGATTTTCAGAAAAAGTAGCGGGCTTTACAGTTTTAGAAATCTCCGTTGTGGTAGCTTCGGCAAGCATTGTCAGAACCAGTTCCAGATCACTCATGTTATCCCGGAGGTTTTCTTTTTTCAAGCCTTTCAGTTTTTTGTACTGCCGGGTTGTCATGCCAGACCATGCGCGGGAAATCTCGTCAGTCAGGATTGCATATTCCTTTCCCCTTTCCACGCCGCGCTTTTGCCACTCGTCTGTCAGCTCATTGCGGATGCGGATTGCCAAAAGGCGCTGATGTACCCATTCCTCGGAATAGCCTTTTTTCAGATAGGTTTCTAACGCCCGGTCAATGGCCTGTTCCGGGTCAATGGTTTCTTCAATCCGTTCCCGGCCTACCCTTGCCAGCCACGCCTTAAACGGCTCGGCTTTCGGGGAGGGGACAGACTGGATAATCCGCAATAGCTGTTCTGTATTGGCAACGTCAGTTTTATACCTTTTGCCATCGGAGGACAGCATTTTCAGTTGTACGATTTTCTCGTACAACTCAACCGCACCCTCTTTTTTCAGCTTCCGTTTTAAGTCACTCCAATACCGGCGGGGATTTTCTGTGCCGGTCAAAACGGAAATAACGTCCACAATGGAAAAGTACCATTCTTCTTGTTCTTCGTCCCATGCGGTGCGGATTTTTTTATCTTCAAATAGCTGGATCGCGTCAGTATTTATCAATTCGCCCATTGCTATGTACCTCTCTTTCGCGGGGATAATTATAGTCTATCGTATCTTTTTGAAAAAATCTACCTCTGGTGCAGCTCATTTCCCGGAAAGCTGCCAGTATTTTTGCCGCTGCCGTTCAGCCTCTTTCTTCCGGCGCACCCGCGCCGCGCAATCCGGGCAGTATTTGGCCCGGTTGGACTTCGGCGTGAACACGGCCCCACACTCGACGCAGCGTTTCACCTCGTCCCGGCTCTTGCTGATCTCGGCGCACAGGGCCGCGTCCAGCGGGAGGACGGCGGCCCGAAACCACCGGCACAGCAGCGAATAGGAAATGCTCTGGACGCACACACATTCTTCTCCATCGTCCAAAAGCAGGCAGTTCCCGTCACAGTAATTGCAGCACTCATGCGTCAGCTTCCGGGCCTTGCGGTACTGCCGGTAATTCATTCTCGGTATGCTCATAGCTCTTGTGTCCTTTCTTGATGGGGCGTCACCCGCAAAATGCTGTCCACATTCTGCTTGATGATGCCGTAGTCGGCCAGTTCCTTTTTCACTTCGCCGTACTTCTGGTACAGCCGTTCCTTTTCCTCGTCCAGCTTTCGGTATTCGGCTTTCAGGGCGGCCAGATTAGGGAGTTTTGTCACACCTGCGTCCTTGATGGCTTTTGCCGCTGCCTCGTACAAGATGAGCTGACTTTCATGTTCGCGCCGGTACGCGGCCTTGTCTTTGGCCTTTTTGTATTCCAGCGCCACAGGCCGGGTTTGCCGGTAGGTGGAGATATTCTTTATCAGCACCGCCATATCGGACAGGCGGCGTTCCACCGCTTTCAGCGCAGCGGCGGCCTCGTCGTTTGCCGCGCTGATTTCGGCCACCTTGCTTTCCAGCGCCGCATAGTCGTCTATGCCGTGTTCGGTCAGGAAATTCAGCGTCCGGGCGGCCTGCTTCAAGTTGTGGACTTTCGCCCACTTCGCATAGCCCGCGCTCTGCTGGGCCTTGATGCTGTTCTCCAAATCAATCCGCAGGGTGATTTCCTTTGTGGCTTTCCGTTTCGGGCCTCTGTCCACGGCCAGCCCCTTGATCCGGCGGGTGATGGCTTCCTCGGTGTAGTTCTCACCCAAGGTCTTACAGCGTGTGAAGCGTTCCTGACCGGGGGCGCGGAAAGAAACGAATTTGCCCGGTTTGATTTCATAGCCCTGCGCCTGCATGAGCCGCAGGAAGTCGTCAAAGTCTTTGGCCTGCGGGATAGCGGCGTCGATGGCAATTTTCAGTTTGGCTTTCCAGCTCTTTCCCTTGCGCTGGGCGTCCCATTCGGCGTAGGACTTCCCCTTGTCCTTGCCCGGCTTCACCACGGACAGGCCGTTTTCCTTGCACAGCCGGTCACTGGTTCGCCGGATGTAGGCGTAGCTGCGTCGGTTGGAAATGTACTTGCGCTGCTGTACCATATCCACGGCACAAAAAATGATGTGGTTATGCAGATGGCCCTTGTCTATGTGGGTAGTCAGCACATAGGGGTATTTGCCTTGCAGCACTTCGTCGGCAAGCTGCCGCCCGATCTCATGGGCCTGCTCCGGCGTAGTTTCGCCCGGTTCAAAGGCTTGTATCAGGTGGTGGGCCAGATTGTTGCCTTTCTTGAACGCCTGATCTAACAGCATTTGAAATTCAATGTCCGCCGTTTCGTAGGAACAGCCAAAGGACGATACCAGCATTTTATCGTCCGTCTTGTCCGGGTTTTCGATGTAGTCAAGGGCCGCTTTCAGATTTACTTTGATAGGATGGATCTTTGTAATTGCCATATCTGTGCCAGCGCCCCCTTGATGTCCTCAACGTCCTGCGCGTACACAGCCCCGGTACTGTTGATACGCCGCACAATCTGGTTGATGTTGACGCCGATTTTTTGCAGCTCTGCGGTCTGCGCCCGGATGTCGCTGGTGTCCATGTGGATGATATACCCGTCAATCAGCATTTTCCGGGCATAGGCCGAGAAATTCTTTGTGCCGAGCTGGGCCATTTTCTGCTGGATGATGGCCCGTTCTTCCGGCGTCACCGGGACGCGCAGCACGATTTGACGCTTTCGGTTTGCCATTGCGTTTCACGCTCCTTTCCGGCAAAGGGGTTTGGGGATTTCCCCAACAAGCAAAACGGACGGCCCGCAGGGGCGGGACGGGGCGTTTTCGGAAGTGTGGCTACACTTCCTATGCTTGCTGTTTTTGTTCTTCTCCGCTATAAGTACATTCGGAAAGCTCCAAACTACCCGCAAAACAGGGACTTCCCCGGAAAAAAGTGCAAAAAAATAAGGACGCTTCCGCGTCCCCGCAAACAGAAGAAAACAGAGGATGGTTTTCAGGCATCCCCCGTTTCTTTCTTCTTTGGCTGTTCAATTTTAATGGCCCCGTCAATCGCGCCCTCGATGATCGGCAGGTATTCTTCGGGACACAGTTTCAGTTTGTGGCCGACCCGCTGCCGCTGCTCGCTTTCTTCCCGCATGATCTCCGGGTTAAAATACCGTTCCACGGGCAGACCGCAATTTCTAATTAGTTGTATGATAACCGGCAGGCTGGGTATTATTCCGTCATTTTCGATATTTGCAAGATACCGCTAGTCGATATTCAGCTTTTCCGCCATTGCTTTGCGCGACAAATGCTTTGCCTTTCGCGCTGCTTTTACATCTGCGCCGAAAGTTTCAAAGCCGGGACAATCTTTGATATTCGCCATATAGCACCACCCACTTACATTGTATATTTCATACTTGCCCAATGGAATGGTGCTATATGCACTTGAATTACATTTTATATTTCATATTTTCCGATGAAATTTCCCCAATTTTATTTTATGACAATGTAGGTTAAAGAGGTGGAATATACCCCAGTTGAATAGCCTTAGTCACCGCTTCTACTGACGAGGAAACTTCTAATTTTTCAAATATATGCTGCAAGTGATTAGAAACGGTTCTCTCACTCATAAAAAGCTGTTCGGCAATTTCTTTCCTTTTAATGCCACTAGCCAGCATACGCAAAACCTGTTTTTCGGTTTCTGTTAGTTCCTCTATATAGGTTCCGTCTTTTTCAAAGTAGGTGGAACCATTATTTATTGCTTCCAGAATATGCAGCAGTTCTTCTGGTTCAATATCCTTGTTGATAAAACCTTTTGCCCCCAGCTTTTCGGCTTCTTTCCGGTAAACGGGCAAATCATATCCTGATAAAACAACTATTTTTTGAGTGGGATACTTTTGTAAAAGGTTCTGCGCCAGAAGTAGACCATCTTCTTCGGACAGCTTTCCGAGATTGATGTCCATCAGAAGAATATCCGGCTTGTCCCCTTCGATAGTTGCCTCTATTTCATCAACGGATTTGATATTTGAAAACTGTTCAATGGATGGGAAGTCTGATAATACAATCGCCAAACTTTGAGCAAAAAGCGCATGGTCATCGACCAACAAAACTCGCATAGGATTCCTCTCCTTTCATGGGAATAAAGATGCTGATATTGGTTCCTCCCTCTGGATTTTCTTTGATTGTCATTTTGCCATTCAAAAAGGATACCTGCTCCTGAATGGAAGCGAGTCCGTGATGAATGGAATGATCGTCAGGAGGGGGCGAAAATCCGGCTCCGTTGTCTGACACTTGCAGGATAATCATGTCATTTTCCTGTTGCAGCCTTACATCAATTCTTGTAGCATGGGAATGTTTGAGGGCGTTTACAGCCAGCTCTCTCGCAAACCGACAGATCAGCATCGTGTACGGTTCCACTAAAAAAACATCGTCCTTGCAATCCAAAGTAATCAAGCTGCCACTATCATTGGTAATAGAGTCTAGGACGCTTTGAAGATTCTCTTTGAATGTCAAGTTCTTTAATAATTTTGGATGGTATGCCTGCATCTGAGAACGTATGGAAGATGTGAGTTTCCGTAGCGTTTCTTCCAGTAATTGTTGAATATCAAGCTGTCCGGCCTTACGCACTAGATTCTTCATGGAAAGAAGATCCTGTAAAATATCATCGTGCAGGTAATTAGTAAACTCCTTTCTCAGTGCTTCTTCATGTTTAAGCTGCGCTATTGTGTATTCGTAAAATGAAGGAACTGCGTTACTCTTTAATTTGCTCGCTTTCCAAAACATCAGCAGGCGATAAAGCAATCCCCAAAACACAAGCAAGTAAATCAGTGTAATCGCGGTCAGAATGGGCAAATCAAACAACCATACAATCAGTGAAAAGCTGGCTATGCCCAATAAAAGAAAAATAGCAGTTGCAGGCCAGCTTAATGAAAAAAATGGCTTTTGCTGATGATTCGCCCGAAAAATGATACTGTGGATACTGACAAATGTAAGCATGACGATGAGGTATAACCCCATCTGTTCAACATAGTTTTCTTTCCTAGAAAAAGCTATCATGTAGCAGATAAATGGAAGCAGAACAAAGATTACCGAAAATAGCAGTTGTTTTCTTTGGCTCTTTAAAACAAACCATACTCGTTTACGGTGAATTGCGGATATGACAATGCACCAAACAAAGGAAACCAGAAACTGAATGTTGTAGATGATATAAAAACATTCTCTGTCAAGGAAAAAGCAGATGGTTGCTACAAAGCAGAGTATGGAAATCCCGGATAGAAATACTTTCCTTCCTTTGTAATTGGCTCCTTGAAAAAGGAACGCCTGCACGAAGTTCACCAACTGATACAAACAAATCGGAAGAATAACAACTGATGCCATGTCTGCAAGGGAATATGAACCAAATAAAGACAATCCAAAATGCCATCCAAATAGCACTAGGAGAATTGCAAATTGTGATAGGATAGGATTCCCTTTTACGTTTTTACTGGATATGTAGTATCCATCCCAAAATAGAAGTGTCAGAAGTACAATATGGACACTATTTTCTGACGGTATTGTCGCTCCAACATTATTCATTACGCATAAAAACACGATAAGCAATAGCTGATTAAGTATCATCAAGCCTTGTCTTACCATATATTTTCGTTTCACAGCAACACCTCCTCCTTTTATATTGTACTCTACTTGTATCATATCCGCAAGAAAGTGAAATGGAGTGGCAACCATAGGCAGCCGGTATCCAGTCTGGATACCGGCTGCCTATGGTGATATTAGTTTATTACTGCCTTATAGCAGGAGTATTTCGTCACCTGATAGTAGATAAAGTAAACGGTGGAAAAAATCCCAACGGCTAAGGCTACGGGCAGAATAACTTCGCCCGCCTGACCCAGCACATCATCCATCAATGCCGATTTGTAACATATAATGGCAAAAATGCTGTGAAGCATACCCATCATATAAGGGATCACAAAGTAAATCTGAATTTGACGACGGACACATCGCTTTATCATATTTCTATTATACCCCATGCGCTGAAGAATGTTATAATCATCCCGATCATAGGTGACGGCAGAGAGATTTTGAAAGTAGAGGATGCTGCCGGTTGCGATCAGGAAGATAATAGTGGCAAATGCAATCAGCAGATAGGTGGAACTGTTCAGTTGGATAATTTCGGTCTGCCGCTGCCATGCGCTCGCAAGATAAATGTTCTCAGGCATAGCGTCTTTCAAAATCGTATAGGCAGTTCCATCGGAACGGGTCGTCCCACCATTGATGCTGACAACAGTGATTTGTTCAGGCTGTCCGCTTGCTATGGTCTGATAAAGTTGGTCGGAAACAAGAAGTGTAGCAACGCTGTTTGCAAAGCCGATAGGGTTATCCAAAGTGGTCTGAACAACCGTCACATCCGTTTTAGTCCCATCACCAATGTTCAAGTGATAAACAGCACCAATATCAGAGTTTTCAGGGTCAGGTCGGTATTTTACCAAAACACATTCAGCATCGCCAAGCTCGGAAATTGAACTTTCTTTGCCCTGACTATTCAGTAAAGCATTGTAGTCGGTCAGACTCATGCACTCAAATCCGGGAGTCCGTACTTCTTCACCACTAATGCTATATTCATCAGGAAGATGTTCTGATGTGGCTGTAATTTTGAACAAGTTGGTTTCTTGTACTTGATATTCCTGACCATTTAGACCTTTAGCCATTGCATCCAACGCCTGCTTGCTCTGCTGTTCGTCCTCAACCCGATATTCGATTGCAGATGGAATAATTCGTTCCACAGCTCTGTAAGGATACCAAACCGAAAGTGTAGTTGCCCCAAAAACGGAAAGCGTTCCAGCAGCCAGCAAAATCAAAAGTATCAGCGACTTTGCATTGGAGCGGATGCGGTGCATAAATTTGGGAACCACGATAACCGTGTTTTCCCGGTACAGAACGCCGTGGCGATTTTTGATGCATTGGCACACAAAGGGGACGAAGGAGTAAACGGATAATACTGTGCCAACTACTACCAGTACCAGTGTTAGCAATGCGATAGGGTAAAAGCCAATCGTTGTCCAAACAGACTGAGCGCCCCGAACCATATCCAGTGCCAAGACATACCCACCGAGAAGAGAAACAATTCCAATAGCGGATAAAACGATATTCGGGCGGACTGGCTTCTCCACCTTCTTCTCTAAGCGAACCAGATCCAAAAGGGTGGATTTTAGAAGCAATACTGCATTGGAAAGTGTAAGGGTAAGCAGCACGGCAAGGATAAACAGGAAAATTGAGCTGACGGCTTGAGGATTGATAAAGGGAATTGCCCCCATATCAATCGTCAGGCCAAGTAAAGCAACAATTCCCGCCGTTACGCTGATATGCAGCAGGCTGCCAGCCAAAATACCGACAATCGTACCGCCAAGGCAGACGAAAATATTTTCTATGGTCAGCAGGCAAAGCATACTTCCTTTGCGGTATCCAAGCAGTGCATAGATACCTAATTCTTTCATCCGGCGGCGCATGAAGAAATTGTTTGAGTAGAACATATAGAACACAACAAACGCCATAATAAATACTGCGACTACGCTGCACATCATTTCTACACGGCCATCCGATGAGATTTTCTCCATGATAATCTCATTCATGGAAAAAGAAGTAAAGCAGAAATAAACCATTAAAACGAAAGAAACGGACACAAGATACAGGGAATAAAAAGAAAAGTTCCGTTTCAGATTTTTAAATGCTATTGTCGCTAAATTCATACACTCACCCCCAGTTACCGCTTCTCGTCCTGACGGGCGGATTCCTGCATAATGGCTTCATAGAAGCGCCGCCGTTCAGCATCGTGGCGTTGCAATTCGGAGATGATATGTCCATCTTTGAAATAAAGGATGCGGTCTGTATAGCTGGCAGCATACGGATCGTGCGTCACCATGAGGATTGTGGTTCCCAAAGTGTGGTTGACTTCTGTTAATGCAGTCAGTAGTTCAGTGGCGGAACTGGAATCCAGTGCGCCGGTAGGTTCGTCCGCAAAGATCAGCGGAGGCCGTTTTACCATTGCACGAGCCGCCGCCACACGCTGCCGCTGACCGCCGGACAATTCGCTGGGATATTTTTTTAGCTGGGAGTCAATTCCAAACAGTTCTGCCAGCTCCTTAACTTTTCTGTCGATTTCATTCGCTGGCTTGTGCAGTAAAGTCAACGGGACGGCAATGTTTTCGCGCACAGTTAGGCTATCCAAAAGGAAATATTCCTGAAAGATGAAGCCCAGATTGTTTTTGCGGAAATCAGCGGCCTGTCCTTGACCAAGTTTTTCAATATGGGTTTTCCCCATAATGATATGGCCGCTGGTCGGAACGTCGATTGTAGATAAAACATTCAAAAGGGTCGTTTTGCCAGAGCCGGAAGCGCCCATAATGCCTAGAAACTCACCTTGTGCAACCTTAAACGAAACATGGTCAAGACCGGGTTTGGGTTGGTTCTTATAAACTTTGGTTACATCCATGACTTGTAATAATGTACTCATATATATTCGCTCCTTTCGTAGTACAAATTCAGTATAGTTTTCCTCGAAGGAAAAGGCATGAGTAATTCACGCATTCATGTTTGCGTGAATTACTCATGACATACGATTCACAGAACTCTAAAATTAAACACAAAAGGAGCTGATAGAAAGGGAAATAAAAAATGCTTGTCATAGACGATAATATGGAATTTAAAGTCTATCCGTTTAATACCCTTAATGGCTATTTTTCCGCTGATATTATGGCAATTCATAAAGGAAAGTGGGTATTTTGCAAACATAAGCATCGAACAACATGGGAACACCCCAGCGGTTGGATCGAGGCAGGCGAATCTCCTTTGGAGGCTGCAAAAAGGGAGCTGTTTGAAGAAACTGGAAGTATCAAATTTGATATAGAGCCATTATGTGACTATTACATTGATATGAATTTAAACGGATTTCATTATAAAGGGAATGGCCAAGTCTACTTTGCTACGATATATTCTTTTGGTGAAATCCCGCCTTATAGTGAAATGGGAGAAATCGGCTTTTTCGATGCGTTGCCGGACAACTTAACATATCCTATCTTAAAAGAGTATTTCTCCATTGCAGAAAAGAAATTACATGAAAAGCAGGAAAATGAATTGTTCCTTAAAGAAGGAGGATATTTACAATGAAAAAGAAGCTGTCAGCCAAAAAGATAACGATCTGGATTTGTGTAAATTATGGCATATTCATACTCGGCTTTTTCATTTTGGGCAGTATGGGAATAGATAAGTACATTGTGTGGAGTAATTTCATCTTAGATGTTTTCCTTGTAGTGGTTTCGCTCATTTTAAATATACTTCTATTTCAAAAGAAGTACCAAACACCGCTGTTAGTAAAAATCTTACTTTTATTAGTTACTTTAAGTTTGGGGGCATTTACCTATTTCGCATTTTTGATGCCTGAGAACGGATTACCCGCAGTATTATTTTATTAAAGCATAGATAACATCACATGGAATAAGACACGAACCTCTGCCGGACGACGGCAAAAGAAAAAAGCCGTCGTGCAGCAGCCCTTTTCCCATGCCTGATTACATTACGGCGGCTTTGAACACATCAAGGCCGCCGTTCTTTATGCCCTCATATAGAACGACGCCCTGACGCTGGCGGGATCGGCGGCCCACGGAGGGAGCCGCCATGAAGCAAAGAGCGTTTCGACAAAATAAGACAGGGGTTGCACCACCCCTAAAAAGCCCGTCCCCGGCAACGGGGACAAGCGGCTATGAGTATGCACTATACCATGTAAATCAACTACATATCACTTCTGCTTTCGCCCGGTGGGTCTGTGACCTGCCGGGCGAAATTTGTTGTTTCCTGCGGCCCGCGCCACCGGCCAAAACTTTTTCAAGAAAATTTCCAAAAAGTGGCGTTTACCGGGTAGCTGGCGGCCTTTCATTTGTATCTTTGGCGGAAAGGGAGAGAACCACCGAAATCCCCCATAGAAAGGGGGTGAAAAGATGGAAACGATCCCCCGCAATGACTTTGATATGCGGAACCGCTATGACGCTTTCTGCAAGGCGGTACTCCGCAACGAGGCCAAAAACTACCTGTCGGAGATGGCACGGCACCGCGACCGTGAAAAGTCGCTGGAAGCCCTGACCCAGCAGGAATTGGACAAGCTCTCCACCGTGGATCATTACCCCAGCGACAGCTACGTTTTTTCGTCGCATGGATATGACTTGCGGATCGACAACGAGCTTGTGGCCGAGGCTTTCGCCAGTCTGCCGGAACAGGAACAAAGCATTTTGATTTTGCACTGTGTTCTGGATATGGCAGACGGAGAAATCGGCAGCCTCATGGGAATGTCCCGCAGCGCCGTACAGCGCCACAGGACAAGCACCCTGAAACAGTTGCGCGTGAAACTGATGGCGTTAATGCCGGGAGGGAGGTAAACGCGGATGAAGCAACCCACATTCAACGGCAAGGAGCTTCTTCCCCTTTCGGTGATGGAAGCTGCCCACGCTGGGGACGCAATGGCTATGGAACGAGTGCTGCGGTATTATGAGGGCTACATAAACAAGCTCTGCACCCGCACCTTGTACGACAGCAACGGCTTCCCTTATGTGTGCGTGGACGAGTACATGAAGCGCCGTCTGGAAATTAAGCTCATTCATTCCATCGTCGTTGCCTTAGAGTAACGGCACGGCCCCGGAAGCGGAAATGTCTTTATTCTTCCTTTCCATGCTTCCGCTGACCCGGTGGCCGCTGGGTGTACCTTGACAAAAATGCCCGCAAGAGAACGGCGACGCATCATAGGGCAAAACGGACACTTTCCGTCTGTGCCGAGCCAAACGGCGGATGCGCCAAGAGGCTTTTCCCTACGGGAAAAGCGGAGCGACCAACACCGCGCCGGAAAGCAAGTGTGGCAGCTTGCGGGCGACGACACACAGGCGGGCGATACTCCCTTATAGCCATAGTCCGAGCGTTAAAAGCGTCGCAGGCGATGGGTAGGGCCGCGTGAGAACCACGCGGGGGTGAAAGTCCCGTGGAGCTGTGCCAGCAGCCGTCCGTTATGGCCCATATTAAATTGCAACCTATTATTTTGGAAAACCGCTGTAAACTGTCTTTTTCAGGTACACAGTTTAGGAGGTTTGACCTATGGAATATGGTTTAGGGAAATTGGAAGAAATGAGCCGTATGGAATATGGGGCTGCGAACAAGGACGAACTGGTGGATATCGAAACCGTCCACATTGACCCTGACCTGCCCCCGGCTGAACGGCTATTGAATTATTTGGAACAGATTAAAAATCCGTACTGCTTCCGCTGCGGCGATACGGCGGTGCGGATCAGTTTTGCCGCTGATGGCGACAATCTGCAAAATATCCTTAAAAGGCACTTTGCAAGCGTAAAAGGAGGCTGATTTTTTCTTGTAACTATGGTATAATGATGCTGTGGTTATAGGGGATTGGAGGACAGTATGCCACGGAGAAAACAAAATCCACAATCCCTGAAACAGACCGTTAGCACAGCGATTAAAAAAATAGTTTGGAGGGTTGCAATCTATATCAGGCTTTCCAAGGACGACGGCAACGACGAAAGTTACAGCGTCAAGAACCAGAGGGAACGCCTGAACGACACATTAGAACAGCTCATGCTTGACGAGGACGGTATTGAATTTGTCGGTTATTATATCGACGATGGATTTACCGGAGTTGACAGCGACCGCGACGATTTCCAGCGGCTTTTGACGGATATTCACAATGGGAAAGTAAATTGTGTGCTTGTCAAAGATCTGTCCCGCCTCTCCCGTAATGATTGGGAATGTAAGTATTACCTGCAAATGCTCTTTGTGAAAATGAATGTCCGCTTTATCTCTTTGGAACTGCCGAAGCTGGACAGCTTCAAACGGCCCGAAGGAGTATACGAGCTGGATGTTTCTTTCCAGAGTATGTATAATGAAAACCATTGCCGGGAAACTTCCATCAAAGTGCGGGGAACCTTAGACAAGAAACGCGAAAAGGGCCAGTTTATCGGAGCCTTTGCCCCATACGGGTATCTGAAAGACCCGGAGGACTACCATCACTTAGTTGTCAATCCAGAAACCGCCCCCGTCGTCAAAGACATTTTCCGCTGGTACATGGAGGGGATGTCAAAATCAGCAATCACAAAAGAACTGATTAGATTGGGTATTCCCAGCCCCTATGAGTACAAAAGGCAGCATGGAATGAAGTGCTTCAATCCACAGGCCGTAAAGAAAGGCGGTGTCGTCTATTGGTCTACCCGAACCGTAGACCAGATTTTGCACAATCCCACTTACATAGGGGATATGGTGCAGGGACGGCATAAGGTGACAAGCTACAAAATCCACGACATCATCCCCGTTGATGAAGCAGATTGGTTTTGGGTGGAGGGAACGCATGAAGCGATCATTGACGCCGATACCTTTCAAAAGGTACAGGATTTAATGAGCCGCAACACCCGCGTTTCTCCAAAGCGCAATAACCTGTATCTGTTTTCCGGCTTTCTCCGCTGCGCCGATTGTGGCCGGGGTATGGTACGGAACAGCGCACACGGCTATACTTATTATAGCTGCCGTACCTATCGGACACTATCAAAGGATTTATGCACCGGCGGGAGCCACAACATCAAAGAGGACATTATCGCAGAAGCGGCCCTGAAAGCCATTCAAGCCCAGATTGCCCTTGTGGAGAACATGGCGGAAGTGATTAAGGAAATCAATTCTGCCCCGACCCGTATCAGCCGGACGATCTTCATTGATAATCTTCTGAAAGACAAGGAACGGGAATTGCAGAAAACAGCCGGTATTTCCGACAGCCTGTATATGGACTGGAAGAACGGCGACATTACCCGCGAAGAATATCACCGAATGAAAGCCCGGTTCCAGACGGAAGCTGAACAGCTCAAACAAGCGATTGCAAACCTGCAAGAAGAACGCAAAGAGTATGAAAAGGAAGTTACGACCGACGACCCTTACCTGACCACTTTCCTGAAATATAAGAACATCAAGGAACTGGACAGGAATATCGTGGTTGACCTGATCGACGTGATTTACATTCATGCTGACAAAGGCGTTGAAATCCACTTCAAATTTCAAGACCAGCATAAACGCCTGATGGAGTTTATCGACAACAACCTTGCCGCCGCACGGCGGTCAAAAATTAAAGCCGTCTGATTGGCGGCCTGCGGTTTTCTAATCTTCTTATTTCCCTTTTGTGTATAAATACATGAAGCGGT